>NZ_ATUK01000018.1 GCF_000420165.1 Thioalkalivibrio sp. AKL19 | reverse complement strand
CTTGTATGTTTAACCCCGGCAGGCCTAGAAAGGGTCTGTCGGGGTGGAGGGACGAGGCCGGCATCTGGCCTGTGGCACAGACGGTAGGAGAATTCGTCCCACCCCTCACCTTAAACGCCGATAAGGAATCGATCGGCACGGGACCGACGATAGATGGCAAGCCAGCGTTCGGTGAGGCCCCGACAGACAACTCCAAGCTAGCTCGGGAGGTGTGATGATGGCAACGCATCGGATCGGGGTCGATGTCGGCAAGGCCGAGTTGTGGATCAGCATCGACGGTGAAACCGCACAGCCGTGTCCCAACGAGCTCCCGGCGATCCGCCGGTGGGTCCGTGGCTTGGAGGGTCCGGCCGACTTTGCCCTGGAAGCCACCAACGACTATCACTTGGCCCTGGCGCTGGAGGCTCATCATCAGGGCCACCGGGTGTATCTGATTAATGGCTATCGCCTCAATCGCTACCGCGAGAGCATCGGTGGCCGGGCCAAGACCGATGCCGGGGATGCTCGGCTTCTGGTGCGTTATCTGCAACGCGAACAGGACGAACTGCGCCCCTGGACACCGCCACCCGAGGGCTACCGGACCCTGCAAAAGCTGCTGCGCCGGCGTGCCACGCTGGTGCGGGCACGGGTCATGCTGGAGCAGAGCCTGCGAGGCGTACCCGAACTGCAGTCCAATCTGAAGGATCTGCTCCGGGAGATCGGTCGGCTGGACGCTGTCCTCCAGCGTGTGCTGCGCGAGACGGTCGGTCGCGCCGGCTGGTCGGATCACGCCCGACGCTGCCAGCAGATCGAGGGTGTGGGCCCGCTCACCGCCACCGGCTTGACGATGGCGTTCCATCGCGGCGCCTTCCGCAGCGGTGATGCGTTCGTTGCCTTCCTGGGGTTGGATGTCCGCATACGCGACTCCGGCACGAAACGGGGGCAGCGCAAACTCACCAAACAGGGCGATCCAGAGTTGCGACGGCTGCTCTATCTGGCCGCGATGCAGGCCAAGTCGAAAGCCGCCTGGAGCGACTACTACCAGCGCTGCCTGGACCGTGGCCTGGCGACGACCCAGGCACTGAACGCCTTGGCTCGAAAGCTGGCCCGCGTCGCCTTCGCCCTGATGAAAAATCAGACCGATTACCAACCTAAGATCCCTTGTGGAGAGACATAGAATCTCCTACAGGGTGGGTGGCTCATCCGCGGGTTTGGCGTTTTGCACCTCGGCGCGGAGTTGTTCGATTTCGGTCATCAGGGCTTCGTGCTCGGCGCGTTTGCGCTGGAGCAGGCCGTACGCCAGGCGCGCCTTTTCCTGCAGGCCGTTCGGCGTGAGCTTGTACAGGTAGGCCGAGCGGTTGTCCGAGCGGCGGAAGTTCTGCGCCTTGACCCAGCCACGGTCGAGCACGGCCCTGAGCGCGTAGTGCGTCTTGCCCACCGACAGGCCCAGCGCCCGCGCGAGCTGGCGTTGGCTCATGTCCGGCTCGCGCTCCAGCAGGCGGAGCACTTCCAGATGTAGGTCTTCTTCAATCAATAGGTTATCCGGATCATGAGCAGCGTTTGGGCACGCTACCGCCGGGACGGTGCACCCGGATTATTCGCGGGCCCGCCCTAGGAGAACTGCTAAATGTGCGTTCACGGCATGAACGCAGGCCAAAATTAGAGCATATCGGCCGGTCGCATGGCAACGGAACGCGCGGGTCCGGTCGGGCCCGCGCGCAAACATGACCATGCTTTGAAGAAGCCCTCCCCTCCAGAAGCTCCGGCGGGGAACGCTACATGAGTCCGGAGCTAGCCTTGTTCGGGGCGGCGGCTTCGGGCGTTGCTGACAAACTCCCAGAAGAACGCCGCAAACAATCCGAGCATGCCCCCAAGGACAACGGACAGGGCGACGATGAGCGCGCGGCCGGCACCCACGGGGCTATCGGATTCCCCGGTAAGGAAGGTTTGCTCGGTGTCGCGGCTCATCGCTTCAATTGTTTCGGCGCTGGATGCCGCATCCGTGCGGGACGAACGCAACCTGGACAGCTCTCGGCGGATATCGCCAATTTGCTGGGCCACGATCAAGCCGGCGATGTCATCGCCCTCGCCCAGCCGCCCGTAGAGGGCGTTGAGGTCCTCCTGCAGCAGCGCGATCTGGTCATCCAGGACCTCGATGCGGCTGTTCAAGGGCCTCAGATGGCTGGCCAGGCTTTGTTCAAACCGTGGCCTCAGCCACTCGGCCATAGCCGCGATCACCCCCTCGTGGAGATCCGCCACATGCTCGGCGGCCTCGCGCGTACTGGTGGACTCCAGGATCAGGCTGTAGTCCGAGCCGTGGGCACTCACGCGAACGCGAGGCCCCCGCTCCTCGTCGCCGAAGAGCTGATCGCGTTGCTGCGGGATCAGTACGTCCTCGAGCCGAGCGATCACCATATCCTGTGAGACCACGTCGATGAACCCGGCGGAATAGATCCTCGGGAGATCCACACCCGAGCGGTATTCGTACTCCACCGGCTGCATCAAGGCATACACGACACCCAGAACGACGGTGAGTACCGCGACACCCAGCAGGACCGGCAAACGGCGCATCAGCACATCCCACAGCTCGTACAGACTGATTTCGTCGTCGTACGGACGGGATTGCGGACCGGTGGGATCGTTCATGAGTCAGTTCCTGTATTCAAACGCAATGTGCAGGGGGGCCTCGGTTCGGCCCGAGGCATTCGGCCAGGTCAATACCGGCAGTGATGGCGGCCGCGAACCACTTGCCAGGAAGGCGCTCGGGCATTGCCATAATGCGGGCTCGAAGTGCCTTAAGGGTTCAACCCCGGGGCGTCGCGATTGGACCGGAAACCAGGGCTTTTTGCAAGGTTAGCCGCCGCCCTTTTCCCAACCTGATTAGCAACGATCGTCAGCCAGTGGCGGGGCCCATTTGGGGACGTGCATGCCCCCCCGGGCCACTTTGATCCAGGCCTTCCTGGGAGTGTCACCCTCCCGGGGCCCTTACCCCTGCCCTGTCATCCTGGTCGGAGCTCACCCTGATTGTGATACCGGTCGTAGCGCCCCCTCCCCGTCATCCCGGCCGTAGCGCAGCGGAGAGCCGGGATCTCCGCACGCCGTTCCAGCCCCAACGTACGCGTCACTCATACCGTGGAGATCCCGGATAACCGCTGCGCGGTTTCCGGGATGACGATGTAGGAGGCGCCTGGATACCCGAGCCCTCACGGGCCTTGAGCCTGGCGGACGCTCGTTGCTAATCAGGTTTCCCAATGACCCCCGCAACCGGCCAGCCGGTGATGATCAGAGGAATAAAGCCGCATCGACCGAGATGACCCAACCGAAGGCATCGTCGGTCCGTGGCTGCATGACCACGGAGAAGAGCCTTGTGGGAGCGGGCCTGTTCGCGAAGGGGGACCCGGGCTGGCTTTGGCGGGGGCTTCGCGGGCGAGCCCGTCCTACAGGGGGACAGCGAACCGGGCTGGGTCAGTCGTTGTTGAAGAGGTCGCGGGTGTAGACCTTGTCGGTCTGGTCGCGGAGGTCGTCGGTGATGCGGTTGGCGACGATGACGTCGGACACGCGCTTGAACTCGTCCAGGTCGCGGATGACGCGGGAGCGGTAGAACTCGTCATCGGGGAGCTCCGGCTCGTAGACGACGACTTCGATGCCCTTGGCCTTGATGCGCTTCATCACGCCCTGGATGGCGGAGGCACGGAAGTTGTCGGAGCCGCTCTTCATGACCAGACGGTAGATGCCGACGACCTTTGGCTGACGCTTGATGATCGCGTCTGACACAAAGTCCTTGCGCGTGCGGTTCGCGTCAACAATGGCCTTGATGATGTTGTTCGGGACCTCGTCATAGTTGGCCAGCAACTGCTTGGTGTCTTTCGGGAGGCAATAGCCGCCAAAACCGAACGACGGGTTGTTGTAGTGGCTGCCGATGCGCGGGTCCAGGCACACGCCCTCGATGATCTGACGCGTATCCAGGCCGTTGGCTTCGGCGTAACTGTCCAGTTCGTTGAAATACGCCACGCGCATGGCCAGGTAGGTGTTGGCGAACAGCTTGATCGCCTCGGCCTCGGTCGAGTGCGTGAAGACCATGGGGATATCGTCGTCCATCGCGCCTTCCGCCAGCAGCCGGGCGAAGGTCTCGGCCCGCTCGGACTGCTCGCCGACGATGATCCGGGAGGGGTGCAGGTTGTCGTACAGCGCCCGCCCCTCGCGCAGGAACTCCGGCGAGAACAGGATGTTGTCGGTCTCCAGCTGCGCCTTGATCTCGCGCGTGTAGCCGACCGGAACGGTGGACTTGATGACCATCACCGCATGCGGATTGATCGCAAGCACATCGCGGATCACGGACTCCACGGTGGCGGTGTTGAAGTAGTTGGTCTGCGGGTCGTAGTCCGTCGGCGTGGCGATGATCACGAAGTTCGCGTCCGCGTAGGCCTCCTGCTT
This sequence comes from Thioalkalivibrio sp. AKL19, assembly GCF_000420165.1. Classification (GTDB taxonomy): domain Bacteria; phylum Pseudomonadota; class Gammaproteobacteria; order Ectothiorhodospirales; family Ectothiorhodospiraceae; genus Thioalkalivibrio. Next base: position 110,876 of record NZ_ATUK01000018.1, on the reverse strand, counting down.
ATCCAGCGTGGCCTTGAGGTTCAGCGCATGGTTTTCCAGGAAGTCCTGGATCTCGACATCGATGATCGGGGAGTGCTTGCGGTTGATCTGCTCGACCTTCTCCGGCACCACGTCGAGCGCGACGACTTCATGGTGCTGCGCGAGCAGGACGGCGTTGGAGAGCCCGACGTAGCCGGTTCCGGCGACTGCGATTTTCATTCCTGGTTTCCTTCCTGTTGCAATCGGTGTAGCCAAGTTCGTCGGCCGTGCGTCCGAGCCCTGTAGGAGCCGCCTTGGCGGCGAAGCCCCTGCCGAAGTCCGGCGCGGGCAGGGGCTTCGCCTGCGAGCAGGCTCCTACAGGGGCGCTGGCACGTTTGCCCAGCGCCCGAGGATACTGGGGCGCCATGAACAATGATGCGATCGGGGGCACGAAAGGTTAACGCCCGCCTTACCCAGCCACGCGTTCCTGCGGTGGGTGATTGGCCGGGGCGTACTCGTGTACTACAGCGCGGATGGTGCGGCAGGCCCGCTCGGTGTCCATGTCGCGGTCGGCCTGGTCCAGCTGATTGAGGGCTGCGTGCAGATCCTGCGCCGATACGCAGTCCTCGCGTGCGCGCATGATCCGCGGATGGCCTGTGGCCTGGACGTTGTCGCCGATCAACAGCTCCTCGTAGAGCTTCTCGCCCGGACGCAGGCCGGTGAACACGATCTCCACGCCATCTTCGGGCACGCCGTCTTCCTTCACCTGGCGCCCATGCAGGTGGATCATGCGCCGCGCCAGGTCCACGATGCGGACCGGCTCGCCCATGTCGAGCACGTAGACTTCGCCGCCCTCGGCCATGGCACCGGCCTGGATCACCAGTTCGGTCGCCTCGGGGATGGACATGAAGTAGCGCGTGATCTCCGGGTGGGTCACCGTCACCGGGCCGCCATCGCGGATCTGCTGGTGGAACAGCGGCACCACGGAGCCGGACGAGCCCAGCACGTTGCCGAAGCGCACCATGCTGAAGATGGTCCCGCGCTGGTCTCGGGCGCGATCCTGCAGGACCATCTCGGCCAGGCGCTTGGTGGCGCCCATGACGTTGGTGGGGCGCACGGCCTTGTCGGTGGAGATCAGGATAAAGCGATCCACGCCGGCATTGAGCGCTGCCTCCGCGAGCACGGCGGTCCCGAAGACATTGTTGCGCACGCCCTCGATCAGGTTGGCCTCGACGATCGGCACATGCTTGTAGGCCGCGGCGTGGTACAGCGTTTGTACGCCGTATTCCGCCAGCACGGAGGCCACACGCCGCGCATTGGCCACCGAACCCAGCACCGCGTGAATGGCCGGGCACTGCTCCAGTTGCGCCGAGTACTCCTGCAGCTCGCGCTCGATGCTGTAGAGCGCGAACTCGTTGCGCTCGAACAGGATCAGCGCCGCCGGCTCCAGACGGATGATGCGCCGGCACAGTTCGGAGCCAATGGAACCGCCCGCGCCGGTCACCATCACCACCCGCCCGTGCACGCTGCAGGTCAGCAGCTCGGGGTCCGGGGGTACCGGGTCGCGCCCGAGCAGATCGGCGATGTCCACGTCTTCCAGCTGTTCCAGGCTCGCATGCCCGGAGACCACCGACTCCATCGACGGAACCGTCTGCACGTACACCGGGAGCGGTTCCAGCTGTTCCAGGATGCGCCGGCGTTCCTGGCGCGTCGCGGACGGAATGGCCAGGAGCATCCGCCTGACCCGGAAACGGGACACAAAGCGCTCAAGACGATCCGGACTATGGACGGGAATCCCGTCGATCGAACTCCCCTGCAGGCTGCGATCCTCGTCTACGAAGGCGACCACTCGAAACCGGCCCCCGGCCTTGAGCCCGGACAGGAGCTGCACGCCGGCCTCGCCCGCCCCGAAGACCACCACCGGCTCGGCACCCGCGCCCGCCTCGATGATCGAGCGATACCACGTGCGCACCAGGAAGCGGCTGCCGCCGACATAGATGAAGGCCACGATCGCGAAGTTAATCGGCACCGAACGCGGGAAGCCCTCGACCCGTCCCAGCATCGCGGCCGCCCATAGCACCAACGCCAGGACCACCACCCCGGACCCCACGGCCCAGATGGTGCGCGCCCCCATGAAACGCACCACGGCCCGATAAAGCCCCAGCCGCACAAACAGCGGAATGCCGACCAGGACCACCAGCGGGAACAGCCACCAGGTCTCCAGCATGATCAGCGGGAACGGCTCGGCCAGGCGGATCGCGAAGCCGGACCACAACGCCAGCGGCAGCATGACGGTATCCGCCATCACCATGAGCCAGCGCTTCTTCGAGCGCGGCAGCTTGAACAAGCTTTCCAGGCCCCTTCTCAGCATGATCTGCAACACCGTCCCGGCATGTCTCGCCCGACTCTCCCGTCCACAAAAACTACCCGGATTACACTACAGCAAGTGTACGCACCCGCTCACCGCCGCTCTCCATCGCGGCGTGCGGAGCATAAGCAAGCCGTGATGAAAATGCACTCATCGCTGAAGGGGTTGTGATCGGTTCCATGCTGGCAGGGGCGTTCGCGGGCAGTCCCGCTCCCACAAGGGTACCCCCGGCTTGGTTTACTGTGGGAGCGGCCCTGGCCGCGAAGCCCCCGCCAAACTCCATCCAGCCCCTTACTCCAGCCAGACCGCATCCCACAGGGGGTAATCACCGAGATTGCCGACCAGCCCTGCCCGCAGCGGGTTCGCCACCACATAGCGGGCGACCGCCTGGAGATCCTCTTCCCGGCGCAACGCGCGGTCATGGAAGCCGCTCTGCCACACTCGACACGTGCACCTCCGCAGTCGCCCAATCCGGCGGGTAGTGAGACTCTTGAGCTTTTGCACGGTACTGGAGAGGTCACCCCCTTCCAACTGCATCAGCCAGTGCACATGGTCAGGCATGACCACGAAACAGAACGTCGACGCCGCGCCTTCCAGATCGCGCAACGCATGAACGACGCAGCGACCCTGGTCGAATTGCGAAAACCAGGCTTGCCGATCAGCACAGACCGCGGTGATCAGATAGACCCGCCCCGGCTCGCTGAAACGGCCGAGGCGCAGACGGTGCGTTCGTGCCTTCCGTGGCATTCCAACCTCCTTGACTTGTCGAAGCACTTACTTGCAGGAACGAGCTTTGTGGGAGCGGGCCTTGCCCGCGAATGCCTCCCGCCCAAGCCCAACACCGGCAGGCGCTTCGCGGGCAAGGCCCGCTCCCACAGTGAAATTGCGACAGCCCAAATTGCCTCAGGCGAGGAGTTGGGCGAGGTCGTCGGGGCCGAGGATGGGGATGTCGAGGGATTCGGCCTTGGTGACCTTGGAGCCGGGGTCGGCGCCGGCGATAACGGCGGTGGTCTTTTTGGAGACGGAGCCGGTGATCTTGGCGCCGCGGGCCTCGAGGGCGGCCTTGGCCTCGTCGCGGGTCATGGCGTCGAAGCTGCCGGTGAGGACGTAGGTGCAGCCCGCCAGCGGGGCATCGTCATCGGTCGCCGCGGCTTCTCGCCGGGGCGGGTCGGGCCAGTGCACGCCGGCGTCGCGCAGGGCGCGGATGACCTCGAGGTTGTGCGGCTCGGCGAAGAAGTTGGCGATGTGCTCGGCGACGATAGGCCCGACGTCGGGGACTTCCTGCAGGGCCTCGGCGTCGGCCTGCATCAGCGTGTCGAGGTCGCCGTAGTATTCGGCCAGGTTGCGGGCGGTGACCTCCCCCACCTCGCGGATGCCCAGCGCGAAGATGAAGCGCGCCAGCGTGGTCTCGCGCGCCTGTTCCAGGGCGTTGACCAGGTTCTCGGCGAGCTTGGGGCCGACCCGTTCCAGCGCCTCCAGGCGCTCGGCATCCAGGGCGAACAGATCCGCCGGGCTTTGCACGATGCCGCCGTCGGCCAGCTGCTCGATGATTTTCTCGCCGAAGCCCTCGATGTCCATCGCGCGGCGCGAGACGAAGTGCTTGAGGGCCTCGCGCCGTTGCGCCGGGCATACCAGTCCGCCGGTACAACGGGCGACGACCTCGCCTTCGGTGCGCTCGATGTGCGAGTCGCACTCCGGGCAGGCCGCGGGCATCTCGATGGCGCGGGTATCGGTGGGGCGCTCGCCGCCGGCGCGGCCGACCACCTCGGGGATCACGTCGCCGGCGCGGCGCACGATCACGCGGTCGCCGATGCGCACATCCTTGCGCGCGATCTCGTCCATGTTGTGCAGCGTGGCGTTGCTGACCATCACGCCACCAACCAGCACCGGCTCCAGGCGCGCCACCGGGGTGAGCGCGCCGGTGCGACCGACACGGAATTCGACATTGCGCAGCGTGGTGGTGCGCTCCTCCGCCGGGAACTTGTGGGCGATGGCCCAGCGCGGCGCGCGCGAGACGAAGCCCAGCTGCTGTTGATCGGCCAGGGCATCCACCTTGTACACGATGCCGTCGATCTCGTAATCCAGCCCCGCGCGGCGGGCGGCGAGGCGCTCGTAGTAGTCGAGACAGGCCTCGACGCCCTCCAGCACCTCGCGCTCCGGGCAGGCCGGGAAGCCCAGGCGCTGCAGCCAGTCCAGCGTGCCGGACTGGGTGTCCGGCAGCGTCCCGCCCTCGACGAAACCCACCGAGTAGGCAAAGAAGCTGAGCGGGCGGCGCGCGGTCACCTTCGAGTCCAGCTGGCGCAGGCTGCCGGCGGCGGCATTGCGCGGGTTCATGAACCCACGCAGGCCGTCGGCCTCCAGCCCGGCGTTCAGGCGCTCGAAGTCGGCGCGGCGCATGAAGACCTCGCCGCGCACCTCCAGCACCCGCGGGGCATCGTCGGTGAAGCGGTCGCCCAAATGCAGCGGGATCGGCCGCACGGTGCGCACGTTCGCGGTTACGTCCTCGCCGGTCTCGCCGTCGCCGCGGGTGGCGGCCTGGATCAGGCGACCGTCCTCGTAGATCAGGCTGATGGCGAGGCCGTCCAGCTTGGGCTCGGCCATGTAGGTGACGGCGCCCTCGCCGCGCGCAGGGTCGCCAGTCTGTTTCGCCAGACGCTCGCGCACGCGGCGGTCGAAGTCGCGGATCGCGTCCGCCTCGAAGCCGTTGGCGAGCGACAGCATCGGCAGGCGATGTCGGACGGTGGCAAAGCCCTCGGCCGGGGTGGCGCCCACGCGTTGGGTGGGCGAATCGGGGGTGACAAGCTCCGGGTGGTCCGCCTCCAGTTGCTCCAACTCGCGCATCAGGGCGTCGAACTCGGCGTCCGACACCTCGGGGTCGTCGAGCACGTAGTAGCGGTAGTTGTGATGCTCGATCTGCCGGCGCAGCTCGTCGATGCGCGCCTGCGGAGCGTCGGTCGAGCCGCCCTGCGAGGCCGGCGAACCCGACGGGCTCATCGCACGCTGCGCCGGCGCAGCACGTCCGGCCGGTGGCGGCGCAGCCAGTCGTTCAGGTCCTCGCGCATGTAGGCCAGCGTCTGGTTGGTGGCGGTGGACTGCTGCGCGTCCAGGATGCTGCCGCCCAGATCGCGTGCCAGCACGTGGGCGTGCTCCAACAATGCCTCGAAGGCACGCTGCGGCTCGGCGCTGCGGTGGACCTGGGTAAACAGCGTGACGCCCGGCGTCATCATGTCGGCCAGGTCTTCCTCGCGCAGGGTGCCGGGCGGGACCATGTTCGCGGCGGAGAACAACGGCACGCGGTTGTCCGTCTCCGGCTCGTGGAAGTGGTAGATGTCCATCTCGCCCGGGGTCATGCCAGCGCGCTGCATCGCGGCGCCCAGGGCGACACCGGTAAACGGCTTGTTGCGCGGTGCGACCACGTGCAGCAGCAGGATCTTCTCGTCGGTTGCGCGATGCTCGGCCTTCGGGTTGCGCCCGACCACGCGCGGTTCGGACACGTATTCACCGAGGGTTTCCATGTCCGGCGCGGGCTTCTCGATGAGGTCCGGGTCCACCTCGTGATCCGGGTCCAGATGCTCGCCCAGGGTGTCCTCGGCACGCGGCGGCTTGAGTCGTGCGGGACGCAGGCGGTCCATGCCGGAACGCAGGCGCGCCCCCAGCCCCCCGAGGGCCGCGCGCGCCCGCTCGCCAGGGGCGGTGGCCGAACCCTTGCGGCGGGCGCGGACCGGGCGATCCTCGGGCGACGGCTCAAACGCCCCGTGTGGCGGGGGCGGCGTCGGCTCGTCGTCGCTGTCCAGTACGCCGTAGATATCCTGGGCGCGCTCGCCGCGGCGCCCGTAGTCCGGCTCCAGATCCGACTCGTCGTCACTGGCGGTCACGCCGAGATGGGGCTCGTGGCGCTCCTCGCGGGCGGGTCCGGGGATATGCGGTTCGTCCAGATCCGGTTCGCGCGCACCACCGGGGCGAACGCTGCGGCCGGTGTCCAGCGGATCACCCCAGCCGGCCTCCGGTTCGCTGGAGCCGCCGGGCTCCGCCGGCTCGTACCAGCGCTTGCGGCCCGGCTCGTCACTCGCGCGGATGTGGACCGCCTCGTCGCCCCAGTCCGCGGCGTCGTCCTCCTCGTCACGCTGTACCGAGCGCGTGCGCAGGCGATGGGCGAGCCAGATTCCCGCGATCAGGACAATCCCCAGAATGACCAGACTGATGCGCATCCAATCCACAAAAAACCTCGTTGATCCCGGTACCGACGGTCAGGCCTCGGCCAGTTCCACAGCCTCGTCGATATCCACGCTAACCAGGCGCGACACGCCCGGCTCGTGCATGGTAACGCCGATCAGCTGTTCCGCCATGGCCATCGTTGCCTTGTTGTGAGTAATGAAGATGAACTGGATCTGCTCCGACATCTCGCGCAGCAGGTCACAGAAGCGGCCGACGTTGGCCTCGTCCAGTGGGGCATCCACCTCGTCCAGCATGCAGAAGGGCGCCGGATTCAGCTCGAAGATCGCGAACACCAGGGCCGAGGCGGTGAGCGCCTTCTCGCCGCCGGACATCAGGTGGATGGTCGACAGCCGCTTGCCCGGCGGGCGCGCCATGATGGTGACGCCGGTATCCAGGAGGTCATCGCCGGTCATCTCCAGGCGCGCCTCGCCGCCCCCGAACAGGCGCTGGAACTTGTGCCCGAGCCCGGCATTAACCTGGTCGAAGGTCTGCTTGAACAGGGCCCGGGTCTCGCGATCGATGCGGTGCATCGCCGCCTCCAGGGTCTCCAGCGCCTCGATCAGGTCGGCGTGCTGCTCCTCCAGGTAGCGCGAACGCTCCTCCAGGCTGCGCGCCTCGTCGATCGCCGCCAGGTTGATCGGCCCGAGCTTCTCGATCTTGCGATCCAGTTCACCGATCGCCTGTTCCCAGGCCGGGACGGTCGCGTCCTCCGGTAGCTCGGGCGCCAGGGCCTCGGCGGCGAAGCCGGATTCCTGGAACTGGGTCTTGAGCTGTTCGATCTGCACCGAGCGTTCGCGCAGGTCCAGGCGCAGCTCCTCGCAGGTGGAGCGCTGCGCCTCGACGCGGTTGCCCAGCTCGGTGCTGGTGCCGGCCAGTTCGCGCAGTCGGGCGTCGCAGGCCTCCAGGTCGGCACGCGCCTGGGTTAACCGTGCCTCGGCCTCCTGGCGCTGCTCCGCCGCGCTCTGCAAGTCCGCCCGCCACTGCTCCAGCGGGCCCTGGCGTTCGCCCAGCCCCTGCGCCAGGCGTTCGCGGCGCTGGGCATCCTCCTCGCGCTGGCGTTCCAGGCGCCCCCGCTCGTTCTGTTCGCGCTCCAGGCGATGGCGCGCCTCCTGCTCGGCCATGCGCGCCTGGTTGGCTGCGTCGCGCGCCGCGCGCACCGCGTCGCGGGCCTCGGACTGCGCATTGCGGGCGGCAACGACCCGGGCTTCCAGGGCGGCGCGGTCGGCCTCCAGGGTCTCGATGCGCGCCAGCGCCTCGTTGCGCTCGGCCTCGGCCGTGGCGAACTGCTCGCGGGCCCGCGCGGCCTCCTCGTCGAGCTCGCCCGCCTCGCGGTCGATGCGTTCCTGCTGCTGTTCCAGCTGCCGCGCCTGGTCGCGCAGGCGCTGCACGCGACGCTCGCGGTCGTCGATCTGCGCCTGCTGCTCGCGGATCTGCCCGTCCAGCGCCTCGCGCCGGGCGCGGGTGGCCGCGATGGTCTCTTTGCGTTCTTCCAGCGCGGCCTGCAGGCGGTTCACCTGCGTGGCCAGTTCCTCCTGGCGTTCCTGCAGCTCGCGCGCCAGGCGCACCCGGGCCACCGCGCCGCTGGCCCCGCCCTCCAGGGTGCGATGGGCGACCCAGCCCGGCCCCAGCCAGGTGCCATCGGGCGTGATCACGCTCTCGCCGGGGCCGAGCGTGGCCACCTGCGCCCGCGCGGCATCAAGGTCCTCCGCGCAATGCACCGCCGCCAGCCAGGCGGTGACCACCGGCGAACCCTGGACGCGGGCGGCCAGGCGGCCGGCCGGGGCCTGCGCCGCCTGCGGCACGTCCGTCCCGACCAGACGCAGCATCGTGTCGGGCAGGTCCGGCGCCGCCTCCGGCCGCTCCGTAACGGCGGCCTCCAGCCAGGCACCCAGCACCATCTCCACCGCGGTATCCCAGCCCTCGGCCACCTCCAGTTGCTGCACCAGCGGGCGCGACAGGTCCAGCCCGTGCTCGCGCGCCCAGGCCTCGCGGCGGGCGCGGGTCTCCTGCGGGTCGTCCTCGCCGGCGAAGTGCTCCAGCCCCGCCAGGCGCCCGGCGACCTCGCGCGCCTCGCGTTCGGTGGCATGCAGGGTGTCCTGCTCCTCGCGCTGGGCCTGTTCGAGATCGGCCAGCGCCGCCTGTTGCTGCTCGCGTTCGCCCTGCAGTTCCTGCAGCCGCTCGCGCAGGCCGGTCAGTTCGGAATCCAGGCGATCCGCCTCGGTGCCCGGGTGGGTCTGTGGCAGGGCCGCGCGCTCGGCCTCAAGGCGTTCCTGGCGCTGGGCGACGCGCTTGAGCAGGTGCTCGGCGCTGTCCATACGCGAGCGGGCGAGCTGGGCGTTCTGGCGCGGCTCGGCCAGTGAGCGCTCCCATTCGGTGAGCGCCTCGCGCGCGGTCTGATACTCGGTCTCGGCGCCCTCGGCGGCGGCCTCCAGGCGTTCCCGCTCCGCCTCCGCGGTCGCGGCCGCTTCCTGGCGTTGCGCGCTCTCCTGCTCGGCCTGGGCGATGCGAGCCTCGACCGCCTGATGCTCGCCGGCCGCGGCCTCGATGCGGCTGTCCAGCTGGCGCAGCTCGGCCTGTTCGCGCGCCAGTTCGTCCTCGGCGTGGCGGATGGACTGCTCCAGGCGCGAGACCTCGGCAGCGCGATCATAGTAGGCGCTCTGCGCCTGGGTGGTGGCGGCCTCCAGCTCGACGCGCTCCTGGCGGGCCTGCTCGGTGCTGGTCTGCGCCTTTTGCGCCTCGGCCTGGGCAGCGGCCAGGGCGGTCTCGGCGTCGTTCAGGCGGGTACGGCTGGCCTCCATCTCCCGTTCCTGGGCCTGCAGGCGCAGCAGGATGGCCTCGGCGCGCTTGCGCCGGCGCTCGGCGGCCAGTGCCTGGTAGCGCTCGGCAGTGGCGGCTTGGCGGTTGAGGCGCTCGGCTTGCTTGGACACCTCGTCGCGCACGTCGTCCAGGCGTTCCAGGTTCTCGCGGGTATGGCGCACGCGGTTCTCGGTCTCGCGGCGGCGCTCCTTGTACTTGGAGATCCCGGCGGCCTCCTCCAGGTAGACGCGCAGCTCCTCGGGGCGCGCCTCGATCAGCCGCGCGATCATGCCCTGTTCGATGATGGCGTAGCTGCGCGGGCCCAGGCCGGTGCCGAGGAACAGGTCGACCACGTCGCGCTTGCGCGCGCGCTGGCCGTTGAGGAAGTACTTGGACTGGCCGTCGCGGGTCAGCGCGCGCTTGACCGCGATCTCGCCGTAGCCGCTGTACTCGCCGCCCAGGCGGCCGTCGGAGTTGTCGAACACCAGCTCGATGGAGGCCTGCCCCACGGGCTTGCGGCTGGACGAGCCGTTGAAGATGACGTCCTCGCTGGAGTCCCCGCGCAGGTGCTTGGCCGAGGACTCGCCCATGACCCAGCGCACGGCGTCGATGGTATTGGACTTGCCACAGCCGTTGGGCCCGACCACGCCCACCCGATTGCCGGGGAGGACGAGTGTGGTCGGGTCCACGAACGACTTGAAGCCGGCCAGCTTGATTCGGGCGAGTCGCACGTTCGGCGTAATCCGCGGTCAGGACAGTCGGAGGTAGAATGGTACACGGTTAGACCCGTACCGTGACCACAGCCCGAAAACCTGTTCGCCCCTGCCTTGATCCCCTGTGGGAGCCTGCTCGCAGGCGAAGCCCCTGCCAAAATCCGGCGCGGGCAGGGGCTTCGCCTGCAAGCAGGCTCCTGCGGTGGCACAGTCAGGCGCGGGACCATTCATTCAATAACGAGAGACGTAGATGCCCAGCCAGCCGAGCAAGACCCTGGAGACCTTCGACAACCCGGCGCCGGAGAACGATTTCGCGATCTACATCCGCGTCCCGGAGTTCACCTGCCTGTGCCCGGCCACCGGGCAGCCGGACTTTGCCGAGATTCATATCCAGTATGTTGCCGACGGCAAGTGCGTGGAACTCAAATCGCTGAAGAACTACATGTGGTCCTACCGCGACGAGGGCGCCTTCCACGAGGCGGTCACCAACCGCATCCTGGCCGACCTGGTCGCGGCGACCGACCCGCGCTACATGCGCCTGACCTCGTACTTCAACGTGCGTGGCGGCGTCTACACCACGGTGGTTGCGGAACACCGCAAGCCCGGCTGGACGCCCCCGGAGCCGGTGCATCTGCCAGCGCCGACGCGCAGCCCGCTGGACATGAACGGTTGAGCCCGGGGAAACACTGAAGATGCACGCCATCGGCATCGATCTCGGCACCTCGGGCATCCGCCTGGTGCTGCTGAACCCCGAAGGCGTGCGCATCCACGCCGCGCAGCGGACGCTGCCGGCCTCGGTGGGTGGTGACGAACAGTGGGCAGAGCAGAACCCGGCACTCTGGTGGTCCATCGTGCGCGAGCTGCTGCGCGAGGCCGCCACGCATCTCGACGGCGAACCCGCCGCCATCGCGGTGGATGGCACCTCCGCCACCCTGCTGCGCCTGGATGCCGACGGACGCCCGACCCACCCCGCCCTGATGTACAACGATGCCCGGGCCACCGACATGCTGTCGGTGCTGGCCGGGGTCGCGCCGGCCGAGTCCGCCGTGCACAGCCCCAGCTCGTCGGCGGCCAAGCTGCTGTGGCTGCGACGCCACGAGGGGCTCTCCGGCGTGCGTCGCGTCCTGCACCAGGCCGACTGGATTGCCGGGCGCCTGCGCGCGCGCTTTGACCGCATGGACGAGAACAACGCCCTCAAGCTCGGCTACGACGCGCTGTGGGGCGGCTGGCCGAACTGGCTGCAGGAGACCCTGGGCACCGATGCCGAACTGCTGCCGGAGGTCGTCCCGGCCGGGACCGTGCTGGGGCCACTGGACCCCGGCACGGCGGAGTCGTTGCACCTGAACCCGGCCTGCCGGGTGGTCGCCGGCACCACCGACAGCATCGCCGGGTTCCTCGCCTCCGGTGTGGGCGACGACACCACCGGCGTGACCAGCCTCGGCTCGACGCTGGTGATCAAGCAGCTCGCGCCGGAACCGATCTACGCCCCGGAACTCGGGATCTATAGCCACCGGCTGCTGGGGCGCTGGCTGGTCGGCGGGGCCTCCAACAGCGGGGGCGCGGTGCTGCGCCAGCACTTCGACGATCGGACACTGGAGCGCCTGAGCGCCGCGATCGACCCGGAGACCGACAGCGGCCTCGACTACCTCCCCCTGCCCCGGCCCGGCGAGCGCTTCCCGGTCAATGACCCCGAGTTGAAACCCCGGCTCAGCCCCCGGCCGGAAGACGACGCGCTTTTCCTGCAGGGGCTGTTCGAAGGCATTGCGCGGGTGGAACGCGACGGCTATCAGCGCCTGACCGAGCTGGGCGCCCCGCGCATCGACTGCGTGGTGTCCCTTGGGGCTGGCGCCCGGAACGCCGTCTGGACCCGCATCCGCAGCCGTATCCTGGGGCTGCCCGTAACCCTGGCCGAGGACGACGACGCCGCCCAGGGCGCCGCCCGGCTCGCGCGGATCGGCGTAGGCCTGGAGCCGGGCCCCGCGGACTGACCATCCCCTGTGCCGACAAGGCCCATGTAGGAGCCGCCTTGGCGGCGAAGCCCCTGCCAAAGCCGGAGACGGCCCCGAATGGGATGAGTTCGGCGAACCGGTTCCTGAAGCACGGATATCCGGTTTTCCAGAACCGGACGCGGGCAGGGGCTTCGCCGCCAAGGCGGCTCCTACAGCATGTCCGGCTGCGGGGCCGGAAACGGTGATCGGTGCTACATTCGGAACAGGCCCACTATAAAGGGACATGACATGCACTGGACGCGGATTCTCGGGATTGCCCTGCTGGCAGGCGGCATCATCCTGCTGGTAATGGGCTACAACGCCACCGAAAGCCTGGGCGAGGAACTGCATCGGGAGTTCATGGGGCGCTATACGGAAGAGACTCGCTGGTATCTGATCGCGGGGGGTGTCATGGCCGTGGTTGGGCTGGTGCTGACGATCTTCGGGGTGCGCCGCTGAGGGCATCCTTGGCGCGCGGTCCGCTTCGCCTCACGCCGCTGTTCGCGTTCCTCGCGCCGTTCCGGGGCCTGTCGCGGGTCTTCGAACCGGGCCTGCGCGGCCTGGTGATCGGCCCGCTGGTGATCAACATCGTGGTGGTCCTCGGACTGGCAACGGCCGCCGGGATTGGCTTCGAATCCCTGCTGGCCACCTGGCTGCCCGGCGGGTGGGACTGGCTCGCCTGGCTGCTGTGGCCCCTGTTCGCCCTGGCGCTGCTGGTGGCGTTCGGGGTTTCCGCCGTCGCGCTGGCCGCGATCATCGCCAGTCCGTTCTCCGGGCCCCTGGCCTACCGCACCGCGCAGGGGCTGGGCCACGAACCGCGCCAGCCGGCACGCTCGTTCCTTGGCGAGATGGGCCACGCAACCGTGACCGCACTGCGCAAGACCGGCTACTACGCGCTGCTGTTCATCCCCGTACTGCTGATCACGGTGATTCCCGGGCTGAACCTGCTGGCCGGACTGGCCTGGTTCGTATTCGGCAGCTGGGTGCTGGCCGTGGAGTTCATGGAAGCACCGTTGGCCAACGACGGCCTGGGGTTCGCCGAGGTACGCCGGACCCTGCGCGCCCACCGGCTGGAGACGCTGAGCTTCGGGGCCGGGACCACGCTGCTGGCCATGGTGCCGGTGCTGAACCTGCTGCTGGTACCGGCCGCGGTCATCGGCGCAACCCACCTGCGCGTGCGCCTGCCCCAGGATTCACCCACTCCCGAACCCCGGGGCACCGCTTAGATCATTTTTCACCACAGAGGGCACGGAGGAATTCAAAAGCCGGTTACAGGAAGCAGGGAAGGACGCTGGAAGGGATAACGATTGCCGCGTCGATTCTTCCGGGATCGCCGAGCTCGGATTCAGGCCTTCCATGGCAAGGCCACGCGAAGATAAGAGGGTTCAGGCGTTGAACCGCCAGCGGCGCGCTGCCCCGCATTCATTGTCAACCTTTTTCCTGCAGGCAGACCGGCGCACCGAAACCCTGCGGCGCCCCCGGACCCTCCAGCCCATCAACCGCCTTCCAGCCTTCAAGCCTTCCTGTGAATCGCCTTTGACCTTCTTCGTGCCTTCATGTGCTTCGTGGTGACAAACGCCCTTGATCTCGCCCATGCCAGGCAAGTGCCGGATCAGGCCAGTAACGCATCCAGCGGGTTGTCTTCGGGGAGCGGACGCATCCGGCCCTCGCGCAGTTCCTGGGCCACGCCCTGCAGCGAATGCCGCCGGCTGGCGCCCAGGTCCAGCGACAGGAACAGTAAACCGCGGGTCGCCTCGCCGCGCCAGACGAGCCCCATGCGATGCAACTCCCCGCTGGCCTTGTCGACCATCTCGAACCACTCGCCAGTGCGGATGCGACTGGCATCGAATACCCAGGGGTCGTCGAGATCGGTCAACAGGTCGGGATCGTCATCCTCGAAGCGCGTGGCACGGCGCGCCTGGATGCGCGCCTGCGGGTCGAAGCGCGGCTCGTCGGCCGAGGCACGGATCCGCTGCAGATGCGCCTGCCCCAGGTGCTGCACCACCGCCTTGATGCGGGCATCGTCGGCGCCGTGCTCGCGGGCCGTGGTCACGATGCGCTGCACCAGCGGATTGACCTCCTGGGGCGTGACACCGTTGCAGATCGCCCGGACGACCTTCTGAACCTCGGTATCCAGCGCCTGCACGGCGGCCTCGTTCTCGGCGAGCAGGTCTTCCCAGGCCTCGGCGATCTGCTCGGCCGTGCGTTCGGGAAGCTCGGCACCGGTCTCCAGCACGCAGACCGTCAGGGTGCGCCGGGCACGGGCGGCGCGTTCCTTCTGGCACATCGGCTCTGCAAGCTCCTCCGCCTGCGCCTGCCAGTGCTCGTGTTCCGCGGCCACGACCGCATCCCAGTCCTCGCGCAGCGCCTGCGCGCCCGCGCGATCGAGGTCGTCGACCTCCGCCTCCAGGCGTTCGACACTGCGGCGCATCGCATCGAGGTAGCTGCCGACCGCCCGTGAATCCTCCGCGCTGATCCCGGGGCTGATGCGCACCCCCGTATTGATCAGGCTGCCCACCCACTCGCGTAACGGGTGGTCGGCATCGTGAAAGAACTCCAGATCGCGGCAGACCGCGCGCGCCAGCAACGGCTGCAGCTTCAGCATGATCGCGCGGAAGTCGGCATGGCACTGGAGCTGGCGCGAGACCTCGCCGAACACGCCGGCGACCACGGCCTCCATGACGGCCTCGAGCGGCGGTTCCGCGGCGGCCTCACCGGAGCCGGTTACCACCGCACCCCCACCGGCGGCGATTCCCCCGCCGGCGCCCGCTCGCGACGGCAGCCAGCCCGAGGTCGCCGCCCATTGCTGCCAGGCCGCGGACCCGGCATCCGCTGCGGGTATTGACGCCCGCGACCCCAGAGCGCCGCCCACACCGCCGGCGGGGACAACCGCGGCATCCGACCCGCCGGGTTCGGAGCCGGAGGTGGCCGCCTCATCATGAGCGGGCGTCCGCCAACTGGCGCGCCGCGACGAACGCGTGAGGTCGCCATCCGGAGTCTCGGATACCGGCTCGCGGACCAGGCCGCAGGACTCCACGGTCTCGACCACGAAGGCCAGGGTCGGCGCGCCGGTCTTGCCGAGGCAGCGCACGTAGGCGCGCATCAGTTCCAGCGCCATGTCGGTCCGCCCGAACTGGGCCTCGACAGACTCGATCAGTCGCTCGTACCAGTTCAGCGGCGACCAGGGCGCCCAGCCGGGGTGCTCGAAACGATGATTCTCGCGCGCGGCCTGCAGGAAGACGAACCAGGAATAGCGGTTGTGCTCGCGGACCAGCCCCTCGAGCTTGTGGCGCAACGAGCGCCGGGTGGACTGGTAGTCGTCCAGGATCTGCAGCCCCGAGTCATCGCCCGCGTAGCTCGAGCCGGAGAACTCGTATTTCGGGGGGTAGGTCGTGGCGAGAAAGTCCCGTTCCAGGGCCTCCTCGAACTCGCGCCGAAGCACGAACTGGTAGCCCTGGAGCTCATTCGCCCACTCCTTCCTGTCCGCCTCCTCGTCGCCGGCGGCCCATGCACGCGCGATGGATTCGAGGCACTGGTCAAGATGATCGATGACCCGCGGGACGATGCCGTGCGCGAGCTGCTGGCGCTGGGCATCCGACAAGCCGGACAGCCCCGACCAGACGGCCGCCGGGTCCGCGCTTCGCCCGCCCTTGTCTGCCTGCTCCCTGCCTGTCATCGCTGAGGTGCCCTCGTATTGCCGCTGGATCACTCACGTTAGTTCAGCGTGAGTTCGGCCAATAGTGTACAGGCGCGGCAAAAGCAGGGCATCCGGGGCAAGTTTCACCCCGCGGCGCGGGCGGCTCAGTCGTCCAGTGGCTGGGCCCCCACCTGGACCATGCCTCCCTCGACGCGGACCGGGAACCGGGTGAGGGGTTCTTCGGCCGGCGGTTCCAATACCTCGCCGGTGCGCAGGCAGAACTGGGCTTCATGCATCGGGCAGGTAATGCAGTCATCGGCATCGATTTCGCCATCCGCGATGGGCACATCCTCGTGGGTACAGAGGTTCTCCACGGCAAAGTACTCGCCCCCCAGATTGAAGATCGCAACCTCGGTATCGGCAGTCTCCACCAGGCGATGATCCCCATCCTCGATGGTCCCGGCCTGGGCCACGTCAATCCATTCCGTCATTGCATCCCTCAGGGCGTAACAAGGTTCAACACAAGCTCGCGCCGCCGCAGTGGATCAGCGCGCGGACGCGCGCAGGGCCGCCGTCGCGGCCGCGTCGATCTCGATCTCCCGGCCCTCCTCGGGGTGGTAGGAGAAACGCCCCACCACGCGCAGGTTCTCGCCCAGGTGGTCGCGCACCGCCGAACCCGGGGTAACCGCCACGCGATTGATGGCGTCATCCTCCAGCCAGTAGTGCTCGGGATCGTCGAAACGATTCACGACCCCTTCGGTTTCCACCAGCTCGCCATTGAACGCCGGCGCCGACGCGGCCAGCTGCGCGAGCGTCACCGGCGTGACGCGCTCGCTCCCGCAGGCCACCAGCAGGCCCGTTATGGCCAGCCCCAGCCCGATCGCGATGATCCCTTTCCACACGGCCTTATCTCCTGCTTCTGCTCGCGGCCTCGCCGCTTTCTACCCGGTAACAGCCTATCGAAATTCCGTCAGGCGATCCCGATTCACGCGCGATTGACGGGCCCAAGCCGCCGGCCCTCCCGGTTCAGGCGGGACCGGTACGGGGTTGCGGCTGCGGGGGAACCGAGGCGCATCGCTCAAGCGAGCGCCTCGTCGGCCGTTACCGCAGAAAGACCCAGCAAGGGAGCCGCCCGTGAATCCCGCACGCCGCCGTGAACCGCTCGCACCCGCGCTGGACGCCTCGCCCCTCTCCCGGGAAACCCGGGGCGCGTCGCGTCGCACCAGGCAGGACACGCCACAGGCAAGCCAACCCGTCCCGCAGAATGACGACTGGGTGGAACTGGCAAACGAAACCGCGAGGCTGATCCGACAGTTGCGACTTTAGAGTGACCCGGATCAATCCGCGCGTCCGCGCTCGAGTCCACGTTGCGCGCCGACCCGGCGCGGCGAGCACAGCATGGCCCCGCCCTCAATGGGCTGCCGCCACGGCCCGGATTGACCCGTGTCGCCCTGGAAGCCTCCCGCCTTACACCCCGTGCTGTGCCAGCCAGCGGTCCAGGGCATTCCCGAAGGCCTGGCGGTCGCGCGGACCCAGCGCCGCCGGGCCACCGGTCTCGACGCCGCTGGAGCGCAGCGTGTCCATGAAATCGCGCATGCTGAGGCGTTCGCGGATGTTGTCGCGGGTGTAGAGCTCGCCGCGCGGATTGAGCGCCTGACCGCCCTTCTCGATCACCTCCGCGGCCAGCGGGATGTCGGCGGTGATCACCAGATCACCGGCGGCGAGACGCCGCACGATCTCGTTGTCGGCCACATCGAAACCGGCGCCGACCTGGATCGAGTCGATCAGCTTCGACGGCGGCGTGCGCATCGGCTGGTTGGCGACCAGGGTCATCGGGGTCCCGGTCCGCTTGGCGGCGCGAAACAGGATCTCCTTGATGACGGCGGGACAGGCATCCGCATCCACCCAGATTTTCATGGAACTCCTTCCAGAAACAGACTGAACGACGGGATGCAGGGTATCCGTTCGCGGCGTCCGGCACACTTTGCGGCGGCCCGGATTGGCACTTGTGCCGCCTGCGTGCTATCAAGTTTCCAGAGGGATTGCTCCGGGGCCGAGCCGAGTGAGGGCGGCCCGAGGCGATCCGCTCCAACCCCTTCCAGGCGCGCGTCCCGGGCGCGCCGAACCCCGCAAGGAGCCTCGCATGGGCATTGAAGTCACCGGTATTCTCGGTCTGATCTGGCTGTTGATCGTCATCTGGGCCATCGTGCGCACCGCACAAAGTCCTGCGAGCCCGCTCGTGAAGGTGCTGTGGATCCTGATTCTGCTGTTCCTGCCGCTGCTGGGCCTGATCGCCTGGCTGTTGCTGGGCCCCAGGTAGCGTCCCTTCACAGCCGGCGCAGGAACTCCGCCAGCTCAATGTCCCGGCCCTCCAGCTCGCGCAGCCGGTCGAGCAACGCCTCCTGCGACCCGAAGCGTTCGTGATCGAAGCCCGTGGCGTGGCGTGGACGCGCCGGGCGTACGACGCCCTGCCCCGCTCCGGCGGTGTGCCAGCCAAAGTCCGGCGGCGGTTTGCGGGCCGGCCCGGCGACCGCATCCCGGTCCCCGGGAACCGGCGCTCCACGGCGCCCCTCAGCGTCGGCGGCTTCCGGCCCGGCCTCCGGTCGTGGCGGGCAGGCTTCGGCCGGCGCAGGTTCTTCGGTGAGCGAACGACCGGTATGGGTCCGGTACTGCTCGAGCAGCGCCTTCAGGGATGCCGCAAGGGCCTCCGGGTCCGCGACGTCCAGCGCCGTCTCGAAGGCCGTGCGCAGCTGATGCAGGGCCCGCACGGGATCCTCCGTGGCCAGCGCCGCGGTCGTTTCCCGGTCGGCAGGGCCTTCGAGCCGGGACGAGGCCCCGTCTTCCGTCGGGACCTCGTCCCGGGGTCCGGAGCTCGCGAGCGGCTCCGGGGCGACGGGCTCGGGCTCGGGCTCGGGCTCGGGCTCGGGCTCGGGCTCGGGCTCGGGCTCGGGAACAGATGATGCGGTCTGGGACCGGCCACGCCAGAACCGGCTGAAGACCGCATCCGTACCCCGCGGCGGATCGTCGTCCAGCGCGTTGGCGAGGCGCTGGAAGGGTCGCGCCGACGGGTCTTCCTCCGCGAACAGTGCGACCGGACGCTGCAGCGTGACCGCCGCGCGCAGACTCTCGTCGCGCTGAACGAAACCGAGAAATTCGACCCGGGTGTGCAGGTACTTCTCCACCGCGTTCCCGAACCGCTGGAACACGCTGCGCGCTTCGGCGACATCCGCGACCATGTTGACCACCACCCGCACATCCAGCGGCTGCCGGCGCAGTGCCAGCTTCAACAGCGAGAAGGCATCGGTCAGGGAGGTCGGCTCCGGGGTCAGCACCAGGAGGACCTGGTGGCTCGCGGCCAGGAAGTCCAGCGTGGTGTCGCCAATGCCGGCGGCGGTATCCAGCAACAGGTCGTCGAAGCCCTGTTCGATGCGCGCCAGCTCCATGGCCAGGCGCTGCTGGTGCGCATCGGATAGCTCGGCGTATTCGCGGATACCGCTGGCACCCGGGATGATCTGAACCCCGTGGGGCCCTTCCAGCAGGATGTCCTCGATACCGCAATCCCCGGCCAGCACCTCGGCCAGGCCCTGCTCCGGACGCAGTCCCAGCAGGATGTTGACGTTGGCCAGCCCGGTGTCGCCATCCAGGATGCAGACCCGGCGGCCCCGTCGCGCCAGGGTGATCCCGAGGTTGACGGCAATGCTCGACTTGCCCACCCCGCCCTTGCCGCTGGCCACCGCCAGAACCCGCGGCCGGGCAACGGCCGCGGACCTGGGGTCCACCGGGGCACTCCGACCAAGCATTGTCGCTTCCTGCATCGCGCTCATCGGCATCGTCAAGGAAACACGGATCAATGTACGCGTTCGCGCTCGGGTCGCATTTGCGGGCGAACAAGGCGCAGTGACCGCCGTACCGTCATCCCGATACTGCGTTGCGCTGCTAGCGTGGTAAAACCTCTACCCGCTGCACGACGCGCCTTGTCGCGGAAAACCTGGGGTACCCACGCGAGCATGTACATTGATCCGTGTTTCCTTAGAGAATGACGGCGAATTTACAGCCGGTCTACCCCATTCGGTGGCACAGGGCAAGACCACGCAGTATAGTCGGGTATCAGTAACCGCCCGGCGACCCCGAACCACGCGGTTCCAGCGCCGGACCCGTGCATCGGGCAACAGGGGCGGCAGGTCTCCTGCAGCGTCACCGAGGAGCAGCATGGCGAGGGTCAACACGGCAACCGACGCACTACCCAGCCTGCCGCAGGCACTGATTCCTGTTCTCGACGCGACGCAGGCCGAGGAGGCCGATTTCCAGTCCCTTGCCCGCGCCATCCTGCAAGACGCCGGGATGTCCGGGCGTCTGCTGCAGGCCGCCAACTCCCCCTTCTTTTACCGCGGTTCGCCCTGCCGCACGATCGATCGCGCGCTGTTCAGCCTGGGGCTGGACACGGTCCGCAGCCTGGCGCTGACGGCGGCAATCCAGCAGCTTTTCGGCGAGTTTGGTCCGCGCCATCGCGGCTACCTGCGGGTCGTCTGGCGCCGTGCCCTGACCACGGCCAACCTTGCCCAGGTCCTCGCAACCCTGACCCGCTACCCACGCCCGGAAGAGGCCTACCTGGCCGGGCTCCTGATCGACATCGGCCGCCTGATCCGGCTGGTCGAGGACGAGGGGCACTACTGGCCGATCCTGCAGGCTGCGGAGGACGACCCGCACCTGGTGGCCAGCGAGCGCGAGACCTACGGGCGCCACTACGGCGAACTGGGCGGGGACTGCCTGGAGACCTGGGGCATCGGCCCCTTCGTGGCCGATGCCGTGCGCTACCACATGGAGCCGGCCGAGCACGTCCGCGATGCGCACCACCTGGTCAAGCTCGTCAACCTGGCCCATTCCCTGGGCTGCCTGCCAGCGACGCTATCCGCCACCGCCGAGGCCGGCTGCAACGAGACCGCACTGGCCGCTGCCGATACCCTGTTCGGCCTGAACGAGGGGCTCGCGCGGGAGCTGCGCGGGCGGGTGGCCGAGGACGTGCAACGCATCGCCGGCTCGCTCGAGATTGACCTGGACGGCCCCGCGCCGGAGCCCGCAGCCGGCCCGGAGTCGGCGGACCGCGCCGCCGAACGCGCGCTGGGCGCCCGGGTACGCGATCTCACCGAGCTGCAGCGGATGAACGGCGAACTGGCCCGGGGCGCCAGCCTCCAGGAACGCTGCGAAGCCGCCCGTCGCACCCTCTTCCTGACCCTGGGCGTGAGCCAGAGCCTGCTGTTCCTGGTCGACGCGGACCAGCAGTCGGTATCCGCATGGGTGGAGGACGACGAGACACCGGATTTCATCCTCCCGCTGTTGCCCGGCCGCAGCCTGGTAACCGACACCCTGCTGGACCGCGAGATCCTGCGCCACGAGGAGGAGAATGCCGCCGGCCTCCCGGTGATCGACCAGCAGCTGTTCCGCCTGTGCGAGGCCGAACGACTATGGAGCTTCCCGCTCCTTGCCGATGACCGCCCGCCGGCCGGGGTGCTGATCCTCGGACTGACCCAGGATCAGGCGAGCGCCCTGGAGGCCCGTAGCGACTTCATCCGCGCCCTGGCCCGCGAGATCGCCCGCGCCCTGGTCCAGCCCACCCCCGCGGCCTCCCGCGACGACACCAAGACCGAACAGCGCATCCGCGAGACCGTGCACGAGGCGGGCAACCCGCTGAGCATCATCCAGAACTACCTGGGGGTGCTGCACCACAAGCTGGGCGAGGAACACGAGGCGCGCCACGAACTGGGGCTGATCAAGGAGGAAATCGACCGGGTTGGCCGCATCCTGTTGCGCCTGCGCGACCCGCAAGCCGCCCCGGCCGGCGATGCAGGCCCGGCCTCCCTGAACGACCTGGTGCGTCAGGTCGCGGACATCGTCGACGGCTCCCTGTGCCGGACACGGGGCATCAACCTGCACCTGGACCTGAGCCCCTCCGATCCGCCGCTATCCGTTCCGGCGGACCACCTGCGCCAGATCCTGACCAACCTGCTGAAAAACGCCGCGGAGGCCCAGGCCACCGGCGGCGAGATCACCATCGCCACGCGGGCCCCGACCACGGTCAAGGGCCGCCGGGTGGTGCCCCTTTCGGTCACCGACAAGGGTCCCGGGCTGCCACCGTCGGTCCAGGCCGCCGCCTTCGCCCCGGTCGAATCCACCAAGGGACCGGGCCATTCCGGGCTCGGGCTCAGCATCGTCAAGCGCCTCACCGAAGAGATCGGTGCGGGGCTCACCTTTACCACCGGAAGCGCCGGGACGCGCTTCGAGATCGCCTTGCCCCATCAGCCAGCGGGTCCGGCGGACGCCACAGGGACGACGCGGCCATGACCCAACCATAACCCAGGGACACACTGCCCGATGACCGAACGCGACGCGCCGATCGACCCGCAGTCCGTCCGCATCCTCATCGCGGATGACGATCCCGGCCTGCTCGACAGCCTCCGCGAACTCCTGACCCTGGAGGGCTATCCCGTCCAGACCGCTCCGGGCGGCGGCGCCGCCATCGAGGCCCTGCGGGAGAAGCGCTACGACCTGCTGCTGCTCGACCTCGCCATGCCGGAGCTCGACGGGCTGGACGTGCTGCGCTTCATGCAGGCCGCCGGCCTGGAGACCCTGACCGTGGTTATCAGCGGAAACAGCACGGTGGAGGACGTTGCCGGCGCGCTGCGCGAGGGGGCACACGACTACCTGAAAAAGCCCTACGAACCCGCCGAACTGCTGGCGACCGTGCGCAACGCGCTGCAGCACAAGGCGCTGGAAGACTCCAACCGCACCATGCGCGCGCGGCTGGAGAAATCCGAACGCCTGCACCGCATGATCGTGAACAACTCGCCGGACATCGTGTTCGTGCTGGACCCCACCCATCGCTTCCGCTTCGTGAACTCCCGCGTCCACGAGCTGCTGGGGTATTCGCGCCAGGACGTGCTGGACACCTCCATCCTGGATCTGGTCGAACCCGAGGACCGGGACAAGGCCGCGTACTTCTTCGAGCAGGCGAGCCGCCGCCAGGCGCATATTCGCTCCGTGGAACTGGCCCTGAAACCGGCCCAGCCATCGCACAACCGGCACTTCTTCGAGGTGGCCATCTGGCCCAACAGCTCCGGCGAAGAGAATGCCGATGGCGGCCATGAAGCACTGACCTACGGGACCGCCCGCGACATCACCGAGCGCAAGGAATCCGAGGCCTTTATCAACTTCCAGGCCTATCACGACCTGCTCACCCGCCTGCCCAACCGCGCCCTGTTCCGTGACCGGGTCGATGTCGCCATCTCCCATGCCCACCGCGCGGGCACCCAGCTGGCCGTGCTGTTTATCGACCTCAACCGCTTCAAGGTCATCAACGACTCCCTGGGACACACCGTCGGCGACCGCCTCCTGCAGGGGGTGGCGCAGCGGCTGCAGTCCTGCATCCGCAAAGGCGACACGCTGTCGCGCTTCGGGGGCGACGAATTCACGCTGCTGATCCCCGGCCTGTCCAGCAGCGAGGCGGCCATCCAGGTGGCCGAGAAGATCCTGGAGAGCCTGCAGGAGCCGTTCGAGATCGGCGACCACGAGCTGTTCGTCGGGGCGAGCATCGGCATCGCGATCTACCCGGATGCCGGGGACAATCTCGAGGCCCTGATCAAGAACGCCGACATCGCGATGTATCGCGAGAAGAACACCGGCAAGACCGGGGTCCGGGTCTACAGTCCGGACATGGGCGGACACCCCCCGCGGCGGCTGCAGCTGGAACAGGACATGCGCCGCGCACTGGAGCGCGAGGAGTTCCATATCCTCTACCAGCCCCAGGTGGACACCGAAACCGGGCGCATGGTCGGTGTCGAGGCGCTGATCCGCTGGGACCATCCGCAACTGGGGCTGCTGGGCCCGGCCGAGTTCATCCCGGTCGCCGAGGACACCCGCCTGATCGTGGACCTCGACCGCCTGACCCTGCGCACCGCCAGCCGCGAGATCCTGCAGCACATGCAGGAGGGATACCCGGAACTGCGCCTGGCCGTGAATCTGTCGCCCGTGCTGGTGGAGCGCGACGACTTTGTCGAGGATTTCCTGGGCATCCTCGGCGAGGCCGGCTTTCCGCCCGACCTGCTGGAGGTGGAGATCACCGAGAACCTGCTGATGAGCGACACCCCGGACACGGTGCACAAGCTGAACCGGCTGGGCGCCGCCGGCGTGCAGATCGCGGTGGACGACTTCGGCACCGGCTACTCGTCCCTCAGCTACCTGCAGAAGCTGCCAATCCACACGCTCAAGATCGATCGCAGCTTTACCCAGAGCATCTGCCAGGCGGACGAGGCCTGCATCGTCAACGCCATCATCTCCATGGCGCGCGGGCTGAACATGAATATCGTGGCCGAGGGCGTGGAGACCGACGCCCATCGCACCTACCTGCGCAAGCTGGAGTGCCCGATGATGCAGGGCTTCCTGTTCGGCCAGCCCGCCCCGCTGCACCGCCTCCGGGAAAACGAGGCGCTGACGCCCCACCCGGCAGCATGTCAGTAGGCCGGAGCGCCGCCTAAACGCCCCCTACTCGACCGCGACCGCCTGCGACGCGGCATCCGCGAGGAAGCGGTGCCCCTGGCGCAGGCAGTAGCGCAGCCACTTGTACAGGAAGCGGTTGTGCCGCCAGCGGCAGACCAGCCCCGGGTGCCCGGTCAGCATCTCCTGCGCCGTGTCCTCGCCCATGGTCCGGCAGTGCAGCTCCAGCACCTCGGCCTGGCGCGCATCGTGGAACATGCGCACGCGCATGTCCGGCTGCTGGCGCCACTCGCCGTGGTGGTCGAACCGATAGGTCAGATGCAGCGTGGTGGTGTAACGCGTGCGCTCCAGCACCTCCAGGTACAGGTCCAGCGCGCCGTCGACCCGCGACACCGACCGCAACGGCTGCCGCTCGAGTTCCGGGCACAGACGGCGCAGTGCGAGGTAGTTCTCCTCGTACATCTCCATCAGCGCCGCAAAGCTCTCGGGCCTGGGCTCCAGATGGGACGGGGTCTTACGCTCCAGCAACATGCCGCGCAGTCTAGGGAAACGACGGCAATTCCGCGAGCATCAGTATCATCGGGCGGGACACCCCCGGGCCTTTTTGGTACCTTCGAATGGACCAACAAGGATGCGCGACCCCATGGACATCAGCGTCGTCACGACCCGGCCCTTCCCCGATCAGAAACCCGGCACCTCCGGCCTGCGCAAGCGCGTCCGGCAATTCCGCCAGCCACACTATCTCGAGAACTACATCCAGAGCATCTTCGATGCCTGTCCGGAACTGAAGGACGGCGAACTGCTCCTCGGCGGCGACGGACGCTTCCATAACCGCGAGGCGATCCAGGTCATCCTGCGCATGGCGCTCGCCAACGGTGTGCAGAAGGTGGCCGTGGGCCTCGGGGGTCTGCTGTCGACCCCGGCGGCCTCCTACCTGATCCGCTCGCGCGGGGCCACTGGCGCACTGATCCTTTCGGCCTCGCACAATCCGGGCGGACCGGAGGGCGATTTTGGCGTCAAGCTCAATACCGCCAATGGCGGCCCGGCGCCACCCGCAGTGACCGACGCCATCTTCGAGCAGAGCACCCGCCTCGGCCACTACCGCATCGCGAACGGCACGGAACACGTGGATATCGACCACCTGCACGCGGGCCCGCTCGGGGACATGGCGGTCGAGGTCGTCGACCCCGTCGGGACCTATGCCGACTACATGGCCACGCTGTTCGACTTCGAACGCATCGGCGACCTGCTGCGCTCCGATCACTTCCGCATGCGCTTCGATGCGATGCACGCGGTCACCGGCCCGTACGCCGAGGAGATCCTGGTCAACCGCCTCGGGGCCCCGGCCGACACCATCCTGCGCGCGGAGCCCCTGGCCGACTTTGGCGGGCGTCACCCGGACCCGAACCTGTCCCACGCGCGCGAGTTGAGCGAGGCCCTGTTCGGCCGCGACGCCCCGGATTTCGGGGCCGCCTCGGACGGCGACGGCGACCGCAACATGATCCTCGGCCGGCACTTCTTCGTCACGCCGTCGGACAGTCTCGCGATCATGGCGGCCAATGCCCATCACATCCCGGCGTTTGCCGACGGCCTGAAGGGCGTGGCCCGCAGCATGCCCACCAGCCAGGCCGTGGACGTGGTCGCCGAGAAGCTGGCCGTGCCCTGCTTCGAGACCCCCACCGGCTGGAAGTTCTTTGGCAACCTGCTGGACGACGGGCGCATCCGCCTGTGCGGCGAGGAGAGCTTCGGCACCAGCTCCGACCACGTGCGCGAGAAGGACGGGCTGTGGGCCGTACTGTTCTGGCTCAACCTGCTGGCCGCCCGGCGTCAGTCGGTGGAGGAGATCGTGCGCGACCACTGGCGCCAGTACGGTCGCCACTACTACACCCGGCACGACTACGAGGCCGTGGAGAGCGACCGCGCCGAGCAGGTGATGGCGCGCATCCGCGAACAGCTCTCGGTGCTGCCGGGACAATCACTGGCCGGCATGCGCGTGGCCCGCGCGGACGACTTCGCCTACCGCGATCCGGTGGACAACAGCCTGACCGAGCACCAGGGCCTGCGAGTGCTGTTCGAGAGCGGTGCCCGCATCGTCTTCCGCCTGTCCGGCACCGGTACCGAGGGCGCCACGTTGCGCCTGTATATCGAACAGCACGAGACCCATCCCGAACACCTGGATGCCGACCCGCAGGAATTGCTGCGACCGCTGATCGATGCCGCCTGCCGCCTGGGCGACATCCCCGGCCTGACTCGCCGCGAGAAGCCCGACGTCATCACCTGAGCCGCGCCGGATGGACATCACCGCCACCGCGCAGCGCTGGAGCCACGGCTACGCGTTCTTCCTGGCGGCCACGGCGTCGGCGGTCGGACTGGGAAACGTCTGGAAGTTTCCCTACATCCTCGGTCAGAACGGGGGCGGTGCGTTCCTGCTGATCTACGTCGGCTGCATCGTCCTGATCGGCATCCCGATCATGATGGCCGAGGTCATGATCGGGCGCCGCGGCCGCCGCTCGCCGGGCTATGCCGCCCGTGCGGTGGCACGCGAAAGCGGCGCCCACGACCTGTGGCAACTGGTTGGCTGGCTGGGGCTGTTCGCCGCCTTCCTGATCATGAGCTTCTACGTGGTAATCACCGGCTGGGCCTTCTCGTACGTCCACAAGGCCGCCACCGGGGCCTTTGTCGGGGCGGGCGGCGAGCAGGTGGCGCGGCTGTTCGCCGCGATGACCGCCTCCCCCGTCGAAATGCTCGCCTGGAGCACCCTCGCCGTCACCCTCGCCTTCGCCATCGTCGCCCTGGGCCTGCGCCAGGGCCTGGAACGCTGGCTGCATGTGCTGATGCCGGTGCTACTGGTACTTTTGCTGACCGCCCTAGCGAGCGCCTGGTGGATCGGGGAACCCCGGCAGGCCCTCGAATTCCTGCTGCGCCCGGACTTCTCCGCACTCAGCCCGCACGGCGTCCTCATCGCGGTGGGGCACGCGTTTTTCACCATGACGCTGGCCGCCGGCGTGCTGATGATGTTCGGCGCCTACCTGCCACAGGAGACGTCCATCGCCCGCACCGCCATCGGGGTGGCGCTGGCGGATACCGCCGTGGCCTTGATCGCGGGGCTGGCGATCTTCCCCATTGTGTTCGGCTTCGGACTCGATCCGGCCGAGGGACCGGGCCTGATGTTCCAGACCGTCCCCCTGGCCCTCGCGGCGGTACCCGCCGGCGTCGTGCTGACCACGCTGTTCTTCGCCACCCTGAGCCTGGCCGCGTTCAGCACCATGATCACCAACGCCCGCGCGTTCGTGCACCTGTTTCACGAACGCCTGCACGCCTCGCGCATCCGCGCCGCCCTGGCCTGCGGTGGCGCGGTCTGGTTGCTCAGCCTGGCCAGCGTGTTCTCGTTCAGCGGCGCCGACTGGACACGCCTGGACATCACCCTGCTGGGGCGCGAGCTCCCGACGCTCTATCACGCCATCGAGCACATCGCGATCAATCTGCTGCTGCCCGTGGGCGGGCTGCTGATCGCGGTGTTCGCCGGCTGGGTGATCAAGGACCGCATGGCCCGCGAGGAGCTCGCCCTGCCACCCGCTGGCTTCACGATCTGGCGCTTCGTGGTGCGCTACGTGGCCCCGGTCGGCCTCGGCGTACTCCTGCTGAACCTGGTCGGGGTGCTCTAGGTCTGATCACACCCAGGCGCCTACAACGCGGCCCGCAGGCGCTCCACCGCCTCGCGCAGCCGGGTCTCCGACTGGGTATAGGCGATGCGCAGGTAGTCCCGGCCCCGGGTGGGGCTGAAATCGGTGCCGGGCGTCAGGGCCACGCCGGCCTCGTCGAGAATGCGCGCACAAAGGGCCTCGGAATCCGGTCCATGGGCCGTGCAGTCGGCATAGATGTAGAACGCCCCCTCCGGGCGTGCCTTTAGTTCCTGGACCAGAGACTGCAGCAGGGCCTCGGTTTCGGGGGCGAAAGCCGCGAGTGCGGCGGCCTGCGCCACAGTGCCCGGGGCCACGAACAGGTTCTGCGCCAGGCGCCGCACCGGGTCTACCCAGGTCTCCGGCACCACCATCCAGCCCAGGCGCCCGTGTTCGCCCATGGGCTGAACCCCGCCGCGGGGCCGGGCCTGATGTTCGAGACTCTGCCCCTGGCACTCTCGGCAATCCCGGCGGGTGTGCTGTTCGCGACCGTATTTTTCGTGGTCCTGGGTATCGGGGTATTCAGCACCATGATTGCCAATGTGCAGGTCTTCGCGCACCTGCTAAGGGAGCGCTTCGGGATGCATCCGGCCGGGGCTGCGATGATCTCCGGACTCGCAATCTGGGGGCTCAGCCTGATCACCATTGCCTCGTTCACCGATGCCGAATGGGCGCAGATCGAGCTAACCCTGCTGGGGCGAGAACTGCCCACGCTCTACCAACTGATCGAGCATGCCTCAATCAATATCCTGCTACCCATGAGCGGATTGCTGATCGCCCTGTTCGCGGGCTGGGTCATCCCCAACCAGATCGCCGTCAGCGAGATGGGACAGTGGCGAATCACCGACTCGTTATGGCGCACGATCCTGCGTTATGTCGCGCCCGCGGCCCTGCTCGGCCGCTTTTGGCAGCTGTCGGACCTGAGCGGCCATCTGCCGTTGTGAACCGACGCCCGCTGCACGTTGCGTCCTCAGGCCCCGTTAGAATACGCCCATGAATGATGAATGGATCGTCACGTTCGAGATCGCCGCCACCCTGTTCGCGGGACTCGGGCTGTTTTTCGTCGGCATCCGCCTGATCAGCGAACATCTGCGCCAGTTGGCGGATCGGCGCCTGCGCACCCTGGTCGGACGGGCAACCGCAAGCGATCGTTCGGCTGCCGCGCTGGGACTAGTAGGCGGGGCCATCAGCCAGAGCATCCACGCCGTAATCTTCGTGCTGATCTCGCTAGTGACCGCAGGCGTGCTGGATGCGCGCCGTGCCCAGCCGGTCATCAACTTCGCCAATCTCGGGACCTCGCTGCTGGTGCTGATCGCCGCCCTGGACCTGAGCCTGATGGTGTTCATCCTGGTGGGTGTGACCGGTCTGCTGTTCTATTTCGATCGCGACCAGTCCGCTCGCCTGCGCCATCTGATCCGCGCGCTGCTCGGCATTGGGCTGCTGTTTCTGGGCCTGATCTTCATCAAGGAGGGGGCCAAGCCGCTGGCCGACCTCCCCTGGATGACCGAACTGATGTCCCTCTCGGCGCAATCCCTGCTGATCGCGTTCGTGACGGGGCTGGTATTCGCGGTCATCGCCCACTCCGCCTCCAGCATCACCATCGTCACCATGGCCTTGGCCGCCAGTGGCGTGATTGATCTGGAGTACGGGCTGATGGTGGTCTACGGCGCGGGCTTCGGCACGGGCATCAGCACCCTTGTGCTGGCCGCCTCGCACAAGGGGCTCGGGCGGCAGCTAGCGCTGTACCAGTTTATCCTCAAGGCCATGGGGTTGGCCCTGCTGCTTCCACTGTTCTGGATCGAGTTCTACGGCGGCATCCCGCTGGTCGCGGCCTTGCTGGCCGCACTCCCGATCGGGATTGGCTTCCAGATCGCGTTCTCCTATGTGCTCTATCAGATTGCCTGCGACATGGTCATGCACCCGTTCCACCACCGCGTCGCCGACTATCTCGAACGCAAGGCCCCACCCACCGCGGAGGAGACCCTGGGAAAGCCGAAGTACCTGTACGCCGGGGCCCAGAACGACGCGGGCAGTGCCCTGATGCTCGCTGAACAGGAGCAGCTGCGCCTGCTGCGGCATCTGCCGGAATATCTCGACGGCGTGCGCGACGAGATTCCACAGCCCCGTCACGACCGCGTTAGCCTGCAGCGCGGCGGAACCCAGGTCGCGGACGCGACGGCACAATTCCTGGACGAGATCCTGTCTGGCGCCCTCAGCGGCGCCACCCTGGACCATGCGATCGTATTGAAGAGCCGGAACGAACTGATCGGGTCGCTGCAGGAGACCCTCAACGACCTGGTCATCGAGGTCGAACGCGCACGCACTGGCAAGGACTCGGCCGAGGCGCGTGCGCTGACCCATGGCCTGATCGAGACCCTCCACATGATGCTGCTGACGCTGAACGATGCGGCGCGTACCGAGGATGCCGACGACATCGAACTGCTGCAGTCGCTGACCCATGATCGATCGGAACTGATGGACTCGATCCGGCGCCGTCTACTGACCGGCGGCGAACTCGTCGGCAGCACGCGTGACGCAGTGTTCGGTGCCACCAGCCTGTTCGAGCGCGGGGTCTGGCTGCTGCGCCGCTACTCCCTGCTGTTGGCCTCCCCGGAGGGCGCTCGCCACGAGGCCCCCGAAACCGCAGCCACCAGCGCATAGGAGCCGAGTCCTTTCGGCGATCTTGGCCTCGCCAGCGCCCCTTCGGCCAGAGGGCTAGCCTCCTGCAGTGCGATGGCCCCGGAACCGCGAGAGCCGTGTCACCCGCGGGCGAACACGGTTTGCAGGCGCTCCAGCGCCTCGCGCAGGCGGGACTCGGACTGAGTGTAGGCAATGCGCACATAATCACGACCGCGGGTGGGGCTGAAGTCCGTCCCCGGAGTCAGGGCCACCCCCGTCTCGTCCAGGATTCGGGCACAAAGGGCCTCGGAATCCACTCCATGCGCCCGACAGTCGGTCCAGACATAGAACGCCCCCTCCGGGCGTGCCTGCACTTCCAGGCCAAGCCTGGGCAACGCGTCCAGTAGCACATCCCGGCGCGCCTTTAGTTCCTGGACCTGGGACTGCAGCAGGGCCTCGGTTTCGGGGGCGAAAGCCGCGAGTGCGGCGGCCTGCGCCACAGTGCCCGGGGCCACGAAGAGGTTCTGCGCCAGACGCCGTACCGGGTCCACCCAGGCTTCCGGCACCACCATCCAGCCCAGGCGCCATCCGGTCATGGCGAAGTACTTGGAGAACGAGTTGATCACCACCACATCCGGGAAGCCGGCCGCGGCACTGGGCTCCGGGGTATCGAAGACGATCTGGGCGTAGATCTCGTCCATGATCACCAGGCCTCCCCGCTCGCGCACGATCTCGACGATCGCAGCCAGCCGGTCACGCGACAGGCAGGTCCCGGTCGGGTTCGCCGGCGACCCGAGCAGCACCGCCCGGGTATTGGCGCCCCACGCGGCGGCAATCGACTCGGCGGTCGGCTGGAAGGCATGTTCTGCCTGGACGGGCAAACCCACGGGGGTCGCCCCACGCGCGGCGACAAACTGGCGGTTGCAGGCATAGCCGGGGTCCGGCAGCAGGACTTCCTCGCCCGGATTCACCCCTCCCGCCAGCGCCAGCAGGATGGCTGCGGAGGCACCCGCGGTGATCACGATGCGTTCCGGGTCGACCTCGGCCCCATGGCGTCGCCGGTAGTCGGCGGACAGCGCCTCGCGCAGGGCCTGGGTCCCGTGCGCGGGGGTGTAACGGGTATCCCCGGCCGCCAGCGCGGCGCGACCGGCCGCGATTACCGCGGGCGGCGTCGGGAAGTCCGGCTCCCCTACCTCCAGGTGGATGATGTCGCGCCCGGTGCGCTCGGCCGCCTGGGCCCGTGCCAGGATGTCCATCACCCGAAACGGCTCGACAACCTCGGCAAAGCCGGACAGCGCCGGGTCACGAAGCCGATTGGCGGGATGCTCCGGGACCACAGTCGCGATCAGCGGCGAACGTGCCGCATCAGGCGTTTGCGCTTTTGCTGCTGGCGCGGGGTCAGCTTGTTGCGGCGCCCGGCGTAGGGGTTGCGCCCGGAGCGGAATTCCAGCCGCAGGGGCGTCCCCACCAGCTCCAGGTGCTTGCGGAAGAAGTTTTCGAGGTAGCGCTTGTAGCTGCCCGGCAGGGAATCGGTCTGGTTGCCGTGGACCACGATTACCGGCGGGTTTTGCCCGCCCTGGTGGGCGTAGCGCAGCTTGATCCGGCGCCCGCTGACCATCGGCGGGGCGTGCTCCGCTACCGCGGCCTCCAGCAGGCGCGTGAGTTCCGGCGTGGAGACCTTGCGGAAGGCGCTGGCGTGGGCCTCGCGCACGTCGTCCAGCAAATGCCCGACGTTGGTCCCGTGCAGCGCCGAGATCAGGCGCATGCGGGCGAAATCGACAAAGCCCAGGCGGCGGTCCAGCTCGTCGCGGATGCGTTCGCGCGCGTGGTCCTCCATGCCGTCCCACTTGTTCACGGCCAGCACCAGCGCCCGCCCGGCCTCGATCACCATCCCGAGCAGGTGCGAATCCTGATCCGACAGCCCGGACTGGGCGTCGACCACCAGGATCACCACGTGGGCCGCCTCGATGGCCTGCAGTGTCTTGATGACACTGAACTTCTCGATCACCTCGTGCACCCGGGCCCGGCGGCGCACCCCGGCGGTATCGATCAGGGTGTAGTCCTGACCGTCACGCTCGAACGGAACAAAGATACTGTCGCGGGTGGTACCGGCGACATCCGTGGCCACCACACGCTCGTCGCCCAGGATGCGGTTGACCAGGGTCGACTTGCCGACGTTGGGCCGCCCGACAATCGCCACGCGGATGCCCGGCCAGTCATCCAGCGCGGCCTGCTGCGAGGCCTCGTCGAGACCGTCGCTGGCCGTCTCTTCACCCGGTTCCTCGCCGGCGGCATCCGTCGACACCCGGCGAGCAGCCGCCACGTCCCGGCGCACGGCCTGCATCAGGCCCTGCACACCTCGGCCGTGGGCAGCCGCGATGGACGTGATCGTCCCGAGCCCCAGGGCGTAGAACTCGGCACTGACGGAGTCGGCATCCAGACCATCGGTCTTGTTCACCACCACGCGAGCCTTCACGCCGGCCTCGCGCAGCTGGTCCGCAATCGCCTGGTCCTGCGGCGTCAGGCCGTCCCGGGCATCCACCATGAACAGCACGTGATCCGCCTCGTTCACCGCGCGCCGGGTCTGCTCCGCCATCGCGCGGTCCATCTCCGCGCCCTCGCCCGAGAGCCCGCCGGTGTCCACCACGAGGTAGGGAAAGTCGCCGACCTTGCCGATGCCGTACTGACGATCGCGCGTCAGCCCGGCAACATCCGCCACCAGGGCATCGCGCGAGCGCGTGAGCTGATTGAACAGCGTGGACTTGCCGACGTTCGGCCGTCCGACCAGCGCGATCACCGGGATCATCGGCGGCCCAGCCCGTTGCAGTGCGCCCGGCGACCCGGCATGGCGTGGTTCACTCGGCGCCCCGGATCGAGGGGTTCACCGCGGTCAGCTGCCCGTTGTCGGTAACGACGTACAGCGTACCGTTCACCAGGGTCGGCCGCGTGACCACGGAACCGGAGCTGGCGCGCAGCCGGGCCACGATGCGCCCGTCCTCCAGGTCGATCCAGTGCAGGTAGCCCTCGTAGTCGCCGACGATCGCGTGCTGCCCCACCACGACCGGCGCGGTAACGCCACGCAGGCGCAGGCCGTCCATCTGCCACAGGTCGCCGCCACTGCGCGGCTCCAGCCCCCAGACGTGGCTTTCGGCGTCGGTCACCACCAGCACGTCGGACCCGGTATCGACGTCCGCGCCCTGGTAGGACGAGAAGTCGCGGGCCCAGAAGATCTCGCCGGAATTCAGGTCCAGAGCCGCCAGGCGCCCCTGATAGGTCGCGGCGATGGCCGCCCCGCGATACAACGGGATGTGCCCGTCGACGTCCACCATGCGCTCGACCTCGGTGCGGCCACTGGGGACGCCCAGGGTCGTCTCCCAGAGGACGTTCCCGCGGTTGAGTCCCAGCATCAGCAGCCGCCCGTTGTCGAACCCGGCCAGCACCCGGCCGGAGGTGATCTGCGGGCGCTGGGCCCCGCGCAGGCTGAGCGAGGGAGTGGTGCGCAGCGCGGTCCACTGGGTTGCGCCGGAGGCTGCATCCAGGGCGTGGATGCGCCCGTCGTTGGTCCGCACGACCACCAGCCCGGCGGCCACGTCCGAGACCGTCAGAACCTCGCTGGAGAGCGCGGCCCGCCAGCGCTCGCCACCGCCTTCGAGATCCACGCCAATGGCGTAGCCGTCCAGCGTGCCGACCACCGCGAGGTCTTCCCCGACCCCCACGCCGGCGGAGACGCGGGCATCGTCCAGGCGCACCTGCCAGCGCTGACTGCCGCCATCGGGATTCAGACCGGAGACGCGTCCCGCGGCATCGGTCATCACCACCAGGTCATCGGTAATGCCCGGGTAGACCTGCCACAGGAAACGCTCGCCGCCGCTGCCCACCGAGCGCGACCACAGCCGCTCCGGCTGGCCCTCGGCCTCGAAGTCCGGCAGGTCCGCGGGCGGCTCGGTGGTATCGCGCTGCCACAGACCGCAGGCGCTCAGGGACAGGATCAACGCGCTGGCAATCAGCAGGCGCACGGCCGGACTCGCAAGGGAAGGCACTGACATCGGGCGAGGAATCCTCTGGACGGAAAATTTAGACGGAGAGTTCTTCGTACTTCAGGCGCAGGTACTCGGGGCTGTGCCCCGCGTCCAGTGCGGCCTCGTAATGTTCGCGGGCAGCCTCGCGATCGCCACGGGCACGGGCCAGATCGCCTTCCAGCTCGCGCTTGAGCCCCGTGAAGGCATCGCTGCGGATGTCCGCCAGGGTGGCCTCGGCGTCATCGAGACGCTCGGCGAGGATCATCTGACGGGCCAGACGCAGGGTCAGGACCTCGCGATAGCCGCGATCCGGCGCGGCGTCACGCGCGGCCTGCAGGGCATCGATCGCGGCCTCGGGGTCATCCTGCGCGATCGCCACGTCCGCACGGTAGACCCAGGCGAGGGCTCGGTAGGGTGTCCCCCGGCCCTGCTCGATCACCGCATCGGCCAGTTCCAGCGCACGATCGGTCTGACCGGTCCGTCCGGCCGTCTGCAGGGCCTGATACATCTCGGAGGCCGCCTGGGCCCGCGTTTCCTCGCGATCGCTCCACCAGTTCCAGCCAAACAGGCCGCCGATCCCGAGGACCAGCCCGGCCACGATCGCCAGGCCGTTGTCCGACCACCACTGCTTGATGCGCTCGGCTTTTTCTTCGTCGGTGAGATAACTCATCGTGTCTTCTGTCCTTGCGTTGGCTACGAGCGCGCGTCGAGGGCGCTGCGCAGATGATCGGCGAGGGATGCACGGTCGACGGCCACCTGCTCGCCGCCCTGCGATCTTAACGGCTTCACCGTCACGGTGCCCGCGGCGTGTTCGTCGCTTCCGAGGACCAGGGCGTAGTGCGCCCCCAGCCGGTCGGCGCGCTTCATCTGCGACTTGAAGCTCCCGCCGCCACAGTGCTGCACCAGGCGCAGCCCCGGCAACTCGCCACGCAGCTGTTCCGCCAGCTGCAGCGCCGGCCCCACCAGCTCGTCGCCCCCGACAATCAGGTACGCATCGGGCCCCGGGGCCGCCGGGGCCTCTTCCCGCGCCTCCAGCAGCGCCACCAGGCGCTCCAGCCCCATGGCCATCCCGATGGCCGGGGTCCCGCGCCCGCCGAGCTGTTCGACCAGGCCATCGTAGCGGCCGCCGGCGCATACCGTGCCCTGGGCACCAAGGTCATCGGTGATCCACTCGAATACGGTATGCGTATAGTAATCGAGGCCGCGCACCAGGCGCGGGTTGTGCTCGTAGGCGATGCCCAGCGCGTCGAGATGCGCGCACAGGCCATCGAAGTGGGCGCGCGAGGCGTCGTCCAGGTCATCCATCAGGCTGGGCGCGTTCGCAACGACCTCTCGGGTCTCCGGATGCTTGCTGTCGAGGATGCGCATCGGGTTGTCGTACAGCCGGCGCTGCGCCTCCTCGTCCAGGGCGTCGCGGTGCTGCTCGAAATAGGCAATCAGGTGGTCGCGATAGCGCTGACGGCTTTCGGGGGTGCCCAGCGTATTCAGTTCCAGACGCACGTTCGCCAGTCCCAGCATGTGCCACAGCCGCGCCGTCATCGCCAGCATCTCGGCGTCGACATCCGGGCCCGGGAGACCAAAGACCTCGACTCCGACCTGATGGAACTGACGATAGCGACCCTTCTGCGGGCGCTCGTGGCGGAACATCGGCCCCAGGTACCACAGGCGCTGGACCTGGTTGTGCAGCAGCCCGTGCTGGATCCCGGCGCGCACGCAGCTGGCGGTCCCCTCGGGGCGCAGGCTCAGGCTGTCGCCGTTACGGTCGTCAAAGGTATACATCTCCTTCTCGACGATGTCGGTGACATCGCCGATAGAGCGCTTGAACAGCTCCGTGGCCTCCACGATCGGCATACGGATCTCGTGGTAGCCGTAGCCCTCCAGGACCTCGCGCAGGGTGGCTTCCAGGTGCTGCCAGACGTGAATGGACTCGGGCAGGATGTCGTGCATCCCGCGGATCGACTTGATCGCTTTCATGGCGTCTTTCTTGGTTGTGATAGCCGACCGGGAAGGCCCGGGCTCAGCCTTCCAGATCGAAGCGCGCGGTGCGGTCGCTACGGATATGCGGCTCGAGGTCCACCGGTTCGCCGTCCAGCGTCAGCGAGACGCCAGGGGCGTTGCCCAGGATCACCCGGCCCGGCAGCTCCAGACGGAGCGTCTCGCGATCGCCCGAACTGAGCACACCGGTCAGCACTACCTCGTCATCGGCATCGCGGATCTCCACCCAGG
This sequence comes from Thioalkalivibrio sp. AKL19, assembly GCF_000420165.1. GTDB lineage: Bacteria > Pseudomonadota > Gammaproteobacteria > Ectothiorhodospirales > Ectothiorhodospiraceae > Thioalkalivibrio. The sequence continues at coordinate 74,170 of NZ_ATUK01000018.1, read as the reverse complement.
AGGTTTCCTCGAATGTCAGTACCAGCTCGGCGCCGTCGCCCGCCTCGGCCGGCCCGGAATCGGCCTCGGCCACGGACTCGGTTTCAGGCAATGCGGCCACATCGGGCGTGGCCGGCTCTTCCGGCACGGCCAGGCGCTCGGTCAGGGACTCGGCCGTCACCCCGGGCGGCGCGGTTTCAGCCGCGGCCTCGGCGGAATCGTCCCCGCCGGGCCCGGTCATCGGGGATTCGGCGGTCTCCTCTACCGGAGCTTCTTCCGCCACGCCCGCCGGAGCGGGCGTCTCGGGCTCGGCACGCTCGCTGTCCGAGGGAATGGTCTCCGGCGGACCCGGTGGGTCTACATCCGCGTCCTGGGTCCCGCCCAGCCCCGGAACCGCCTCGCGGGCGTCGCCCAGGTTCAGCGACGGCAGGACCGGGGTCCCCGTGCGTTCACTCCAGGCGTACACCCCGAGACCCAGCAGGATCGCGAACAGCAACAGGGCCAGCCAGTAGATGCCCCGGCCGCGGCGCTGGTGACGCGCCCGCGCGGACGGTGTCGCGACCGCCCGGAGTTCGGGGTCCACCAGGCCATGACGCTCGAAGGCCTCGATCCACGGGCCGGCATCCACACCAAGCTCGCGCGCGCAGGAGCGCAGATACCCCCGTACGTACGCCGGCGGCATGTGCTGAAAGCGGTTGGACTCCAGATCTTCCAGGGTACCGCGCCCCAGATGGATACGGCGGGCCAGGGACGCGGTATCGTGACCCGCGGCCTCGCGCGCCCGGCGCAGGCTGGCACCGGGCTCGTCGTCGTTCCCCGGCACCTCCGCCTCGGTGCCACCTGGCTGATCGCGGGTGGTCAGGCCGTGGGCGGCGGAGAACGACGGCTCCGGGTCGGGGTCCGTCGCCTCGGTGCGCAGCGGGGCGACGTTTCCGGTCGAGTCATCGACATCCTCGACCCGGCCCAGATCCGGTTCCTTGTCGCGCGAATCGCTCACCCCTCACGCTCCAGACGGCGCAGCTCGGTCATCTCTTCGCTGTCCGGGTGCTGGCGGCTCAGGCGCTCGGCGCAGGCATTGGCCGCGCGGCTGTTCCCCAGCGCGGTCTCGGCCTGGTAGCACAGCAGGAGCGTCTCGGCATTCTCCACGCCCTGGCTGTCCAGGCGCTGAAGGAAGGCACGGGTCTGCATGGGGCGGTCGGCGTGATAGGTCAGCCGCGCCATTTCCAGCAGCGCCCGCGGGTACTGCGGGTTCAGTTCCAGTGCACGCCGCAACTGACGTTCCGCCTGTTCAGTGTCGCCTGCATCGGCGTGACAGACGCCGGAATTCATGTAGGCGATGTCGCGACGGTCGTAGTCCGGGTTGTCGATGGCCCGGGCGAAGAGCTCCTGGGCCTCGTCGAAGTCCTCGCGACTACACAGCAGCGCACCCAGGTTGGTCTGGGCGAAGGGGTTCCCCTCGTCCCGGCGCAGGGCCCGACGGTAGTGTTCCTCGGCACGGTCCAGCTGGCCCTTGCGCTCGTACACCGCCGCCATGCCGATGTTGGCCAGGGCGTAGCCGGGGTCATAGTCGAGCGCGCGGCGAAGGTTGCGTTCGGCCTGCTCGAACTCGCCTTCGCGCAGATACCCGATCCCGAGCTCGGCATGCACCTCGGCCGCCTCCTCGCGCTCGCCGGAGACCGGCCGGTCGGCGGTCGCGGCACAGCCCCCCAGCAGCAGCGCCAAGCACAGCAACGCCGCCAGGCGCAAACCCGTGCGTCCCGTCATGAAGCCCTCCGGTCCGTCTGTGGCAACTCGGCATGCAGGCGGAACATGCGCATGCCGCGATTGGTTCGATCCTCGACCTGCCCCACCAGCTGCCCGCAGGCGGCATCGATGTCGTCGCCGCGCGTCCGACGCACGGTGGTGACGTAGCCGGCCTTCTGCAGGCGCCGCTCGAACGCCAGCACATCGGTCTCGCGCGGGCGGTCGAACGGGGCTCCCGGGAACGGATTGAACGGGATCAGGTTGATTTTGCCGGGGATGCCGCGCAACAGCGCGGCAAGCTCGTTGGCGTGCTCGGGCTGATCGTTCACCCCCGCCAGCAGGACGTATTCGAAGGTCACGCCGCTGTGGGCCTCGGTCGCCTCGACGTAGCGGCGGCAACTGTCCAGAAGCCGGGCAATCGGGTACTTGCGATTGATCGGCACCAGGCGGTCACGCAATGCATCGTTCGGCGCATGCAGGCTGACGGCCAGCGCAACATCGGTGTGTTCGCTCAGACGATCCAGGGCCGGCACCAGCCCGGAGGTCGACAACGTCACGCGCCGCCGGCTGAGGCCGTAGGCGTTGTCGTCGGTCATCAACTGGCAGGCGGGGACCACCGCATCGAAATTGGCCAGCGGCTCGCCCATGCCCATCAGGACCACGTTGCTCACCGCCCGCTTGCGGCCTTCCGGCGCCGGCAGGCGCTGCATGGCCAGCCACACCTGACCGATGATCTCGGCACTGGTGAGATTGCGGTTGAAGCCCTGCTGGGCCGTGGAGCAGAAGGTGCAGTCGAGCGCACAGCCGACCTGGGAGGAGATGCACAGCGTGCCGCGGCCGCCCTCGGGGATGAAGACGGTCTCGATGGCATTGCCATCGGGGAGCCGCAACACCCATTTGACGGTGCCGTCGGAGGAGGCCTTTTCCAGCCCGATCTCGGGTACCCGGATCTCGGTCTCGCGGGCCAGGCGCTCGCGCAGCTTGCGCGAGACGTCGGTCATCTGCTCGAAGTCGGTGACCCCGCGCTGATGGATCCACTTGATCAGCTGGGTGGCACGAAAACGCGGTTCACCCCACTGCGCCAGCAGCTCGACGAGCTGTTGGTGGCTGTAGCCCAGCAGATTCAGGAGGGTGGAGGATGCGCTTGCCATAACAGGGACCGGTTGGCTCAAGTCCCCTAGTGTACTGTGCCGAAGGGATGCCTGCCTACGGGGCCCGCTGCGCGGTGCAGCCGGGCCCCTTAGGGAAACACTGATCAATGTACACACTCGCGTTGGCACCCCAGGTTGTCCGAGACAAGGCGCGTCGTGCGGCGGGTAGTGGTTCTACCCGCAATCGGCGCAACGCAGGATCGGGGAACCTGGGGCGCCAACCCCGAAGGGGCTCGGCCGCCCGTTGTTGATCAAAAACGGGCGTGGGAACTGCGTTGCGGCTCCCTTGTGCAGAATGACTGCACGGCAGTCACCGCGCCTTGTTCGCACGCAAAAGCGACTCGAGCGCGAGCGTGTACATTGATCAGTGTTTCCCTTGGTGCCTGCGGAGCTCTTATCGGGTACGCGGGCAGACGCCGTCGTCACCGAAGAAGAACGCGATCTCGCGCTCGGCGGTTTCCGGGGCATCGGAGCCGTGCACGGCGTTCTCGTCGATGGAAACAGCGAAGTCGGCGCGGATGGTGCCCGGAGCCGCTTCCTTCGGGTTGGTCGCGCCCATGATGTCGCGGTTCTTGGCGATGGCGTCCTCACCTTCCAGGACCTGAACCAGCACCGGGCCGGAGATCATGAACTCGACCAGGTCATTGAAGAACGGGCGTTCCTTGTGCACGTCGTAAAAGCCTTCGGCCTGCTCGCGGCTCAGGTGCATCATGCGCGCGCCGACGACCTTCAGGCCGGCCTTCTCGAAGCGGCCGATGATGTCGCCGATCGCGTTCTTGGCAACGGCGTCGGGCTTGATGATGGAAAGGGTGCGTTCAACGGCCATGGGGCGGCTCTCCTGCTACTTGGATTGATTTCGGTCGCCGGGCCCGGGTGCAAACGCGAGAACCCGCCGAACGGCGGGTTCCCAACGCAAAACGACGCGGACACAACGTGCGGCGCGTAGTCTAGCGACCTGACGCCTTCGCGGCAATCCGGCGCCAAAAACCGTGATTTCACCACGAAGCCCACGAAGAAATTCAAGGGCGAACAAATTGCACAGGAAGACGGGAAGATAGGAAGATTTTGTTTTTGGTGCGCCTGTCGGTGGATGGGCGGCAATGCCTGCCTATCCGTCCAGCCATGACACTGCGGCCTACACCCAGAATCTTCCCGCCTTCCAATCTTCCTGTTGATCGCTTTTGACTTTCTTCGTGTCTTCGTGGGCTTCGTGGTGAATAAACGCCTTGGACCACCAAGGCGTCCGGTCAGTCGTCGACGTCGGCCTCGTCCATCCAGGCGAGCTGGATCGCCTCGAGGATGCGCTCGCCCGAGCGGTCCGGGTCGTCATCGAAGTCCGGCAGGCCCATCACCCACTGGCGCAGGTCCATGAAGTTGATGTTGCGCGGGTCGACGTCCGGGTGTTCGTCGGCCAGCTGCATCGCGATTTCCTGGGTATCGGTCCACTTCATCGCCTATCCCTCGCTCAGTGGTTTTCGGAGACCTGGTTGATGGTGTACTTCGGCAGTTCCACCACGAGATCGCTGTCCGCCACAATGGCCTGGCAGGAAAGCCGCGAGTCCGGCTCCAGGCCCCAGGCCTTGTCCAGCATGTCTTCCTCGTCCTCGGTCGGCTCGCCCAGGCTGTCGAGACCTTCGCGCACGTAGACATGGCAGGTCGTGCAGGCGCACGACTTCTCGCAGGCATGCTCGATCTCGATGCCGTTTTGCAGTGCGAGATCACAGATGCTGATGCCCGACTGGGCCTCGAGGGAGGCGCCTTCGGGGCAGATTTCCTCGTGGGGCAGAAAGATTACCTGGGGCATGTTCTCAGTTCCCTGCGTCGTATTCGCTAACGTTGTGTCCGGCGAGCGCGCGCCGGATGCTGTCATTCATGCGCCGCGCGACAAAGGCCTCCGAGGCCTGCTCCACGCGCTTGCGGGCGGCCTCGATGGCGTCCGGATCCGCGCCCTTCTCGCGCTCGGCGCGCAGGGCGTCGCGCGCCTGCTCGATGGTCTGGCGTTCCTCGGGCTCGAGATACCGATCGCCATCCGCCTCCAGCGCGGCGTCCAGTGCCTCGAGCACCCGGTCGGCCTCGACCAGCTCCTCGCGCAGGCGGCGGGCCTCCATGTCCTCGCGGGCCGAGGACGCCGAATCGCGCAGCATCTGCTCGATCTCGGCGTCGGTCAGGCCATAGCTCGGCTTGACCTCGATATGCGCCTCGACCCCCTGGGTCTGCTCGCGCGCGGTCACGTTCAGCAACCCGTCGGCGTCCACCTGGAAGGTCACGCGGATGCGCGCCGCACCGGCGACCATTGGCGGGATGCCGGAAAGCGTGAACCGGGCCAGCGAGCGGTTGGCGTCGACCACGTCGCGCTCGCCCTGCACGACGTGCAACGACATCGCGGTCTGGCCGTCCTTGAAGGTGGTGAACTCCTGCGCCCGCGTGACCGGGATGGTAGTGTTGCGCGGGACGATGAACTCGACCAGCCCCCCCATCGTCTCCAGCCCGAGCGACAGCGGGATCACATCCAGCAACACCAGCTCGGTATCCGGCTTGTTGCCGGCCAGGATGTCCGCCTGTTGCGCGGCCCCGATCGCGACCACGCGGTCCGGATCGATCCCGGCGCGCGGGGTCCGGCCGAAGTAGCCCTCCACCGCCTCGCGCACCGCCGGCATGCGAGTGGACCCACCGACCAGCACGACCTCGTCGATGCCGTCTTTCTCCAGCCCCGCGTCCGCCAGCACCTGCCGGCAGGCGGTCATGGTGCGCTCCAGCAGCGGGCGGGCCAGTTCCACCAGGGTGTCGCGATCCATCTCGCCGGACCAGGTGGAACCATCAGCGCGCACGACCTCGACCGTGGTGCTCGCGACGTCGGTCAGGGCCTCCTTGGCATGGCGCGCGGCCAGCAACACGCGGCGCAGGCGCTGCGGATCGGTCTCCCCGCCCATGCCAGCCTGGGTCAGGAGCCAGTCGGCGATGGCGCGGTCGATGTCGTCGCCGCCCAGGGCCGAATCGCCGCCGGTCGCCAGCACCTCGAACACGCCCCGGCGCAGCTGCAGGATGGAGATATCGAAGGTCCCGCCGCCCAGGTCATAGACGGCGATGGTGCTTTCCTCGCCCTGGTCCAGGCCGTAGGCGACGGCCGCCGCGGTCGGCTCGCTGATCAGACGGAAGACGTTGAGCCCGGCCAGCTGCGCGGCGTCGCGCGTGGCCTGGCGCTGGGCATCATCAAAATACGCGGGCACGGTAATCACGACGCCCTCGAGCTCGTCGCCCAGGGTCGCTTCGGCGCGCGCCCGCAGCGTCTGCAGGATCTCCGCGGACACTTCCACGGCGGTCTTGTCGCCCGCCGCCGTCTCGATCCGCGGCACGCTGGACTCGCCGGTCTTGAGCCGGAACGGCAGCTCGCCGGACAGTGTCGCGACATCCGCCGCCCCCCGCCCGATCAGGCGCTTCACCGAGGCGATGGTGTTGTGCGGGTCGTCCGCCGCATGTTCGGCCGCCGCATGACCCACGGTTACGCCGTCCGCGGCGTAGTGCACCACCGACGGCAGGATATGCCGCCCCTGCTCGTCCGGCAGCGTGTCCACCTCACCGCTGCGCACGGTCGCGACCAGCGAATGGGTGGTGCCGAGATCGATCCCGGCCGCCAGGTGCCGCTGGTGCGGGGCGGAGTCAGCTCCGGGTTCAGTGATCTGCAGTAAGGCCATCGAAAATCGGCTCCTTCACTCGGCCGCAGCCAGGTTTCGTCGGGTTCGTTTCATCTCGTCCAGCAGGCGGTCGAAGAAGCGCAGCTCCAGCACCCGGTCCTTGGCGTCTTCTGCCGGTGCCTCCGGGTCCTTCAAAGCCTCCGCGACTTTCGCCCGCGCGGCGGCGCGGGCCTGCTCCAGCTCGCCGCCGGCTACCTCCAGCGCTTCGCTGTCGCGCGCCGCCGCGGCCTCTTCCAGGCGCTCGCGCCACTCGATCTGCGCCTCGATGAACTCGATGTTCTGGCTGGTATCGCGCTCGGGATCGAAATCCACCCCGGTGCGCTCCAACAGGTGCACAGCGCGCCGGTAGTCGTCCGCCAGGATCGCGTAGGCCTCGTTCACGTCGGCCGCCACCGATGCCGCCATGCGCCGGGCCTGATCGCCCTGGCGCACAAAACGGTCCGGATGCAGCTCCGCCTGCAGCCGGCGAAAGCGCTCGTCCAGCTGTTGCCGGTCCACCTCGAAGGCGACCGGCAGGTCAAACTGCTCGAATGGGTCGTTCATCCAGTCTCGGCCTTGCGACGGGGCAACAAAAGAAAAGGGGTGGGACGACGGCCGCCGGGAACGGATCCCCGCGCGACCCCCATGCACCACCCCGCATACGAGGCTCAGTCAGATGCTGAAGCTTTCACCGCAGCCGCACCGCGCCTTCTCGTTCGGGTTGTTGAACCTGAACCCCTCGTTCAGGCCTTCCTTGCCGAAGTCCAGCTCGGTCCCGTCGAGGTACACGAGGGACTTCGGGTTCACGACCAGCTTCACGCCGCGATCCTCGAACACCGTGTCGGTGTCCTCGATATCGTCGGCGAACTCCACCACGTAGGCCATGCCGGAGCAGCCGGTCGTCCTGACGCCCAGCCGGACGCCCACGCCCTTGCCCCGTTTCTCGAGGAAGCTGTGGATGCGTTCGGCCGCGGGTTCGGTCACTGTAATCGCCATAGGGCCCTCAGGCAGATTTCTTCTCGGCTTCGGCGGCCTCGCCGTGGCGCTCCTGGTAGTTCGAGACCGCCGCCTTGATGGCGTCCTCGGCCAGCACGGAGCAGTGGATCTTCACCGGCGGCAGCGCCAGTTCCTCGGCGATCTGGGTGTTCTTGATCTGGCTCGCCTCTTCCAGGGTCTTGCCGCGCACCCATTCGGTCAGCAGCGAGCTGGAGGCGATCGCGGAACCGCAGCCATAGGTCTTGAACTTGGCATCCTCGATGATGCCCTCGTCGTTGACCTTGATCTGCAGCTTCATCACGTCGCCGCAGGCCGGCGCGCCGACCATGCCGGTACCGACCGAGTCATCGTTCTTGTCGAAGCTGCCGACGTTACGCGGATTTTCGTAGTGGTCCAGAACCTTGTCACTGTAAGCCATGACCGTTCTCCTGTTGCGTGTGTACGCGTTGCGTTAGTGGTGTCGAGCGGGCCCCTAGTGGGCCGCCCACTCGACGGTGCTCAGATCGATGCCGTCCTGGTACATCTCCCACAGCGGCGAGAGCTCGCGCAGCTTGGCGACCGCGGCGCGCACGATCTCGACCGTGTGATCGACCTCTTCCACGGTGGTGTAGCGACCGATGGAGAAGCGGATCGAGCTGTGCGCCAGCTCGTCGTTGCGGCCCAGGGCGCGCAGGACATAGGACGGTTCCAGACTCGCCGAGGTACAGGCCGATCCGGAGGACACGGCGATGTCGCGCAGCGCCATGATCAGGCTCTCGCCCTCGACGAAGTTGAACGACACGTTCAGGTTGTGCGCGACGCGCTGCTCCTGATCGCCATTCAGGTAGACCTCTTCCATGCCGTCGAGACCGGCCCACAGGCGGTCGCGCAGCATGCGGATGCGTTCGAGTTCGGGGCCCATCTCGGCACCGGCGATCGCGAAGGCCTCGCCCATGCCGACGATCTGGTGCGGCGCCAGCGTGCCGGAACGCATGCCGCGCTCATGGCCACCGCCGTGCATCTGCGCCTCGATGCGAACGCGCGGCTTGCGGCGCACGAACAGGGCGCCGATGCCCTTCGGGCCGTAGGTCTTGTGCGCGGAGAAGCTCATCAGGTCCACCGGCAGCTTCGACAGGTCAACCGCGACCTTGCCGGTCGACTGCGCGGCATCCACGTGGAACACGATGCCGCGCTCGCGGCACAGGTTGCCGATCGCCTCGATGTCCTGGATCACGCCGATCTCGTTGTTCACGTGCATCACCGACACCACGATGGTGTCGTCACGCATCGCGTCTTGCAGCTCCTGCATGTCGATCAGGCCGTTTTCCTTCACGCCCAGGTAGGTCACCTCGAAGCCCTCGCGCTCGAGCTGGCGCGTGGTGTCGAGCACGGCCTTGTGCTCGGTCTTCACGGTGATGATGTGCTTGCCCTTGCGCTGGTAGAAGTGCGCCGCACCCTTGATCGCCAGGTTATCGGCCTCGGTCGCACCGGAGGTCCAGATGATCTCCTTGGGATCGGCACCCACCAGCTCGGCGACCTGGCCGCGGGCGTTCTCCACCGCCTTTTCCGCGTTCCAGCCGAAGCTGTGGCTGCGCGAGGCGGGGTTGCCAAACAGGCCGTCCTTGGTCAGGCAGCCCGCCATCTTCTCCGCCACACGCTCATCGACCGGCGTGGTGGAGGAATAATCCAGATAGATCGGCAGTTTCAGGTCACTCATGGGGCGTTAGCTCCTCTCCGCGGCCGCCTCGGCGGCCGCATGGCTTTTATCGGTCGAGGCCTGCAGCGAGGTGCCGTGCATGACGACCTCCTGCACACCGTCTTTTTCCATTTGTTCGCGGTGGCGCTGCAATACATCCGCCAGCGAGCGGGTGCTGAGAAAGTCGTAGACCTGCTGGCTCAGATCGGTCCAGAGGTCGTGCGTCAGGCAGCGCGAATCCGAGTTGCAGTTGGCCTTGCCACCGCAGCGGGTCACGTCGACCGGTTCGTCCACCGCGACCACGATCTCGGCCACGCTGATGCCTTCCGGCTCGCGGCTGAGGGCATAGCCTCCGCCCGGCCCGCGGCTGCTGTTCACCAGGCCCTTGCGGCGCAGCCTGGAAAAAAGCTGCTCCAGATAGGACAATGAAAGCTTCTGCCGGCGCGCCACTTCGGCCAGGGATACCGGCCCGTTGCGGGTATGCATCGCCACATCCAGCATGGCGGTCACGGCGTAGCGGCCTTTGGTCGTCAGTTTCATGGTTGAGTGCACTTGTCGGTCATTTGCCGGCAAGCTTAGCAATACCTGACCAAAACGATCAAGTATTCCCCTGCTGTTTACGTTCTTGTTCGCTCGCCGTGCTCACCGGAACCTCGCATTCATCCGGTTCCAGGCCCTCGAGATCGCAGGCCTCCAGCGGGCCGGATTCGTCCTCGCCCAGGGCCTCGCCCGGGTCGATGCCGGCACGCTTGAGCGCCTGGCAGGCCCGCTCCATGCGTTCGTCCAGGTCGTGCACGCGCTGCACGATGCGATGAATGGCGTTTGCCACCGGGTCCGGCATGTCGCGCGACAGGCCGTAGGCATCGAAGCCCATGCGATCCGCCATCTGCTGGAAACCCGGGTCCGGTTCCCGGCGCGGGCCGATCACCCGGGCGGGGATCCCCACCGCCGTTGCATCCGCCGGCACGTCCTTCAGCACGACCGCGTTGGAGCCGATGCGCGCATGGTTTCCGACGTGGATGGGGCCGAGCAGCTTGGCGCCCGCACCGATCACCACCTCGTTGCCGAGCGTCGGGTGGCGCTTGCCACCCTCCCAGGTCGTGCCGCCCAAGGTCACCTGGTGGTAGATGGTGCAGTCGTCGCCGACCTCGGCGGTCTCGCCGATCACGACGCCCATGCCGTGGTCGATAAAAAACCGCCGGCCAAGGGTCGCCCCCGGATGGATCTCGATCCCGGTCACCCAGCGGCTGAAGTTGCCGACTACCCGCCCCAGCCAGCGCATCTTGTGATTCCACAGCCAGTGCGCGAGTCGGTGATACCACAGTGCATGCAGCCCGGGGTACGCGGTCAGCACCTCGAAGGCGTTGCGTGCCGCCGGGTCACGGTCAAACACGCAGCGAATGTCCTCGCGCATCCTGTCAAACATCAACCGGCCTCAAATCCTGAGTACTCCACTAGGTTATCACGCAGTGCGCACGCGGCCTCAGCGGCCCCTTTCGGTGTGCGTCAATATACCGCGCAGCATGCGCACCTCGCTGGCGCTCAGCCCGGCGCGCAGGTAAAGATGCCGCAACCGCCGCATCAGGTTGCGAGGATTGTCCGGGTCGAGGACCTCGATGGTGGTCAGGGCCTGTTCGAAATGCCGGAACAAGCCTTCCATCTCCGCCTGGGTCGCCAGCGGGTCGCGCTCGGCCTCCTCCGCGCTCGCGGCGGGGGACGCGATGTCTTCCGGACCACCCAGCGCGGCCATGCGCAGCGCGTAGGTCATCACCTGGACGCTGCCGGCCAGATTCAGGGAACTGAAATCCGGTACCGTCGGGATCTGCACGAAGGCATTGCAGTGATCCAGCTCGGTGTTGGTCAGGCCACTGTGCTCGCGGCCGAAGACCAGGGCCACCGGCCCCGCGGATGCATGCGCGAGTACCTGCCCGGCCGCGACGTCGGGCCCCAGGACCGGCACCGAGTGGGTGCGCAGCCGCGCGCTGGTGCCCACCACCCACACGCAGTCGGCAACGGCGGTGGCCAGATCCTCCACCACCCGCGCCCGGGCCAGCAGGTCATCCGCCCCCGAGGCCAGCGCCGTCGCGTCGGCATGCGGGAATTTCTCCGGCGCCACCAGCACCAGATCGGCGATCCCCATGGCCTTCATCGCGCGCGCGGCCGAACCGATATTGCCCGGATGCGTCGTACCCACCAGCACGACCCGCGCCCGGCCCAGGCGTTCTTCCATTCGTGGAGCCCCCTCGTCAAAGGCCACGGATTGTACACACGGGCACCCGCGACTTCCCAAAAAAGAGCCGCTTGTGTATTGTTCGCGGCCTTCCCGCGGCTTGCCAGAGAGGCCCGCCGGACACCCCGCAGAACACCAGGAGACCCCATGCACCCCATGCTGAACACGGCGGTATCGGCGGCCCGCGAGGCCGGACGCATCACCACCCGCGCCTGGGGACGGCCGGATCGCATGAACACCCGCGAGAAGGCCCGCAACGACTGGGTGTCGGACGTCGACCTGTCCGCCGAACAGGCCATCGTGCAGACCCTGCGCCGCGCCTATCCCGACCACTCGATCATGGCCGAGGAAGGCGGCGAGCAAAGCGGCAGCGACGCCGACTTTGTGTGGATCATCGACCCGCTGGACGGCACCACCAACTATCTGCGCGAAATCCCGCAGTACGGCATCTCCATCGCCCTGAAACACAAGGGCCGGCTGGAGCAGGCAGTGGTCTACGACCCGCTGAAGGAAGAGCTGTTTACCGCCACGCGCGGCGCCGGCGCCTTCCTCAATAGCCGCCGCATCCGCGTTACCGAACGCAAGGACCTCAACGGCGCCCTGCTGGGCACCGGCATCCCGTTCCGCGAGGGCCAGGACCTGGAGCGCTACCTGAGCAGCCTGCGCCACCTGGTACCCGGCACCGCCGGGGTACGCCGCCCCGGCTCGGCCGCACTGGACCTGGCCTGGGTCGCCTGCGGGCGCTTTGACGGCTTCTGGGAGATGGGCCTGCAGCCCTGGGACATGGCCGCGGGCCTGCTGCTGGTACAGGAAGCCGGCGGCGTGGTCAGCGACTGGCAGGGCAACCCGGACGTGATGCGCCGTGGCGACGTCGTCGCCGGCAACCCGAAGGTCCTCAAGGCCATGCTCCAGCGCCTGCACAAAGCGGAAAAGGAAGCCAGCAGCCGCACCGATGCCTGAAGGCCTCGCGCCGCCCCCGGGCACCGGGTGTCAGCCCCCACTGTCAGCCCCGCGCCTGACCTTGCGCTCGATGCGCGTGCGCATCGACCTCAGGGAGAACCACACCCCCGCGACCACGACCGGCACCGCCACCCCGATGGCCAGGTTCACCGGTACCTGCACCGCGACGACCTCGTCCAGTCCACGTAGCAGGTAGGCCACCAGGCTGGTCAGGTAGTAGCTGATCACCACCACCGAAAGCCCTTCCACCGTGCGCTGCAGGCGCAACTGCAGATCGGCGCGCCGGTTCATCGAGCCCAGCAGATCGCGGTTCTGCCGTTCCAGCGTCACATCCACCCGGGTGCGCAACAACGCTCCAGTGCGATGGACGCGCATCGACAGCACCTCCAGCCGTTCCGCCTGCGACGCACAGGTACCCATGGCCGGATCCATGCGCCAGCCGAGGTACTCGCACAGCGTCTGCAGCCCCGGCATGCGCACCGTCCTCAACTCCTCGGCACCCTTGTTGACCAGCGAGGCATAGGCGCGGGAGGCATGGAAACGGCTGCCGGCATAGCTGCTCAAGCGCTCGACATCGGATGCAAGGTCGGAGAGTACGGCCAGCAAATGCTCCTCGCGCTCGGACGCGGCGAACTGCTCGGTGATGCCCGCCATCTCGTCGTTGATATCGTTCAGGCGACTCTCGAGCTCGTCGAGTTCCGGCATCAGCTCACGGACCAGCGGGAGCGCCAGCAGGGCCAGCAAGCGGTAGGTCTCCAGCTCGAACAGGCGCTGGGCAATTCGCCCGGCCTCACGCCGGGTGAGGTCGATATCGCGCACCAGGAAGCGGGAGAAGCCGTCTTCGTGGACCCGGAAATCCGTCCACACCAGGCCGTCACCGCCGGCCACGCCGTTGCCGACGAAGGCATGCGGGGCGAATACAGCCTCCAGCTCCTCGACGGTCCGTTCCGGCATGTCCCGCGACTCCAGCGCCAGATGGATCGCGGCGATCGTGCTACCCGGCAGCTCGGCCAGCCAGTCCGCCGGTACCCGGTTGATCGCCGGATCGGCGAACGGATCGCTGACCGTTTCCCCGGTCACGAAGAATGACCACGTGGAGAACTCGTTGTGGCGTTCCCAGCGCATGCGGAACGTCCCGAGATCACAGGCAACGAAATTTTTCTCCGGGAGCGGTTCCTCGCTTCCAAAGCGATGGCAGAGCGAAGCCACCAGCTCGCGTTCGCGGCCGATGGAGTCACGGGGCGACAACAAGGCCAGCCATGAAGCCCTGGCAGGCGCGTCCAGCGGCTCGTAGAAGCGCGCGTGGACCTCGTCGTGGATCGCCTCCCGCAGGGGGTGGCTCGGGGGCAGGGACGGACTCTCTTTCATCACGGATTCAGCCTGTAAACGGTTGCCAGCAGCCGGGACAGGCCGCGCCGGCGCAAGGGGACACGCACGGCCCGGAAATCCTGCCGACCGGAGTGCCGCTCCAACCGGGGCCCCGCTCCAGATGAAAAGCCGGATTCATGCCCACATTCGCCCTCGAGTCGCCCTGGCGTGCTGACCAGGCCCGCTGAGTGCAGTGTAGCCGAGCTGCGAAGGCGGGCCGCAACGCAATCCGCCAGCCCGTTTTCAGCAACGACGGGCGAACGAGGCTTCGAAGGGTGAGCGCCCCATTGCCCACAATCCTGCGGCACGCAGCGGGTCGACCACCACCCGCTGCGTTAGACGCCGAGTCTCGGAAAACCTCGGCTACCCACGCCATTGGGTACATGAATCGGGGTTTCCCTAATCGCGCTCCTGCAGCCAGAGGACCAGGCGGGCGTGGTGTTCGGGATCGGTTTCGATGGCACGCCCCGGGCGCAAGTCGTACTCCCCGAACGCCGCATCCACCGCCTCGCTGTCCCCGGCCCACGCCTCGCTGAGACGGAAAATCAGGGTTGTCGGCGACGGCCGGTGCACCGCCGGATGGAAGCGCTGTGAGATCATCCCCGGCAGCGGCGGCTCCGGCTCCGAGCGAAAGCCGTCGTCGTCGCGGAAGCGCTCCCAGGCCGCTTCCAGCAATGCGAGCGCCGGGGCCTGCTCGCCCTCGCCCGTGGCGGCCTTCCAGTCGCGCAGTCCGCGCGCAACAAAGGCGTAATCGTTCAACGTGGCGGCCCCCGCCTGCGCGGCGGGCAGGCCCATCAGCGCGGGCAGTTCATCCGCATCGGAAGCAACCTCCAGCAGCCAGGCATACACCGCCGCACCGGCCTCCAGGAAGCGCTCATCATGCTGCGCGCCCTCCGCCAGGGCGGAGAGCAGCAGACCGTGCGCCCCGGTCAGGACCTTCTCGTCGCGCGGCAGGCCGCGCGCCTCGCGGGCCCGGATCAGCGCCTCGCGCCCGGCGGCCACCTGTTCGCGCACCGCCTCCTCGTCCAGGTCAAAGCGCTCTGCCAGGGCCTCGACCCCCGCGCCACGCCGTGGCAGGTAGCCGAGATCGAACACCGAACTGCCCTCCATGCCGAACCAGGCGCGCACCAGCCCCGGATGCTCGTGGTCCGCCAGCGCGGACTCGAGATCCGCCTCGGGCCAGAGGTAGGCACCGCCCTCGCGCCCCTCGTCGTCGACCGCCGACAGGCTCGACGCGAACCCGCGGAACCCGTCCTCGGCGGTCTCCGCCCGGTCTCCGGTCTCGTCCTCGCGCAGAGCCATGTCGCGCTTGACGAAATCGAGATTCTCCAGTCCCAGCTCGACCCAGTCGTCGCGGCCGAAATGGTCGCCGGCACGCAGGTACACCAGCGCCAGTTGGGCCTGATCCTCCAGCATCACCTCGAAGTGCGGTTCGTTCCAGTCCGGCGACTCGGAATAGCGGAAGAAACCGCCCCCCAGCACATCGCGCAGGCCGGAGTGGGCCATCTCGTCCAGGGTGATCTCCAGGAATTCCGCAACCCACCCGGGGGCCGTACCGGCCTGTTCGGCCTCCAGCATTGCGTACAGATACGGCGAATGCGGGAACTTGGTAGAGCTGCCAAAGCCGCCCTGCAGATCGTCCGCCTCGCGTTCCAGCCGGTTCCACAATACCTGCGGCAGGCGGCCGGCACGGCTTTCCGACATTGGCTCCTCGCCCTCGCGCAACTGCTGGGTCAACTCCTCGCTACCGCGCCGAGCGAGATCCACCAGCCGGTCGTAGTCCGCCTCCAGACGCTGGGTAATGCCATCGAGGAATTCGGCGAACTGATCGCGCGGGGCGTACACCACGCCGGTCAGCGCGTGCCCGCGGGGCGTGACCACCACGTTGAGCGGCCAGCCCGCGCTGCCGGCGGTGGCGCGCTGGAACTCCAGCAGGTAGCTGTCCAGTGCCCCGTTGACCTCGCGATCCACCTTCACCGGGATGAAATTCTCGTTCAGGCGCTCGGCGATACCTTCGTCCTTGAAGCTCTCCTCCTGCATCACATGGCAGTAGTAACAGGAGTAATAGCCACTGGAGATCAACAGCGGCCGCTGCTCCTCCTTCGCCTTCTCGAGGAGGGCCGGATCCCAGGCACGCCACTGAACCGGATCCTCCACGTGCAGGCGCAGATAGGGCGAAATGCTGTCGGCCATCTCCGGATTGGCCTGGACGCTGCCGGGTGCGGCCAGCGCCGCCAGCAGCAGCGGGGCGAGGAGTCCGGACCAGCGATTTCCGAGCGGTGCAAACATGCGATCCTCCAGCAACAACGAAAAAAGGTTGCTACCCTTTGGGACGCGCAGACCGGGAAGGTTCATTCCCATTCCCGGGGCCACGCGGATCGCAGCACATATTTCACCGCTTGTACATGCGCTGTATAAATGTCGTACAATTTATTCATGGCGAGCGCGACGCACATCGAACCCCACGACGAAGAAGGCCTGTACCCGATCCGGCACGTATGCGCGGAGACGGGCATCAACGACGTGACGCTACGTGCCTGGGAGCGCCGCTACGGGCTGATTCGCCCGATGCGCACACCCAAGGGTCACCGGCTCTACAGCCTTGGTGACATCGCGCGGATCAAGCGGATCATGGAGCTGCTGGAACAGGGCATACCGGTGTCCCAGGTCCATCGGGTCCTGGATGACGAACCCGCGTCGGCACCCGCCCGGTCCGAGCCGAGCAAGACCGGGACGACCCCGGAGAACACCAGGCGGCCTCAACGGCGCACGAGTGCCAGCCCCGGGATCGCCCCCCACACCATGGACCCTCTCGCCGAGGCCCTGTACGACTCGGTCACGGATCTGGACGTCGGTGAACTGGATCGCACCTACGCCCGGCAGGTCATGCGCCACGGCTGGGATGGCGTCCACGAAAGCGCCTTCCTCGAGGTCTACCGCCGCCTGCGCGAGGAGTCCCGGCACGACGCCGAAGGCGAAGTCCGCCTGGCCATCTTCGCGGCCTGGGCCACCGCGGCCTTCGCCGATCAGTTGCGCACCGCGACCCGGGCCTGCGATGACCCCGCCTACCCCTGCCTGGTGCTGGGCGGCGGTCACCAGCAGGTCGGCGGCATGTTGCTGCAGCTCGCCTGCGCCCGCCGCGGCCTGAAGACCCTGCCCCTGTTCGACGCCACCAGCCCCGAGGGCCTGGAGACCCTGATGCGCCGCCTCAACGCCCCGGCGCTGATCATCCATGGCTCCTCGCAACTGATGCGCAGCCCCGAGCTCCCCCGGGTGGAGGCCATCCTCAAGCAGGCCGGTCCGCCCTGCTACCTTGCGGGCTCGGCGGCCCTGGAGCTTTCGAAGTGCGAACACGGCCGCGAGATCGAGGTCCTGCCCGGGCCGCCCCTGGAAGCCGCGGCGCGGCTCTCGCGGCACCTGCCCCAGTAGCCGTCCCCACCGTTTCCCGGCTCCGTGGCCCCGTCCACCTCGCCCGCGACCGTGCGCACCCTCCTGGTCGTGCTCGGCGACCAGCTCGCTCCGGACCACCCGGGCCTGCAGCATCTGGACCCCGAGCAGGATTGTCTCTGGATGGCCGAGGTCACCGAAGAATCCCGGCACGTGCCGTCACACGTTGCCCGCACCCTTCTGTTCCTGTCAGCGATGCGCCACTTCGCCGCGCAGCGCCGCGACGAGGGCCTGACCGTTTCCTACCGCCGTCTGGGCGAACACAGCCGACAGACCCTGGGCAACGCCCTGCTTGCGGATCTCGACCAGCTCCGGCCGCGGCAGGTCCGGGTCCTGCAGCCGGGGGAACACCGCGTCCTCCTCCAGCTGGAACGAGCCTGTGCCGACCGGGGCATCCCGCTGGAGATACTGGACGACCCGCACTTCCTGGTCCCGCTGGAGGCCTTTCGGACCTGGGCCAAAGGGCGCAAGCAGCTGCGCATGGAGTACTTCTACCGGGAACAGCGCGCGGCCCTGGCCGTGCTGATGAACGGCCACGAGCCGGCGGGCGGCCAGTGGAATTTCGACGCCGATAACCGCGGACACTTCGGACGGGATGGCCCGGGCCCCCTGCCCCAGCCCGTGGGTTTCCCGCCCGACGCGCTCACCCGCGAGTGCCTGGAGGACATCACCCGGCACCTCCCGGACCTTCCGGGTCACGCCGATGACTTCGACTGGCCGGTCACCCCGGAACAGGCGCAGCAGGCCCTCGACGACTTTATCCAGCACCGCCTGCCCGCGTTCGGCACCTGTCAGGACGCGATGTGGACCGACCGTCCCTGGCTCTACCACGCCCGCCTGTCCGCCGCGCTGAACCTGCACCTGATCGACCCGCGCAGCGTGATTGACGCGGCCGAGCAGACCTGGCGCGACGGCCACGCGCCGCTCCCCTCCGTGGAGGGCTTCATCCGCCAGATCCTCGGCTGGCGCGAGTATGTGCGCGGGCTGTACTTCCACTTTGGCCAGTCCTGGCACGAGTGGAACGCCCTGGCGGCAGACCAGCCGCTGCCGGCCCTCTACTGGGACGCCGACACCTCCATGCACTGCCTCCACCAGACGGTGGATCAGACGCTGAAACTCGGGTACGCACACCATATCCAGCGCCTCATGGTCACCGGGCTGTTCGCCCAGCTCCTGGGCGTGCACCCCGCCGAGATCCACGCCTGGTACCTGGGCATCTATGTCGATGCCGTGGAGTGGGTGGAGCTCCCCAACGTGATCGGCATGTCACAGTACGCGGACGACGGGCGCATCGCCTCCAAGCCCTACGTTGCGACCGGGCGCTACATCCAGCGCATGAGCAACTACTGCCGGCAGTGCCCGTTCGACGCCGCCGAGGCCGTGGGCGAGAACGCCTGCCCCTTCACCACGCTGTACTGGGACTTCCTCGACCGCCACCGCGACCGTTTCGCCCGTCATCCGCGCACCGCACTGCAATGGAAGCACGTCGAAAAGATGGATCCCGAACGCCTGCAGGCCATCCGCGACCGGGCCGGCCACATCCGCAATGCACTCGCGCAGGGAGGCCGCATCTGATGCCGGATCCTGGCCCCACCCTCGTCTGGCTGCGTCGCGACCTGCGCCTGGCCGACCAGCCCGCGTTGCACGCCGCCTGCGAACGCGGGGGCCCGGTCATCCCGGTTTTCATCCATGCCCCGGAGGAAGAGGCCCCATGGCAGTCGGGCGCCGCCTCCAACTGGTGGTTGCACCACAGCCTCCAGGCTCTGGAGCGTGACCTGCGCGCGCTGGGCTCCCGCCTGACCCTGCGCGCCGGCCCCAGCCTCGAGACCCTGCGAAGCCTCGTGCGCGAAACCGGTGCCACCGCCGTCTACTGGAACCGCCTGTACGACCCCGCCTTCGTCCTGCGCGACCCGGAAATCAAGGCCGGGCTGCGCGCCGATGGACTCGAGGTGCACAGCTTCAATGCCCACCTGCTGATCGAGCCCTGGGACGTCGAGACCGGCCAGGGTCGGCCCTACAGGGTCTTCAGCCCGTTCTGGAAGGCCTGCCTCAAGCGCGGCATCGACCGCGACCCGCTGCCCGCGCCCGCTACCCTCGCGCCACCCGGCACCTGGCCCGACCGCCTGCAGCCCGAACACCTCCAACTCCTGCCCGCCATCGACTGGGCCGCCGGCCTGCGCGCCGCATGGACGCCCGGCGAGCGAGCGGCCCTCGAACGGCTGGAACATTTCCTCGACGGCGCGGTGCGCCACTACGGCGTGGAGCGCGACCGTCCGGACCACGACGGCACCTCGCGCCTGTCGCCGCACCTGCACTTCGGCGAGATATCACCGCACCAGATCCTGCGCGCGCTGCGCCAGGCCGGCCTGCACCCGGACAGCGGCGGCCCCGAGGCCTTCGTCCGCGAACTCGGCTGGCGCGAGTTCGCCCATCACGTGCTCTACCACTTCCCGCACACCCCGGAACAACCGCTGAACCCGCGCTTCGAGGCCTTCCCCTGGCGCGAGGCCCGACGCGACCTGCAGGCCTGGCAGCACGGCGAGACCGGGCTCCCGATCGTCGACGCGGCGATGCGCCAGTTATGGGAAACCGGCTGGATGCACAACCGCCTGCGCATGGTGGTCGGATCCTTCCTGACCAAGAACCTGCGCCTGCACTGGCGGCACGGGGCCCGCTGGTTCTGGGATACCCTGGTGGACGCCGACCTCGCCGCCAACACCCTCGGCTGGCAGTGGGCCGGCGGCTGCGGTGCCGACGCGGCGCCCTATTTCCGCGTCTTCAATCCGCGAACCCAGGGCGAACGCCACGATCCGGACGGGACCTTTGTGCGTCGCTTCGTCCCCGTGCTCCAGGACGTCGAAACGCGGTATATTCACGCGCCAGGTGCCGGCGGCGCCCGCGGCTATCCGGACCCGATCGTGGACCTGAAAGCCAGCCGCCAGGCCGCACTCGAGGCCTTCCAGGCCGTAAAAGACCACTGACTGCAACGGGCCCAACCATGACCTTTTCCGAACAGAACCTGAAATACCCCAAGGACGTGAGCTACAACTTCAGCCGCTACGACGACACCACGCCGGTACGCGTGACCCACGAAGGGCAACGCTTTGTCGGCCAGCTGCTGAACCACGAGGCCCCCTACCGCATCCGCGTCACCGAGGAGATCGTGAGCCCGGGATCGGCACGCTTCATCCCGGTGCGCGAGATCGAGATCCAGAGCCTCGACGGGGTGGAATACCTGCATCACGGCCACCACGGTCACTAAGCGGCGCTTGCGGAGGCCGGAACCCGCCGTCCCCGGGTCCGGCCTCCCCCGCCACGGGCTGGACCCCGGACTCGTGTGCACACAGCGCCAGCGAGCCTGCTACTCTCAAGGCAGGATTTCCGCCAAAAAGGGACGAACGCCATGCAACGCCTTCTTGCTTCCTTCCTGCTGTGCGCCCTATTGCTCCCCAGCCTGGCGCTCGCCGACAAGCCCGGCGACCAGCGCGCCATTGCCGGCATGGACACCGGGCGCATCCTCTGGGACATCACCATCGCCGAACCGGAGCGCCTGATCGCCCGCCTGAGCGTGATCCGCGAGACCTATGAAGACATGCAGCGCCAGGGCCTGGAGCCGCAGATGGTCTTCGCCTTCCGTGGCGGCGCGGCCGCGCTGATCGCCCGCTCGACCGATCACCTCGACATCGAAGACGTGTCCGCCGTACGCCACGTCCACGAACGTCTGGAGGGCCTGCAGGCGCTGGACGGCATCCACATGGAGGCCTGCCACATCGCGACCCGGCGCTTCGACCTCGCACAGGATGACCTGCTGCCCGGGATTGAACTGGTGGGCAACACGTTCCTGTCGATCATGGGCTACGAGAACCAGGGCTACACCACCATCCGCATTGACTGACCCGTACGGCAGAATGCCGGTACAATCCAGTCAGGCGGACACGAACCCCGCGCCGGAATCACGCCGGAGGGTACGGTAGCCAGGTTGTTTGACCGGCACACGAATGGCAGCCAACGACTGCCGAGAAAGACGGAGACCGCTTTGGCGCATATGGAAATCACGACCTTCGGCACCGTCGGCGTACGCGTGCAGGACCGTGACATACCCGCCCTGTCCGGGACCAAGCTGGGTCTGCTCCTGACCTATGTGGCGGCCGAGAGTCCCCGGCGCATCCCGCGCGAGGAGCTGGCACGCCTGTTCTGGCCAGACCTCGACTCCGACAGCGCCCGGGTCAACCTGCGCCAGGGCCTGTTCCAGCTGCGCCGCCAGCTTCCGGACAGCGATCCCCCGCTGCTCGACGCCACGCCCCGCTATGTCCGCTTCCAGCCACAACCGGGATCGTCCATCGACTTCCTCACCCTGCATCGTGCGCGCGCCGAACGCCGCGCCGCCGAGGGCCGCGAGACGACCACCCCGCCTGCCGAGCGTGCCCGCGCCGAGCGACGCACCGCCGAAAGCCGCGCAGCCACCGCCGCACATCCGAACCTGTCGATCGTCTGCGACTACCGCGGGCACTTCCTCGAGGGCCTGCGCGCCCTGCAGGATCTCCCGGAACTGTCCGCCTGGGCCCAGGCCCAGCGCGACCATCACTGGCAAAATCTTCTCGTCTTCATCACCCACAACCTTGTCGAGCTGGCCAAGCCCAACGAGGGCGAGCCGCTGCTCGCCGAGCTCCACCGCCTGCTGGCAATGGAGCCACACGACGAGACCCTGCACCATCTCCTGATGAAGGCCCTCGCAGCCAGCGGCCACCCGAAGCGCGCGCTCGATCACTATTGCCATCTCGAGGCCGAGGCCGGCAAGGCGCCCGGCGAGCTCCTGGCGCGCACGCGCGAGGAAATCCTCGGCGCCGAACGCGCCGAGGCCAGCAGCCAGCACGTCAACACCGAGGAGCCCGAACCGGCCATCCTGCGCCCCGAACGCCGCCGCGTCACGGTCGTGGCCTGCCATGTCCAGCCCGATGCGAGCGCCGACATCGAGGTCCAGCAGCAGCAGGTCAACCGCGCCCTGGAGCATGTCGACTTCGTCCTGCTGAGCCATCACGGCCATGTCGTGCCCTCCCCGGGACACGGGCTGCTGGCCTATTTCGGCTACCCGGCCGGGCGCGAGGAGGCGACCGTCGACGCCGTGCATGCCGCCTGGCAAGCCCTGGAGACCGCTCCCGCCGACTGTCAACTGCGCCTGGCCGTGGATACCGACCTGATTGTCACCGGTGTCGACCCCGACCTGCCCGATCCGACCGGCCAGCTCACCGCTCGCGTCCACGACTGCGCCCAGCATGCCGATCCCGGCACCCTGCGAGTCAGCGAACCGACCTACGCTCGCGTCTCGGGGTACTTCACCTTCCGCGAGGCAGAGGACGGCACCGGTGCCTACCGCGTCACCAGCGACCCCGGTCCGCTGGACCGGGTGGATGCACAGAGCCTGCGCGGCCTGACGCCCCTGACCGGGCGCAGTCCGGAACTGCAGCAGCTTCGCGGGCACTGGGACCAGGTCCTGGAGAGCGGCGAGCTCCGCTTCGTGCTGGTCCAGGGCGAGGCCGGGCTGGGCAAGAGCCGGCTTGCCCGCGGTCTCGACCAGCAAGTCCGCGGGCAGGCTCGCTCGCGCTACCTGCTCAAGTGCCGCGAGGATCGTACCCGGCAGCTCCTGGCGCCCGTACGCCAGGCCTTCGCCACCTGGATGGGAAACGATAGCCTGCGCGAGGCCCGCCAGCGGCATCTGGAAGGCGCCCTCAAGCATGCGGGGACAGCCGCCGAGCTCGCGCCACGCCTCGCCCACTGGCTGACCCACCCGGACGCCGACGGTCCCGAAAGCCTTGCCCACGAGGGGCTGGACCGCGACCGCATCATCGACACGCTGGTCGAACTGGTCCACCGCCGTGCCGCCCATGGCCCGACCCTGCTGATCTGCGACGACCTGCACTGGATGGACTCCGGCACCTCGGAGTTCCTGCGACGGCTGTACCAGCGCCTGCATCGCCAGCCGATCATGGCCATCCTGACGGCGCGCATGAGCTTTCGCTCCTCCTGGCGCGACCTGTCGCTGGAGCACATCCGCCTCCACGGGCTGGACGATGCCGCCGCACACGACCTGGTGGACCGCCTGGACCCGAATGGCCGCCTTTCCAGTGGCCTGCGCGACCAGCTGATCGAACGTGGCGAGGGCGTCCCGCTGTTTCTCGAGGAGCTCACACGTTATGCCCTCGAGGCCGCGCGTACCGGCCGCCTGCCGGACACCCTTCCGCCGGGGCTTTCCAATCTTCTCGTCGCCCGTCTGGAACAACTGGGCAGCGCCCGCGAACTGGCACATTCGGCAGCCGTAATCGGCCGCGACTTCGATACCCGAATCCTCAGCCGCCTGCGCGGCCAGCCGGCCGATACGATCCGTCGCCAGCTGACGCGCCTGACCGGGAAGGGCTTCATCGAACCCGCCGGCATGGTAGATGGTGTGCGCTATCGCTTCCGCCACGTCCTGTTCCGCCAGGCGGCCTACGAATCGATGCTGCTGAGCGACCGCACCCGTCTGCACGGCCAGCTGGCCGACCTGATGCAGGAAGACGGCGAAAACGGCATGCAGACCGCGGACTGGGGCCGCATCGCCGATCACCTCTACCACGCCGGTCGCTACTCGGAGGCGGTGGCCGCCTGGCTGCGGGCGGGCGAGGCTGCCTTTGCGCGCGGCATCCTCCCGGAGGCCTCGCAGTATTTCGAGGATGCCCTCGGCTGCCTGGAGCGCCATCCGGAGGCGCAGGAAAAGGGCAAGAAGGGGGGCTACGAACAGGACACCCTCCGCGCCCTGGGCGGCCTGGGGGCCTCCAACCTGGCCCTGCTGGGCTACGGGTCCCGCATGGTCAACGACATCTTCGAGCGCGCCATGCGCCTGACCGCCCCGGAACAGGACCCGGTCCAGTACTTCCGTGTCCTCTGGGGCCTGTGGCATGGCGCCGGCTCCTGGCACGGATTCCAGGAGGCACATCGCCTCGCCGCCGAGATGGAACAGCTGGCCGAACGCTCCGGCGACCGTCTGCTGAAGATCGCGGCGCATTATGTGCAGGGCAACACCCACTTCTGGACCGGGCGTTTCGCCGAAGCCCTGGAACACCAGACGCAGGCGGTCGAGCTCTACCGCGACGAGGATCACGCCACCCTGGTGGCGCGCCACACCGAAAACCCCGCGATCAGCGCCCGTGGTTTCATGGCCTGGACCCTGCTCCATCTGGGCAATCACGCCCGCGCCTGGACCGAGATGGATGCCGCCTGCAAGCAGGCGGACCAGCTTGGCCACCGGCCCACCGAGGCCTTCGTGCATACCTTCCGCTCGGTCCTCGGCTTCTACTGCGCGGACCCGGAGTCGGCCCTGCCCGCCGCGCGCCGCGCGCTCTCCATCGCCCGGGAGTACGACTACCCGCTGTGGCGCGCGGCGGGCATCACCCTCGAGAGCTGGGCCCTGGCCCGGCAGGGGCAAGCCGACGCGCACGAGGCCATCGAACAGCAGGTGGAGGCGATGCGCCACATCATGGATGGCGTCAACACCATCTTCCAGCTGGTCCTGCTGGATGCCCTGCAGACCAGTGACACCGCCCCGGAGCAGTGTCTGGCAGTCGCGGACGAGGCCCTCTCCGGCTGTCGAAAACGCGGAGATCTCGCTTTCGAACCCGCAATCCGGCGACTGCGCGCGGTCGCGCTGCTGGCCAACAGCGACGCGCAAGACGAAGAGGGCTGGAAGGAACTGGAGCGCGCCCGCCGGATCGCCCACGAACAGGGCAACCCCAATATCGAACGCCAGACCCTGCTCGATTACGCCCGATTCGCCACCGACTCCCAGGTGCAAACCTGGGCCGAACGCGAACTCCTGCGGATCAACCACTGCATCATCCCCCGCTCGCACCCCGACGAACCCCGCCAGCGCGACCCGCGTCTCGCCTGACATCCACCCTGCCGGGGCAAGCGCCCGGCGACCGCCACGAACCTGCCGCCCCAGACTTTTCCACCAGCGCGGGCAGCAGCACTCGGGAGCCGTTTCATCCTGGTGGACCGCATGGACCCGAATGGGCGCCTTTCCAGTGGCCCGCGCGACCAGCTGATCGAACGTGGCGAGGGCGTCCCGCTGTTTCTCGAGGAGCTCACGCGTTACGCCCTCGAGGCCGCGCGTACCGGCCGGCTGCCGGACACTCTTCCGCCAGGGCTTTCCAATACGTTGTTTGCCGGGGTTGCCTGCACCACAAAAGAAAAGGCCCGAACCTTGCGGTTCGGGCCTTTTCGGGATATGGCGTCCCCACGGGGATTCGAACCCCGGTCGCCGCCGTGAAAGGGCGGTGTCCTAGGCCTCTAGACGATGGGGACGTAGAGGCAACGTCTTCTTTCTTCTTACTCGGGTGGGCCCTTGGGCCGGTCTTCCTCGCTACCTGGTGCGCGATGCAGAAGCGTCGTCACCAGCCCGTTGAATACCAGCAAAAACCCGATCGGCACCAGCGCAATGAGGGGCTTCGACCAGGTCTGTTCCCCGGTGAGCATCAGCCCGAAACCGCCGATCAATCCGACCACTGCCAGCACCAATCCAACGTAGAGCGATATGACTCCAAAACGATGCATTAATGAACTCGCAGTACCCCTGAATGGTGGAGCCAGGCGGGATCGAACCGCCGACCTCCTGCATGCCATGCAGGCGCTCTCCCAGCTGAGCTATGGCCCCGTGTCAGGCGAGCGCGTACTGTAGCCAGCACCCCGAAATGTGTCAACCCGCCTCGGCGGAAATTTTCTCCAACGCGCGGTCGATCCGGGCCAGTGCGCGCTCGCGCCCGATCAGCACCAACGTATCATCGATTGGCGGGGACACCGTACCCCCGGTCAGGGCCACTCGCAGGGGCTGCGCCACCTTGCCCAGCTTCAGATCCAGCCGCTCGCCGGTATGCACCACCACCTCGTGCAGTGGCTCCTTCTCCCAGGCGCCCAGGGCGCTGAATCCGTCGTGCAGGGTCTGCAGGACGGGCCTGGCCTCGGCGGTCAGCTGCTTGCGCGCCGCCTTCTCGTCGTAGTCCTCGAACTCGCGATAGAAATACACGCTGTTCTCGGCCATCTCGCGCAGCGTGCGGGCACGCTCGCGCTGGGCAATGACGACATCGCGCATCGCCGGCCCGTGGCTCGGATCGATCCCCAGCTGCCCCAGGTGCCAGCCGAACTCCAGCGCCACGTGGTCCGGGTCCAGCGTCTTGATGTAGTGCTGGTTCAGCCACAGGAGCTTGTCGGGGTTGATCGCGGAGGCGGATTGATTGACGTCCTCGATATCGAACAGGCGCACCAGTTCGTCCACCGAGAAGATCTCCTGGTCACCGTGGGCCCAACCCAGGCGCACCAGATAGTTCAGCAACGCCTCCGGCAGGTAGCCCTCTTCGCGGTACTGCATGACCGACACCGCGCCATGGCGCTTGGACAGCTTGGCACCGTCCGGGCCCATGATCATCGGCAGGTGGCCATAGCGCGGCGGCTCCACGCCCAGCGCCTTGAGGATGTTGATCTGGCGTGGGGTGTTGTTCAGGTGATCGTCACCGCGGACCACGTGGGTGATACCCATGTCCATGTCGTCGACGACCACGGTCAGGTTGTAGGTCGGCGAGCCATCGGAGCGGGCGATGATGAGATCGTCCAGTTCGCTGTTCTGGAAGGCGACCTTGCCGCGCACCATGTCGTCGACGACCGTCACGCCCTCGTCCGGGGTGCGGAAGCGGATGACCGGCTCCACGCCTTCGCGCGGCTCGGTGCGGGCGCGGCAGCGACCGTCATAGCGCGGCTTTTCCTTGCGCGCCTTTTGCTCCTCGCGCATCGCGTCCAGCTCTTCCTTCGTGCAGTAGCAGCGATAGGCGTGGCCGGCAGCCATCAGCTGATCGATCACTTCCTTGTACCGGTCAAAACGTTCCGTCTGATAGAACGGCCCGTGATCGTAGGTCAGCCCCAGCCAGTTCATGCCCTCGAGGATGGCGTTCACCGACTCGGCCGTGCTGCGCTCGAGATCGGTGTCCTCGATGCGGAGCACGAACTCGCCACCGTGGTGGCGGGCGTACAGCCAGGAGAACAGTGCGGTACGGGCACCACCGATGTGCAGATAACCGGTGGGACTGGGGGCAAAACGGGTTTTGAACGTCATGCGTGTGGACTCGATACCGGTGAGCAAAAAAGGGGCGCCTAGGGTAGCAGAACGATGCGCCCCGATGACCCGGTGGTCCCGTTTCCGCCGGCTATACTCGAGACAGGCAACCGCACGGGCATCCACCGCCCGAAGGAGTCGTGATGACAACCGTTTCGTTCACCCGCCTCGCAACCGTCGCCCTGGTCACTGGAGGGTTCACCCTGGCCGTCGGCAATGTCGCCAGCATGGAACGCGTTTCGGCCCCCGATGAGACCAAGGTGTATTTCATCAGCCCACAGGATGGCGACACCGTCGAGAGTCCCGTGCGCATTCAGATGGGCCTTCGCGGCATGGGCATCGCACCAGCCGGTGTCGAGGCTGACAACACCGGGCATCACCACCTGCTGGTCAACAAACCGCTGGACGAAGTCGATCTGGATACGTCGCTCCCCTTCTCCGACCACAAGCGACACTTCGGAGGCGGACAGACAGAAGGCGAAATCGAACTGGAGCCGGGCACCCACACCCTGCAATTGCTCTTCATGGACTACCGCCACCTCAGCTTCGACCCGCCGGTGACCTCCGACAAGATCACCATCACCGTCGAATAGGCGACACAAAAAAGCCCCCGCCGGACCCGGAGGGGGCTTGTCATCGCCAGTGGCGACCGCTCGCTTACGGCAGTGCCGGAATCTCGAACTGCGGCATGTCACCGGTCAACGCATGCATGAAGGCCTCGAGGTCCGCGACTTCCTCGTCGCTGAACTCCATACCCAGCATCTCCTGCCCCATGATGCGGATCGCCTCGTCCAGCGTCGCGGTCTCGCCGTTGTTCATGTAGGGGTAGGTCAGGGCCACATTGCGCAGGGTCGGGGTCTTGAAGGCAAAGCGATCACTCTCCTCCCCGGTCACCAGGTAACGGCCCTCGTCTTCCGAGCCCGGCACCTGGATCCGATGGAAGTTGCTGTCGGTCAGCGCCGGGCCCGCGTGGCAGGCCACGCAGCCGTTGTCTGCAAACAGCTTCATCCCGCGCATCTGCTGCTCGCTCATCGCGCCCTCGTCCCCGACCAGCCAGCGATCCAGCGGCGAGTTCGGGGTGTTCAGCGTGCGCTGGAAGGTGGCCAGGGCCTTGGCCACGTGATCGGTGTTGATCACGTTGTCGCCGTCATAGTCGGGGTAGGCCGCCTCGAACTTCTCCTGATACTCGTTGAACTCTTCCAGACGCTCGATTGCGTCCTCCAGCGGCATCGCCATCTCGATCGCGTCCTGGATCGGACCCAGCGCCTGGCCTTCCAGGTCGTCCTCGCGGCCATCCCAGAACTGCGCCGTGAAGAAGCCGGAGTTCAGCACCGTCGGGGTGTTGCGCTCGCCGACCTGACCATCATGCCCCACCGCGCGCGGGATGCGGTCCGCCCAGCCCAGCGCCGGATTGTGGCAGGTCGCGCAGGAGATCACGCCCGAGCTGGAGATGCGTGGCTCGAAGAACAGCATCTTGCCCAGCTCGATCTTTTCTTTCGTCATCGAGTTGTCCGCCGGGATCGGCGGCAGCGCCGGCAACGGCTCGAACACGTCGCGATATTGCGAGTAGTCCGTATCGGCCAGCGCTGGCGCCGAGGCCCCGAACGCAAGTGCCGCACAGGCGGCCAGTGCCGTCACGCGGAATCCGGAAAGTGTCTTCATGGCAGGTCTCCCTTGGGGAATGAGTGTCGGCTCGGACCGATCTAGACTCAGTCCAGATCGCCTGAAACCCACCCTACCCACGCGGGAAACCGGACGCGATCAAAATCGAACGTTCCGTTGATCCAGATCAACGGACACGAAGGAAGCGTGTTCAGCCCCGAAATAGACCCGCCACGGCATCGGGATTGGAGGGAAAGTACGCGTGCAGATAACCCGCCGTCAGGCGCCCCTCTCGGTAGATGGCCTCGGCGGCCGTTCCCCCGTCTCGGGCACGCCGACAATGGGCAATCGGCTCCCACTCCACATCCGCATGGGTGTGGTGGAAGGTGTGGCCACGAAGCTCACCCTCGGGAAACGGGGCGCTCTGCAGCCCCAGCCCCTGTAACTTCGATTCCAACCGGGCCTGCCCCGGAATCAGACCGGCCATGGGCGCGCTGTGACCGTCCCGGTTCGTCAGTTCATCCAGCAGATAGAGAAAACCGCCACACTCGGCGAGCAACGGTCGCCCCGCCGCCTGATGCTTGGCGAGGTCTTCCTTGAGCCCGGTATTGGCCGCCAGGGTGTCCAGGTGCAGTTCCGGGTATCCACCGGGCAACCAAACCGCATCGACGTCTGGAAGACGATCCCCTGCAACCGGAGAAAAGAACGCCAATTGGGCCCCCAACGCGCGCAGCAGATCCAGGTTGCCGGGATACGTAAACGCAAACGCGGCATCCCGCGCGATACCGACCCGAACGCCCTCGAGCTCGCGCGCGATCTCCGGCATCGGCTCGGGCTCGAACGTGACCGGTGCTGGAAGCTCCGTGACGCCGGCCTCTTCGATCGCGGTCGCCGCCGCTTGCAGCCGGGCATCGAGATCGTCGATCTCGCCGGCCTGGACCAGGCCCAGGTGGCGATCCGGCACGCTGAGTTCTTCGTTGCGGGGGACGGCGCCGTAGAAGTGCACGCCCGCGGGCATGCTCTCGGCCAGCATCTGGCCATGACGCGCGCTACCGGTGCGGTTGGCGATGACTCCCGTAAGGGACAAGTCCGCGCGGTAGGTCGCCAGCCCGTGCACAATCGCTCCAAAGGTCTGCGCCATGCCCCCGGCGTCGATCAGGGCTAGCACCGGCAGGCCAAAGCGGACGGCCAGATCCGCTCCGGACGGATCGCCATCGAACAGACCCATCGAGCCCTCGACCAGGATGAGATCCGACTCCTGGGCGGCCTCGTACAGCTTCGCCTTGCAGGCGGCTTCGCCGACCATCCACAGGTGCAGCGGATCCACCGGATGGCCGGAGGCCTGCTCCAAAATCATTGGGTCGAGGAAGTCGGGGCCGGTCTTGAATACGCGCACGCGCCGGCCCTGGTTGCGATGGTAACGGGCGATGGCGGCGGTGATCGTGGTCTTGCCCTGGCCCGAGGCCGGGGCCGCCACGAACGCGGCGGGGCAGCTCGCACTCACAGCTCGATGCCCTTCTGTGCCTTGATGCCGGCCTGGAAGGCGTGCTTGACCACGCCGATCTCGCTGACGGTATCGGCCGCCTCGATCAGGGCCTTGGGCGCGGCGCGGCCGGTGGTGATGACGTGCTGCATCGGCGGGCGGTTGGCAAGGTCATCGAGGACCTCCGCCACGTCCAGGTACTGGTATTTCAGCGCGATGTGCAGCTCGTCGAGCAGTACCAGGTCGACGTTCGGATCGCGCAGCATGTCGCGGGCATGCGCCCAGGCATCGCGGGCGGCCTCGACATCCTTCTCGCGGTCCTGGGTCTCCCAGGTGTAACCCTCGCCCATCACGTGGTACTGCACGTTGTCCTGACCGCGGAAGAAGGCCTCCTCGCCGGTGGCGAACTGCCCCTTGATGAACTGGACGATGCCCACGTGCATGCCGTGCCCCAGGGCCCGGGCCACCATGCCGAAGCCGGAGGAGCTCTTGCCCTTGCCGTTGCCGGTCAGGATCAGGAACACGCCCTTCTCCTCCTGGGCCTCGGCGATCTTGCGGTCCACGATCTCCTTCTTGCGCGCCATGCGCTGAGCGTGGCGTTCGGCGCGAGCCGCTTCGGTGTCGTCGCTCATGTTCTTGTTACTCCTTGCATCGTTGCGTCATACGGGGGTTCGGACGGCCCCGGGAATGGCTATTCGCCGATCAGGATCATCCGGCCGGTCTCCGGGTCGCGGTAGACCTGCCCCATGGATTCAAAACCCGAGCCAGCCTCGCCGGCGCCGGCGGGAGGATCCGGGATCTCGCGCCCGGGTTCGATCTCGGCACCGCCACTGGCCGGTTCCAGCCCGCTGCCCGATGCGGCCATCACCACCATCAGGCCGACGGCGAACACCAGCATGATGTCGGCCAGATTGGCCAAGGGGCCCATCGGCTCCTCGTCGGGCGCGTCGAAGCGCGAGGCGCGGTAGTGCGGGACCCTCATGCCGCCGCCTCCATACGCTCCATCGCCGCGTCATACCAGCGGCGACGCAGGCGCCCGAGCAGGAAGCCGAGAATGCCGACCAGCAGCCCCAGAACCGTGGTATTGAACGCCACCGTAACGGCCTGGGCGAGGATTTCCAGTTCGCCCCGACCCATCGCGGCCAGCCCCGGACCCAGCGGGATCAGCGTACCCATCAGCCCGAGCATCGGTCCGATGCGCGCCAGCAGATCGGCGCGGTCGATGCGCCGCCGGGCACGGTAGGCGAGGCGTTCGACATCGCCGCTCAATTCCAAGCGGCGTACCCCACCGGAGCGTTCACCCAGGGCCAGCCCGAGCTCCCAGACGGCCACCGCGACCAGCACCAGCAGGCCGACGATTACCGGCTCCAGCAGCCAGCGCACCACGGTGTCCATCAGCTCCATCGTGATCGAGAAAGACATTCGGTTTACCTCACTAACCTTTGTTCAGCCATTCGTACGGCCTTCTGTAGGAGGCCAGCCTCTGGCCGATGGGGCGTGGCCGATGCCGCAATCGCCGAGAGGGCTCGGCTCCTACAAGTACAGGGCCCGGGGATTTCCCGCCCCCAGCCGTTAACGCCGCCGGCCCGTGGCGATGCCGCCGAGCAGCAGCAGGAACAGCGCAGCGGCAACCAGCCAGGGGAGCCAGGGCATGCCCGCCGCCTCGTCGCCGGTCTCCTGGCCGCCGTCGGCCTCGGCCGGCTCGGGGATCTCCTGCACCTCCTGCGCGGTAGGGTCTTCCAGCGGCTGGATCTCGGTGGCGCGACTGGGGTCGGCCTCGGGCTCCGCCCGGTCGATCTGCGCGGCCGCCCGCACCGCCTCGAAGGCCTCGCGCAGGTCAGCGTCGTCCAGGCGCTCGGCCACCTCGTCCAGCATGGGATGGTCCGGGCGCGTATGGCCGCTGCCCGGCAGGCCATGCTCGACGACCAGTTCCGCGAAGCGCTTGGACAGGGCATCCAGCACCTCGGGATCGGCGTCCCAGAATCCGTGGTTCGCCGCGACCAGATGAACGGCCTGCAGATGGGTCTTCACGTGCACGTTGTGGCCGTCGGCCAGGAACGCGTCCAGGCCCAGCCCGTGGCGGTCCTGCAGATACACGTCGTGCACCTCGTCCCAGACCCAGGAGCGGATGATCTCCGGGTTGGTGACCTGCCAGCCCCAAAGGTTGTCGACGAAATCCCGCGCCATCGTGCGCGCCCCGGCATAGCCGTGATCCATCAGCGGCTCGATCCACTGCGGGTTCAGGTTCTGCCCCTGCAGCTCGCGCATCAGCGCGCGGCCGAGGGTCTCCACCCGCGGGTCGTCCGGATCGGCGTGCTGCAGCACGCGGTTGTCCGGCACCGCGCCGCGGATGCTCTCGACCGCGGTGGACAGCCCGCCCTGGAAATCGAAACCGTCGTCGTTGTCCAGCAGGCCGTAGAGGTGCGAGGCGCGCCCAAGGTAGGTGCGCCCGACCTGGCCCAGACGGGCCTCGAACGCCTCGTGTGCGGAGCCACCGGACTCATCCGCGCCATAGGCATGACCCATTCGGCGGAGGTAGGCCGCCCCCAGTTCGGCGCGGTCCTCCCAGGCACCGGAACGGTCCGCGAGACGATTGACCCCGGCCCCATAGGCCCCGGGGGCGGTACCGAACACACGCAGCGCGGCCTGCTGACCCGCTTCGACGCCATTGAGGCCTGCGCCGCGCAGGGCCTGGGTGTCTTCCACCCACTGGGCGGCCACGTCGTTGCGCGCCAGCGGCTCGGCGCCCGGATCGCGCAGGTCCGGCCCCAGCGGGGCCAGGGCCGCGTCCAGTGCCTCTTCCAGCTCGGGGTGCTCCTCAAGAATGATCTCGGACGAGCCGTCCAGCGCGAGGCGGGCGGCGCGATCCAGCCACACCAGCTGATCCTCGTAGAGGTCGCGGAACAGACCGGAGGTGGTGAACAGGGCATCGCGACGGCGATCGCGCCCGGCCTCGTCGAGGTCCATGCGCTCCAGTCCCTGGACGATCCCGCGGCTGTTCCAGGCCGGGCGGATGCCCAGCATGTCCATGCCGAAGGCAATCATCACGCCCTCGTCGCGCACGGTATCCGATGCCCAGAGGATGATCGCCTCGCTGCCATCCGCCTCGGGATCGCCGTGCGCGCGGGCATCCGCGGCCAGTTCCTGGCCAATGCCCCAGGCGATGCGTGTGGGCACCAGATCCGCCGCCAGCGCATGGAAGTTGCGCCCGGTCGGCAATACCTCCGGAGTGCGGATCGGGTCATTTCCCTGCCCGGGCGGCACGAAACGGCCTTCCAGCGCCGCCAGCAGATGCGCGCGCTCGCTGGCCGGGGATCCACGCAGCTTGGCGTCCCAGTCGCCGCCGAACGCGTCGTCACCCGCCATCGACTCGAGCATCGTGTCCACGGCCTCGTCCCTCCAGTCACGCCCGAACACATGCAGCCCCAGCGGCATCTGGTCTTCCTGCATGTCGGTCAGATAGTGACCGATCTCGTGGACCAGCAACTCCTCGTCCATCTCGGCCAGCGGAGTCGTTGTGTGTTCGTCAAGACCCTCGTGCGCATGCTCGTCCGCGTGGTCATGCTCATGAGCGTGTTCGTGTTCTTCTTCCCCGTGTTCGCGGTGATGGTCCGCATCGCGATGCTCATCGCCGTGTTCGTCCGCATGCCCTTCCCCATCCCCGGAGTCGGACGCGTCGTGGTGGCCCTCGTGGTGATCGCCGTGGTCATCATGGTGATGCCCGTGATCGTGGTGATGGCCCCGGGCCAGCTCGCGCTCGATGGTCTCGGTCAGGCCGAGGTCCTCGATGCGTTCGCGCAGGGTCTGGACGGCTCGCGAGCGCGTCGCGGCATCCGGCTGCGCGGCGGCCTCGTAGGTCTCCACCAGCTGACGCAGCTCCAGCAGGCTGTCGTACAGCTCCGTGGCCGCCAGTGGCGGGGTGAGGTGGCTGATCATCACGCCCATGGCGCGGCGCTTGGCCTGGATGCCCTCGCCCACGCCATCGACGATGTAGGGATAGATGATTGGCAGGGCGCCCCCGAGGATCTCGGGGTAGTCATCCGGCGCCAGCCCCGCGCGCCGGCGCGGCAGAAATTCGCGGGTCGAGTGGCGGCCGACATAGACCAGTGCATCCGCCTCGAAGTGGTCGCGGATCCAGTGGTAGAAGCCGACATACTGGTGGGTCGGGGGGAAGGTGGTATTCGCGTGCAGCAGGCGCTCGCTGACCTCCCAGCCACGCGTCGGCTGCGGCCCGATGAACACGTTGCCGAACTCGATCCCGGGGAACAGCATCTCGCCGTCGCGGGTCATCGCCTCGCCCGGCGGCTCGCCCCAGCCGGTCAGGCCCGGGATGCCCGTACGCACCAGCGCCTTGCGCAGTTGCTCGGTCGTAGCATGCGCGTCTTCCCCCGCCAGCGTGGCCTCCCAGGCCTCCTCGTACTGGGCCAGCAGGTCCAGTGCCCGGTCCTGGGCCGCGTGCGGATAGCTCTCGAGCATGTGGCGCAGATCGCCAACGCCGCTTTCCAGCGCGGCTTGAGCGAGCTCGACCTTGTCGGCGGCCTTGGCTGCCCCCAGGCGCGCCTGCAGATAGCCGATCGGGCCATCCACCAACTCGGCCCGGATCGACTCCGGCAGGGTGTCGAAATAGGCCTGGTACTGCTCGCGATCGAGCGAGGGCACCCGGCCGGCGATCGCGTCCAGCGCGTCCGCCTGCTCCGGAAGGTTCACCGCCCGGTCCTGGATCATGTCCAGCAGGGCTTCGGCATCCTCCGGCACTGTGCCCCCCAGGTCATAGCCGGCCGCCTCCAGGTTCTGCAGGATCTCCAGCAACGACTCGGGCACGTCCAGCTTGTCGGCGCCGATGTTCTGGCGACCCGGCGGATGGTTGTAGTAGACGACCGCCACCCGCTTGTCCGCGTTGTCGAGGCTGCGCAGACGCTGCCAGCGAGCGACCCGGTCGGCCAGGGCCTCGACACGCTCGCCGACCGGCTCGGTCAGTGTCAGGCGCACGCCCGTGCGTTCGTCCTGTTCCGGGGTGCCCGCGGCTGCCAGCACCATCGGCTGGCTCATGCCCTGCAACTCCGGCATGGCCACGTGGTAGTGCACCTTGTCCCAGGGGATGCCTTCGTGCGACAGCCGCCACTGGGTCGCGCTCACGGCCGCCAGTCGGATGCCCTTGATCACCGGGACATCCAGCTCGCCGAAGGCCTCGGCCACCGCCTCGCGGTTGCCACCCCCGCCGACCACGAAGTCCTGCAGGCTGACAACCCCCGCCAGATTCGCCGGTCCGGTCGCATCCGCGAGGGTCTCGACCGCTTCGCGGCTCGCCCCGCCCCAGCGCGCGAGCACCACAAAACACTGGATATCTCGGTTCTCTAGGGCCTCACAGGCCGCATCCAGCAGGGCGCGGTCGCCCGGCCGGTCACCGGTATCCAGATCCAGCAGCGCCACGGCCGGACCCGCCTCCAGGTCGAGAGCGTCCGGATCGGGACTGGAACCGCCATGACGGTAATAACGGATGGTCTCGCGCGGGTCCGGATCGGGCACGTCGATCGCGTGGCCGCCGTGCGCGGCCAGCCAGCGCATCAGGCCCTCCATGTTCTCCGGCGTGCGCCCCTGATACAACGCACGGCCCTTTAGCCAGTCCGCCTGCTCGGGAAAGCGCTCCTGTTGCTTTGTCAGATGATCGCGCGGGTCCTCGCCGGGTTCGGGGTTCTCGGCCAGCTCCGTACGGGCATCGTCATCCAGCCCTTCCAGCACGGCGTCGCCGCCGATGCGCGACAACACCGTCAGGCGGCGTTCGCTGTTGATCGCCAGGATCGGCACCCCGTCGGCGGGTGGTTCGGCCCGCAGCAGGCGTTCCAGCCGCCCTGCCTCGTCACCGAACACTGCCGCGACCAGCACAGCATCGGCATCGCGCCACAATGCCGTCAGCGAACCATCGGACTTGTCCGCCAGCTGCTCGGGCGTGCGCAGGATAATCTCGGCGTGCGGATGGGACTCGAGGAACCGGTGCGCCCCGGCTGTCACCTCCGCCGCGGAGCGATCCGACACCACCCCAACGATCTTCGGGTCATCGGCCGCCAGGGCTCCCGCAGGAAAGACCGCGAGAAGAAGCAAAACGACAGGAAGAAGAAACGGCATGCAGGAACTCTCCGAATACGAGATCAAGCCGTGAGTTCGCCGGAATGGCCCGGCATCGGGCCATTCGGCAACAAGTGCGGGTGCCGTCGACACGGCACCCGGCTACGCGGGCTGCTGGCTCGGGACCGAGAACGTCTCAGCCGCGTTGGTTCGCCGGCTGCCAGAGAACCTCTTGCCCGTTCTCGTGGCGCGCCAGCACGCGACAGAGGATGAACAGCAGATCCGAGAGCCGATTGATGTAGGCCAGCGAACCGGGGCGCAATGCCTCGTGGTGATTGAGCGCCACCAGCCGCCGCTCGGCGCGCCGACACACGGTACGCGCGATATGGCAATCCGCCGCGGCGGGCCCACCGCCCGGCAGGATGAACTCCTTCAGGGCCGGCAGATCCGCATTGAAGGACTCCAGCTCGACGTCCAGTCGTTCGACCGAGGCATCGGGCAAGGCCTGATGACCCGGCACCGCCAGCTCTGCACCCAGATCGAACAGCTCGTGCTGCACCAGGGCCAAGCTCCGACGAACCTCCTCGGGCAGGTCGTGGATCAAAAGGCGACCCACGACGCTGTTCAGTTCATCCACATCACCGAAGGCCTCGACGCGATGCGAGTCCTTGTCCACCCGCGAGCCGTCACCAAGGCCGGTTCGGCCTTCGTCACCCGTGCGGGTCGCAATCTTCGACAGTCGATTACCCATGGATCACCTCTGCTGATAACGCAGTTTCACGAACGCGGCACGCCCCGGCTGGTTGTAGCCGCCCGCCGTCTCGTAGTCCTT
This sequence comes from Thioalkalivibrio sp. AKL19, assembly GCF_000420165.1. Lineage (GTDB taxonomy): Bacteria > Pseudomonadota > Gammaproteobacteria > Ectothiorhodospirales > Ectothiorhodospiraceae > Thioalkalivibrio. Next base: position 36,835 of record NZ_ATUK01000018.1, on the reverse strand, counting down.
GTCGAACACGTTCTGGACCGAAGCCTGAAGCTGCCATTCCGGATGAATCTGATAGCTCGCTCGAAGGTTCAACAGCCCATAGCCGGATAAACGTGCCTGATCCCCACCAAACAGATCTTCCTTTGCCCGACTTTTCGCAATTACTGACCCTCCGAGGGAAATGCGCTGGAACTGACGGTCCAGATCGAAGCGGACAGTCAGAGGAGAGCGGCGAGACAATTCATTACCAGTGTCTCGGTTCTCTGTATCCAGTATCGTCAGAGCAGCACGAGAGCTCCATGCGCCGATATCGTGTCCGCCCTCGATCTCCAACCCACGAATCCGCGCCTCGTTAACATTTCGAGGCTCGTTCACATCCGTAGCGGGGTTGAGGTCATTACAATTGGTAACGCATTGGTATTGGATAAGACCATCAACGTGAGTTTCAAACACGCTTAAGTCGAGATACGACTCGTTGATGCTGTAACGCATTCCAATCTCGACCGTTTCAGATTCTTCTGCATTTAGCCCCGGGTTCCCTCGATATGTCCCATACGGAGACGACGACTCTGGGAAATAGAGATCATTGAAAGTTGGAGCCTTGAAGGCGGTACCATAGGAAGCGCGCAATCTCAGGGGTTCCGTTACCTGCAACCCCCAAGCCACCTGCCCGGTGACTTTGTCACCGAACTGCTCATTGTCATCAAAGCGCAGACTGCCCTCCAGATCATGCCGACCCAGGTCAACCTGGACGACGGAATAAGCACCGACGTTGTAGCGCGAATCTTCAACGTGATCGGCGGTGCTATCCACCTGGTCTTCATACGCATCAAGCCCGGCAATCAAGTAAACACGGTCCGTTATCTCGAAATCGTTTCGCCAATCCACGCCGTCGCGTTTCGTATTGAAGCGCGACGAAAAGACACCATCGTTGAAATTATCGTTCTCATCGCGACTGTGACTAACACTGAGTTCGGTATCCCAAAGGGGGGTTACAGCCACTCGCAAGCCAGCACGAAGGGCGGCATGCCGAAAATCGGTTTCATCTTCGGTGCCATCGAATTCGGACCTACCCTCTGAGTACAGCACATTACCGAAAACCTCGACTCCATTATCGAGCCGGTGCGAGACCTTGGTGGCAAGCGAGGTGTTGTCATAGCCATCGCGGTCTTCATCGCCCACTCCGTCCTGGACGTTGATACCGTCGGTCTCGAAATGGCTGACCGAAAGGCTGTAGTTCGTGTTGTCGGTACCGCCAGCGACCCCCACCCCCGTTTCCCAGGTATTGAAGCTGCCACCACCAACAAACGCATTGACCTTTGGCGGGCCCTTGCGGCCTTCCCGGGTGAAGACCTGCACGACCCCACCAATCGCGTCCGAACCATAGATGCTGGTGCGCGGACCGCGCACGATCTCCACCCGCTCGATCTCTTCCGGAGGCAGGAACTGCCAGCTTGCGCCGCCCGTCGTCGCGGAACCCATGCGCACGCTGTCGATCAACAGCAGCGTATGGTCGGAACTCGTGCCACGCGTATACACAGAAGTGGACTTGCCGAAGGCGCTATTCTGGGAGGTTTCGATCCCCGCGCGCGCCTCCAGAAGATCGGTGAACTGCTGGGGTTGCAGGCGCTCGATCTCTTCGCGGTCGATGATGGTCACCGAAGCGAGCGTCTCGTCCACCGTCTGGGCGATGCGCGAGGCGGTGACCTGGACGGTCTCCAGCGTCTGGGCATCGTCGGTATTCGGTGTGTCCGCCAGGGCGGGACTGGTGGCCAGCAGGATGGCCGCGGAAAGTGCTGTGCGTTTCATTGTGTAGAGTCTCCCGGCGAGCCGCCCGCACGCCGTTGATTCGTCGGGATCGCGCAGACAGGGGGAGACAGACACGAGGGGGATCGGCCAGGACCGGCGAACGGCCCGGCACGATCATCCGCCTCGCATGCCCGCCGCATGCCGCGCGATCATTCCCTGGCCGGTCTCCGGGCTGACGAGCGTCCGGTGCGGCGCCTTCCCGAACATCATGTTCAGTGGCACTGGCCGCGACCATCAGAAACCGACGGACGGTCTCTCGCTCGATCACCGTTGCGGGGGCAGCGTCGGATTCGTCTCCGGGCCTTGCAGCCGCTGGAGGCTCACCGATCTTCCCGTTTAACCCGCCAAGCCAGGCCTGGCCGGGCACCGAGGAACGCAGCGAACCCTACACAATTGGGCGCAAAATTACCAGCCGGGCCCGCCATGCGCGGGCGATCCTGCCGCCGCCGTTATGCCCGCCTACGCGCCCCTATCGGCGACGGCGACGTTCTTCGGCGTACAGGTAGCGAGCCCCACGCTTGAGCAGCAGGCCCCAGGTCTTGTCCTGCAGCATGGCGTCGAACTCGGGGGAGCGTTCGGCACGCAACGCCACCGGGTGCGACTCGTCTCCGGCATGTGTCGCCAGCATCTCCAGGCGCTCGCGGTTGGCACCGTAGTGATCGACCAGGAAATCGCGCATCGAATCACTCAGCGGCAGGTGGTAGATACGCGTGAGCCGCAGCGCTAGCCATTCGGCCATGCGCCCGAGGTCCTGCCGCACCTTGCGCACCATCGCCGATCCCAGACCCGCCTTCGCATCCGCGCTCATCCCCACGTAGAGCCCGCCCAGATAGGCGGCCGGGTTGGCATAGATCGCGCGCTGGATGCTCGGATTGGTGAGGTCCACCAGTGGCTCCATGATCAGGGCCAGCTGGATGCCGATGCGCTTCGCCGTCTCGGCGTCCAGTGCCGAACCACCAAAGTAGAACAGGTCGCCCTCGCGCTGGATCTTCAGTTCCTTGAGGAAGTTGCAGAAATTATTGGCCAGCTTGAGTTTCTGGTCGTCGGTCAGCTCGATCAGCTCTTCGCTGACGCGGATGCCACGCACACTCCGCTTGAACCAGCGCTTCTCGCCCCGCTTCTCCACCTGGGCCAGACGCAGCGCCTCCCAGCGTTCCACCGCATTGGCGTAACGGCTCTGCGCCTGCATGAGCTGGTCGCGGGCTTCCCGCAGATCCTCGACCCGGCGCAGCGCAAGGCCCAGGAGCTGTCCATCGGGGGAGTTTTCCGGCGGTTCCCGGTCTTCCAGTTCACGCAGCGCGTCCAGAACCTGGCGGCCCAGGCTGGCGACCGGCTCACGCAGGGCCTGCGGGTTTAGCCCCGAGGCCTCGCTCTGGGAAAGCAGAATGCCGAGCGAACGCAGACGGCTGACCACGCCCGCCTGGGCCACACGAAAGCGGTTGCCCTGGGATTCCAGCCGGTCGAGCGCGGCCCCGAGTTGCCAGCCACCAGACCACTCGAAGCTGAGGCGCTTGATCTGGCGCCCGTTCACCAGCTCGAAGGCGAGCACGAAGATCGCCTGCACGTCGTCGAGGGTGCAGCGTGCCAGATCGTCGGCGTCGGCGGCCGAGAACAACCGGTCAAGGAACTGGTCCACGCGCCGCACGCCATCCTCCTGGGTGGGCGCCACGCCGCGCAGGCGATCCCGCAACAGGTCGGCGACCTCCGGGGCCTCGTGGTGCAACTTCTCCAGGGCGGCCAACCGGGCGTCCTCGGTCGCATCCACCAGATCACCCACGCGCGAGCGCAGCCCCAGGCGGCGGTAGATCTCGATTTGCTCCGCCGCGGTCGCCAGGCTGGTGTCCCCGGTCATCTCGCGCACCGCGACGGCGACGCCCTCGGGCGAGATATCCACCTCGTGCAACAGCACCTCGGCGGCTTTGCGCCGGCGCATGTCCGGAGCCAGCTCGCCCATTGCCAGGTCGCGGGTCACGAACAGCAGGTCCGGCAGCAGGTCGATGGTGTTGCGCAGCTGGTCACGCGACTGTTCCTGGCGCTTGCCGCGCGTGGCATCCGCCACGAAGCGCGCGACCAGGCCGATCACCCCGAACAGCAGGGTATAGACGGCAAAGAAGATGAAGTTCTGCGCCGGGGCGGCATGCCCAAACCCGAGGAAGTACCCGCCCTGCATTGCCAGGAACGTGACCGGCCCCGCCGCCCACAGCAGCTGCAGGAAGTTCAGCGACCAGGGGACCCGCCGCGCGGTGGCCGCCACCTCGGTAATGCGGCTGCGGCCAGCCGCCTCGATCAGGACGTTTTCCTGCGACGGACCGACGGCCTGCGGGCCTTCCTGGCCCTGTGCCTCCCTGCGTTTACGAAAGCGACCGAACACGCGCCCCTGCTCCGGAATGGATGGTTACCACCGGCATGGCGGCAACGTGCCCATTAGTGTAGGGAAACCGTGTTCGGTTCGCGCGCGGCGGGCGGTATTTTCGCGAGCGGTCCGCGCGCGCCTGGTACGCCCTCAGGCGGCGTCGCTGCGCTCTGCCCGGGCATCGCCGGGCGGGGTGGAGATCACTTCGGGGGCATCGTCACGATAAAGGTAGTCGCGGGTCAGCGGCACCGCGTCCTGCTGCTTGGCCATCTGCACGTGGAAGACCACCTGGTCCCACCAGCGGAAGGTGCCCTCGCAACTGGCCAGGTAGAACTCCCACATGCGGCAGAAGCGCTCGTCGAAGCGTTCCACCGCCTCGGAACGAATCTTCTGGAAGCGTCGATACCACTCGGCCAGGGTCTCGGCATAGTGCAGCCGCCAGAACTCGATATCGGTGGTGTACAGAGGAGTGGGCTCCAGCGCGCTCATCACCTCGGACAAGGCCGGCGTGTAACCGCCCGGGAAGATGTACTTGTTCAGCCAGGGGTTGGATGTGCCCGGCGCTTCCTGGCGGCCGATGGTATGCAGCACCGCGATACCGTCCGGCTTCAGCAGGTCGTGCACCCGCTGGAAAAACGTGCCGTAGTTCGGCGTACCGACATGCTCGAACATGCCAACGCTGACGATCCGGTCGTACTGGTCGTCGTGCTCGCGATAGTCCTGGTAGAGGAATCGCACCCGGTCCCCCAGTCCCCGGCGTCTGGCCTCGTCCCGGGCCACGCGCAGCTGCTCCTTCGACAGCGTCACGCCGTCCACCTGCACGCCGGCGTGCTCCGCGAGATGAAAGGCCAGACCGCCCCAGCCGCAGCCGATGTCCAGTACGCGCATGCCGGGTTCCAGCAGGAGCTTCTTGCGCAGCATCGCGCACTTGGCCTGCTGCGCTTCTTCCAGCGTCATGTCCGGGCGCTCGAAGTACGCACAGCTGTAGAACATGCCCTCGTCCAGGAACTGGCGGTACAGCCACTCGTCGACGTCGTAGTGATGGGCGATGTTCTGGTAGGAGCGCGCGACCTTGTTGCCCTGTTCGATCAGGGCACGCAGCATCCGCACGGCCGGGTTGACCCGCTGCTTGAACATCGGCGCGAAATTGCGCATGGCCACGTCGAGGAACACCTGCAGGCCCTCCGGCCCAGGTGCCCAGAGGCCATCCATGTAGGTCTCGCCCAGCTGGTATCCGGGGTCGCGTCCGATCTTGCGCAGGGCACTGGAGTCGTGCAGTTGCATCGTGATCTCCGGCGCGCCCTGCCCAAAACGCTGCTCTCGCCCATCCGGGTGCCGCAGCACGAACGTTCCATACCGGATGTACTGCTCGAGTAATCGCTCGACCATCTCTACCCCTGTCCCTGTACTGGTGGTCGGGTCTCGCAGCTTTCTGATGCAATCCCGGCCTGAAATTCGTTCTTCCCGATGTAGAATTAGTCTAAAAAGCGGGTGTTGGGGTTGTCCACTTGGCCAGGGATGTGGCGTTGCCCGGGTCAACCACCCCGGCGGCGGCGATTGCGCACCCACGAAAAACCTTCTACCCAAAGGGACAGTACCGTATTCCCGACGCGGATGGCAGACCCCCGAAATCCCTTTCCCCAACCTCGAGAAAACGGCTACCCTGCACCCATGACGCTACGACCCACCCAAGCATGCCAGCACTGCACCCTGCGCCAGCTCTGTCTGCCCGTGGGCCTGCCCCAGGACGAACTCTGGCAGCTCGACGAGATCGTCCAGCAGCGCCGGCCGATCGCCAAGGGTGCGGCCCTGTTCACCATGGGGAGCCAGTTCCTCGCCCTGTACGCAGTCCGCACCGGCGCGCTGAAGACGGTACTGATCTCCGACGACGGCACCGAACAGATCACGGGCTTTGCCTTGGCGGGCGACCTCCTGGGGCTGGACGCGATCCACTCCGGCAAGCACCCGGTCAGCGCCATCGCCCTGGAATCCACCAGCGTTTGTGCCGTGCCCTACGGGCATGTGGATGACCTCGCCGGCCGCCTGCCGACGTTCCGCCAGCACATGATGAGCGTGATGAGCCAGGAGCTGGCGCAGGACGACAGCCTGCACGCCCTGCTCGCCCAGCGCACGGCGGAACAGCGCCTGGCGACCTTCCTGATCACACTGTCGGAACGCCATCGCGCGCGTGGTCTCTCCCCCGAACGCTTCTACCTTCCGATGTCACGGGCCGACATCGCCAACCACCTGGGTCTGACCCAGGAGACCATCAGTCGCCTGTTCACCCAGCTGCGCAATCAGGGCGTGATCAGCCTCCACACCCGCGATCTCGAGATCCTCGAGCCCGACACCCTGCGCAACACCGCCGGGGTCAGTTTCACCTCCGCCGCGAGCAGTGCCTGAAGCCGGGGACACCCCGGAGCCGGCCACGGACTTCGACGCCTTCTGGGCATTCGCCGGCGCGCTGTGGGCCAATCCCGCCGCCCGCGAACGCCTGATGCACTGGCAGGACGGCTTCGACGTGGACGTGATGCTGGTTTCGTTCGCCCTGTGGTATCCACACCCGCTGGGCGCGTCGCAATGGCACGCACTGCGACAGACAGCCCACCACTGGAATACATCCAGGACCGCGCGCATCCGCGCGCTGCGCCGGCGCCTCTACACCCCCGACCGAAACCCGCTTTACCGCGCGATGCTGGGACTGGAGTTGCAAAGCGAGCGCCTGGCGGCGCTCCAACTGCACACACACGCCAGCCACCTGCACGGTCAGGTGGACGGGGCTGCCGTGATCGACCCCGAACGCCGGCTACGCAGCCTGTTCCCCGACCTTCCAGACACCGAGATCCGCGACGGGTTGCGCGAGTTCACCTCCGCCTGAGGGGGCCCTGCTACACGCGAGCCCTTATTCCGGATATCCTCCCCGCACATTGACCGAACACGGCAGGATTCATGTCGGATGATCTGCGCAGCCAGCTCCTGAAGACGGGGCTGGTGGACGAAAAACAGGTTCGCAAGGCCAAGTCGCAAAAGCACAAGGCCCAGAAGGGCAACGCGAAAAAGAAGAAGGACCGCGGCAGCGGTCCCGAGCCGGGCGTGGCCGAAGCGCGCAAAGCCGAGCAGGCCGAGCGTTCGCGGCAGAAGAACCGCGAGCAGCAGGAGCGGGCCGAGCGCCGGGCCCGCCACGCCCAGATCCGCGAACTGGTCAGCACTCACCTGGCGCCGATTCCCACCGGCGATGCCGCGCTGGATTATCACTTCCAGCAGGGCGGGCAAATCCGCCACCTCCCGGTGACGGCCGACCTGCAAAAGCGCCTGGCCGATGGCCGCGCCGCGATTGCCGGTCTGGATATCCGGCCGGAGAAGGGGTTCCGGGTCATCCCGCGGGAGACCGCGGACCGCATCCGCGAGCGCGATCCCGAGTGGCCACTGGTGATCCCGGCCGAGGACGACGCCACGTCGGATCCCGACCCGGACGATCCGTACAAGGACTACGTGGTACCCGACGACCTCATGTGGTGAAGTCGGTCCCGGCGGACCGGAACACCGCGGCGGTTGTCAGTCCGTCGCGCGCTTCACGTCCGCGGCGGGCATGCCGCCTTGCTGCGGCCGTCGTGCCTCGTCGCTGGACATGTCCTGCGGTGTGATGCCGCCCTGTTCCAGGCCCTGGGCGGGCCCGGTCGACTGCTCCTCGGGGCCACCGTTGCCACAGCCCAGCGCCAGCAGGCCGACGGCCGTCAGGCCGATCACCAGGGGGGCGGCTCGCTGAATCTCTCGCATCGTCGTCACTCTTGGTCCATAGACAGTGAAAGCCTGCAGCCTGCGCACCGGCGGCGCAAGCGCCGGCGCGCGCGGGGCGGGCTTCAGGCCGCCCCCACCGGCAGGACCCGGGTCCCGGCCTGCCCGCCGAGGATGGCGGTGGCATCACCCAGCGCACCGATCCCGACCCGGATCCCTTCGCCCGCCGCGCGGCGCGCGGCCTCCATCTTCGGTCCCATGGAGCCGGCCGGGTATGCCGCCGGGTCCACCGCCGTGACCAGGAGCGCCTTGAGGCGCCGGGCCTCCGGCGTGCCCCAGTCCATGTAGACCCCGTCGACATCGGTCAGCATCAGCAGCCAGTCGGCCTCCACATGCGCGGCCAGGCGGGCGGCCGTCAGGTCCTTGTCGACCACGGCCTCGATGCCCTGGAGGCGCCCGCCCGCGTCGCGCGCGACCGGCACACCCCCGCCCCCGGCGCAGATCGCGACCGCTCCGCCATCCACGAGACTGCGCACGGCGTCCATGCCCAGCAGGCGCTGCGGCTCCGGCGAGGCGACCACGCGCCGCCAGCCCTCGCCATCCGGCGCGACCTCCCAGCCGCGCTCGTCGGCCAGCGCCCGGGCACGGGCCTCGTCCCAGGTCGGGCCGATGAATTTCTCCGGATGGCCGAAGGCGGGATCGTTCGGGTCGACCTCGGTCTGGGTCAGCAGGCTCGCCACCCGGTCGTGCCCCAGCGCGTTGTGCAGCTCGCGCGCGAGGACATATCCGATCATGCCGTGACTCTCGGCGCCCACCACGTCCAGCGGCCAGGCGATGCGATCGCATTCCGCCTGGTTGGCGAGCAGACCCACCTGGGGGCCATTCCCGTGGGTGACAACCACCTCGTGCTCGCGGGCCACGGCCGCGATGGCCGCGGCCGCCTGTCGTGCGTTGCGTTGCTGGACCTCGGCCGACAGGGTCTCGCCGCGTTGCAGCAGGGCGTTTCCGCCCAGCGCGATCACGATGCGCATGGCGGGGCCTCCTCCCGGGGAACGATCAGGTGCGGGGCAGTGTGACGCCGCGCTGGCCCTGGTACTTGCCGCCACGGTCCTTGTAGGAGGTCTCGCAGACCTCGTCGGACTGCAGGAACAGCATCTGCGCGACGCCCTCGTTGGCGTAGATCTTGGCCGGCAGTGGCGTGGTGTTGGAGAACTCCAGGGTCACGTGGCCCTCCCACTCGGGCTCCAGCGGGGTCACGTTGACGATGATGCCGCAGCGCGCGTAGGTGGACTTGCCGAGGCAAATGGTCAGCACGTCGCGCGGGATGCGGAAGTACTCCACCGTGTGCGCCAGGGCAAAGGAGTTCGGCGGGATGATGCAGACTTCGGACTGCACATCCACAAAGCTGCCCTCGTCGAACCCCTTGGGGTCGACGATGCTGGAATTGATGTTGGTGAAGATCTTGAAGTGATCCGAGCAGCGCACGTCGTAGCCGTAGCTGGACGTGCCATAGGACACGATGCGCTGGTCGTCGCGATAGCGGATCTGGCCAGGCTCGAAGGGCTCGATCATGCCCTTCGTCTCGGCCATCTCCCGGATCCAGCGGTCCGACTTGATGCTCATTGGCCCTGTCCCTGGTGCCCCATGGATCAGCTGTCCTGGATCACGATGTTGGGGAACTTGCTGCTGTAGTCCTTGGACTGCTCCGCCAGCTTGGCCCCAGTACGCCGCGCAATCTCGCGGTAGATCTCGGTGATGCGGCCGTCGGGATCGGCGATCACGGTCGGCTCGCCACCGTCGGCCTGTTCGCGGATGCGGATATCCAGCGGCAGGGCACCCAGCATGTCCACGCCGTATTCTTCCGCCATGTTCTCCGCACCGCCCTGGCCAAAGATGTATTCCTCGTTCCCGCACTTCGAGCAGATGTGGATGCTCATGTTCTCGATGATCCCGAGCACCGGCACCTCGACCTTCTCGAACATGCGCAGGCCCTTGCGCGCGTCCAGCAGCGCGATGTCCTGCGGCGTGGTCACGATGACCGCGCCGGACACGGGAATCTTCTGCGACAGGGTCAGCTGGATATCGCCGGTCCCCGGCGGCAGGTCGATGATCAGGTAATCAAGCTCCTTCCAGTTGGTCTCGTTCAGGAGTTGCTCCAGCGCCTGGGTGACCATCGGGCCACGCCAGATCATCGGCGTGTCCTCCTCGATCAGGAAGCCGATCGACATGGCCTGCACGCCGTGACGTTCCAGCGGCTCCATGCTCTTGCCATCCTTGGACTCCGGATTGCCCTTGATGCCCAGCATGCGCGGCTGGCTGGGGCCGTAGATATCCGCGTCCAGGATACCGACCTGGGCGCCCTCGGCCGCCAGGCCCAGCGCCAGGTTGACTGCGGTGGTGGACTTGCCCACCCCGCCCTTGCCGGAGGCGACGGCAATGATGTTCTTGATCCCGGCCATCGGCTTCAGGCTTTTCTGCACCGCATGGGTGGTGACCTTGGTGCCGATCGTGACTTCGGAGGATTCGAGCCCGGGCACCGCGGCCAGCGCACCCTGGATCGCGGCGCGCAGTTCATCGTGATAGCCGTTCGCGGAATACCCCATCTCGATCGCGATGGAGGCGCGGGCGCCTTCCACCTGGATGTTCTTGACCGCGCCGGCGGCCACCAAGTCCTGCTCCAGGTACTTGTCCTGAACGGTCTTCAGGGCGTTTTCGATCTGCTCGCGCGAGAGTTCGGCCATGGTGTTCGTTCCATCCAGCAATTGGGGGGTGACCGCGCGATTCTACTGGCCCCGGCGGACCACGCCAATGGCACCACGCGCCGCCAGTCCTTTCCGGACCTGTCGATGCCTCCCGACCGGGCGGATACCAGGCGAGTGTCAACCCCCTGGCGCCGTTTTTATGCACAAAGGGCGTGCCGATGGAGGAAACGGCCCGAGATAGGCGCACAAGCATCCAAACCGCTGCACAATAGTTTTATATCCGATTGTTATTATTGCTATTTCGAATGTTGGTCGATTTTTAACCAATCTGTCACGAGCCCTTGTGTGGCAAGGCCTGGCGACGGATTCCACCGGGTTTCCCACAGAGTTATCCACAGGTTCTGTGGACAACACGCCGAGGCCCGCTGTACGCCTCGACAACCCTCGAGCCAAACCCGACAATAGCGCCCCTGCACCCGCGCCCGGTGCCACCCAAACGAGCCAAGCAATGACCGATACCCCGCGCAAGATCCTCGTCACCAGCGCCCTGCCCTACGCCAACGGCCCGATCCACCTGGGCCATCTGGTGGAATACATCCAGACCGATATCTGGGTGCGGTTCCAGCGTTCGCGCGGTCACGAGGTGATCTATGTCTGCGCGGACGACGCCCACGGCACCCCGATCATGCTCAAGGCACGCGCCGAGGGCATCGAGCCGGAGGAGCTGATCGCACGTGTGCGCCAGGAGCACGAGGCCGACTTCGGCGAGTTCCTGATCGGGTTCGACCACTACCACTCGACCCATTCGGACGAGAACCGCGAGCTGGCCGGGCAGATCTACACCGCGCTGCGCGACGCCGGACACATCGAGACCCGCACGATCGATCAGGCCTATGACCCCGAGGCCGGGATGTTCCTGCCGGATCGTTTCATCAAGGGCACCTGCCCCAAGTGCGGGGCGCAAGAACAGTACGGCGACTCCTGCGAGGCCTGCGGCGCCACCTACAGCCCACTGGACCTGAAGGATCCGGTCTCCGCGATCAGCGGCGCGCGGCCCGAGTCCCGCGCCTCCGAGCACTACTTCTTCAAGCTCGGGGACTTCGAGGCCTTCCTGCGCGAATGGACCCGTTCCGGGCGCCTGCAGGACGCGATCCGCAACAAGCTGGACGAGTGGTTCGACACCGGTCTCAGCGACTGGGACATCTCCCGCGACAAACCCTACTTCGGCTTCGAGATCCCCGATGCGCCGGGCAAGTACTTCTACGTCTGGCTCGACGCGCCGATCGGCTATATGGCGAGCTTTCGCGCCTACGCCGCGCAGCAGGGCCTGGACTTCGACGCCTGGTGGGGCGCGGACTCCGATGCCGAGCTGTATCACTTCATCGGCAAGGACATCGCCTACTTCCACACCCTGTTCTGGCCGGCCATGCTGCACGGTGCGGGCTATCGCACCCCCTCGGCGGTGTTCTGCCACGGCTTCCTGACCGTCAATGGTCAGAAGATGTCGAAGTCGCGCGGGACCTTCATCCGCGCCCGCGATTACCTGGACCACCTGAACCCGGAGTCTCTGCGTTACTACCTGGCCGCCAAACTGGGCGACAGCGTCGACGACCTGGACCTGAATTTCGACGACTTCGTACAACGGGTGAACTCGGACCTGGTCGGCAAGGTGGTCAACATCGCCAGTCGCTGCGCCGGATTCATCAACAAGCGTTTCGAAGGCGAACTGGCCGCAGAACTCCCGCGCCCCGACCTGCACGAGGCCTTCGTCGCCGAGGGCGAGGCGATCGCCCAGGCCTTCGAGAAGCGCGAGTTCGCCCAGGCCATGCGCCGCATCATGGCCCTGGCCGACCAGGCCAACCAGTACATCGACGAGGCCCAGCCCTGGGTCCTGGCGAAACAGGAAGGGCGCGAGGCCGAGGTCCAGGCGATCAACACCCAGGGCCTGGACCTGTTCCGCATCCTGATCGTCTATCTCGCCCCGGTGCTGCCGAAACTGGCCGCCGACGCCGCCGCGTTCCTGAACCTGGAGGACACCCGCTGGGCGAGCCGCGAGCCGCTGGTCGGGCGTTCCATCCAGAAGTTCAAGCCGCTGATGACCCGCATCGAGCCGGAGACCATCGACAAGCTGCTGGAGGCCTCGAAGGCCACGCTGGCCGCCACCGAGGCATCCAGCGCCCCCGGCAACGCCACCCCCGAGGCGAACGTGGACCCGATCGCCGCGACCATCGACTTCGACACCTTCGCCCAGGTGGACCTGCGCATCGCGCGCATCGCCAACGCCGAGCACGTCGAGGGCGCCGACAAGCTGCTGAAGCTGACCCTGGACATCGGCAGCGACACGCGCCAGGTCTTCGCCGGCATCAAGTCCGCCTACGCCCCCGACGACCTCATCGGCCGACACACCGTGATGGTCGCCAACCTGGCCCCGCGCAAGATGCGCTTCGGCGTCTCCGAAGGCATGGTGCTGGCCGCCGGGCCGGGCGGTTCGGAGCTCTACATCCTGAACCCGGACGACGGCGCCCGCCCCGGCATGCGCGTCAAGTAATGCCCGCTCCCGATCGCGTGTTTCGCGCCGAACCGCGACGGCCCATGGATTTGCACCCGAGCCTCGCGTAAGCTGCCGCTCTTTTGTCGACACCCGGACGCATGGAACAAAGCCCCGAATTCAAAGCGCAGGTCCGCCTGCTGGCCGACGCCGGACGCGAGCTCGCGGACCGCGGCTGGCTCCCCGCGCGCACCGGGCACTTCTCCGCGCGCCTGGATGACCAGCACATCGCCATTACCGCACCGGGCCGCAGCAAGGACCTTCTGGACGCGCACGACTTCATGGTCGTCGATCTCGAAGGGCACCTGGTCTCCGGTAGCGGCGAGCCCGGCCCCGAGACCTTCCTGCACATCATCATGTACCGCCGCGACGCCGATCTCGGGGCCGTGCTCCACACCCACAGCATCCACGGCACGGTGCTGTCGCGTCAGGTCGGGGGCTCCCTGCTGCTGCGCGACTACGAGGCCCTGCGCGAACTCCCGGGTTGCGAGCACCCCACGCGCGGCATCCAGGTCCCGGTCTTCGCCAACCACCCGGACATGCAGCAGCTGGCCGCCCGGGTCGATGCCGCCATGGACCGCGATCCGGCGCTTGCCGGCTACCTGATCAGCGGCCACGGTCTCTACACTTGGGGCCAGACCGTCGAACGGGCCATGCAGCGCACCGAGGCCTTCGAGTTCATGTTCGAATGCGAGTCGCTGGCGCGCCAGCTGCCCCAATGAACCGCGGCGACGCACACCCCGCCCCGCAGGCCGTCATCCTGGCCTTCGAGGGCATCCTCGTCCCCTCCGGCGTGCTGCGCGAGACACTGGAGCCCCATGCGCTGGAGGCGCTGCCGGACTTCCTCGAACGCCACGCCGAAACCACCGCCGTGCAGCGCACCCTGACGGACATCCTGGCCTATTCCGGACGCGAACTGGACGTCGACGGGCTGCTCGCCCAGATCCACGCCTGGATCCGCGGCGGCCAGGACATCACGCCGGTGCGCCAGCTCCAGGGGATGGTCTGGGCCGACGCACTGGAAGCCGGGGCCCTGCAGCCCGAACTCGACGACACCACGGCAGCCGCACTGGACCGGCTGCACCAGTCCGGCGTCGCCCTGTACAGCTTCGGGGCAACCCCGGCACCGGTGCAGCGCGACTGGCTGCGCCACGGCCCGCATCCGGAGGTCGAGCAACGCCTTGCCGGATGGTTCGACACCCGCATCGGCGGGCGCCGCGATGCCGGCAGCTACCGCCGCCTGGCGGCGGAGATCGGCCTGACGCCGGAGGCCGTTCTGGTACTGTCCACCCGCGGCGACGAGCTGGATGCCGCCCACCAGGCCTGGCTGCTGACCGCACGCCCGGCGGCGGATCCGCAGGCCGGGGATGACCATCCGGTCCGGTCCTTGACCTCGCTCATCCCCGACGGCGCCGGCGACCGGTAAGCTGTTTCGACGACCCGGCCCTCATCCCGCTCCAGGGCGGGGATTTACGTCCGGACAGGGCAATCGCCCCGTAATGGGCAGGGTTGAGCGGGCACGGCCCGTCGCCGATACTGTGTTGTTGACCTGACGACTCGGATTTTTCGTGGAATACGTCCTGATCCTCATCAGTACGATCCTCGTGAACAACTTCGTACTGGTGAAGTTTCTGGGCCTGTGCCCGTTCATGGGGGTCTCGCGCAAGGTCGAGACGGCCACCGGCATGGGCCTGGCCACGACCTTCGTGCTCACGTTGTCCGCGGTCAGCTCCTATGTGATCAACGAACACCTGCTGATCCCGCTCGGGCTCGAGTACCTGCGTACCATCGCCTTCATCCTGGTGATCGCCGCCGTGGTGCAGTTCACCGAACTGGTCGTGCGCAAGACCTCGCCGCTGCTCTACAACGTGCTGGGGATCTTCCTGCCACTGATCACCACCAACTGCGCGGTACTGGGCGTGGCCCTGCTGAACGTCCAGGAGGCGCACAACTTCGTCGAGTCCGCCCTGTACGGCTTCGGCGCCGCCGTGGGCTTCTCGCTGGTGCTGATCCTGTTCTCCGCCATCCGCGAGCGCATCGCCGTGGCCGACGTGCCGGTGATGTTCCGCGGTAGCGCGATCGCCATGGTCACCGCCGGGCTGATGTCCCTGGCGTTCATGGGCTTCTCCGGGCTGGTGCGGCTGTGAGCGTGCTCTACGCCATCCTCGCGATCGGTGGCCTGGCGGCCGCCTTCGGGGTGATCCTGGGCTTCGCCGCCCAGCGTTTCCGGGTGGAGTCCGACCCGGTCGTGGATCAGATCGACGCCCTGCTGCCGCAGACCCAGTGCGGCCAGTGCTCCTACCCCGGCTGCCGCCCGTACGCCGAGGCCATCGCCGCCGGCGAGGCGGACATCAACCGCTGCCCGCCCGGCGGCCAGGCCACCGTCCAGGCCCTTGCGGACCTGCTCGACCGCGAACCCACCCCACTGGAGGAGGAAGAGCAGGAGAAGGCCGTCGCCATCATCGACGAGAACATCTGCATCGGCTGCACCCTGTGCATCCAGGCCTGCCCGGTCGACGCGATCCTCGGGGCCGCCAAGCAGATGCATACCGTGATCGAGGAGGAATGCACCGGCTGCGAGCTGTGCATCGAGCCCTGCCCGGTGGACTGCATCACCATGGTCCCGGTCGGCACCGACATCACCGAATGGCGCTGGTCGGAGCCGGAACCCTCGCCCATCGAGCGGCCCATCCACGCCATCGCGGACGGTTCGCGATCCGGCTAAGCCGGAGCCCGCAAACCGTTAGAATACGCTTATGCAGCTGCATCGTTTCCACGGGGGCCTGAAACTGGCCGACGAGACCGAAGCCAGCACCCGCGATCCGGTGCTGGTGATGGGCGTGCCGTCGCAGCTGATTGTCCCGCTGGGCCAGCACATCGGCGAGGCCGCGGAACCCTGCGTGACGGTCGGCGACCACGTCACCAAGGGCCAGCGTATCGGCCAGTCGAAGGGCTACATCGCGGCCCACGTGCACGCGCCCAGTTCCGGCGAGGTGATCGAGATCGCCCCGCATGCCGTGCCCCACCCCTCCGGGCTCAGCGCACCCTGCATGGTGATCCAGACCGACGGCCGCGACGCCTGGGGCGACACCCGCATGGAGCCCTGGCTGGACTGGGATACCCGCGACCCGCGCAAGCTGCGCCAGCGCATCCGTGACGCCGGTATCGTCGGGCTGGGCGGGGCCGCCTTCCCCACCGCGGTCAAGCTGAACCCGCGGGCGGGGCAGCGCATCCACACGCTGATCGTGAACGGGGCGGAGTGCGAGCCGTACATCAGCGCCGACGACATGCTGCTGCGCACGGCCCCGGAGGCGGTGTTCGAGGGAATCCGCATCGTCGCCCACCTGCTCGGCGTGGACCGTGTCCTGTTCGCGGTCGAGGACAACATGCCGGAGGCCATGCGGGCGCTCACCGAAACCCTCCCCGGAGAGTTGCGCGAGCTGATCCAGCTCGTCTCGGTCCCGGCGCTGTATCCCACCGGCGGCGAGCGCCAGCTAATCAAGGTCCTGACCGGCCAGGAAGTGCCGAGCGGCGGTCTGCCGGCGGACATCGGCATGGTCTGCAACAACCCCGGCACCTTCAAGGCGGTCTGCGATGCCGTCATCCAGGGGCGCCCCCTGCTGTCGCGCATCGTCACCGTCACCGGGCCGGGCGTGCGGCACCCGCGCAACGTCGAGGCGTTGCTCGGCACCCCGTTCGCCGACGTGATCGCCGCCACCGGCGGCTATGCCAAGGGCGTGGACCGGCTGGTGATGGGCGGCCCGATGATGGGCTTCGCGGTCCACGATGACGCCATCCCGGTGATCAAGGGCACCAATTGCCTGCTCGCCACCCGGCCGCAGGACACCCCACCCCCGGGCCCGGTCATGCCCTGCATCCGCTGCGGTGAGTGCGCGGCCGTCTGTCCCGCCCAGCTGCTGCCACAGCAGCTCTACTGGCAGGCGAAGGCCAAGGATTTCGATGCGATCCAGGACTACGGCCTGTTCGACTGCATCGAGTGCGGCTGCTGCGCCCATGTCTGCCCCAGCAACATCCCGCTGGTGCAGTACTACCGCTACGCCAAGAACGAGATCTGGGCGCGGGAGAAGGAGCGCCAGAAGTCGGACATCGCGCGCGAACGCTACGAGTTCCGCCAGGAACGCATCGAGCGCGAGGAACGCGAGAAGGCCGAGCGCCTGGCCAAGAAGAAGGCTGCGGTCAAGAAGAAGGAAGGCGAGGAAGGCGGCGACAGCGACAAACAGGCCGCCATCCAGGCCGCGCTCGAGCGCGCCCGCGCGCGCAAGGCCGCAAAGGCCGGCGGGACCAACGAGGATAACAACACCGAGAAGGCCGCCACGGCCCCGGATGGCACCGGGACCACCGCCGAGTCCGGCGAATCCGATCCCACGGACACGGGCCACCGCTGATGCGCTTTCGCACCGAATCCTCGCCGCACATGATTCCGTCCCACTCGGTGGGCGGGGTGATGCAGCAGGTCCTGATGGCGCTGGTGCCGGGCACCCTGGCGATGGCCTGGTTCTTCGGTTGGGGCGTGCTGGTCAACGTGGTCCTGGCGGTCCTGTTTGCCGTGGCCTTCGAGGCGGCGATCGTCGCTGCCCGCAAGCGCCCGGTCATGGCCACCCTGGGCGACAACTCGGCCATCGTCACCGGCTGGTTGTTTGCCCTGGCCGTCCCGCCCCTCACGCCCGTCTGGGTCACCCTGATCGGTATCGCCTTCGCCATCATCGTGGCCAAGCACCTCTATGGCGGCCTGGGCTACAACCCGTTCAATCCCGCCATGGTCGGCTATGTGGTCGTGCTGGTCTCGTTCCCGCGGGAAATGGCCCTGTGGCCGGCACCGGACACCCTGGCCGACATGTCGCTGGGCCTGGGCCAGACGCTGCAGGCGGTCCTCACCGGCAGCCTCCCGGGGACCCACGAGTGGGACGCAATCACCCGTGCCACGCCACTGGATGCCATGCGTGAGGGCCTGGCT
The DNA here is from genome assembly GCF_000420165.1 of Thioalkalivibrio sp. AKL19. Taxonomy (GTDB): domain Bacteria; phylum Pseudomonadota; class Gammaproteobacteria; order Ectothiorhodospirales; family Ectothiorhodospiraceae; genus Thioalkalivibrio. The sequence continues at coordinate 18,734 of NZ_ATUK01000018.1, read as the reverse complement.
TCCGGGCGCACGGTCAGCGAGATCACCGTGAGCCCGCTGTTCGGCAGCTTCAGCGAGACCAGCTGGGAATGGATCGGCAACTTCTTCCTGCTCGGCGGGCTGTACCTGCTGTTCCGGCGCATCATCCACTGGCATATCCCGGTGGCGGTCATCCTCGGCGTGGCGATCCCGGCCGGCTTCTTCTGGATGCTCGACCCGGACTCCTTCGCGTCGCCCGCGTTCCACGTCTTCAGTGGGGCCGTGATCATCGGGGCCTTCTTCATCGCGACCGATCCGGTCTCCGCCTCCACCACCCCGCTGGGCCGCATCCTCTACGGGGCCGGCATTGGCGTGCTGATCTTCGTCATCCGCACCTGGGGCGGCTACCCGGACGCGGTCGCCTTCGCCGTGCTGTTGATGAACATGGTCGCCCCGACCCTGGACCACCTGACGCGACCGCGCATCTTCGGGCGCTCGCGGCGCGGGCCACCCCCGGGGGACGGTCATGCTTGACCTGAAACCCCGCGACATCCTGGTGGCCACGGCCCTGCTCGCCGGCTTTGCCGCGGTCGGCGCCGGTGTCGTCGCCCTGGTGCAGGACGCCACCGAGGCGCGTATCGAGGACAACCGCATGGCGGTCAACCGCAACCGCATTGCGGAGCTGACCGGCGATCTCGATTACCGCAACGACCCGGTCCATGACACCGTCAAGCTGGGCCACGAACTGCTCGGCGGGGACCACCTGCCCGCCTGGTTCGCCCGCGATGCCGACGACGAGGTGGTCGGCATCGTCTTTTCCGCGGTCGCTCCGGACGGCTACAGTGGCGACATTCACCTGCTGATCGGCGTGGATCGCCGCGGCGAGCTCCAGGGCGTGCGCGTCTCCGCGCATCGCGAGACGCCGGGGCTGGGTGACGCGATCGAGGCCGAGCGATCGGACTGGATCCACGACTTCGACGGCCGCTCGCTGGGGAATCCACCGGCCGAGGACTGGCGGGTACGCAAGGACGGCGGCGCCTTCGACCAGTTCACCGGGGCCACCATCACCCCGCGCGCGGTGGTTCGCGCCGTTTACCGCACCCTGGAATACTTCGACGAACACCGCGAGGAACTGCTGTCCACCCGGCCCGACGACACCGGTTCCGTGGCAGCACCGCTCCCTCAGTCCGAAGCCAACGGGGACGACGAGGCAAACCGATGAATCCGACCCTGACCGACATCATTCGCGACGGCCTGTGGCACAACAACCCCGGGCTGGTGCAATTGCTGGGCCTGTGCCCGCTACTGGCAATCTCCGGGACCATGGTCAACGCGATTGGCCTCGGCATCGCGACCACCCTCACCCTGCTGCTGTCGAACGTGCTGGTCTCGCTGATCCGCGACCACGCGCGCCCGGAGATCCGCATCCCGGTGTACGTGCTAATCATCGCCTCCATCGTCACCGCCATCGAACTGGCGATGAACGCCTGGTTTCACGGGCTGTACCTGATCCTCGGCATCTTCATCCCGCTGATCGTGACCAACTGCGCGATCATCGGCCGCGCCGAGGCCTTCGCCTCGCGCAACTCGGTCCCGCGCGCGGCGCTGGACGGGCTGATGATGGGGCTGGGCTTCACCGGCGTGCTGATTGCCCTGGGTGCCCTGCGCGAGGTCCTCGGCCAGGGCACCCTGATGGCCAACGCCCACCTCCTGTTCGGCGACTGGGGCCACGGCATGACCCTGCAGCTCTACCCGTCCGAGCACGGCTTCCTGCTGGCCCTGCTGCCCCCCGGCGCCTTCATGGCCATGGGCCTGCTGATCGCCGCCAAGAACTGGATCGACAGCCAGTTCGAAGCGGAACCGAGCCCTACCGGCGACGAGACCGCGACCGCAACCGAGGCGAGCCCCGACAACGCCTGATCGGCTCCGGCCTTGATTCCTGGCCGTCAGCCGGTAAACTTCCGGCGCCACGAATTCGTTCTACCGGGGCCACACGCCCCGGACACTCAAACGTCCCAGGAGATAGGCATGGCTGGACATTTCCCGTTTGCTGGCAAGCGCGGCACGCGCTACGGCCTCGCCCCGCGCGGCACCATCGCCGCCTTTTTCGAGAACCACGGGTTCAACGACGACCTGCAGGAGAAGTACTACAAGTGGTGGTACGACTGGGCCAAGGACTTCGTCGAGAAGGACAGCGACCTGTCCTACACCATGATCCGCAAGTTCGACAGCTACCCGATGGGCACCCATGCCCATCACTCGTTCCACCTGAACGACAAGTACTGGCCGAGCTGCCTGGACGAGCTGGGCTCGTTCATCCGTGACGTCATCTTCCCGAAGCTGGACGAGAAGGCGATGCACGACCTGGAAGAGAAGCACGCCAAGCTAATCAAGGACCTGGAGAAGGAAGCCGAGTCCAATCCGCGCGACGCCGCGCCGGATGTCGGCCTCTTCCGCCACGTCTGAGCAACGCCATTACGCGAGTTACCGGCCCCGCGACGCGGGGCCGGTTTGTTTGGAGCCCCCGCATTCATGAACGCCGCGAAGCGTGAAGCCATCTTCGAGCGCCTGAAGGCGGCCAACCCCGCGCCCACCACCGAACTCGAGTACGAAACACCGTTCGAGCTTCTGATCGCGGTGATCCTGTCGGCCCAGGCCACGGATGTCGGCGTCAACAAGGCCACGCGCCGCCTGTACCCGGTGGCGAACACCCCCGAGGCGATCCTCGAGCTGGGCCTGGACGGCCTCAAGGAACACATCAAGACCATCGGCCTGTACAACGCCAAGGCCGAGAACGTAATGAAGACCTGCCGCATGCTGGTCGAACGCCACGGCGGCGAAGTTCCGCGCGACCGCGAATCGCTGGAGGCCCTGCCCGGGGTCGGGCGCAAGACCGCGAACGTCATCCTCAACACCGCCTTCGGCGTCCCCACCATCGCGGTCGACACCCACATCTTCCGGGTCGCCAACCGTACCGGCCTGGCCCCGGGCAAGACAGTGCTGGAGGTGGAGAAGCGCCTGATGCGCCTGACCCCGAAGGCCTACTTGCAGGACGCCCATCACTGGCTGATCCTGCACGGGCGCTACGTCTGCAAGGCACGCAAGCCGGAGTGCTGGCGCTGCCCGATCGCGGACCTGTGCGAATACAAGGCAAAGACACCACCGCCCGCCGGCGCCTGAACGAACCTGTCCCCTTCAAGGAACATCCCATGTACGGTAACCGCGACCAGATCCGCACCCAGTTCGTCGACGCGTGGCAAAAGGCGCAGGCCGGCGAGGCCCTGACCGATCTGGAACAGCAACTGGTGGACGTGATCTCGGAACACCCCGAGTACCACGACTACCTGAAGGACCGCGAGACCGCGCTGACCGGCGAGTTCCCGCCGGAGCTCGGCACCTCCAACCCGTTCCTGCACATGGCGATGCACCTGAGCCTGCGCGACCAGGCCCGCACCGACCGCCCGGCCGGGATCCGACAGCTGCATCAGGGCCTTTGTGGGCGCTTCGGCGTCATGGACGCCGAGCACCGGATGATGGAATGCCTCGGCCAGACCCTGTGGGAGGCCCAGCGCAGCAACGCCGCGCCGGACGAGAACGCCTACCTCGAGTGTCTCAAGCGGTTGGCGAGCCGCTAGCCGCCCGTTTGGCGGCCACCGGCGGTCGATCCAGACCCCAGCGATCCAGCAGCACCAGCGCCGCCGGCGTGAACAGCAGCGTCAGCGGGGTCGCGAACAGCAGGCCGCCGGCAATCGCGGTCGCCAGCTGGACCCAGAACCCGGTCACCGGTGCCCCCACATAGAAGTCGCGCCCGGCGAAATCCACGGTCCACGCCAGGACCATCGGCAACAACCCGAGGATGGTGGTGATCGCCGTCAGCAGCACCGGCCGCATGCGCTGCGACGCCGCGCGCAGGGCGGCCTCCATCGCATCCAGCCCGCGCCCGCGCTGCTCGTTGTAGGTATCGATCAGCACGATGTTGTTGTTGACCACGATGCCGGCCAGGGCCAGCACGCCAATCCCGCTCATCACGATGCCGAAGGGCTCGCCGCGCACCAGCAGCGCGAGCAGTACTCCGGCGGTGGAAAACACGATCGCCGAGAGCACCAGCAGGGCCTGGGAGAAGCGATTGAACTGGGTCACCATCATCGCCAGCATCAGGAACAGCGACAGCCCGAACGCCCCCAGCAGGAAGCGTGTCGCCTCGGCCTGCTCCTCGGCCTGGCCGCGAAAGCGCAGCTGCACCTGGGGGTCAAGCTCCATGCCGGCCATCCGGCCTTCGAGCGAGCGCTGGCGCTCGTCCACCAGATAGCCCGGGGCAGCGTCCGCCTCCAGGGTATAGGCGCGGTCGCCATCCCGACGCTTGATCAGGCCAGTCGCCGGCACCGGCACCAGTTCCGCGAAATGCGCCAGCGGCACCAGGCCCGCGGCCCCGGGCAGGTTCAGGCCGGCCAGTTGCTGCAGATGCCGCTGCTCCGCCGGCAGGCGCAGGCGGATATCGACCTCCTCGTCGCTGTAGTCCGGGCGATAGGTACCCAGCAGGATGCCGCTGGTGATCAGCTGCACCCCGTCGCCCAGCAACGGGACATCCACCCCGAAACGGGCGGCCTGTTCCCGGTCGAAACGCACCTCCAGCTCCACCCCCGGCAGGGGGAGGTCGTCGGTCACATCCTCGAACCCGCCGAGTTGGTCCATCTCGGCGCGCAGCTGCCGGATCACCGGTGCGATGCGCTCGGGATCGGCGCTGGACGCCTCGACCACGATCGGGCGTCCCTCACTGGGGCCGCGTTCCTGGGCGCGGAATTGCAGGCGCAGCCCCGGAAGATCCCCGGTGCGCCGGCGCAGGTCCTCGATGATCTCCCGGGCCGGCGGCCGCTGGCGCCAGTTGACGAGTTCCAGCTGGATCAGCCCGATCACGTCCTCGGCGTAGTCGCCCTGCAGGCGCCCCAGCTGAGTGCCGATGGTCCGCGCATAGACGTGCCGGATCTCGGGCACGCCCCGCAGCCGGCCCTCCACCTGCCGCACCAGGGCATCCGCCTCCCAGACGGAGAGGTCGCCACGCGCCTGCACCTGGACCTGCACGAAGTCCGGTTCCACCTGCGGGAAGAACTCGACACCCCGCCCCTGGCTGGCGTACAGCGCGTAGGCGACCAGCACCACCGCCAGGGTCGCGAGAAGCGTCCACCCGGGACTGCGAACCAGTGGCTGCAGCAGGCGAATATAGGCCCGCGTGATGCCCTGCAGTTCGTCGTAGCGTCCCTCCTCCGCCGCGCGTACGTAGCCTGTCTGGGCGGCATTGATCGGCCGCGTCTGACCGATCACCGATCCGAGCGCGGGGATAAAGACCAGGGCCATCGCCAGCGAGGCCACAAGGGTCACGATCACCGTGGCCGGCAGGTAGACGATGAACTCGCCCACCATCCCGGGCCAGAACAACATGGGCGCGAACACCGCCAGCGTCGTGCCGATGGCCGTGGTGATCGGCCAGGCCATGCGCTGGGCGGCGGCACGGAATGCATCCGCCCGCGCCATACCCTCGGCCACATAGCGATCCGCCAGCTCCACCACCACGACCGCGCCATCCACCAGCATCCCGACCACGAGGATCAGGCCGAACAGCACCACCACATTCAGCGTGAAGCCCATCAGGTAGATCGCCAGGATGCCGCCGAGGAAGGCACCCGGGATCGCCAGCCCCACCAGCAGCGCCGCCCGCGCCCCCATCATGGTCAGAATCACCAGCGCCACGATCAGCATGGCCGTAATCACGCTGTTCTCCAGATCCCCCAGCAGGTCGCCGACATCCCGCGCCATGTCCTGGAGGTAGGTCACCTCTACCGAGTCCGGCCAGTCGTCGCGCGCCGCGTCGATGGTCGCACGGGCGGCCGCGACCACCTCCAGGATATTGGCCTCGGAGGCCTTGCGGATCTCCAGTGACACCGAAGGCTGGCCATCGATCCGGGTGAACCCCTCCGGGTCGCGGTAGCTCTGGCGCACCTCGGCGACATCGCGCACCCGGACCACCGCATCGCCCTCCACACGGATCGCGGTGTCCAGCACATCGTTGACATCGTCGATGGTGCCCGGCACGCGCAGCGGGATGCGGCCCGCCCCGGTATCCAGCGCACCGGCGGCCACCAGCCGGTTGTTGCGCTCGATCGCCCGGGTCAGTTCGTTGAACGACAGCTCGAAGGTCTCCAGCACCAGCGGGTCGACCAGGACCTCCATCTGCTCCTCGCGGTCGCCGCCGACATCGGCCTCCAGCACTCCGGGGATCGCCTCGACCCGATCGCGCAGGTCGCGCGCCAGGCGCACCAGCGTGCGCTCGTCCAGGGGGCCCGAGAGGTTCAGCGTCAGTACCGGAAACAGCGACAGATCGACCTCGGAGACGCTGGGTTCCTCCACGCCCGCCGGCAGCTCAGGGCGCACCTGGTCGACTTCCTCGCGCAGATCCGAGAGCGCGCGACGGTTGTCCCAGCCCGGTTCGAAGTCCAGCCGCACCAGGGCGAAGCCCTCGCCCGCCCAGGAGTGCATCTCGTCTACCCCGGGCAGGGACTGCAGCTCGCGCTCCAGCGGCCGCAGCATCAGCCGCTCGGCATCCTCCGGGCTGACACCGGGATACGGCACCGAGACAAAGAAGATGGGAACGTCGATCTCAGGCGCCGCCTCCTTGGGTACGATGCTGTAGGCCGTCGCGCCCAGCGCCAGAATCAGCAGCAAAAAAAGCAGCACCGTCCGGGCGTGCGCAACGGCCCAGGCGATCAGGGATTTCACGGCAATGCCCCGTCCACCGTATCCGGCGCCGTCGCGCCCGGGGCCTCGGCCTCCCGGTCCACCGGCTGCGTCTGCACCCGTTCCCCGGCGGTCACGAACCCCTGACCGATGGTGATCACGCGGACGTGCTCCGGCAGACCGGTTACCCAAACGCCGTCGGCCGCGGCCCGGATCACCTCCACCCCGTGAAACACCACCCGGTCATCGTCGTCGACCGTCTTGGCGCCCACCCGGCCCTCGTCATCCAGCCCCATCCACGCCGGCGAAAGCTTGTGCGCCAGCACCGTCGCGGTCGGGATCTCCACCCCCGCGCTGATCCCGGAGGGCAGCGCCGCCTCCGGGTTCGGCACGGCGATCTCGACCCGGAATGTCTGCGTCCCCGGCTCGGCCACCCGTGCAACAAACCGCACCTCGCCCTCGGCGCGGCGCCCGTCGAGAAACCGGATGCGCGCCCGCTGCCCCGTCTCGACCCGGCCGATCTGGTGCTGGGCCACATGCACCACCGCCAGCAGCGGATCGTTGTCCACCACCTCGGCCACCGGATCCCCCCGGCCGACGAACTCGCCACGATCGGCCAGGCGCTGATTGACGACACCCGCGACCGGGGCCGTGATTCGGGTATTGCGGATATCCAGCTCGATCGCCTGCAGTTCCGCCCGGGCGGCCTCGCGCTCGGCCTCGCGCGCCTCCAGCTGTGTGCGCGACACATGCCCCTGGTCATGCAGGCGCTGCGCCGCCTCGTATTCGCTCTCCGCCCCCCGCAGGCGGGCGATCGCCTGGCGCCGACGCGCCTCACGGTCGTCCATGCGCAACTGTGCCAGCAAGTCCTCCGCCGCGACCGTCGCGCCCCGCGCCACGGTCCATTCCGCCACCTGGCCGGCGGTCTCGGCCCGGACCATCACCCGCAGGTCCGGTTCCACTCGGCCCTGGAGCACCAGCAGCCGCTCCACCGGTTCGGCCTCCAGCTCGGTGACTGCCACGGTCATCGGCCTCGGCTCCGCGGCCTCGCGGGGTTCGTCCGCCTCGCGCCCGAACATCCCGGACGCAATCCAGGCCACGACCAGCACCACCACCCCGAGTGCGACCAGCAATCGGGCCTGGCCGCGCAGGCGCGACCACAGCGATCGGCTCATTGCGTCGATCCGAACAGCCGCTGCCACCAGCGCCGGCGGCTACCGGTGGGCGGCACGGCAACTTCCAGGTCCACCGGCGGGACCCGCGACACGACCCATCCCGGCAGCACGCGCAGCCCGGAGGAGCCGCAACTCGAGCCGAGGTTGTTGGGGTCGAATATCTTCACGAACTCCGGGTGTTCGCGGTCGTCGACATAGACGATCCCGCAGTAGTCCTCGTCGTGGTCGCGCCGCAACAGGGCATCGACCTCGTCGACAAAACGCAGGAAGGTCTCCTCCGGCGCCGGATCCTCCGGAACGGCGTCTCCCACCGCGTAGACAAACCAGCCGGCGTCCGCGCGCTCGCGCAGGCGCTGCCACAACTCGTCCAGCTGCTCCCAGTGGAGAATACCGGTGGAACCGGCCTCGAATCGTCGCAGGAAGTCGGACTCGGGGTCTTTTTGCGCGGTGGACATGCGGGGGTTCCGGGGGTCGCCAGAGTATCCCGCCATCGTAGGGGAAACGCCGCCCAATATGCACGCCCGGACCGACGGAGGACGCCCGCCCCCCGGACAACCTGCATCACCCTTGCACGGAACCCCGGAAAAACGCGAGGCTCTCAGGAAGAGATGTACGCCCCGTCACCATCTGCCAGCGAAGACGATCCGCCATGCGAACCATCAGCCACGCCACCTGCCTGCGCGCCGAACCGGACCGGGTCTTCGAGTTGCTGAGCCATGTCCCCAATTTCGTGGACCTGTGCGACCACGTGGAGCACATCGAGTGTCTCGGGAACGATTGCTATCGCTGGACCGTGCGCGCCGCCGGGATGCGCATGGACTTCGACGTCGAGGTCTGCAGCGCCATCGCCCCCGAGCACTTCGCCTGGCGCTCGATCCGCGGCGTTCATAACCGCGGAAGCTATCGGTTGAGCCCCGACGGCGAGGGCCACACCCGGGTGGAATTCGAGCTGGAGTACAAGCTGAACCCGTTCCTCGACGCTGCGGTGCGGCGCGCGGCCCAGTCCCTGGTGGAGCGGATATCGGGACAACTGATGGCCCGCGCGCAGCAGCGGCTGGACGCCGAGGCAGCCCGCCCCTGACACCCCGTCAGGCCGGGTCGGTCACCGCCCCGGGCTCACCGTCGATATTCAGCAGGTCGCGCAGCGTGCGCCCGTCCAGCCGCTCGCGACGGGCCGAATCGACTTCCTTCAGGGTCGTCTCCACCGCAGCGCTGCCGCGCAGGCGGCGGATGGCGTGATCGTCGGTGTCCTCGCGCAAGGCCTCCAGGATCGCGTCCACGCGAATGGCGTCGAGGTCCCGGGCCGGGACCAGTAGCTGGCGGTCTTCGCCCGCCCTCAGCAGCAGCCCCGCCTCTTCCAGCCGCCGCGCCGCATCGCCCAGGGCGTTGCCCGGAACCGCCAGCGCGCCAGCGACCTCGTCCAGCGTTGGCGCCGGATGGCCGTCATGGAAACGCTGCCCGACCTGCTGCATCAGGTGCAGGCCCATGCGCTCGCGGGCCGCACCGGACAGGCGCGGACGGATGCCGCGCACGTTCATGTATTCCGGGTGCTGCACGAAGAAGGCGACGTTCGCCCCGATCAACAGGATCAGCCAGGCGAGGTAGATCCAGATCAGCAGCATGATCATGATTGCGAAGCTGGAGTAGATCGCCGCATAGCGGGTGGAACCCGCCACCATGTTGGCGAACACCCAGCCCACGCTCTGCCACAGCAACCCCGCCACCACGGCCCCGATCAGCGCCGGAATCACCTTCACCCGGGTGTTCGGCACAAACACGTAGATGAAGGCAAACGCGGCAATGATCAGGAAATACGGCACCAGCCGCGAGATCTCGGTGATCAGCATGCCCAAGGGCTGGACCCCGGCAATTGCCTGCATGGCCGCGGATGACATCACCGTCGCGGTAATCCCCAGCGCCGAGACCACCAGCACCGGACCGATCAGGATGACCGAGAGGTAGTTGGAGAAACGTTGCGCCAGGCTGCGGCTGTTCTCCACCCGCCAGATGGTGTTGAAGGCCAGCTCGATCTTCTGCACCAGCGCGATGACCGTATAGATCAGGAACAGCAGACCCACGAATCCGAGTACGCCCACGCGCATGTTGTCGACAAACTCGAGCACGTTGTGGGCTATCTCCACCCCCTGCTCGCCCAGGGGCTCGAGCACGCCCAGCAGGAACGGCTCCACCGCGTTATGCGCACCAAAGGCCTTGAGTACCGAAAACGACAACGCCACCAACGGCACCATTGACAGCAGCGTGGTATAGACCAGGCTCATCGCGCGCAGGGTCAGCTGCCCGTCGGAGACCTCTCGCACCAGAGCGAAAAGACCGCGCACCACCCCGAGCGGAACGGCCTTCCAGCGCGGCAGCGCCGACAGGTCCGTGTCATTGACCAGTTCGGTCAGCTGGCGACGCCGGGCGTCCAGGCGCTCGGCCCAGGCTACACTCGCCACCCGTCACTCCCGCGGTTGGGGGTTCCCGTCACGTGGCCCTACTTCTGCTGCCACTGGCCGTTGCGGTCCTGGTACCAGTAACCCGAGGGGGCCTCCTCCACCCAAACGCGGGCGAAGGTCTCGCGGATCTGGCGTTCCCAGTCCGGGCGGTCGTTGGCGCGGGCGATCTCGCGGTAGAGCGAATCGCGGTCCGAGTTCTCCTCGCTGACCAGGCGCTGTACCGTGCTGCGATCCCGCAGCGGGACCTCGGACAGGTCGCGGATCACCACGTCGGCATTGCTGCCGAAGCCAATCGCCCCGCTACGGAAGTGGGGGGCCAGCTGCGGCGACCGCTCGCGCATCGACGCCCGGATGCGGTTGATCGCGGGGGTCTCGATCTGCAGGTCCGGGCTTTGCGCCGCGGCCGGGCTGACCAGGCGTTCCAGCACCCACGCCAATACCGGCGTGGCGCCCACCCCACCCGCGTGCACTGGCTGTTCCGCCGGCAGCAGCGCTCCCGACTCGGACTCGGGCTCGGGTACAACCTCGCCGTCCGGCACCTGCAGCGCGTCGCGCACGATGGCGCGGGCCGCCTCTTCCGCCGCAGCGGTCGGGAAATAGATATTGATGGTCACGCAACCCGCAAGCAGCGTGAACAGCAGCGCCAGTCCCGGAACACTCCACAAAGCCTTCATGCCTGTCTTCCCTTGTTCGGGCGGGTGAACCCCGCGTGTGCCCAATCTACACCATCCGCCTGAATGGCAACCAAACGCGGCCCAGGAATTACTGTACTACCGGGCCGTCGCCCGCCTGGATGGTCGCCAGGCGGTCGATCAGTTCCGGCCAGTCCACCCGGCGGTTGTAGCCGATCACCTGGATCTGCGGCAAACCGCCCCCCTGCACCAGCACGAACCCGCCATCCGGGCGATCCGCGACACCCGAGGCGGTGCATACGTCCCCGCGCAGCTCGCAGCGGAAGCCCAGGCGGCGATAGCTGAAGTTTTCGAAAAAACGCAGGAAGATCGACGAAGCCGCCGCCTGGAGCCCGCCACCCAGCTCGGTGATGTTTTCCACCGCCCGCTGGCTGATCCGGCGACGCCCCGGATCGTCCATTGGTGTCATCAGCTCCAGATCCATGTGCACCGGCGACCAGTCCACCATGACCAGATCGTTCACATGTCCCGACAACCGGCCCTGAATGCGCCCGAAGTCGAACGCCCGCGTGACCAGCTCCAGGTCCAGGCGCTGGATCTGCGTCGACAGCCCCAGCTCGGGCGCATACCCGAACAGATCGTGAATATAGACATCGCGCAGCACCACCTCGCCATCGAACACCTGGACCAGCAAGCGCCCGTCCACGTTCAGATCACCGTCCTCCAGGCGCACCCGCGGGATCATCCCGGCGACCTGCCCGGAGAAACGGGGCCAGCCCAGCACCCCGGTCAGCGCCTCCAGGCTGATCGCGCGGATCCCGCCCTGGAACTGCACATCCGGCCCCGTATCCGTCTGCTGCACGCTGAAGGCCTGGACCCGCAGCCCCCCGTCGAGGATCGGGATCTCGGTCGCCTCCAGCAGCTCCAGCCCCTGCGGCCGGGTGCGCACGCGGGCGGTGAAGGCATCGAACGGCAGTCCGTACAGGTGGGCGCCCTCGAACCCGACCCGACCCGGTCCACCGGGCACCGTATCCGACCAGTCCAGCTCGCCCCGGGCACCGCTCACACCGAAGCGTCCGCGCCGATCCTGGGCCTCCACCCCGGACCATGCAACGCGGGCGTAACGCGGCGCTGAGGCCTCCAGCTCGATCTCGCCGCCCAAGCGGCCCGCCGCGTCCAGTTCCCCCAGGGCGGTCCCCACCAGCCAGGGGGACAGCAAGCTGTCGTAGATCACGCCCAGCGCGGCGACCTCGCCCCGGAATCGTCCGTCGAGACCGCGCTCGGGCGAAAACGCGAGGCCCTGTCCGGTCAGCGACGCAGCCTCGCCATACTCCATCGCCAACGAGCGCGCCCGTAGCGCCATGCCGTCCCCATCCGCCACGACCCCCAGGGCCTCCAGCTTCACCGGTCCTTCGGCATCCAGATCCACGAACCACGGATCGACGAACACGACACCCTTGGTTACGGCCGCATCCACGTCCCAGCCCCCCGCATCCCCCGAGACCCGGAGTTGCCCATCCAGCTCCTCGCCCGCCTGGAGCCCGAGATCGTCGCTGAAGGCCAGATCGTGAACCACCAGCGTGGCCATCGAGTGCCCGTGCTGGCGCCAGCGCAGCGCGAGATCCGCCGCGCCATCACCCAGCTGTACGGGCAGCTCCAGCGGCAGGCGCGGGGACGCGGCCAGGGCCGCAAGGTCGATGCCCTCCAGATCGGCCCGCACATCCCAGCCCCGAGCGGAGTCCCGATGTACGCGAAAGTCTCCGCTCGCCCCGTACCAGCCCGGCCACGCGCCCGCCAGCGCAAACTCGCCCGCCTCGCGTCCCCAGCGCAGGCCCACCCGGGCCCCGTGCAGGTGCAGATCCCCCGCATCCCCCCACAGTCGCGCCGCATCGCAGCGAATCTCGGCACGACCAATCCGCAGGTCACCGCATTCCACACGGAGCTGCCTCAGCGTCCCCAGTGGCTCGGGGAATTGCACGCGCTCCGCGCGCATCTCCAGCGACAAACCGGCGGGGGTCCACTGCACCTGCGTGCTCAGACCGCGAGCCTCGAGGTCCTCGCGCAACAGGGATTCAATCTGAAGATCGAGCTGGATACCGCCGGATGCATTCGCGGGTTCCGATGCCATGACGGCCCCCGCCAGCAGGAAGAGCACCAGGCCGGCCGCCGCGGAAACCCCACCCGGTGCCCCGCGCAGCGCGTCCATCAGACCGGGTCGCCCCGCTCCGGCAGGCGATCGCGCAGCGGGCGCGCGAGCCGGGCAAGCCACTCGCGCAGGGCAAAGCGGGAGACCTCCAGGGCCTCCAGGCGCGGCAGGAAATCCTCGACCCGGCGCGGGTCGCCGGTGGGGCCGCGAAAACCCGCCGGGGCCGGATCGGCGGCCAGCCCCGCACGCTCGAAGCAGGCCAGCGCCCGCGGCAGATGCAGCGCCTGGGTCACCACCAGCACCCGCTGCACGTCACTGTGCTGAAGCCGCTGACGGGTGTGGGCGGCGTTTTCGCAGGTATTGCGCGACGTGCTCTCCAGCCAGCGCACCGGCACCCCCAGATCCGTCTGCAACGACGCCGCCATCAACTCGGCCTCGGAACGCCGGCCGGGTAGTGCCCCCGGACGCCCGCCCGAGACCAGGATCGGCAGGCCGGTATCGCGGTGCAGCCGGGCGGCATGGCGCAGACGCTCATGGGTCCACGGGTTCAGGGCATCGCGTCCGCCGTCCTCCCCGCGTCCGGGCCAGCGTCCCCCGCCCAGCACCACGATGGCATCGGCCCGGCCCACCGCGATCACCGTGTCGCGCAGGTCGTGCTCCATGCTGTGGGCCAGCGGCTGTGCCACGACGTTCAGGCTCGGCAGTACCAGCGCCAGCAGGCCTGCGGCGAGTAGCGGGCGCCCGCCGCGCCAGTCGGCGCGCCAGAAGGCTACACCGACCAGGGTCAGCGCGATACCCAGCCCGGGCGGCAGCAGGAGGTGCTCGGCGATCGTTTGCAGGGTGGCGAGCACGGCGGTCTCCGCCCGCGGTCGGGTTTACTTCTTGCCCGGGGAGTAGAGATAGTGGGCGTAGGTGGCCACGTCCTCGGAGACCCGGCGGATCAGGTGATCCAGACTGATGATGGCGAACTCGAGCAGATTCACCGCGATGTACGGCTGCTCGACGCGCAGGCGGTCGTACATCGAGCGCGACAGCCGCAGCAGACGAGTGTTGTCGCTCAGGGCGCGCATGCGCACGCCCCGCGGCACACGGTCGAAGAACGACATGGAACCCGCCAGTTCGCCGGTCTGCATGCGACCGACCTCGATCTCCTGGCTGCCGTCGTCGTGATAAAGCGCGGCGGTCCCGCTGACCACGAAGAACAGCGACTCCCCGACCTCGCCAATATCGGCGATCACCTGCTTGTGGTGGGTCTCCACCACCTCCAGGTACTCGAGCAGGACCTCGACCTCGGCCGGCGTCAGTGACGCGGAGATCGGGTGCTTGGAGAGGAATTCGGTCAGCAGTTCCTTGGACATGGAGAGGGTTCCTTCTGACGGGTCCGCAATGGGCTGTGAGAGGCTTTAGAGTATAACGAACGAAGCCCCGAAGCGGGGTCACGAACATGCCGAAGGAGGATCATTTGATCGACATCGAGGTCCTGCGCCGCCACCTGCCAAGGCGCCTGCGCGACGGGCGCGCCATCGTGCTGGTGACCGACGGCGCAAACACCGAACCGCCTCCGGGTGCCGAAACCGAAACGGTGGAAGCATTTCTCCGCCAGCCGCCCGGGCCACGCGTGCCGCTGGTCGTGCTCCCGGATACGCTGAGCGCGCTGGACACCGCGACGGGGCAGCAACTGCTGGGCGGCTTGCGCGATCGCTGGGCCGACGAGGTCTTGATCCTGCACCGGCGCGACGACGAACGCTGGGGCCTGAACGACTTCCTGGCCCTGGGCTTTCGCCACGACCCGGAGGCCGAGACGGCCGCACCGGACCACGCCGTCTATCGCACCAGTCTGTACGACTACAAGCTGACGCCCGACTGGCTCAACGCCCGCTTCTGGGCCAACCCGGAGATGTGGGACAAGGCGCGCTGGTAGCGCGCCTCGCGGCCCTCCCCACCCCCGTCAGTGGCCGTTCAGTCGTCCGGGTTCAGGCGCGGATGGGTCTCCTCGCCCCACCACCAGACCAGCCCACCGGAGAGGAACATCGCGATCACCACGAACCAGAATCCCCAGATCACCGATCCGCCCAGGTGAGCCACGATGCCCAGCCCGAGCGCACCAACACCGTATCCGAGATCACGCCAGAAGCGGTAAGTGCCGATGGCCGATCCGCGCCAGTTCGGATGGGCGATATCCGCCACCGCGGCGCTCAGATTCGGGTACAGCAGCGCCATGCCGAGACCGGTCACGGCGGCCGCGAACGACCACCACAGCACGCCCTCGCCCAGCAGCGTCAGGGCCACCCCGCCACCACAGATCCACATGCCCCAGATGATCGGCTGGCGGCGCCCGATGTGGTCCGACAGGCGCCCGGTCATGAACTGGGAGCCGCCCCAGACGAAGCCGTAGATCCCGACCACCCAGCCAATCGCCGCCAGGCTGAGCCCCTGCTGGTACAGGAACACGGGGTAGAACACCCAGACCAGGGCATCCACGAACTTCTCGACCAGCCCGGCCTGGCTGAACGCGGCCATCCGCCGGTCGCGCCAGGACATCAGCGTGAATACCTCCCACGTGGTGGGCGTGTCCGCGATGTTCTTCGGATAGCGCGGCGCCGGGCCGGTGGACTGACCGGCCGCATGCCGGGCGCCCTCGGCCCTGGCCCAGTCCAGGGTCTCGCGCACGAACACCGCGGTCATGATGATCGCCAGCGCGATCACGACCAGGCCAAAGATCAGCAGACCTACACGGGGGCCAAAGGCGGCCGCCATGTAGCCGGTCACGATCCCCGCCACCGCAACCCCGACATAGCCGGAGAACTCGTTCATGCCCATGGTGAAGCCGCGCTCATCGGCACGGGTGATGTCCATCTTGGCGGTCTGGGTCATCGACCAGGCCAGGCCCTGGTTCACGCCCAGCAGCACGGTCGCGGCCACGATCCAGCTCCAGGACGGTGCGTAGAGGATCATGAACGGGATCGGGATCGCCGCCACCCAGCCCAGCATCAGGACGGTCTTGCGGCCCAGCCGCTCGGACAGGCGCCCGGCAACAAAATTGAGTGCCCCCTTGACCACGCCGAAGGCCACCACGAACGCGGTCAGCAACATGAACGAGCCCTCGGCCACGCCGAACTCGCTCTCCGCCAGCGCCGGCACGACCGTGCGCATCATCCCGATCGTCAGGCCCACGAAGAAGACCTGGATCAGTTGCTGGCCGAATTGCCCGAGGTTCTCCCGGATCCCGTGCGTCAGGTGGGAATAGGCCTCCGCGGCCTTGTGATGGTCGGTCATGACGTATCCCTCTGGTTCCGGATCAGGCCGCGATATTCGCGGCGACGTAGGCATCCATGCCCGCCGGGCGTGGCGGGATGTTCTGGGTCAGGAAATCGACGAACGCCTCGCGGTCACGGATCGCAAGCCCGGGGTTGAAGCGCTTCTCGAAGCCCAGCGTGGACGACGGCTTGCCGGACAGGCCCGCGCCGCAGGCACTGCCGGCGTAATGGCCCGGATAGATCTCCAGTTCGTCCGGCAGACCCAGCAGGCGTTCATGCAGGCTGTCGAACAGGCGACCGGCCATCTCGCGCTCGCGCCCGGCCAGGTCGGGGCGCCCGATGCTGCCGATGAACAGCGTATCGCCAGTCAGCACGAACCAGGGCTGATCGCCGCGCCGCTTGTCCGTCACCAACAGGCACACGCTGTCCTCGGTATGACCCGGGGTATGGATCACCTCGGCCTCGACATTTCCGGCCACGATGCGATCGCCATCCTCCAGCGCGTGGAAGTCGAACTCGACCACCGAACGATCCGATGCGTGCAGGCAGTACTCGGCGCCGGCCCGCCTTGCCAGGTCACGGCCGCCAGAATAGTGGTCGGCATGGACATGCGTGTCGATCACATGGGTGATTGCCACACCCGCCTCGCGGGCACGCTCTAGGAACCAGTCCTGGTCCCCGTCCACGACATCCACGGCGATCGCCTTCCCCAGCGAGCCACAGCCGAACAGATAGGACAGCGACGATTCCCGCGTGGGCAACTGATGAAAAAACATGACACGCCTCCTGGACCGACTTCCGGTCTCTGCATCTGCATGGGTTACTTGGGTTACCTGGATTCCGCGTCCTGGGTAATGGGCAGGCCCTGATAGCGCCACTCGGCCACGCCATCCTCGAGCCGGGTCGCGCGAATGCCGTGCGTACCCAGGATCTCGACGGCCTCGCTGGCCATCAGGCAGTACGGACCGCGGCAATACGCCACCACCGGGCGATCCGTCGGCAGCTCGTCCAGACGGTTGCGCAGTTCGTTGATGGGGATGGACCGGGCATACGGCAGATGGGCGTTCGCGTATTCCATGCCCGGACGGACATCCAGAACGATGAGATCTCCGCGGCGGGCTTGCTCGAGAAGCTCCGGCCCGGCCATCGGGGCCAGCTCGCCGGGACCCTCGGCCATCTCGCGGGTGGCGGCCTGAAGCTCCAGCAGACGTTCTTCCGCCAGACTGCGGAGCATCACCCAGAAATCGGCGACATGCCGGTCCACCAGGCGATAGAACATGCGCCGACCCTCGCGCCGCGCCTCGACCAGCCGCGCCTGGCGCAACTCCTTCAGATGGGCACTGGCGAGTTTCACGCTGATCTCGGCATCCGCCGCCAGCTGCTCGACACTCTTCTCGCCCTGCACCAGCACCTCGATCAATTCCAGCCGTTTCGGGCTGGCCGCGGCCCGGGCAATACGGGCCACTTGCTCGTACAGCAGATCCTTGAGTTCGCGTCCGGACACAGCTTACATTCCAATATTCGTTAGAATGTAAGCTATAAGATCGAAACCGCTCGCGCAACCCCCGGGGCCGCACGAGGCCTTCGCGGATCCACGCCCCTTCCCCGAGGTTCGCCATCGGTCCGCCCCTCCGGTTTTTGGGTGATCCTGGCAGGCACGCTAATTCCCGAGTACGTTACTCGGGAACTTCGATTAGAAGTTGCTTACTAACTGAATGAGCACCCTGTGCCTCCGGGCACCCTTCCCCTGTAAAAGGAGGACGTCATGAGCCAACTGATCAACAACTTCCCGGCCGACGGCGTGGTCACCATCAATCGCGTGATCCTCAAGCCGGAATACACCATCGACGACCTGCAGGAGCGTGTCGCCGTCCTCTGCGAGAACGTGAAGACCTATCACTCGGATACCGGGTTCGTGGGCGGCTTTGTGGCGCTGAACTCCGGGGCCGTCTCCAACGAGGGATCCACCATCGGCCAGGCGGTCGAGAGCCCGATGAAGGACAAGGAAGCGCTGATCATCACGTTCTGGAACAGCTTCGAGGAACACGAGGCCTCGCACCAGAGCGAAACCTTCCAGCCGCTGTTCCAGCAGGTTCTGGAACTGTGCGAGAACGGGAACGAGGAGATCGCCTACGAGATGCTCTGGTCCGGAGCCGCCTATGATCCGGAACAGGCGAAGGCCGCCCGCGAGGCGAAGGAATCGCACGCGGCCTGAGGGCCGCCCAAGGACTGTGGTCTCTCCAACGACTGTACCCATTGCCGGGGCCTTGCGCCCCGGCTTTTTTGTGGTTCATCGAGCATTACCGGGGAAGGCTGCGCGGATTTTGAGGAAGAAGTATTCCTGGTCGCGATAGCCATAGGCCCGACGCTTGATGACCTTG
>NZ_ATUK01000017.1 GCF_000420165.1 Thioalkalivibrio sp. AKL19 | reverse complement strand
AATGCGACACGTCGAACACGACATCCCCAGCAACCGCTTCACTCGCCTCCTCATAGCCGTAGCCAGTCGATACCACAACCGAAACGGTCAACGTCGGATCGGCATCCGGCGGCGGCTCCACGACCACATCGGGTACCGGTGCAAAGGCGCTGTCCACGTCCACGAGATCGTCCATCCCGGACAGGACCACCGTGCCCTCGATGGTTACGTTCAGCTGGTTGCCATCCACCTGGCCTGCGCGAATCGCAGCGGCCCCGGCCTCGGTCAGAACCACCACCCAGTTACCCGAGCCGTCCTGAGCCAGCGCCAGGTAGGCTGTATCTCCACCCACGATGCTGTAGGCGATCGCCCCGGCCAGTGACGGGTCCAACCCGTCCAGATTCAGGACGTGAGACACATCGAAAACCACGTCACCCGCGGCGGCGTCATTCGCCTCTTCGTAGCCATACCCCGCTGTCACCGAAACGGATACTGCAAGGGTCGGGTTCGCGACAGGAGGGGGATCCACGGGCGGCGGATCGACAGGCGGCGGTTCCACCGGAGGGGGATCTACCGATGGATCGGTCGGTGGCGTACCGGGTGGAATGCCCGTCTCGACCGCTTCGCCCCCGGGAACCGCTACGGTCTCGCCCAAGGCATCCGGCCGATCGAAAGCGTTCACCGGGAACGTGTAGTTAATCGGCTCCACAGGCTCGCTAATGCGCGCGACGCGGACAAACCCGCCCCCTTCGCTCTCACCGCCCTCCAGGCCGGCTGCGGGAGGTGCGATCAGCGCATCCAGCGACTCACCCCGGTCGAGGGCGGCAATCACCTCTTCCGCCGTCGGGATCTCCGGATTATCGGCCCGCCCGCTCTCCGCCAGGGCCTCGCCCATCAGGGCCTGCTGGCCCTCGCCAAGCGAAACGCCGACACCGTCCATCCCTTCCAGTTCCACCGACGCGCCGCGCAGCGGGATCACTTCCTCGCCCGCATACACCGGATCGCCCACGCCAAGCACTCTCGAGTTGCCCTCGGCGTCCCGGGCTATCACCGTCCCGGTCAACGCCTGAACAGTAGCTACCACAGCATTCACAGCCATTCTCCCCCTCCTACGCCGATCCTGCAGACCGGCCCATACGAACGCTCTCGCGTCCCGTCTCGATCCAGTTGTTGCGCATCACCCGATTGAGCGACCACAGACACACTCGACCCTATCGAGCCTCGTCTACTTGCCGACGGGCCTAAAGCAGGCCTTCATCGTCTTCCACCAGGGTCAGACGTTGCGCCGAGGCGCGAAGATCCTTGCGCCCCAGCAGCTTCTTCTGTGCCGCCTCCGGCAAATCCGTAAACCGGATCACGCCTTTGTCCGTGAGCACCTCGACCAAGTCCTCCAGCACGCGAATCAGCTCCAGGTCGGAGGCCTGCAACGCCGCCGGCGCTGCCTCGCCATCATCCTCGCCGAGAAACGCCAACACCTCCGGTGCATCCGCTGCCACGAACTCCGTGCAATCGGCATTCGCCTCGCGGCTCACCTGGTCAATCCTGCCTTCCGTATCCCGTCTCACATACATGCGCGGCCCCTCCGGCCGTTTCCGACTCAGCTTCCCAGACTACACCCCCAGACACGAAAAAGCCCCGCCGATCCAGACCGGCGGGGCTCCCAACACGACCGCTTACTGGTCGATTTTCAGCTGGTCATTACTCAGCAGGTGATTAATCACTTCTTGGGATGTGGTCGCACCCCCGAAGTCACTGAACGACTTGCCTTCGAGGCGAATGGTCTGATTGGCATTGGCGTTACTGTTATCGACGTCCAAGTCACCCGTCGAGCTGATGTACAGCACCGTGTCAACGCCGTCCTGCTCGGCATTGATGTATTCAGCAATGTTGCCTTCGTTTTCGCCCTGAAGGAGGTCCTTGAGGTCGAGAACATTATTCCCATTGCCGAAGTCCGTAATGACATCGTTGGCCGGATCGCCTTCGGTTCCCTCATCGCGGGCATTCCAGCGGAAGATATCGTCTCCAGCCCCACCGGTCAGGATATCGTCTCCAGCGCCGCCGATCAGGATGTCGTCGCCGTCCCCACCGAGTAGCGTGTTGTCCTCGCTGCTGCCTACGAGGATAACGCTCTCTTCACTATCGGACTGATCCAGCACCTGGCCCGGCTCAGCGAAGAACTGGAGGGTCCCATCCAGATCGTCGTTGTCACCATCAACCGCCGTGAAGCCAACATCGAAAGGCACACCCTCCTCGGTAACACTCACCAGCTCGGTCGTCCCAATGCCATTGATCGCAGTATCAGTACCTACGTTCTTGATCGTAACCTTACTAAGGAATTCGCCTTCCGGTGCCTCGAAGTTCACAAATTCAACGTTTTCAGACGTTCCGCTCTTCTGTTCCCCATTTGTGTAGATTACCGTGTACTCCACCTCAGTCGTCCCAGAAAATCGAATCTCCAAGGAGCTAAATAGGTTGGGATCACCGCTTTCAGCCGTATCATCGAGATCAAAGGTAACGCTATCGTTCACACTGTACTCGGGGGTACTAACACCGAACTCATTCGCATTCGAATTCAGTCGATTCGCTTGTGCTCCGTTCGCCTCGCTCGTTCCAGAGATCCGGATCGCCCAGGAATCCGAGCCAAGATCGGTCGAGAATTCTCCACTATCAGTGACATAAAAGAAGTCTTTTGGTCCACTGGCATTTTCGAAATTACCCTCCGAGATGTCCCGATCAACCGACGTAGTCAGGTCAATAGGACCAACCTGCTCAAACGTGTAGGAACCATCCGGGTGGCCAGTCAGTGTGAAGACCAAATCGCCATCTTCGCCGGCGAAGCCCTTGAGCACCGAACTATCGACCCCTTCGTAGTGTAGTGACACACCACCGGACGAAAGACCTTCGGGCGCCTTCGTCCATTTTAGTTCTGCCCCATCCTGATCGGCCCCCATTTGTACGGCCGCACCCTGGAAAACAGCCTCGCCGGTGTTCTCAAAAGTCACCACACGCGAGTCATCAACCGGCATATCGTCCACTATCGTGACGTCAATGCTGTTCTCGACCGTGCGGTCGTCATCATCCAGCACTGTCACAGTGATAGCATCCTTCTCCAACTTGTCCCGACCCTCGTCCGGGTGGTCCGCAGCCTCAGTCAACTCGTAGCTGTAGTTGACGGTATAGGTTCCGTCTCCGTCGTCAGTGAAGCTGGTGATCGACAACACCCCCTTGGTGGTGTCGATGGTCAGCGGATCAGACTCGGACGCCCCATTGAGCGCGTCGATGTCGAATAGCTCGTTGAAATCCGTACCAGCGTCCGCGTCACCTCCGGCGAACGTTAGGCTCGCCAGGCCCGAAACGGCGGTAATAGTAAAGCTTCCACCACTGGTAGTACCCGCATCATCCGGTGCATCATCCACGACGCCGGTGCCACCCTCAAGGAAAGCCTCGTAAACGATGGCGTCACCACCAGCGCCCACCAGCCCTTGGATGCTAGGTGCAGGGATGACTTCGATCGTGGCGGTGTCGCTGGCCGTGCGGCCGTCACCATCGCTGGCGGTGACTTCGATCTGCGGCAGCTCGTTGCCGCCATTCACGTGATCCGCACCCGCTTCGGTCAGGGTCACCGTCCCGGTGGCCGGATCGATCGCGTAGAAGCCAGCCTCATTGCTGTTCCCGGTGAACGCGTAGTCCAGCCCTGCACCCAGCGGATCCGAACTTTCCGTGATGGTGGCGACTTCATTGCCTGCCTCAGCATTGCCTTCCAGCAGGTCATCACCCGCCGTCAAGGTGATCGATGGCCCCCCGACCGTGCCGATCGTGGCGGTGTCGCTGGCCGTGCGGCCGTCACCATCGCTGGCGGTGACCTCGATCGTCGGCAGCTCGTTGCCGACATTCACGTGATCCGCACCCGCTTCGGTCAGGGTCACCGTCCCGGTGGCCGGGTCGATCGCGTAGAAGCCAGCCTCATTGCTGTTCCCGGTGAACGCGTAGTCCAGCCCTGCACCCAGCGGATCCGAACTTTCCGTGATGGTGGCGACTTCATTACCTGCCTCAGCATTGCCTTCCAGCAGGTCATCACCCGCCGTCAAGGTGATCGATGGGGCAGCGACTTCTTCCGGTTCGTCTTCTACCGGTTCGTCTTCTACCGGTTCGTCTTCTACCGGTTCGTCTTCTACCGGTTCGTCTTCTACCGGTTCGTCCTGCTCTGGATCATCCACAGTCGGCTCATCCACTGCCGCAGTATCTGCAGCGGCCAGTATGGCCCCGCCATCCGGGCCCTCACCCGCGCCACGGAGCGCGTTGGAGTCATAGGCGTAGGTGACCTCGCCCACTTCCTCGGAGCCGCGCGCGATACGGACGAAGCTACCGCCCTCACCGGCGACACCGCCGTCCAGACCGGCGGCCGGGGCCTCGATCAGATCGGTGATGTCTTCTCCCCGATCCAGAGCCGCAATGATCTCCTCAACGGTGGCGTCGGCCACCTCGGCGTCCTGGGGTTCGGGTTCGGCGGATTCGGCAAGGTCCGGGGTGATGGTGGCCGATTCGTTGCCGGCCAGCGTCATGGTGGACCCGTCCTCGAAGGCCATTTCGATGAAGGCGCCGTCTTCGGCGATCACTTCTTCGCCATGGAAGATTTGGTCGCCCGGCTGCAGGACGCGGGTGTTGCCGTCCTCGTCCCGCGCAATGACAGTGCCGACAATGGATTCAACGGTCGCTACGACGACTTCGGACATGACGATCCCCTTGGATACGGTACTAGTTGAAAGTTTTTGCTGGATAAGATGCTAGGGAAGCAGCCGCTGGCGCGACAGCTGTACTGAAGTACAGGGGGGCAGAAGGAACGGCCGTAGGACTCGACCGGGAAAACCAGATGCACTCGTAACGATGTGGGTCTCGATTTCGGGCGAGATGATTCGCCACATCCACGAACCGAGCGAGTCGAGCCCCGAAGGCGAGCCACCCGTCAGGCGGCGCGGCCCGCAGGATGGTCATGTGGGTCGCGAACCCCATCACCCCCGGACGACGACCAGAAGGATCGCCTGGACCGGATCAGGCCGTGGGCCAGGACTCGCGCAGACGCGTAAGGTGCAGGACGAGCTGGACGCGATCGTCGACGTTGAGCTTCTTGAAGACCGAACCTAGGTGCATCTTGACCGTGCGCTCGGTCATCCCGAGCTGGCGTGCGATTTCCTTGTTGTGCGCGCCTGTGGTCACGGCAAGGGCGACCTGGCGTTCGCGCGGGGTCAGTTCCTCGAAGCCCTCGGGCGGTGTTTCCGGATCACGCGGCTGCGCGCTGCGCACTGTGCGGATCATGCGGGTCATCAAATCCGGGCCCACCCACAGACCGCCCCCGGTGACGGTGGCTGCAATCGTTCGCAGCTGGGCGACGTTCGCCAGGGTGTGGCAGTAACCGTGCGCGCCGGCGTCGAAGGCACGGATGCCTTCTTCGTCGTTCGGGTGGCGGGAGTGCACGATCACGCGGTGCACCCGCGTGCGCTGCTTGACGTGCTGCTCCCAGTCGGCCAGATCCGTGCCCACCCAGCACGCCTCGGCGCCCTCGGGCAACGCCGCGGGAAACGGCGGCCGGAGTACCTGCGCGTCCGGAAACGCCGCCTCCCAGCGCGGCGACGGCCGCGAATCTCGATCGATCAGGAAGATCTGCATGTCTCTCAGCGCTCCGTAAAGGCCAGATCGCCCGCGCGGAGGATCGGCTTCAGCAGGTACTGCAGGATCGTTCGCCGACCGGTGATGATATCCACCTGGGCGACCATGCCGGTCATGATCTGATGTTCGTCGTCAAAGCCGGTCTCTTCGGTCCGCACGCGGACCTTGTAGAAGGTGTTGCCATCGTCGTCCGTGATCGTGTCCGGGCTGATGTGTTCGACCGTCGCCTCCAGCCCGCCATAGATCGCGAAGTCATACGCCGTGAACTTCACCCGCGCCTGCAGGCCCGGCCGTAGATAGGCGATATCCTGTGGCGATACTCGGGCCTCGATCAGGAGTTCGTCCTCCAACGGGACCACCTCCGCCACCTCGCGCCCCGGCGAGATCACGCCGCCCCGAGTGGTCACGAACATCCTCTGCACAATCCCGGTCATCGGGGAGCGCACCTCGGACAGGCGCACACGGTCCTCGAGCCCTTCGGTCCCCTCGGCCAGCTCCTGCAGGCGTCCAAGCGTGTCGGCCAGCTCGGCGCGCCACTGGTTGCGGAAATTGAGCCGCACCTCGCGGATCTTCTCTTCCGCCTCCTCGATGGCGGCATTCAGGCGGGCGATCTGCGCCGTAGCCTGGTCGCGATCCCCACGCGCGTTGGACACCTCCCGCTGCAGGCGGAGCACTTCCACCTCTGAAACCGCCCCGCTTTGAACCAGCGGCTCGGTAACGTCCAGTTCCCGGCTGGCCAGTTCCAGTGCCCGCACAGCCTGGGTGCGGCGCGCCCGTACCTCGTTCAACTCCTCCTGGCGCTGGCGCATCTGTTCCTCGGCAATCCGGATGCGCGAGTTCAGTTCCGCCAGGCTTTCTTCATACAGTTGCTGTTCCTGCTCGACGATAGCGGGTGGGCCCTGCTGCAAGTCCGGCGTAACCAGGAAGGGCGTATCCGAAAGCAACGCGATCAGCCGGGCTTGCCGGGCGCGGAGCGAAAATTCGCTCGCGCGCGCTTCGCCCAGATCGGAAAGGAAGCGGGTGGGGTCGATCCGCACCAGGACATCGCCGCGCTCAACGACGTCACCCTCGCGCGCCAGAATCTCCGAGACCACACCCCCATCCATCGATTGCAGCACCTGGAGGTTCTGTGAGGGGATCACGCGCCCATCGCCCCGCGCGACCTCGTCGATCTCCGCCACCGAGGCCCAGTACACGAGCAAGGCCAGCGTCACCAGAATCCCGTACAGCAGCGCACGGGCGCGCAAGGGCTTCTCCTGGATCTGGGTCCAGTCGGCATCCGAAGCCCAGTTCCGGTGGTCCGAGCCCCCCTTGGCCAGCCAGGGCCGAAAGATCCGGTCCACCATGGGCGCGCCAACCTTGCCGGCGCGATCCATCCCGCGCCCGAGGTCTTCGAACCCCTGTCCTTCCTTTCGCTTGCTCACGCCTGTGCCTTCCCGACGCGGCCTTCCCGCAGGGCCTGGACGACCTGGTCCTTCGGCCCATCCGCCACCACGCGGCCCTGATCCAGCACGATAATGCGGTCCACCAGTTCGAGCAGCGAAGTGCGATGGGTCACGATCACCGCCGTACGGCCCTCCATGAATTCGGCCAGGCGACGCTTCATCGCCTGCTCAGTCGAGTTGTCCATGGAGCTGGTAGGTTCGTCCAGCAGGAGCATGTTCGGCTCGTGCAGCACCGCGCGGGCCACCCCGACACTCTGTTTCTGGCCTCCCGACAGGCGCCCGCCGCGTTCCCCGACCTGCATGTCGATGCCCTGCGGATGGGTGTTGATCAGGTCCTCGATACCGGATATCCCGATCGCCTTCCGGATCGCCTCGTCCGACGCCAGCGGATCACTGGCGACCAGGTTTTCCCGGAGGCTGCCGTAGAACAGCGTCACTTCCTGGCCCACATACCCCATGGAACGACGCAGCTCCGCCGGGTCGAGCTGACGCACGTCGATGCCGTCGACCATCACCGCGCCGCCAGTCGGCTGGTACAGGCCCATGATCAGCTTGGCCAGTGTGCTCTTGCCGGAGCCCACCCGCCCCAGGATCGCCACATGCTCCCCCGGCTGGATGCGCAGCGAGACGTTGCGCAAGGCCGGGTTGGGCTGCTCGGGGTAGGCAAAATCCACATTGCGGAACTCGATCGCCCCCTCGAAGCGATCACGGCTGAGGAAATTGGATTCCGGTGGCCGCTCCACCGGCAGCGTCATGATCTCGTTAAGGGAGCCCAGCGCGGTGGAAGCCTGGTGATACTGCATCAACAGCCCCGCGGTCTGGCTGATCGGCGCCATGGCCCGGGAGGAAATCAGGTAGGCGGCAATCAGGCCGCCCATCGACAGATCGCCCTCCATCAGCAGGAACACCCCGAGGACAATAATGGCCACCCCGACCGTGTGCTGCGCCCATAGCGCGGTATGGGTAACGCTCGCCGTGAGCAGGCGATTCTGCGCGCTGGTACGGGCCAGGTGGGCCGTCGAACGCTCCCAGGTCGCCTGGACTCGCCCCTCGGCGCTCAGCGCCTTCAGGGTTTCCGCACCGGCAAGGCTTTCCACCAGCGTGGAGTTGCGCTGCGCTGCAACGCGGTAGCTCTCCTCCGCCAGCGCATGCAGCTTGCGGTGGATCGCCGTCGCGTACAGCAGCAGCACCAGCGCACCAATGACCACCGGTACCGCCAGCGGCCAGGCGATCAGCGCGATGATCGCAATGAACAACAGCGAAAAAGGCAGATCGACAAAGGCGATGATCGTCGCCGAAGAGATGAAGCTGCGCACCGACTCGAACGCGCCGATATTGGACGCGAACGAGCCCACCGAGGCCGGCCGATGCTCCATGCGCAGCCCCAGCACCCGCTCCATGATGTGCGAGGACAGCTTTACGTCCGCCCGCATCGCGGCCTTGTCGACAAAATGACTGCGCATGGTGCGCAAGATCAGGTCCGCGATCAGCACGATCACCACGCCCGCGGCGAACATGAAGAGTGTTTCCGTCGCGTGGTTGGGGACGACGCGGTCGTACACGTTCAGCACGAACAGCGGCATCGCCAGGGCAAAGAGATTGATCATGACCGCCGCCACGAGCACGTCGCGGTACAGCGGCCGATTCTCGCGAATGACCCGCCAGAACCAGTGCCCCTTGTCTTCCTTCGACACGCGTGGCGCCCGCGCGTCCATCCGGAATTCGGGGCGAACGTAGATCGCGCGGCCCAGATAGCGTGCCTTCAGGCGGTCGAGCGGGACTTCGATCACCGCGTCACCCACCTCCGGGTCGACGACGCGGGCCACGCTCTTGTCCTCGTTCCACCCCACCAGGACCCAGGCCTCGTGGTTGTCGAGCAGCAACAGCGCGGGCAGGAGGTCCTCTTTCAGCGCCCGCGGCTCGCGGCTCACCGTGCGCGTGGTCATGCCGGCGCGCCGGGCCGCACGATCCACCAGCGCCGGGCTGAGACGCCCGTCTTCCAACGGAAGGCCAGCACGGGCCGAGTCCGCCGTCAGGTTCAGGCCATGGGTACGCGCGATGAGAATCAGCCCCCCTAGAAGGGGGTCGGGACGATCGCTCCCATCCAGGACCGGTAGGGACTCCGTGGCGGCCGTTGCACCGACCGCAGGTTCTGCCGCGGCCCCTTGCTCGCCCGACTCCGGCCCGGCGGTGTCGTCCCGTTCATCGTGATCTTGGCGGTTGATAGGTATTCCTCGGAAGGCAGCTTCATCGCGGGAGGCGCGACCGATCCATCAACGCCCCCCGGTAACGTTAACCACGTCACAACCTTGCCCCGCACGGCCTCACAGCACAAGGCGGCCGCCCTCCCCCAACTCACGGCGAGCTAACGCCCCGGCGGGCACGAAAGAAACGGCGTAGCCGCTCGCCCGCCTCTTCTCCCCGAACACCGCGTAAAACCTCGATATGATGGTTGTGAGAGGGATGTTCAATCAGGTCCAGGGCGCCGCCGGCAGCCCCCGTCCGGGGGTCGGTGGCGCCGAAAACCAGGCGCCCCACCCTCGCGTGAATCATGGCTCCGGCACACATACTGCATGGCTCCAGGGTCACATAGAGCGTGGTACCCGGAAGCCGGTAATTCCCCAGTCGTTCGCCTGCCGCGCGCAACGCGCGGATCTCGGCGTGGGCGGTCGGGTCGTGCTGCGCGATGGGGGCATTGTGACAGGACGCCAGACAGGTTCCGTCGGCGGCCACCAGCACGGCCCCGACCGGGACCTCGCCCGATTCGGCGGCACGTTCGGCCTCCTCCAGGGCCCGAGCCATCCAGAAGTCGTGGGCCTCCGGTTGCTCCGGCCGAGGTCCATCGGCCCCGGCGGGCGCCGGACTAGCGTCCGCCATCGGCCTGCGGGCCGGGCTCGGCCAGCGCCGCCTCGATCGCGGGCACCAGGTCGGCCGGCTTTTTCTGCGGGGCAAACCGGTCAATCACGCGACCGTCGCGGCCGACCAGGAACTTGGTGAAATTCCACTTGATGCCCTGCGTGCCGAGGGCACCCGGCGCCTGTGCCTTGAGGTGCCGGTAGAGCGGATGCGCACCGTCCCCGTTCACTTCGATCCTGGCGAATACCGGGAACGAGGCCCCGAATTTCACCCCGCAGGCCCGAATCTGGTCCGCATCACCCGGTTCCTGCCCGCCAAACTGGTTGCAGGGAAACCCCAGCACCCGGAGCCCTTGTTCGGCGTAGCGATCATGCAGGGCCTGCAGGCCCTCGTACTGGGGGGTAAAACCGCACTCGCTCGCGACGTTCACGATGAGCAGGACATCGCCCCGCCAGTGGGCCAACGGCTGCTCGCCCCCCTCCGGCAACGGCGCGGAAAAGTCGAAGACGTCGCTCATTCGCGGGCCTCCCCTTCGGCTTCGCGCAGCAGTTCGTGCTCCAGCTCCGCGAGGACATCAGCGGTCGCCTGCGACAACGCGGAGACCAGGCGCGCCGCCGAACGCCGGTCGATGGTGTGTTGTGCCTCCATATGGGCCAGACGGGAACGTTCCGCCGTGCGCAACTGCGTGCGAAGGCCGACGCGACCCATTCCCCGCACGGGGTCATCCGCACCCGCCTCCGGGAGCGCGTCCAGGTTCGCACCGTCCAGATCGCCGTACAGGGCCGTTACCAGCAGGTGAAGCTGCACCGCGGGTCGCCCCTCGGCCCAGACGTCGGATGCGTTGTCGACCAGTTCGATGGCCGCACCCTCCCGCGTCCAGCGCTCGCGCAACAACTGCTCGATCTGATCGGCCGGGGTCAGAAACCATTCGTTGTAGTAGTCGGATTCGTAACGATGGTCGCCCAGACGATAGACCAACCCCTTGCCGGAGTAGGCGGGTGCCACGCGTACCGAACCCAGCTCGACCGCCAGGGGACGATCCGTTTCGGTCTGCAGGGGGGCCGGTTCGGCCGGCAGCTCCAGCAGGAACCATGACCGGTCCACCGCCTCGCGCTCGGGAATCAGCGTGCACCCGCCCAGAAGCCAGGCCGTCAGCAGCACTGCGGGTAAGGTCCATCGGATCATCAGCTACTCCTCGTCCATCGTGCTGCGCGGCGGCGGCGCACCAAACAGTGCACCGCCCGGATTGCGGCGGACATCGTCCGACAGGCTGCGCAATCCACCGATCGCGGCCTGCAGTTCGTCGAGGGTTTCCAGCAACTTGCCCTCGCTCACGTCCATTCCCCGATTCAGGCGCTCCACCATCGAATCCATCCGGTCCACCAGGCGGCCGACGTCCGCGGCCTCGGCCGTCTCGCGCAATTCGCGCAGCGCGGCGCGGGTCTCGCTGGGCAGTGCCTGGGTATCCGGGTGCTCGACCAGACGCTCCACCGACTCCATCACCCGGTTCGCCGTTCGCGCCGTGGCCTTCAGTTCCTCGATCATCTCATCCGCCTGCCCGGCCAGGCGCTCGGTGTCGAGGTCGCCGATGGTCGAATCCACTGTGACCAGCAGGTTCGTCAGGTTGTCGACGACCCCCTCGATATCCAGCTCGTCGATGCGGCGCAGGAAATTTTCCGCGTACTCCAGAAACTGCATCGCGGTACTCGGTGACGACGGGATGTAGATCGCCTCCGGCTCCCAGTCATGGACCAGCGGCGGGTGCGCCCCCGGGTCCGCGAAGTCGGCCTCGAGGTAGTTCATGCCGGTGATGCCCTGGGCCGCCATGCGGACCCGCAACCCGGCATCGATCAGCGTCTGGAAGACATCGGCCCGGAACTCGCCCTCCTGCGCGCTCGCGGCGAAGCGGTCGGGATACAGCCTTGCCCGCACCATCACGTAGCGCTTGCGGTCGCG
Source organism: Thioalkalivibrio sp. AKL19 (assembly GCF_000420165.1). Lineage (GTDB taxonomy): Bacteria > Pseudomonadota > Gammaproteobacteria > Ectothiorhodospirales > Ectothiorhodospiraceae > Thioalkalivibrio. The sequence continues at coordinate 105,802 of NZ_ATUK01000017.1, read as the reverse complement.
CGGGGCCACGTCGGATTCGTAAACCACCGAGGTGAACGTCAGATCGGTCACCTCGCCAATGTTTACCCCGCGGAACTTCACCGGCGCGCCGATCTCCAGTCCCTGGATCGAGGAGTCCATGTAGGTCTCGATCTGGATCGACGGGCGCAGCAGGTTACCCGCGGTCAGGATCAGCAACGCCGCCACCAGCGCCGCCAGACCGCCGAGAATGAAAAGCCCCAGCCGGAAATGATGTCGGGCACTCATGCGGGCCTCTCCTCGTCGGAATCCGTCCGCCGCAGGAAACGCTGCACCCACGGATGGTTCGATGTATCGCGCAGGGTGGCCGGGTCACCCTCGGCCGCAATCCCCTGACTCTCCTTGTCGAGCATAATCACCCGGTCGGCGATCGCAAAAATGCTGGCCAGCTCGTGACTGACGATCACGATGGTCATGTCCAGGGTGCGGGCCAGACGCTGGATCAGCCGGTCCAGGTCCGCCGAGGTGATCGGGTCGAGCCCCGCCGAGGGCTCGTCCAGGAACAGGACCTCCGGGTCCCGCACCATGGCCCGCGCAATCGCCGCGCGCTTCTGCATGCCGCCGCTGATCTCCGACGGCATGAAGTCGGCAAACGCGCCCAGCCCCACCAGTTGCAGGCGGGCCCGCGCGATCGCGTCGATCGCCTCGCGTGGCAGATCAGTATGCACCTCCAGCGGCAGACGCACGTTCTCCAGCAGCGTCATCGACCCGAACAGCGCGCCCATCTGGTACATCACGCCGACCCGCTGGAGGATCGCCTCGCGCTGCGCACCGTCGGCCTCCGCGATATCCGCGCCCGCCACCCAGATGTGTCCGGCCAGCGGCTGGTAAAGCCCGATCATGTGCTTGAGCAGCGTACTCTTGCCACTACCGGAACCGCCGAGAATCACGAAAATCTCGCCCCGGCGCACGTCGAAATCCAGATCGCGCATCAGCACCAGATCGTCGAAGCCCATGGTCAGGCCCCGGACGCGGATCACCACATCGGCGTCCTCGCTCACCCTGGCCATCCCCGAGTCCGTCATGCCTCAGACCCCCAGATGGTAGAACAGCACGGCGAACACACCGTCCAGCACCACGATCAGGATAATGGACGTCACCACCGCACTGGTGGTCGACAGCCCCACCGAGGCGGCCCCGCTGCCGGTCTGCAGCCCGCGCAGGCACCCCACTCCCGCAACTACCAGACCGAACACCACGGCCTTGACCAGGCCGGAAACCAGGTCCGAAAGTGTCAGCGCGGATGTGACCTGATTGAAGAACGCCACCCACGGGATGCCGAAGCCCTGCATCACCACCGCGGCGCCGATCAGGCCGATCATGTTGGCGTACAGCGCCAGCAGCGGTGCCACCAGCAAGCCGGCCAGCACCTTGGGCAGCACGAGAAAGCGCATCGGGTCCAGCCCCATGGTCTTCAGGGCGTTCACCTCCTCGTTCACCTTCATCGTCCCGATCTCGGCCGCGAACGCCGCCCCCGAGCGGCCCGCCAGAAGGATCGCCATCATCAACGGGCCCAGTTCCCGGAACAGCGAGACCGCCACCAGGTTCGCCACGAAGATCTCGCCGCCGAACTGGCGCATGGCGATGGCCGACTGGAAGGCCAGAATCACCCCCAGCAGGAAGGCAATCAGCGAGACGATCGGCAATGCCTGAAAGCCCGCGGCCTCCGCCACGCGCAGGGTATCGCCCCAGCGCACCTGGCGCGGATGACGCAGCGAGCTGCCGATCGCGCGGGTCAGCTCGCCGACGAACGAGAATTGCGAATGCGCCGCCTGTCCCACCCGGTCAATGCCGTCCAGCAGCCCCGGCCACCAGCCACGCCCATGCACCCCGCGCGCCGGTTCGACCGACTCCAGCTCGCGATACGGAGCCAGCTGCTCCCGCACCATCCGGCCCATGCCCTCGAACCAGACCTCGGCACCCCCCGTCGCCAGGTCCTGCTCCAGCGCGTGCAGAAGGGCCGCCCCCGCACCGTCGCAGTACTCGACCCCGTCCAGGTCCACGGATACCGCACCCGCCCCCTGACGGGCCAGTTCGCGGGCACGGCGGCGCAACGGGCCCCAGTGCCGCTCCACCGCGTGCACATCCAGCCGCCCCGCCAGGCGCAGGCGGGGCCCAGGCTCGGCTGTGGCATCATATTCGAACGGGTGTTCCGCACCGGCGGCCGTGGAATCCATCGCGTGACTCGCGGAGAACGTGTCTTCATGGTAGCCGCATCCTGGTACCTGGAACCATTCGCCGGTGAAGTACTCTTCACGGCAGACTGCCAACCCATCCGCCGCAACCAACAACGAGGCTCGAATGTCATCGGCCAAGGACACCCTGCAACAGGTAGAACACGCACTGAACGAGGTCCTCCTTGGCAAACCCGAGCCGGTGCGCCTGGCACTGGCCTGCCTGCTGGCCAACGGGCATCTGCTGATCGAGGATCAGCCCGGTGTCGGCAAGACCACCCTGGCCCACGCGCTGGCCCGCGCGATGAACCTCGAGTACCAGCGCGTCCAGTTCACCAGTGACCTGCTGCCCGGCGACGTCCTGGGGGTCTCCGTCTTCGAGCAGGGTAGCGGCCAGTTCCGCTTTCACCCCGGTCCGGTCTTCACCCAGGTGCTGCTGGCCGACGAGATCAACCGCGCCCCGCCAAAGACGCAAAGCGCCCTGCTGGAGGCGATGGAGGAGCGCCAGGTGAGCGTAGAGGGAGCCACCCGCGAGCTGCCCGTGCCGTTTTTCGTGATCGCTACCCAGAACCCGGAGGAGCAGGTCGGCACACACCCGCTGCCGGAGTCGCAGCTCGACCGCTTCCTCATGCGCATCCAGCTCGGATATCCGGACGCCGGGGCCGAACGGGCCCTGCTGGAACGCAGCGGCCCCACCTCCAAGGCCGCTCCGGCCCAGGAGACCCACCCGAGCCCCCCCAGCCTGGCGGCACCACACCAGCTGCGCGAGTGGCAGGACCGCGTGGCCGAGATCCACGCGGACGGGGCGGTCCTGGATTACCTGCAGGGACTGCTGAGCGCCAGCCGGGACCGCGCGCGGTTCGCCCACGGCCTGTCGCCTCGCGCGGGGCTCGGGCTGCTGCGCGCCGCGCGGGCGCATGCCTTCCTGGATGGCCGCGACTACACCACCCCGGACGACATTGCCCGCGTGCTGCCTTCGGTCGCCGGCCACCGTCTCCGGGCACGCGAGCCGGAAGCCCCCGGACGCACGGTTTCGCGCCTGATGGAATGCGTCCCGACTCCGTGACCCAACCCGGCCCGGCACGCCGCCGCGCACGCCTGCGCGATGACGCGATCCGCTGGATCACCCGGCGCCACGCCCAGGACGGCGAGCAGGCGCGCCTGGGGCGCGACCGTATCTACATTCTGCCCACACGGGCCGGCTACACCCTGCTCGGCATCATCCTGGTGATGCTGCTGGGCTCGATCAACTACTCCAACAACATGGCGTTCCTGCTCACCTTTCTGCTGGTAGGCATCGGTCACAACGCCATGTGGTACACCCACCGCAACCTGCTGGGCCTGCAGGTCTCCACGCTCCCGGTCCCGCCGGTGTTCGCCGGCCAGCCGGTTGCCCTTCCGCTGCGCCTGACAGAGACCGCTGGCCGCGCCCGCGAGGCCGTGGTCCTGCGCATCGGGGGCAACGCCACGGCGCCCTTTCCGGTCCCGGCCCGGGGCACGCACAGCGCCCGACTGGACCTGCCCGGGCTTGCACGCGGGATCTACCGCCTGCCCCGCCAGCGCCTCGACACGCGCTACCCCCTGGGCATCCTGGAGGCCTGGAGCTGGCTGACCCTGAATCCGGAGATCGTGGTCTACCCCGCCCCGATCGACCCCGGCGCGGCCACGGGTGGAACGGGCGAAGACGATCCACACACCCGGGACCGGCGCGAAGGCGACGCCCCGGACCAGATCCGGCCCTACCGTCCGGGCGACCCACCGGGCCGCATCGTCTGGAAGGCGTTCGCCCGCAGCGGGAAGCTGTATGTGCGCGAAGCCGCCGGTGGTCAGGGCGATCGTCTGTGGCTGGAATGGGACGCCATGCCCGCCACCGACACCGAGACCCGCCTGTCCATGCTCTGTCACCAGGTCCTCGCGGCACATTCCGAGGGTCGCACCTACGGCCTGCGCCTGCCCGACCAGACCCTGGACCCGGCCCAGGGGGTTACCCAGCGCGATCACTGCCTGCAGGCCCTTGCACGCTTTCGCGCCGACGTGGTCGAACTCGATCCGGAGCCGGCCACGTGAACCGGCCGGCCACCCCGCATGGGGACCTGCGCGGGCTCGACCTGGCCCTGATCGCCCTGCCGGTCGCCGCCCTGCCGCACGTCTGGCACCAGCCGCCCTGGATCACGGCCCTCGTTGTGCTGGCCATTGCCACCCGCGCATGGCTGCTCGCCACCGGCCGCGCCGCACCCTCCCTGGCCGTCATGAGCGTACTGGCGGTGATCGCCGGCGGCCTGACCCTTGCCCAGTTCGGGACGGTATTCGGACAGGAGGCCGGGACGGCCCTGCTGCTGGTGATGATCGCCTTCAAGCTGCTGGAGACCCGCAACCGCCGGGACATCGTCATCGCGCTGTTCCTCGGCTATTTCGTGGTCGTTACCACCTATTTCTTCGATCAATCGATCCTGATCGCGGCTTATTCCCTCCTGGCGACGGGCCTGCTCACGGCCGCGCTGATCCAGGTCCACGCCGGGCGTTTCATCCCCCGGCGACACCTGGCGCGGCAGGCCGGGGCCATGCTGCTGCATGCCCTGCCCTTCATGCTGATCCTGTTCTTCGTCTTCCCGCGCATCGAGGGCCCGCTGTGGGGGGATCCACAGCGCGAGGAAAGCGCGCGCACCGGATTGTCCGGCGAACTCAACCCCGGCGATATCGCCAGTCTGCTGCAGGACGAATCCACGGCCCTGCGAGTCGAGTTCGATGACGACGTGCCACCTCTGCGCGCGCAGTACTGGCGCGCCCTGGTGATGACGGATTTCGACGGCCGGCGCTGGTCCGCGGACGAAAACCGCTCGGTGATCGACCTGCCCGTCGCCGACGATGACGACCGCGTTGTCCACTACACGGCCACCCTCGAACCGACCCGGGCCCGCTATCTCCCCGTACTGGACTACCCAAGCGCCCTGCCGGAAGACGCCGATCTGCGCGCCAACTATCAGGTCCTGCGCGATCGCCGCATCACCAGCCGGATCCAGTACAGCGCGGCGGCCGACCTCGTCAGCGCGCCGGGGGCCGGCGAGGCCGCGCTGGACCCGCAGGAGCGCGGCCGCGCCCTGCACCTGCCAACCTCCGCCGCACCCCGCGCGCGGGCCGAGGTCGCCTTGTGGCGTGCAACCCATGGCGACGACGACCGCGCCATCATTCAGGAGGCATTGCGCCGGTTCGCCAGCGAACCCTACCGCTACACCCTCCAGCCCCCGCGTCTGCAGGACGACACCACCGACCGGTTCCTGTTCGAGACCCAGGCCGGGTATTGCGAACACTATGCCTCCGCGTTCGCGGTGCTGATGCGGGCGGCCGGCATCCCCGCCCGGGTGGTCACCGGCTACCAGGGGGGTGCCTGGCAGACGCGCGGCGAATACCTGCGCCTGCGCAACGCCGACGCGCACGCCTGGAACGAGGTCTGGCTGGATGGCGAAGGCTGGGTGCGCGTCGACCCCACGGCCGCTATCGCCCCGGAACGCATCGAGCAGGGGCTTGCCGGCCTGGCCAGCGACACCGGCGAGGAGATTCCCGGTTTCCTCCGTCGGGGCGAAGGGCTTTCCTGGCTGCAGCGCGCGCGCTTCGGGCTGGAGGACTGGGGCGACTTCGTGCGTTTTCGCTGGGAGAGCTGGGTCCTGGCCTTCGACCCCGAACGCCAGCGCGAGTTATTCGCCCGCCTGGGGCTGGATGCCCAGGACTGGCGATCGGTGCTGATTGCACTCGGCGTCGGGTTTGGTGGCCTGGCCCTGCTGGCGTTCGCCTGGGTCTGGCTGCGTCGCCCGCGCCTGCGGCGCTCGCCCGCCGATCGCCTGCTCCAGAGGCTGTCGCGCCGCATCGCGCGCCACGACCGTGGCCTGGCGCGCCAGCCGCACGAACCCGTGGACGCCTGGACCCGACGTGTCCGCCAGGCACGGCCGGATCTGGCGGAGCCGCTTGCGGCCTTCGCCGGCGTCTACAACCACCAGCGCTTCGCCCCCCTGTCCCCGGATCAGAGATCCGATGACCTCGACCGCCTGCGCAGCTTGCTGCAACAGGTACCGCGCGGAAAGCCGCCCACCACCAAACCGCAGGCCGGGCGCGCATAACCCGCGACACGCCCCGCAAACCAATCGGGGCCGACCGGTCATGCAGACCCGGTCGGCCCCGTTCGCCGTTCACGATCCGGTTTTCCGGATCGAACCGTGTGACGCGCTATGCCGCGTCGTTGCGGAAGATGAAGTGGTGGCGGGCACCACGCCGCTCGTCCTGGCGCCGCGCAACTTTCTGCACCTCCGGACGGTTGGCGAACTGCGCCAGGGTAATCCCGTCCAGGAAGTCATACAGCTGCTGGCTGAGGTCGTCCCACAGTTCGTGGGTCAGGCAGCGATCGCCGTCCTGACAGTCCTTGTGGCCCTTGCAGCGGGTCACATCGACCGACTCGTCCACCGCCGTGATGATGTTCGCGATGCTGATCTGGTCCGCGCGCTTGGCCAGGCGATAACCACCGCCCGGGCCCCGCACACCTTCCACCAGATCGGCCTTGCGCAGCTTGGCGAACAGCTGCTCGAGGTAGGACAGCGAAATGCCCTGGCACTGCGAGATGTCGGCAAGCGTCACAGGTCCGATCCGGTCGTGAATCGCCAGATCCATCATGGCCGTCACTGCATAGCGGCCCTTGGTTGAGAGTTTCATGCTTGTTGCCTCCGAATAACCTTGAGTATGTGTCCTGCTCGACATCCGTTCGCAGGCTCGCATCCATTCTTAATTCCTGACAACACACGTCAGGAATAATTCCCGTCTTAGTTGACAGCACTAGTCGGGAATAATTCCCTTATTCTAGCAGGCGAATGGCCAAAAATCATGGAATGCTAACGCAGGTATTCAGAGCCACCCCGATGGCGGGAGTTCCCGGAGACCGCACCGCCGCATGATGCCTCCGGCATCGGCCTGAACGGGCTGGTTACCCCGGAGGCGTCACACAGCCCGGGCGGGCGCATGGCATGGAGCCGGAACGTCAGGCGCCAATCGCTTGCACGCGGGGCGCGTACTCCGGGGTGGCCGTCGCCCGGTTACCCGAGATCCGGCACGGCGGGACCGTCCAGAATCACCACCAGGGTCCCGACCGGGAGGCGCGGGAACAGCTCGATCACCTCGTCGTTGCGCATGCGCACACACCCTTCCGAGGCGGGCTCGCCAATGCGTCCCTCCTCGTCGGTGCCGTGGATATAGATGTACCGGCGCCGCGAATCGACATTGCCACCCCGGTTGATACCCGGCTCCAGGCCTTCCAGCCAGAGGATGCGCGAGGTGATGTTGTCGCGCGGGCTGCGGGTACCCGGCTCGGTCAGGATATCCGCGATCTGGCCGGTATTGCCCCGGGCCCGGAAGATCGTCCCTTTCGGGGCACCGTCACCGAAGCGTTCGGCAATTCGATGCAGGCCCAGCGGGGTCTTGAAGGTCCCCTCCTCGAAACCCACGCCGCGGGCCGAGGTGGACACATCGAAGATGTCGGTGACCCGCTCGCCCTCCCACACATACAGCCGCTGCTGGTCCACTCGGACCACCACGACCGGCACATCGTCGGCATTCGGGGCCCGCTCCCGGGCATCCCGCACCACGGGTTCGATCCATCGGAGACTGGGCAAGAGCACCTCGCGTCTACTTCTTGTTGGCCAGGTCCAGCACCTCGCCGGCCACCGGCGTATTCACCAGCCCATCACCGCGCAGGGCCGCCAGGTGCTCCAGGTAGTCCGGGGGCAGCCCGGTCACGTACTCCCCGGTGAAGACCGAGCAGTCGAACGTCTGGATGTTCTTGTTGCCGCGACGCACGGCCTTCTGCAGGTCCTCGAGATCCTGGTAGATCAGGCGGTCGGCGGCAATGGCCTCGCAGACCTGCTCCTCGTCGCGCCCATGGGCGATCAGCTCGTCGGCCGCCGGCATATCGATCCCGTACACGTTGGGATAGCGCACCGGCGGCGCGGCGGAGGCGAAATAGACCTTCTTCGCCCCAGCCTCGCGCGCCATCATCACGATCTCGCGCGAGGTGGTGCCGCGCACGATGGAATCGTCCACCAGCATCACGTTCTTGCCACGGAACTCCAGCGAGATCGCGTTCAGCTTCTGGCGTACCGATTTCCGCCGCTTGGTCTGGCCCGGCATGATGAAGGTACGACCGATGTAGCGGTTCTTGATGAACCCCTCGCGGTACTTGATGTTCAGTTCGTGCGCCATCTCCAGCGCCACCGTGCGCCCGGTGTCCGGGATCGGCACGATCACGTCGATGTCATGGTCCGGCCAGATGCGCCGGATCTTCTCGCCCAGCGCGGTCCCCATGCGCATGCGCGCGCGGTGGACAAACACGTTGTCGATCACCGAGTCCGGGCGGGCGAAGTAGACGTGCTCGAAGATGCACGGGTTCAGACGGGTCTCCGTGGCACACACGCGCGTATTGACCTCACCCTCGGGCGTGATGAACACCGCCTCGCCCGGCGCCAGGTCCCGCTCAAGATCGAAGCCCTGGGACTCCAGCGCGGCACTTTCAGAGGCGACCATCCATTCGCGCCCGCCCTCTTCGGCCTCGCGCGAGCCATAAACAATGGGCCGAATGCCGTGCGGATCGCGGAACGCCAGAAGACCGCCTCCGGCAATCATCGCGACCACCGCGTATGCGCCTTCGGCCCGCTGGTGCACGCGCTCCACCGCATCGAACACGGAATCCGGCGTCAGCCCGTTGTCGAGGAAGCGCAGCAGCTCCTGGGCGAAGACGTTCAGGAGGATCTCGGAGTCCGAGTCGGTATTGATATGCCGGCGATCCGTGGCGTACAGCGCCTGCTTGAGCTCGCGCGCATTGGTCAGGTTGCCGTTGTGCCCCAGCGTAATCCCGAATGGCGAGTTCACGTAGAACGGCTGCGCCTCGGCCGAGCTCGACGAACCGGCCGTTGGGTAGCGCACGTGGCCGATACCCATATGGCCCGTCAGGCTCTGCATGTGCTGGTTGTTGAACACATCGCGCACCAGACCGTTGTCCTTGCGCAGGTGCAGCCGGCCGTCATCGTCACAGGTCACAATGCCCGCGGCATCCTGCCCCCGGTGCTGCAGCACCAGGAGGGCGTCATAAAGGGGCTGGTTCACCGGGCTGCGCCCGACGATTCCGACAACTCCACACATACGATTTCAGGCTCCAGGGTTTTGCAAACGCTGACCAAATCCGTTCACGGCCTGCCAGCACAGGTTGCGCTGCCAATGCCGTTTGCAGCTCGCTTCTAGGGCGTCGCCGGTTCGTCGGCGTCGGGGATTACTTCTTCGACCGGCTCGTCGCTCGCCAGCAGGTCATGGATCTGGTCCTGCCAGCCTTCCGGCAACTGGGCAATCAGCCAGTCCACCAGGCGCTCGAACTCCGGGATCAGGCGGCTGTTTTCCCACCAGGACTCGTCCGGCATCAAGGTCAGCGAGGCAAGGAAGATCAAGACCGCCACCAGCAACACACCGCGCAGCAGTCCGAAGATCACGCCCAGCGAGCGGTCGGTACCGGTCAGGCCGCTGCCCTTGACCAGGCGGTTCGCCAGCACGCCGAGGATGCCGCCCACGATCAGGACGCCGATGAAGATCAGGGCGAAGCCAATGCCCAGGCGCAGGGTGGCATCCGAAACCGCCTGGGGGATTTGTTCCGCCACCTCGGCCGCGTAGCGAATACCCAGCCACACCCCCACGATCCACGTGGCGAGCGAAAAGGACTCGCGCACGAAGCCGCGGAAAAGGCTGATCAGCCCGGATACGACGATCAGGGCAATGATGACGAGGTCGATCCAGTTCACGGGGCCGGTATCGCGTTCTGAAGGGGCGCGTAGTTTACCGCAGCCATCCGTTCCTCGCAGGGCCGCGCCATCGCGGCCATCAGGGGTGCGCCACCACGATACCGGACAGTTCCAGCTCGTCCTCGAGGCGTTCGCCCAGCTTCACAGCCTCCTCGCGTTGCGCCAGCGGTCCCACCTTCACCCGGTAGATCGGGCGACCATCGGCCGTGGAGTCATCAATGAAGGCGGGCCAGCCGGCGTCGCGCAGACGGGACACTTGCTCGCGCGCGTTGTCCTCGCCGCGAAAACTCCCGACCTGCACCGCCCAGCCGGCCTGCACCGGCTGGTCCGGTTCCATCGAACGCATCGGGGCCGGCGCCTGCGGCGCTTGCGCATCCCCGGACTCGGCGCCGTTGGACGCGGCCCCGCCGTTTTCCAGGCTGTGAAGCTCCGCCACCGGCGCGTCCCGCTCCGCGGCCGGCGCATCCGGTGCGATGTCCCGGCGCGGCGCCGGGCGCTCGGATGGCAGGGCGATATCGGGTTCCGCAAAACTGGGTGTCGCCGGCACCGGGTCGTCGATGCCGCTCATGTATTCGTAACCCGCCCCGTCGAACAGCCAGGGCAGGAAGATGACCGCGAGCACGATCAGGATGACCGCGCCTACCAGGCGAAAGCGAATGGGGTTGTCGCTGGTCATGCGGTCATCCGGCGGCGGCTGGGTTGGACACGGTTGCGGGCACGCTCCTGTGCCCGTGACAGTACGCTCGCTCGCGACGTGGCCGCAAGCCATCCCGGGAACCCCCTGTGCCGCTCACGCCCCATGCGCCACCTCGCCGGACCGCGGGCCCGCCACGGCCTGCCCGGACAAGGCCGCGCGGGCCAGCTCCGGGGCCTGTTCCAGGACGGCCGCCACGGTGTAGAACGAGCCAAACACCAGCACCCGCCCGGCGGGCCCCGCACGGCGCTTCGCTTCCTCGAGGGCCCCGGCCACATCCTTCACGCGCACCACCGACGGTTGCCCCGCAGCTTCCAGCTCGGCGGCCAGGGCCCCGGCCGGCAAAGCCCTTGGCAGCTCCAGCGGGACCGGCACCCAGGCGTCGATCCGTCCGTCCAGACGGGACCACATCGCCGCGCGTTCCTTGTCGGCCATCACGGCGACCAGCGCCACCACGGGACCGTCCACCGGGTGCGTCGCCAGCCAGCGCGCCAGCTCCCCCACCGCGTGCACGTTGTGGGCCACGTCCAGCAGCCATTGCGGCGCGCCCTGCACCACCTGCAGGCGCCCGGGCGCGGAAATCCCGAGGGCCTCGCTGACCGTCGCGTCGGTGAGGCCCTCGCCAAAGCCCAGGGATTCAACCACCGCCAGGGCGGTCGCCGTGTTCAGCAGCGCCGCCCCGTCGATTTCCGCGGCGGCGCCCCGTACGTGCCATACGCGCGACCGACCCTGCCAGGACCAGTGCAATGCCGCCCCCTCCCGGGTCAGCACGAAATCCGGGCCGCTACGCAGGGCCTGGGCACCCAGTTGCCGGGCGTGGTCCAGCACGCTCGCGGGCGGTTCCCGTTCGCCCAGCACCACCGGGCGCCCGGCCCGCATCACCCCGGCCTTCTCGCGACCGATCGCCTCGCGGCTGTCACCCAGCCAGGTCTGATGGTCCAGGTCCACCGCGGTAATCGCGGCGACGTCGGCGTCCCAAATGTTGACGGCATCCAGGCGTCCGCCCAGCCCCACCTCCAGCACCTGGACCGCAACACCCTGCTCGCGGAACAGCCAGGCCGCGGCAAGGGCGCCGAACTCGAAATAGGTCAGGGAATCGTCCGCGCGCGCCTGGTCGATCGCGTCGAAGGCCCGACACAGGTCGGCATCGGACACGGGTTCGCCATCGATGCGGATGCGTTCGTTGTAGCGCAGCAGATGCGGCGAGGTGAACAGACCGACCTTCAGGCCCTGGGCCTGCAGCAACGCGGCAGTTCGTGTCGCCACCGTCCCCTTGCCGTTGGTGCCGGCCACGATCACCGTCCGCGGGACACCCGCGTCGCGCAATCCGAGGCGATCGGCGACCAGCGCGATGCGCTCCAGGGTCAGGTCCATGCCCACGGGGTGCAGCTGCTCCTGGAAGGAGAGCCACTCCGCCAGGGTGGTGAAACGCACTGGCGGCCTCAGGAGGACTGCGACGGAGAAACGCGCTCGACGTCCACCCCGTCCTCGGGGCTGATCACCTCGACCGTGCCCTCGCCCTCGGCGGTCTCCGCGTCCGGCCCGGTGCCCGGCGCCGGCGCGTGGGTCAGCATGCCCAGTACCGCGGCCAGACGGCTGCGCATGTCGCGACGGTCGACAATCATGTCGACCGCGCCGTGTTCCAGCAGGAACTCCGAACGCTGGAAGCCCTCCGGCAGGGTCTCGCGCACGGTCTGCTGGATCACGCGGGGTCCGGCAAAGCCGATCAGGGCATTCGGCTCGGCCACGTTGAGATCGCCGAGCATGGCCAGGCTCGCGGACACCCCGCCCATGGTCGGGTCGGTCATCACCGAGATAAACGGGATGCGCTCTTCCTGCATGCGCGCCAGGACCGCGCTGGTCTTGGCCATCTGCAACAGCGAGAACAGGGCCTCCTGCATGCGCGCGCCGCCGGAGGCACTGAAGCACACCAGGGGGATGCCCTGTTCGAGCGAGCGGTTGGCGCCGCGCACGAAGCGCTCGCCCACCGCGGAACCCATGGAACCGCCCATAAAGCGGAAATCGAAGGCGGAGGCCACCAGCGGGCGCCCCAGCAGCTGGCCCTGCATCACCACCAGGGCGTCGCGTTCGCCGGTGGCCTTCTGGGCGGCTGTCAGGCGGTCCTTGTACTTCTTGGAGTCGCGGAATTTCAGGACGTCGGAGGACTCGATATCCGCCGCGATCTCCTCGCGGCCCTCGGCGTCCAGGAAGGTCTCCAGGCGCCGGCGCGCGCTCATGCGGCGGTGGTGACTGCATTTCGGACAGACGTCGAGATTGCGCTCCACCTCGGGGCGGTACAGTGTCGCGTCACAGCCCTCGCAGCGGACCCACAAGCCCTCGGGCACGCCCCGCTTGGTGGCGTTGTCGGTGCGGATGCGCGAAGGCATCAACTTCTCGAACCAGCTCATGCCGTCTCCCCGTAATCCGAATCGGCGCCGCGCATTCTACACCGTGGCCGCCGCGCCCGGGGACCGCGCTGCGTCCATGGCCCGACGCATCTCGCCCACCACCGCCGCGGCGGCGCGGGCATAACCGGCGCCGTCACCGTCATGTTCCTCGGCCAGGCGCACAATGGCACTGCCCACCACCACCGCGTCGGCCACCCGCGCCACCTGCGCCGCGGTTTCCGCATCGCGGATGCCAAAACCCACCCCCAGCGGCAGGCCGGTGTGGCGTCGCAGGCGCTCCAGGCGCTCGGCCAGGGCCGACACATCCAGGCTCTGCGAACCGGTCACGCCCTTGAGCGAGACGTAGTAGACGAAGCCGCGCGCCGCCCGGGCCACATGGTCAATCCGTGCCTCCGAGGTGGTCGGCGCGATCAGGAAGATCGGATCGATGGCGGACTGCTCCAGCAAGTCCACCACGTCCTCGCTTTCCTCCGGCGGAAGATCCACCGTCAGCAGACCATCCAGCCCGGCCGCCTTCGCCGTTTCGGCGAAGGTGTCGTACCCCATGCGTTCCACCGGGTTCAGATAGCCCATCAGGACCACCGGGGTGGTGGTGTCCCGCTTGCGGAACTCGGCCACCATCGCCAGCACGTCGCGCAGGCCGGTCCCGAAGCGCAGGGCCCGCTCGCAGGCCTTCTGGATCACCGGACCATCGGCCATCGGGTCGGAGAACGGGACACCCAGCTCGATCAGGTCGGCCCCGGCCTCCACCAGTGCGTGCATCAGGGGCACGGTAGCGCCCGGTTCCGGATCGCCCGCGGTCACGTACGGGATCAATGCCGCCCGGTTCTGTTCGCGCAATTCGGCGAAGCGCTGTTCGATCCGACTCATAGCGTAATCCCCTCGCGTTCGGCCACGGTGTTCAGGTCCTTGTCGCCACGCCCGGACAGATTGATGATGATGCTCTGATCCGGCCGCATCCGCGGGGCCAGATCCAGCACGTGGGCGATCGCGTGGCTGGTCTCCAGTGCCGGGATGATGCCCTCGGTGCGCGTCAGGCGGTGGAACCCGGCCAGGGCCTGGTCATCCGTGACCGAGACGTAGTTCACCCGGCCGATATCCTTGAGCCACGCATGCTCCGGCCCCACGCCCGGGTAGTCGAGCCCGGCCGAGACCGAGTGCGTGCCGATGATCTGGCCGTTCTCGTCTTCCATCAGGTAAGTGCGGTTGCCGTGCAGTACGCCCGGCTGACCGGCACAAAGCGGCGCGGAGTGCCGGCCCGTCTCGACACCGTCACCGCCAGCCTCGACACCGATCATCTCGACCGATTCGTCCGCCAGGAACGGATGGAACAGTCCGATCGCGTTGGACCCACCCCCGACACAGGCCACCAGGGTATCCGGCAGCCTGCCGGTCATCGCCAGGTGCTGCTCGCGCGCCTCGCGACCAATCACCGCCTGGAAGTCCCGCACCATCGCCGGATATGGATGCGGTCCGGCGACCGTGCCGATGATGTAAAAGGTATCGTCGACATTCGTCACCCAGTCGCGCATCGCCTCGTTGAGGGCATCCTTCAGCGTACGCGTCCCGGATTTCACCCCCACCACCTCGGCACCCAGCAGGCGCATGCGGTAGACGTTCTGCGATTGCCGGCGGGTGTCTTCCTCGCCCATGTAGATCACGCATTCCAGGCCCAGACGCGCGGCCACGGTCGCCGTGGCCACCCCGTGCTGGCCGGCGCCGGTCTCGGCAATGATGCGGGTCTTGCCCAGCTTCTTCGCCAGCAGCGCCTGGCCGATGGTGTTGTTCACCTTGTGCGCACCGGTGTGGTTCAGATCCTCGCGCTTGAGGTAGATCTGCGCGCCTCCCAGCTCCTGCGACAGGCGCTCGGCGTGATACAGCGGGTTCGGTCGTCCCACGAACTGCTTCAAGTCGTGGTCCAGCTCCGCCATGAACTCGGGATCCCCGATGTACTGCTCGTACACCTGCTGCAACTCGTCCAGCGCCCCCATCAGGGTCTCGGACACGAAACGCCCGCCATACGGCCCGAAGTGCCCGCGGGCATCCGGAAATGCCGCCCAGTCAATCTTGTCCATCAATCTCCACCTCGCATTGGCGCACGGCCTGCACGAAGGCCCGCATGCGCCGTGCATCCTTGATCCCCGGTGCGGATTCCACCCCGGAACTCACATCGACCCCGTACGGGCGCAGGTGTTCCAGCGCCACGCGCACCGAGTCGGCATCCAGCCCGCCGGCCAGCAACCAGGGCCGGTCCAGGGCATCGGGCACGCGCTGCCAGTCGAAGCGATGCCCCGACCCGCCACTGCGCCCTCCGCCATGGCTGTCCAGCAGGAAACCCTGGGCATCCGCGTGCGCATCCATCACCGGACGTGGGTCCTGCCCTTCGCCCATCGCGATGGCCTTCAGATAGGGCCGCCCGAAGCGCGCGCAGGACGGTGCGGTCTCGTGCCCGTGAAACTGAAGGCAGTCCAGCCCCACCGTCTGCAGCACCTGCTCGACCCGGGAGGGTTCCGGGTCCACGAACAACCCCACCGTGGTCACGAACGGCGGCAGGGCCGCCACGATGGCCGCGGCCCGGGCCGGCTCCACCGCCCGGCGGCTCGGGGCGTGAAACACCAGCCCGATCGCATCCGCCCCGGCCTGCGCCGCGGCACGCGCCTGTTCCGGGGTGGTGACTCCGCAGATCTTGACCCTGTACCGCATGCCCGCCGACTCGAAGAAACGAGCCGCAAGCCTACCAGAACCCGGCCCCTGATCCGGCTTTCCCGCAATCACCCCGCTCCATTCCCCGGAATACCTTCCAGCACCGGCCCGCTCGCGATCGGCAACTCGAACTCCGCCGAGTACTCGACCTGGACGAAATAGAGCCCACCGGCCGGGGCCGTAATACCCGACGCGCGCCGATCCCGCGCCGCCAGCACCTCCATCGGCCAGCCCACTTCGGCCCGACCCTCCCCAACCGCCAGCAGAACGCCGGCGATATTCCGCACCATGTGGTGCAGAAAGGCATTCGCGTGGATATCCAGGATGACGTAGGCGCCGCGCCGGGTCACCGACAGCGAATGCACCCGCCGCACGGGGGACTTGGCCTGGCACGCCGCCGCCCGCAGGCTGCTGAAATCGTGCTCCCCCACGAAGGCCTGACCGGCCTGATGCATGCGCTGGGCATCCAGCGGCCGTCGCCACCACGATACCCGCCCGGCCTCGAGCGCCGGCCGGACCTCGCGATTCGCGATCACATAGCGGTAGCGCCTCCCGAATGCCCCGAACCGGGCATGGAAGGTATCGGGCACCGGCTGCGCCCAGGTCAGCGCGATCGCGTCCGGCAGGCGACTGTTGCTCCCCAGGACCCAGGCGTGTGGTTCGCGTTGCGCCGGGGTGTCAAAGTGCACCACCTGCGCGGTGGCATGCACCCCCGCATCGGTACGCCCCGCACAACTCAGGTCCACCGGGTGATTCGCCACGAAGCCCAGCGCCGCCTCCAGGTGTCCCTGCACGCTTGGACCGTCCTTTTGTCGTTGCCAGCCCAGCAGCCCGCGGCCATCGTATTCCACACCCAGCGCCCAGCGCTGGCGCGTGGCCGGCTCCAACCCCAATCCGGACGACACCGACATCTGACCCCTACTCAATCCCTGTTCCCAGTGCCACGCACCAGACCGCCACCACGCCCGCCCACAGCCAGACCAGCGCACCCTTGGGGATTCGCCCGCCCAAAGGGATCCCGGATTCCGCCGGGATATCTGCCGCGACATCGCCACTCCCCGCGAGTGCCTGATCCAGGCGCAGGACTAGCCATTCCCGGACCTGTGCCAAGCGTGCTCGACGCACTCCGCGCAGGCCCGCCCGGCGTTGCTCCAGCGCCGACCGCTCACCCTCGAAAATGGCCAGTGCCAGAAACAGGCGTCGCGCGAAGCGCTCGCCCCAGCGCCCCAGCACCTGGCGAGGGCCGCTCAGAATACCGCCAAGGGCGCGCACCAGGGCCGGCCGCGGGAAGCGTCCGGTCAGCCAGACCACCAGGACTACTACCAGCATCAGTGCGACGATCCGCCATCCGGCCTCCTGCAGCCCCGTGACCCAGTCTCCGGACCCCGTGGGCCACAACCCGTAGAACACCAACAGCGAGAGATAAAACCATTTCAGGCGCAGTACCAGCCGGCCCACACGCCCCCAGTCCAGACCGGTCAAGGCCAGCCCACCGGCCACCACACCGGCGACGGCCACCGCCAGCGGCCCGGCCGGCACCAGCGCCGCGGAGACTCCCAGCACTCCCAGCAGCGCCGCCCCCGCGGATGCGGCCTCGCCCGCGGTGGGGGCTGAACTGATCGGTTGCTCCGGGCTCGTCACCACTCAGCGTCTATCTCCAACCTCGAAACCAAAAGGCCCCGCCCGGGAGATCCTCTCCGGGCGGGGCCGTACGTCGCAGCCATGATCGGTCCTCGGTGCCGGCCTCACGCGCCCGGCACGCCCAGGCTCCAGCAATCAGCTTCCCTGAATCTGATCCCGGATCGCCTCGGCCTCCCGCTTCTGTTCGTCGGTACCGGAGGCCAGAACCTCGTCGATGAGCTCCTGCGCGCCCTCCGCGTCGCCCATGTCCGCGTAGGCCTGGGCCAGACTCAGCCGCGTGACGTTCTCGTCATCGCCAGCCCCATCCGGACCTTCCCCGGCATCGGCCGATTCCGGCGCTGCGAACGCCTCGCCCGAAGCCGGAAGCTCCTCGTCCACATCCAGCCCGGTCTCCTGCCCTTCGCCACTGTCACCGCCACTGGCGGGCGCATCGAGATCCGGAAGCTCGTTCTCGTCGAGGTCGAAGGACAGGTTATTCAGATCATCGTCCGTCTGCCCTTCTTCCGCACCCGCCTCGGCCGCACTGGCCAGGTCCTGTTCCAGGTTCTCGTCGATATCGAACGACAGCCCCTGATCTTCTCCCGCGCCCGGCTCTTGCGCATCCGCTCGCGGCTCGGCCTCGTCGGTTTCCGGCAACTCCAGACCGGAGAAATCGATCTCGTTGCTGTCCGCATCGTCCCCGGCAGTCCCCGGCTCCATTGAAGCCGGCTCGTCAAGGGAGTCGGCGCTGGCGACGCCGGCCGCCCCGGACGCGCCGCCCAACTTCGACTCCAGCTCCGAGAGGCGATCGCGCAGGGCATCGTCGTCCGGACCCAGGCGATCGCGCAGGGCGGTCGCCGCCTCGCGTGCGCCCGCCTCGTCCTCGAGCGCCACATGGGCCTCGACCAGCTTGAGCCGGTACTGCTTGTTGTCCGGGTTCTCCTTCAGGGCGGCGTTCAGCGTCTCGACCGCCTGGTCGTTCATGCCATAGGCCAGGCAGACATCCACCTCGGCCAGCACGTCGTCCATGCCCGCCGCACCCTCGCCGGTGCTGGAGACGACCACTTCACCGACCCCTTCCTCGGGCTCGGCCGGGGGATGCGCGGATTCCTCCTGCGTGGTCTCTTCCACATCGTCCGAGCGCGAAGCGGCCGTCCCCACGATCGTTCCGGCCGCAGCCGCGGTCGCGGCCCCGGACGCCCCGGCACCCGCGCCACGATCGCTGCCCTCGACTTCACGCGCCTCGTACCCCGCGGTGGCCATGGTCGACGCCTGCACCTTGCTGTTGTCGGCCCGCGGCTTCAGACCGGTACCGCGATCATCCGCCATGACCTCGCGACGACCGCCACGGGCGAAGGCGAGCAGCACCAGCAGCAGCAGAATCACCAGCGCGATCGCCATCATCAGCAACAGCGGATCGTTCATGATGCGCTCGTGCAGCGGCGCATTGCGCTCCGCATCCGCCCGATCCAGACGGGTGCGCAGCTGTTCGCGTTCGGCACGCAGCTGGCTCAGCTGCTCCTCGAGTTCGGCCATGTTCTCGCTGGAAATATCGGCCAGGCGACCGCGCTCGCCGAGTTCGTCGCGCAGTTCGGAGAGCTCTTGGCGCATCCCTTCCATCTCGGCGCGCTGGGACAGCAGGGCCTCCTGCAACAGCTCCTCGGAACCGCCCTGCGCGGCGCCCGCCTCGGCGTCTTCCGGCAGCAGGTCGGCCACGATCTCCAGCCGGTCTTCCGCCGCCGCTTCCTCGCTCACGGACTCCTCGACTGCAGCGGCATCGTCCTCGCTCACGGCCGGGTCGGCGTCCGCGACCGCCGCCTCGTCATCCTCGACCGCCGTGGCAGGTTCTTCCGCTGCTACTGCTTCTTCGTCCACCGCCTCGGCTTCGTCCTCGACTGCGGCGACATCGTCCTCGGCCGGAGCGGGTTCGGGCTCTTCGCGAGCCGCGCGAGTGGATTCCTGCCAGGAGCGGGTCTGGTCGGCTACCTCGGCACGCGCCTCGGCGGTGCTGCGGGCATCCAGCTGCTCGCGGGTTGGCGTGCGCAGTTCGGCATCCGCGCGCAGGGAATTGATGTTGTTGCCGATGAAGGCCTGCGGGTTGGCGTCCAGGAACGCGAGCATGGCTTGCTCGTCGCTGTACCCCGAGATCCCGCTGCGGCGCACAACCGCGTAAAGCGTGTCGCCACTGCGCACCCGGATGGTTTCGCCCTCGCGGGGCGTGCGCGGTGCCGTATCCGGCGCCTGACTCACGGACGGAGACGCGGCGCCCGAGGGCATGGTGCCCGGGGGATCCAGCAGCAGCGAGACCTCGCGCATTGAACGACCACCGTCCCAGCGGGCTTCCAGCAGGATGCCGACATAGGGCTCGCGCACCGGCCGCCGGGTGGTCAGGACGACCCGGTCCCCTTCGACCTCGATGTTCAGGTCGCCCGGAACACCGCCACGATTCAGGCCGGCCCGGCGGTATGCATCCTCGGATGCCTGGCGAATGCGCAGGGAATCCGCGACCGCCGCCGCGCCCCGCAAGGGAATCTCCGCCCGCAAGGGTTGATTCAGGAAGGATTGAAGGTCGACTTCACCGAAGCCCACGGAGTTCGAGGACGCCGGGGCCACCAGCAGCAAGAACAAAAACCCAACCAATAACTTGCGCACGAATTCCCCCTGAAAGTGCCGCGTGGCCGCAATGCCCCGGCCGGCACGGCCGACGACCCCCTGGCCACGGATGTGCCGGGGAAGCTCCCCGGCGTTTTCCCGGATTAAATCACAGGTAATCCCGGATCAAAACCTCCGCGATCTGGATCGTGTTCAGCGCGGCACCCTTGCGCACGTTGTCGGACACCACCCACAGGTCCAGTCCACGGGGATGCGAAATGTCCTCGCGGATGCGGCCCACGAACACCGCATCCTTGCCGGAGCCCTCGGTGACGGCGGTCGGATAGCCGCCATCCTCGTGCTTGTCCAGGACGGTGATCCCCGGCGCGGCGGACAGGATCTCGCGCGCCTTCTCGGCGCTGATCTTCTCGCGGGTCTCGATGTGCAGCGCCTCGGAGTGCCCGTAAAACACCGGAATGCGCACCGCGGTCGGGTTCACCAGGATGGATTCGTCGCCCATGATCTTGCGGGTCTCCCACACCATCTTCATCTCTTCCTTGGTGTAGCCATTGTCCTGGAAGACGTCGATGTGCGGCAGTGCGTTGAAGGCAATCTGCTTGGGATACACGTTGCACTCCACCGGACGGCCATTCAGCAACGCCGCCGTCTGGTGCGCGAGCTCCTCGATCGCCTCCTTGCCGGTACCGGACACGGCCTGATAGGTCGCCACGTTGATACGTTCGATACCCACCGCGTCGTGCAGCGGCTTCAGCGCCACCAGCATCTGGATGGTCGAGCAGTTCGGGTTCGCGATGATCCCGTGTTTCGTGTAATCGCCGACCGCGTCCGGGTTCACCTCCGGTATCACCAGCGGGATCTCCGGGTCGTAGCGGAACTGCGAGGTGTTATCGATCACCACGCAGCCCGCGGCCGCGGCCTTCGGTGCGTACTCCGCCGAAACCGAGGCGCCCGGCGAGAACAGCCCGATCTGCACCGTGGAGAAGTCGAAGGTCGCCAGGTCCTCGACCTCCAGTTCGCGATTCCCGAAGGCGACCGTCTTGCCCACCGAGCGGGCGCTGGCCAGCGCATGCACTCGCCCCAGCGGCAGATCACGCTCGGCCAGGATGGCCAGCAGGGTCTCGCCGACGGCGCCCGTTGCACCGACCACGGCCACGTCAAACTTGCGGTCACTCATCGTTAATTCCCGGTTTAATTTTAATCTTCAAGCTATTGATATTAGTTCCAGACCGTAGGATGCGACGAGCGCAGCGAATCGCATCAATCTCTTCCCCGGCGGACGCAATGATGCGTTTCACTGCGTTCAACACATCCTACGGTCCTGTTGATTTGTCGTTCCACCCGTAGGATGCGCTGAGCACAGCGAGACGCATCATCTGCTACAAGACCTAGCTTTCCAGCGCAGCGACCAGGGCATCACCCATGCCCTGCGTGCCCACCAGCGTCATGCCGTCACCGAAGATATCCGGCGTGCGCAGGCCCTGATCCAGCACCCGGCCCACGGCGGCCTCGACGCGTTCGGCCAGGTCGTTGCGGTTCAGGCTGTGCCGCAACAGCATCGCGACCGACAGCACCGTCGCCATCGGGTTGGCCTTGCCCTGTCCGGCAATGTCGGGCGCCGAGCCGTGGATCGGCTCGTACAGGCCCACGCCCTCGCTGTTCAGCGACGCGGACGGTAGCATGCCGATGGAGCCGGTCAGCATCGCGGCGGCATCCGACAGGATGTCGCCGAACATGTTGCCGGTCACCATCACGTCGAACTGCTTGGGATCACGCACCAGCTGCATCGCGGCGTTGTCCACATACATGTGCGAAAGCTCGACCTCGGGGAATTCCTTTCCGACGCGCTCGACCACCTCGCGCCACAGCTCGGAGACCTCCAGCACATTCGCCTTGTCCACGGAACACACGCGCTTGTTCCGGCGCATTGCAGCCTCGAAACCCGCGCGGGCGATGCGTTCGATCTCGGATTCGCTGTAAACCAGCGTATTGAACCCGACCCGCTCGCCATGGCGCTCCTCGATGCCGCGTGGCTGGCCAAAGTAGATCCCCCCGGTCAGCTCGCGCACGATCAGGATGTCGAGCCCGCTGACCACCTCGGGCTTGAGCGTGGAGGCCGAGGCCAGCTGCGGATACAGGATCGCCGGGCGCAGGTTCGCGAACAGGCCGAGATCCGAGCGGATGCCCAGCAGCCCACGCTCGGGGCGCAGGTCGCGCTCCAGCGACTCGTATTGCGGGCCGCCCACCGCGCCCAGCAGGATCGCGTCTGCACGACGCGCCGCCTCGCGGGTGGCCTCCGGATAGGGGTGCCCGGCCGCGTCATGCGCCGCGCCCCCGATCAGGCCCTGCTCGACCTCCAGATCCAGACCGCCGATCTCGCCCACGCGCTCCAGCACCTTCAGCGCCTCGGCCACGATCTCGGGCCCAATCCCGTCCCCGGGCAACACCAGAATTCGGCTCACAAACCTCTCCTGACTACATGATTACTCTGTAATTTATCCGCCGCCCCTGTAGGAGCCGAGCCCTCTCGGCGATCGGGCCTGACCAGCGCCCCATCGGCCAGAGAGCTGGCCTCCTACACAGGGGGTACGATTCAGCCCTGCGCGCGCTCCGCCATCCACGGCCATTCGCGGCGCTGGCGCTCCTCGAAGGCGCGGATATCGTCCGCGAACTGCAGCGTCAGGGCGATATCGTCCAGCCCGTTCAGCAGCCGATGGCGGCGGTCCTCGTCCAGCGTAAAGTCGAATACCGTACCGTCCGGCGCGGTCACGGTCATCTCTTCCAGATTCACCTCGACCTGTGCACCCGGATTCGCCTCCACCTGTTCGAACAGGTTCTGCACCTCGTCCTCGGCCAGCACGACCGGCAGCAGACCATTCTTGCAGCTGTTGGAGAAGAAGATGTCCGCGAACGACGGCGCAATCACCGCACGAAAGCCGAAGTCCGTCAGTGCCCACACCGCGTGCTCCCGCGAGGAGCCGCAGCCGAAATTCTTGCGCGCCAGCAGGATGGTCGCCTGGTCAAACGGCGCCTGATTCAGCACAAAGTCCGGATTCGGCCGGCGCTTCGAGCCGTCCATGCCCGGCTCGCCCGGGTCCAGGTAGCGCCAGTCGTCGAAGGCATTGGGGCCGAAGCCCGTGCGCTTGACCGACTTCAGGTACTGCTTGGGGATGATCGCGTCGGTATCCACGTTGGAGCGGTCCAGCGGCGCGACGATCCCCTTGTGTACGGTAAAGGCCTGCATCGCTTACGCCTCCTTCAACGCGGACGGTTCAATGAAGTGCCCGGCCACCGCGGCCGCGGCGGCCAGCGACGGGCTGACCAGATGCGTGCGCCCACCCTGCCCCTGACGCCCCTCGAAGTTGCGGTTCGAGGTCGAGGCGCAGCGCTCGCCCGGCTCCAGGCGGTCGGCGTTCATCGCCAGGCACATCGAACAGCCCGGCTCGCGCCACTCGAAGCCGGCATCCAGGAAGATGCGGTCCAGCCCCTCCTGCTCCGCCTGCTGCTTCACCAGCCCGGAGCCCGGCACCACCATCGCCAGCTTGATGTTGTCGGCCTTCTTGCGGCCCTTCACCACCTCGGCAGCGGCACGCAGGTCCTCGATCCGCGAATTGGTGCAGGAACCGATGAACACCTTGTCCGGACGGATCTCCGTCATCGGGGTATTCGCCTTCAGGTCCATGTACTCCAGGGCCCGCTGCATGCCCTCGGCGCGCACCGGATCGGACTCGGCCGCCGGGTCCGGCACCCGCCCGTCGATCGGCGCGACCATCTCCGGCGAGGTGCCCCAGCTAACCTGCGGGGCGATCTCGGCGGCGTCCATCTCCACCACCGCGTCGAACTCGGCATCCGGGTCGGAGACCAGCGTGCGCCAGTACTCGGCCGCGCGCTCGAACATCTCGCCGGTCGGCGCCTGCGGCTTGCCGCGCACGTATTCGATGGTCTTCTCGTCCACCGCGACCATGCCCGCACGGGCCCCGGCCTCGATCGACATGTTGCAGATACTCATGCGGCCCTCGATCGACAGGCTGCGGATCGCGGAGCCGGCAAACTCGATCGCGTAGCCGGTACCCCCGGCGGTGCCGATGCGGCCGATGATGGCCAGCACCACGTCCTTGGCGGTGACGCCCGGGCGCAGCTCGCCTTCCACACGGATCTGCATGGCCTTGGTCTTCTTTTGCCACAGGCACTGGGTGGCCAGGACATGCTCCACCTCTGAGGTGCCGATGCCGAAGGCCAGCGCGCCCAGCGCGCCATGCGTGGAGGTATGCGAGTCGCCGCAGACCACGGTCATCCCCGGCAGGGTCGCGCCCTGCTCCGGGCCGATCACGTGCACGATGCCCTGGCGCACATCCGCCATCGGGAAGAACTTCAGCCCGAGGCTCGTGACGTTGCTCTCCAGCGTCTCCACCTGGATGCGCGAGACCGGGTCGGCAATCCCCTTGTCGCGGTCGGCAGTGGGCACATTGTGGTCCGGCACCGCCAGCACGGAATCCCCGCGCCACGGCTTGCGCCCGGCCAGCCGCAGCCCCTCGAAGGCCTGCGGGCTGGTCACCTCGTGCACCAGGTGGCGGTCGATGTAGAGCAGCGTCGAGCCATCCGGCTCCTCGCGCACCCCATGCGCCTCCCACAACTTGTCATACAGGGTCTTGCCAGCCATTACCTACTCCCGCGGCCATGCCGCGTTCTGTCGTTCTTGCGTCCCACCGCCGGCGATCTACCGGCGCGATACAGGCTCGCCCTTGCACGGCGTCGCCACTGGCACCGTCATTGCGAGGCCCCGCAGGGGCCGTGGCAACCTCCGTCCGGAACCACCGGATCCCGGTACTGGCGCTCTGCTAGCTTCAGGAGGTTACTCGCTGCGCTCGCCCTTCGGGCCGGCCTGCGGCCGTTCAACGCGCTTCGCGCTTTTGTGCCGCGTCGCCTTCGGCTCCTCGCAATGACGGTGCCAGTGGCGACGCCGTGCCATGACGGTGACTTCTCCAGCGCCTCGCAATGACGTCATTTCAGGACGACCGTTTAACGGAGTCTGCGGTCACCCCGGTATTCTTTCAAATCCGATTTCTTATCCGTATCATTCCAGACGGTTATATAGGTGCCGGGTCATGCCGAGCCCGACCATCGAACGGACCATTATCTCACGCAGGGACTGGAGAGACACGGATGCGCCCAGAACAACTGAGTGTCGAATCCCTGCAAGCCTTCGTCGCGGTCGTCGACACCGGCGCCTTCTCCGCCGCGGCCGAACGGCTGCACCTGACCCAACCCGCGATCAGCAAGCGCATCCAGTCCCTGGAGGCCACGCTGGAGCGCCCGCTGTTCGAGCGCCAGGGCCGCCGCGTACGCCCCACCGAGGTCGCGGAGCGCCTGCTGCCCGAGGCCCGCGAAATCCTCGCCCGCCTGCGTGCCATCGAGCAGCAGGTCGCCGACCTCGACCAGGTGGTGCGCGGCCGCATCCGCCTGGCCACCTCGCACCACATCGCCCTGCACCGCCTGCCCACGCCTCTGTCCGCCCTGCGCGAGCGCTACCCGGAGCTGGAGCTGGAACTGGCATTCATGGATTCCGAGGCCGGCATCGAGGCCGTCATGCACGGCGATGCCGATCTGGCCCTGGCGACCCTGCCCGAGGATCTGCCGAAGGGCGCCGAGGCGCACACTGTCTGGACCGACGACCTCGTCCCCATGGTCGCCCGCAACCGTGCTGCTGATACCCCGCTGGATACCCTGCGGCGCCTGCACGACTGGCCGGCCATCCTGCCGCCCGCGGATTCCACCACCCGGCGCCAGATCGACCAGGCCCTGGCCGCACAGGGCCTGCACCCCACGGCCGCCCAGGAAAGTCCCTACCTGGAAGTCATCCGCATGATGATCGCGGCCGGCCTCGGCATCGGCTTCCTCCCCCGCACCATGGCCACCGACGACCTCGCCGTACTCGACTGGCCCGGCGCGCCCGTCGCCCGCCAGCTCGGCTGGGTCCGCCATGCCGAGCGCTACCGCTCCCGCACCCTGGAGGCTGTCATCGAGGCGTTACTGCGGCCGCAGTAACCGGATGGCCGCCTCCTTCCAGGCCGGCAGCCGCGCGGTCAGGCGCGGGCGGCCTCGCGCGGAAGGAGGGACGAGATCATCCAGGTGGCGAAGATGAAGAAGGTGGAAGCGATCAGGGCACCTTCCAGGCCCCAGACCATGAAGATGGCGCCGGAGGCGACGGTGCCGACCAGGCGGCCGCCGGCGTTGGCCATGTAGTAGAAGCCGACCTTCATCGCGACGCGGTCCGCCTCGGCGTAGTCGAGGATCAGGAAGGAGTGGACGGCCGAGTTGATTGCGAACACCACGCCGAACACGCCCAGCCCGACCATCAATACCCAGGCCGGGTCCAGGCCCACCTCCAGCCCGATCACGATGGCAATTGGCAGCAGCATCAGGATGAAGGCCCACAGGCGCGCGGTGAGCCCGGTCGGATGCACCCCGCCCTTGCCCAGCAGGCGCGGCACGGACGCCTGCACGACGCCGTAGCCGATCACCCACAGCGCGAGGAACGCGCCCACCTGCATGTGGTTCCAGTCGAGCGTGGCGCTGAGGAACACCGGCAGCGCGACCACGAACCACACATCGCGCGCGCCGAACAGGAAGAAGCGTGCGGCCGAGAGCACGTTGATCGCGGCGGAGTTGGAGAACATCTGGGTGAACTTCGGCTTGCCGCCGACACGCCCCAGCCCGCGCGGCAACCCGACCACCGAGAACAGCATGACCAGCGCCAGCATCCCGGCCAGGATGACCAGCGCCATCTGGAAGCCCACGCTGTAGAGCAACGCCCCGCCGACAAAGAAGCCGACCCCCTTCAGCGCATTCTTGGAGCCGGTGAGCACCGCCACCCAGCGAAACAGCCGCCCCTCTCCGTCGCCGGCGATCAGCTTCACGCCGGACTTCGCGCTCATCTTGTTCAGATCCTTGGCGATCCCGGACAGCGCCTGGGCGAACATCACGTAGGCCACGCCCAGCCAGGCCTCGGGCACCGTGAGCATCAGCAGGGCCGCCACCTGCAGCAGCGTCCCGCCAATCATGGTGGTGTTCACCCCCAGCCGCGCGGCCAGCCAGCCGCCAGTCAGGTTGGTGATGACCCCGAACAGCTCGTAGAACAGGAACAGAAAGGCGATCTCCAGCGGGCTGTAGCCAAGCTGGTGGAAGAACAGCACGACCAGCATGCGGATCGCGCCGTCGGTGACGGTGAACGCCCAGTAGTTCGCGGTGATCCGCGCGTAGGCACCCAGCCCCAGGGCGGGCGGCCCGCCCGGGTTTGGCTCGTCGGCCGCTCCGCTCACGACGGCCTCAAACCCCCAGCTTGGCGACGCGGGCGACCAGCTCGACCAGCCGGTTCGCGTAGCCCCATTCGTTGTCGTACCAGGCCAGCACCTTCACCTGCGTGCCATCGACCACCATGGTCGACTGGGCATCCACGATGGACGAGCGCGGGTCGGTGCGGAAATCGCTGGAGACCAGCGGGCGCTCCTCGTAGCCGAGGATGCCGTTCAGATCGCCGTTCGCGGCCTCGCGCAGCAGGCCGTTGACCTCCTCCGCCGTCGTCTCGCGCGCGGCCTCGAAGGTGAAATCGGTCAGCGACGCGTTCATCAACGGCACGCGCACCGCATGGCCGTTCAGGCGGCCGTTCAACTCGGGGAAGATGTCGCCGATCGCCTTCGCCGAGCCGGTGGTGGTCGGGATCAAGTTCAACCCGGCCGCACGAGCCCGGCGCAGGTTGTCGCGCGGCAGGTCCACCGGCGACTGTGTGGCGGTCATGTCGTGGACGGTCAGGATGGTCCCGTGGCGGATCGACAGCGCCGGGTGCAGCACCTTCACCAGCGGCGCCAGGCAATTGGTGGTGCAGGAGGCAGCCGTCACGACGTGGTGCTTCGCGGGATCGTAAGCGGCGTCGTTCACGCCCATCACCACGTTCAGCGCGCGCTCATCCTTCACCGGCGCCGCGACCACCACGCGCTTCGCGCCCCGGGTGAAATGCGGCTCCAGCGTGTCCATGGTGCGGAAGGCGCCAGTGGCGTCGATCACGATGTCCACGTCCGACTCGCCCCACGGCACCTGCGCCGGCTCGGCCAGGCTCGTGTGGCGCAGCTCGCGCCCGTCGACCCGGATCCGGTCCGCTTGGGCCTCGGGCTCGCGACCCCAACGCCCGTGAACGGAATCAAACTCCAGCAGGTGTCCGGTGACGGTCCCGTCGGCCGCGACCTCGTTCAGATGCACGATCTCGATGTCGTCCCGGTCCCATGCCGCGCGCAACGCCAAGCGACCAATCCGCCCCATCCCGTTGATCCCTACGCGCACCGCCATGGAGCCCCTCCCAGGAAAAATCGCGTCAGCATACCCCGCCCAAATGACAACCGCATGACGCCCAACCGCTGAAGACCCGGCTCGTCAGTTGAGCCAGACGATCCCCGCGTTGAGGTAGATGGCGAAGGCGACCCACAACAGGTACGGCACCAGCAGCGCGCCGGCGATACGGTCAATGCGCCAGAAAGCGATCAGTGTGGCCAGGATCAGCGGCCACAGGATCAGGATCTCGACGAGCGCCAGATCCGGGCGTTGCATGCCGAAGAACAGCACCGACCAGCCGAGATTTAGCGCGAGCTGGGCCAGGAACAACCCCAACGCAATCGGGGCGCCGGTCAGGCCGACGCGCCGCCAGACATGCCAGGCGGCGAGACCCATCAGGCCGAACAGCACACTCCAGACCGGGCCGAATACCGCATCCGGCGGATTCAGTGGTGGACGCGCCAGTGTCGGATACCAGTCGCCCACCGAGAGACTGGTTGCCCAGCCACCCAGCCCGGCCACGGCAAACACCAGCACCATCCAGCCCAGGAGCCCGAGCATGTCCGTGGCAAAGGAGCGCCGCCGCGGGCGCGGGGGACGGGCCGAATCGGATGTCGTCACGGAATTCTCCTTGTACTCGGGGGTCCTAGTCCGGGCTTCATCGAATCGGCGCCGGATTCCGAACGGAATTCATGCACGATTCAGTCAACCACGCGACACTCTAACCTGACCACCCCGCACACAAGCGAGTAGCAATGCCCCGCCCCGCCACACTGATCACCGCGCTCCTGTTTCTCCTGGCCGCTGGCATCCTCGCCTGGATGCTGCTGGGCCCGGAAGACGACGCGGCCCCTTCCAGTCGTCCGGGCGGTGGCGAGACCCGCCCGGTCGCGGTCGCCATCGCCGGCATCGAGACCCGCGACCTGGTCGAACGGCGGCGCTTCACCGGCAGCATCGAGGGCGCCGACCGGATCGAGATCACCCCCCGCGTGGGCGGGCGGGTTGCCGAGGTATTCGTCAATCTGGGCGACCGGGTGGAGCCCGGTGATCCGCTGCTGCAGCTGGATACCGAGGAATTCGAGCAGGACGTGGCCCAGGCCGCGGCGGAGCTGGAAGTCGCCGAGGCCAGCCTGGCCGAGGCCCTGGCCAGCCGCGATGCGACCCGGCGCGAACTGCAGCGCACCCGCGAGCTGCGCGACCAGGGGATCGCCTCGCGCTCGGAGCTGGAGGCCGCGGAAACCGAACTCGCCCTGGCACAGACGCGCGTCGCCCTGGCCGAGTCGCAGATCCGCCAGCGGCGCTCCGCGCTGCGCACCCGCGAGATCCAGTTGAGCTACACCCGCATCGAGGCGGGTACGGCCGACAGCACCCGCTGGGTCGCCGAACGCCACGTGGATCCCGGCACGGTCATCAGCGCCAACGACACCGCACTGGCGCTGGTCCGGCTGCAGCCGGTGCGCGCCATCCTGGCCGTGACCGAGGCCGACTACGGCCGGCTGTCGCCGAGCCAGGGGGCACAGGTCTACACCGCCGCCTATCCGGACGCCGGATTTGCCGGCACCATCGCCCGCATCGCCCCGGAATTCCGGCCCGGTTCACGTCAGGCGCGGGTCGAGGTGGAGATCCCCAACGAACGCGACCAGCTGCGCCCGGGCATGTTCGTGGAGGCCGCCATTACCCTGGGGGAACGCGACGCCGTCCGGGCCATACCGCGCGACGCGATCATCCAGCGCGAGGCCGGCCCGACCCTGTTCAGCGTGGATCGCAGCGGCGAGCGCCCGCAGGCCCGCCGCCATCAGGCGGTTACCGGCGTGCGTGACGGCGACTGGGTCGAACTGCTGGAACCCGAGCTACCGGAAGGCACCGAGGTCGTGGTGCTCGGCCAGCACCTGCTCGCGGACGGCACCCCGCTGCGCGTGACCGACCCGCGCAACGTGCCGGGTGGAGACGACACACCCGAGTCGGACACCCCGTGAATCCGGCCCGCGTAACGGTCCACCGCCCCGTGCTGACCAGCATGGTGGCCCTGATCGTGGTGATCCTCGGCCTGACCGCGCTGACCCGCCTGCCGGTGGATCTGCTGCCGAATATCACCTACCCGGTGGTCACGGTGATGACGTCCTACCCCAATGCCGGGGCCGAGGAAGTCGAACAACTCGTCACGCGCCAGGTGGAGCAGGCCGCGGCCGCCATTACCGGTGCCCAGGAGATCCGCTCGACCTCCGCCGAGGGCAACAGCAACGTCCGCATCAACTTTGCCTGGGGCACGGACATCCGCCAGGCGGTGGACGACCTGCGCGATCGCCTGGCGCGCATCGAGGACCGCCTGCCCGATGACGCCGATCGCCCGCTGGTACGCCAGTTCGACACCCAGGACTCGCCCATCATGCGTCTGGGCATCGGCTCGCAACTGGACGCCATCCACCTGCGCACCCTGATCGACAACCGTATCGCCCCGCGTCTGGAACGCATCCCCGGCGTGGCAGCTGTGGATACCTTTGGCGGCCTGGAGCGCGAGGTCCGCGTCGAGGTGGACCCGGAACGCATCGAGGCCATCGACCTCGGCCTGGACGACCTGCGTGATCGCATCCGAAACGCCAACGTGATCACCCCCGGCGGCCCGATCATGGATGGGCGCCGCGAATACCGCCTGCGCACCCCGGCCGAGTTCCGCTCGGTGGACGAGGTCCGCGACACCATCGTGCAGCGCAGCGAGGACGGTGTGACCTACCTGCACCAGGTGGCCGACGTGCGCGACACCCACCAGCGCGTTACCCGCCGGTTCCGGGTCAACCAGGAGGAAGGCGTGCAGCTCGCCGTGCGCAAGCTGGCCGACGCCAACACCGTAGAGGTCTCCGAGGCGGTCCACGCCGAACTGGTGCGCCTGAACCGCGACTTCCCCCAGATCGACATCCGCGCCGTCACCGACGAGGCCGGTTTTATCCGCAACTCCATCACCAATGTCGGTCGTTCGATCCTCTACGGCAGTGCCCTGGCCGTGCTGGTGCTGCTCGTGTTCCTGCGCAACATCCGCTACACGCTGGTCGCGGCCACCGCAATCCCGCTGGCGGTGATCGCCACCTTCGGCCTGGTCTACTTCGGCGGCTACTCGCTCAACCTGATGACCCTCGGCGGGATCGCGCTGGGCGTGGGCCTGATGGTGGACAACGCCATCGTGGTGATCGAGAGCATTGCCCGACGGCGCGAGGAACATGCCGAGCAGACCGCCGCCGAGGCCGCCATCAGCGGCACCGGGCGCGTCGCACCCGCCATCGTCGCCAGCACCCTGACCACCGTGGCGATCTTCCTGCCGCTGTTCTTCGCCGAGGAACTGGCCGGCCAGCTGTTCAAGCCGCTGGCGGCGGTGGTCGCCTTTGCCCTGGCGGGCTCACTGATTGTCGCGCTGACCCTGGTCCCGATGCTGATGGCCCGCGCCCCGATGCCCAAGCGCGACACCAGTGCCCTCGCGCGCATGGAGCAACGCTACCAGGGGCTGCTGCGGCGCACCCTGGCCCAGCCGTGGATGGTCATCGGCATCAGCCTCCTGCTGCTGATGATCGCCCTGGCGGGGCTGCGCGGCGTGGGCACGGAATTCCTGCCCGCCACCGACGAAGGCGAATTGCGCGTGCATGTCGCCATGGAGCCCGGCACCCCCCTGGAAGAGCTCTACGCCACCATGTCCGGCCTCGAGGCGATCATCCACGACGAGGTCCCGGAACTGGAAAACCTGGTCTCCAGCTCCGGCGCCTCGGCGTTCCGGGCCTCCTCGCCCGCCTCCGGCAACATGCGCGTGATGGTCGGCTCGCGCGACAGTCGCAGCCGCTCCTCCGACGACATCGCCGCGGCCCTGCGCGACGCGCTGGGCAGCCCGCCGGGGGTCGAGATCCGCGTGCGCGCCTCCAGCGGGATCTTCTTCCGCGGCTTCGGGCGCGGCGCCGACGAGGAAAGCCTGTCCATCGAGGTCCGCGGCTTCGAGCTGCCGACGATGAACGCCGTCATCGAGCGCTTCGAGAGCGCGCTGGCGGACGTCCCCGGCGTCACCGACACCCGTGTCGGTTCCGACGGCGGGCAGCCGGAATTCGCCACCCGCATCCACCGCGACCGCGCCGCCGACCTGGGCGTGGACGTGCGCACCATCGCCCAGACCCTGGAAACCGCCCTGGGCGGCTCCGGCGCCGGCCAGCTGCGCGCGGGCGGCGACGAGACGCGCATCTGGGTCCAACTACGCGACGCCGACCGGAGCTCGCTGGACGACCTCCTCAACCTGACCGTGCGCAGCGAGGACGGCGAACGCGTGGCATTGCGCAGCCTGGTCACGTTCGATACGGCGATCGGCCCGGACAGCATCCAGCGCCGCGAACAGGCGCGCATCAGCACCTTGTTCGTGAACATCGGCGACCGCTCGCTGGGCGAGGTCGCCGCCGACGTGCGTGCGGCGCTGGCCGATATCCCGCTGCCGGAGGAGATCGACTTCTCGGTCACCGGCGACATCGAGGAGCAGGAAGCCGCGTTCTCCGAACTGCTGCTGGGCACCCTGCTCGCGACGTTACTGGTCTACATGGTGATGGCCAGCCTGTACGAGTCCCTGCGCGACCCGCTGATCGTGATGTTCTCCATCCCACTGGCGATCATTGGTGTAACCGGCGCACTCCTGATCACCGACACCACGCTCAACGTGCAGTCGCTGATCGGCATCCTGCTGCTGGTCGGGATCGTGGTGAACAACGCGATCCTGCTGGTGGACCGCATGGCGCGGCGCCACCGCGAAGACGGCATGGAACTGCAAGCGGCCATCGTCGCCGCTGCCGGCGAGCGCCTGCGCCCGATCCTGATGACCACGCTGACCACTATCCTGGCGCTGTCGCCGCTGGCCATCGGCATGGGCGACGGCGGCGAGGCCCAGGCCCCGATGGCCCGGGTCGTGATCGGCGGGCTGCTCTCGTCTACCCTGATCACCCTGGTGCTGATCCCGACGCTGTACCTGCTGTTTCATCGTCGAAGCCAACAGCACGGCCATGAACCCGTCTACCGGATGCCCCTCGACCATGCGTAGCCTTACCCCTGCCCTTCCGCTCTTCATCCTGGCACTGACCGCAACGGCCAACGGAGAGGACTCGACCGATGACGGCCTGCGTCTGACGCTGTCCGCCGAAGAATTGCTGGAACAACGCCCGTTCGCCCGCAACGAAGTGGCAGAAGAGAGCCTATCTCTTGAAGAAGCGGTAGCGCGCGCCCTGGAAGGCAACCGAGGCCTGCGGGCCGAGCGACTGCAAACTGCAATCGCCGGTACCTTTGAGGTTCAGGAACGTGCGGTTTTCGACCCTGCGCTATTTGCCGACATCGATATCTATCGCGACCGCGAGACTGATGAATCCGAGGGCTTTACACGGGATTCCTTCTTTAGCGAAAGACGGGGCCAAGTCGGATTGCAACAGTCCCTGCCGACTGGCACTGACCTAACCTTGTCCGTTCGCAGCTCTCGTGCCAACAGCTCTTTTCAAGACCAGAGCGAATACACCACCCGCGCCGGCCTGAGCCTGACTCAGGCATTACTGCGCGGAGGGCGGATCGAGTCCAACCTGGTGCGCCTGCGGCAGGCCAGCCTGGACGTGGAGGCCTCGGAATACGAGGTGCGCGGGTTCGTCGAACAACTGATCACCGATGTGGAAAGCCGCTACTGGGACCTCGTACTGGCCGACGAACAGATAGCGATCTTCGAGGAGGCCCTGGCCGTCGCAAGCCAGCAGCTTGACGAGACAGAACGCCGTATCCGTGCCGGAGACCGCCCGGAGACCGAGGCCGTCTCGGCCCGCGCCGAGATGGCACTGCGCCGCCAGGGCCTGATCGATGCCCGCAGCGAACGAGCCCTCGCACAGGATGCGCTGGCTCGCCTGTTGCAGGGGGACGGCGATCTGTGGGATACCCGCCTGGAGGCCCGTTCGGAGCCGGATCTGCAGCGCTACCACCTCGAGCCGCTGGATACCTATGTCGCTCTCGCCCGCGATCACCGCGCCGACCTCAACGAGACCCGGCTGCGCGTGCAACGCGACGAGCTGGAGGTCATCCGCACCCGTAACGGACTACTGCCACGCCTGGACTTCTTTGTGACCGTTGGTCAGTCCGGCTATGCCGAAACCTTCGGCCAGACCTTCCGCGCCAGCCAGGGCGACGGCTATGACCTGGCGGCCGGCCTGCGCTTCGACATGCCGATCGGCAACCGCGCGGCCGAGGCGCAACACACCCGCGCCCGTCTGACGCGCCTGCAGATCCAGGAGACCCTCGCCAATATTGAACAGCTGGCAATCGAGGACGTCCGTGCGCGCTGGTTCGACGCGGCCCGCATCCGCGAACAAATTCAGGCACAGAAGGAAACCGTCGAGTTGCAGGAAGAGCTGCTGCGGGTGGAACAGACGCGCTTCCGCGTCGGCGCCGGGACCGCGCTGGCCGTCTCCCAGGCCCAGCGCGACCTGCTGGAGAGCCGCCTGAACCTGACCGAGACGGTGGTGCGTTTCCGCCAGTTGAGCACCGAACTGCTCAATGCCAGCGGCACCCTGCTGCTGCACCGCGGCATCGACGCCCCGGGCGCCGAGCGCGTGGAGATTCGCCTGTAGCGCGAGGAGCCCAAGGGCCAACGAGACCCCGGTCAGGCCGCGCGGCTATTGAGTCACAGGCCGGGCGTTGCCCTGCGGGTCGATCTCGACGACGAGCATCGCCCCCGCGCCAATGCTGCGGCCACTCAGCTCCATGATGTTCGCCCGGTGGGTCACGTAGACCGCAGGCCCCGCCGCCTGCCGGTATTCCTCCGCCAGGTGTTCCCGCCACGCCCGCATACGCCGCTCCCGATGCGGGGCATTGGTGCGAAAAACCGAGCCCAGCGCCTCCAGGACCTCCGGTTCTCCATAGCCCAGCAGCTTCGCGGTATCCCGGTTCCGGCACCAGGGGCCCGCGAACACGCGTATCGAATCCAGCCCGGCGGCCCGCAGGCGCTCGCCAGCCTCGCGGGCCTGCGCGCGGCCTTCGTCGGAGAGATTGCGCTGGGTGGCGCAGTCCGTGACGTCGAAACCCGCGGGGTCGCCAATCCCCGGTGCGATGGCGTGGCGCATCAGCAGGATGCGGTACGGCTCCTGCAACTGCTCCGCAATCGCGCGTTCCGTCGCGCGATCACCCGCCACCACCGGCGCCGCAAGCGCCAGCACCAGCACGACCCAGAACCCCGGGAATACAGAGCGTTTCATGACGCCAATTTCCTCGTACGGCGACGCCCGCAGGCGTCGGAACAGTAGCGCACCTCTCGCCAGCAGCGCGCCCATTTCTTCCGCCAGGAAAACGGCCGGCCGCAGACCGCGCAGATCTTTTCCGGCAGATGCGGCTTGGCCTGCGCCATATCCGGGAATGCGGTCAGCGATCCGGGTGACAGACCCCGTCGTCGCAGCGCGAGCGCCAGCGATAACGCGCAATCACGTTGTAGACGCGATCCATCAGCCAGACGATCGGCGGCAGGCGGTGCAGCACGCCGCCCAGCCAGCGGTAGTACGGCAGATGCCGCCATACCAGGACGAAGGCAAACGCACCACTGCGCATGCGACCCCCGGGGCTGATGGCGTGCATGCGCTGCATGGCCTGATCCCAGGTGATCCCCCAATGCGCGAGCGGCGCCGCATCGGCGTGGATGTCGCGCCAGTCGATCGCATCGGCCGTATCCAGGCGCTGGTAATGCCCGATCTCCCGCCGGCACAGGGGGCACCCACCGTCGAAGAACACGATCGGCCGTCCCGGGTCCCGCGGTTGCGGTTCCGGGTCGCGCTCAGGCATGACCCACCGGTCCGGTCTGCTGGTGCTGCGCCTCGTTCAGCGACTTGAGCGCACGCTCCACCACATCCCGCGCGAGGCCCTGGGTCATATCGGGGTTGGCCGGGATCATCTCCGTGCGCACGGCGAGCGCCATCGCCAGGGCCTGGAGTACGTCGCCGTTGCAGGTGTCCCCAAGCACACCGATCTCGTTGTCCAGGGTGTCGGTCAGGCGGTCGAGCAACTGCTGTACCCGCACCGCGGAGCCGGTCTCGGGGTGCAGGCGAAATTCGAAGGACACGGCCTCGCCGCTCGGTGTGACATAGCGATAGGGCAATACGTCCATGGCTCTCTCCTTCGCGAATGGTCGGCTTGGCGGGGCGGATTCCGGGGTCGGTCGCCCAACCCCTCCGCCATTGGGCCACGAAACCGGCAAACAGTTCGACCGGGACGGTACCGCAGGACCCAATCGCGTCGCGAAACCCATCCCGGCCGGCACGCGCAGGCGTTATCCTTGCGACTCATGAAGCGCCACAACCAGAAACCCGACTCTTTCAGCCCGCCGCGCGCGGCGGGGGCGCGCTAATGGCCCCTCGCCGCAAGCGCCGCCCGCTGCGCCGGTTGCTCTACTGGACGGGCGGACTGGCCGCATTCGTCCTGGCACTGGGAATCGGGGCGATGTTCGCTCTGGTGGTGCTTTTTGCCCGGGTCGACCCGCCCTACGGCATGGCCATGGTGGTGGCCACCGACTGGCAGACCGCCTCCAACCGGCGCCCGGACTGGCAACGCCTGGACGACCTGCCGCGCCACCTGATGCTGGCCGTCATCGCGGCCGAGGACCAGCACTTCCCCAACCACCGCGGCTTCGACTGGGGCTCGGTACGCCAGGCGCTGGGCGATCACGTTCGCGGCGGACGCCTGCGCGGCGCCAGCACCATCAGCCAGCAAACCGCCAAGAACCTGTTTCTGTGGCACGGCCGCTCCTGGGTGCGCAAGACGCTGGAGGCCGGATTCACCTTCGGCATGGAAACCCTCTGGCCGAAGCGGCGCATCCTCGAGATCTATCTGAACCTGGCGGAATGGGGCCCCGGCATTTACGGCATCGAGAACGCCGCCCAACACTACTTCGGGATCTCCGCCACCGAGCTGGATCGCCACCAGTCCGCGCGCCTGGCCGCCATCCTGCCCAGCCCTGGCCGCATGAACCCCGTGCAACCCGGACCACAGCTGGATCGCCGGATCGCCTGGGTCGAGCGCCAGATGGCCCAGCTCGGCATCGCCTGGCTGGATCCGATGCTGCTGGAATAAAGCCTGTGCGCAGGCCACCGAAATTGTGGCACGGAACTTCCAGCCATTAGACTGCCTCGGACTGACTGACCGTACCGGGGGCTCGCATGGATGTCCCGCCCAGACATGGAGGTTTGCCGTGACCCATCTGCGCGCGCCGCGTATCGACTTCTCCCGCCTGCTGGTACTTTTCGCCCTTCTACTGATCCTGCCCCTCGGGGCCGTTTCCGCACAGGACACCGGTCAGCAGGGTTCCGGCAGCGATCTGCGCCAGATGCTCATCCACGCGCTGGAGAACGAGGAGGCGCGCGAAGACCTGCTCGAGGCCCTGCGCTCCGGCGACGGCTCCAGCGCGAAGGACTCCGCCACGGATGACCTGCCGGTCGAAACCGGCGACAGCGAATCCGTCGCGCGTCAGATTGCCCAGCTCACCCAGTCGCTGGCCGAAGGGACCGTGGCCGAGGTCCGCGCCCTGAACGACATCGCCACGGACATCGCCGAGCGCGTTCGCGCGATCGAACCGACCGTGTTCGGAATGGCCGTGCTCGATCTCGCCATCATCATCGTGTTCACCGTGGCGGTGTTCCTGGTGCTGCGCCGGATGGGCGCGCCGCTGTTCACGGCGCTCGACCGCTGGGCGCTGAATGCCGCGGAACACATGCGCCTGATGCGGGCGCTTCCGGCCGTGATCCTGGCGGCCGCCATCGACTTCCTCGTGGTCATCCTCGCCTGGCTGGCCGGCTATGCGCTGGCGCTGTTCGTGCTGGGCGATACCGGCGAGATGAACACGCGTCATTCGCTGTTCCTCAACGCCTTCCTCCTGATCGAAGTCACCAAGGCGGCCCTGCGTCTGATCTTCGCCACGCGCTACCACGGCCTGCGCCTGCTGCCCATGGCCGGGGACGAGGCCGCCTACTGGAATGCCTGGCTGGCCCGTATCGTGGGCTATATTGGCTACGGCCTGTTGCTGCTGGTGCCGGTCGCCAACAACCAGATCTCCTCCGAGGCCGGGCGCTCCCTGGGCCTGATCGTGATGCTGACGGCGTTCCTCTACGCCGCCGTGATCATCCTGCAGAACCGGACGCGGGTGCATGACCGCCTGATGGCCCTCGCCATCCGCGCCGAGTTCGCCTTCACCCGCATCGTGACCACGCTTCTCGCGAAGTCCTGGCACTGGATTGCCCTAGTCTATTTCCTCGCCCTGGCCGTGGTCAGCATCACCCGCCCGGAAGACGCCCTGCCCTTCATGGCCAAGGCCACCGGGCAGACCCTGCTTGCTGCGTTCGTCGGCGTCTTTGTGGCCAATCTCCTGACCCAGCTGATTGGCCGCCAGATTCGGGTCCCCGAAGAGACGCGGGAGAAATTCCCGTCGCTGGAACTGCGCCTGAACTCGTATATCCCGAAGGCACTGCGGATGATGCGCCTGGTGATCCTGCTGATCGTGCTGGCAGTGATCGCGGACGCCTGGGGCGCCTTCAGCCTGACCACCTGGCTGGCCTCCGATATTGGCATGGCGGTGTTGGGCACCGCGATCTCCGTGGCACTGATCCTGCTGGGCGTCCTGGCGATCTGGCTGGTCTTCGCCAGCTGGATCGAGCACCGCATGAATCCCAATACCGGGGCGGGCGGTCCCACCGCCCGCGAGGCCACGCTGCTGACGATCTTCCGCAATGCGATGGCCATCGTGCTGATCGTGATGACCACCATGATCGTGCTGGCCGAGGTCGGCGTGAACATCGGCCCGCTGCTGGCCGGTGCCGGTGTCCTCGGTCTGGCGATCGGTTTCGGGGCGCAGAAGCTGGTCCAGGACGTGATCACCGGCGTCTTCATCCAGCTGGAGAACGCCATCAACGTCGGTGACGTCGTCACGGTCGCCGGCATAACCGGCGTGGTGGAACGCCTGACCATCCGCTCGCTCGGCGTACGCGACCTCTCCGGGACCTATCACCTGATCCCGTTCTCGTCGGTGGATGCGGTCTCCAACTACATGCGCGAGTTCGCCTACCACGTGGGCGAATACGGCGTGGCCTATCGCGAGGACATCGACGAGGTCATCGTGCGCCTGCGCGAGGCCTTCGAGGAACTGAAACTGGACCCCGACCAGGGGCCCAACATCCTCGACGAGATGGAGGTGCACGGTGTCACCGCCCTGGCGGACAGCTCGGTCAACGTCCGGATCCGGATCAAGACCCTGCCGGGCACCCAGTTCGGCCTGGGCCGCGCGTTCAACCGCCTGGTCAAGCGTCACTTCGACGCCGCCGGCATCGAGATCCCGTTCCCGCACCAGACCATCTACTTCGGTCAGGAGAAGGACGGCTCCGCGCCGGCCGCCAACCTGCGCGTCCTCGAGACCGGCCCCGAGGACGCGGGCGACGACCACGACTACTCGGACGACCGCCGCGCCCGCCCGAACCCGAAGCACAAGGGCGATTACGACGAGGCCGACGACTGATGGGTACGGCGC
Organism: Thioalkalivibrio sp. AKL19; assembly: GCF_000420165.1. Taxonomy (GTDB): domain Bacteria; phylum Pseudomonadota; class Gammaproteobacteria; order Ectothiorhodospirales; family Ectothiorhodospiraceae; genus Thioalkalivibrio. The sequence goes on along the minus strand of NZ_ATUK01000017.1, from coordinate 65,894 downwards.
CCCGACTGGCTCGCCGACGACCCTGCGGCGACATGGACGCCCGCCGGGCGGGGTGACCCTTTCCGGCATGAGGGGATTTGGGTCACTATAGCCGCATGCGACTGTTGATCCTGCTCGCTCCCCTCTTGCTGCTCGTGGCCTGGGCACCGGGCCTCTGGGTTCGCCATATCATGCGGAAATATCACCAGCCCCCGGATCGCTACGAGGGTAATGGGGCCGAGCTGGCGCGCGATATCCTGGATCGGCACGGACTGCACAAGGTCAGGATCGAGACCACCAAGGACGGGGATCATTACGACCCGGAGTCCCGCACCATCCGCCTGTCGCCCGAGAACCACGACGGCCACTCGCTCACGGCCGTCACCGTCGCCGCTCACGAAGTCGGTCACGCCTTGCAGCATGCCGAGGGCTACGCCCCGCTCCGGATGCGCAGCTACCTGGTTTGCGTCGCGGGGTATGGTCAGCAGATTGGCGCCTGGCTGCTGGTCGCCATCCCCTTCGTCACCCTTATCGCCCGGCATCCGGCGCCCGCGATCCTGTTCCTGCTGGCCGGGGTGCTGTCCATGGGGCTCGCCGCGCTGGTCCACTTCATCACGCTGCCCACCGAGTTCGACGCCAGCTTCCGCCGTGCGATGCCCATACTGCGCGAGGGAAAGTACCTGCACCCGCCCGACTACTCCCATGCGGAGCGGATCCTGAAGGCCGCCGCCTACACCTACCTGTCGCAATCGCTGATGAGCCTTCTGAACATCGCCACGTGGTTCCGGTATCTGCGCCGATGAGCGGGCCCGACCCGACGACATGTCCGTTGTGCGCGGCAACCAGCCGGCCGTTTCACCACCGCGGGATTGGCGACGCCTCGCCCGGCGACTATCGCCGTTGCCTGGCGTGCCGCCTGATCGCGCTCGAACGTGCCGCCTGGCCCCGGCGCGATGTGGAACGGGCCTACTATCGCACGCACGAAAACCGGCCCGATGATCCCGGCTACCGGAAACACCTGCAGCGCCTGATCACGCCACTGCTCGCGGCGTTGCCGCCCCCGGCCCATGGGCTCGACTGGGGTTGCGGGCCGCGGCCCGTTCTGGCGAACCTGCTGCGCCAGCAGGGCTACACCATGGACACCTGGGACCCGGCCTTTGCCCCGGAAATGCCCCGCGCACCCGATGGCGGCTGGGACTTCGTTACCTGTACCGAGGTGCTGGAGCACCTGCACGCCCCGATGAAATCGCTGCGGACCATGCTGGACGCCCTGCGCCCCCACGGCCGTCTCGCCGTGATGACCGAATGGCCGCCCGTAGCGTCCCGGTTTCGCCGCTGGCATTACCGCCGCGACCCCACCCATGTCGCCTTTTACGGACCGGCGAGCCTGCACTGGATCGCCGAACGGCTGGACTGCACCCTCGCGCTGCCCGCGCGCGACATCGCCCTGTTCACGCGAACGGAGGGTCGGCCGCGATGATCGACCGCCTGCGCGCCTGGCGCCCGGACTGGTTCGGTCCGCCCGCCGCGCGGCTGCAGGCGATCCATGTCTGCACCACCGCGGGCGAGCCCATGGAATCCGTGGACGCGATCGAAGCCATCGCGGGGAGCGGGCTGCGCGGCGACCGCTACGCCACGAACCGGGGCCACTGGCATGCGGTGGAGAGTTGCCCGGTTACGCTGATTACTGCCTCCGAACTGCAACGGGCGTCACAGCGCCGCGGCGGCCCCATCGCACCCGGGGAACACCGCCGCAATCTTGTGGTCTCCGGGTGGTATCGCATGCCGCGCCAGAGTGGTTTCCTCCGCATCGGCGACGCCGTCCTGAAGATCGGACGACCCCGTCCGCCCTGTGGGTATCTCAATCAGTTAACGGGGGACAACCTCGCACGGGCCCTTGGCCTCGACAGCGGCATTTGTCTCGACGTGGTGCGCTCCGGGACGCTGCGTGCCGGGGCCCGGGTCACCTGGCACTCGCGCGCGCCGGCATGAGCGGGCCACGCTTGTTAAGCTGGGGTTAAGTGCGATTGTCTACTCTATACATCTACTCACGAGGAGAAATTCTATGAAGATTCGTTCCCAGTCCCTCGCCGGACTGATCGCCGCGGCCGCGCTCGCACTGGCCAGTCCGCTCGCCATGGCCCAGGGCATGGGCCAGCAGGGCCAGGGCGGCATGGGCATGCAGGGTGGCCAGGGCGGCAACCCGCAGATGGAGATGCAGCAACTCCAGCAGACCCTTGCCGAAACCCAGCAGCAGGCCATCGAGAACAACCCGCAGCTGGAACAAAAAGGCGAAGAACTCGAAAACCTGGTTCTGGACAAGATGGAGTCCGCCGGCTACCAGCCGCGCCGCGATCTGGAGACCCTGGAATCCGCCGAAGAGCAGCTGCGCGACCCCGATCTGAGCGCGGAGCAGCGCCAGGAAGTCATCCAGTCCGAGGATGTGCAGCAGGCACAGATGAACCTGCAGGAGGCCCAGCAGGCCGTCGCGCAGGACGAGGAGGTCCTGGAAGCCCAGGAATCCCTGCGTGAAGACCTGATGGCCGCCATGCGCCAGCAAAACGCCGACATCGACGACGTGATCGAGCGCATGCAGAGCCTGCAGCAACAGATGCAGCAGCAACAGCAACAGCAACAAGGTGGCCAGGGCGGCATGATGCGCTGATCGCACAGCCTCCTCCGGCAAACGGAAAGGCCCGGCCCCCGCGAAGGGACCGGGCCTTTTTCATGTCCGGGCCGGACCGTCAGTCGAGGCGACCCGTCTCCTGCGCCAGCGCACGCAGCGCCTCGGTCTGCCCCTCCGGCAGCTGGCCCCAGTCAAAGCGCCAACTCCAGTTGCCATTGGCCACCGTGCCCGGCGTATTCATCCGGGCTTCCGAACCGAGCTGCAGGGCATCCTGCATCGGCAGGATCGCCAGCTGTGCCGGTGAGTGGCAGGCCGCACGGATCAGCGGCCAGGGCATCTCCCCGGCCGGTCCCTGGTCCAGCGTCTCGACCACGTGCTGCTGCATGGCCGGCTCCAGGGAGTGAAACCAGCCCAGTGTGGTGTCGTTGTCATGCGTGCCGGTGTACACGGCACTCAGTTCGTCGTGGTTCGCCGGCAGGTAGGGGTTATCCGGCCCGCCCTCGAACGCGAACTGCAGGATGCGCATGCCCGGCAGATCGAAGCGCAGGCGCAGCGCGGTCACCTCCGGGGTGATCACGCCCAGGTCCTCGGCCAGCAGGGGCAGCACCCCCAGGCGGTCCTGCAGCTGTTCGAAGAAATCGGCGCCCGGTCCCGGGACCCAGTGGCCCTGCGTGGCATCCGGCTCGCTCGCCGGCACGGCCCAGCTGGCCTCGAAGCCGCGGAAGTGGTCGATGCGCACGGCGTCCACCGTCTCCAGCGTCCAGCGCATGCGCTCCACCCACCAGTCGTATCCGCGCTCTGCAAGACGATCCCAACGGTAATGCGGATTGCCCCAGCGCTGCCCGGTCTCGGAGAAATAGTCCGGCGGCACGCCGGCCACGGTCAGGGGGTGCCCCGTGGCATCCAGATCAAACAGATCGCGGTGGGCCCAGACCTCGGCGGAGTCGTGGGCCACGAAGATCGGCATGTCCCCGAGGATCAGGATGTCCCGGGAGCGCGCATGCTCGCGCACATCCTGCCACTGGTCGAACAGGACAAACTGGGCGAAGCGGACCGCCTCCAGTTCCTGCGCCGCCTCGCGCTCGACGGCGGCAAGGGCCTCCGGATCGCGGTCGCGAAGAGCAGCCGGCCATTCCCACCACGGGCGGCCCGCCTCGCGGGCGCGGATGACCACGAAGCGGGCAAAGTCATCCAGCCAGGCCGGCCCCTGCGCATCGCAGAAGGCCTGATAGGCCTGCGCCCAGCCATCGCCGGCCTGCTCCAGGCCTTCCCGGGCCTGTTGCAGCAGGGCCTCGACCGACCCATGGGCCGCGTCCAGGCCCGCCCGTTCGGCCAGCCGCTGCGGATCGATCAGGCGCACATCCCCGGCGAACGCCGAGATGCTGGCGTAGGGGGAGCCGTCCTCCTGCGGCGGGTGCAGCGGAAGGATCTGCCAAAGGCTGAACCCCGCATCCCGCGCCCAGTCGAGGAAACGGAAGGCCTCCTGCCCCAGCGTGCCCACCGGACCCGGCCCCGGCAACGAGACCGGATGCAGCAACACGCCGGCCCGGCGGCGCTGCATCAGCGGATTACAGTGTTCTTCACCCGCCTCCATGGACTACTGTCCCTTCCGCATGGTCCCACCCGCAGCCGGATCGCCACCGCCAACCGAAAGCACCTCGCCCAGGGACTCCGGCACTTCCAGGTCCGCCAGCTGGTACATCCGCGCCAGGTGGCGGCGGTAAAGTTGTTCGAAGTCGCTCACCGAGCCGGCCGGGTTGTATTCCCCGAACCACCAGCACCAGTCGGAGCCCTCGCACACCGCCAGCTGCCTGCGCAGGGCCGGCGTATCCAGCGCGGGATGCCGGGCAACCGCCTGATCCACCGCGGTCCACGCCTCGATCAGGCGATCCCAGCCCAGGTTCTTGTCCGGATCGCCGATCCAGGTGGAAAAGGTCCCGTACACCCAGGAACCCGCCACCAGCCCGGACAGTTCACCCCGGTCGGCCCGCGGGCCGGTACGCTGGCAGACGTCCGAAAAGGTGCACAGGTTGAGCCTCGGGTTCGCCGCCAGACGCTCGTACAGCGCCTGCAGGAAGTGAAAGCCGTTGTCCGGGTAGTACTCCCAGGCGTTCTCGCCATCCAGGATGACGGCCACCACGCCACCCTCGGGCGAAACGGAGGCGATATTCTCCAGGTGATGCACGAAATCGCCGACGGCGTCGTCCGCATGCCAGTCGGCGTAGCGAAATCCGATGGCATCGGACAAGCCGTCATCGCGGAAGAACAACTCGGTCCTGGCACCTTCGAGACAGTAGGGCCGATGCAGCCAGCCCTCCTGTTCCGCCGACCCGGTATGCGACTCGGCCGTCTGTCCGGCCGCGGCCAGGCTGTTGCCCAGCACGGTCTGGCCGCTGGCCGTCCAGCAGATCCCGTAATCATCCAGCAGGCGCACGGTCGCCTCGCTGATCCCCCCTTCCGACGGCCAGCAGCCGCGTGGACGAAACCCGAAGTACTGCTCGAACACCTCCAGCCCGCGCTCGATATGCCAGCGCACCCGCGCCTCGCCATCCGGATAGGCGGGGGCCTGCGGCAGCTCGACATCGGGCATGGCCTCGCGCGCCGACTGCAGGTCCAGCAGCAGCGGCATGATCGGGTGGGCGTACGGTGTGAACGACAGCTCCACCCGTTCCTGCTCCGCCAGGGCGCGGTAGCGCGGGAGGATCGCCTTGACCTCGTCCCGGATCAGTTTCAACAGCCGTCCGCGGACATCACGATTGAATCCCGTGTCCGCCTTCAACCAGCCCTGCACCTCCGGGTACGCCCGACGCACGGTCTCGCCCAGCCAGGCCAGGTGGTAGCAGGTCGCCAGGTCCTGGAAGTAGCGGTTGTCCAGATGCGACAGCAGCACCGGGTCCTCCAGCGCCTGGCGCGCCAGCGCCGCCAGGCGCTCGAACAGCGGGAACGGCTCGATCATCCGCGGGGCGTGCGCCCGCAGGCAGACGCGCAGGATCTCGCGGCGCTGCACCGGGTCCACCGGCACGATGTCCATCTGCAGCAGATCCAGCACCGGGTCCCCGAAGCTCGAGCGGTTGCCGATGCCGCTCTCCAGCCGCTCGCCGTAATCGGCAATCTGCTCCAGCAAAATGGGGGCGAAGTTCACCACCGCGCGCGCCTGGGGACAGGCCTCCAGGTGCGCGGCCATGTCGGTGTAATCCTTCAGGGCATGCAGGTAGGTCCACGGCAGCACGTACTCGCCCGCGCCCGAGTCGTAGTACTGCGGCTGGTGCATGTGCCAGCACAGCACCACATCGAGCTGCGGCGGCTGGGCGGCAAGCGCGGTGGTACTGCCGGATTCAGCGGACATGGTGGGTGGCCTGTCCGAGCATCTCCGGTGTCACCACGCGCACCCCGCCCGGGGAGATGAAGTAGTCGCGGGCATCGGCCTCGTCGTCCACCCCGATCTCGGTCCCGTCCGGCACCTTGCAGCCCTTGTCGATCACTGCGTTGCGGATCACGCAATTCTCGCCAATCGTGACACTGGGCAGGATCACCGAATCCTCCACCGTGGCGCAGGCGTTCACCTGCACGTTGGAGAACAGCAGCGAGTGGCGCACAGTACTGCCGGAAATGATGCAGCCGCCGGAGACCATGGAGTCGATCGCCATGCCGCGCCGGTCCTCGTCGTCGAACACGAACTTGGCCGGCGGCAGCTGTTCCTGGTAGGTCCAGATCGGCCATTCCGAATCGTACAGATTCAGTTCCGGGGTCACGCCGATCAGCTCCAGGTTGGCCTGCCAGTAGGAATCGATCGTCCCCACGTCGCGCCAGTAGCCCTGGCGCACGCCCTGTTCGTCGCGGAACGGATAGGCCATTACCTGATGCCGCTCGATGATCTCGGGGATAATGTCCTTGCCGAAATCATGGCTGGAGAAGGTGTCGTCGGCATCCTTGACCAGCTGCTCGAACAGGAATTCGGTGTTGATCACGTAGATCCCCATGGAGGCCAGCGAGTGGGTCTTGCTGCCGGGGATCAGCGCCGGGTCCTCCGGCTTCTCGGCAAACGAGGTGATGCGGCTGGAGGCATCCACGCCCATGACGCCGAAGGCCTTCGCGCGCTCCTGCTCCACCTCCAGGCAGCCTACCGTCATGTCGGCCCCGCTCTCCACGTGGAAGGCGATCATCTGGCCGTAGTCCATCTTGTAGATGTGGTCGCCGGCCAGGATCAGCACATAGCGCGGGTTGTGCTGCCGGATGATGTCGATGTTCTGGTAGACCGCATCGGCCGTCCCGGCGTACCAGGACGTCTCGATGCGCTGTTGCGCCGGCAACAGCTCGATGAACTCGCCAAACTCCCCGCGCAGGAAGCTCCAGCCACGCTGCATGTGCTGGATCAGCGAATGTGCCTTGTACTGGGTGACCACCGCCACCTGGCGAATCCCGGAGTTGATGCAGTTGGACAGGGGGAAGTCGATGATGCGGAACTTCCCGCCGAAGGGCACAGCCGGCTTGGCCCGCCACAGTGTCAATTGTTTCAGTCGCGAACCACGTCCGCCGGCCAGGATCAGGGCGAGGGTCTCCCGGGTCAGGCGGCTAACGTAACGTTGCGGTTGCGGAGTCATGCATCCATCCTTGCCTAGTAAAGTGTTACCCACGTGTTCGGCTGACCCAGCCCGAACCCTGCTGTTCCACATCCGAAACGCGAGTTTGATCCGAGTATGGCAACAGCCCCCGACAAATGCACCCGTTCCGTCGCCGATTCATTACGACGTCTGACCGAGGCACGGCTACATGATCCCCACAGCCTCCTCGGGCGCCATGCGCTGGATCAACAAACCATCTGCTACCGGGCCTGGCTGCCACATGCGAGCGCGGCGTCCGTCACACTTTGTGACGGTCGTCTCACGACGCTGGAACCGGCCACCGGGTTCCCGGGGCTGTTCCTCTGGCAGGGATCGGCGGACGACCTCCCCGCGCACCCGCAACTGGACTGGCAGCCCGAGGGTGGCACAACAACAATGCAGCAGGTCGATCCCTGGGCCTTCGCCCCGGATATCCCCGAATTCGACCGCCACCTGTTCGCCGAAGGCCGCCACTGGCATGCCCACCGCATGCTGGGTGCCCATCCGCTCACCCGCGACGGCATCGAAGGCGTGCGCTTTGCCGTCTGGGCACCCAATGCCGAACGCGTCTCGGTAGTCGGCGACTTCAACCGCTGGGACGGCCGCTGCCACCCGATGACCGTCCACCCCGGCAGCGGCATATGGGAGCTCTTTATCCCGGGACTGGCCGCGGAGACGCTGTACAAGTTCGAAATCCGCAACCGCGACCAGGGAAGTCTGCACCTGAAAGCCGATCCCTACGCCCGCGCCTACCAGCTCCGCCCCGAGACCGCCTCGCGAATCCAGCCCCCCAGCCGCTACGCCTGGGACGACGACCACTGGATGCGCAATCGCGACCCCGAGGCCTGGAAGCACCGGCCCATGAGCATCTACGAGGTGCACCTGGGCTCCTGGCAGCGCAGCCCCGAGGGCGAATGGCCCAACTACCGCGACCTGGCCGAGCGTCTGGTGCCCTACGCGCGCGACCTGGGCTTCACCCACCTCGAGTTGCTGCCGATCACCGAGCACCCGTTCGACGGCTCCTGGGGCTACCAGAGCACGGGGTTTTTCGCCCCCACCTCGCGCTTCGGCAACGCGGACGACTTTCGCTACCTCGTCGACCAGGCCCACCAGGCCGGACTGGGCGTGATCCTCGACTGGGTCCCGGGCCACTTCCCGCGCGACGAGTTCGCGCTGGCGCGCTTCGACGGCACCGCGCTGTACGAACATGCCGACCCGCGCATCGGCGAGCATCGTGGCTGGGGCACGCTGATCTTCAACTATTCGCGCCCCGAGGTCCGCAACTTCCTGCTCTCCAGCGCCCTGTGCTGGGTCGAGGACTTCCACCTCGACGGCCTGCGCGTGGACGCCGTCGCCTCCATGCTCTACCGCGACTATGACCGCGAGGGCCAGGACTGGCTGCCCAACATCCACGGCGGCAACGAGAACCTCGAGGCGATCGACTTCCTGCGCCACCTGAACGAGACCGTCCAGACCAGCCACCCCGGCGTCGCCATGATCGCCGAGGAATCGACCGCCTGGCCGGGTGTCAGCCGCCCGCCGTCCATGGGCGGGCTGGGCTTCACCATGAAGTGGAACATGGGCTGGATGCACGACACCCTGACCTATTTCGGCATGGACCCGATCTACCGCACCCATCACCACGGCCAGCTCACCTTCGGCCAGCTCTACGCCTACAGCGAGAACTTCGTCCTGCCGTTCTCGCACGACGAGGTGGTGCACGGAAAACGCAGCCTGCGCGGGCGCATGCCCGGCAACGAGTGGGAGCAGCACGCCAACCTGCGCCTGCTCTACAGCTGGCAGTGGCTCTACCCCGGCAAGAAGCTGCTGTTCATGGGCCAGGAATTCGGCCAGGGCCCCGAATGGTCCGAGGATCGCGAGCTGGACTGGTACGTGCTGCAGTATCCCCTGCACCAGGGCCTGCAGAATCTGGTGCGCGACCTGAACCGGGTGTACCGCGAAGACCCGGCCCTGCACGCCCGCGAATTCGAGCCGGACGGCTTCGACTGGCTGGACTGCGACGATGCCGCGCACTCCACGCTCAGTTTCGTGCGCCGCGACCACCAGGGTCGCCAGGTCGTCGTGGTCCTGAACCTGACCCCAGTGGAACGCCCCGCCTACCCCGTGCCCGCTCCCCATTCCGGCCGCTGGCGGGTCACCCTCAACACCGACGCGGAGGTCTACGGCGGGGGCTCACGCGGACCGGCGGAGGCCTTCGCCGAACCGGTGGAACGCCAGGGTCACCCCGCCACGCTCTACCTGCACCTGCCTCCCCTCGCGGCCCTGTTGCTGGAGCCGGCCGGCGACTGACGGCCGGGTGCCCGACGGCCGAAGCCGCTCACCCCGACTGACCGGCCGAGTCCTGCTTGCAGCCCGGTGCGCGGGCAGGATACCCGGCTTCGACGCGGGAACCGCCGGCCGGGTCACTCGAGCCGGTACAGGCCGCCGTCCGAGTGGTCCGTCAGCACGTAGACATGCCCCTCGGGCCCTTCGCGCACATCGCGAATACGCCCGATCTTGCCGTGCAGCAGCTCCTCCATGTGCACGACCTCGTCATCCTCGATCACGATGCGCAGGATGCGTTCGGCGCGCAGGCCACCCGCCAGCAGGTTACCCTGCCAGGCCTCGAAGCGATCCGCGGTGACCAGGGCCAGTCCGGACGGCGCCAGCGTTGGCAGGAACTCGTATACCGGATCGGTCATGTCCGCGTCGCGGCGCGCCTCGCCAAATGGCTCCTCGGAGCGGTAGTCCCGCCCCAGCGACACCACGGGCCAGCCGTAGTTGCCCCCGGCTTCGATGCGGTTCAGTTCATCCCCGCCCCGGGGGCCGTGATCGGTCAGCCAGATCGTACCGTCCGCCGGGTCCACCACCAGCCCCTGCGAATTGCGCAGGCCATAGGCAAAGATATGCGGCTGGGCATCATCGCGGTCGGCGAACGGATTGTCCGCCGGGGCCTTCCCATCCTCGGTCAGGCGCACCAGCGACCCGGTATGGGACGCGAGGTCCTGGGCCGGGTCCTCCTGCCGGCGATCGCCAATGGTCATCAGCAGCGTGCCATCGGCCTGCCAGGCGAGGCGCGAGCCGAAATGACCCGGGTTGCTGCCGCCACGGTCCTGGCGGAACAGCTCCTCAACCTCGTGCAGGGCCCCGTCCTCCAGGCGGCCGCGCGCCAGCGCGGTGTAGGACTGATCCGAGTCCCCGGTGACATAGGTGAAATACACGAGGCCGTTCCCGGCGAAGCCCGGATGCAGGGAAACATCGAGAAGGCCGCCCTGCCCTCGCGCCACGACCCCGGGCACGCCGTCGACCGTAGTAACTTCGCCGTCCCGCACATGCTTCAGCGCACCGGTGCGCTCGGTCACCAGATACCCGCCATCCGGTAGGAAAGCCACCGACCAGGGATGCTCCAGCTCCCCGGCCACCCGTACGAGATCGAATTGCTCGTACTCGGTACCGATGCCTTCTTCGATTACCTCGCCCGCCAGGGCCGATCCCATCAAGGCCAGCCCCGCCACCAGCGCGCCGGCGCGGCCCCGTCTCATCCCGATTCGCATACCTCACCTCCAGGGTTGAGTACCTTCGCAGAAATGGGACACGAATCCCGGGGGATTGTTCAGGCGCGAGACAGCCCTTGCGGGATCAGGCCTCCGGGCGCAGGTGCGGAAACAGCAGCACGTCGCGGATCGAGGCGCTGTCGGTCAGCAGCATCACCAGGCGGTCGATGCCAATGCCCTCGCCGGCGGTTGGCGGCAGGCCATACTCCAGGGCGCGGATATAGTCGGCGTCATAGTGCATGGCCTCGTCGTCGCCGGCGTCCTTCTCCGCCACCTGGGCCTGGAAGCGCTCGGCCTGGTCTTCCGGGTCGTTCAGTTCGGAGAAGCCATTGGCGATCTCCCGCCCGCCGACAAACAGCTCGAAGCGATCGGTGACGAAGGAGTCTTCGTCGTTGCGCCGTGCCAGCGGCGAGACCTCGGTCGGATAGGCGGTAATGAAGGTCGGATGGCGCAGCCGGTTCTCGGCGGTGTACTCGAAGATCTCGGTCCACAGCTTGCCGAGGCCGAAGCTTTCCTTGATCGGGATCTCCAGGCGCTCGCAGTGGGCGCGCACCTTGTCGATATCCGCCAGATCGTCGCTACCGATCTCCGGATTGTGCTCGAGGATCGCCTCGCGCACGGTCATCCGCGTGAACGGCTTGCCGAAGTCGTAGGTTTCGCCCTGGTACTCGATCGTGGTGGTGCCCAGCACGTCCTCGCACAGCCCGCGGAGCAGCGTTTCCGTGCGGTCCATCAGCGCGTGGTAGTCCACGAACGCCTCGTAGAACTCGAGCATGGTGAACTCGGGGTTGTGCCGGGTGGACAGCCCCTCATTGCGGAAATTGCGGTTGATTTCGAAGACCTTCTCGAAGCCGCCCACCACCAGGCGCTTGAGATACAGCTCCGGTGCGATGCGCAGATACAGCGGCATGTCCAGCGCGTTGTGATGGGTGGTGAACGGCCGCGCGGTCGCGCCACCCGGGATCACCTGCATCATCGGGGTCTCCACCTCGATGAAGTCCTGGTCCTCGAAGTACTCGCGGATGTAACGCACGATGCGCGTGCGGGTGCGGAACAGCTCGCGGCTCTCCAGACTCGTGATCAGGTCCACGTAGCGCTGGCGATAGCGCTGCTCCTGGTCGGTCAGGCCGTGGAACTTCTCCGGCAGCGGCCGCAGGCTCTTGGTCAGAAGGCGCAGCTCGTCCAGCTTGACCGTCAGCTCGCCAGTCTTGGTTTTGAACAGCGTGCCCTGCCCGCCAACGATGTCCCCCAGATCCCAGTGCTTGAACGCCGCGTAGACGCCCTCCGGCAGGCTGTCGCGCTGGGCAAACAGCTGGATGTCGCCGCTCTGGTCGCGCAGGCGGATAAAACTCGCCTTGCCCATCACGCGCTTGCCGACCATGCGCCCGGCGACCGTCACGCGAATCCCCTGGGCCTCCAGCGCCTCGCCCTCGGTCTCGTCGTGCGTGGCGTGCAGCGCACCCGCCAGCGCATCGCGACGGAAATCGTTGGGGAACGCCGGACCGGTCGCACGCAGCTCGTTCAGCTTGCTGCGACGCTGCGCGATCAGCTTGTTCTCGTCAGTGGTTTCGGTCATCAGAAATCCATGCAATAGATAGACTTACAAGCCACTCTTGAGACTGGCTTCAATAAAGGGGTCGAGATCGCCGTCCAGCACGCCCTGGGTATTGCCCACCTCGACGCCCGTGCGCAGATCCTTGATCCGCGACTGGTCCAGCACATAAGAGCGGATCTGGCTGCCCCAGCCGATGTCGGACTTGGTGTCCTCCAGGGCCTGCTTCTCGGCATTGCGCTCCTGCAGCTCGCGCTCGTACAGCTTGGCGCGCAGCTGGTTCATCGCCATCTCGCGGTTCTTGTGCTGCGAACGCCCGGCCTGACACGCCGCCACCACTCCGGTCGGGACGTGGGTAATGCGCACCGCCGAGTCGGTGGTGTTCACGTGCTGGCCGCCGGCACCCGAGGAGCGGTAGGTGTCCACCCGGAGATCGGCCGGATTGATCTCGATCTCGAAGTTCTCGTCGATCTCCGGGGAGGCGAACACCGACGCAAACGAGGTATGCCGGCGGTTGCCGGAATCGAACGGCGACTTGCGCACCAGCCGATGCACGCCGGTCTCGGTGCGCAACCAACCGAAGGCGTACTCGCCCTGGATGTGCACAGTCGCACTCTTGATCCCGGCGGTCTCGCCCTCGGAGAGTTCGGTGACCTCCGCCTTGAAGCCCTTGTGCTCGGCCCAGCGCAGGTACATGCGCAACAGCATGTTGGCCCAGTCCTGCGCCTCGGTGCCGCCGGAGCCGGCCTGGATGTCGAGATAGGCATTGGCCTCGTCCATCTCGCCGGAGAACATGCGGCGAAACTCCAGCCCCTCGATGCGCGCGGTCAGGGCCTCGACGTCGGCCTCGACCGACGCCACCGTCTCCGCGTCGTCGTCCGCCTCGGCCATCTCCAGCAGGTCCCGGCTTTCATCCAGCTGGGTCCCGATCTCGCGGATGTTGACCACCACGCCCTCGAGCTGGGCGCGCTCCTTGTTCAGGGCCTGGGCCTGCTCCGGGTCGTTCCAGATATCCGGGTTCTGCTCCAGCTCGCGCTGGACTTCCTCTAGCCGTTCTTCCTTGGCCGGGTAGTCAAAGATACCCCCTAAGGCCTTCCAGGCGGCCTTTCAGGTCATCGATGCGGGAATACAGGGCGTTCAGTTCCATGGCAGTTTCCGTCGGGTGCCGCGGTGCGCACGGCATGTTCCATCACGTGGCGAGAAAAGCCGCGCAGTATACCATCCGCCAGCCGGTTCAGGGCCGGCGCGGGCGTCGCCAGAAGGCCAGCATCTGGCGACGTTCGAGCCGCAGCGCGGAATCGACGGACTGCGGATCCACGAACTCGAGCGAACCCAAGCCACCGCGAAGAAGGGCGTGCACCCGGGGCGCGACCACGTCGTCGGCCAGCGATTCCAGAAGCTCCAGCCGTCGCTCCGGCGAGGGCGGCGCCCCCAGCGCGTCGACCACCACCACGGTGTCGCCCGACTCCGCCGACGTGCCGGCCGGATCCGGGCACCAATCGATGCCGGCCCCGCGCGCCAGCCAGCGGCCGATCGCCCCACCCCCGCAGACCCGCTGCACGCCCGTGGGCCCACCGGCATACCCCGGCGTCCACAACCAGAGCCCATGCACCGCACCGCGCCCCTGGCGTTCCCGCTCCAGGTTCACCGGATGCTGGAACCAGGCCATCTGCAAACCGGTCGCCAGAACCTGCAGGCGCCGCGCGACATCCCCCTGCAGCGAGTGGGCTACCATGGAGCGCCCCAGCCCGACCGACGGCGGCGGGCCCGAGGCATCGCCCTCGGCATCCATGCTCAGTACCCACAGGCCATCGTCATCCAGGGCCAACGTTGCCCCGGCCGCCTCCAGCTCCGGCTGCGCGGCCGACCACAGGGCCTGGCGTTCGGCATCCGCCACCGTATCGACCGGGGAGGCCACCAGATCCCTCATCCCCGGCGTCAGCTGCACCGGCTGGGCCAGCCAGGTCCGCGATCCGGCGCCCTGCTGGCGGTAGCCCAGCCGCTGTGCGAGCGCCGCCTCCCAGCCCGGTGCCGTCCCGCGCCCTTCCACGGGTCGCGCCCGTCCAAGCCAGCGGGCCAGTCGGCGCAACGGGGCGGAACCGTCAGCCGCGGTCGCCCCCGGCGACGCCCACAGGCCCGGGAGCAGATGAATCACCCGCCTGTCTGCGCGGCCCCCGGTCATTGATCGGACCCGTAACGCCCCCTTGGCGCCTCCTGTTCCCGGGCGGGATCCTTCTCGATGCCCGGCGTGATGCGACCCTCGTCGTGATAGGGGAACCGGATATGGCCATAGCGCAGGATCAGCACGGCACCCGCGAGAATCAGGACACCCGTGGTCACCGCGATGAGTTCCCATACGTCCATGTCCTTCATGTCGATGATCACGTAACGCGCCAGGGCCACGATCGCAATGTAGATCGGCAGGCGCACCGGGAGCCGTCCGGAGCGCAGATAGATCCCGACCATCGCCAGCACCTCGAGGAAGATGAACAGCAACAGCAAGTCGGCCAGCCCCACCCACATCGCCGAGATCATCGCGGCGATTTCCTGCAGGATCGCGATCACGGTGGCAACCGCGATCACCACCAGCACGGCGACTTCGACATGGTGCAGGGCGCGGCGCCCGGCGCGTTCGACGTTCATGCACCCTCCCGAATGAGCGAAAACCCGCGCCATCGTATCACCCGCACCGGGCAGGAACGCGCATTGCTCCGTCTGGTCTATAACACTGGAAACATCGACCTGAAGGCGCCGCGATGCGTAATCCGATCGGCATCCCCAAGCCGTTGTCCTCCCGCTGCGGTCGCGGGACCCCCACTCGCAGCTTCCTCGCGGGGCTCGCCCTGCTGGCGCTCGCGCTACCGGTCGCCGCGGAGGATTATCCAGCGGACTCCAGCATTGACTGGCAAAGCTGGGACAGTGAGCTGTTCGAGGAGTCCGAGGCGCGCGAGCGGCCGATCTTCTTTTACTTCCACGGGCAGTGGTGCACCTGGTGTCGCGACTTCCAGGACGAATCGCTGGAGAACCCCTCGGTGGTGGACATCATCGACGAGCACTACATCCCGGTCCTGGTGGACCTGGACGAACGCGCGGACCTGTTCCGGCGGTATGGCGGTCGCGGCCTGCCCTTCGTGGTCATCGTCAACTTCGAGGACGAGATGCTCACCCGGTTCACCGGCCACGTGAATGCCCGCGATCTGCAGAGCATCCTCGAGGCGCAGCGCGACATGTTCTCGGTCACCGGGCGCGAGATCACGCCGGATGATGCGGCGATCGCCGATCTCGACGACTTCATGGAGATGCTGGACGAGGTCTATGACGCCCGCGCCGACCGCCTGAGCGGCAGTGCCACCTTCGGCACGCTCAGCAAGCGCCCGCAGCCCTGGACCTACCGCTTCCTGCTTGGTGCCGATGCCTGGGAGGACCGCATGCCGGGCCTGCTCGACCAGATCGCGGAGGATCTCTACGACGAGGTCGAGGGCGGTTTCTTCTTCTTCCACGACCCGGACCAGCGCGACCCGGTCCTGGCCCTGGAAACCTCCAAGCGCCTGGACCAGAACGCCGCGTTCCTGTGGCTGTTCTCCGAGGCCCACGAGCAGATCGGGGACGAACGCTACGCCGAGATCGCGCGCGGCATCCGCGACTATCTGCGCAGCAACCTGTGGGACAGCCGCCAGCTGCGCTTCGGCAACAGCCAGTACGCCGACCGCGACTACTACCAGCTGGACCCGGAGACGCGCACGCAAACCGACCCGCCAAAGGTCGACCGCAACACCTACGCCGACACCTCGGGTCAGGCGATCGCCGCCCTCGCCAACATGGCACGCGTTCTGGAAGACCGCGAGACCCTGGACTGGGCAAGCGACGCGCTAGCCGCACTCGATCGCTACCTGCAGACGCAGCAGGGCTACCTGCACGGCATCACCGCCGCCGGCCGTCCGGCCATGGAGGGTTACCTCCCCGCGCAGATCTGGCCGGAGATCGCCCGCCAGGAGCTGGCACACGCCACCGAGGCACTGGATGGCGAGCGCCCCGACCTGCCCGATCCGGTCACCGCGCTGGATCGCCTGGAACCGTTCTTCGACGGGGATCTCGGGGCCCACGCCGAGCGCATCAGGACGGACCTCGAGCCCTGGTCGGAAACGCGCACCCAGGCCGCCCTGGCCTGGTGGCTGCACCGCCTGCCGGAGGATGCCATCGACGAATCCCACATCGACCGGGAAATGGTGCGTGAACGCCTGCGCATCGAACCCGGGGCCGATCCCGACGACGTCGCCCTGGGCTTCGACGCCCTGCGTCGGGGCTTCTGACCCCCGACTTCAGGCGCCCGCCGCCCCCGGTTCCTGCGGCCCCGAAGGGCCGCGCCCCGGCAGCCAGAAGCCGGCTCGATCAAGCCTGCTGACGGAACCCCTCGACTTCACCCTGTAGCTGCTGCGCCAGGGCCTCCAGGGCCTCCACCGCCTGCTGCATATCGTTCGCGCCATCGGCATTGCGCACGGCGATGTCGTTGATGTGGTGGATGTTGCGGTTGATCTCTTCCGCGACCTGGCTTTGCTCCTCGGTCGCGCTGGCCACCTGGCGGGTCATATCGTCGATGGCGGTGACCGAGTCGTGGATGTACTCCAGGGTCTCGCCCGCCTCCCCGGCCTTCTCCACCGAGGTCTCGGCATGCTGCTGGCTGACCTCCATCGCCTGCACCGCGCGAGTGGCCCCGCCCTGCAGGCGCTGGATGATTTCGCGGATCTCGCCGGTCGAGTCATTCGTGCGTTGCGCCAGATGACGTACCTCGTCGGCCACCACCGCGAATCCCCGCCCGGCCTCGCCGGCCCGCGCCGCCTCGATCGCCGCGTTCAGGGCCAGCAGGTTGGTCTTCTCGGCGATCTCCTCGATCACCTGCAGGATAGTGCCGATGTTGTCGCTGTCGCCCTTCAGCTCGCCGATCACGTTGCTGGCCTGACGGATTTCGCCGGCCAGGGTGTTGATCGCGCCCTGGGTGGCCTTGACCACGGTGCGCCCGCCCTCCGCCGCGCGGGTCGCCTGCCCGGCGCTCTCCGCCGTGCTCTGGGTGTTGTTGGCGACCTCCTGCACGGTAGCGGACATCTGGTTCATCGCGGTTACCACTTGCTCCACGTCGCCACGCTGCTCGTGGGTCGCCCGCGTCAGCTCGTTGCTGCGCCCCTCCAGCTGCCGCGCGGAGGCCGCGATCCCGTCGGCGGCGTCCGCAACCTGACCGATTAACCCCGAGAGGCGGCCCATCACCGTATTGAAGGCCTCGCCGGTACGCCCGATCTCGTCGTCCGTGGTGACCTCCACCCGGTGCCCGAGATCCGCGCGCCCCTCGCCGATCGCCTCCAGCCCTTCGGCAAGGCGCTCCAGCGGACGCGTCAGCACGTTCGCATAGAACCAGCCGATGCTCAGCGCAACCACAAACGCGACCACCCAGAGGGCCCACAGCAGCCACCACAGCTGGATCACCAGGGCATCGTCCACCCCGGCGGCGAGATCGCCCTTCATGGTGTGGAAGGTCACCCCGCCCATAATGGACAGTGGCACCGTACTCACCACGATCACCAGGATAATCAGCTTCAGTCGCAGCCCACCCAACGGTCCAATCTTCATCGACGCCCTCCTTTCCGTTCCTTAACGGCCACCCGATCCCGGCCTTGAGCCCGGCAGAGTATCGCCCTGCCCGATCCCGGCCGACCTGATCCAGCTCAACTACGGCCCCCCCCGAACACCGGACACCCTCTTACTTGACCCCCCACAGGCCGGAACCCGATCAAGGGCAAAAAGCTTGAACAGGAAGACTGGAAGGTCAGAAGGTATTGGGATCGGGAATTGAGGATGGGCGGCACCACCAGCTCCAATGCGCAGCGCCACCCCAAAAACCTTCCCGACTTCAAACCTTCCTGCAGACAGCCCTTGACCTTGCCTGCACTGGAGCGTCCGCCCCGGCACCCGCACCGGCCAGACACAAAAAACCCGCGGGCCCGGATATCGGGGCCGCGGGTTCGCGGTACTGCGTGAGCGGGTCGGCTTAGCGACCGCGCGCCGCGCGATTGCCGTTGGCGGACGGGCGCCCGTTGCCGCCGCGACCGCCGCCGGGCTTGCCGCCACGGCCGTTGCGCGGGGCACCATTGCGGGCACCGCCGCCCGGCTTGCCGCCGCGGCGGTTGGCGTTACCGTCATTGGCGGCCGGCTTCGGCGTGGCGAAGCCCTCGGTCTCGATGCGGTCGATCGGGCGCTGGATCAGGCGCTCGATGCCCTTCAGCAGCTTGATCTCCTCGCCGTCCACCAGCGACAGCGCGGCACCGGCGGAGCCGGCACGCCCGGTGCGGCCGATGCGATGCACGTAGTCCTCCGGCACATTCGGCAGCTCGAAGTTGACCACCTGCGGCAGCTGGTCGATGTCCAGCCCGCGCGCGGCGATATCGGTGGCCACCAGGACCGGCACCTGGCCGGACTTGAACTGCTTCAGCGCCTTGGTGCGCGCCGCCTGGCTCTTGTTGCCGTGGATCGCCTCCGAGCGCACGCCGTCCTTCGACAGCTTCTCGGCCAGGCGGTTGGCGCCATGCTTGGTGCGGGTGAACACCAGCACCTGTTCCCAGTTGTTGGTGCGGATCAGATGACTCAGCAATTCGCGCTTCTGGCTCGTCTCGACCAGGTGCACGCTCTGCTGCACGCTCTCGGCGGCCGTGTTGCGCGGGGCGATGTCGATTTCCGCCGGGTTGTTCAGCAGGCCATTGGCCAGCTTGCGGATCTCGTCCGAGAAGGTCGCCGAGAACATCAGGTTCTGGCGTTGCTTCGGCATCATCGCGATCAGCTTCTTGATGTCGCGGATAAAGCCCATGTCGAGCATGCGATCGGCCTCGTCGAGGACCAGGATCTCCACGCCGGACAGGTCGATGGTCTTCTGGTTGGCGTGATCCAGCAGACGCCCCGGGGTCGCCACCACGATGTCCATGCGATCGCGCAGGGCCTTGATCTGCGGGTTCATGTTCACGCCGCCGAAGATCGTCATCGAACGCATCTTGAGGTTGCGCCCGTAGGTCTTCACGGAGTCGTGCACCTGGGCGGCCAGTTCCCGCGTCGGGGTCAGCACCAGGCAGCGCGGGCGGCCCGCACCGGGCTTGGGCGCGTCGCTGGTGGACAGACGCTGCAGGATCGGCAGGGTAAAGCCGGCCGTCTTGCCGGTGCCGGTCTGGGCGGCGGCCAGCAGGTCGCCCCCCTTCAGGACTTCGGGGATCGCCCGAGCCTGGATCGGGGTCGGGTGCTGGTACCCGGAGGTTTCCAGCGCGCGCAAAAGGGTATCGGCCAACCCGAGGTCGGCAAAGGTCGTATCAGTCATGGAATGCTCCAACGCCACCCGCCACTCGTTCAACACAGAGCACCCATCGGGGGAAACGAAATCAGGGGGATCACTGCGAACCGGAAGGCTCTGGATCAAATGAACGGACGCTGACGGGCGGGGCGTTCGATGCACGCACTATACGCCTTTCGTCAATGAAAAGACACCGCTTCCATAAGCCTCTGGATATATATTTGTTTTGTGCGGGAATATGCTCTAGCTTAAACCCCACAAGATAGCCGGCGCCAAGGCAGCGCCGGTCAGGCCGACGCGACCCCGAACAACAAGGATCGGCCAACAGGGGAAACACAATGAAGCGCAATCTGCCCATCACGGGGATCGAGGCGGACTACCCGGAGAGTGCCAATATCCTCTCCACCACCAACCTCAAGGGGGCCATCAGCTACGTCAATCCGGAATTCATCGACATCAGCGGCTTCGAAGAAGAAGAGCTGCTGGGCAAAAACCACAACGTGGTCCGTCACCCGGACATGCCCCCTGCCGCCTTCGAGGACCTCTGGCAGACCATTCAGGGCGGTCGCTCCTGGATGGGAATGGTCAAGAACCGCTGCAAGAACGGCGACCATTACTGGGTCAGCGCGTACGTCACACCCGTGACCGAGAACGGTCAAACGGTCGAATACCAGTCCGTCCGGACCAAGCCGCGACGCGAGCGGGTGGAGAAGGCCGAATCCGTCTACGCCGCCCTGCGCGAGGGTCGGATGCCCCTGGCGCTGCGTCTGCCACGCATCGGCATCAAGACCAAGGCCATTGCGTCGGTGGCCGGTGGTGTGCTGTCCGGCCTGATTGCAAGCCTCGTGTTGAGCAGCATCACCCTGGGTGCCGCACTGGTCTTCACTCTGACCGCCCTGCTGGTCGGGGGCCTGCTCCTCTGGACCAGCCTGACGCCGCTATGCCGCGCCGTGGCCCACGCCCGCCGCATCGCCAACAACCCGGTCAGCCAGTACATCTACACCGGTCGTACCGACGAGGCCGGCGAGCTCCTGTTCGCCCTGGAGATGCTGGAGGCGGAGGCCGGCGCGGTCGTCGGGCGCATGGGGAATGCCGCCGAACGCCTTACCGGGACCGCCGATGCGCTGGTCGCCGCGGTCGGTGACAGCCGGCAAGCCTGCAACCATCAACAGACCGAGACCGAGCAGGTGGCGAGCGCCACCCAGCAGATGGTGAACAGCGTGCAGGAGGTCGCCCGCAGCGCGCAGGGCGCGGCCGATGCGGCGGACCGGACCGACCGCGAAGCCGGTTCCGGAAGTGCCGTGGTGGGCGAGAGCACTCAGGCGATCGAGAATCTGGGCAAGCGGATCCGCGATGGCTCCGGTGTCATGGCCGAACTGGACCAGCACAGCCAGGACATCACCAGCGTACTCGACGTCATCCGCGGCATCGCCGAGCAGACCAACCTGCTCGCCCTGAACGCGGCGATCGAGGCCGCGCGCGCTGGCGAACAGGGCCGTGGCTTCGCCGTAGTGGCGGACGAGGTGCGCACACTGGCCAGCCGAACGCAGGACTCCACCGCCGAAATCCAGCAGATGATCGAGCGTCTTCAGGATCGGGCACGGGCGGCAGTGTCCGCCATGGAGCAAAGCCGGGCTCAGGCCGAAACCAGCGTCGAACAGGCCCGGCAAGCCGCGGCGGCACTGGACAATATAACCAAGGGCGTCGGGCAGATCCGCGATATGAGCACCCGGATCGCGGCCGCCGTGGAACAACAGGGGACCGCCGGCGAAGAGATTCGCCGCGGGGTCGACTCGATCCGCAGCGCCGCCGACACCACCGCGAACCGGGCCGATCAAAGCGAGGCCGCCGCCCGCGAGGTCGCACAGCTCGCAACCGGACTGCAGGGCCTCGCCCACCAGTTCTGGGCAAGGCATCGATGAAAGGAAACGCTCCCCGATGACGTCCCCATCCGATCGCTACCTGCGGCAACACACGGCCCTCGCCTCCGGCGTTCTGCTGGCGCTATTGCTGTTACCGCTGGCGATCTGGATGCTCGGAGTGGATCTGCCACGGATCCTGCCGCGCGAACACCTGACGGCGTTCCACACGGCCGCCGAACTGTTCGCGGTGGTTGTCGCGGTACTGGTATTCGCGGTCGGGTACCACGTCATCGACCGGCGGCGGGTCGCCGCTTCGCTCCTGCTCGCCTGCGCCTTTCTGGCGGTCGCGCTGCTCGACTTCCTGCACCTGATGACCTATCCGGCGATGCCGGACTTCATCACCCCCAACGCCCCCCAGCAGACCGTGTTCTTCTGGCTGGCCGCGCGCCTGGTCGGGGCTGCGGCGTTGCTCGCCTACGTGGCCCTGCCGATGGCCGCGCGCAGCGACGGCCCGCCACGGGGGGTCTATCTGGCCGGGAGCCTGCTGCTTGTCGCCTTTCTCGCATGGGTTGGCCTGTGGCATGCGGAGCTCATCCCGCCCCTGTTCGACCCGGTCGAGGGCCTGACACCGTTCAAGATCGGCCTCGAGGCCCTGGTGATCACACTGCACCTGGCCACCCTCGCCCTGCTGGCCCTGCGCCGCGAACTGCTGCAACGCCCGGGCATGCCACTGGTCGCGGCGGCGCTGGTCATCAGCATGGGGAGCGGGATGTTCTTCATGTTCTACGAGGACCTCACCGACACCCCCTTCGTGCTCGGTCACCTGTACAAGCTCGCCGCCTACCTGCTGATCTACCAGGGCCTGTTCCTGGCAAGCGTGCGCTCGCCCCTGGAACGCATGCACCAGGCCCACCGCGACATCGAACTCCGCGAGCGACGCTACCAGCAACTGGTGGAGACGGCCCCCGACGGGGTGCTGGTCACCGATGTGAACGGGCGCATCGTGATGGCCAACCGCAACATCGAGCGTCTGTTCGGCTATCCGCGCCAGCAGCTGCTCGGCCAGTCGGTGGAGCTTCTGGTACCGGAACACCTGCGCGAACGCCACCGGGCCCATCGCGAGGCGCACACCCACAGCATCAACCGGCGCACCATGGGCCAGGTCCCTCACCTTCGCGGGCGCCGCATCGACGGCTCCGAGTTTCCGGTGGATATCAGCCTCAACGCCTTCGATGATACCGAGGGTCGGCGCATCACCGCGTTCATCCGCGACATCACCGACCGCCAGCGCCGCGAGGCGCGCATCCAGCACCAGGCCACCCACGACAGCCTGACGGAACTGCCCAACCGCTGGCTGCTGCACGACCGCCTGACCCAGGGCATCGCCCAGGCCGAACATCACGACTATCTGATCGCGGTCATGCTGCTGGATCTCGACAACTTCAAGATGGTCAACGACACCCTTGGTCATGGGGAGGGCGACCAGCTGCTCAAGGCCGTGGCCGCCCGGCTTCAGGGTACCCTGGACCAGGAGGCCACCATCGGGCGCTTCGGCGGCGACGAGTTCATGATCCTGCTGACCCAGGTCGAGGACGAACAGGCCATCGGCGCGGTGGCCGAGCGCATCCTCGGGATCTTCAACACCCCGTTCCAGACCGAGCATGCGCGCAACCTGACCGCCACCGGCAGCCTTGGCATTGCCCTGTTCCCGCGCGACGCCCGCGACGAGCGCAACCTCGTGCGCTATGCCGACATGGCGATGTACGAGGCCAAACATTCCGGGCGCAACACCTATGCCTTCTTCTCGCAGCATCTGGACGCCCAGGTACACGAGGAGCAGCGCCTGCAGCAACGCCTGCAGCAGGCGCTGGAGAACGGCGACCTCGAACTGCACTACCAGCCCCTCCTGGAGGTCGCGTCGAACCGCATCATCGGTGTCGAAGCGCTCACGCGCTGGACGGACGCCGAACTCGGCCCAGTGGCGCCGCCCCGCTTCATTGCCAGCGCCGAGGCCAACGGCCTGATCCTGCCCCTCGGGGACTGGGTGATCCGCGAGGCCTGCAAGCAGCTCGCCCAGTGGTCGCGCATCGGCCTGAAACACCATGTCTCGATCAACATCTCCGCCATGCAGTTCCGCCAGCACGATCTCGTGGAACGCCTGCGCACGGCCCTCGAGACCACCGGTGCTCCACCCGAGCGCCTGGAGATCGAGGTCACCGAGACCGTCGCCATGGCAGACGTCGCGCTGACCCGGGATCAACTGCGCGGACTGAAGGAGCTGGGTATCCGCGTCGCCCTGGACGACTTCGGCACCGGCTACTCCTCGCTCGCCTACCTGAAGTCACTCCCGATCGACAAGCTCAAGATCGACCGCTCGTTCATCGCCGATATCGGACAGGATCCGGAATCCGAGATGATCCTGCGTTCCATCGTCCACCTCGGACACAGCCTGGGCCTGAGTCTGGTGGCCGAAGGCGTGGAAAGCCCGGCACAGCGGGCATTCCTGCGCGATATCGGCTGCGAAATCTACCAGGGCTGGCTCCACTCCAGGGCCATGCCACCGCAAGCGCTCGGCGACTGCCTGCACGCACGCCTGGTCTGACACGAGGCGCCCCCGCACCCCGTCCCGGGCTCCGCTCGACTCCACCCGACACCCCGGACACCCCAGACACCCACGACACACACGGCGTCATCCCGGACACCGCGCAGCGGTGATCCGGGATCTCCCGGTCGGCCCCGCAACTCCGAAGATCCCCGAGTCTTGCGCTGCGCTACGGCCGGGATGCCACCAAGGGCAGAACACCCCTCATCAATCCGAACCAGCAAGCGATCATTCCGCGTGTCGATCCGCCTGGCTTCCAACACCTGCGCGCAAACCCGATACAAAAAGGCCGCCCGAAGGCGGCCTTTGCTGAAAGCATCGAACCGTTCGCCCCGCCATCGAACGGGGCGACGCGGCGCTCGATCAATAGCCGGTACTGCCATGCACATCCGGCGGGGCCTCGCGGGTCAGCATCGCCCACGTCAGGTGCGCCATCACCTCCGGCGCCACCACCGTATGGCGGTTGCCGCTGTTCTGCATGCCCTCGCGCAGGTCCTGCCGCACCTGCGGCTGCCCGGTCAGATCGAAGATCACGTCCACCTTGTCGCCCCGCGCGACGATGTCCGGAACCGACTCCAGGGGGATCCCCTTCTCCTCGGCCAGCCGCCGCCCCTCGGTCTCGCCCTGCTCGGAGACGGCACAGATCGTCATTCCCGGCAAGCCGGTCTCGAGCAACATCTCGAGGAAGCGGCCGCCCACCCGGCCAAGTCCCACTACTGCAATCTGAATCGACATAAACACTCCATCCTGTTGTCTTATTGTTGTTTCCTCACGCGTCCGCGGTTCCCATCCGGCGAGCGCGTATCCTGACTGTAGGCGATCCCGGGCATCCTCGCACGGCTTCGGGAACCGCCACTCATCAGCGCCCGTGGAGCGGTGCGCTCGCCCCGCCCCGTATCCGGCCATTTGGTGCGTCCCGTACCACGCCCTAGAGTGCTTCCAGTCTGCCAATCAACCGGAGCCCCCCCCATGGAAAACGTTCACCTGCCGATCCGCGTCGACCGCCGCGAACAGGGCAAGATCATCCAGCGCATCGAACGCCTGGAGGGAGTGGAGCTGGAAGTCACCGACCTCGACGTCGGTGACTACCTGCTACCCAACGGCGTCGTGGTCGAGCGCAAGTCCGCCACCGACATGGTGCTGAGCGTCGTCGACAAGACCCTGTGGGAGAACGCCGCCAAGCTGAAGGCCAACCATCAGCAGGTGGTCTACATCGTCGAGGGGGACCTGTACGAGCCGCGCTTCCACCAGCAGGCGCTGGACATCCATCGTGCGCTCGCGCACCTGACCATCGCCCTCGGCATCAGCGTGCTGCCCAGCCCGGATGCCGACAACAGCGGCATGCTCATCTACCTGCTGGGCCTGAACGCTCAGGTGGAACCGGACCCGGCTGACCGCCCGACCAAGCCGGACACCCGGCGCAAGGCCGCGGAATTCATTGTCAGCGGCCTGCCCGGCGTCGAGGCCGATCAGGCCCGCGACCTGCTGCGCGACATCGGCAGCGTGCGCGACATCATCAATGCCGACGCCGCCACCCTCGCCCAGACCGACGGCCTCGACCCGGAACGCGCCGAGCGCATCGAATCCGTCGTCACCTACGGCAGCCGCACCACCTGAACACCCCCCGAGCCACCAACTACAACACCCCCTGTGGGAGCCTGCTGGCAGGCGAAGCCCCTGCCCACGCCCGCCGCCGGCAAGGCCGCCACAGGAAGACACGAAGGCCGGAAGGAAACGAATGGGTTCAGCCTCATGCGCCTGGCCGCCCGAGATCCGGGCCGCCGGGCTCACCGCGCCTGGTTCACTCGCAAAAGCGACCCGAGCGCGTGCGCATGCGTTAATCTGTCTTTCTCTGGACCAATTGAATGGGACCCGGGTAACGGCCAACGAGCTCGTCGCTGGTCAGCAGCGTGTACCCCTCCGTTTCTGCCTGGGCGACCAGGATGCGGTCGAAAGGGTCCTTGTGAATATCGGGCAAATGGGTAACCGCCAGGGTGTGCAAGCCGGTGATCGCCAGCTCCTCGTAGCCATGCTCCAGCAACTCGCGACGCAGAACATGGGGCTCGACCACGAAATCGCTGCGCCCCAGCCCATTCTTGATCACGATTTCCCACAAGCTCGCCGCACTAAACGCAATCGCGTTACCCGGGTCCTGGATCAGATCGCGAGCGCGGGCGGGCAGTTTTGGGGAATCGGCCGCTGCCCAGAGCAGCAGGCGGGTATCAAGAAGCAGATGCATTCGGCTCGTCACCCTGGAACAGCGCTGCGATCGCCTCCTCGCCCATCCGATCCAGATCGTCCGGAATCTCAAGCTGCCCTTTCAGGAAACCGATCCGGTCCGAAGCGGACTCTGGCGACGCCTCAATACGCGACAAACGCGCAATGGGCTTGCCCGCCCGAGCGATCACTACCGGCTCGCCCCGACTGACCTTCTCCAGCAACCTGGAGAAGTGCGTCTTTGCCTCATGAATGTTGACAGTCTCGGTCATGGTGCCCCCCGACAAGGTTAGTCCGATTGATCAGACTAACTCACAAGGACCGCACTCGCCATTACTTGCATGACACACCGAAGGGCAAGAACGTAGCGACGGCGAATCGCCCAGCACCGTAGGATACGAAGAGCCTTGCGAATCGCATCGTTCACGGGCGATCCGGCGAGGTGATGCGATTCGCAAGGCTCTTCGCATCGTACGGTACTGACCCTCCAGGAGCCCAGCCCTCTGGGCGATCACCCCGACCGCCGGACGCCGCCACCAACATCAGGAGCCCTGCAATAGGGCTCGGCCACCCCGTCATCCCGGCCGCAGCGAAGCGAAGAGCCGGGATCTCCAACGTATGGAACAGCCCCACCGCAATCGATCTTGGATAACCGCTACCCAGCTTCCGGGATGACGATTCCGGGGCAAGGCTGGACATTGCAGGAACCAGCCCCCTGTAGGAGCGGACCCGCCCGCGAAGCCCCCGCCAAAGCCGGACCTAGACAGCGAACGATCGGGGAGGTGATGCGATTCGCGGGGCTCATCGCATCCTACAATGCACCCGTGATGCAACGAGTTCCGACAGCGGACGTAGGATGCGAAGAGCGCAGCGAATCGCATCAAGGGGCGGACGTTGTCCCGTGAACGGTGCGTTTCGCGATGCTCAACGCACCCTACGACGCTCTACGACGCGTTACGACGCGTTCCCCAGCCACCGGCGCAAGCCGCCGCTGCGGCGGATCTGGCGCTGGCTCGCAGCGGTCAGGGTGCCGGCGCGCGGCTCCAGCAGGCTGAACCAGCGGCTGGCGCGGGTGATCGCGGTGTAGGCCAGCTCGCGGGTCAGGATCGGACTGTCGGCCTCCGGCAGGACCAGGGCCACATGCTCGAACTCCGAGCCCTGCGCCTTGTGCACCGTCAGGGCGAAGGCGGTCTCGACCGCCTCCAGGCGATTGGGCAGCACCCAGCGCACCCGGTCGGCCCCGGCGAGGAAGGCGACGCGCAACACCGGCGGCTCCGCGTCGTCGCCGGCATCCGTACCCGCCTCGGGCTCGCCGCGCGCCAGCCAGGCCGGGACGGCCAGGGCGATCCCGATATCACCGTTGATCAGTCCCAGCGCGTAGTCGTTGCGGGTGACGATTACCGGGCGCCCCTCGAACCATGGCCCGTGCCCCTCGGCCCCACCGCCGCGACCGGCATCACCTTCCAGTAAGCCGCGCGCCTGCAACGCCCCGCCCACACGCCGGTTCAGCGTCTCCACGCCCCACGGACCGCGCCGTACCGCACACAGAAGCTGGAAACGCCCGTGGGCCGCCAATACGTCCCGCGCCCAGTCCTCCCAGGCCGCGCGCGGCGCCGCCGGGGCGGGCCGGGCCGCGCGCAGGCCCTGCAGATACGCGGAATAGCCCACCGCCTCGCCCTCGGGCGTGTCCGTGCGCCCGTCCACCGCAAGGCTCACCAGCGCCGGGTCCTCGGGACCGGCGAGCACCCGCTGCAGGACGGCATCGTCCCCGCCCGCTCCGCTCGACGCCTCGCCTGCATTCACGGCGGCCGCCAGCCGCCCGATCCCGCTGTCGGCGCCGAAGCGATGGCTCTCGCGCAGCATCACGATGTGCTGATCCAGCGCCTGCCCGTGCGCATCCTGCATCGCCGCGGGCACGGCCATGCCGGTCACCGCTTCCAGCCACTGCGCGGTCTCCGGCGTGTAGTGTCCACCGGCCGCGCGATGGCACAGCTCGCCCAGCACCGCGCCGGCCTCCACCGACGCCAGCTGGTCGCGGTCCCCCAGCAGGATCAGGCGCGCCGTGCGCGGTACAGCCTCGACCAGGCTCGCCATCAGCTCCAGGTCGATCATCGAGGCCTCGTCCACCACCAGCACGTCCACCGCCAGGGGATTGCGCGCCCCGTGGCGGAAGTGCCGGGTATCCGGCCGCGCGCCCAGCAGGCGGTGTACCGTCACCACCTCAGCCGGCAGGTTTCGCCGCAGCGCATCGCCATCCGGCAACGCCTCCAGCCCCAGGCGATCCAGCGCCCCGCTGACCGAGGCGTTCAGGCGCGCCGCCGCCTTGCCGGTGGGCGCGGCCAGGCGGATGCGCAACGGATCCTCCGGACCCTGCAACCCCTGCAGCAGCGCGAGCAGTCGCAGCACCGTAGTGGTCTTGCCGGTCCCCGGCCCGCCGGTAATCACGCTGAAGCCGGAACCGGCGGCCAGGGCACAGGCCAGGCGCTGCCAGTCCGGCTCGGCGGTCGCATCGACCGGCACGCCGAACAGGCGATCCAGCCAGCCGCGCGCTGCGTCGACATCCAGCGTGCCCTGCCACGCGTCGCGATCCGTCAGCCGCGCGCGGATCGCCTGCCCGATGCGGCGCTCGGCCTCCCAGTAGCGGCGCAGATAGACCTGCCCTCCGGTGAACACCAGCGGCGTCGTACCCGCCTCACCCGGTCCGGCCAGGGCATTCCCATCCAGGGCCTGCGTCACCTGCTCGGCGGACACCCCCTGCAGGACCACCGAGGGCCGCGGCGGTGGCTGCGAATCCGGGTCACCCTCCGGCGGCAGCGCCAGCGTGGCGTCGGGCGTCTCCAGCAAGGCCTCCAGCTCCAGGCACACATGGCCACGCCCGACCTGGTGGCTGGCCAGCGCCGCCAGCAGCAGGGACAGCGGCGATGCCTCCGGGGTCTGCTCGTGCAGGAAGCGCACCAGCGCCCGGTCCACACCGCGCAGCCAGCCGGCCGTCTCCCACTCGTGCAGCAGCCCCATCAGGGCCTCCACGGAGCCCAGCGCCGCGGTGTTCGTGGCCGCGCTCACGCATCGCCCTCCCGGTTAGTGCCATGCGTCATCCAGGTATCCAGCTGTTCGATCAGTGCACGCGGCGGGCAGTGGTGGAACACCCCGTGCCCGGGTGCATCCACGCCGCGCAGGAACAGGTACACCCCGCCGCCCATATGACGGTGATAGTCGTAACCCGGCAGCCGCGCGCCCAGCTGGCGATGCAGCGCCAGGGTGTAGAGCACCAGCTGCAGGTCGTAGCGGTGTTCCAACACGGCCGCCTGCAGGCGCTCCGGGGTGTACGCCTGGGCCGAGGCCCCCAGCCAGTTGGACTTGTAGTCCGCCACGTAATAGCGCCCGTCGTGCTCGAAGACCAGGTCGACAAAGCCCTTCAGCATCCCGTTCAGCGTCACGTCCCCGACTGGCGGGCGCGGCTGGCCCGGCAGGATCTGCGCCCGCACCGCCTGGTCCAGATCCGCCGCCTTCAGCTGGCGCGCCGGATACAGGAATTCCAGCTCCGGCTGATAGGTCACCAGCCCACCCAGTGTGAATACCCCGCCGTCCTCCAGCGGAAAGTCGGCCGTCAGCAACTGCTGCATCCAGTCCGTCACCACCGTTGACCACTCGCCCCAGCCCCGGCGCTCGCAGCGAGTCGCCACCTCCTGCGCCAGGCGTTCGGGCTGCGCCATCTGCGCAGCGAGTCCCTGCTCCGCCGCCCACTCAAGCAAGCCGTGGAGGAAGGTGCCGGGCCCCGGCCCGCGCGGGAAGGCGTGCAGCCCGCTCGCCGCGCGCGGCTCCGGCACCTCCACCGGCATACGCCGGGCGTCCGCGATCCCCTCGCGCAGCACATCCTCGTGCGCGGAGTCGGGAGCCACGGGCGCCACGCCCTCGTCATGCGCGGCAATCGCACTGTAGCTGGCCACCCACCAGCGCTCGAAGCGGCGTGCCGGCGGCACCCGGGCCGGCCCGGTGGGCACGACACCGGTTCCGGTTTGCGCCAGGGTGTCATGGATCTCCGGCAGCGGGGCCACCCGGATCGCCGGTTCGTCGCCGGCCGCGGTGCGCAGCGCCGCCTCCAGCCCGCCATCCTTCACGCCCTCGGTACCCGCCAGCAGATACCCCGCCGCAGTCTGGTCGAAGTGGTTACTCTTGCTCCTTCCCGAGACGATCGGTGCGATCCCCAGCCAGCAGGCATGGCGCGCGCGGGTCATGCCCACATACAGCAGGCGCAGGTCCTCGGCCAGGCGCTCGCGCTCGGCCCGCTCATACACCTCGTTGTCCATATGGAACACCCAGCGCGCCCCGCCCTGTGGCGGATGGTCGCGGTAGGGCACGTCCTTCTTCGCGTCCGTAGGCCGGAAGTTGCAGGCGAACGGCAGGAACACCAGGGGATACTCCAGTCCCTTGGACTTGTGCAGCGTGACGACCTTGACCAGGTCCTCGTCGCTCTCCAGGCGCAGGATCTGCTCCTCGCCGGTCTCGCCTTCGCCGTCGCGGTGCTCCGTCAGGTGCCGGATCAGGGCCTGCTCGCCGTCCAGTTCCGCCGCCGCCTGCTGCAGCAGCTCGCTCAGGTGCAGCAGGTTGGTCAGGGCACGCTCGCCCTCCGCCGTGGCGCGCAGGCGCCGGGGCACCTCGAAGTCGTGCAGCAGCCGCCGCAGCATTGGCAGCACGCCGCGCGTCTGCCACAGGCGCCGGTAGTCGCGGAACTGCTCGACCCGCGCCTCCCAGGCCAGTTCGTCCACCGTCAGCCGATGCAGCTCGGCCAGCGACTGCCCCAGCGTCGCGGTCGCCAGTGCCGCGCGCAGCAGGCGTTCGCTGGTCGGCTCGGCACAGGCGCGCAGCCAGCGCAGCAGGTCTCCCGCCTCGTCGGTGGCATACACCGACTCGCGATCCGACAGGTACACGCTGCGCACACCCCGCCGGCGCAGCTCGGCGCGAATCGCGTCCGCCTCCGCGCGCCCGCGCACCAGCACCGCCATGTCGCGTGGCCGCACGCCGGTCAGCTCCGCACCCTCGCGAAAGCCGCAGCGCCCGGCCGCGCCGCCATTCAGCAGCTCCACCATGTGGCTGGCGCAGGCCCGCGCCATGCGCTCGCGATAGGCGCCCTTGGGCACCGGCTCGCCGGGGTCATGGCACCACAGCGTGACCGCCGGCACCCCCTGCCCGTCCTGCTCGAAGGCCTCCGAACGCCCGTTGGCCGCCACCGGCACGAACGGCAGCGGGTTGTCCGTACCGGAGCGGAACAGGAACGCCCCGTCCGCCCATCCCTCGGCGTGTTCGAAAAGCCGGTTCACGCCAGCCACCAGCGCCTCGGTGGAGCGGAAGTTGCGCTTCAGGGTGTAGTGCCGCCCGGCGGTGGCCGTGCGCGCGGCCAGGTAAGTATGGATGTCCGCACCGCGAAAGCCGTAGATCGACTGTTTGGGGTCGCCGATCAGCAGCACGCCGAGATCGCACGGGTCCTCGTCGATGCGATAGACGCGATGGAAGATCCGGTACTGCACCGGGTCGGTGTCCTGGAACTCGTCCACCAGCGCCACCGGGAACTGCGCGCGCAGGGTCGCGGCCAGGTGATCCCCGCCCGGGCCGTCCAGGGCGTCGCGCAGCCGCGTCAGCAGGTCATGGAAGCCCATCTGCGCCCGCTGGCGCTGCGCCTGGCGAAAGCGCACATCGACCTGCAGCGCCGCCGCCTGCAGCAGGCGCTCGCGGTCGTCCACGCAGACCTCGGCGTGATCGTCGAGCCCGGCAAACGCCGGATGCAGATCTTCCGGCAGCGCCTGGCCGTCCTTCAGCCGCTCCTGCATGCCGGCCGCGCTGAAGCGCACCAGCGGCGAGTCGCCGGAGATTCCGGCGGGCCGCAGGGCGCCCGGGTCCTCGGCCCATTCGCGCATTGCCGCCAGCAATTTGTCCGGGTTGCTGTACTTCTGCTTGTTCAGCACCGAGTTGCGCAGCGTCTCGAACTGCTCGGCCACCGCCGCAAAGTCCTCGCGCCAGGGCCGCTTCATCGCCTCCAGCCGCGCCAGCTTCAGGCCCAGCGCGGCCTTCAGCCCCTCGGGCGTCTCCAGCTCCGTATCCGCCGCATCCGCCGGCAGGTGCCCGACCAGCGGCCGGATCTTCTGCAGCAGTGTGTCGGGATCGGGGCCGAAGGCGTTGCGCAACAGGCCGAGCTGCGCCGGCGGCTGCGGATAGACGAAGCGGCGCCAGTAGTCGCGCGCCGCCTCGGCCAGCAGTTCCTGCTGGTCGCTTGCCAGGTCCTGGGTGAACAGGCTCCCGCTGTCGAAGGCGTGCTCGCGCAGCATGCGGTAGCACCAGCCATGGATGGTGGAGACCGCGGCCTCGTCCATCCACTCCGCCGCCAGCTCCAGCCGGCGCGCCGCGCTCGGGCGCTCCGCCTCGGCATATTCGGCGCGCAACTGCTTGTGGATGTCCTGCACGCCCGGCACCGCGTCCGGGTCCTCCGCGCGGAACACGCGCGCGGCAATCGCCAGCGCGTCGCGAATCCGCTCGCGCAGCTCCTGGGTCGCGGCCTCGGTGAAGGTCATCACCAGGATCTGCGGTGGCGTCAGCGCGTCGGTGCCCTCGGGCAGCCCGCCGTGCCCCAGCACCAGGCGCAGGTACAGTGCCGCGATGGTGTAGGTCTTGCCGGTGCCGGCACTGGCCTCGATCAGGCGGCTGCCGTGCAGCGGCAGCCCCAGCAGGTCCAGCTCGTGGGCGGTCGCGCTCATGCGGGATCGTCCGCCTGATTCACCACGAAAAACACCGGCCGGTAGACCCGGTCGCGCCAGAAGGCAAAGTCCGGATCGTCCAGCAGGGTCTCGGGGTCGGGCCAGGCACGCGCCAGTGCCGGGCTGCGCGACCACTCGCCGGCGGCGAAGTCATTCCCGGCCAGGGTCTTCAGCGCCTCGTCATACGGATCCTTCGATCCCTCCTCCGCCGCGAGCCAGGCGAACGCGGCGGCGCAGGCGAGCGGCAGCGGCCGCTCCTGCCCCGCCGCCCAGGCCTCCAGCAGCGTGCCCAGAAGCTCCTCGGCCAGCCCGGACTCCAGGCCCGGGAGGACCAGGCGCGTGTCCAGTCCAACCAGTTCGGAGTCCACGCCGCCCGTCCCGGCGTTGGCCAGCAGATGCATCACCCAGGGCGCCATCAGCTTGTCGAAGCGCCACTTCTTGCCATCACCAATGCGGCTCGCGGTGTAGTCGAGGCATACCCGCGCCTGCCCATCGCTGCGCAGGGCGGGTGGCACGGCCTCCAGGCCCCAGTGCTCGTGTTCCAGACGCAGGGGCCGCGCGGCCGGCAACGACTCGGGGTACAGCGCATAGCGCTCGCCGATCCGCTCCAGCAGCCGCGCGGCCTCGCCCATCATCGCGCCGCGCTCCAGCTCGCCCGCCGCTCCCAGTGGCAGCCGGCCCGCGCGCTGGAGGCGCGCCGATTCCGCCTCCAGGATCTCCGGCCAGGCCTCCGCGTCGTCGGTGGTCTCCAGTGCGACCGCGACCAGGTGCTGACGCACCTGCCACTGCTCCAGCCCGGCCAGGCCAAAGGGTTCCAGGTCGTCGCCGGCCTCTTCCTCCTCGTCGAAGAACACCCCCAGGCGATGGCGGAAGAACGCCTCCACCGGGAAGCGCAGAAAGCGCGTCAATGCCTCCGGCCCCAGGGCGCGCGGCTCGCGCTCGGCCTCCAGCAACGGAACCGCCGCAGGGGCGCCACCAGCGGCATCCGCCGCAGCGCCCGGCGCCGCGTCGTGCACCGCCTCCCACTCTCGCGCGTAGGTAAAATGCCGAGCGTCGGCGGCGTCCGCCACCGGGAAGTTCACCGGCGAGAACGGCTGCAGCGGGTGCCAGGTCGTCAGGTGTTCCACCAGGGCCGGGCCGGCCTCCGGCCCGTCGGCCCCGGCCAGGCCCCACCCCGCGGCCAGGTGATCGCGCAGCTGGCCCACCAGCACCGACGGCGGGCGCGGCTCGTTGTCGCGCACGTGCCGCCCCACCCAGCTCACATGCAGCTGGCGCCGGGCGGAGAGCAGCGCCTCCAGGAACAGGTAGCGATCGTCCTCGCGGCGCGAGCGATCGCCCGGGCGGTAGTCGTTCGCCATCAGGTCGAAGTCTACGGGCGTCGGGCTGCGCGGATAGTCGCCGTCGTTCATCCCCAGCAGGCAGACCACCTGGAACGGGATCGCCCGCATCGGCATCAGGGTGCAGAAGTTCACCTGTCCGGCGAGGAAACGCTGGCCCACCCCGGAATCGTCCTGGCTGGCCAGCCACTGTTCGCGCACCACCGCCAGCGGCAGCGCCTCTTCCAGTCCGCCCCCCGCGCAGTCCTCGCGCCATTGTTCCAGGGCCTCGCCCAGTTGCTCCAGGGTGAACAGCTCGGCATCGGTCTCGGCCGCGAAGAACTGCTCCAGCAGCCCGCCCAGATGCGTGGCCCAATCCCCCGGCGCATGTGCCTGGCGCAGCCACGCCCACGCCTCCTCCAGGGCGCTGATCAGCGCCTCCAGCGGCCCCAGCAACGCGGCACTCAGCCCGCCGATCTCGTCGTAGGGCTCCAGGCCCTGCCACGGGCCCTGGTCGCCCAGCGCGTAGCCCAGCAGCATCCGCCGCAGGCCGAAGCGCCAGGTGTTCTGCTCCAGCCCTTCCGGTAGCCCCAACCCAGCGCGCTGTGCGGCATCCAGTCCCCAGCGCACGCCGGACCCCTGGGCCCAACGGTGCAGCTGATCCAGGTCCTCCTCCGCGATCCCGAAGCGCCGGCGCACCGCCGGAACATCGAGCAGATCCAGCAGCTCGCTGACACCCATCCGGCTCTCCGGCAGTGACAACAACTGCTCCAGCGCGATCAGTACCGGATCGCGGCCGCGCGGCCCCTGGTCAGACAGCGTGTACGGGATAAAGCGCGGATCATCGGTCTCCGGCTGACCGAACACCGCCTCGATATGCGGCGCGTACTGATCGATGTCCGGCACCATTACGATCACGTCGCGCGGGCGCAGCGCGGGCTCGCGCTCGAAGTGATCCAGCAGCCAGTCGTGCAGCAGCTCCACCTCGCGCAGCGGGCTGTGCGCGACATGGAACTGGATGGAGTGATCCCCAACGTCAACCGCCGGCCAGGTCTCCCGGGTCTCCGCGAGTGGACGCAACTCGCGGATGTCCTCCTGCAGCTGATGCAGCAGGCAGTCCTCCGGCCCACGCGTACCATGCGGCTCGAAGACGTCGACGCGCTCCCAGTCCAGCGTGCGCAGCACCCGGCCGTAGTGTTCGGGATCGTCGTGCTCGTCCAGCAGCCCGATGTAGTCACGTCCCTGCTTGCCCCAGGCCGCCAGCAGCGGGTGGGCGTGGTTGTGCAGCTCCGCCTCGTCGAGGGCCTCGGGCATGCCTGCCTTGCGCGCCTGGCGCCGGCGCGTGGCGCGCAGCAGGTCCTTGTCGGCCACGATGTCGGCCCAGTAGTGCTCGCAGGGGTTGTGCACGCAGACCAGCACCTGGCAGAACCGCGCCAGGCCCTCCAGCGCCTCCAGGATCTGCCCCGGCAGCGAAGAGATGCCGAACACGATGATCCGCCGAGGCAGGCCCGCCGGGCGCTGCTCCAGCGCGCGCACCGCGTCCATGTACCGGGCATGCACGGCCGAGCGACTGACCCCCTCGCGGGCCGCGCCGATATCCGCCTGCAGCAGGCGCCACAGCTCGGCCTGCCAGCGCTGCCCAGGGGCCAGCTCGCGCTCCTGCCCGCGGGCGTCGCGCAGGATGTCGCGTCCGGCCGCCCAGTCGGTCAGCCAGTCAGCACGGTACACCTGGTACTGATCGAACAGGTCCGCCAGGCGCTCGGCCAGCTGGAAACGCTTGCGCAGGTCGCCCCCCTGCCCCGGATCGTCGTCCTGCAGGAACTGGCGCAGCGGTGCAAAGGCCTCCTGCGCCAGGCACTCCGGCAGCAGGCGCATCAGCCGCCAGGTCAGCGGCCGCTTGGCGTAGGGGGACTCCAGCGGAACGGCCTCGGCCCCGAGGACCGCGCGATACGCCGACCACACGAAGCGCGACGGCAACTGCATGTCCAGCGCGGCCGCGATCCCGCAGCCCGGCGGGTCGGCATCCGGCGGCGCGGCCAGGGCATGCCGCAGCCACTGCGCCATGCCGTTGCTCTGCACCAGGATGGTCTCGTTCTCCAGCGGACCGAGCGGCGCGCGGCGCATCCACTCCACCGCCAGCGTGCGCAGCGACTCCAGGTGATTGCCATGCAGCACCACCATCCCTGGCTGCAACGCGCGCGACTCCACCAACCCGGCTCCTTGATCCGTTCGGGAAATGCCACGCATGGCCTCAAGGCCCGCGTGGTCCAGATGCGCCTACCCTACCATCCCGAAGCGACAATCCCCGTCGCGGTATTCACCAATCCGGCGGGCAATCCGGAAACCCCTTCAGGCCCGGGGCGCGGCCAGCAAGACCTCGAATTCGGCGCTGGGCACGGGCCGGCTGGCGTAGTAGCCCTGGTAGTGATCGCAGCCCAGCTCCCGCAGGACCGCGAGCTGATCAGCGGTCTCCACGCCCTCCGCCAGCACGGCCAGCCCGAGACCATGGCCCAGCCCGATGATGGAACGGGCGATGGAAAGATCGTTCGCGCTACCCGCCGTTTCCTCTTCGGCCAGGCCGTCGACAAAGCTCTTGTCGATCTTGAGCGTGTCCACCGGGAAGCGCTTCAGCTGCGCCATGGAGGAATAGCCGGTGCCGAAGTCGTCGATCGCGAAATGCACGCCACGCTCGCGCAGGCGCTGCAGGATGCGCCGGGCACGGCTCGGGTCCGCCATCAGCGCGGACTCGGTGATCTCCAGCTCCAGTTGGTCCGCCGGGAACTCG
Organism: Thioalkalivibrio sp. AKL19; assembly: GCF_000420165.1. GTDB lineage: Bacteria > Pseudomonadota > Gammaproteobacteria > Ectothiorhodospirales > Ectothiorhodospiraceae > Thioalkalivibrio. Next base: position 28,733 of record NZ_ATUK01000017.1, on the reverse strand, counting down.
AACTCCTCGAGCAACTGGCCCACCTGCTGGTCGATGGGCACCCGCTGGAACTGCAGCGCGGAGACGTTCACCGCCAGCCGCAGCGGCGGGTAGCCGGCCGCGCGCCACTGGTGGCCCTGCTCGATCACCCGGCGCAACACCCAGGCTCCCAGCTCCACGATCAGCCCGGTCTGCTCGGCCAGCGGGATAAAACGCCCCGGCGAGATCGGACCCAGCTCGGGATCAGTCCAGCGCAGCAGGGCCTCCGCCCCCAGCAGCCGGCCGTCGGCGACGTTGTACTGCGGCTGGTAGTGGACCTCCAGCGCATCGTGCTCGATGGCCCGGCGTAGCCGCGCGGACAGATCGATGCGCTCGCGCGCCGCCCGCGTGAACTCGTCGGAGTAGTAGCGATAGCTGCCACGCCCGTCCATCTTGGCCTGCGACAGCGCGGTGCTTGCCTGCTGCAGGAGGGTGTCGGCATCCCCCGCATGGTCGGGGAACATGGCGATCCCGATGGTCGCGGTGATCTCCAGCTCCACGCCATCCCCCAGATCGCAGGGATAGCTCACCTCGCGGATGATGTTCTCCGCGATCAGCGCGGCGTCGTCCACATGGCCCAGGTTCTCCACCAGCACCGCGAACTCGTCGCTCGCCAGCCGCGCCACGGTGTCCGTCCCGCGCCGGCCGATCTGCAGCCGTTCCGAGATGATCTTCAGCAGCCGGTCCCCCGCGGCGTGGCCCTGGCTGTCGTTGATGTCCTTGAAGCGGTCGACGTCCACGAACAGCAGTGCCAGATGCCCCTTGCGGCGGCGCATCAGCGAGATGCCATGCGTCAGGCGCGCACGCAGCAGCCGGCGGTTGGGCAGCTCGGTCAGCGGATCGTGATGCGCGAGGAAGTCGAGCTCCGCCTCGGAGGCCTTGATGCGCGTAATGTCGGCGAACACCGAGACGTAGTGGGTCAGGCGTCCCTGGCTGTCATGCACCGCGGTGATGCTCTGCAGCTCGGGGAAGATCTCGCCGTTCTTGCGCCGGTTCCAGATCTCGCCCTGCCAGTGGCCGTTCACCTGCAGTTCGCGGAACATGTTGGCGTAGAACGCCTGATCGTGGCGCCCGGACTGGAACATCTTCGGCGTGCGCCCGACCACCTCGTCCTGGGTGTACCCCATCAGCTGGGTAAAGGCCCGGTTGACCGACAGGATGTGGGCGGTGGCATCGGTGATCACCACACCCTCGCGGGTATTCTCGAACACGACGGACGCCAGCCGCTGGCGCTCTTCGTGTTCGCGCCGCTCGGTAATGTCCTCGACCGTCGCGACGATCCGGTCCAGCCCGCCCTCCGGCGTGCGGCTGCACTTGACGTCGATATCCGCGACCATCACCCGCCCGTCGCGCCGGAGCAGGCGTTTCACGATGCTGTAGCCGGGGCGTTCGCCGCGCCGCATCTCGGCGTCCAGCTCCGCCTCGCAGCCGCGATCCTCGGGGACCGCCAGGCGGTCCCAGTCCAGACCCGCGAGCTCGTCGGGCGCGTAGCCCAGCATGTCTGCCAGGCAGGTGTTCACCCGCTCCCAGCCCTCGCCACGCGGCCCCGAGATCGCCATGCCCACAAACGGCATATCGAAGAAGATCCCGAGCAACCGATCCTGATCGGCATGGGCGCGCACCAGCGTCAGGTTGCGTCGCAGCCACTGCTGGCGCCACAGCAGCGCCCCGGCGGCCAGCACCACCAGCCAGATCAGCAACGTTACCCCGGCCGCCCACGCGGCTTGCTGACGCGGCGCCAGCTGCAGGGCGTCCAGATCGCGCTTGAGCACCAGGTCCCAGCCCGCCGGACCCAGTGGCTGCACCCCCGCCAGGAAGTGGCTGTCGGTTTCGTCGAAGCGTTCGATCACCACCGCATCGCGCGGATGGTCCAGGACCCGCTCGCGCAGCCGCGGGAAGGCCGCCGGCGCCGGGATCATCACGCCCCCGGCCTCGCTGATCCGGGCAATCGAGGCGCGCTGATCCCCGGCCCGCACCACGATGTGCGCCTGCGCATCCAGTCCGCTGCGGTTTTCGGTCAAGGTCAGCAGCGGATGCAGGCTTTCCACCGTCGATGACAGCAGCACCAGCCCCACAACCGGGTCGTGCGGGGCCGCGCGGTTGCGTACCGGCACGGCCCAGCTGATCCGGGGCCGCCGGTCCGGATCGGCATGCAGGATCGGCTCGCTCTTCTCGCCGCTGCGGCGCACCTCGCGCAGCACCGCGTCCATTTGGGCTTCGTCCAGGGCACTGCGCCCCAACTCGATCACCGGCTGACGATCGGCATTCAGCAGGGCCACCCCGTCATAGCCGTACGCAGTCCGCATCAGTTCGAGTCGATCACGTACCTGCTCCAGCGCCAGTGTCGACCGCCGCTCCAGGGCCGTCACGGCGAAGAGATTGAAGCCACGCGCCTCGGCCAGCACCGCGGCGTCGCCGGTGCGCTCCGCCAGCCAGTGATCGATCACACCGCCCTTCAGGAACGCGGCGCGCTGCAAATCCTCGCGTGCCTGCGACTCGGCGGCGGCCCCCTGCCAGTGCCAGGCACTCAGACCCACCGCGACCGTCGAGGCGATCACGGCCACACCCAGCACCAGCCACGGCCAGTAACCAAACCGCCCCAGCTCCTCGCGCGCGGCCGGGCCCGTCTCCGCGTCGCGCCAGGGCGGCATCCAGCGCATCGCGGCGTACAGCAACACGCCGGACACGAGGACGAAGCCCAGGCCCTTGCCCATGTTCGCGCGCATCAATGCGGCCGTGACCTCCGCACCCCCCCACCAGGCCAGCGCCGCGTCGGACAGCACAACCCACAGCACGCCGAACCCGACATAAGCGCCCGCGATCCATCCGGCCGCAAAGCGACGCGTGACTCGGCGATCAACCCTCATCGGCCCCTCGCGCTCGTGCACGTCCGGTACGCAAAAAAGCGCCGCGCCCCGTTCCCGGATTGCGCGGCGCCCCAACGGGACGAATCAACATCTATCGCGTCGTTTCGATTCAATGCCAATGGCGTCTGCACCTCGGGCAAGCCCCCTCCGTTCATCTTTTCAGGATCCATTCCGGGACGCACCCGCCATTCATCCGGGCACAAAGAAGACCCGCCGAAGCGGGCCCCAACACCGGCCACGCCCGACCCAGACGTCCGATCCCCGACGTCCGACCCCGGACTGTACCGGATCGCGTCGCTATTCGGCGACGGTGCGCTCGATGATCGCCTCGATCTCTTCCGAAGACTTCTCCATCACCTCGGCCACGCCTTCCGGCATCATCGGCAGGAAGCCCGGCACGTTCATCCGCGAGATGAACACATCCCCCTGGCTGTCCTGATAGATGCTCACCCGACAGGGCATGAAGGCCGAAACCGGCCGGTATGCGTCCTCTTCCAGGATCTGCGCGCTGTAGCGGCCGCTGCAGACATCCAGGATCACCACCGGATCAATCGTGAAGCCGCGCTCCGACAGCGTACCGGCCATGTTGTTGCGGTGCAGGATACTCCAGCCGGCCTCGGATGCCTCGCGTTCGAAGGCCGCGAGCGTCTCCGGGAACGAATGCGGGCTCGGCGTCACCATCACCATCTCCGGCTGCCCGCCGCCGTGGTGGTCGGCCTGCGCCATACCGGAAAACAGCAATGCCATCGCCATCACAACAAGCGCGAGGAACCGCGCACCGGGCCGAGTGGTCATCATTCTAGAGTGCATCATGGTTTCTCCTTTCCCGCTAAGCGGGAATCGCCGTGATCGGCCGCCTCTTCGTTACGTTGGGGGCCGTACCTGCAGCACAGGGTATCGATTTCCGGCCACGGCCGTCTTGATGCAGGTCAACCAGACACGAATCAGACCCGTTCCAAACGGGTACAACCCGACGTCACCAACGTCGCAACAAGGAGATCGACATGGAAGCCACACTGAAAGACGGAACGGTCACCCTGAAGATCGACAAGAAGGCCGCCAAGGACATCGCCGAAAACATCACCGAGCTCGGCGGCGAGATCAGCAACGGTGCGCGGGCGCTCGGCTCCGTGCTGCAGGAAGGCGTCTACGAACTGGAGAACGAATTCCGCCAGCCGCCGCACGCCTTCGACGAGCACGCCCCCAAGCAGCCCTCCATCGAGGACTGAACCACGCGCGCCAGCGCGACCGAGCCCCCCGAACACAAGGAGCACGACATGCATCTGGAAAAAGCAGAAAACGGCGAACTCGTCATCACCATGCCCCAGGCGGAAGCGGCCGACGTCCTGGCCACGCTCAAGAAGCGCGCCGACGACCTCGACGACTGCGAGGACCTGACCGAGGCCCTGGAAAACGCCGGCATCCAGCTACCGGAACAACCGGACCATATCCGCCACGAATACATGCCCCCGGCGGACCACTAACCCGGCACCCGCCCCACACCCCGGGGCAATCCGGGCCCATCCCGCACCCCATCGCCGAGAGGCTCGGCTCCTACAGTTCCAGGGCCGCCAGACGGTGTAGGAGCCCAGCCCCTGGGCGATCCGGACTGTCCAACACCCCGATCGCCAACAAGCTCGGCCCCAACGCAACCCGAAACCACAGCCCCCGTAGGAGCGTGCTTGCACGCGAAGCCCCCGCCAAAGCCGGGCATTCAAAGACACCGGTCACGCCCAGCGGCGGACGACCAGGACGCCCGCCGGCCCCATACCACAAAGAGAAAGAGCCACCCAGCATCCGTGCCTGGGCGGCTCTTTCATGGGCATCCCTGTTCCCGCGACAAAAACTAGCACAAAAAATAGAGGATTCCACCCCAAACGCGGAAAAACCTCGCGCCGGTCGATTTCACCCCCTCAACGGTAGGCCTTCATTCCACCCGCGCCCCACATCGTAGGAGCGGGCTCGCCCGCGAAGCCCCCCGCCAAAGCCCGAAAGCCACCACCCCCCTCCACCTTGACGGGCCGCGCCACGGCCGCCCTCCGGTCATCGCCAGGAGCAAAGCAACGCCGCGATCTCCAAGGGCGACCGCACAGGCCATCCCATTACCCCACCGTAGCGCCCTACTCCGTCAAGCCAGCCATGCTGGAGCGAAGAGCCTGTATCGCGCCCAGTCAGGCGAACGTGGCGCGCGCTACCGCTACCCGGCCACCGCATCGTCAGGACGTCGCAGCCGCGCGGTCTCGCGGGCCACATTCACCTGCATGCTCTCCCGCGCCACTTCGTGCAAAGTCGGATCAACGGTGCGCCCCTGGCGATCAAACCACTCCAGCACATCGGCCAAGTGCCATAGCGACGAATGCCCCTCGTGCAGTGGCAACGGGAAACTGTCCCGGTGAGTTTGCACCAGCTTGCGCATATTCTGCCGGGAAAACTCGAACAGATCGGCCATATCGGTCACGCCCACGAGATCCGGCGCCGCCTCCACCAGACGGGCCTCTGGTATCGCATTGCGTACATCACGAATCGCACTGCCCACCGCCTCGCGTGCCGCGCCTGCCTCGCGGACAAAAGACAGCGCGAGCCGACCTTTCTGGCCCGTACCGATCAGGGCATCATCGCAGCCACCCTCGAACAACCGGCCCTCTAGCGTCTGCCGATCCAATCCCTCCGGGATCGCGAATTTCAGCGTGAACTCGTATGCGCTCATGATCACTCCTCTTCACCGACACGGCCTCCGGTACACCCCTCCACCACGCGGCGAATCTGCCGTGCGTGGGAGGACGAGTTCCTCGGTGTACTCCAGACGCTCACGATGCAGAATTCTCCACAACGGCATTCCCGTTCATTCCAGGGGCAATACAACCGCGCCCAGGCATGACCACCAGCCATCTCGACCCGCCAACCATTGGCCTCGGCATGGGCCACAGCCGCTTCAACGTCCTTGTTGGGATGTCGTCGCCTGCCCATCTCTCTCCCTGTGAAACTAGCCCCAGGAGCAATGGTTGTCAACTGACAACCATTGCTCGCCACGTCCCTGTTAACCTAGCCGAAGCCCCACCACCAGCTCGTCGTCCCAGCCGCAGCACCCCCTCTCGATCATCCCGAAAGTAGGCCCCACACTCTGTCATCCCGGCCGTAGCGCAGCGAAGAGCCGGGATCTCCTACCGATGAGATCCCACCGCCACTGTGCTATCACTGGCCGGTGCAGATCCCGGATAACGGCTTCGCCGTTTCCGGGATGACCCGCGAGGTTGATCCTGCGGGGCGACGGAGCAGGCAGTCTCCGTAGAATTCCCTTGCCATCATCCCGGCCGTAGCACCACCCCACCCCGTCATCCCGGCCGTCGCAGCGAAGAGCCGGGATCTCCCACATCAGGAAAACACCAACGCCAGTACCACCACTTACGTACGAGATCCCGGCTCTCCGCTGCGCTACGGCCGGGATGACAGCAGGACCGTAAGCCAGCGGCATAGGGTGCTCGAAGCCCCAGCAACGGCATTCCCGGTACACCCCGTATTCACGGAACGATTGGCCAGGCGATACACTCGAACATATAATCCCACTTATATGCTTAGCAGGAGGAATGTATGGGCCAAGTCACCATCTACCTCGACAATGACCACGAACAGCGCCTCAAGCGCGCAGCTCAATCGGCCGGCATCCCCGTCAGCCGCTACGTCGCACGGCTGGTAGAAGAAAACACCCGAACCGAGTGGCCCGACTCCGTCCGCACCCTGGCCGGTCAATGGAATGACTTCCCCACAGCCGAGGAACTGCGCGACACGTCCCCGGACAGCCCCCGCGAAGCGCTGTGAAATACGCCCTGGACACCAACACCCTGATCTATTTCTTCAAGGGTCAGGGCAAGGTCGCCGAAAACCTGCTGGCCACAGCACCCTCCGACGTCCTCGTTCCCGCCATTGTGGTGTACGAGCTCGAAACCGGCATCGCCAAGTCCGGCGAGCCCGAAAAGCGCCAAAAGCAGCTGGCCGAGCTACTCGATGTCGTCACCGTCCTCTCGTTTGACCGCCCCACCGCCAGCCATGCCGCCCGCATACGCGCCCAGCTCGAGCAACAGGGCACACACATCGGCCCCATGGACACACTGATCGCCGCCACTACCCTGGCCCACAACGCGACCCTCGTCACCCACAACGTAGCCGAGTTCCAACGGGTCCCCAGTCTCCCACTCACCGACTGGTTCACCTGACCCGCAAGCCCTCCGGCCATCCCGACCACACCACTACAACCCGTCATCGCGAGGAGCAAAGCGACGAAGCGATCTCCAAAGCCAACCCCCGCAGCCGATCCATCATCGGCGGCCGTAGCACCACCCTACCCCGTCATCCCGCCTGCAGCGCCACCACTACAACGTCATCCCGGCCGCAGCGCAGCGAAGAGCCGGGATCTCCCACGTCAGAGAAACACCAAACGCCGGTGCGGCCACCCACGCCAGAGACCCCGGATAACCACTCCACAGTTTCCGGGATAACGGCCAACAACAAAATCCTCTCCGCCCCAGTGTTGCCTCTACTTAGGATGCGCCAATCGCCCATGAATACGAACGTGCACATTCAAAGACATCTCCCTACATTGGGATGCATGAGCCATCGCACCGAAATCGATCGCATTCGTGCCGTGTTGCGACACCATCACGAGCTGGAGCTCGCCATCCTGTTCGGATCCCTGGCGAGCGGAAAAATGCATCCACATAGCGATGTCGACCTGGCCGTCAGCGCAGGAGCGCCGCTTCCAGCCACCACGCGCATCGCGCTCATCGAAGAAATTGCCTCCACCACCGGGCGCCCCGTGGACCTTGTGGACCTCACCCAGGCCGGCGAACCCTTACTGGGCGAGATCGTCACACGCGGCATCCGCCTGACCGGACAAGACGAGGCCCACGCGCGCTTCCTCACGCGCCACTTGCTCGACCAGGCCGATTTTTCCCCCTACCGCGACCGCATTCTGGCCGAACGGAGACAAGCGTGGATCGCCGGGTAATCGAACAAAAGCTCGAAACGCTGCGCTATTGCGTCCAGCGGGTCGCGCAACGTTGCCCCAACGACCCCAACCAACTCCAGCAAGATCCGGATACACAAGACATCATCGCCCTGAACCTGTCCCGTGCGGTGCGGTGCAACAATGTGTCGACATTGGAGCCCATCTCGTGACCGCGCTCGAGCTACCACCTCCGGGCACCATGGGCGAAACCTTCGACCGACTCGCCGAAGGCCAGATCATCGATTCCAGCCTGGCCGACCGACTCAAGAAGGCCGTCGGCTTTCGCAACATCGCAGTCCATAACTACGAGCGCATCAATGGGGAGATCGTCCACGCCGTGTGCTCACGCCACCTCGACGACTTCCGGACCTTTGCACGCACAGTCAACGAACGCCTCTAACGCGTCACCCTTCAACCAGGTGCAACCATCGATTGGCACGAGCAACCCCCGTAGGAGCGGCCTTGGCCGCGAAGCCCCCGCCAAAGCCAGAACACCACCAACGCTACCGCCGTAACGGCGCAACAGCCCGCCTCAACCCCTCATCCAGCGAAAGCACCCGCCTGCCTCCCGGCCCGCCCGATTCCAGATCAGACCAAGCGGCTCAGGAGGAGAACGACAGCCCCGGAAGCGACCAAGGCCCGCAGACTCAGCCCGCCGAACAGTTGTGCGATATGTCCCCGGCCTGAGACGCTCCTTCCACGCCAGTCGCACGGCCCATCACGTCCACCACGGCATCCGCCACGGTATGCATATCGGCCTCGCTCAGCGTGTGATCCACCAGGAACATGACACTGGTCTCCCCCAGCTCGCGCGCGATAGGCAGGCGCTGCGCCGGCCGGTAGTCCGTGCCATCAAAGGCCTTCTCCAGATACACCTCGCTGCAGCTGCCCTGCAGGCAAGGCACGCCAAGGGCCTGTATGGCCTTCACCACCGCGTCACGATCCCAACCGTCAGCCAGGCGCGCCGGATCCACATAGGCGTAAAACTTGTACCAGGCGTGCCCCACACCCGCCGGTGCCGCGGGAACCCGCAGCCCCGGAAGCCCGGACAACCGCTCAAGCAGCACCCGAGCATTGGCGCTACGCTGCGTCAGCCACTGCGGCAGCTTGCGCAACTGCGCCCGACCAATGGCCGACTGCATCTCCGTCAGCCGCCAGTTGGTCCCGAACGACTCGTGCAACCAGCGAAACCCCGCCGCATGCTCGCGGTGATACACCGCATCCCAGGCCTTTCCATGGTCCTTGTAGCTCCAGGCGCGGCGCCACACCGCCTCGTCCCGCACCAGCAGCATGCCGCCCTCGCCACCGGTGGACATGATCTTGTCGGTGCAAAAGGAAAACGCCGCCGCATCCCCGAACGACCCAACCGGCTGCCCATCCAGCGTCGCCCCATGTGCCTGCGCGCAATCCTCGACCAGGAACAACCCCCGCTCGTCCGCCAGCGCCCGCAGACCCTGCATATCGCACGGCCAGCCCGCCAGATGCACGGCGATCACCGCGCGCGTGCGCGGCGTCAGCACCGCGCGCACCGTGTCCGGCATGATGTTGCCCGACTCGCGGTCCACCTCCGCAAATACCGGCCGCGCCCCGCGCATCACGATCGCCGAAGCCGAGGCCAGGAACGTCCGCGGCGTCACCACCACCTCGTCGCCCTCGCCCACACCCAGCGCCATCAATGCCAGTTCCAGCGCCAGCGTGCCGTTCGCCACGGCAATCCCGTACGCCGCCCCATGAAACGCCGCAAATTCGCGCTCGAAGTCGCGCCCTTCGCTACCGTTCCAGTAATTCACCCGTCCGGAACGCAGAACCGCCTGCACGGCCTCGAGCTCGTCATCATCGAACCGCGGCCAGACACTTTTCACCACCGTCACACCACCTAGGGAAACACTGATTAATGTATGCACTCGCACTCGAGTCGCTTTTGCGTGCGAACAAGGCGCGGTGACTGCCGTGCAGTCATTCTGCGCAAGGGAGCCGCAACGCCGTTCCCACGCCCGTTTTTGACAACATTGGGCGGCCGAGCCCCGGCTTTCAATGGCTTGTGGGGTTGGTACCCCAGGTTCCCCGATCCTACGTTGCGCCCCGAATCCATCAAAAACGGGCGGGTAGAACCACTACCCGCTGCCCGACGCGCCTTGTCTCGGAAAACCTGGGATACCAACGCGAGTGCGTACATTATTCAGTGTTTCCCTAGATCGCGAAATTGATCCGCCTGACGACGGGCCTGGCGCAATGAAGCGCAGGCCCTGGAAAAAGCCGTGCTCAAGCGGCCAATGGAACACGGCAAAAGAATCGGCCGGCCTGGAAAGCCGCCCACCAACAGAAACGGGATAGCGACCCGAAAAGGCTCTCGGACTATTCAGCCGAAGGCGCACCGCTGGAACGCATTCGCTCCAGGATTCGCGGAGCCACGAACAGCGCCACCATCCCGAACAGGTCGAGGGTCCCGATGATACCGGCCGCAACGGCACTGAAAGGTGCAATCGCCACCGCCGCCGCCAAACCCGCAACCGCAATCACCAGACCGTAGCGCTGCCCCCGACGATCCTTTGCAATGGCACCTTCCAGTCCGCGTTCCCGCATTCGATGGGCATGCGCCTGTTCATCCACGGCCATCTGCACGATTGCGCGGCGGGTCTCATCATCAAAACGATTCAGATGATCGGGGTGCGGCAACGGCCCGCTGTACGACTCGTGGCGCGTCGCCGCCATCACAAGCTCCGAAGGTTGGGCGTCAAGAAGCCCCGCAAGCCGACTCTGGTCTTCCGGCGACAGGGCACCACCTTCCAGCCGGCCCACCAGCTCCTCGAATGTACCGCCTTGGCTATCGGCCGTATCCGACTCGTTGTCAGGCAGGCCCTCCGTTGGCCTTTCGCTCATCGTTCTTCTCCATTCCCTGGTCGGACTGCGCGCGATTGATCCCTTCACGCAACCGTTCACCAACGTTGACCCAATGACCGGCGACTCGCTGCTGCAACGAACCGGAAGGCATAAAGGCCGAGTAGTCATGCGCCGGCCACACTTCCATCACCGAACCGGCCGCAAGGACTACCCTACCGGCATCTCGCTTTCTTACTTTCACCTGCTCACCTCCGTGCTTCACCCGGCCGGTTACCGCATTTATCCTGGACCACGACCACAAAGCGCACAAATTCAGGGTCCCCACGTCATTGAACCATCCCCGAAACCCGGCAACCACCGACCGCACGGCCCAATCGCCGAGAAGCTCGGCTCCTACACGTCCGGGAACCACGCCTCTGTAGGAGCCCAGCCCCCTAGGCGATCAGAACCGAACCAGCCCCACCGCCCAAAGGCGCCACGCCCCTACCGGAACACGGTACGCCAGATATACCCAAGATCCTTCCGCAACGACCACTGCTGCACATATTCCCGGTTGATCCGCACCTTGTCGGGAAAAATCACCTCGCGGTTGTACCGCTCCGGGTCATCCACCCCCGCCAACAGCGTCTCCTCGTCGCGGTACTTCAGCGTGGCCGGCCCGGTAATGCCCGGACGCACCGTTAGGATCACCCGATCCTCCCCCTCCAGCGCATCCGCATACCCCGGCACATCCGGCCGCGGCCCGACAAAGCTCATCTGCCCCAGCAGCACATTGATCAACTGCGGCAGCTCGTCGATCTTGGCCCGCCGAAACAACCGCCCCAGCGGCGTAATGCGCGGATCGTGCCCGGTCGTCACCGTCGTATCCAGCCCGGTCCCCACGCGCATGGTGCGAATCTTGATCACCCGGAACACCCGCCCGTTGCATCCCACCCGCCGCTGGGTAAAAAACCCGTTCGCGCGCGTATCCACCGTCGCCGCCAGCCACGCCAGCGCGATCAGCCAGAACGTCAGCGCCAGCCCTACTGCCGCCCCAAACACGTCAAAGCCGCGCTTCAGCGCGGCCTGCCCGGTACTCAAACCTTCCTGCATCAAACAAACAATCCTTGGAATCAAACCCGTAGTCGACCCGCTCCGGGCTGTAGCAAGCCCCAGGACGCCCTAACCCGCCGCCAGCACCGGCGTTTCCGGCCGCCCCGGCGGGAACTCGATCAGCAGATAGTCGTTCGGCAGCTCCGCCACGATCTCGAATTTTGCCACCGCCTCGTGAGAGCGCAACGAAGCCGGATTATCCCGGCTGATCGTCGACCGCGCCCGCAGGCCCGCCTTCGAGGCCTGCCAATACAGATAACCGACAATGAAGCGCCCCAGGCCAAGGCCCGTATGATCCGGCCCCACCAGCAACCCAATGAACGCCGAGCCGGTCGGTGCCACCTTCAACAGGGCATAGGCCGCGAGCCGATCACCAACAAACAGCCCATAGTTCAGGAAAGCCCCCGAACCCAGCACCGCCCGCAACGCAACCCGGTCAAACCCGTGCGGACGAAAATAGCGCAGGTGCTCCTCCGGCTGCGCCGCCAGAAACCCGTGCAGCGCGTCCAGATCGTCAAGCCCCAGCGGCCGCATCACCGCCGCCTCCCCGCGCACGGTGCCCTGCACCACGGCCTCGGCCCGGGCACACCGGATCCGCCGGCCGTAACGCAACACCGTCACCCCACGGGCCGCCGCCTCGATCCAGCGGAACATCGCCGGGAAACGCTGCTTCACCCGGTATGCCAACTGCTCCATGCTAACGGCTCCGACTTGGCACAGTACCGCCGATCCGCCTGTCTCCACGCATCACCGTTTTCAAGCGCCCTTCGCGCCAGCCGCCACTGCATCCTGGAGCACGCGCTCAAGCTGCACTGCAAGGTCATCCCGGCTGAACCGCGACCGCGCCAGTTCCCGGGCAGCCTCTCCGGCGCCCTGCAACCCCTCACGATCGGACAAAAACGCTTCCAACCGCGCGGCTGCCTCTTCCGGCGCATCCGGGGGAAGCACCAGCCCGGCCCCCTTATCGCGCAGAAGTTCGGCCTGCCAACCACCATAGTTGACCGCCACGGGCGTCCCCGATGCCAAAGCATCAAAGAACTTGTTTGCCGAATTGGCCCACATGGGCTCGAGATTCACAAACAACGAGAGACCCAGATCGGCAGCCGCAAGAAGATCCGGCATTTCCCGTTTCGGCAGCGCCGGGTACATGTGGAAATTCTTACCCAACACTCCGGCTTCATCGGCAATCTGGCGGACGCGTTCCTCCTCCTGCCCCCCTCCAACCACGACAAACTGAACGTCCGAGCCGTTTGCTCTGGCAGCCGCGGCAATCTGGGGCAAGTACCCCACGCCGTTAATCCGTCCCAGCGTGCCGGCATACACCACCAAGGGACCTTCACCCAACTCGGGGTGACTTTGACGAAACGCGCCCCCATCCGCAGCGTCCGGGTCGAACAGACCCAAATCAGCGCTGTTCGGGATCACATCCACCTCGGCTTCAGGATATCCGGAGGACACCACACCGTCCTTCATGCCAGGCGAAAGCGCCACGATCCGGCTCGAGCGCCTGTACGCAAACCGTTCCAACCACCGCGCCCCCGACCGCATCAACGGATTGGGCAACGCCCCCATAGCAATCGGCAGCTCGGGCCAGAGATCCCGCACCTCAAACACCATGGGCACCTTTTGCTTTCGCGCCGCATATGCTCCCGGCAACGCGATCGTCAACGGCGTGCTCGTGGCAAACACCACGTCCGCCGGGATCGAGGCCGCCTTGCGCGCCGCCTGCCAGGCAAAGCGTACGAAAGCACGCATCCGCTCGGAGTAACTCATGTGGTTGGAATACGGGACCGGCAACCAGTGCACCCGGATGCCCGCCTCTTCCGTCTCGTACCAGTCACGCTCGCCGCCTTCTTCCCGCCACGAGGTGACCATGTTCACCTCATGGCCCATGGCCACGAGCCTCCGCGCCATCTCGTAGGAGCGTGTGCCGCCGGACATCTCCGGGGTGTTGAAGTACTGGTGTAGGTAGGTTATTCGCAATCCTATTCCCTCTAGGTCCTCTCCGGCCGCCTATCCGCACAGCTATCAGCGCACACCCAGCCGCTTTCCGGCAATCGGCGCGTGCCGATGCCGTTTTCCACATCCGGTTCCACTCCAACCGGCAGCCCCCCCTCGATGTTCACACGCCACAAAAACGCGAACCCTGCCTACAATGGCAGTGAATGGCACCATCCGGAGGATTCCATGGAACGGAACATCGTCTTCTGCTGCGACGGCACCGGCAACCAGAAGGGCACCGTCAACACCAACGTCGTCCACCTGCTGCGGCGCATCCCCACTCACAACCACCAGATCATCGCCTACGAACCCGGCGTCGGCACCTTCTCCCCGTTCGGCCTGCCGCGCGACAACCGCATCGGCACCGCCCTGGGCAAGCTGTTCGGCCACGGCCTCACCGACAAAATCGAAAACGGCTACCGCTTCCTCATGCAGCACCACCGCGAGGGCGACCGCGTGTACCTGTTCGGCTTCTCCCGCGGCGCCTACGCCGTACGCGCCCTCTCCGGTATGCTGGAACAATGCGGCCTGCTCCACCCCGGGCAGGAAGACCGCGTTCCCCAGGCCACCCGCCTGTACACCCGGCAGAAGAACCCGGAAGAAGCCGCCGCCTTCCGCAGCCGTCACACCCGCCCCTGCCCAGTGCGCTTCATCGGCGCCTGGGACACCGTCGGCTCGCTCGGATACCTCTACCGCAACCGCCGCTTCTTCGACACCAAGCTAAGCCATCTGGTCACCAACGCCTGCCACGCCCTGGCCATCGACGAACGCCGGCCCAAGTTCGAGCCCCTGCTGTGGGACGAAACCCGCGCCGAACCCCACCAGACCCTCGAACAACTCTGGTTCCCCGGCGCTCATGCCGATGTCGGCGGCGGCTACCCAAAACGCCAGCTCGCCGAAATCGCCCTGCAATGGATGCTGCAACGCGCCGAACACGCCGGCCTGCAAATCATCGAGGACCACGACCCGGCCACCGCACCCGACCCCGCCGGTCCCATCCACGAACCCTGGAACACCTGGACCGGCCGCGCCCTGCGCTGGCTGCACCTGGGCGACCGCCCGCGCGAAGTGCCACCCGAGGCCCTGCACGCGTCCGCAGAAGCACGCCACCAAACCCTCGGATACCGCTCAGACCTCTTTACCGCGTAGACCAAGCCCGAGGCCGCAAGCCGCACCATCCGTTGCGGCCAGTGCGCGGCTGGTCACGCCTTGGCGAGTGTCCGGCATACCGACATTCGCCGCCGATTTACTGTCCCCGCCTTTGCTCAATCGCAGCGCGATAAACGTCCTGCATTTTTGCGATACAAGCCGGCCAGCTGTATTCTCGGGCCACATGCTGGCGCCCCTTCTCGCCCATCGCGGCCCGAAGGGCCGGATCCCGGGCCAGCTTCAAGATCGCCTCTGCCGCAGCCTCCGGATTTTCCCGTGGAACGACAAGGCCGGTCTCACCCTCCACCGTCACCTCAGGCAACCCACCGGCATCGGAGACGACGACCGGCCGACCCGCCGCTCCCGCTTCAATAATCGCCACTCCGAAGCTTTCACTATCCAGCCGACTCAACGCCACATAAATGTCTAGGCCCTGCAGCTCTGCAGGCACCCTTTCGTGGGCCACTCGCCCAACAAAGGTGGTAACGTCCGCAACGCCCAATTGTAGTGCCAGCGTTCTAAGCTCGTCTGTCTGCGGTCCATCACCCACTAGTCGCAAACGGAGACGCGAGCCCCTGGCGTCCCCTTCATCCAGTAGCTCTCTCCGCGCACGCGCGAAGGCTTCGATCAGAGTATCCACCCCATACTTCGGCGCCATGCTCTTGACCGTTCCTACTACGATTGCCTCATCCGACGGGCCCTCCGATACCCCCCGACCGGCTGCGGCATCAAACGCCCCAAGATCGACGCCAAAGGGCGTAATGGGAATATCCCCCAACCCAGGGGACAGACTCCTCGTCTTATCGGCCATGCACTTGCTCGTCGATGCCACAATATCCGCATCCTCAAGATTCTTCCTGACCCAATAACGGTGCAGCCAGCTCCGTTCGGGAAAGTCATAGACATCACTTCCCCAGACTGATAACACATAAGGGCGGTAGCCCACCAACCGCGCCGTCGTACCATAACCACTCGCGTAATGAGCATTCACGACATCAGGGCCAATCTGTCTAAGCAATCCACTCACGGCCGGGACCATTGTGAAATATCCTAATGCACCCCGATCGGGGAAACCGTGCACTGTGACCTCCTCGCGAACAGGCTCCAAGAGCCCGCCTTGTGTAATCAGGTGCACATCCAAACCCGCACCCGCCAGACCATTCGCCCACCGAATCGTATGGATCGATCTCCCACCCGAAAGCAAACAGACCCTCAAACCTCACCCTCTTTCAGTTTTTTTCTTGTTGCTTCTCTGCCGTAATGGGGGACTGGAATTCTGGCTGCCTGGCCAGCACCACTAAGACCCATTCTTACCTTGCTGGAAAACCTTAGAAGCGCATCCGAAAAAGGGACGATTGCTATCAAAAAAACAGCGTAACCATGGATACACCTGGGATTTATCCGGAGCCCTGCAAGAACTTGCTTTAGCGCCATCACCCTGCTCTTCGAGTGAATGCTCCTTCTTGCGTATTCAAAACGCACCATCGCGTCTTTCATGTACCGATACGGCTCAAGCTGTGGAAACTGATGCACAATCTTATCAGTTACCAAATCCAAGTACTGACTTTTCTTCTCGAAATTATACCCGAGACTAGACGAATGCATCCTCCTAAACAACAGTGCCTCTTTAACATGTGCTATCTTGCATATCGAAACTGCCCTAGTCCACATCTCTGTGTCTTGCGCAACACGGAGTTCCGGATCAAACACGCCCACCTTACTAAATATACTCGTCCGAACCATTACCGACGAAAGGATAGGTGCATCGTTGCAGAAGTAGTCAAGAAGCGCGCCGTCCCCTGATTGCGGTAGCGTTCTGGCTCTTATATAACGCTCTTCGTTTCCAAAACGGTACGAATCGGTATAAACCAACGATACCTCCGGGTCCAAATCTACCTGCATCACCTGTTTTTCTATTTTATCAACCGGCCAAATGTCGTCACCGTCCAAAAAACACACCCAGTCTGACGTCACCTTTTGAAGAGCGTTATTTCTCGCAACCGCAAGACCAGCGTTTTTTTGCCAAATAACCTCGACGCGATCGTCGAGGCTTTGGATCTCCCGTATAATTTCCAGAGAACAATCCGTTGATTCATCGTCAACCACAAATATCTTATCCACCAAGTCTAGCCGGGACTGGTTCAGGACACTCAAAAGCGCTTGTTCAATAAACCTTTCCTCGTTGAAACACGTCACGACGACAGTAATAGACAAGATAAGCCCTCTTCAGAAATCTAGTTACGACGATAAAGAAGCGAAGCCAATATCACGCTGGAAACAATCGTAAAAACCCAGGAAATATTGCCGGATAAGAATGCCGGACCTTGAACCAGCGCACGAACTATCATATAAACCGCAGGGGCCGACAAAAAGGCTATCGCTTGAAGACTATCTGGCTGACCTCTATAGCACCTGGCCAACTTTATGGCCATGGAAAAAAACCAAACCAAAAAGCCAAGGAACGCTACAAGAATCAACAATCCGTGGTCAACAAGCAATTGAAGATAAGTGCTATGCAGGGATACTCCATATTCCTCAACATAAGCATTATTTCCAATCCCAAACAGCATCTGCACAATATTGCCAGATGCAAAAACCTGCAGCCCGTCCTGCCAGATATGAAGCCGGCCCGTGCCGGTGTTAAGACTTTCTGGCTGGAGCCTCAAGATATGCAGCATAAACCAAGCGACGTCTTTGCCCATGGCCGAAACATACAGGAACAGGGCCAGCATGCCGACAGTCCCGATCGACAAACCCACCACCACGTACCGCCCGACTTGCAATAACCTATGACGCAGACCACGCACCACCGTTGCTACAACAGCAAACTGCCATACAATTGCCGCCGCAGCACCAACAATGCCCCCCCGGCTTCCGGTCGCGACCAAAACTCCGACCATTAGAAGCACAAAACTCAGTGACATAACGTTACTTAACCGTCCAGACGCATACACGAAGAAGGCGGCCAATACCCCCATGGCAAGTGTATCGACCAGATAGTTCGGACTAGCATACCAGCCATAGAGTTGCTGCCAGCGCAGACTATCCACCGATACGGAAAAAGGGCCCCAAAACGCTTGTTTTGTGAAAAGCAACTGCAAAGCGACGAAGGTCGCCAATAAAGCAAACACCCCAAAAAAGAACGCGAGCTTGTTCGACGCTGATTGAAGGTCGAGTCGGCGGTTCAGAGAGATCCAAGCCAACGCAAACAAGAAGACTGAAAGCTGCCATGCCAGATTATTGAAAAGGCCTATAATTGAAGGCACGGGTAGCTGAGCAAGATACAACAACGTAGACACCGAGAATAAAGTCCAGAGCACAGCAAGCCAAGCCAAAACATATACCCCACCCCTAACAACAATAGCCTTCCTTCTGATCAGCCAGACGCAAACCATCAGCACCACTAAAAGAAAAAAAAGAAAGGCTCCATGCTTCGAATATACATAATCCCGATCGGGTGCGTATGTACGAAACAACGCCACCAGCCAAAGCGCAACAAACAGACCTATCGTAGTAATCGATCCTCTTTTAATCGCCACAAAGCACCAGTAGCATTTTCCGCTTACCATATGCTGTGGTATCAACTGCCACAAACCGCCCTTCGCGATCCCACCTAGAGTGCAAATCGCAACGCACCTGACCACGATACCTCACGGGACTATACAGTGCAGCAATCTCCTTAGACGTTCTCTTATTGAGATTTACGATACAAAGATGTTGATCGCGCCTCCTATCTGGATAGGTGTCCGTTACGATGATATTGTGGTCGCTTGGGTGAAACATAGGGTGGCTATCTTCGTTGAAAGGCAAGCCTAGATCCGTCCGTGTACGATCTATAAGGTCATAGAGAGCATAGTGCCATTTACCAGACTTCTCGCGCGTGGTGGCCAGGAATTTTTGACCATCGCGCCAACAGTAATGAGACACCATCCGCTCGGACTCTAGCTCACGCCAATTGCCGGTATCAACAGCCACCTCGCACACCCGAAGCCCTCTCCCCTTATCGCCTTCGTAAGACCACAGATGAAAGAAGACGATCTTCTTTCCATCGGGCGAAAAGGTGGCGTGATTCACATAGTGTTGCGCACCCGCGTCTCCTGCACTTTGGGCCAGACTGGCTAGGCTAACAAGAAGTCGGCGACTGCCACTTTGCAAGTCAAGAAGAAAAAGGCCATCGTGTTCAGGAGCCGGTTCGTCTGCTGTGGCGTCCGGAAACAGTGCATATCCATAACCGGGCCTCAAGCGACCAAGGCGAGAGAAGTTGAGTGTGACCGCATAGCGAGCGGCAGGGTCAAGAGAATAGATCGGATAATGGTACTCAAGAACTACTCGATTCTTCGTTACGTCAAAACAGATTGACCCGTAGTCATCATTCACCAGCGCATTGAAAAATACTTGCGTATACGAATGGACCGGATGCCATTGCAGCATACAGCCTTGCTGCCAACACCATGTCGAAGTTTCTGCAAAAGGGATGAATTGTTGCCCAAAGACACCGTCAACTTGCTTGCAGAAATATCCGAGCCTCATCGGCGCACATTCACTCTCCGGGTCAGAATCGCTTGCTGTGACGGACATGGCTAGTAATTTTGAACCATCTTCATTGAACGGGCTCTTATCATGATAGCCAAAGAAAGTACATCTATCTCCGTCCGACAGGACCATGCTCTGTTTTTTCTGGAAAACGCCTTTTGACTTGGGGTTAGTCACGAGGCGGAAAAGGGGGACGAAGGTTCGCCGGAGCGCGGTTTTCGCCCAGTTTGGGATCAGCGACCTTAAATACCTCATTCCTCGCTCCTACTGACTTTAAAGCGAATCCACTCTATATAAATTCGGGCGAACCTATTGACCGATTTCCGTAGGCTCGGTTCCTTCTCTTGCGTATAGAGCGCGTCGTTGTAAGCCGCCAGGAGCTTGTCTTTGGCGCCCTCTGCCAAGTAATACTCACGAACCTTCGATTGTACATCCTTCGCCTCCTGATAGGCTTTTCTCCAAATCGAACCCTCTGTGAATAGGGCAAAGAACTCTGCACTATCGTCTCTTTGGTCACCTCGACCGGAAAAGTTGTATTCATATAGTGAATCGAATGTGGCCAAAGACACTCTTGTTAGCCTCCCCGATTCCGCCAATACAAAGCACACTTTTCCGGCCATTGCTGGCTGGATCACGCTCCTACCTTTACCTATACAAATATCCGAGGAAGCCTGGATCGGCCCAATATCATCGACCCACCCCAAATGCTCCACGAAACCATCTCTAATCAGCGATTTGTTTGTCAACGCAATCTGTTTCGCTACCTGACGGTCAAAGTTCTTATTTGGTGTAATGTCCTGGCCCGCTATAAGAAGCCGAAATCTCCGGTGCGCGTGTCCGATCGACGCCAGGTTTCTTAGCAGCTTCATCATTCCGTTAACTGTGGATCCTTTGATGTTTCCCGTTAAAAGAATAGATATTGATTTACCTAACTCTCTATGACTGGCGGCACTATCATTAAGAGAATGCATTCGATTCGATATCACATGCACCGTTTGCGCCTCAAAACCTGCGCTGACAAATGTTTTTTTATTCTCTAGCGAATAGCCAACTGGAGTTTTTCCAAGCAGCGGGCGAAGATCCGTCGGCAGCGCCACACCCCCAGCCTGCGCAAATACCAGCGGGATACCTGTTAAGTCCGAAACCACACCTAAAAATCGGTATTGATTTGTTCTGTTTGCATGGATGACGTCTGGCTTTTCTGACTCAAGAATTTTCAGCCACTGCTTGATCAGAACTAAATTACGAAATGGCTTATCTAGCAGGAACTCCCTAACCGTTATAATTCTAATTCCCCCAGACAGCCTCCGCAACACATCTGCATCTCTGCCGATTGTCGCCACCACTTCATGGCCCGCTTCTTTCATGGTCTGCATATGCGTCAGCTGTGTTCGTGGCGCGCCGCCGATCATGTTCTGAAAATCGAAAAGTATTTTCATCATTTAAAACTTTTTGGTTCTCTTAAATTCTATAGTATCGCCGATCTTCACTCCTTAGGTGCTGGCGTCGTCTGTCCATCGCAGCATCCTAACCCCCGTAAACTGCCCGGATGTTGCACTTGAAAACAGAGCCTAAGGAGTGTGTCTCGCTTCGTGCAGCGGTACAGCCAGGAGCCTCGACACAGCGGCATCCAGCATGTGGCGCCGGTCGAGCGTCATAACGGCGGAAATGTGGCGACCTTCGAAAAGTGCTTGTAGGTCTAAGTCGAAGCTAAGGCCCGGAATCCGCATCGCTGGCGCCGAGAAACCCGAGACTGGTGCCCCATCGAGGCCGTCCACCTCAAGCCGGAGAAGTCAACAGAGCGGCCATTGGTGGCGGGCAAGATCAACCCGACGGTTTCTGGCGCTGTGGTCACAGCGCACACGGGTTTACACTGGCGTAGATGTAGCCGCGATGCTCAAAGAAGTGCAGGTGCTGCCAGCTGCCTTGGCGCGTTTCATGGACCGGCTGGTCCGCCGCACCCCGGTTGATCAGGTGGCATGTCTTCTTGTGAGCCCCCATCTAGAGGCATAATAGTGCCCGAAGCTCCGACGTAATGGCCTTCGGCCTGCAGCTGATAGCCCGTCGCGCACTCTACTTTGTGCTTGATCGCCGCAATCAGCGCTAAGACGTCCCGTGCCCGCGCGCCGCCCCGATTGACGATGAAATTCGCATGTTCAGGCGAGACCTCAGCACCACCAACGCGCGTTCCCTTGAAACCGAGTCGTTCGATGGCCTCCCCCGGAGGGCCAATCTCTGCATACATGGCCGGGTTGCTCTTGAATACGGAACCACAATTTGGCTGCTTACGTGGGAACTTCTGACGTCGTTCAGCAAGGATCGCACGCATTTCGGCGCGGACCACGGCGCGATCGCCGGGGACGAAACGCAGATTGGCAGAGGTGATCACTTCATTGTTGCCTTGAAACACGGACTGCCGATATGCAAAGCCGCAGTCAGTTACCGATCGGACACATCGGAAACCGCCCTGATCGACACTCTCGACCGTCACAACGCTTGTTCCTATTCCCTTGCGCTGACTACCTCCATTCATACAGATGAGGCCACCCAAGGTGCCGGGTATACCGCAAATATGTTCACCGCCGGTCAACCCAGCCTTCATCAATTTACGGGCCAGTCCGGGCACCCATGTTCCGGCCTGTGCATAAACATTCGTTCCATTGATGGCGACGGCGCCCATACGCGGCCCGATTTGAAGACAGGGGACTCGCAGGCCCTCATCGGAGAACAGAAGATTGCTTGTCAACCCAACGGCGACGTGAGGCATCTGTCTCTCATGGAACCAGCGACGAAGGTTTGCCACCTGTGCGGACGACGATGGCCGCAGAATAACGTCAGCGGTTCCGCCAATCTTCCACTGGCTTATCGACGCCAAGTCAACGTTCATGGATACGCCACCCGGGCACAGCTCCCGCAGCTCGGCCAGGTCCTGATCAGTCAGTCGTTCCATGCGGCCTCAAGCCCGAGAGCGGCCAGTTTTTGGGGAAGTTCGTTATAGCCACGCAAAGCTAGTTCAACCCCCTCCACACGGCTTTGACCTTCTGCGCAAATGGCCGCCAAGATTTGCGCCATGCTGCCGCGCAGATCCGTGGATACCGCATGGGCACCAGACAATCGCCGTGGGCCATGGACCGTAATCCGACCAGGTTCGGCGTCAACTGTGCCGGAATTGGCGAACAAGTCCACGCCGGCGTCCCGGAGGTGCAGCAAGGGTCCCTCCATGTTACCGGACAGCACGTTGTGTGCGAACACGGTCGCACCGTCACGGCACCGAGGATGATGCAGCTTAGATCCTCCATACAGCATAATGGAGGCACTCGCATCACCAAGCAGACCCTTATCTTCATGTACGCGAACCGGGCTACATCAATCTAGTCGCTTGGATGCCGAAAAACGCCTACACCTGTCCCCCGCCCCTGCCTGCCCAAGACTGCACTGTGGCCCGGGCCCGGAGGCACGCATAGGTTTTTGGAGGTAGATAATCACAGCGGCTGCGACATCAGATCTTTAAGCTTTTCGTCAAATCGATCATACCCGCGTTGAATCTGCCAGGCATCTTCGATCACCGTTTCGCCATGCGCCACCAGTCCGCACAGCGCCAGCGCTGCGCCAGCGCGCAGGTCGAGCGCTTTGACGATGGTACCTTCTAGGTTGCCGCCGTTGCCTTGGATTTTTAGCAGGTTGCCGTCTATTTTGTAGCTTAGGCCCATTTTGGCCAACTCGGCGGCGTAGCCGTAGCGTCCGGGGAAGCGTAGGTCGATGATGCGCGATTCACCCTGCGCACAGGCGGCATAGGCGGCCAGAATGGGTTGGACATCGGAGTTTATGCCCGGATGCGGTCCAGTACTAATCTCCAGCGGATAACAGGTTCCACCACGTACGATCAGCCCCTCATCACCGCGGTAAAACTTTGCTCCGCTGTCCCGCAGGTGTACCAACGGGACTTCCAGATCGGTATATGGAAAGTTCCTGATTTCCACATCGCCGCCTGTAATGACAGCTCCAACTAACCAAGTAATTGCTTCCATATTATCGGGCATTAGTGTGTATGTTGTACCGTTGAGCCCTTCAACACCAACTACTTCTATATGCTCCTGTCCGAACACAGTGATCTTCGCGCCCATGGTTCTAAGAAATTTAACCAGGTCCAATATTTCAGGCCGAATGTGAGGATTCCAGATGCGTGTAACGCCTTTGGCCAGAGTCCCTGATATGATGGCATTTTCCGTCGCCCCGGTCGAACGAAGTGGGAGATGAACATCAGCCCCAACCAATCCTCCTTTCGGCGCTTCGGCACAAAGCATATCGCCCTCTTGCCAAACCTTTGCCCCTAGTGATCGCAACACCAACTCATGCAAATCGAACGTTCTATCGCCCAACTTACATCCTCCAGGAAGGGGCACAGAACCTTTTCCGGTTCGCGAAGTCAGGGCACCCAGGATCAAGAGCGTATTTCGTATAGACCGTTTATCCCAATCCAGTTCGGACGGCGGCGCCTTGACCTGTGAAATGGCGACTTGATTGTCGGTTAGATCGCACTTTTTCCCTAGGTTCTCAAGCATACCTGCATGAACTTCAGCATCAAGCAGTGACGCAGGATAATTTTTCAGGGTGATTGCGTCGGAAGTCAGCAGAGATGCCGCCATCAGGCGGAGGACACTATTTTTTGCCCCAGAAAGTGATACGCAGCCCTCAAGCCTACTTTTATGCAATACGAGCCGATTATCCATTTTTTCGCACCAGTTAGAATATTTCTACCTAGAATGTAGGCCACATTATGTGAAGTCTTTCATCGACCTTTTGGACATATATATTTGCTTTAAATCAACCAGATTGAAACAAATAACAAGCGCACAAAAAGC
Source organism: Thioalkalivibrio sp. AKL19 (assembly GCF_000420165.1). Lineage (GTDB taxonomy): Bacteria > Pseudomonadota > Gammaproteobacteria > Ectothiorhodospirales > Ectothiorhodospiraceae > Thioalkalivibrio. The sequence goes on along the minus strand of NZ_ATUK01000017.1, from coordinate 4,368 downwards.
ATACGTGTTGGGCTGTTTTCCGCACTAGAGACTGTCACGGAATTATTCAGGCACTGCGTCCCTGAAATTCGGAGTTCTATCAGATTTCAGGCTCATTCGGTATAATGCGAACGGCGTAGACAATGCTTAGGGCATAATGCACCGCCAGTACTAGCGAATAGCACCACATGGCGGTAACGGCCGACAATTGAAGCAGGTGTGTGACGCCGAAGGTTCCGGCGATTAGCACCGTTCGCTGAAGGTTCAGGAAAAGTAGCGGACGCTGCCCATCGAAGATATAGAACACGTGAGCAGCGGGGGTCTGCAGAAACTGGAAAAACATGAACATTGCCAGGCTTGAGGCAAACACGCCGGCCAGACCCCAGTTACCACCGAAGACGAGCGGGAACAGCTCAGCGCCGAAGATCATCAGGAGTAGTGCCGGGGCTACAGCGAGCACGGCCAAGCGCTTGAGCACCTCAAGGAGCATGGCGCGGACGGCACGCGGCTGCTTCGAGCTTAGTTTTGAAGCTTCTGCATAGAACGCCTTGGCTGTCGTCTGCCCGAGCAGGGCCACGGGAAGAGTGACTGCCATAATGGCCAGCGCCAGCTGCCCTGTGGTGTCTGCGTCAAAAAGCAGCGCCATGAAAAGAAGAGGCGCCTGGCTGGAGAAGACGAGGAGAAATTGTGAGGGCACACGGTACTGGGCGAAGCCGCGATAACGCCATGCGACCTTCCGCATAATCGACGGCCGGACATACTTCCAGTTAGCGCGTAATGACTTGGCGACGCTACGCCAGAGAAATGTTACCCCCCCACCTTGAGCCACTACCTGCCCGAACAGCAAACCGGCTGGTTTTAGTGCGAGCAAGCCAAGGCCAATTTTGACAACTGACCCCGCGGCACTCTGCCAGACGTTGGTGGTGGCGATCGCCTTATAGTTGCGCTCCCGCATCGCCCAATATGTCAGCAGCTCATAGGCGGCCGCCGCCGCGACGCCGACAAGGATGAGCCACCACCAGGGAAGCAGGGCCTCTACAGAGAAAAGCCCTAGAAGGGCCGGAGCCAACCACCACAGGGCAATAGCCATCACTCCCGTGAAACATGCCATGAGCAGCAAGGAGAGGGCCACCAAGTTGATGGCCACGCCATCCCGGCGAGGCAACGGCATAGCAAGCACATAACGAAGTGTCACGATCGGGGCCAACAAGGAGACGATAGCCGTAAACACCGCTAGGACGCCGAAATCCTCAGGGCTGTACAGCCGGGTGAGGATTGGAATAGACGCGATTCCGATGAGACGCGCCAGGCCGCTGCCAAGCGCAAGGGTTGCCATACCGCGAAACACGCGGCTAGACGCCCCCCCAAGGGCTCTATCGAGCAGCCGCCGAATGGGCGCTTTGGCCATTTGCACTTTAGGCTCTCGCATCTGCGGGAAGCTGGATCAACTCAGAGACACCCGTGGAGCGAGGATGCCGCGCACGCCGCCCCAGATGAGCACGTACACACCGCCGATTACCACGACCGCTTCCAGCGCCAGCCAGGGATCAACTACGAGCAACGGGGTGACTGTTGCGACCTGAGTGATCATATGTCTCCAAGCTGTTAATGCTCTCTTACAGGCGCAGGGTGGCGCTACCGGCCGGCAGCACGGACTTCACATCGAACAGCACACAGTTTTCGGCGCCGAGGGCACGGATGGGGTCGGCGCCGCCCCCGACGAATTCCCGGTGCGGCACGGCGAGGATCACGCCCTGATAGACGGCCCCCTCCTTCGCCTCGGTCAGGGGGCTGATGCCGTGTTCCTCTTCCGCCTCGCGCGGGTTTACCCACGGGTCGCAAACTTCCACTTCGACGTTGTGCTCGCGCAGGCTGGCGATAATGTCGACCACGCGGGTGTTGCGCAGGTCGGGGCAGTTCTCCTTGAAGGTGAGGCCGAGCACCAGCACGCGCGCGCCGACGGGGTTGATGCCCTGGCGCAGCATCTGGCGGATGGTACGCTCGGCGATGTAGGCGCCCATGCCGTCGTTGACGCGCCGGCCGGCGAGGATCATCTCCGGGTGGTGGCCGACCTGCTGCGCCTTATGGGTCAGGTAGTAGGGGTCGACGCCGATGCAGTGGCCGCCCACCAAGCCGGGTCGGTACGGCAGGAAGTTCCATTTGGTGCCGGCGGCACGCAGGACCTCTTCGGTATCTATGTCGAGGCGGTTGAAGAGGAGCGCCAGTTCGTTGATGAGCGCGATGTTGACGTCGCGCTGGGTATTTTCGATGACTTTGGCCGCCTCGGCCACGCGGATGCTGCTGGCCTTGTGGGTGCCGGCGGTGACCACGCCGGCGTAGAGGCCATCGACGTAGTCGGCGCACTTCGGCGTGGAGCCGGCGGTGACTTTGGTGATGGTGGTGAAGCCGTGCTCCTTGTCGCCGGGGTTGATGCGCTCGGGGCTGTAGCCGACGAAGAAGCCGTTGTTTTCGGCGTTGTATTGCAAGCCGGAGACGCGCTCGAGCACCGGGACGCAGACCTCTTCGGTGGCGCCGGGGTAGACGGTGGACTCGTAGATGACCGTGTCGCCCGGCTTGAGCGCGGCGCCAACGGTCTCGCTGGCGCGCACCAGCGGCGTGAGGTCCGGCGTCTTGTGCTCGTCCACCGGCGTGGGGACGGTGACGATGAAGGTGTTGCAGCCGGCCAGGTCGCTCGGGTCGCTGGTCAGCCGCAGGTGGCGGGCGGCGGCCAGCGCCTCCGGTTCCACCTCGCGGGTGGAATCGGTTCCCTGCTGCAGCTCCGCGATCCGCCCGGCGTGGATGTCGAAGCCGGTGACCGGGAGGTGGCGGGCGAATTCCACCGCCAGCGGGAGACCGACGTAGCCGAGGCCGATGACGGCGATGTTGGGGCTCTTGGGCGCGTTGAAGTTATCCATGGTTTAGATCCGGTAGTACTCGCGATACCACTCGACGAAGCGGGCGATGCCATCTTCCACCGCGGTGGCGGGGGCATAGCCCACGTCCTCGCGCAGGGCCTCGACATCGGCATAGGTGTCCGGGACATCCCCCGGCTGCAACGGCAGGAGGTTCTTCTGGGCCTTCTTGCCCAGGCAGTCCTCGAGCACCTCGATGTAGCGCATCAGTTCCACCGGCTCGTGGTTGCCGATGTTGTACAGGCGGTAGGGGGCTGCGCTGGTGGCCGAGTCGGGCTCGGCCCCGTTCCAGTCGGGGTTGCGCGGGGCCACGTGATCCAGTGTGCGGATCACGCCCTCGACGATGTCGTCGATATAGGTGAAGTCGCGCCGGTGGTGGCCGTAGTTGAAGACGTCGATCGGCTCGCCCGCCAGGATCTTCTTGGTGAACATGAACAGCGCCATGTCCGGGCGGCCCCAGGGGCCGTAGACGGTGAAGAAGCGCAGTCCGGTCACCGGCAGGTCGTAGAGATGGCTGTAGGTATGCGCCATCAGCTCGTTGGCCTTCTTGCTGGCGGCGTACAGGCTCAGCGGGTGATCGACGTTGTCGTGCACCGAGAACGGCATGGTGGTGTTGGCGCCGTAGACCGAGCTGGAGCTGGCATAGACCAGGTGCTCGACGCCGTTATGGCGGCAGCCCTCCAGGATGTTGCCGAAACCGACCAGGTTGGTGTCGACATAGGCCGCCGGGTTCTCCAGCGAATAGCGCACGCCGGCCTGGGCCGCCAGGTTCACCACCCGCTCCGGGCGGTGTTCGCGGAACACCCGCTCCATCGCAGCGCGATCGGCGATGTCCTCGCGCACTTCGGTGAAGTTCGGGTGGTCCTGGGTGCGCGCCAGGCGCGCCTCCTTCAGCGAGACGTCGTAGTAGTCGTTCAGATTGTCGACGCCGACCACCTGGTCGCCACGCTCCAGCAGGCGCAGGCTCAGGGCGCTGCCGATGAAGCCGGCCGAGCCGGTTATGAGTACTTTCATTTTGTGCTTTGTGTTGGTGTGTGTTGATTGATGGGTTGTTCGCGGGCGGGCCCGCTCCGACATGTGCTTTTGGTACCGGCGATTTTTGGCGCTTTCGTCGTAGTGACGTATCAAGGTCGGCGGCGTTCCCGGAGACTGCCGCGTCGCTGCGCTCCTCGCAGTGACGGGGGTGTGTTCTTTGGCACTCCGGAAACCCCGGAGCGGTTATACGGAATCTCTCGCGTCCAGGCAGTCCCACCGCGGGAGATCCCGGCTCTTCGCTTCGCTACGGCCGGGATGACCGGGAGGGTGTGCCGGACGGGTCGTTGGTATGTGGGGTGGCCCAGGGTTCGCGGCCGGCTCTGGCGGGGGCTTCGCCGCCAAGGCGGCTTGTATGTTTAACCCCGGCAGGCCTAGAAAGGGTCTGTCGGGGTGGAGGGACGAGGCCGGCATCTGGCCTGTGGCACAGACGGTAGGAGAATTC
>NZ_ATUK01000016.1 GCF_000420165.1 Thioalkalivibrio sp. AKL19 | reverse complement strand
TGTGATCTCTCAATAGGTTGTCCACGGGGCGATTCCGAAGGATGCTGAGTTTGCCGACTGAGCCATTCCAAGGAGGACGCCCCGTGAACCTTCATCAAAATGCCTTAATGGGACCCCGTGGTCGAGAGCGGATGGTCCGCTTGGTGATCGACCATGGACTGAGCCTTCGGGCCACGGCCCGGGGGTTTGGCGTGGATCCGAAGACCGTGCAGCGCTGGGTCCAGCGGTTCCAGGAGGCGGGCCGTGCGGGCCTTGTGGACCGCTCGTCCCGGCCCCGGAAGCAGACCCGCCGAACCCCTCGACGGATCCAGCGGCAGGTCGTCGCCTTGCGCCGGCAGCGCTGGACCATGGATCGGATCGCCGCCTTCACGGGGATCTCGAGGGCCAGCGTCAGCCGGATCCTGCGGCGTGAGGGACTGAACCGCCTGAGTGCGCTGGAGCCCGTCGAGCCACCCCGGCGCTACGAGCACGAACACCCCGGTGATCTGCTCCACCTCGACATCAAGAAACTGGCGCGCTTCCGTCACCCGGGGCACCGCGTGACCGGGGTTCGCGCCAAGGACTCCATCGGGGCGGGCTACGAGTACGTGCATGTGGCGATCGATGACCGCTCTCGCATCGCCTACAGTGAGATCCATCCCGCCGAGCGGGCCCAGGATGCGATCGCGCATCTGGAGGCGGCCGTGCGCTACTACGCGACCCTGGGCATCACCATCCGGCGCGTCCTGACCGATAACGGGCCCTGCTACCACGCCCGGGCGTTCAGCCAAGCCTGCCGACGGCTGGGCATCCGCCATCGCCGGACGCGGCCCTACACGCCGAGAACCAATGGCAAGGCCGAGCGCTTCATCCAGACCGCCCTGCGCGAGTGGGCCTATGCCTTCACGTATGCTACGTCGGAGGAACGCAAACGCCACCTGCCTCGGTGGATCCACGACTACAACTGGCACCGCCCACACGGTAGCCTGAACAAGCAGCCACCCATCAGCGTCCTCGGTCTACCTGAGGACAACCTTGTGAGACTCCACAACTAGGGAGACGCTGATTTAATCGCGCGTTCGCGCTCGAGTCGCTTTTGCGTGCGAACAAGGCGTGGTGACTGCCGTGCAGTCACTCTGCACAAGGGAACCGCAACGCTGTTCGCGCGCCCGTTTTTGATCAATAACGGGCGGCCGAGCCCGCTCTTTCAATGATTTGTCGGGTTAGGGCCCCCTGTTCCCCGATCCTGCGTTGCGCCACTTGCGGGTAGAACCACTACCCGCTGCGCGACGCGCCTTGGCTCGGGAAACAGGGGGCACCAACGCGAACGCGCGATTAAATCAGCGTCTCCCTAGAACGGAAGGACGGCCTGCTGCTGCCACTCCTCCATCGCCCCCTGCCGCGCGTCCAGGGCCCCTGCCCTGTCATTCCGGCCGGAGCGAAGCGAGGAGCCGGGGGCTCCGCCGACGGGGCAACCAAGGCCCCCGGGCTCCCGGGTCACCGCTAGGCGGTTTCCGGGATGACGACGAAGGAGGCGCGTGGAGCCCTGGGGCGGGTACCGCTGCGCTCCAGGACCACCTTCGGCCGCCGGGGGCTGTACACACCCGGGACCACACGGTCCCTGAACCTGGCTTGACCCTCGTGGCCAATCAGGTCACTTCCTGCAATCGAGCAGCTCGCGCACCCGCAAAAAAAGACAAGACGGAGGCGGATTCGATAGACTGCTTTGCTGGCCTGGGCATGACCGGCCGCCGCAGACCGTAGATTCGGCGTGCTGCAGTGATCGACATGAGGCAATGAAATGGAAGAAGAACCGAGCACTGTGGCGACCGGTGTTGAAGGTCTTGATTTCGTTCTGCAAGGGGGCATCCCCGCCCGCCGCCCTACGCTCGTCCGCGGCGGACCCGGCACTGGCAAGACCGTCCTCGCGACGACCTTCCTCACCTCTGTGCTGCAAAGCGGCCACGGAGCCGTACTCGCAACCTGTGACGAATCACCCGACTCCCTGAAGTTGCATGCGCGCAGCCTGGGTCTGGATCTCGATTCGGGACTGGCTGATGGGCGCCTTCGGATCGTGGATCTGCGACCTGATCATTCGGAAGACCATTCCGGGGGCGACCTGGATTTATCCGTGATCCTGGCGCGCCTCGAACACGCACTCCAGGTAACGGGGGCACAGCACATGATGGTGGATGCGGTGGATGCCCTGCAGGCGCTGGATTTCGGCGGGGTATCCGCGGTCTCCTTGCGGTCGCAACTGGTACGGGTGTTCGACTGGATCCGCGAACGGGGTGTGACCACCATCCTCACCGCCGGCTGCGGAAACTCTCAGTCGAATCGAAGCGAGGGCATGGATGTCTATATCGAGGACTACATTGCGGACTGCGTGATCCATCTGGAGCAGGCGCTCAGCAACCGCCGGATGACCCGCCTCCTGCGTGTGGTGAAGCGCCGCGGACACCCTCACGACAGCAACGCGTTTCCCTATCTGATCGACGAGCAAGGTTTTTACGCGGCCCCGGTAACGCGCTGGCGCCTGGGACGGGAGCCATCTTCGGAACATATTTCTACCGGTATCAGCGGGCTGGATGCCATGTTGGGCGGTTCCGGCCCCTATCTCGGCTCGGCGCTGATGTTTTCCGGACCCTCCGGCACCGGCAAGACGACCTTTGCAGCCGCGTTTGCCGGGGCGGCTTGCGCTGCGGGACGCCGGGTGCTGGTGCTCAGCTTCGAGGAAGGCGCGGCGGAGCTGTTGCGCAACCAGCGCAGTGTCGGGCTAGACCTCGAACCCTTCACCCAAGGCGACCAGCCCCTCCTGCAGATGCAACCGGTGATGGCCAGCGAACTGGGGCAGGAAGAACACTTGCTGCGGGTGGTACGCACCGTCGAGGCCCACGGCCCGGACGTCGTGATCCTGGACCCCGTGAATGCACTGCTACGGAATACCGCGATGGACGAAGGCCCGGAAATGCTGCTCCGGCTCTTTTCCCTGCTGAAGGAAAAGGGCGTCACGACCGTGGCCACGGAACTTCTAACGGACGATCACGAGAGCTCCAGCCGTCTGAATGTCTCGTCGATGCTGGATGTCTGGGTCAAGCTGCGGCGCGACGAGGTGGCAAACCGGCTCTACCGCCGGATCACCTTGGCCAAGGCTCGAGGCCTGCCGACTTCAGATCGGGTGTGCGAATTTGAATTGTCGGCGGACGGCGTGACGATCGACAACTCCGGCGGCGTGCAAACCAAGATGGGAGGCGATTGATCGAGATGTTATTGCGTCTGTACATTGCCGGCTTTACCCCCGGGGCACGCCGCGCCATCGAAAACATGGAGGCGATCGTCGCCGATCTGTCAGGCGCTCCCGACCAGCCCAAAATCGATCTGGAAGTGATCGACGTCCTCGAGAACCCCCAACTGGCGGAGGATGAACGAATTCTGGCCACCCCGCTGCTGATTCGCCGACTGCCCGTGCCGATTCGTCGCCTGGTGGGGGATCTCTCGGACCGTGAACGGGTCCTCATCGGCCTCGATCTGCGTGATGGCTGACACCTTGTCCCCTGAACTCTTCCGCCGGCTGGTCGAGCGATGCACCAACGGTGTTCTGATCCTGGATGCAGAGGGAGTGATTCTGTACGCCAATCCCGCCTCCGAGTCCCTGTTCGGCCGCACTGCGGATGGGCTGGTCGGAAGCGAGTTCGGTTTGGCCGGGGCCGGCGCGGGAACAACGGAATTGCGCCTGCCCAACCCCAAGGGCGGTACACCCCTCTCCGTAGCAGCGCGCGCGATCAAGCTGGATGGCCCGAGTACGGGGTGGGAACCCGGGGCCTGGGCACTGGTTCTCCACGACCTCACGGAACACAAGCGCGAAGAGAATCGCCTCCAGCTCTACGAGGCGATCTTTCTCGGGGTAAGCGAGGCCGTCCTGGTCACGCGCACCGACGGCACCATCATCGATTTGAACCCCGCCTTCTCGCGGATCACCGGTTACAGCCGTGACGAAGTGCTGGGCCAGACCCCGACAATACTCAAATCCGGCCGCCAGGGGCCCGACTTCTATCGATCCATGTGGGCGGTCTTGCAGGAAAAGGGTCACTGGAAGGGGGAGATGTGGAACCGACGCAAGAACGGCGAAATCTATCCCGAGCTTCTCGAGATCAACGCGCTGACCAATGAAGTCGGGCAAGTCGATCGTTACGTCGCGTTGTTTTCAGACATCACCCATGTCAAGCAAACCGAGGAGCAGATCGAAAAATTGCTCCATTACGATGCCCTCACCGAGCTTCCCAACCGACTGCTGTTTCGCTCCCGCCTGGAAGCGGCACTGAACGAACCGAAACATGGGGCCACGGCCGTTGCGCTGGTCGGAGTCGATCGCTTCAATATCATCAACGGCACGTTGGGCATGGAGACTGGCGACCAGATACTCCGCCTGGTCGCCGAGCGCCTCAGCGGCTACCTTGACGAGGATGAAACGCTCGCGCGCATGGGCGGCGACGAGTTCGGGGTCCTTTTCCGCGGAGACCGCGCCGCGTTGCGCGCGGTCGGGTTTGCCGAGGCTATTCAAGAGAACCTGAGCGAGCCGTTTAACGTCAGCGGGGCTGAAGTACTGGTGGGTTGCAGCCTGGGGATTTCGGTCTCCAGCCATCACGGCTCGCACGGGATCAGTGAGATGCTGCGCGAGGCTGATGTCGCCATGCACCGTGTCAAGGCCGATGGCGGAGTTGGCTATCAACTCTTCACTCAGGACCTGGACCTGGCTATCCGCGATAGCGTGCTCCTGGCAGGGCGCCTGGGCCAGGCGATCACCCAGAATGAACTTCGGCTTTTGTATCAGCCAAAGGTTTCGGTACACGACGGCCGCGTCACCGGAATGGAGGCCCTCGTGCGCTGGCAGCATCCCGACGAGGGCATGCTGTCGCCGGCACGGTTTATCCCGGTGGCAGAAACGTCCGGCCTGATCGACGACCTGGGACGCTGGGTCCTCGTGCATGCGTGCCAACAGGCGAAGCAATGGCTGGACGCCGGCCTGGACTTCGAACGGGTTGCCGTCAACATGGCGCCCGCCCAGGTTCGCAAAGAAGATCTTGCGGAATTCGTGCAACAGACGTTGCACGAGACCGGTCTGCCTGCTGACCGGCTCGAGTTGGAGGTAACCGAAAACACCCTGATGACACTGGCGCAGGAGGAGCAGTCCGTCTTGCAGTCACTTCGGGAACTGGGCGTCAGCCTCGCCCTGGACGACTTCGGCACCGGCTATTCTTCGCTGACCTACCTGCGTCGCCTGCCCGCCGAGACAATCAAGATCGACAAGAGCTTCGTCGACGACATCTCCAGCGATGACGAACAGATGGCAGGGGCCGAAATCGTGACCTCGATTGCCCTGCTAGGCCAGAAACTGGGGTTTCGCGTCGTCGCGGAAGGCGTCGAAACCGCAGAGCAGGTCGCTTTTTTGCGCCACTGTCATTGTTGCGATGAAATTCAGGGGTATTTCTTCAGCCGACCGGTCCAGCCGGAGGCGATCCCCGCACTCCTGCAACATCCGTTTTCCCTCCCGGATCTTACCGACTCCGCGCCGCGATAGCGCTCAGCGCGTTGCGCGCCGCGTGAAAGGCAGTCCAGCCGGATCACCCGCCTGCGCTGAAGGTTTGCAAACGGTCCAGGCCCATCCTGCACCCGACGCCGAAGGGACGCCTTCCGCGCCACCGCAGCCGCGATCTCCCCACGAGGGCCCACCCCATTCCTGAACCCGATTAGCCACGAGGGTCAGCCAGGCCCAAGGACCGTGCGGGCCCGGCGTGTACTGCACCCGGCGGCCGAAAGTGCCCCTGGAGCGCAGCGGCACGCGCCTTGGGGCTCCACACACCTCCTGCTTCGTCATCCCGGAAACCGCGTTGCGGTGATCCAGGATCTCGGCGACCGAGGTTGTCGCGACGGGGGAGCTCCCGGCTCCTCGCTTCGCTCTGGCCAGGACGACAGTCCAGGGGCAAGGGCCGAGGATGGATCGATTCCAGAAAGGCACGGCGCAAGGCGACCCGCGGCGGGCTATTTATGCCCCCGGACGCTCCCCGTGACCGGCTGACCCTCCTTGCGAATCAGGTCCCTGAACGCGGCGACCACCCGCCTGTGGTCATCCCGGCATGCCTCTTGTTCCGGGCCCGGCCGGCGTCCCCCGCTCTCGATAAGCCACATGTAGCGCAGAGCGACGGTGTGCTAGCGAACATACGGGAGGCGTTCCAAGTGCAATCCTGAAATGGGTGTCCACGACGGGTCGGCCAGTCCAGACCAGACCCACCTGCGTTCGGACAAGGAGAGGGTCATCGATATCAAGGCGTTTGGATCTTCCTCGCGTACGCGCGAGGCGCTTCGCCACGACCGCGACACCGAGTTGCTGCGTTCGGAACTCCTGAGCGTCGAGCAGCTCAAGCGGCATGCGGTCACGCTGGCCGAGCAGCACCGTATCGATTCCCGCCCCGGGCCGGACCGGCTGCTGCCGCGGCTGGCGGACAATGAACGGGTCCTGATCGCGGCCTACGACGTCATCACCGCGACCCGTGCCGAAGTACCGGGCCAGCGAATCGTGCCGGACGAGGCGTGGCTGCTCGACAACTTCTACCTGATCGAGCAGCAGATCGCGATGGCACGACGCCATCTGCCCGACGGCTACAGCCGGCAGCTGCCGCACCTGGCCGATGGCCCGTCGGCGGGCTTCCCGCGCATCTACGACCTGGCGCTGGGACTGATCTCGCACATGGATGGCCGGGTCGATCGCGACAACGCCACCGAGTTGATCGCCGCCTATCAGACCGTCGAGCCCCTGAAACTGGGTGAGCTGTGGGCGTTCCCGATTATGCTCCAGCTGGCCTTGCTGGAGAACCTGCGCCGCGTCGGGGTACGCATCGCCCAGCGCCGCGTGGAGCGTGACGCGGCCATTACCTGGGCGGACCGCATGCTCATGGCCGCCGAACGCGAACCCGCGCAGCTGATCCAGTTGCTGGCCGAGTTTGCCAGTGCCGACGTCCCGTTGACGGCGCCGTTCGTGGAGGAGTTTTACGGCCGGCTCCAGGCGCAGGGGCCGTCCATGGCCTTCGTGCAGACCTGGGTCGAGCAACGGTTGCAGGAACAGGGGGTCACCACTACCGGGTTGTCCGAGGCGTATGGACGCACGGCGGCAGCCAACCAGATTTCCATCGCCAACTGCATCGGCAGCCTGCGTTTCATCTCCTCGATGGACTGGAAGCAGTATGTCGAGTCACTCAGCGTGGTGGAACGGATCCTGAGCGAGGATCCAATGGGCAGCTACGCCGGCCAGGACTTCGCGACCCGCGACCGGTACCGCCACGTCATCGAGGAAGTGGCGCGCCACAGCGGTCGCAGCGAACCGAGCGTCGCGCACGAAGCCATCGGTCTGGCGCAAGCGGCAGCCACTCACCGGAACCACCGCGACCGCGGTGTGCATGTGGGCTACTACCTGGGCGACCGGGGACGTCCGGACCTGGAGCATGCAGTGGGCTACCGGCCCTCGTGGAGATCCCGCATCCGCGGGGTGTTCCGGGAACACAGCCTGCCCCTGTATCTGGGGCCCATTGGGTTGCTCACGCTCCTCATCGCAGGGGGTGCGGCAGCCCTTGGTGGCCTCTTCGGCGCCGGTTCCGGATGGAACTGGCTGCTTGCGCTTCCGCTCTTGATCGCCGCCTCGGCGCTGGCGATCGCCCTGGTAAACCTGCTGTACACGCGCGTTCTGCCACCACGGGCCTTGCCCCGCATGGATTTTTCCCACGGGATCCCCGACTGCCACCGAACCATGGTGGTCGTACCCACCCTGCTGGGAAGTCCGCAGGACGTCGATGATCTACTCGAAGCCATGGAGATCCGCTATCTCGGGAATCGCGATCCCAACCTGTTTTTCGCCCTGCTGACGGACTTCCGCGACGCGCCCGAACAAACCATGCCCGGGGATGAGGCCCTGCTCGCCCATGCGCGCAGTGCAGTCGAACAACTCAACCAGACCTACAGCGACGACCGTCCCTGCATCTTTTACTTGTTCCACCGGCCCCGGGTGTGGAATCCGTTCGAGCAGTGTTGGATGGGCCACGAGCGCAAGCGCGGCAAGCTGGAGCAGTTCAATGCGCGGCTGCGAGGCGAAGCCCTGACCGCCTTCTCCGATCTTGTTGGCGATCCGTCCGTGCTCGCGTCGATCCAGTATGTCATCACCCTGGATACCGATACACAGCTACCGCGCGACGCCGCCCGCGCCCTGATCGGCAATCTGGCGCATCCGCTCAACCGCCCGGTCTACGACCCCGACAAGGGCCGCGTGGTGGAGGGCTATGCGATCCTCCAGCCACGCGCGACGATCAGCCTGACCAGCGCCGAGCAGTCGCACTTCAGCCGGTTGTTTGCCGGTGAGTCCGGCCTCGACCCGTATACCCGCGAAGTGTCGGACGTCTACCAGGATGTCTTCTGCGAAGGCTCATTTATCGGCAAGGGGATCTACGACGTGGATGCGTTCCGCCAGGCCGTCGACGGACGCTTTCCGGAAAATCTCATCCTCAGTCACGACCTGCTCGAAAGTGGCTATGCGCGGTCGGCCCTGGTGACCGATATCGAACTGATCGAGGAACACCCGGCCAGTGTTGCCATCGACGCCAGTCGGCGCCACCGCTGGATACGCGGTGACTGGCAACTGGCAGGCTGGCTGCGCCCGCGGGTACCGGGGCCGCCCGGCCCGGACGGATCCATGGGACCGCGCCAGCCGAACCCGCTCTCGGCCCTGTCGCGCTGGAAACTGTTCGACAACCTGCGGCGCAGCCTGGTCGCGCCCGCGCTGGTGCTCCTGCTTGCAGGGGGCTGGCTGCTGGGACCGGCGTGGCTGTGGACCCTGCTGGTCGTGGCCGTGGTGCTCCTGCCCACCCTGCTGTCCAGCATCATCGAGCTGATCGACAAGCCCACCGGACGCGACTGGGCGCCACACTTGAACCTGACCGGACGGTCGACCGGCCGGCCGCTGCTGCTCGCCCTGCTGACCCTGGCCTTCCTGCCCTACGACGCGCGGATCAGCGTGGGTGCGATCCTGCACTCGGGCATCCGCATGTTGTACACGCGCAGCGGTCTGCTGCTGTGGTACCTGCCTTCGTACGCGCGCCGCAATGCCCTCCAGACGCCGGCCGGCTTTTTCCGGGAGATGGCGAGCGCACCCGGCCTTGCCGTCGTGCTGGGCGTGCTACTGGCCCTGACCGGCAGCCCGGCGGCGGTCTGGCTTGCCGCCGCCCCGATCCTGCTGCTGTGGCTGGTCTCGCCGGTGATCGGCTGGTGGATCAGCCGGCCGCTGAGCGTTTCCACTCCGGACCTGAGCGCCGATCAGCGGGCCTTCCTGCGGGCCGTGGCCCGACGCACCTGGCGTTACTTCCTGGACTTCGTCGGCCCCGAAGACCACTGGCTCCCACCCGACAATTTTCAGGAATCCCCTGCCCCGGCCATCGCCACGCGAACCTCGCCGACCAACATGGGCATGGCGTTACTGGCCGATCTGGCGGCGGTCGATTTCGGCTATCTCACGACCGGGGAATGCCTGGAGCGCATCGGCAATACCCTGGGCTCGATGGAGCAGCTGGAACGCTACCGCGGGCATTTCTACAACTGGTACGACACCCGCACGCTGCAACCCCTCCAGCCGCAATACGTATCGACCGTGGACAGCGGCAACCTGGCCGGCAGCCTGCTGACCCTGCAAGCCGGCCTGGAGGAACTGAAGCACCAGCCGATTCTGACTGCGAACGCGTGGCAGGGCCTACAGGACACCCTGGAGGTGCTCGCCGAACACTTGCCCCCTGCTTCCGCGCCCGAGTTGACGAAAACCGTCGGCCGGCTGCAGGAGACCCTGCGCACCCTGATACTGAACGGCCCCCCGCAGACCCTGGAGGCCGCCACCCGTGCGCTCGGCGAGCTTCACCGCCTCGGAGGCATGCTCCTCGAGGAGCCGTCGCCAGGTACCGAAATCGACCCTGAACTGGAGGCCTGGACGCAGGCATTCCAGCGCCAGGCCCAGGCCCTTCAGGAAGCGTTCGCAACGCTGGTTCCCGCCACGTGGCCGGACAACGGCCTCCCCACAGTGGCGGAACTGGCCCGGGCGGATTCCGGAGGTGGCGCCGCCCGGGAACAGATCGACCGCATCGACGACCTGATCGGTCGTTGCGGCGCACTGGCGACGATGGATTTCGAATTTCTCTACGACGTGCCGCGCGACCTGCTGGCCATCGGCTATGACGTGACCGAACGTCGGCGTGACCCATCCTGCTACGACCTGCTGGCATCGGAGGCCCGTCTGGCCAGTTTCCTGCTCATCGCGCAGGGGCAGGTGCCGCAGAAGCACTGGTTCACGCTCGGCCGCCTGCTGACCCGCCATGGAGGGGACGTCAGCCTGATCTCGTGGAGCGGCTCGATGTTCGAATACCTGATGCCGCAGCTCATCATGCCGAGCTACACCCATACCCTGCTGGACCAGACCGGCAAGGCGGCCGTGGCGCGGCAGATCGAATACGGCCGTCAACGGGCAGTGCCCTGGGGTATATCCGAGTCCTGTTACAGCGCCACGGATCTCCATCAGGTGTACCAGTACCGCGCCTTCGGCGTTCCCGGCCTCGGGCTCAAGCGGGGGCTGGGCGATGACCTGGTGATCGCACCCTACGCCAGCGCCCTGGCCCTGACCGTGGCACCGCAGGACGCCTGCCGTAACCTCCAGAACCTGGCGGATCAGGGATTCCTCGGCGCCTACGGGTTCTACGAGGCGATCGACTATACGGCGACCCGGGTGCCGCACGGCAATCCGCATGCCGTTGTCCGCTCCTTCATGGCGCATCACCAGGGCATGAGCCTGCTCGCCTTTGCCCATGTCCTGCTCGACCAGCCAATGCAGCGCCGTTTCATGTCCGATCCGCTGGTGCGGGCGACCGAATTGCTGCTCCAGGAACGGGTGCCAAAGAAGGGCGCCACCGTGCACCCGCACGCTGCGGAGGTCAGTGCCGCCGCTCGCCCCTCCGGCGCGGACACCGGTTCGATCATGCGCGTGTTCACCGACCCGGACACGCCGATGCCCGAGGTTCATCTGCTGTCGAACGGGCGTTACCACGTCGTGGCGACGCATGCCGGCGGCAGCGCCAGCCGCTGGCGCGACCTCGCTGTCACCCGCTGGCGCGAGGATGCCACTACCGATGGCTGGGGCACGTTTATCTACCTGCGCGACCGCGACAGCGGCACCTACTGGTCGACGGCCCACCAGCCCACCCTGCGCCCCGCCGACCACTACGAGGCGATCTTCGTCCAGGGGCGGGCGGAATACCGCCGCCGCGACCACGCGATCGAGGCCCACACCGAGATCTGTGTCGCGCCCGAGGACGATGTCGAGATCCGCCGCGTCACCCTCACCAACCAGTCGTCCAGTACCCGCCACATCGAGGTGACCAGCTACGCGGAGGTGGTGCTGGCGCCGTTGAACAACGACCTCGCGCACCGCTCGTTCAGCAATCTGTTCGTGCAGACCGAGATCCTGCCGGAGCGCCAGGCGATCCTCTGCACGCGGCGCCCGCGCACGCCGGGCGAACAGCCGCCCTGGATGTTCCACCTGATGGCGGCCCCGGGTGCGACAACCGACGAACCCTCCTACGAGACCGACCGTGCCCGCTTCATCGGCCGCGGGCGCAGCGCCGCCAACCCGCTGGTGCTCGACAAGCCGGACAGCGAGGCGACCCTTTCCAATACGGATGGGCCGGTGCTCGACCCCGTGGTGGCGATCCGCCGCACCCTGACCCTGGCGCCCGACGAGTCGGCCAGCGTGCAGATCATCTCCGGGGCCGTGGACACCCGCGACGTCGCACTCGCCGTGCTGGAGAAGTATTGCGACCGCTACTTTGTCGAGCGGGCATTCGAGATGGCCTGGTTCCAGAGCCAGGAGGTGCTGCGCCACATCAATGCCACCGAAGTCGATGCCCAGCTCTTCGGTCGCCTGGCCAGTTCCGTCGTCTTCGGCAACGCCCTGCGCCGCACCGACCCCGCCACCATCGCGCGCAACCGGCTGGGCCAGTCCGGGCTGTGGCGCTTCGGCATCTCGGGGGACCTGCCCATTGTCCTGTTGCACATCCGCAACCTGGATCGCATCGGCCTGGTCAGACAGATCCTGCAGGCCCACACCTACTGGCGTCTGAAGGGCCTGGCCGCGGACCTGGTGATCGTGAACGAGGACTTCTCCGGCTACCGCGCCCTGCTCCAGGATCAAATCATGGGGCTGATCCACGCCGGCCCCGAGGCGCAGGTCGTCGACCACCCCGGCGGCGTCTTCGTACGGCGTGCCGAAGAACTGACCGAGGACGAACGGGTCCTGCTGCAGACGGTGGCGCGGATCGTCTTCAGCGACACGGCCAAGACCCTGAGCGAAGAGATGGACCGGAGGCTGTCGGCCAAGTCGCTGGATCGGCGGGTCTCGAACAAGGGACGATCGGTGGATCGGCGCCGCTCGAAGCCGGGCCGATCGGTGGACCGGCGCGTGACTGCAACGCGTGCCTCCGACCTCCTGGAACCCGCCAAGCCCGCCAGCCCCGAGGCGGTTCATCCGCTGGCGTCACGCGAGCGGGTATTCAGCAACGGGCTGGGCGGCTTCACCCCCGACGGGCATGAATACGTGGTCACCCTGGAGCCCGGCCAGACGACCCCGGCGCCGTGGGTCAACGTCATCGCCAGCCCCCACATTGGCACGGTCGTCAGCGAGAGCGGCAGTGCCTACACCTGGGTCGAGAACGCGCACGAGTTCCGCCTCACCACCTGGCACAACGATCCGCTCTCCGACGCCAGCGGCGAGGCCTTCTACATCCGCGACGAGGAGACCGGGATATTCTGGTCACCCACGCCGCTGCCCGCCCGCGGCCAATCCGGCTACGTATGCCGGCACGGGTTTGGCTACAGCGTGTTCGAGCACGCCGAATCGGAGATCGCCTCGGAGCTGCATACCTACGTCGCCATGGACGCTCCGGTGAAGATCGTGCGGGTCAAACTGAGCAACACATCGCAGCGGCCACGCAGCCTGTCGCTGACCGGGTACTGGGAACTGGTGCTCGGCGAGTGGCGGCACGCGAACATGATGCACATCGTCACCGAAGCCGATGCGCAAACCGGGGCGCTGCTGGCCCGCAATGCCTACGGCCGCGAATGCGCCAACCGGGTGGTGTTTGCCCATGTTGGCGGACGCGAGCGCTGGATCAGCGGGAGTCGCAACGAATTCATTGGCCGCAACCGCTCGCTGGCCAGCCCGGAGGCGATGCGCCGTAAGCGGCTGTCCGGCAAGACCGGGCCCGGCCTCGACCCGTGCGCCGCGCTCCAGACCCGGATCGAACTGGCTGCAGGAGAGGAACAAGAGATCGTGTTCGTGTTCGGTGCGGCCGCCAACGCCGACGAGGCGCGCCAGTACATCCAGCGATTCGGCGGCCGCGCCGGCGCGCGCCACGCACTCGAAGCGGTCTGGGAATACTGGAATCACACGCTGGGCGCGGTGCATGTGGACACGCCCGACCCCGCCCTGAACGTGCTGGCCAACGGCTGGCTGGTATATCAGACGATATCGTGCCGGCTGTGGGGCCGCAGCGGCTATTACCAGTCCGGCGGTGCCTACGGGTTCCGGGATCAGTTGCAGGACACCATGGCGCTCGTCCATGCCACGCCCTGGCTGGCCCGCGAACAGCTGCTTCGCTGTGCCGGACGCCAGTTCCCGCAGGGCGACGTGCAGCACTGGTGGCACCCGCCCTACGGCCAGGGCGTGCGCACCCGGTTCTCCGACGACTACCTGTGGCTGCCCTATGCCGCCTGTCGTTACGTGGCAGCCACCGGGGACACCGGCGTTCTCGACGAGTCCATCGCGTTCCTGGAAGGCCGCGAACTCCATGCGGACGAGGAGGCCTACTACGACCAGCCGCAGACCTCGTCGGAATCGGCCAGCCTCTATGAACACTGCGTGCGCGCCCTCCGGCACGGACTGCGTTTCGGCGCGCACCACCTGCCGCTGATGGGTTGCGGCGACTGGAACGACAGCATGAATCTGGTCGGCAACGAGGGCAAGGGCGAGAGCGTATGGCTCGCGTGGTTCCTGTTCGAGAATCTCGAGCGATTCGCCGACCTCGCGCGCAAGTACGGCGACGCGGACTTTGCCGAGTTGTGCACCGCGCAGGGCGAAGCACTTCGCGACAACATCGAAGCCGAAGCCTGGGATGGTGCCTGGTACCGGCGCGCCTGGTTCGACAATGGGACTCCGCTGGGTTCGTCCAGCAACGAGGAATGCCAGATCGATTCGATCAGCCAGAGCTGGGCGATCCTCTCCGGGGCTGGCGACCCGCTGCGCGCCCGCCAGGCCATGGCGGCGGTGGACACGCGCCTGGTGCGACGCGACGCGCGGATCATCCAGCTGCTCGACCCGCCCTTCGACCATTCCGACCTGGAACCGGGGTACATCAAGGGCTATATACCCGGTGTGCGCGAAAACGGCGGCCAGTACACCCATGCCGCCATCTGGACCACGATGGCGTTCGCCAGGATGGGCGACACGGAACGCGCCTGGGAGTTCTTCGCCATGCTCAATCCCATTCACCAGGGCAGTACCCCGGAGGCCATCGAACGCTACCGGGTCGAGCCCTACGTGATGTGCGCGGATATCTACGGCGCCCCACCGCACACCGGCCGCGGCGGCTGGACCTGGTACACCGGGGCGGCCGGCTGGATGTACCGGCTGTCGGTCGAGACCCTGCTGGGCCTGCACCTGGAAGCCGACCATCTGCGCATCGCGCCCTGCGTCCCCGCGGACTGGGACGCCTACCGCATCCACTATCGCTACCGCGAGACGGTCTACCACATCACCATCCGGCCGACCGCGGAACGCGAAGGTCAGGCGACCCGCATGACGGTGGACGGTGCCGAGTGCCCGGATTCACGCATCCCATTGGTGGACGACCACCAGGAGCATCATGTCGAACTCCATCTCGTTTCAAAGACGTGATCGCGCCCGGCCGCGCCAGCATCGGAGCGAGCAACGGTGGCGTGTACGGTACCGCACAGACCCCCCGGGGTGCCGGTGACAGGGTGATGCATAGGCGCTCGACCCGGCGTGGTGTTGGTATGACCCTGCCAGCATCATGCGCCCGGCCGAGCCGAATACGCGATTCGATACGGTGGTGCATGCATGCGAACACAAAGGGCTTCAGGCCTGGAACACAACAGGGACAACAGCATGGCGCATAAGCACGAGACGAGGAGTGCCTTGCGGCTCGCGGCGGAGGCCCGCCTCGACGAGGCCACGTCCGAGGAGTCCCCCGAATCCTCCCAGGCCATCCTGCATGAACTCCAGGTCCACCAGCTGGAACTGGAGATGCAGAACGATGCCCTGCGCCAGGCACAGAACGAACTGGAGGAGTCACGGAACCGCTATGTCGATCTGTTCGAGTCGGCCCCGGTGGCCTACGCCATCATTGCGGGCGATGGCCAATTGACGCAGGCCAATCAACTCGCCAGTCAGCTCCTGGGCCTGTCCCCCGAACAGCTGCGGGACTATTCCTTCGACCAGTTCATCGCACCCTGCGACCGCGAGCGATGGCAGGAACAAGTCTCGGCGGTCTGGACGACCCATCTGGGTGAACCCCGGGAGCACGAGCTTCTGCTCCAGGACGTGGAGGGCAAGCAGTTCCCGGCCCAACTTCAATGCGTCGCCCTGGCCCCATCCAACACGGGGCCCACCATGCGGATCGCGTTCTTCGACATCACCGAACGCGCCGAAGCCGCGGCGGAGATCCACCGCCTGGCGTACTTCGATGCCCTGACCGGCCTTCCCAACCGCCGTCTCCTGCTGGACCGCCTCGCCCAGACGCTGGCGGCATCCGAGCGCAAGGGCCTCTACGGCGCGATCGTGTTCCTCGACCTCGACGATTTCAAGGTGCTCAACGATACCCGGGGCCATGACGCCGGCGACCGACTGCTTGCCGAAGTGGGACGGCGCCTGCGTGCCGCGCTGCGCGAAGTCGATACCGTGGCGCGCATGGGGGGCGACGAGTTCGTGGTGCTCCTGGACAGCCTCGGCTCGACCCGGGACAGCGCAGCCCTGCTCGCCCAGAGCATCGGCGAAAAGCTGCGCCAAAGCATTGCCGAGCCCGCCGACCTGGGCGGGTTCTCGTTCCACTGCACCACCAGCATCGGCGTGCGCCTGTTCGGCCCGGGCGAGACCGAGGCCGAATTGCTCCAGCATGCCGATCTGGCGCTGTACAAGGCGAAATCGGCCGGGCGCAACCGGGTAATCTTTTTCGACCCATCCATGCAGGCCGTGCTGGATGCGCGGGGCCGGCTGGAAGATGCACTGGGCAACGCCCTGCGCGACGGCCAGATGGAACTGCACTACCAGCCCCGATTCAATGGAGAAGGACGCCTGGTCGGGGCCGAATCCCTCCTGCGCTGGCGACATCCGAAACACGGATTGATGGCGCCCCGCGACTTCCTCGGAATCGCCGGACAGACCGGTCTGATCCTGCCCATCGGGCGCTGGGTGCTGGACATCGCATGCGCCCAGCTCGCCGCCTGGTCGCAGGATCCCGCGACCCGCAACCTCACCCTGGCGGTCAATATCAGCGCGCTGGAGTTCCAGCAGTCGGATTTCGTCGAGCACGTCCGCCGCGCGCTGGATTCCTATCACACCAATCCGGAGCAGCTGACGCTGGAGCTCACCGAAGGCGCCACTCTGGATTGCAATGAAGAGACCTTGTCCCGGGCGCAAGAACTGCAGGACCTGGGTGTTCGCCTGTCCGTGGATGACTTCGGACGCGGGTGGTCATCCCTGTCCCGCCTGACCCGGCTACGACTGCAGGAGATCAAGATCGATCAGTCACTGGTGGCGAAAATCGGACAGCCCGAGACCGACGCGATCCTGGTTTCGGCGATTATCAATCTGGCCGGAAGCCTCGGTCTGACGATCGTCGCGGAGGGCGTGGAGACGGAAGCACAGCGTCGCTTCCTTGCCGACCAGAACTGCGACACCTTTCAGGGTTTCCTGTTTGGCGCGCCATTGTCGCCCGCCGATTTCCAGCGGTTCCTGCGCGACGCGAGGCCGTGCCTTTAGAGTGAAGCGAGCCGCTCGACGCGCTCGCTGCTTCGTCCCGCTTCTTGCTCGCTGACACAGCGCGGCGAGCACACGTTTAAGGCAGCCCTTTCCCTAGGGAAACACTGATCAATGTACACGCTCGCGCTCGAGTCGCTTTTGCGTGCGAACAAGGCGCGGTGACCGCCCTGCAGTCATTCTGCACAAGGGAGCCGCAACGCCGTGCGCGCGCCCGTTTTTGATAAGCACGGGCGGCCGAGCCCCTGCATTGAATGGTTTGTGGGGTTGGTACCCCAGGTTCCCCGATCCTGCGTTGCGCCGCTTGCGGGTAGAACCACTACCCGCTGCACGACACGGCTTGTCTCGGAAAACCTGGGGTACCAACGCGAGTGCGTACATTGATCAGTGTTTCCCTAGCCGTTGCGGCGATCGCCGCTCGCCGTACCGGCGTTGCGCAGTCTCTCTCGCAGGCGGTGCTGCCCGGCCCAGATTCTGGCAAGGGCCGCCCTGGAAAAGACAGGGTCAGGTGGCCCGTTTGCGCGGGGGCCCATGCGGTCGGCGTCATCCCCCGCGGCGTCTCCGAACTCGTTGGCGCTCATGATCTCTCCTGTCTCCGGACGGGATGCGAGTTCCGGGGAGCGCGCTCGCCACCCTCTCGTCCGGGTTCTCCCCGACAGAAGGCCGACGGCCTGCTCCCCGGACCGTGTCGATCCGCGGTCCGGACCACGGTACAGGAGCAGATTGCCATCCCACCCGTGGTGACTCTGTGCGCCGCCGAACAAACGGGCGTGCGAATGTCGCCCCCAAACATCTCCGTCGATCACCCCGGAGAACCCGCATTCAATCCCCTGCCGGACAACGCCGGAAGCCGCGGCGGGACGCGATCTGTGCGGCATCGTACAGACGCTGGCGCGCCCGCGAGCCAGACTTTCCGACAGTGCTAGTCACGAATACCCGGCCGCAAAGGCCCGTTACCCGGAGGGAAACGCCATGTCACTGGGAACCATCCTGCTCATCGTCCTTGTCCTTCTGTTAATCGGCGTGATCCCCACGTGGCCGCACAGCCGGAACTGGGGCTATGCCCCGGGCGGGGTGATCGGAGTCGTACTGATCATCCTTCTCATCCTGCTACTCACCGGCCGGATATAGATCCAGTCGTTCCTGCCCACGGACACGCAACCACCGACACCCCGAACCCAGGGCGGCTCCTGACCGAGACAGTCCATGGTGACTGGGTCCATACCCATCTGGAGTACAAGAAATGAGACAGTTGCGATATCTGCCCCCGATCTTCCTGACCCTCTTGCTGGCCCTGCTCCTCGCGGGTTGCGCTGGATCGGGTGAAAGACAGACTGCCGGCGAGTACATCGACGACAGCGTGATCACCACCAAGGTGAAGACGGCGTTGTTCAACGAGCCGTCCCTGAGCGGCTTCGAAGTCAGCGTCGAGACCTACGAGGGGCGGGTGCAGTTGAGCGGCTTCGTCAGTTCCCAGGAGGACATCAACAAGGCCGTCGAGATTGCACGCGGCGTCGAGGGCGTAAGGTCAGTCGACAACGACATGCAGCTCAAATAGCGACCGGACGCGACAGGTCGGCCGCGATGTGCACGCGCGGCTACCGCCGAGACCGTGATCGCGGTAACCCGCCTCCACTCGTCCATGCCCCATGAAGGCCCGCCCATCTGGGCGGGCCTTCATGGCTTGCGTTTCAATCGCGTAGCGCGGCTTCCAGCCGCTTGGTCTCGGTGATATCGACCATGGTGATCACGACCCCGTCGATCACGTTGTCCACCCGCCGATAGGGCATGATGCGCACCGTGAACCAGCGGCTGTCGTCGGTGGTGACCTGTTTCTCCGTGGAGGCCAGGGTGCGCAGGGTGTGGCGTGCGTCCTCCTGCAACTCCGGGTATTCCAGGCTGGTGGTGAGATCGCTGAGTGGCCGGCCGACATCGCTTTCCCGAAGACGAAAAATCTTGGCCGCCTGATCGGTATAACGCCGTACATCCAGGTTCTGATCCAGGAACAGGATGGCGATCTCGATACTGTTGAGCACGTTCTGCATGTCACTCTGCGCGAGCGCGAGATCGTCCAGCTTGGCCTGCAGCTCGGCATTGATCGTCTGCAGTTCCTCGTTCATGGACTGCATCTCTTCCTTGGAGCTGTTGAGCTCCTCGTTGGTCGATTGCAGTTCCTCGTTGGCCGATTGCAGTTCCTCGTTGGCCGCCTGCGACTCTTGCCGGGATGTGCGGGCCTCCTCGCGCAAGGACTCGATCTCGGCCCGGTACTGCTGCAGCTCGGCCGCATGCGCTGCCGGCCTGCCGCCCTTGCCCTTGGGACTGCGCCCCCCGTGTCCGGCGCTACTGGGTGCCAGATCGCGGAATATGACCATGGTCATGCCGCGCAAGGGGGATGGGTCATGAAAGGCGTGCACGGTCACGTCGACACGCTGCACCCCAGCGTGCGTGGGCACCTCCAGGCTGTGCAGGTGCACGGGCCGATCGCCCGTGGCGGCCTTCTTCAGCGCACTGGCCAGGGGGCCGCCCAGGCCTTCGCGGGCCATCGCGAAGATATTCCAGTTGGCCTTTCCGGCCGCCGGCTCGAGGTATTTTCCGGTGTGGCCGCTGATGTACACGATATCCCCGTCGCCGTTGAGCACGACCGCGGCGGGCGCGTACACCTGGAGCAGGACCTGGTCGGCCGCCGCCTGTAGCTCATCGGTGGGTCGCGAAGAAACCTCGGTGGAAGACACGGGATGCTCCTTGTTCGGGCCGGACAGCGGCGGGAACGCACGCAGGAGGAAATCACGCCCGCCCATGGGGGCGTGATCCTGGCGCTGGTAGAACCGCAGGCGCGACTCGATCGGGGTGAAAAGATGGTTGAATTGCCCGACGGTCTCGGAAGTCCCCAGAAACAGCACGCCCCCCGGGCGCAGGATGTAATGGAACAGGGGCAGCAGCCTCCGCTGCAGCACCGGCCCGAAATAGATCAGCAGGTTGCGGCAGGCAATCAGGTCGAGCTTGGTGAAGGGCGGATCCAGGATCACGTCATGCTGCGCGAACAGCACCATGTCCCGGATGTCCTGGTTGATCTGATAGTAGCGTTCGTGCGCGGTAAAGAAGCGGGCCAGCCGCTCCGGCGACACATCGTCCGCGATCGACAGCGGATACTGGCCTCTGCGCGCCGTCGCAATGCCATCCGGGCTCAAATCCGATGCGAAGATCTGAAGCGTGACGCCATGCGGGTCCGGGGCCCGCTCCATGACCTCCGTGAACACCATGGCCAGCGAATAGGCCTCCTCGCCAGTCGAACAGCCAATCACCCAGGCCCGCAGCTTGTCTTCCCCCTTGCGCCGTTCCAGGAGCTCGGGCAGCGCGGTCCCGGCCAGATACTCCCAGGTTGCGGCATCGCGAAAGAAGCTGGTCACGCCGATCAGCAGCTCCTTGAACAGCAATTCGCCCTCCTGCGAATTGTGTTCAACAAACTCCGCGTATTGCTCCAGTGAGGCGAGGCCATGGATGGCCATGCGCCGCTCCGCCCGCCGCTTCAACGTGCTCGGCTTGTACAGCGAAAAGTCATGGCGGATACGTTGTTGCAACAGGGTCACGATCCGTTCCAGAGGCGAGGCGGCCTCCGGTGGTGGCGTTTCATCGGAACCGGCGCCCGTCTCGCTCGGGTGTGCCATGACGGCCAGGATCCGTCCCGGCAGCTCGCTCGGCGTTGCCACGATATCGGCACAGCCCGCCTTGATCGCGCTTCTGGGCATGGAATCGAACTGGGCCGATTCGGGGTCCTGCACCGCCGTCAGGCCGCCTACGGCCTTGATGGCCTGCAGCCCCGCCGTACCGTCCGAACCCATGCCGGAGAGCACCACCCCGATGGCCCGTTCGCCCTGACCACTGGCGAGGGACGAGAACAGGATATTGACCGGCAAACGCATGCCCCGCGGCTCGGCGGGTTCCGCCAGATGCAGCGTGGTACCGACCAGCGTTAGTTCCGTGTTCGGCGGAATCACATACACGTGACCCGGCTCGATGCGCATGCCCTGTTCCGCCGCGCACACCGGCATGTCGGTGACCCGTTGCAACAGCTCGGGCAGCAGACCCTTTTGCGTGGGATCAAGGTGCTGCACCACGATACACGCCATACCGCCATCGGCCGGTATCCGGTGCAGGAACTCCTCCAGCGCGACCAGCCCCCCGGCGGACGCCCCGATACCGACAATGCGCAACGCCTCAGAGGCATCGACAGGGGAACGATGACCCATGCTCAGCCCCTCCCGGCCAGGCTCAGCGCGGCGATGGCTCGGACCTCGCGACGACCAGCAATACCTCCTCGCCCCCCGGGCCCAGGGTCGCAGTCAACTGGAACGGCTCGGCGTCGCCGCTCCCTCGGCCGCCGGATGCAACCGAGCAGCAGACACCCGCGGCGCCTTCACGGCAGGCATCGACCACTCCCTGGACGGCCGGCTGGCTACCCGGCGCGAACCACGACGCGAGGGGCTGCCCCTCCAGCCCATCCGGTTCGGTGCCAAGCAGCTCGGCTCCGGCACGGTTGCCTTCGCGGATGATTCCATCGAGCCCGACGACCAGGTACCCCACCGGGGCAAACTCGTAAAGGCCCCGGTAACGCGCCAGGGCCTGGTCCAGCTCCTCCTGGTCGCTTCGCAGCTGGGCATGCTGCAGGTCGAGCTCGACCTGGTGGGTCTGCAACTCGCTCAGCAGCCTGAGCGCGTCCGCCGCGGTATCCGGGTCGCTCGCCAGCCGGTACAGGAGCGTCAGCGAATCCGGTCCTACCGTCCAGCCCCCATTGCGCGGAGCCGAACCCTCGCGCAACCGGCTCTCGGCGTCCTGGCGCAAACGCAACTGCCTTTCGAACTCCGGGCTCAGTTTCTGCATGGGTCCTCCATTCCAATCCGTCCAGTGGCCACCGCCACTGATCCCCCCATCATAGCCCGGTCCCCGGTCGTGCTGCTGTGCCAGGGCCGCATCCGCCATCGAATCCGGTGGCCGATGGAGCCGGCGCGAAGCCCGGATCAGGTGCGACCCTTGATGTCCGTCTTCAGGTCACCGTATCTCGCCCGGGCCTGTTTCACCCACCTTCCGAGCCCGGTCTTTCTGTTCCATCGCCCGGTTTCCAAAGGCCTTTCCGGCCGCCTGCTTCACGTGAGTCTTCGCCTCTTCGACACAGCCTTGATGGGATCCTTGTTCATGTTTCCTCCTCAAGCCATCTCCTTCAGCGTTACCGACCCGCTGGTCATTCGCGAGGGGCGCGCTCCGCATTCGCGGTGCTTTCTCCGATATTGGCGAAGGATTCCCAGGCGGGTTCTACGGCGGCTTCGACCTTCTCGCCCGTCTCCGGCGTGGAACCGACCTCGAAGCCGGAAAGGGCGACGAGCATCAGAACGAAAACCAGGCCGTTGCCCGTCGCGGTTCGAAGATTTGTCATCGTTCCCTCCTCAAGCGCCTTGCCCGGCTGGAAGCCGGCCCGTTCGCTCGTTTCACATTACGAAGACCCCGGGCGCGTGTCGGTCTGTTACCGAACAAACCGCCGCGGCACGACAGTGGCCACCGAGCCTTGCCCGCAGCCGTCTCCCTGGCCAGTGGTCATGGCTGAAAGTGACCCGGCATTCCCTGTGCGGTGGCGCACCGACGCGAGACCGAGACCCCCATAACGTGGTAGGCGAATCACCGGGTTCGGACCCATCCGTCGCGGAACCCGCCCCAACCCAATGGAGAGTGTCATGAACCAGATCATCTACATCGTCGGCGCCATCGTTATCGTTTTGTTCATACTGGGCTTCTTCGGGCTCCGATAGGTCCCCCCATCGTCGCCGCGGAGGTGCCGCCTGCGGCCTTCCCTGGCAGCCAAAAAACCCCGGGCCCCAACACGGAAGCACTGCCTGGTCGGTCGCTGCGCGGGTTTCGCCGCCTGGATGCCCTCTCCGAGTCGCAGGACCGCCCGTCCCGCCCCCACCGACCAGGCCCGCACCCTGCCGCAACACTCGCGCTGACCCTTCAGGCACGTACCGGCGCCGTCGGCTTGTTCGCGTGCTCGAAGGGGATCAGGCGCTGCCGTTGCTCGTCCCACAGGGCGAGCCGGGCGCCATGGAGGCTTTCCTTCAGCGTCACACGACTGATCGTGCGAAGCTGCGGATAATCCTTCAGCACCTCGGGCAACCGGTAAAAGGGGATGCGGCTGGCGAGATGATGGACGTGGTGGATCCCGATATTCGCGGTCATCCAGCGCAGCGGGGCGGGCAGATCATAATAGGAGCTGCCGTAGAGCGCCGTTTCCTGGAAAGACCACTCCGGATCGCGCGCCCAGCGCGTCTTCTCGAACTGGTGCTGGACATAGAACAGCCAGACGCCGATCGCGCCCGCCAGAACCGCGATCGGCAGATGCACCAGGAGAAAGGTGCCCGCACCCACCAGCCACATCATCGCAACCACGACCAGCGCAATGCCCACATTGGTACCCATGGTGCTCAGCCAGGGCATCCATCCGGCGCGCATGAACCCGACGGGCATGCGGTTGTGCAACAAGAAGAGGTAGACCGGCCCCAGGCCAAACAGGATCAACGGGTGCCGGTACAGCCGGTAACGCAGGCGTTGCGCCGGAGAAAGGGCCTGGTATTCACGCACGCTCAAGGTCTCGATGCTGCCCTCGTCCGCGCGGTCCAGGTTGCCGGAGTGCGCATGGTGTAGAGCATGCGTGTGGCGCCAGAAGTCGTAGGGCGTCAGCGTCACTACGCCCAGGGCCCGGCCGATCCAGGTGTTGGCGCGGCGGGACGGGAAGAACGACCCGTGCCCGCAGTCATGCTGGATCATGAACAGGCGCACGAGAAACGCCGCGGCGGGAATGACCAGCACCAGCCCGAGCCAGTAGCCGGCACTCACGCTTGCCCAGGCCAGAAACCAGAAAAAGCCGAACGGGATCACGGTAACGACCAGTTCAAACACGCTGCGCGCGAGAAGCGGCGTACGATAGGCGTACAGGGCACGCTGTAACGCCCGCGGATCATCGGCGGGTTCGACAATGGCTGCTTGTGGCTCCATGCTGGGGCTCCGTACTGGGCTCGACATCCAGCCTCCGGGTTCGACACCCAGCGCCGGCGAGCCGGTTGATGACACGCGGCCTTCGGTCTCGACACCCCGGTGTCCGAAAGCCGCTCACTTGCCACCTATACTGGAGCCAGGCGCGTTCACCGTATGTTCGGTCCCACACAAAGCCCCCGCGATCCCATGCCGCCTTGCGGCCTCCCGATCGCGAATCGCGCCGCCCATGCACCGCCGAGGCGGCGTTCAGCCGCCTTCATCGCGCCCATCGGACACACACCTTGACCATGGAACCTCGAACCGGCTGTTACGCCGGGGATTTCCGCGACCGGCCCGCCGTGCAGGCTCGGGTGCGCACCCACCCGCGACCCGGGGCGACCCGCATCAGGGCCAATACCCGCCTGAGAACCGCGTTCGAACTCACGTTTCCTGTAAACCGCGCATTGACTGCTGGCATCTGTCCGTCTATTAAAAGGGACACGCGGTGCATCAATTGGAACCATGCACACGTCAGTCCGCGATTCAGAACCGTTGCGATCGCGGCAACCGGGGGGCGTCTATGTGCCGATGGAACCTCAAGGCAGGAGGCCC
Source organism: Thioalkalivibrio sp. AKL19 (assembly GCF_000420165.1). GTDB lineage: Bacteria > Pseudomonadota > Gammaproteobacteria > Ectothiorhodospirales > Ectothiorhodospiraceae > Thioalkalivibrio. Next base: position 101,740 of record NZ_ATUK01000016.1, on the reverse strand, counting down.
GGAATGCCGTTCGCCAGTGAATCTCGCGAGAACCAGCTGCTCGCAGCACTTCCGCCAGATGCCTGCGCACAATTCTCCCCGCACCTGGAGGCGGTGCCCATGCCGCTGGGAGAAGTCCTCGCCGAGCCCGGCCACCCGATGCGTTACGCCTACTTTCCCACCACGGCCATCGTGTCCCTCCTCAACGTCATGCAGGACGGCGCAACAACCGAGGTCGCGGTCGTCGGATACGAGGGCATGGTCGGGATCTCGTTGTTCATGGGCGGCGAGAGCACCTCCAGCCGCGCTGTCGTGCATAGCGCCGGGCAAGGATTCCGGATCAAGGCGCAGATCCTGAAAGAGGGGTTCGCGCACGGCGGCGCCATGCAGCTGCTGCTATTGCGCTACACCCAGGCCCTGCTCACGCAGATGGCGCAAACAGCCGTGTGCAATCGCCACCACACGGTGGACCAGCAGCTCTCCCGCTGGCTGCTGCTGAATCTCGACCGCCTGCACACGAACAAGCTCGAAATGACCCAGGAACTGATTGCTCACCTTATGGGCGTGCGCCGGGAAGGCATCACCTGCGCGGCCGGAAAACTGCAAAAAGCGGGCCTGATCGAATATCACCGGGGACATATCACCGTTCTCGACCGGCCAGGGCTGGAGGCATGCGCCTGCGAGTGCTATACGGCGGTCCGCGCGGAATACGGCCGCCTGCTTTCGATGCCATCCTGACCTGGAAGCGAGTCGAACCGCTGAACCGCACCGCCCTTTTCCGAACAACCCGCTCCAAACAGCGCAAGAGGCCACGAGGTTCATGCGCGCCAGCCGCGCACACTCCCGCCTGCCACGGGGACATACATCTGGGGCATCCATCCCAATAATCCGCCTCCCCCTTGGCCCCCCAGCCGCCGTCCTTCTTGCACCGAGACCCACCAAGCCCTAGCGTGTCCCTTTCACTCCGGCCCGGATTGACCGATGCAGCAGATGTCTCCCAGCGAATTGCGGGACTACCTCACCCAGGCGGCCACGGCCCCGACGCTGCTGGATGTACGCGAACCCTGGGAATACCAGCACTGCCACATCGACGGCTCGCAGCTGCTTCCGATGGGCCAGATCCCGACGGCATACCAGGATCTGAACCCGGAGGACGAGATCGTGGTGATCTGTCACCACGGGGTCCGCAGCCAGCAGGTCTGCGGGTTCCTGGCCCGCGTCGGGTTCAAGAACGTCATCAATCTTTCCGGTGGCATCGACGCCTGGGCACGCGAGGTCGACCCCCACATGCCGACCTACTGATCCGGGCCGCTGCGTGGCCCGCGCTCCCGCCCTTTCGGTCGTCATCCCGGCCTGGAACGAGGCCGCGTGGCTGCCACGAACCCTGACGGCGGTTCAGAACGCCCTCTCCGGCCTCGGCCGCGCCAGCGAGATCATCGTGGTGGACAACGCCTCCACCGACGCGACCCCGAAGATTGCACAGCGCGCGGGCTGTCGCGTTGTCTTCGAGCCGGAACGCAGGATCAGCCGCGCCCGCAATGCCGGCGCGGAGGCGGCCAACGGGGGCTACCTGCTGTTCGTGGACGCCGACACCTGGCCAGACCGTGACCTGCTGCAGGCCACGCTGACCGCCCTGGACAGCGGCCAGGTCTGCGGGGGTGGCGCACGGGTGGACTTCGACCACCTCAATCACCGCATCTACCGCTGGGGCGCGCGTACATGGAATGCGCTCTCCGCGCGCCTGGGGCTGGCCGCGGGCTGCTACGTCTTCTGCACCCGCGAGGCCTTCGCGGCGGTCGGCGGCTTCAGCGAGGCCGTGTACGCCGGGGAGGAGGTCTTCCTGTCCCGCGCCTTGCGCCGCTGGGGCCGCAGGCACGGCCAGCACGTCGAGATCCTGGACACGCCCGTCCTGACCTCCGGCCGCAAGGCGGACTGGTTCAACCCCGGGCGCCACATCCTGGTCGTGCTCCAGGTCCTGCTGTTCCCCTGGAGCCTGCGCTCCCGCCATCTCAGCTGGTTCTGGTACACCCGGCCGCGGCGCTGATACGCCGCGGATGGCCGGCCCTCAGGCCTGGCGTCCGCCATCCGCGGACAGTCCCAGGCGCTTCATGCGTTCCCAGAGATTCTTGCGGCTGATGCCCAGGTTGGCCGCCGTGTTGCCAATGTGTCCGTCGTGCAGTTCCAGTGCCCGCTGGATATAGCTCTCCTCGCAGGCCTGAAGGTACTGACTGAGCCGGGCACCTTCGACGTCGGGTCCCGGGGCGGGCTCGTCGCCCGGCTCATCGAACAGGGTATCGGCCTGCAAGCCCGGGCCGGGGCTCATGATGCAGGCCCGCTCGATCGCGTGCTTCAGCTCGCGAATATTGCCGGGCCAGGGGTGACGCAGGAGTGCATTTTCCGCGGTGGGCGTGAGCGTCTTGACCGGCTCGCCGTGTTCCCGCGCATAGCCCTCGAGGAAGCGCCGCACCAGCCACGGGATATCCTCGGGCCGCTCGCGCAACGGCGGAATGCGCAGGTGAATCACGTGGATACGGTAGTACAGGTCCTCGCGGAAGCTGCCTTCCCGGACCATCTGCAGCAGATCGCGATGGGTCGCGCAGATCAGACGCAGCTCCACCGGAATCGGCTTTTCGCCTCCAACGCGCACGATTTGACGCTCCTGGATCGCACGCAGGAGCTTGACCTGCATGACCGGCGGCATGTCACCGACCTCGTCCAGGAACAACGTCCCCCCGTGCGCCTGCTCGAAAACCCCCGGGCGAGCCCGCACCGCTCCGGTGAAGGCCCCCTTTTCGTGACCGAACAATTCGGCCTCCAGCAGGGTTTCGGTCAGCCCACCGCAATTCACCGGCACAAAAGGCTGATCCGAACGCACCGGATCAAGGCGATGCAGCTCGCGTGCGACGGCTTCCTTGCCCGTTCCCGATTCACCCGTAATCAACACGGTGCTCGCCTGTTCCGCGAGCCGCCCCAGAAGCGAGGAGATCCGGCGCATTGCGGCCGAGGTCCCCAGCGTGGTCGCGCCCGAGGCATCCTCACCCTGGCCGGTCGTCAACGCGGCGACCTTGTCCACCAGGGCGTCGAGATCAAACGGCTTGGTGATGTAGTCGGCCGCCCCGCGCTTGAGCAACTCTACGGCGCGGTCCACCGCGCCGTAGGCCGTGATGAACAGCCAGGGCGCCGCGACGCCGTGGGTCTCCTGCCACTCCAGGAAGAGCGCATCGCCATAGCCGTCGCCCAGGCGGATATCGCTCAGCACAACCGCATAGCCGCCCCCCGCCAGTCGTTCCCGGGCCTCGGCAATGCTCCTGGCCCAGTCCACCGCATAGCCCTCCAGTTCGAAGCGATCACACAGCGACTCGCCCATGATCGCATCGTCCTCGATCAGGCACAGGCGCGGACGTTCGTTCATGTGGCATCCCCTTCCGACAGTGGCAGCGTCACCTCGAAGAGCGTCGCCGTCTCGTTGCTTGTCACCTCGATCTGTCCGTCCAGTTGCTGGATCATCTGATAGGTCACCCACAACCCGAGCCCATGACCCTCGCCGCTGCTGTTCGCGAACGGTTCGAACAAATGAGCCATTCGGTCGCGGCTGATGTACTCACCTCCGTTCGAGATGGCGGCGAAAAAGTAGCGATCGTCCGCGCGCAGCGTGCAGGCCACCTCGCCGCCCTCCTCGCTGGCCTGCACCGCATTCAATAGCAGGTTCAGCAACACCTGGCGCACCTGGGACGAAGGCAACGGGATCGGCGCGTCGATCGTATTGTCCCAGACCAGACGGAGCCCCTTGCGCTGGATATCGGGCTGGACCAGAGTGCGGATATCCTGCAGGTCCTCCAGTGTCAGGGCGTGACTTTCCAGGCGCGCCTCGACCAGCAATGCCCCCACCGTACCCTTGATCTGCACAAGCCCGCGCTCCAGCAGCGAGATCGTGCGGTCCGCGACCGGGTCGCGGTCCTCCCCGTGGCGCTTGTAGGTGCTGATCGCGTTCAGCATTCCACCCAGCGGGTTGTTGATCTCGTGCGCGATCCCTGCGGTCAACCGGCCCACGGCCGCCAGCCGTTCGGAGGCCACCATGCTGCGTTCAAGTTCCTGCTTCTCGCGCAACTCGTCCAGCATGCGACGAAAGCGCATGGAGACCTGTCCGATCTCGTCGCGGCCGTCGTACAGATCGCACTGGATGTCGCTGGGGACCTCGCTGCCCACCCGCTGCATGCAGGCGGACAGATGGCTGAGCGGATCGGTCAGGCGCTTGCCCCAGTACCAGCCGAGGGGCAGCAACGCCAGCAGCACCAGGAGCGTGGCCAGGATCACCTGCTCGACAGTGTTGAGAAAGCGGGGAAACAGCAGGTCGTTCGAATAGTTCAGCACCAGCGTGCCCAGCTGCGCGCCGTCCTCGGCGAGGATGGGCACGACCATCGCATAGCGATCCGGCCAGATGTCCCGCGCCACAAAGGGCTCTCCAGCATTGTGCTCCGCGATCCGTCCGGCTAGATCCGCATACTCGCCGCCCATCTGTCCAAGCTGGACCAGCATGGGGTAACGGCGCGGGCGCGAGGCCACGTAAATCGACTGTCCCGTATCCAGCACCAGGATCTCGCGCTGGGAGGGATCCGCTGCACCCCGGTCACCATTGGACGAGGTCACCGGAGCGGGCCCCCCGGCTGCACGGGCCTCGCGTTCCAGCGGGGTCATGATCGTCTCGTAGGCCTGCCAGACATCGTCGCGGGTCAGGGCCGGGGCCAGGGTGCGGGCCAGGACACTCCCCAGGCTGAGCGCGTTGTCGATCATCTCTTCCCGATTGTCCTGATAGGCGCGTGCCAGGAGCGTGATCGACAGAATGATCGCCGTCAGTACGATGACCAGCGTGACGCTGAGCGGCGTCTTGACACGATAGCTGAGATCACGCAGACGCACCTCAGGCACGCTCCACGCGCTGCTGGAGCCGTTCTATCCCCGCGTACAGGCCCTCTTCCGGGTCACGGAAGCCGTCCAGGTAGAACTGGCCGAGCAGTTCCTGCCCGGCCTGCGAATCCGCCATCTCCTTGAGGGCCGTCCTGAACGCGTCGCGCAGGGCGTAGTCCACCTCCGGATAGGCCACCACGGGCGGGAAACCGTAGGTGTCGGAACGCCAGACCACACGCGTCCGGGCGATGAGCTCCGGATGCAAGCGTGCCAGGGCGTCATAGACATAACCGTCCACCGCGCCACCCTGGGCCAGACCTACAGCGACGGCCTCGACCACATTGCGATGGGCCCCGGCGAAAAAACTGCGACGGAAAAACATCTCGGGATCGTGTCCGGCATCCAGTAGCTGCGCCTGGGTGACCAGCCAGCCGGAATTCGAAAGGGGATCCGAATAGGCAAACACCCGCCCCTCGAGATCCTCCAGACCGCGTGTCCAGTCATCCTCCGCCGAGGCAATCAGATACGACTGGTACAAGGGGCGCCCCTCGTAAACCGGCACCAGCAGAATCTCCAGCTGCTGCCGGTAGCGCACGAACGGATATCCGCAAAGCCAGGCAAAATCCACGCGCCCGTTCAGGACCAGTTCGGTAATCTCGCGATACGTTCCGCGTTGAACGAACACGACCTCGCGACCCAACACCTGCTCCAGATACGCCCGCCAGCGGTTCAGGAAGGTCTGATCGTCAAGGAAGACCGGGGTCAAACCGATACGCACGGTCGAGCGCGCAGATGCCGATCGCGGGAAAGCCGGTGCAAGGGTGATCAACCCAAGGAAGTTGCGGCGCTTCATACGACGTACCCAGCCTCCGACGTCACCGTGGTCAACAGCAGTATATCAACGGCTCAACCGGTACCCTTGCCGCCCGGGTACCGGCCCCTCCTTCTACATCAGCTTGCGGGCATTCTCGGGGAGTTTCACCTCCATCCGACCCAGGCCCATCTCACCGTCCCGGCAATCCGTACAAACATACATATGATCCGTCGCGAGACCCCGCTCTTCCAGCTGCCGCACCATCACGGCCAGGTCGCCGCCGGGAACGAACTCGGCGCCGCATACCCGACATTCGGCAGGGGGGATATCACTCTCCCTGTCACGCACGAGCATGCGCACACGTACCTCCTCGTCCTCGGACGGGGTGGATGCTCCCGCCTCCAACGGCTGCGTGTTTACGGGCGTGATTTCATCCAGGCACGCCACCACACGCGATACCAGCGCGCGGAGCACAATGGCCAGTCGTCGATACACCTCGGCGGCAGGGGCGTGCCCCACTGCCTCGTCCAGTTGCCGCTGGAAGTTCGGTAACCACGGACTCAGAAAGCGACCGACAAACTCGCCCGCGTCCGTAGCGATCCGTTCGCGCTCCCGTGGGTCTTCGGCAGCGGCCGCAAGCCCCAGCAGGTAACCCACGAACTGCAATTGCAGGGCCAGATGGTCGGGCAAGTCGCGGAAATCCGGATCCCGTGCCAACCCGTAGCGCTGATAGAACGCCTCCATCTCCACTGTAGACGAGCCCATCAGGCTGCCCTGGAGCTGGATCCCGGCATTCAGCGGCGCAGGAAACGGCGGGGAGAGAAACAACCGGCTGTAGATCCGCAACAGTCCTCCCTCCGCGTCGCCTGTCTCGCGCAGGGCGTCTTGCAGCCCCTGCAGATCACGCTCCTTGGCGAATTCGAGTTCGCTGTTCAGCGCCTGCAGATCTTCGATCAAGGGCCCCTGCATCGCCTCTACTCGAGTGCGATCCCGAGGGGGCAAGAAGGCTTGCCCCAGACAAAGCATGGCCTCGCCAAGCGGCAGCAGGGATTGATTCTCGGTCTTGTTCATGTCGACTCCTCGGTCGCGCCGGTACGACTTCCCGCGAGCGGATTCACCATCGGGGATGCCTCATCCGGACGACAGCAAACAAACACCGGAGGCCCGGGACAATCCCGGCCTCCGGGTCTTTCGGCAAGCCGCATGGGCGTCAGGAACTGGCGGTCGCCTGACGGCCGCTCGCGGCCTCGTCCCCCGCGGTCACCATCGGGCTGTCGGAGAGATTGAACAGACGCTCGCCCAGGCCATACAGCGCGAAGACCAGTGCGATACCCATCACGGTCAGCACCCATTCCGTGGACGACGGGGCATATTCAACCAGGCCGCGCTCCCAGGTCCCCTTGAATAGCGGGACCACCTGGCCACCGACGACGAAGTAGATCCGCTCGATGAAGATCCCGACCAGCACCAGGATGGCGGCCAGCATCTGCACACCCGGCGCGTTGCGCATACCCCGCCCCAGCAGCAGTACGAACGGGAGAAGAATGCCGCCCCACATGGCGAAGTGGAACCAGCCGGAAGCCAGCAGGTAGTCACTCCAAACGACATTGACCTCGGGTGCATTCGCGTACAAGCCGGTCGTCAGCCGTGACAGGAACAGCACCAGCGTGATCCCGGCCAGCGCCAGAAACAGCTTCGGCAGGGGCCCCTCGAGATCCATGCGCAGACCTTCGGGCATACGCGAGCGATTCATGCCGTAGGACAGATAGGTGAAGAACACCAGAGCCGCGACACCCGAGAACGCCGCCGTGGCGTAGAACCAGACCGGCAGGGTCGGATCGAACCAGAACGGCCGCATGCTCATCATTCCGAATACCAGGGCAAGTGTTCCGGCCGCCAGCAGTACGGCGATGAACGACGCGACCCCGACCTGGCGACTGAGCCGACTGGTCCAGTCGCCCCGCTCCATCATCTGGAACTTCCAGGCCATGAAGATCAAGTCGAGCAGGTAGAACACCCCCATCCAGAACATCGCGGACTCGATCTGCAGGTTCAGCGGGATCGCCCAGAGCATGCGGAAGGTGTGGCCGAGTTCCATCGCCAGCACCGCGAGGCCCGCGACCAGCGTGATAATCGCCAGCCAGATGGCCCGCTTGATCAGCGGATAGTACTGCTTGAAGCCGAACACCATGGCCAGTGCCGCAACCAGGGTCAGGCCCGAGGACATCAGGGCGAAATAGACATAGGTGGCGATCGGCAGCCCCCATGCGACATTGGCGTCCATATTGAAGGCCGCGTGGCCCTGCGTAACCAGCGCGAACGCGACGATCGCGAATGTCACGATCGCGATGACGGCCCCGACGACCAGCATGCCCGTCATCAACCCCGTGTTGTTGCGATCAATGGTATCTGCACTCATGACATCTCTCCCTTAGGATTTCGGCTGGAACGCGGGGATACCGGCACCGGCACCGAGGTAGCAGACCTGCGGACGGTTGCCGGTGTGATCCTTCAACCGAATCCCGTTCTTGTTCGCGATCAGCTTGTTCACGTTGCTTTCCGGGTTATCCAGGTCGCCAAAGAACCGTGCCTTGGGGGGGCAGGTCCGCACGCAGGCCGGCACGTAATCGACCAGCTCCGGATCGTCCTCGTCGAGGTCCGGAACACCCTCGGGTGCCTTGCTCACGCGGTGGTAGCAGAAGGTGCACTTCGACACCACGCCTTTCGGCTGGACGCCGATGCCGCGCTTGCGGTCCTGATCCGGACTCTGGCCCGGCGGGTCCCAGAGCTGCCCGCCACTGCCGGGAAAGATCTCCTTGAGGTCCGGCTCCACCAGGGGGGCCTCGTCGGCGAAGAAACGCACGCCATAAGGGCAAGCAATCATGCAGTACTTGCAACCGATGCACTTGTCCCAGTCGATGAACACGATGCCGCCGGCATCGGGATCCTTGTAGGTTGCCCGGGTCGGACAGACGTGCACGCAGGACGGGTCCTCGCACTGCATGCACGGCCGGGGCAGCCACTTCATCTGGCCGCTCGGGTACTCCCCTTCGGTGTAAAACAGCACGTCCTGCCAGTTCTCGCCGGGCAGGGTGTCGTTCTCCATGCCGCAAGCGGTGGTACAGGCCTGGCAGCCCGTACACTTGTCGAGGTCAATGACCATTCCCCACTTTGCCATCTTCTAGTCTCCTGAAATCGTTCGCATCAAGGTGTCGGGCCTAGACCCGTTCCACGTCCACCTTGCCGGTGTAGTAGGCGGCCAGGCCGGAGATCGGATCCGACACGTTGGCGGTAATCTCGTTGGGGTTCCCGGGCGCCACCGAGCGCTCCTGTGCCTCGGCCCAACGACCCTGCGCCCAGTGTCCGTGTTCGTACGGCAGCACAATGGTGTCCGGGCGGGATTGAGGCATGTAGCGGACATAGCCCTCGATGGTCCCGAGATCCGCGGTGATGCGGACTCGGTCGCCATCCCGGATCCCGCGTTCACGTGCCGTACTCGGGTGCATCTCCACGTAGGTGCGATCGTTGCCCCCGACGCTGGGCTGCTGCAGGGCAATGGCATGCGGGATATTGCCGCTACGCCCTTCTGCGGTCATCGGGGTCTTGGGCGTGACGAAATAGAGGTCGCGATTGCCACCCGTATGTTCGGGCGCCACCCATTGCGGGAAGCCGACGCGGTCACGTTCCACCGCCAGATGCTGCGTGATGTAGTCGGCCTTTTCCTCGAGATGCGAGGACTTGAACTCGAACTTGCCGGACTGGGTGCGCAGGAGCTTTTCCCCGACCTCCTCTTCGGACATCTCGCGGTTGTAACCCTGGCCATCCCACTCGAGAAATACGCCCCGGTGCTGTTTCCAGTGATAGGGCTTCTTGTACCAGACCCCCTTCTCGACCCAGGACTCGTAGCTGTCCACGCCGTTATCGCCCGGGTCGTCCTCGAAGCCCCGCGCCAGGTGCCGCAGCAGGTTCTCGACGCTGTCGATCTGGCGGTAATAATCGCCGGTCGGCCCGTTAATGCGCTTGCCGATTTCGATCATCATGTTGCCGAACTCGGTGGTGTCGTAGAGCTTCTCCACCGCCGGCACCCGCAGCGCGGTCATCGGCCAACCCTCGAACGGATAGGTCGGCGAGTCCTGCAAGCGCTCCAGGTAGGTGGATTCGGGCAGGATCAGATCCGCGAACTTCGCCGTTTCCCCCGGATAGGGCGAGGTATCCACCACGAAGATCTCGCTCATCATCTTTTCCCATTCCGGCGCATCCGGCGCGGTCCAGATGGGATTGGTGGTGTAGAACATCGCCATCTTCAGCTTGTAGGGGTCACCGGCGTTATGGTTCCTCGCCGTTTCCTGCATCATGGTTCCCGCGAACGGCCAGCGTTCGGTCCCCGCCATGTCGATCCGCGGATGCTTGCCGGCCATATCGCGCGCGATATCGTCCATGTAATCGTCCGCATCCGCCGGGCCGGAGCCGTAGGACGGCCCCATCTGGTAGAACAGCCCCCCTTCGGCGAACATCGATCCAGACAAGGCATTCAGGGCATGAATGGCCATCCCGTTGTACACACCATTGGTATGCGAAGTCGGGCCGCGTTCGAAGATCGCCATCGCCGGCCGGGTCGTGCCAAATTCGCGCGCGGTCTTGACGATGTCACCGGCAGGAATGCTGGTGATGCCTTCCGCCCATTCGGGGGTGCGATCCTTCAGCTCCGCGTTCCACCATTCGACCAGACCGCGCGTCCACTTCTCGTTGAACAGGTGAGGACTCACCGTCTGCCCCGCACGGAAGCGGTTGCCCCCATCGCCAAAGTCGCCCACGAATTCGCGATCCCAGAGACCTTCGGTCAGCATCACATGGGCAATCGCCAGCGCCAGGGCTCCGTCCGTGCCCGGCTTCACCATCAGGTACCGATCGGCGGCCGCCATGGTCGGGTTCATCCGCACATCGATCGCGGTCACCTGGGTACGCGGGCTCTTGCTGCGCATATGTCCCCATACCTGCATCAGGTAGTTGTAGGGACGGAAGGCCTCCAGGAAACTGGCCCCGAAGGTCAGCAGGTAGTTGGCATTCTTGTAATCGTAGGCGTTGTACGAGTTGTTGCCGTCAGTGGCAGCCTTGGCCCGCTTGGACCCCTCCGCGCACATCGAGGCATGCCCGATGGCGGAGTTCGGCGTACCGACCAGCTGCCCGAACGCGCCGTACAGCCCCGCATCACTCGGTCCCCAGCCACGCCCGTAGAAATGCGCGATCTTGTGCGCCTCCCCGTTCTCGCGCAGTTCATTGATGCGCCTGGCGATCTCGTCATACGCCTCGTCCCAGGAGATCGGTTCCCAGCCAGGATCCTCGTTACGACCCTTTTGCGGGTTGGTACGCCGCATCGGGCCCTTGAAGCGGTCGGGGTCATACAGGAAATAGGTGCCGAGATGCCCCTTGGGGCAGAGCTTCCCGTTCGCGATCGGATTGCCCGGATCGCCGTAGATCGAGGTCACACGCCCGTTATGGGTGTACACGTTGATTCCGCACCGCGCCGGGCACTGGTGACAAATGTTCTTGGTCATGCGGGCGTCCGCAAAGGTCGCCGCGCTCGCGGTACTGGTCACACCCGCCGATCCCGCGGCGGCCGTGAATCCGGCCAGTTTGCCCATGCCGGCAACCCCCGCCACGGCCCCGGTCGCCCCGGTGGCCTGCAGAAATCGCCTGCGGTTCAGCATCTTTTCCAGGATGGCTTTCATAGATTCTCCTCCACTCCCTTCAGCTCTTCTCGTGGCCCCGTGCCGGCGCGGCCCGGAGATGTTTCATCGCGACCCGGGGCGACCGCGTCGTCCCGGGGGTGCTCGGCGGGCTTTCCGAACAGCAGTTCATACCCGCCATCCGCCAGTAGCCCGTATTTCTTCGCACAGGACGCGCAGAGCCCCTCTTCCCGATTACCGGGGCAGAACGCCCGGCATTCGCGGCAGTACTGATGCGCATGCCGGATCAGCGGCCCGGACACACCGTCCCGGGGTGCCAGTTCCAGCGCCCGTTCCGGGCAGACCCGGACGCACAACTCGCACGCGATGCAATCGGCGGGATCGAAATCGAGTCCACTCCCGTTCCCGTCGTTGACCACCCGGAGCGCACCGGTCGGACAAAGCGACGCGCATACGCGCTGGTTGCAGCAACGCGATTCGTCCATACCGAGGCGGGGAGAAAGCGACGCCGGAACCGTGTTGGCGAACGTCTGTACCGCCCGCGACAGTCGCTGGCGCGGCAGCGCCGCGATCTTGTCCACGAGGGGACGCGTTTCCGCTGCGCCCTCCGCGGGGGAATCCAGACCGGCGCCGCCCAGTGCCCCACCCGCGGAACGGCCCGCCATCTGCCGGAACAACTCACGTCGGCCGAGGCGGGTCTCGCATTCGGGCAGCGGGATCGACTTGCTCGCCGCCCGACGCGCCGGCAACGGCCGATCCTCTACCCGGGGCCAGCGCTGCGGCGGTGCCCCGGCCGACTCCAGGGCAGACGCGGCTACCGCCACCGACGCCGCCATCGGGGCAGTCTTGCCCCCGGCGGGACAGGACTCGCACCACCCGCGATTGACCAGTACGAGGGGTGCATCACGCAGGGCCGACAACTCGGCCAGGGTGCCGCTGTCCAGGCCCGCGAGACAGGGGACACGCAATGACCCGCTGTCCATGGCTTCGCGCGGCACACGCCAGCATTCGACGGGCAACTCCGCGGCGCTGTCCTCCACCGGACCGTCCAGGGTCTCGGAACGCGGGAATCCGCTCACACGCAGGGCCCCCGTGGGGCAGGCCGCGGCGCACTGGCCACAGCGCAGGCAGGTGTCCGCAAGCGAAAGTGTTCCCCTTGCGGCTTGCAACGCGTCCACCGGACAGGCTTCGGCGCACTCGCCGCACCGCGACAATGGCGAACGACCCGGGAGGCAATCGGAAGCCAGAAACGCGACCTCCGGCACATCCGGATGCAGGCGCTCGTAGGCAAGCTGTGGTGTGGCGGTTTCCCGCATTCAATCCCCCGCTGGACGAAACCGGCGCCGCAGAATCGCGGCGCCCCATGCAAGCCGGTTCAGGGCCCGCATTACGGCTTTTTTGAATCCTTGAGCAAGGGGTGTGCCAGCGCACATACAACGCCGCGTGTTGGCCCCATGGCGCGCCACTCCGAGCCATCGTCGAGCCCGCGAGGCGGGAAGATGTTACCCATCGGTAACATCTTCCCGCGCCAGACTCGGAAAGGGTTACCGGTGGGTAACATGGATCCGGTCACCCTCACGTCCCCGACAAGCCCATCCCGGAAATCCCCGTCCCGGCCGGCGCCTCCATACCCACCGCATGAGGCCTTGAGGCCCCCACAGCGCCCGTGGGAAACACCCCGGTCGTCCTTCATGGCCCGATGGTTGCTAGCAAGGAATACAGGCGTAGGACTCGAGGTCCGCACGCGACCGTGCATCTCAGGCGTGCTTCCAACGCCACCTCTGTTGGGCCGGCCTTGCGCCGGCCCTTTTTTATTGGCCTTGTTGGGAAGGCGGGACGTTCTTGCCAAAGGTGCACACGGAAAGCTGTGGGCGAGACGCCGAGAAACTCCAGACTATTGTTCGCATGGGAGAGAGATAACGTGATACCGGCAACCATTACGCGCGGCCAGGTCGTGACGCTGCTGTACACGGTTCACGACGATGCCGACGGCACACCGCTGGACGAATGGCTGAAACATCCCGCAGACGAGCCGATACGCTATGTGCATGGCCAGGAGGACGCCGGGCTGCCCGGTCTGGCGCCCGCTTTACAGGGGATGCAGGCGGGAGAGCGTGGTGAACTCACCATTCCGCCGGTACTTGCCTACGGCGAACACCGGCCCGAATTGGTCTTCGAAGCGGTACGCGAGAATCTGCCCGACAACGTCGCACTGGAACCCGGCCAGCGGCTCTACAGTCGTGGCGAACAGAATGTCTTTCAACTGAAGGTCGTTCGCCTTACCGAAAAGGGCGCGATACTGGATGGAAATCACCCGCTGGCCGGGCGAACCCTGCGCGTGCAGTACCAGATCCTGCAAGTGGGGGACGCCGACGACAGCCCGCCCCACCGCACGGCGACCGTCGACTAGCTCCCAGGCGCTGGCACCAACGCCTTCTCCCCACGTCCGGGGTCCATCGCTCCCCCGTCATGGCGAGGATCCAAAGGCGCCGAAGCATCCGAGCGCGAAGCGCGTTGAATGGCCGACGACCAGCCCGAAGGGCGAGCGAGCAAACACCCTCCAAGCGGGCGATACGCTTGTTCGCAAACGCCCGTGGTGTCGGACGGAGATTGCTTCGTCGCTGCGCTCCTCGCAATGACGAGGAAAAACGCCTACGCGTTGGCCCTTTGGGCAAACTGCGCCAGCAGCGCGTCCATGGTGGTGAAGTGGCGCTGGTACCAGGGGATGATCTCGTCATCCAGCGCGGATGCGACTTCGGCGCCCTGAACCGAGCCGTCCTCCAGCCCGGCCAGAAGCGCCTCCCAGCGAGCCAGATGGGCGGCATGCTCCTGACGGTGGTAGTCGGTCTGCGGAAAACCGATCCGCTCCATCAGCGCGTCCTCGCGGGCGAAGTGTTCGCGGTTACACTCGACAAAGGCCGCAAACGCCTCGCGCAGGCGGGCGTCGTCCCCCGCCGCCCGGGCCTCGCCCACCCGCTCCAGCAACCTTGCCGCCTCCTGGTGATCCTCGTTCATGAAGGCCTGTTCCAGCTCGGGCACCTTCAGCGGGCGTTGTGCATCCGTCATGGTCCTGTCCTCCTTGCGTTCAATCGTGGCTCGGTACCAGTAGCGTCAGGCGCCGGGCCTGGCGGCACACGGCCTCGGCGGTACTGCCCAGCAACCGATCGGTAACCGGGTTGCGCCCGCGCTTGCCGATAATCAGCAGGTCGGCGCCCTTTTCCTCCGCGACCCGCCCGATCTCGACCGAAGGCTTGCCCTGGCCCAGGAGTACGGTGTCAAACCCGGGCTCGCCGACCTGTTTCGCCAGCTGCGCCAAATGGGCCTCGATCGTCGCACGCTCGCTCTCGCGCTCCGGCTCAGCATCCCAGCGCCCGACGCAGACGACCACCCCGCGCCGACACCGGGGCAACACCTGGAGAAATGCGGCCGTCGCCGCGGCAGCGGCCCTGGAACCATCGGTCGCCAGGAGCGGCCGACACACCGGCGCGCAATCCAGCTCGACATCCCCATCGGTGGGCGCCAGCAGCAAGGGGCGCCGCGCGCGACGCGCCAGATCCAGCACCGTACTGCCGAGGAACAGGTCACGCAGTGTGCCGTGCCCGTGGCTGCCCGCCAGGATCACGCCGGCGCCGCGTTCTGCGGCGATGCGTTCCAGCTCGGTCACCACATTCCCGACCCCGACCGCCGTGTCCGCATCCAAGCCCTGCTCGCGAACGGTCGCCGCGATCCTGTCCAGACGCTCTTCGTAGTAGGGCCCATGCCCCACCTCGGGTGCCTGGGTATATCCCTCGGCCAGGACATGAGCCAGGGTCAGGCGCCGGCAACCCAGGGCCCGCAGACGATCGAGTTGGTTCTCCAGCCGGGCCCAGGCCGGCGAGAAGTCCACCGCCACCAGAATGTGTTCAAACATCGTTCGCCCCCGGCATTCAATCGTGCCTTTGCCCCATTTCGCCTTCCACCACCAAACGGCGCCAGCGAAACAGGCCGTCGATGTCAATTCGGTAGGGCCCCGGACCCAGACCCTCGGCCACATGGACCCGGACTCCCTCGATCTCACGCACCGTGTAGCCGTCGGCCCGGCGGGGCGCGCCGGGCTCGGCCACTGGAACCGCCGCCTGGCCGCCACAACAACCGTGGCGCGTGGACCATCGCAGCACCACCTCGCCGCCCTGCCCGGCCAGCCACTCGCGCGCGGCGTCGGTCAGGGTGATCGCGGTCATGCCGATCTCGCCTCGGTGTCCGCCGGGAACCAGTGGCGGGTGCGATTGGCGATGCGCACCAGCGCCAGCATCAGCGGCACCTCGACCAGCACACCCACCACGGTCACCAACGCCGCCCCCGACTGCAGGCCGAACATCGCGATCGCCGCGGCCACCGCCAGCTCGAAGAAGTTGCTCGCGCCGATCATCGCGCCGGGGGCGGCCACCGCGTGCCGCACGCGCCACGCCTTCGCCCAGTAATAGGCGATGTAGAACACCAGGAAGGTCTGGATGATCAGCGGGATCGCGATCAGCACGATATGCCCCGGGTTCTCCAGGATGCGCTCGCCCTGGAAGGCGAACAGCAGGACCAGCGTCACCAGCAGGCCGATCGGCGTGACCGGGCCCAGACGCTTCATGAACACGTTGTCGAACCACTCGATGCCCTTTTTGCGGATCAGCCAGATGCGCGTCAGGTAGCCGGCGACGAACGGAATGACGATGTACAGCAGCACCGACAGCGCGACGGTGTCCCAGGGCACGTGGATGTTCGACACGCCCAGCAGGAGCACCACGATGGGGGCAAAGGCGAACAGCATGATGATGTCGTTCACCGCCACCTGCACCAGCGTGTAGGGGGCATCCCCGCGGGTCAGGTAGCTCCAGACGAACACCATCGCGGTACACGGCGCCGCGCCCAGCAGGATCGCCCCGGCCAGGTACTCGCGCCCCAGGTCTTCCGGGATCCAGGCGGCATACACCACCATGAAGAAGAACCAGGCGATCGCGAACATGGTGAACGGCTTGATCAGCCAGTTCACCGAGGTGGTAATGGCCAGGCCCTTCGGCTCCCGGCGCACGCCGAGGATGGCGGAGAAGTCGATCTGCACCATCATCGGGTAGATCATCGCCCAGATCAGGATGGCCACCGGGATGGAGACCTGGGCATATTCCCACTGCGACAGCGTTTCCGGCACCACCGGCAGGAACTGCCCCAGGGCGACGCCCGCCACGATGCACAGCGCCACCCACACGCTCAGGTAGCGCTCGAAGATGCCCATGCCTTCCTTCGTCGAGATCTCCTCGACGGAGGCGTTCCGGTCGGTCATTGCTTTCTCCGTATCTGCCGGGGTGAAGCGTCAGCCGCAACCCTTGGCTTCATCGTCACGGTCTGGCTGGCACGCGCCGCTTGACGTCCCTTCCGGTACACAGCAGTCACCCATCCCTTCTTCATCCTGTGCGCCGAACATCGGGATGCTCCCGAGCGTGTGATAGCTCTCCCAGGCGATCCCGGCCGGATCGGTGGTCCAGTACTTGTCGGATTGCGCGTAGCAGCAATGCGTGCCCATCTCCTCGCGCACGTCCGCGTCGATGTCGTCCAGACGCCGGCCCAGCTCCGCGAGCTCGCCCGCCTCTTCGGCCTGGATGCCCAGGTGGTTCAGACCCACCGGCGCACCGCGCGCCGACACCGCGAAATTGACCCGCGGGTCCTCCAGCATCCATTTCGCGTAGTCGCCCTTGACCACGCTCGGCTCGGCCGCGAACAGCTGCGAATAAAAGCGGATCGCCGGGCCCAGTTCCGGCACGGAAACGTGCAGGTGCATGCGCTTCATGGATCATGACTCCTCTCGCGGATCGGCCCGGGGTCCCACTGGCCTTCCCGGGTGAACCCGGCCCGGCTCGGTTGTTGCGGTCCCCACGCGGGGCGCGCGGTCTATCGGACTTGCCGACCCGGCACTCGCAGAGCCGCTGTGGCTTCCGTCTCCCCTGCACAGCCCAGGGCCGCAGGCAACGCGCAGCCGTCAGAGTCGGCCGCGCAGCAGTTTTCGGTCAGGTAGGCGACCAGGTCCTGCATCGCGTCGAGATTCACCCGATAGCGCTGGTAGCGCCCTTCCTGCGTGACCGTCAGCAGACCCGCCTGCGTCAGGGTCTTGAGGTGAAACGAGAGGTTCGTGCGCGGCAGTTCCAGGGTTTTGGCGATCTCGCCGGCGACCAGCCCGTCATGGCCGTGACGCACCAGCAAGCGCACGATGTCCAGGCGAATGCCGGAGGCCAGCGACTCGAACATGTTGGTGGCGGTGCCCTTGTCCATATGCCAAAGCGTCAATTATCCTTGAACTATTGTCAACCATTTTCCGGAGGAACGCCATGGCCCAGATCCTGCCCGTGATCGGATCGCTGGAGCCCCGCTTCCAGCAAGTACTCGAGCGCGTCCTGGGCGAGTTCGACCTGCGCCCCGACCCAGTCACCGTGGATGAACCGGGGACCGGTAAGCCCGTTTCGCTAAACAAGACCGCCTCACGGGCCCTGCGCGAGGCCGGCACGGCCTTCTACAACTGGGATTTGCTGTTTGACAATCTCGGTCCGGACGACGTCGATGGCGAGATCGAACCCAAGCTGCGCGAGCGCGTGCGCATCCTGCAGGCCGTACGCGAGCTCGACCCGGGCTTCGCCTCGCGGGAGTTCCACGGGAGCATCCGCGTCCATGACCTCGCCACATCGGCCCGCTTCTACACCTGGCTGTTCGGAGTCGAGCCCGCCGAATGGACGCACCGTTACGTGACCTTCCTGCGCCCGGACACCCGCACCAACTTCGTGCTGCTGGTGAATGACGGCATGACCCTGAATCACGACACGCTGTTCCATCTGGGGATGGGCGTCGCGGACAAGCACACGGTCGTGCGCGCCTGGCAATCCGCGCGCAACAACGACTTCCACGTCGAGAAACCACCGCGCACAACCTGGCGTGGCACGCCCCTGCACGAATTGTGGCTCAAGGACCCGGACGGCACGCTGATCGAGATCTACGCCATGCTCACGCAGGAGGAACTGGAACAGATGCCGCCAGACCAGGAACCCGTGTTTCTGGTTCAGGAATAACGTCCGACGGCCAGTCCGAAAAAAGAACGGGGCCCGGAAGGGCCCCGGCAGACTTCGCGGCGCTACGGGGGTCACCGCTGGCCGCGCGGTCCAGCCCTGCTAGTGATAGCTCTCCACCGGGATCACGCCCAGCACCTCGACGCTGCCCATACCCTCCGGACGCATCACCACCAGGCTTCCCGCTTCCACATTCTCGAACACGATGGTGTTGATGTTGGGCCGGTGCGAAACCAGGAACAGGTTGCCCGCACCCTCGAATTCACTCATCCGATCACGCACATCCTCGATCAACCACTCGGATTCGCCTTCCGGCATCGCGGCAATCAGGTTCAGTGCATCCCAGCGCTCGTATTCGCCAAACACCGCCTCGGCCGTTTGCCGGGCCCGACAGAATTCACTGCTCAGCACCCCGTCGACTTCTATCCCGCGCTCCTTCAGCGCCCTGCCGAGCGCTTCGGCCTGGGCCCGGCCCTCGTCTGTCAGTTGTACCTCTTGGCTGCAATCGCCGCCCGCGTCCAGGTGCATGGATCGTTCGGCCTCGGCCTCCTCGGATTTGGTGTGGCGCAACAGCACGACCTTGCCCCCTTCCGCCAGGGCTTCCCACAGGGCCTCGTCGGCAATCGCGGTGGTCGAAACACCGAACATCGCGGCCCCCAAAACGGTGCTGGCAAACAGCACGCGCGAACGGAGCAACACGGATCGAGCGAAGTTCACGATATTCACGTATGACATCTCCTCAGTTGCGGTAGGCATGCATTACGGCATACCCCTCATGATGCAAGTCACCCAGCTGAACGATGCCTGAATCGACCCGTTCAATCGGCTGGTAGAAGGCGTCCATGTCCAGGCCTACGGCTGCGCGCGTGCTATCGCACAACTCCAGGCTTACGTTATGCAGATTCACCAGTTGCATCAGACGTGACCGAAGTTCGCCGCGCTGTTCGGCGAATTCGCCGTCGGGATCAACCTCGAACGGCGTTCCCTCCATGTTGTCATCGGTGACAAAACGGATGCCCTGTGCGCGGAACACGAGGCGGATGTCGTAGTCGATCAGTCGACCTTCGTAAGCCTCCACCATGCTGTTGATGCTGCCGAGCATCGAGCTGTACTGGGAAGGGTCTTCAAACCCCACGTGCCAGGCGATCTTGCGCTCCTCGAACGCCAGCGCCTGTGACGATGCCAGCGCCATCAGCAGGGACGCCAGCACCAAGGCCGGAAGGGGTACGGTGAAATAACGGGAAAGACGGGCTCTGTTCATCTCCAACACTCCTCGCGCTTGCGGAACCTTCCCCGGGGTTCCATTCATCATTCCGGAACGATGCAGTCGAACCACCCACGTCGAAGCTGCCCTTGCGCTTGTTCTTGTTGGCGTCGGATTTCCACTCAAATGGCAGGGCTTTGCATCGTACTTTAGGAAACCCGGCCGGCAAACACCAGTCACGGCGAGATGTACTTTCGATGGAAATTGGCCCGGTCGTCGCTGGTCTGTCGGGGTTTTTCCGCGGGGCATCGAGGCCCGGTATACTGCGCGGTCTTCCGTTCAACTCCGACCACGACGCCCGAGCCGCCATGAACCCGCGCCTGGACCGGCTACAGCCCTATCCGTTCGAACGCCTGCGCCGGCTGTTCGCGGACCTGCAACCGCCTGCGGACCGGGAGCCCATCGCGTTGTCGATTGGCGAGCCGCGTCACGCACTGCCCGATTTCGTCGAACCCGTCCTGCGGGCCTCCCTCCAGGGCTTCAACCACTACCCGACCACACGCGGCGAACCGGCCCTGCGCGAGTCCATCGCGGCGTGGCTGCAACGGCGGTTTGACCTGGGCAATGTGGACGCGGAACGGCAGGTGCTTCCGGTCAGCGGAACCCGCGAGGCCCTGTTCGCGATTGCCCAGGCGGTCGTGGCGGAGAAGCCCGGTGCCCGCGTGCTGATGCCGAATCCGTTCTACCAGATCTACGAGGGCGCGGCGCTGCTCGCCGGGGCCGCGCCGGCCTTCTACGACCTGGCGCCGGAGAACGGCTACCTGCCCGACTTCTCGGCGGTCGACCCGGCCACCTGGGAAGACGTGCAGCTCGTCTACATCTGCAACCCGGGCAACCCCGCCGGGGCCTGCATGTCCGAGGCCGCGATGCAGGATCTGATCCGCCTGGCCGAGCGCCATGACTTCATCATCGCGGCGGACGAATGCTACTCCGAGATCTACCACCCCGATGGCGAGCCGCCGGCCGGCCTGCTGGGGGCCGCGGCGCGCATGGGCAACGCCGCATTCGAGCGCTGCATCGTCTTCCACAGCCTGTCCAAGCGCTCCAACCTGCCGGGGCTACGCTCTGGTTTCGTGGCCGGCGATGCGGCCCTGCTCGAGCGCTTCGCGCTGTACCGGACCTACCACGGCTGCACCCTGCCGCCGCCGACCCAGGCCGTCAGCCGCGCCGCCTGGTCAGACGAGGCCCACGTGACCGAGAATCGTGCCCTCTACGCCGAGAAATTCGCCGCGGTGATCCCCATCCTGGAACCGGTCCTCGACGTGCAGACGCCGGCCGCCGGCTTCTACCTGTGGCCGCGCGTGCCGGATGGTGACGACGAGGGCTTTGCCCGACGCCTCTACGGCGAGGCGGGGGTCACGGTCCTGCCGGGGCGCTACCTCTCCCGGACCGACCCGGAGACCGGGCACAATCCCGGGGCCGGACACGTGCGCATGGCGCTGGTCGCCGCGCCCGCCGCCTGCATCGAGGCGGCCGAGCGAATCACTGCGCTTTATCGTTAACGCCACTCATCAATTTATTTTTCATTGCCTTAAAGGGAATACCTAATGTCCGACATCCAGAGCACCATCGAAGCCGCCTTTGAACGCCGCGCCGACATCAACCCGCGCAACGTGGAAACCAACGTCCGCGACGCCGTGAACGAGGCGCTGGATATGCTGGACACCGGCCGTGCGCGCGTCGCCGAGAAAAAGGACGGCGACTGGGTGGTGAACGAATGGCTCAAGAAGGCCGTGCTGCTGTCGTTCCGCATCTCCGAGAACGAGTTCATCAAGGGCGGCTTCACCAACTACTACGACAAGGTCCCGTCCAAGTACGCCGACACCTCCAGCCGCGACTTCCGCGAGGCGGGCGTGCGCGTCGTGCCCCCGGCCACCGCCCGTCGCGGGAGCTTCATTGCCCCCAACACCGTGCTGATGCCGTCCTACGTGAACATCGGCGCCTATGTCGATGAAGGCACGATGGTGGACACCTGGGCCACGGTCGGCTCCTGCGCCCAGATCGGCAAGAACGTGCACCTCTCCGGCGGCGTGGGTATCGGCGGCGTACTGGAGCCGCTGCAGGCCGCCCCGACCATCATCGAGGACAACTGCTTCATCGGCGCGCGCTCCGAGGTGGTCGAGGGCGTGATCGTCGAGGAAGGCGCGGTCATCTCCATGGGCGTGTACCTGGGCCAGTCCACCCGCATCTACGACCGCGAAAACGACGAGATCCTCTACGGCCGCGTGCCGGCTGGCTCCGTGGTCGTCTCCGGCAACCTTCCGTCGAAGGATGGCAAGTACTCGCTGTACTGCGCCGTGATCGTGAAGCGCGTGGACGAGAAGACCAAGGCCAAGGTGGGCCTGAACGCCCTCCTGCGCGATGTCTGAGATCGCGCTCTACGGCATCGCCAACTGCGATACCGTCCGCAAGGCTCGCCGGTCGCTGGATGCGGCCGGCGTGGGCTATCGCTTCGTGGACGTTCGCAGGGACGGGCTGGAGGCGGATCGGCTGCGCGGCTGGGTCGACGCCGTCGGCTGGGAGACCCTGGTCAACCGGCGCGGGACGACGTGGCGCCAACTATCCGAGGAGGAGCGCGAGGGAATGGATGCGGAACGCGCCATCGCGCTGATGCTCGAACACTCGGCGCTCATCAAGCGGCCCGTCATTGAGCAGGACATCGCGATCACCGTCGGCTGGACGCCCGAGACCGCGGCCCGGTGGGGAGCGGCCTGAGCCCCCCGCAGCCATGCTGAGGCGGGCCAGCATCCGCTGGCGGGCCTTGCGCTGGCGCGCCCACAACTGGCTGGCCCGTCATCCGCGCCTGCATTCCGGGCTACATGCCGCCGGGAGCATGAAGAGCGGCCCGGAGGCGATGGCCCGCGGGGTCGCCATCGGTCTGTTCATTGGACTGACGCCGACGGTCGGGTTTCAGACCGTGTTGATCATCATCCTCTGCATCGCGCTGGCCGGGAATTTTCCAACGGCCTTCGTGGCCTCGTTCGTCAGCAACCCCTTCACCGCGGCGCCCCTGTACTGGGTCTTCCATGAACTCGGGGAAGCGGTCTTCCGCTATATCCCGCTCCTCGCCCAGGATATGGACGCCTGGTATCTGCAGGGGATCGGGGACGAGATCACCTATACCCTGCTGGGCAGCCTGTTGATCGCCACGCCCACGGCCATGGCCGGCTACTGGGCTTCCCGCCAACTTTCGGCCGCCTGGCAACGCCACCGTGACCGGCGCCGGGCCGAACGCGCTGCCCGCCGTGACCGCCGTGACCGCTGAACGCTGTTACCAGCGCGATTCCTCCGCCACCGCGTCGCCCGAAACGGCCCCTTCCGTCACCGGCCGTTCCACTCGCACATCGAGCAGTTCGACCCTGCCTCGATCGCGTTCCACGGGCGGCACACCCGCATACGGGTCCGGATCCAGGCGCCCGTCGTGCCAGGTCCAGGCGAAATACCCGAGGTTCACCAGTGCGAGCGACAGGATCAGCCAGCGCATACGGCATCGTCCCAGCGCGACAACTCCCAGAGCCCGTCGAGCACCAGGTTGGGGACGATTCGCGCCTCCTCGCGCAACAGCGGCGCAAGCCAGTAGGCATCGCCCCCAGTCAGCCAGCAGGCGGCGGGTTCCCCGAGGTCGGTGCGCGATCGGGCAATCAGCCCGTCCAGCGCACCCGCGAGTCCCAGGCCCCACCCTCGCTCGAGCGCATCCGCGCTGTTCAGCCCCGGCGCTGGATCCAGGTCTTCCGGCCACTGGGAGGCCTCGCGCGGCGCAATACGATCGGCCAGACGCGGCTGTAGCGCCTCCCAGCCGAGCTGTCGCCCCGGCAGCAAGTACCCACCGGCGTGCTGTCCGTCGGCATGCAGGACGTCCACGGTCACCGCGGTCCCCGCATCGACCACGATAACCGGCGTATCACCACAGGCGCGCGCGGCCACCAGCGCGCAGTACCGATCCACGCCCAGTTGCCCTACGGCATAGTCACTATGCAGGCCGTTCGGCCCGACGGCCACCGCCTGGACCGCATGCACCGCCGCGCCAAGACCGGCGGCCGCGAGTTCCCCGGAAAACTCCAATCCCCGGTCTCCTGTCACCCGCGAAACCCACACGGCCGTGAGCGGCGACGCCTGCGCCATGGAGGCCAGCGCGCGGACACAACCCGCGGGCTCCCGGGTCGCCCCGGACCCCGTCACGTCGCCATCCGGGCTGCGCACCTGCCATTTGACGCGGCTACTGCCGATATCCACCAGTGCGATGTCACCCATGTTCACATCCCCGTACCGAAACCTCGCCCGAATGCAGGTGCCGCACCGCCCCATCATCGAAGACCGCGACCAGACAGCCACTGGCTGGATCAATCCCGAGTGCCCGCGCATGCGCGCCATCGCCCAGCACCTCGATGGCATGCCCCCTCAGCAGGTCGATCCGTTCCAGCTCGGCCTCCAGCGGCGCAATCCCCTCACGCAACAATACCGGATGCAGACGACATTGCCGCTCGATCACCCGGGCGGCCAGTTCCAGCCACTCCGGCGCCCCTCCGGGGAAGTGGCTGGCGAGATCGGTCACCGCGCGCTCCAGCCCCAGCGTATCCGCGGACTCACGGTTGATCCCAATGCCCACGATAAGCCAGCCCGGACGGTCAGGTCCCGGCATCCGCTGCTCCACCAGGATCCCGCCCAGCTTGGCACCATCCACCATCAGGTCGTTCGGCCATTTGAGCCGCACGCCTTCCAGACCCAGGCCCTCCAGGGCCTGGACAACCCCGATGCCCACACCGACTGGGTAGGATGGCGGAACCCGTCCGTGCGGGATCGGCCATGCCAGCGACAGGGCCAGGCTCGCGCCGGGTCGCGCATGCCAGATCCGGCCGCGCCGGCCGCGCCCCGCCGTCTGGCTCCTTGCCAGGCAAGCGCGTGGCACATCCCCGGCTGCGGCGGCCGTCTCCAGCAGATAACGATTGGTCGAGTCGACCGACTCCAGCACCTCGACCGTCGGAACCGCCACCGCGCCGCCCGCGAGCAGGCCGTCCACCCACTCTTTAAGCCGTGCGCTTTCAGCGGCCATAATGCAGACTGTGAACGGGGTCTCGGTCATCGGGATCGGTACTCGGCTCGCAGCGGGGCCAGGGAGAACAGGGGTGGGGTTGTACACAAGGCACCATGGTAAGCATTCCGGCCGGGCGCCGCTGCGCCTGCTCGTACTGCTGGCAGGTCTGGTGCTGGCCGGGAGCAGCGCCGCCGAACTCTACACCTACCGTGATGCCTCCGGCGCCCGGGTCCTGACCGACGAACGCCCGCAAGGCGTCCCCTACGAGACCATCCGCTCGCCCGCGCGCACCGGCACGGCCACCCCGGCGCCGGGTGGTGGCGACTGGTCCCCCAGCCAGATCTTCGTGTTCCAGGGCCCGGGGGGCGAGCGCCTCGTCACCAACCAGCACCGGCAGGACAACGGCATGGAGCTGATCGCCACCTACGGGCGTCCCACCGCGCGCGCCCGCTGCGGCGAGCGGGCACGCCATGCCCTGGCCACCGGGGGTGGCGAGTTCGCGGATCTCATCCACACGGCGGCCACCCGCCAGGGTGTCGACCCGGCGCTGGTGCAATCGGTCATACACGTGGAGTCCTGCTTCGATCCGCAGGCGGTGTCGCGGGTGGGCGCGCATGGCCTGATGCAGCTGATGCCCGCGACCGCCGCCGACCTCGGAGTCACCGACCGCTTCGATCCCGCCCAGAACATCGATGGCGGGACCCGCTACCTCGCGGCCATGCTCGATCGCTTCGGGGGTAACCTGGATCTCGCGCTGGCCGCCTACAATGCGGGCCCCGGCGCGGTGGAACGCCATGGCGGCGTACCCCCGTTTCGCGAGACCCAGACCTACATCCAGCGCATCCGTGCACAGTACACCGGCAACGGACGGGCCCACTGACCGGGCTCAGGTCCGGGGCTTCTCCCGCCCGCAGTTCCAGCACTGGGTGAACTGGGGCTCGATCACCTCGCCGCAGCGCGGACACTTCCAGTCGCGGCCGTCGTGTTCCGGCTCGCCTTCGAGGTATTCCAGGATGATGGCGCGGGCCTCCTCCGCCTGTTCTTCGTGCACCACCATGATGCGGGCCCAGGTCTCGGTCGGCGGGACTTCCCCGACCGCGCCGTACAGTCCGGCCTGGTTAACATAGGCCGGGATCCCGGCCTCCTGCAGCAGGGTCTCGATGAACCCGGCCATCACCGGGTCGGCGGCGGAATAGACGGTCCTCATAAGGGAAACCGTAGCACGCGGCCCGGACCCGGCGCAGCGGCGGACGTGTCTACTGCACGGTGCCCTCGTTGGCAGCCTGGAAGTACTCCATCGCCTTCTGGATGGCGAAGAACGGGGCCTCGTCCAGGGCGGTCCGGGTGTGCGGCAGATTGATGTCCGCGTGGTATTTGCGCATCGCCAGCACGTGGATCGGCAGCTCGCGCGCGAACATCGGATTCTCGAAGTTGAAGTACTGTCCCAGCCCCAGCACAAGATCCTGGCGCTCGTCGGCGTCCAGGCTCTCCGGGGATACGCGCACATCGGGGAGCTGTCCGGCCTGCCCATCGACCGATACCACCACCTGACGGTCCCCGTCGGCTGCGGCCGGCACCGCGTCGCCACTCACCAGCTGCAGGTTCTCCGACAGGTCCAGGTAACCCTTCGACAGGATGTGACCGTGGGGCTGGAACACCTTGCTGGACATATTCACCGCCCAGAGCTCCAGGGTCTCCTTGAGGTCCTGGGCGGCCTGGACCTCGCCGAGGGCGAACAACTGCTGGGCATAGAGGATGTCCCAGACCCAGACCTGGCCGTACTCGGGCAGCTCGCCCTCGGCGGACACCGAGACCTTGCGCAGCTCCGGGTTCGCATCATCGCGGGCATGCAGTGTCAGGGAAAATTCGGCCAACGGACTTCTCCTTACGGCAGCGGGTTTTGCGCTGCATGATCAAGCACTGAATTATAGCCGCCCCGGTGCATATGCCGCAGTTCAGACACGCGGCCCGGGGACATCGATCCCGGCCGCCAACCCCGTTCACGGAACTGACATAATGCCGGAGGGAAACACTGGTTAATCTACACGTTCGCGTTGGTGCCCCATGTTTCCCGAGACAAGGCGCGGTGCGCAGCCGGTAGTGGGGCTACCGGTAAGCGCCGCAACGCTGCATCGGGGAACATGGGGCACCAACCCCACAAACTATTGAACGCAGGGGCTCGGCCGATTTTGCGCGCGCACGGCGTTGCGGTTCCCTTGTGCAGAATGCTGCACGGCAGTCACCGCGCCTTGTTCGCACGCAAAATCGACTCGAGCGCGAACGTGTAGATTAACCAGTGTTCCCCTAGACTCTCGGTCCCACTTCTGCCGCGAGTCGTGCATGCCGGATGCCGACGTGACCCAAACCGATCTGTTCCTCAATCGCGAACTGTCCCTGCTGGAATTCAATCGCCGGGTGCTCGCCATCGCCCAGGACCCGACCTTCCCGCTGCTGGAACGCCTGCGCTATCTCAGCATCTCCTCCACCAACCTGGACGAGTTCTTCGAGGTGCGCGTGGGCTCCCTGCGCCAGCAGGTCGAACTGAACGTACAAGCCCCGGGACCGGATGGCCTGTCGGCCGCCGAACAGCTGCGCCAGATCGCGCCGCTCGCCCACGAACTGGTCGAGGCACAGTACCGCACCCTCAACGATGAACTGATCCCGGCGCTGGCCGCCGAAGGCGTCCACTTCGTGCGCCGCACCCACTGGGACGCGGCCCAGCAGGAATGGGTGCGGGAATACTTCCGCGAACAACTCCAGCCGGTCCTCAGCCCGATCGGCCTGGACCCGGCTCATCCGTTCCCGCGCATCCTCAACAAGAGCCTGAACTTCATCGTCACCCTCAAGGGCAAGGATGCCTTCGGGCGTGAATCCGGCCGCGCCGTGGTCCAGGCGCCGCGTTCCCTGCCGCGCCTGGTACGACTGCCGCGCGAGGTCGCCAGCGGCGACAACGACTTCGTGCTGCTGTCGTCCATCCTGCATGCGCACGTGGACGAGCTGTTCCAGGGCATGAAGGTCACCGGCTGCTACCAGTTCCGGCTGACCCGCAACTCGGACCTGTTCGTCCAGGAAGAGGAGATCGACGACCTGTTAAACGCCCTGGAGGGCGAGCTACCTCAGCGCAACTACGGTGCCGGCGTGCGCCTCGAGGTCGCGGACAACTGCCCGCAGGAGGTCGCGGAGTTCCTGCTGCAGCAATTCCACCTGGAGCCGGACGACCTGTATCAGGTCACGGGCCTGGTCAACCTGAACCGTCTGATGGCCGTGCACGAACTGGTGGACCGGCCGGACCTCAAGTTTCCCCCGCTGGTCCCGGCCCTGCCCCGCAGTGACACGAGCGGCAGCGGCATCTTTGCCTGCATCCGCGACCAGGAGTTGCTGCTGCATCACCCCTACCAGTCGTTCATGCCGGTGGTCGACTTCCTGCGCCAGGCGGCGGCGGATCCGCGGGTGCTGGCCATCAAGCAGACGCTCTACCGCACCGGCACCCGCTCGCCGCTGGTCGAGATCCTGATCGAGGCGGCGCAGGCCGGCAAGGAGGTCACCGTCGTGATCGAGCTGCGGGCGCGCTTCGACGAGGCCGACAACATCGAACTGGCCAACCGCATGCAGGACGCCGGGGTCCACGTCACCTACGGCGTGGTCGGCTACAAGACCCACGCCAAGCTGGCGCTGGTCGTGCGCCGCGATGGCGACCGCATCACCCGCTACGCCCACCTGGGTACCGGGAACTATCACTCCGGCACCGCCAAGGCCTATACCGACTTCGGCCTGCTGACCGCCGACCCCGTGCTTACCGAGGACGTCCACCGCGTGTTCCTCCAGCTCACCGGCCTGGGCAAGGTGACCCGGCTGCGCCAGCTGCTCCAGGCGCCGTTCCGCCTGCACGACGCGATGCTCGAAAAGATCCAGCGCGAGATCGACAACCACCAGGCCGGGAAGCCCGCCCGCATCATCGCGCGCATGAACTCGCTCAACGAGGCGAAGATCATCCAGGCCCTCTACAAGGCTTCGCAGGCGGGCGTCCCTATCCAGCTGGTCGTGCGCGGCATCTGCAGCCTGCGCCCCGGGGTGCCCGGCGTCTCGGAAACCATCGAGGTGCGCTCGGTCCTGGGGCGGTTCCTGGAACACTCCCGCGTGTTCTATTTCGAGAACGGCGGCGAACCCGAGGTGTTCCTCTCCAGCGCCGACTGGATGCCGCGCAACTTCTTCCGCCGCGTCGAGGTGGCCTTCCCCGTGCGCGACCCGGAACTGCGCGAGCGCGTGGCGGAGGAGTCGTTGTTCAACTACCTGCGCGACACCACCACCGCCTGGGCACTACAACCCGACGGCAGCTACACCCGCATCCGGCCAGCCGACGGGCAGGAACCGTACTCGGCACAGGAATCCCTTTCCGCCCGGCTGGCAGGCTCCCCCAGCGGCTGACACAGCCGTTCCCCGTCGGCTCCAGGACCCATCGCGGTCTCGATTCGGCGACTGCGCCTCCGACCGTGGGGCATCGTGCATCCCGCCCAGCAGGCTAACCTCGGCGTCGCCGTGGCGCAGCAGGTCCTGCAGCAGGACCACGATCCCCGCCACGCACAGGAACAGCCCGAAATTCAGGCCGATCGAGACTGCACATGGCGGAGCACAAAGAAGAATTCCGCCTCCTGCACCGGAATCCACAGGATCGGCGCCATCACCCCCAGCAGCGCCACGAATGCGTACACCATGAACCGGATGAAGTGGACGGGAACCCGCCGGATGCTCAGCCCGTACACGATGGTCGCCACGATCAGGACGCTTGCCGTCGCCTGGACCGCAATCATCGCGCGGTCGGTGATGAAGATCGTGCGGCTCTCCTCGTCGGTGGCCTCGCTCAGCCCGCCGAACCCTGCCACCAGGATCGCGTTGCCGATCACGTAGGCCAGGCTCAAGAAGAAGGGCAGCCCAGCAGCGGGTTGTGACGCATCAGCCGGAACCCGGTCGCCGACCACCAGATGCCGATCCACAGTGGCACCGCGAGTACGTAGATCCAGACCACCAATGTCAGCATCCTGCGTTCTTTGTGTCAGGTTCGGAATAGGGGCTCACTCGAACTCCAGCACCAGCTTGTTGCGCGCCCACTCCTCGCGTTCCGTTTCCAGATCGGCGCGCGTTAGCGGGTGGGTATCCAGCCAGTCGGGCGCGAAGGTCAGCGTCAGACCCTCCTGCGTCGCCTCGATCCGTTCCAGCGGGACGGGGTCCGGCGCCCGCGAGCGATGCAACAGCACCGCCAGGCGCAACAATGCCGCCATGGACAGCAAGGGCCGGGCACGGCCCTCGCGCACGCCGGACAACAGCTTGGGCTTCAGCGAGCGTCGGTGCAGCCGCACCAGCAGCGCCAGTTCAGCCTGCTCGGGCTGCGAAAAGCCCGGGAGGTCGGCCCAGGCGAGGATGTATTCCCCGTGCTTGTGGTACTTACTGTGCGCCAGCGCCAGGCCGATCTCGTGCAATTCCGCCGCCCAGTCCAGCCGCTCGGCATCATCCTCGTCGAGTCCCCAGGCCGCGCGCGCGGCCGTCACCAAGCGCGCCACCGTCGCCTGGACCCGATCGGCCTGCGCCGCATCCACCGCGAAACGCCGGCGCAGGGTGTGGATGGTGCGACCGCGCACGTCCTCGTGCCGGAACCGCCCCAGGAGATCATGCACCACGCCCTCGCGCAGGGCCCCTTCCGAGGGATGCAGGCGTTCGATTCCCAGGGCCTCGAACGAGCCCAGAAGCACGGCCAGGCCGCCGGCAATCACCGGGGCCCGGTCCTCGGCCAGCCCGGGAAACTTCAGGCCCTCGATCGCCCCCTGCTCGATCAACGCATCGCGCAGCGCCTCCAGGTTCTTGCGGCTTACACCGGGCGGCACGTCCAGCCCCGCCTCGTGCACCATGCGGTCGAGCGCCAGGATCGTACCGGAGGCCCCCAGCGCCTGATCCCAGCCCTGTTCGCGGTAGGCCGTCGCGATCGGCTGCAGCTCCTGTTCCGCCCGAAGCTGTGCCGCGGCAAAGGCCTTGCGGGTCAACCGGCCCTCCGCGAAAAAACGCCGCGTGAACGTCACGCAGCCCATCTCCAGGCTCTCGGCCAGGACCGGTTCGAAGCGCTCGCCGATGATGAACTCGGTGCTGCCGCCCCCGATATCCATCACCAGCCGGCGTCCACTGTCATCCGCCAGCGTGTGCGCCACGCCGAGATAGATCAGCCGCGCCTCCTCGCGCCCGGCGATGATCTCCACCGGATGTCCGAGCGCTTCCTCGGCCGCCCGCAGAAAGGCCCGGCTGTCGCGCATCTGGCGCAGGGTGTTGGTCCCGACCACACGGACATGCCCGCGCGGGAGTTGACGCAGGCGCTGGCCAAAGCGGTCCAGACAATCCAGGGCCCGCTGCGCGACCTCCGGATCCAGCTGGCCATCCGGGGCGAGACCACTGGCGAGACGCACCATCTCCTTGAGCCGGTCGACCTTCAGGACCTCGCCCTCCTGACGCCGGGAGACGATCATGTGAAAACTGTTGGACCCCAGATCCACCGCCGCGACCGTCTGCGCGTCATTCCCCGGCTGCATATTCAACTGGCCGCCCCCCCGGCCATCCGTTCCAGAACCTTCCGGGGCAGATGCCAGTCCAGCTGCATCGGCCCCGGCAACTGGCCCGTCAGACCGCAGGCATCGCCCTTGCCCATGTGTACGAGACTCCGACCGCCGGCGGCGCCCAGAAGGCAGCTCGCCAGCAGCGAAAGATCGGGTTCATGGCCCACCAGCACCAGCCCGCCATCCGCCGGAAGGTTGCGCGCCAGGGATTCGACCTCCAGCCCCGCGGGCTGCCCCGGGGCGAGCCATTTCTTCTGTCGTATCGGGACATCCAGCGCCTGCGACAGCGGAATCGCCGTCTGCCGGGCACGCAGATACGGGCTGCAAAGGAGCTCCACCGATTCCGGCAGCATCTCGCCGAGCGCCTGCGCCATGCGCACCGCGCTGACCTGGCCCTTCGCGGTCAGCGGACGGTCGCGGTCCGTCCCCTCCCAGTCACCGGGGTTCCCGGCCTGCGCGTGCCGGATCAGCACCAGGCGCGGTGCTCGCATATTGCTCAGGCCACACCCGGGCGCAGCAGGAACAGGGAGTACCAGTCCTCGGGGGCGGACCATTCGGACTCGTGTTCGAGCCCCGCGATCGCCAGCAGCCGGTCAATCGCCGCGCGACTGAACTTGCGCGAGATCTCCGTACGAATCGCCTCGTCTTCCGCGATTTCGAGCCGGGCCTCCGGTTCCGACACGTGCACCACCTGATCGCGGCGCGACACCAGATGCATCTCGATCCGCGACTGGTCCTCCACGAAGGGTGCGCGATGTTCGAACCCCTCCGGATCGAAGTCCGCTCCGAGCTCGGTATTCAGCACCGCCAGCAGGTTCAGGTTGAACGCCGCGGTCACCCCCGCCGCATCGTTGTAGGCCGCCTCGAGCACCGGGCGCGGCTTGATTCGGTCCAGCCCCAGCAGCAACCGGTCTTCCGGCTTCATGGTCTCGCGGATTCGCCGCAGCAGGTCCCCCGCCTCGGCATCCTCGAAATTGCCCAGGCTGCTGCCGAGAAACGCGAACAACCGTGGACCATCGGCCAGCGCCCCGGAGACCTCCCCCAAATGCGCCAGCGCTGCCGTGTAGTCCCCGCACAGGCTGTCCACCTGCAACTGCTCGAAGCGCTGCAACAGACGTACGCCCGCCTCGTCCAGGATCTCGCCACAGACATCGTTCGCGACGTAGTGCGGCTGTGCGACCCGTGCGGCCAGGGCCTCCAGCAGATACTCGGTCTTGCGCGAGGTGCCGCTGCCCAGCTCGAACAGCGTGCGCGCCCCGGACGCCTCCATGATCGCGCCGGCGTGATGCTCCAGCAGCTCCGCCTCCAGGCGCGTGGGGTAGTACTCCGGGGTGTCACAGATTGCGTCGAACAGCTGCGACCCCCGTGCATCGTAGAAATACTTGGGCGGCAGGGACCGCGGGGGTTCCAGCATTCCCGCGCGGAAATCGGCCAGCAGCTCGGCGTGGGCGTCGCGCTCCTCCACCACCCGGCGGCTGTAACGGGGAGTCATGCGGGCAGCGCTGGGGTCGGCGAACATGCGGGCTTCCGTATCGAGAGGGTTTGCGGCACGCTAGCATGAAACCCCGGACGCCCCAACTGCCCCCAGGGAAGCGCTGACCAATGTGCCGACATCTCGCTTATCTGGGTCCGCCGATCGCGCTGCGCAGCCTGATCCTGGACCCGCCGCATAACCTGATCGAACAGGCCATGGCACCGCAGGAGCTGGTGTACGCGCGGGTCAACGTCGATGGGTTCGGCTTCGGCTGGTTCGGCCAGGGCGGGGTCCCGCGTCATTACCGTCGCGCCGATCCACTCTGGCAGGATCCGAACCTGGAGGATCTCGCCAGCGACATGGCCCAGCCGCTGTGGATCGCGGCCATCCGCAGCGCCACCCCCGGCTTCGGCGGTGACACGGTCAACGCCCAGCCCTTTGCGCGCGACGGTCTGCTGTACAGCCACAACGGCCTGATCGGGCGTTTCCGCCCGGATATCCGGCGTCAGATCCAGAACATCCTCAGCCAGGAGATCGAGGCAAGCATCGAGGGCACCACCGACTCCGAGCACTTGTTCGCACTGATACGGCAATACCTGGCTGACGACGACAACGCCACGCTGGAAGGGGCGCTGGGTGAGGCCTTTTCGACGCTGGAGGCCTGGATGGGCGAGGAAACCGCGCTGCTGAACGTGATCCTGTCCGATGGGCGCCGTGTCATCGCCAGTCGTCACGCGATCAATGCGCCCTGCCCCAGCCTCTACTACACCACGGACGACGAGACCTTCCCCGACGGGGGCGTGGTCGTCGCCTCCGAGCCGCTCACCGATCGCGAACGCTGGCGCCCGGTTCCGCCCGGCCATCTGCTGATCCTGGACCCCGACGAACCGCCGGAACTCCTGGCGCTGTAACCCGCTCCACCAGATATGAATGCCGTCCATCCGCAGCCCGGTGCAAACCCGCACCCATCCGACCTCCTGGACTGTCTGGCCTCCCAGCACGACCGCCTGAACGCAGCACTGGAATCCACGCCGGGGAATGAATGGCGCAATCAGTACCACCCGGACCTGAGCCCCATTGGCTGGCATTACGCCCACTGCCATTTCATCGAGGCGGTATGGCTGCACGAACGCATCCTGGGCGAGCCGCCGCCCGCCCGACGCAACTGGCATGACCTCTATTGTCCGGAGCGAAGCCCGAAATGGCGTCGTGGCGGCAGGCTCCCGCCACGCGCATCGCTGCTGGAATGGGGGCAGGCCTGCCAGCAACACCACCTGGATCTGCTGCACAGCCACCCGGACGTGCGGCGGCACCGCCTGCTCGAGAACGGCTATCTGGCCGGCTTTCTCGCGCAACACCACGCGATGCACCTGGAAAGCCTCGAGCAGGTCCGCTGGTTCGCCCGCCTGCGGCGCCCCGAACGACCCAGCATCCAAAAGCCGACGCCCACCCCCGGCACCAGCAGCGACTGGATCGAGCACCCGGGGGGCGACCACGTCGCCGGAAGCGAAGCGATCACCGCCTTCGACAACGAACGCGGATGTCACACCATCCGGATGGCGCCCCACGCCATCCGCTCGCATCCCGTCTCCAACGCCGAGATCGCGACGTTCGTCGACGCGGGGGGCTATCGCCCCGGCCCCCACTGGGACGCTGCCGGCCGGGCCTGGCTGGAACAAACGGGGGTCACGGCCCCCCTGGGCTGGGGCTGCCTGGCCGACGGGACGCGGGTCCAGACCCTGCCGGACGGCACCCGGCTGCTGGACCCCCATGCACCTGCCGTCGGGCTCTCCTGGTTCGAGGCCAGCGCCTACGCGCGCTGGGTGGGGGGCCGCCTCCCCCACGAACACGAATGGGAACACGCCGCCCAGGCCGGCCGGCTACGGGGCACGGGGCAGGTATGGGAATGGTGCGCGAACACCTTTCAGCCCTACCCCGGGTTCCGGCCCTACCCCTACGAGGAATACTCCCTGCCCTGGTTCGACGGCGAGCATTACGTCCTGCGGGGCGGCAGCACCTGGAGCGACGCGCTACTTACGCGTTCCACGCTGCGCAACTTCTTCACCCCCGACAAACGCCACGTGTTCGCCGGTGTACGGCTTGCACGCGACCTCCAGGGAAACACGCACTAATGTATCCATACGCGCTGGTAGCCCAGATATTCCGGGACCAGGCACGGCCCGTGGCCGGAAGGGGTTCTACCGGCCCATTTTTGACCGGTTCGGGCCGCAACGCAGAAGCGGCGGCCCTGGGATACCAGTCGCACAAGCAATTGAAGGCAAGGGCTCGGCCGCCCGTTGTTGACAAAAACGGGCGCGCGCACAGCGTTGCGCCTCACCGGTAACCGCATGACTGCACGGCGACCCAAGTGCCTTGTGGCGTGCTAGAGCGACGCAGCAACGGGCGTGTACACACAACAGGATTTCCCTCGAGGCTCATGATGATGCAAACCCGCCACAGCCGCCCCGTACCCGTCCGGTCCTGGCTCCTCACTGGTCTTGCCGCACTGGCGCTGGCGCTCCCGGGGAGCGCGATCTCCAGCGATGGCAGCACGACGCTGACCCTGACCGGCAAGACCGAACGCCAGGTCGCCAACGACCACATGACCGTACTGATGACGACCGAAGCCCGCGCGCCGGAGGCGGCCACCGCGGCCGCTGCCGTGAACCGCAACATGGAGGCCGCACTGGCACGCGCGGCAGAACACGACGCGGTCGAGGCGCGCACCATTGGCTATTCGACCCGCGCCATCCACGACTCCGATGATCGAAGCCGGATCAACGCCTGGCAGGTACAGCAGAACCTGGAATTGAACAGCGGCGACTTCGACGGACTGGGCGAGCTGGTCGGCAATCTCCAGCAACACGAATTGACCGTCAGCCAGATCCGCTTTTCGCTGAGCCCCGAGGCACGCCAGGAACACCGCGAGGCGATGATCGAAGAAGCCATGGAGGACCTGAAGGAACAGGCGCGGGTCATCGCCCGTTCACTGGGGGCCACGCATCTGCGCACACTGGACGTGGAACTGCCGGATGAGCACTACGACCGCCCACAACCGATGATGGCCATGCGCGCGATGGACGAATCGGCCAGCCAGCCGTCGCTGGAAGCCGGCCATTCGACCCTGAGCCTCAGCCTGCGCGGGCGCCTGCAGGCCCTGGGCGCCGAGACGCTGCGCGTCACGCCGCGTTAGCGCGAAAACCGAACCCGTAGGGTGCTGTGAGGCGCCAGCCGAACCGCACCGGTATTATGCCGGCCTCGGCCCCAAGCGCCCCAAGCGCCCATCGGTGCAATTCGCTGCGCTCATTGGCACCCTACATTGTTCATCATCGTGGGATAGCCCCTGGACATCAGAGTTCGCGAAAACGCCCCTCAGCGGGCCAGTGCCAGCACCAGTTCGCCATCACGCACCTCGACCGACTCAATGCCCGCGCGCAGCTGCTGGAAGGGCTCCAGCGCCAGCAGATCCTCGTCCTTCAGGCCACCCAGCCAGGCATCCGGAAGCGGGATTCCAGCCACACTGACACCCACCAGGCGCGCGTGCACCCGCCCCGCGTCGGTCTCAAAGCGAACGCCCGAGCGCACATTCACGACGCGCCCGCCCAGCAGGGGGACATCCGCCGGCACATCGATGCGCACCCGGGTGCTGACCTGCCCCGGCGTCAGCCGGATGGCCACCCGTCCCGCCAGGTCCGGGTCCCGGGCAATGAGGGCGTTCAGTTCGCGCTCGCTGAAGCGCACCTCGCGCGCCTCGGCCCGTTCCTCGTAAAGCTCGGGGACCAGCGGCTCGGCCTCGGCATCGAGATCGATGATCGGGTCTCCGGGCGCCTGATCCGGGCGGGGCTCGGCATCGCGCGGCCCCAATGCCTGCAACTTGGCCTCCAGCTCCGCCTGCTCCTCGACGTCCAGCGTCACCGCCTCGGGCTCGCCCGACTGCAGGTGGATCACGCCCCAGAATCCTGCCCACAGTGCAGCCAGGATCAGCAGGACGATCAGATAGCGCGGGGGCCGCCCGGTGGAGCGATACTGGATGGGCGCGGAGGGTTCGTTGTTCTTGGCCATGCCGGACTCTCGCAGATCAGGACGGCGTCATGGTCGCACAAAGGCGCAACCATGGCCCGCCCGGCTAGGGACGCGGATCAGAGGAAGTCGAACAGCGACAGGCGATTGACCTGGGTATAGGTCTGCTGCGCGGCCTGCAGGGCCACCTGCTGCTGGTTGAAGCGGCTGATCGCCTCGGCATAGTCCAGATCGCGGATCTCGGACACCGCGCTGTTCAGGTCCACCAGCCGGTCCTCGTTCAGATCCTTTTGCTGGTCAAAGGTCTTCAGGCGCGACCCCACCTCGGCGCGGATGTCACTGAAATTCCCAAGCACGGCATCCAGATCCGCCAGCGCGGTGTTACTGGCCGTGGCCAGATTCGCCCGGCTGGCACCATCGGCTCCGCCCTGCTCCAGGGCGTAGATGATCGCATCCAGGGTATCGAAGACACTCTTGTCCTGCGCCGGCCTGGACAGGACCATGTCCAGCTCATCAGGCGTGCCACTCACCGTGACGGAACGGCCTTCAAACTCGATCGCCGCTCCCGGGACATAATTGCCTTCTACAACTACATCGTCTTCGTCCGCCACCTCGCCATTCTCGTCCGCCTGGTACACGCCATAGCTAAAACTGCCATCTTCGTTTCCCTCGAACCGAATCAGAAAGTTATCAGTGGTGTTCAGGGCGGCCTGGTCACTTACCCCAGTCTGCTCCACAACCAGCCGACCGGTGTTTTCGGGATGCGCGGCGGCCCCAACCCGTCCGTCGTTCTCGGGGATGGCCATGAACACTCGTTCGCCGGTGTCACCCACCGCAACCTTCCGGTTCGGGGAGATTGCGACCTCACGAACGCTGCCCGTTCCCTTGGCCCCGTCGTAGATGACTTCCCCGTCGCCATTCTGGCGGAAGGGCTGATCCAGAGACTTCGTACCGGCGAACAGGTATTCGCCATTGGGATCCTTAGTGTTCGCGATATCGAACATCCCGTCGCGCAGTTGACGCAGTTCGCCGGCGAGATAACTACGGGTCTCGTTGGTCTGGGAATCGTTATTGCCGGCCACCACCAGCTCGCGCGCACGCTGCAGCAGGTCGGTTCCGCTTTGCAGGGCCGATTCCTCCTGCTGCAGGCGCGGCTGGGTGTTGTCGATGTTGCGCTGGTACTGTTTGGTGGCCTGGATGATGCGTTCGAACTGGTTGACCTGGGTGGCACCGCTCGGGTCATCCGATGGCGACAGGATGCGCTCCCCCCGCCCCATCTGCAGCGAGGTCCGGTTGAGCTCCGTCTGGCCGCGCTGGATCTGGTCGATCCCGGTCTGGAAAATCTGGGTGGTCGAAATGCGCATCATCGTATCCCTAGCGGCGGACCGCACCGAGCAGTGAATCGAACAGCGAATTGCTGACCGAAATAACCTGGGCCGCCGCCTGGTAGGCCTGCTGATAGCGGATCAGGTCCGCCGCCTCTTCGTCCAGGTTGACGCCGGACACGGCCTCGCGCTGCGCCCGAGCCTGCTCCAGTTGCGCATCGGCCGATTCCTGCGCGACCTGGGCCTGGCGGGTGCGCGTGCCGACGTTCGCCAGCAGGCTGTTGTAGCCATCCCCGAAGGTCCGGTCACCACCCACCAGGCGTTCGTCTGAAAGCTCGTTCATCGCCAGCATGTTGCGGTTGTCGCCCGGATAACCTTCGTTGCTGCTGACCTCGAAGGTATCTCCATCCGCTGGCGTCCCACGGATCTCCATCTCCCAGCCATTGAATTCGATCGTGGTCACCCCGTCCGGTCCCAAATCGGCGACCTGATTACCATTTATAAGAAACCTTTCATCAGCAGCGTCATACTCCACCGTGACCGGGTCATCAGAATCCCAAGGATCACCAAGATCACTATCAACCGCTTGTACGGAACTGATCGTGGCTGATTGGCTATTGCCCTCACCGAGATCCGCCCGCACGGCAGCAGCGGCTGCAATCCCCGAGGGATCGGTCATGTCCACCGACAGATCCCGTGCGCCGTTGCGTGTCGGCTGGATCAGCCAGCCATCCCCTTCCACTGGTCCGGTAATCGTGTCTGTATCCACAACGATCCCGTCCGCCTCAAGGACTCCATTGCCACTCGCCACGACCTCACCATCCGACAGCTTCCGCAGTTCATAGTCCGTACCGTTATAACTTAGGCGGTAATCGGACGTGGTCAGGTCGCGCACTTCGCCGAATTCGACAGACGGAACATCGTCAGACTCATTGCCGGGGAAACTGCGCACCGCCGGATCACCGATCCCGAAGATATCCGCGCCCAGCTCGTCGTTCAGATCCAGCCCCAGGTTGTTCTGCTGGTTGTACTCCGCCCCGATGCTGATCGCGAGCCGACCCAGGGTGTTCTGGGCCTCGTCGATGATCCCGGTGCGAGTCTCCAGCAACGCACCCAGCTCGCCGCCCTGGATGAAGCGGGAGATGTTCACCGGGTCACCACTGGTGGCCAGCCCGATGTCCGGGGAGCGCGGGTCGCCCGTGAGCGACTCGGCGACCAATTCACGGTTGTTGCCGCCCAGTACCAGCGCCTGGCCATTGCCGACGAACACATTGACCGCCCCGTCATCTTGCTCGGTAATGCGGACGTTCACTTTCTCCGCCAGCTGGTTCAGCACGCGGTCGCGCTGGTCCAGCAGGTCGTTCGGGGTGCCCTGGGTGGACTTGGATACGATCTCGCGGTTGAGCCCGGCGACCGCCTCGGTCAGGGAGTTGATCTCCTCGACGTTGGTGCGGATCTGCCCGTTGATGATGTCGCGCTGCTCCTCGATGCGCCGGTCGATGGAGGCAAAACGCTCGGCCAGGGATTCCGCCTCGGTCAGGAAGACCGTGCGCGCGGCGCTGGAGGTCGGATCGTTGGCCAGGTCCTGGCCGGCATCGAAGAAGTCCTGCAGCACCGGGGTCAGGCCGGAACTGGAGCTGCCGAGCAGGTCGTCGATGCGCCCGGCCAGCGACGCCTTCAGCTCGGCGTTCGACTGATCGGAGATCGAATTGCGCAGCTGGGTGTTGACGAAGTCGTCGGAGATCCGGCGGATCGTGTCCACCTGCACGCCCTGGCCCTGGAAGCTGCCCCCCAGGAACTGCGGCGTCAGGTTGGACAGCTCGGTGCGCTGGCGGCTGTAGCCTTCGGTCGCCGAGTTCGCGATGTTGTTGCTGGTGGTCCCGATCGCACGCTGAAAGGCCAGCAGCGCGGAGGTCCCGATGCCGGACGCACTCATACCCGTGCCTCCCGCGACAACGCGTATTCAGTACACGGACTGGGCCATTTCTGCTTCATGCTCTACCCCTCGGTACGGGTAACGGCCGCATCGGCCGCGACTTGAGTCGATCCGCTGCCCTGGTGCGCGGCCAGCTGATCGCGCACCCGCAGGACCTTGTCCGCATACGCCGGATCCGTCGCATACCCGGCATCCTGCAGCTCGCGGATGTACTGCGCGTCATCGCCGGCCTGCAGGGCCCGGTGGTAACGCGGATTGTTGCGGATGAACTCCACGTAATCGGAGAACGATTCGGACGGATCGGCATAGGCGCGGAAGCGTGCCTGTTCCCGCTGCGCAACCCCCTCGCGAAACTCCAGGGTGCCCACGGAGACACGGTCGCCATCCCAGCGGCTGTCGGCCTTGATCCCGAACAGGTTGAAACTCGGCTGGCCGTCGGCCCGCGACGGCACGTGCTGCCCCCAGCCGGTCTCCAGCGCGCTCTGCGCCAGCAGGATGCCGGGCTCGACCCCGAGCTCGGCGGCGGCATCCCGTGCCAGCGGTTCCAGGGTCTGCACGAAATCTGCGGCATCCCGCGGCGGCCAGGCAATCGGCGCCGGTTGTGCCGAACCCGGTCGTGCGGCTTGCGGGCCGGTAGACTCGGGTCGCTGCGGCCCCACGGGCTGCAACTCGGCCTCGGGACCGCCCTGCAACGCCCGCAGGGTGTCCAGCTCCGAGCGCCGGCGGGGCAGTTCGAGCGCCGCCTGACGGTCGGGGTCGTTCAGGGACTCGGGGTCGGCGGGCTGCTGGGCGGAGAGCTGGCGCATCAGGGCATCACGCAGGCCGATGCCGTCGCCCTGGCTCATGGCCTTGGCGAACTCCTGATCCTGCATCTCCAGGTACATCTCGCTCTGGTCGTTGTCGAACAGGCCGTCGCCCAGAGAGGCCTCGCGCATCTGCTTGAGCATCTGGCCGATCAGCATGGCCTCGAACTCGCGGGCCACGGCTTCCAGACCCTTCTGATCGCCCGAACGCGCGCCCCGGGCCAGGTCCTGCAGACCACTGGGGTCCGAGGCCATGGCCGCGCGGGCCTGCGTCTGGGTATCGACGCCCGAGCCAATCATCAGATCACCACCAGCTCCGCACGCAGGGCACCGGCCTCGCGCAGGGCCTCCAGGATCGCGACCAGATCGCCCGGCGCCGCGCCCACGTTGTTCACGGCGCGGACAATCTCGTCCAGCGAGGTGCCCGGGTCGAACAGGAACATGGTGTTGTCGCCCTCCTCGATCGCGATGTCGGTATCCGGCTGGATGGCCGTCTCGCCCTCGCCGAAGGGCGCCGGCTGTACGACCTGAGGCGCCTCGCTGATGGTGACAGTCAGGCTGCCGTGGGATACGGCGGCCGGGGTCACCTGCACACTGGAGCCGATCACCACGGTCCCGGTGCGCGAGTTGACGATCACCCGCGCCGGTGGCGCGCCGCGTTCGATCGGCAGGTTCTCCAGCTCGGCCACGAAACCGACCCGGTGATCCGGGTTCGACGGCGCCCGCACCCTCACCGACGAGCCATCCAGGGCGTGAGCCACGCCCTGGCCGAAGGTATCGTTCACCGTCTGCACCAGGCGGTTCGCGGTGGTGAAATCCGGACGGTTCAGATTCAGGGTCACATGATCCCCCTGGGCAAAGGCCGTCGGGACCTCGCGTTCGACCGTCGCACCGTTGGGGATGCGCCCGACGCTGGGCACGTTCACGGTAATGCGCGAGCCATCGGTGCCCTCGGCGCCGAATCCGCCCACCACCAGATTGCCCTGGGCGATACTGTAGGTCTGCCCGTCCGCGCCCTTGAGCGGTGTCATCAACAGCGTGCCACCGCGCAGGCTGGTCGCATTGCCCATGGACGACACGGTAATGTCGATCCGCTGCCCGGGCTTGGCGAACGGCGGCAGTTCGGCCGTCACCATCACCGCCGCAACGTTGCGCAGCTGCGGGTTGCCGGCATCCGGTGTCAGGCCCAGCTGTCCCAGCATGTTGTTCAGGCTCTGCACGGTGAACGGGGTCTGGGTGGTCTGGTCCCCCGTACCATCGAGGCCGACCACCAGGCCGTAGCCGATCAACTGGTTGTCACGGACGCCGGAGACACTGGCCACATCCTTGACCCGCTCCATGTAACTGCGTTCCTGCAGGGCGGCTTGTTGCTGGATGGCCGTCTGGGCCGACACGGAGGCACTTCCCAGCCCACCCACCAGGAGCGCCACTAGGAGCAGCAGCCCCATCTGGCGCCAGTCTCCGCGCAGTACGGTCCGGCTGCCGGGGCCGTGTTGCTTGAGGGGTGTGGAATCCATGTCGTACCTCGCCACGGTCATGCCGGGTCAGAAGGGCCAGATCGGGCTGTTGAAGAAGCGCGTAATCCAGCCGGGTGTGTTGCTGTCGGCCAGTACGCCGGAGCCGCCGTAGTACACGCGGGCGTTCGCCACCTGGGTGGAAAGCACGGTGTTGTTGGTCGTCACGTCCACCGGGCGCACGATGCCGCGAAAGCGCACGTACTCCTCGCCCTGGTTGATGCCCAGCCATTTCTCGCCCTGCACCACCAGGTTGCCATTCGGCAGGACCTCGGCGACGGTCACGGTGATCTCGCCGTCGAGCTGGTTGCTCTGCGAGGAATCGCCGGATCCATCGAAGCTGCGCGAGCTCGAATTGCTCGCCCCGAACAGCGGGCGCCCGTTGAAAGTCGCATCGCGGCCGAAGGCTGTGAGATTCCCCAGTTCGAGGTCCGAGTCCTTGCCGGTGGAGGTCGACGCCGACTTCTGCGCGTTGGTGCTCTCTGCCAGGATAACGGTCAGGATGTCGCCGACGTTGCGTGCCTTGTAGTCCTCGAACAGGCCCTGGGAGTGGGCAGCCTGGTAGATGCCGCCATTGTTCTGGGACTGCGGGACCGGCTGCGCCGGCATCACCGGCTGGTAATCCGGATTGTCGTCCGGCTTGGTCGTCTGGGTGGCGGCGCAGGCCGACAACGCCAATGCGGCGGTCGTGGCCAGGGCCAGGCGGAGAACGGTTCCGAGGTGCATCATCACATCACCCGATCGTCTGGTTGACGAACTGCAGCGACTGGTCGGCCGCGGAGATCGCCTTGGAGTTGACCTCGTAGGCGCGCTGGGTCTCGATCATGTTCACCAGCTCCTCAGCAATGTTCACGTTCGAGGTCTCCAGCGAACCCTGCACCACCGTGCCGGTGCCGTTCAGGCCCGGCAGGGACTGCTGCGCCACGCCCGAGGCCGCCGTCTCGCGGAACAGGTTCTCGCCCACCGCCTGCAGGCCGGCCGGGTTCACGAAGTCCGCCAGCTGGATATTGCCCAGCTCCACCGGTGCGGCCTGCCCCGGGATCTGTGCGGTCACCGTGCCATCCTTGCCGATCGAGAGGGACTGGGTGTCCTCCGGCACGAACAGGCCCGGCTGCAGCGGGTAGCCATTGGACATCACCACCTGGCCGTCCGAATTCAGCTGGAAGCTGCCGTCGCGGGTGTACCCGACGTCGCCGTCCGGCAGCAGGATCTGGAAGAACCCGCGTCCCTCGATGGCAATATCCAGCGAATTGTCCGTCTGCTGCAGGTTGCCCTGCTCGAACATCTTCTCGGTGGACACGGCACGCACGCCGGTGCCGATCTGCAGGCCCGAGGGCAGCTGCTGGTCCTGCGTGGCCTGGGCACCCGGCTGGCGCACGGTCTGGTAGATCAGGTCCTCGAATACCGCCCGGTCCTTCTTGAAGCCCGTGGTATTCACGTTGGCCAGGTTGTTCGAGACCGTCGACATGCGCGTGTGCTGCGCGTCGAGGCCGGTCTTGGCGATCCACAGTGCCTGGTTCATGGTGTTCTCCCGTTATCTCTCAAATGCCGTGCTAGCCAATGCCAAGCAGGCGATTACTACTTTGTTCCAGCGTGTTGGCGCTATCCATCATCTTCACCTGCATCTCGAAGTGGCGGGACAGCTCGATCATTCGCGTGAGCGCCTCGACGGTGTTCACGTTGCTGCCCTCCAGCATCCCGGAGACGATGCGCACCTCGGCATCTGCCGGCGCCTCGCCGCCATCCGCCAGGCGGAACAGACCGTCATCCCCGCGCTGGAGCTCGTCCGTATCCGGGTTGACCAGGCGGATGCGTTCCACCGCCGCCAGGGCCTCCGGGCCGACACCCAGCGGACGCACGCTGACCGTGCCATCAGTACCGATTTCGATCTTCTCCGCCGGCGGGATGGCAATCGGCCCGCCATCGCCCAGCACCTGGTGGCCCTGCGCCGTGCGCAGCAGACCGAAGGCATCCACATGCAGCGAGCCGGCGCGGGTGTAGCCCTCCTCCCCGTCCGGGCCCTGCACCGCGATGAACCCCTCGCCCTCGATGGCGATGTCCAGATCCCGGCCGGTGCTCTGCATCTTGCCCTTGCTGAAGTCCACCGCCTCGTTGCCCACCTGGGTGTAGTCGCGCGAGGCATAGCCCGGGCCGCGTACCGGCACGGTGTCCGCCGTGGCCAGCGCCTGGCGGAAGCCATCGGTATTGGCGTTGGCCAGGTTGTGGTTGTTGATGGCCTGTGC
This sequence comes from Thioalkalivibrio sp. AKL19, assembly GCF_000420165.1. GTDB lineage: Bacteria > Pseudomonadota > Gammaproteobacteria > Ectothiorhodospirales > Ectothiorhodospiraceae > Thioalkalivibrio. The sequence goes on along the minus strand of NZ_ATUK01000016.1, from coordinate 57,075 downwards.
GTGCATCGTCTCCTTCGCACCGGACATCGCGATGTACAGAAATCGATCCATGCTCAAGCCCTCTTCAGCGTCTCATCCGCGACTTAGCGGATGTTGATGATCGTCTGGGTGACCTGATCGGCCGTGGAGATGGTCTGCGCGTTCGCCTGGAAGTTGCGCTGCGCGGTGATCAAATTCACCAGTTCCTGGGCGATATCGACGTTCGATGCTTCCAGTGCCCCCGCTTGGATCTGACCGCGATCCCCCGTACCTGGGGCACCGTCCTGCGGTTCCCCCGATGCAAATGTCTGGGCCCAGTTGTTATTGCCTAGTTGTTCCAGCCCCTGCGGATTACGGAAATTGGCTAATGCAACCTGCCCGAGCGCCGATGCCTGTCCATTGGTAAACCGGGCAAACACCACTCCACTCGAGTCGATGTCCACCCCAGTCAGCCGGCCCGAGGCAAAGCCATCCTGGCCCAAGTCATTGACCGAAAAATCGCCGCCGTACTGAGTAGTCCCGGCGAAGTCGAAATTGATCTCAAGGTCATCCGCGCCGTTGTCCAGATTCTCAAATGTAAAGGCTTCCTCAGTGGCACCGGTCAGTTGGCCACTCCCGTCAAACTCAAGGGGGATCGCGTCACTCTCAAGAAACTGGGGGATACCATCCACATCGACGCCGTTAGAAATACGCGAATGTGCCTCCCAACTTTGAGGCCCGGTTTTCACGAAATACAGGTTCGCGTCCCGTGCGGTACCAAGCGAGTCGTAAACCGTCAGTGAGGTCGAGAAGTTATAGGTATCTGGCTGCTCGGGATTGAAGTCGCCCCCATCCAGTTCTGCCGCGTCTGACTGCAGGTTGACTAGCGCCTCGATCTCGCTGGTAGCTTGTGGCTCAGAGGCTCCGGTCTGCAGCCGAAGATCATCCCGCTGTCCGGTTGTAAAATTCGGATCAGCACTACCGGGATCTTCCGGAGGATAGCCTTGCAAACGCTGGCCCTGGTTATTAACCAAAAAGCCCTCGTTATCCACTTGGAATTCGCCCGCTCGGGTATACAGCTCGTTTCCCTGATCGTTGAGTACAAAGAAACCCTCACCGTCGATCGCCAAGTCCAAGCCGTTCTCAGTGAACTCGGTCCGACCCTGGGAGAACTGCTGGGTCACGGCCTGCAGCCGAGTACCGGAGCCGATTGCGGTCTGGCTGATGCCACCGAAGCTCTGGGCGAACACGTCTGCAAACTCCGCCCGCGAGCGCTTGAACCCGGTGGTTCCCGAGTTGGAGACGTTGTTACCAGTGGTCTGCAGATCCGCCTGGGCCGCGTTGAGACCGCTCAATCCGATATTGAAAGGCATGGGGTGTTTCCTCCGTTAGGGTTCGTTCGTCGCGGGCCCGGCGTCAGCCGCCAATCCGCCGTACATCCGAAAAACTGATCTCGCCAAGGCCCTGCACGGTCAGTGCAAGCCCCGAATCGCCGCCTACCGCGACGCTCTCCACACGGGCATCCAGAAAGGTATCCACGGATTCGGTCTGAGTGCCGGAACGAGCCGTTGCCTTGAACTCGTACACACCGGGCGGGGCGAACGTGCCGTCATCACGCATGCCGTCCCAACTGAATTCCTGCAGGCCGCTGCCAGCGGCCCCCATATTCATTCGTCGGATGCGTTCGCCATTCGGGCTGTAGACGTCGATCTGCAATTCCTCGGTCGAGCGCTCCAGGTCCACTGCACCCTTGACCATGCCGTCTGCACCGAGCTCACCGAATTCCACCGGGACCAGCACGTCCTTGCCCACCAGGGATGCCGCTTGCAGCGTCTGGTTCTGCCCCAGCGACTGCGCCAGTTTCTCGAACGACTTGGACAGCTCCTCGATGCCGGTTACGGTCGAGAACTGCGCCATCTGGCCCAGGAAGTCGCCGTTATCCATCGGCTCCATCGGGTCCTGATTCTCCAGCTGGGTCGTCATCAGCTTGAGAAAGTCGGACTGACCCAGGCGGTCCATGTCCTTGTCCTGTTTCTGCTCGGGGCGCGAGAGGCCCAGGCGATCCAGCAATTCGGGGGATATCTGTGTCATCGATGGCTCCCTAGCCTTGACCGATCTGCAATGTGCGCTGGAGCAGTTGACGCGAGGTCTCCATCACCTCGACGTTGGCTTCGTAGTTGCGCGAGGCGGACATCATGTTGGCCATCTCCTCTACCACGCTGATCGCGGGCCGGAAGATGTAGCCGTCCTCGTTCGCCTGCGGGTGGTGCGGCTCGTAGTGTGCATTCGGTGCCGCCTGCGACTCGGTGACGCCGGCCACCCGCACGGCCGTCGACGAACCGTTCGGGTTGGCCTGGTCCATCACGCTCTGGAACAGCACCTGCTTGGCGCGATAGGTCTCGTCCGGGTTGGTCGCCGCGGTGTTCGCGTTGGCCAGGTTCGAGGCCACGGTGTTCAGGCGCACCGACTGCGCCGAGAGCGCCGAGGCGGAGGTATTGAACAGGCTGAACATATTGCTCACGACATCGATCTCCCGATCAGGTCCGCGTTAAGGAAACACTGATTGATGTACACGCTCGCGCTCGAGTCGCTTTTGCGTGCGAACAAGGCGCGGTGACCGCCGTGCAGTCATTCTGCACAAAGGAACCGCAACGCCCTTCCCGCGCCCGTTTTTGATAACAACGGGCGGCCGATCCCCTGCTTTCAATGGCTTGCGGGGGTTGGCACCCCAGGTTCCCCGATCCTGCGTTGCGGCCCTTGCCGGTAGAACCACTACCGGCTGCGCACCGCGCCTTGTCTCGGAACACCTGGGGTACCAACGCGAGTGTGTACATTAATCAGTGTTTCCTTAACGATCGCCCCGCAGGGCCTCGCGGATGCCGGAGACCCGGCGATTAAGGAACTCCAGACTGCTCTGGTACTGCACCGCGTTCTCGGCAAAGGCGGCCCGCTCCATCTGCGGATCCACCGTGTTGCCGTCCAGCGACGCCTGCGACGGCACGCGATAAAGCGCTTCGGCCTGCCCGTTCATCGCGCCGACGTTGGGGTCGAGATGCGCCGCCTGACTGCGCACCATGGGCAAGGTATTGCCACCCCCGGCGGCGGATTCAAGCACCGAGCGGAAATCGATGTCGCGCGCCTTGTAGTTCGGGGTATCCGCGTTGGCGATGTTGGACGCCAGCAGCTCCATGCGTTGCGCCCGCACGTTCACCGCCTGCGGCAGAATGCCCATCGCCTTGTCGAGAGAGAGACTCATACCTTCCGTCCTGTCCGCCGTGGCGGACCCTCGCTTCGAGTACCGGGACGCAACCGTTGCGGTCCCTTGCAGCCAGGAAGATGCAAACGCTGTGCCATCAAGGCCGGCGCGCTCGAACGGGCGGGGATGTTCCGGCTAGAACGATAGGGGACTGGAAAGGCGCGACACCCGCATTGCACGGGCGTTCCCGGGAAACCGACCCGGGGCGGAACTACATCAGGATTTCAGCCGCAGGACCGAGCCGTACTCGGTGCGGACGGTCTCGAAAGCCTGGGTATAGGGCCCGGCCGTCTCGGAAGCGCCAAGAAACAGATACCCGCCCGGATTCATCTGCCGGGCAATACCGTCAAGAACCTGTCGCTTGGTCTCGCCGGAGAAATAGATGAGCACATTGCGGCAGAACACCAGGTCGAACTTGCCGAGCGCCGCGTAGCTGTCGACCAGGTTGAGCTTCTGGAAACGGCAGCGGCGCTGGACCTCGGAGATCACCTTGTGGCCGTCCGCCACGGTCTCGAAGAAACGGGCGCGCCGGCTCTCGCTGAGCCCGCGCACAATACTCAGACCGTCGTACACCGCCCGCCGGGCATCGTCCAGGATCTTTTCCGACAGGTCCGTCCCCAGGATGGAGACCGGCACCTTGCGGGTCGGGCGCGACTCCTCCCACTCCGAGACAACCATGGAAATGCTGTAGGCCTCCTGGCCGCTGGAACAGCCCGAAGACCAGACCTTGATGCTGCTGCCCTTCGCGGCGAGTTCCGGCAGCAGCACATGGCGCAGGATCTCGAACGGAAAGCCATCGCGAAACCAGGAGGTCTCGTTGGTGGTCATCGCATCGATGACGCGGGTACGCAACCGAGGATTCGGCGCCTGCCGCATTGCATGCAGAAGCTCCGGAACGCTCTTGAAGTCGAACTCGTCGAGCAGCCGTGAAAGGCGGCTGGACACCAGATACTGCCGACTGTCGCCCAGCACCAGGCCGCAGCAATCCTGCAGGAAGCGGGAAAACTCTTCGTAGTCGCGGGAATCGATCACCCGTTCATCCCCCAGGGAAACACCGCTGAATGTACACGTTCGCGCTCGAGTCGCTCTTGCGGGCGGACAAGGCGCGGCGACTGCCGTGCAGTCACTCTGCACAAGGGAGCCGCAACGCCGTGCGCGCACCCGTTTTCATCAACGACGGGTGACCGAACTCCCTGGGGTGGGTACCCCAGGTTCCCCGATCCTGCATTGCGCCGCTTGTGGGTCGGACCACTACCCACTGCAGGACGCGCCTGATCGTGGAAAACCAGGGGTACCCGAGCGAGTGCTCACGTTCATCAGTGTTTCCCTAGCGCGGTCCATCGTGATTAGGCATCCTGATGACGAATCCTTGACAGCGGCACCCGCGCCGCAGAACCGGGGCAATCCCCGCGAATCGGGCCCCAGTATACGGCGTCGCGCCCATGTCACGACAGACACGGGTACGCGGTCTTGCACCGCCACACTGCGCTTGCCGGGCGGCAAACCCGTTCCGCCCGGCGGTCATTCGCCCTGCCGATCCTCGCGCCCGGTCTGATCCAGCACCGCATTGGCCAGCTCGTCCGGGTTGAACTTCGACAGGAAGGCATCGGCGCCGGCGCGCTTGACCATGTCGGTGTTGAACTCGCCACTCAACGAGGAATGCAGCAGCACCTTGAGATCCTTCAGGGCCGCATCGTCCCGGATACGCGCCGTCAGGGTGTAGCCGTCCATGCGCGGCATCTCGATATCCGAGATCACCAGCTCGACCTGGTCCCGCACCGGCCCTTCCGCCGCCTTCTGTTCCAGAAAGTCGAGTGCCTCCTGGCCATCCTTGAAGACCTCGTACTCGAATCCGAGCCCGCGGATCGCACCCTCGATCTGCTTGCGGGCCACCACAGAGTCATCGACGATCACGACCTTGCGGCCGCCCTCCACGGTAGCATCCGCGCGGATGGACTCGGAGACTTCGGAAGGCAGCGGATTGACGATGGAGAGCACCCGCTCGACATCGATGATCTCGACCAGCTTGTTGTCGATCTCGGTGACGGCAACCAGGAAGGATTCGCGCCCGGTCCCGCGCGGGGGCGACTTCACGTCCTGCCAGTTCACGTTGACGATGCGATCCACGGCCGACACCCAGAAGCCCTGCACCGACCGGTTGAACTCGGTGACCACCACCTTCTGATCCCCACTGTCCCCCGCGCCGGCACTTCCGCGCAGGCCCATCGCCCGCGCCAGGTCGATGATCGGCACGGTACCGCCGCGCAGTGTCGCCACGCCGCGTACCACACTCATGGACCCCGGGATCTGGCGCAACGGCGGCGACGGGATGACCTCGCGCACCTTGAACACATTGATTCCGAACGTCTGCGAGCCCCCCAGATGGAACAACAGCAGCTCCATCCGGTTCTGCCCTACCAGCTGTGTTCGCTGGTTCACATCGTCAATGAATTGACTCATGGTCCTGCTCTCCTTGTCCCGCGGCCGCATGCTGCGGGCAGGTTCCGAAGGCCAAGTGTGCACCGCGCAACCCCGGCCTGTCATTTGCATTGGCTTGAACGCGCACGCTGGCGCCGCCCTACCGGGATAACGGCGGCGGCGCCCGGGTCTTGAATGTCGTCAGTCTCTAATCTTGGCACCAAACCTGCATGGCAATGGGTCCGTGTTGCGACCGGCCGACCCGCGGCCACCGATTGATGTCCGCCCAAAGGGCGAGGACCGAAACATGAACCAACAGCCAGCCTGCATGCTCCGACGGGGCCCTCTCGGGCTCTTGTTGCTCATCGCGTTGTCCGCGTTCCCGGCAGCGGCGCAGGCGGAGATCCACCCGGTCTCCGAGATTCGCGAGGCAGCCGAGGAATTCCTGCTGCAGGAACTGGACGCCGCGAATGCCGAAGACATCAACATCGAGATCGGTCAGCTCGACAACCGTTTGCGCCTGGCCTATTGCAGCGACGGCCTGAATGCTCGCTTCCCTCCCGGCGGTCGTCGCGACGGAAACACCGCGGTCCACCTCCAGTGTGCCGGACCGGTCACCTGGCAGCTGTATGTCCCCGCGACCGTGGAGCGCTATGCCCAGGTGCTGGTTGCCAGCCGCACCCTGCCGCGTCAGCACACGCTCACCAACGGCGACCTGCGCTTCCAGCGGATCGAGACGTCGCGGCATGCCGGCAGCTATCATGAAGACAAATCCGCCCTGGTCGGGCAGCAAACGCGGCGCAGCATCCGGCCGGGCCAGATCATCGGCACCCAGCATGTGACGCAGCGCGAGATCGTCAGCCGGGGCCAGCGCGTAACGATCCTGGCCGAGAACGGATCCATCGCGATCCGCATGCAGGGCGAGGCCCTGGAGAACGGCACCCTGGGCGATCGCATCCAGGTGAAGAACACCTCCTCCGGGCGGGTCGTGGAGGGCGAGATTCAGCCCTCCGGACATGTCCGGGTCGCACTCTGAACGCGGGTCTGTGACCGGCGTTACAAAATCGAATGCCGCGGGACTACAGTTTCAGACATTCCGGCCGTAAACAATTGCAGCACAGTTACAACGACAGGACGGCACAATGGATATCAAGGGCCTCAATTCGAACAACCTTCGCCCCGACGGCCAGAGTTCCACGGTCAAGGGTCGCGAGGACAACAACGGCGCAGCCAACCGCACGCAGGGCACGGACAATGCGCCGGCAGCCGGCAACGACTCGCTGACCCTGACCGGCGCGGCCCAGGCCATCAGCTCGGCGGCCGGCGCGAGCGACAGCGCGCCGTTCGACGCCGCACGGGTGGCCGAATTGCGCGAGGCGATTTCCAGCGGCAACTACCCGGTGGACAACGAACAGCTGGCCGATCGCATGATCGACCTCGAACGCCTGCTGCGCTAACGACGGACCAACGACGGGACCCGACGCCATGAATGCCGACTCGCGCCATCGCCTGCAGCGCTCCCTGGAGACCTCGATCCGGCTGGCCCACCAGCTGGAAGAGGCACTGCTGCAGGAGACCCGCGCGGTCGAGGCGCGCACGCCCGATACCCTGCAGGAAGTCGTGACCACCAAGCAGGGCCTCCTCCATGACCTCGAGACCGAGACCCGCCAGCAACGGGAAATCGCCGAGGCCGAGAACGAGTCATTTACGCCGGAGGGCATGGCCCGACTGCTGTCGCGCCTGGACGACGGTGCCATGCTCAACAACCACTGGCTGGCACTGCGCCAGTCCATCGAACGCTGCAATACCCTCAACCAGGGCAACGCGCGGCTGATCGATCGTGATCGCCAGCGCGTGGAGCTGTCGATGCAGATCCTGCGTGGCGAGGAGGCCGGTCCGGCCGCGACCTACGACCCCTACGGCCGCACACGCCCCAACAGTCGGGGCGGACGCCGTATTACGCAGGCCTGATGCAGCTTTTTCTCTCTGGCGCTGGCATTTCCCGGCACCGACCAGTACCTTGCGTCCTCACACTTCAATAACGCCACGGACGCATGGACGACACCGACTACACGGTCGACAAGCCGGACCGGATCGCCGGCATCCTCAAGGATCTCGATCACAAGCTTACCCTCGTCAGCGTCCGTCTCGACGCTGACGGCCCGCTGTACACCTCGGCCCTGGTGCGGCTCGATTCCGGGGCCAGGGAACTCTTTCTTGACGAGCTGAACCCGTCCCGCGCGCACCAGCAGGTCGCCGCCGGCATGTCGCTGCGCGTCTTCGCGGCCCTGCGCGGGGTCGCGGTCCGGTTCACCACCACCGTCGCGCGCATCGAGCAGGAACAGGGGGGTGCCCTGTACGCCTGCCCCTATCCCGACACACTGCAATACCTCCAGCGCCGCGAGACCTTCCGCGTCCACATCCCCATGGCCCAGCGCCCGCAGATCGAGCTGCGCGCCCCGTCCTGGAACGATCCGGTCGTTGCGGAACTGGTCGACCTGTCGGGCCAGGGCATGTGCATCGAATTGCCGACCACGATCCTCGACACCCTGGAGATCGGCACCACCCTCGCGTTCGCGAACCTGCTGCTCCCGGATGTCAGTGAACGGCTTTCGGGTGACATGCGCCTGGCCAACCGTCGGCGCAGCACGCGGGACGGCTACGAGTACGCCGGATTCGAGATCGTCGGGATGACCCAGTGGCTGGAGCGCCAGACCAACATCGCCCTGCTCCACTATCAGCGCGCGGCGCGCCGACGTTCAATGGAATAGTCCCTGGGCCCGTTGGTCGAAGCCACAGACACGAAAAAGGCCGCTTTCAAGCGGCCTTTTTCGTTGGTTCCTGTTTGGTCGGGACGGCAGGATTTGAACCTGCGACCCTCTGCACCCCATGCAGATGCGCTACCAGACTGCGCCACGCCCCGAAGCCGCGAACTATATCCGATTCCCCGCCTTCACGAAAGCATCGGCCACCCCATTGCTGCGAGATCCGTGCGGACCATTCGTGCCAGGTACACCGAGAATGGAGCATTGATGCGATTCGCTTCGCTCGTCGCATCCTACAGGCCGGAAATTTCGAACTGAAGTTGGGTACAGAAGGACACCGTAGGATGCGACGAGCGAAGCGAATCGCATCAATACGGCGTCTGGGCGTCCCCTACGGAGACTCAGGCGCGCAGCACGCGCAGAACCGATTCAAGCTCGGAGATGGTGTCCTGGATGATCTGCTGCGCCTGTTGCCGATCGCCCTTCGCCTCGTCTCCGGAGAGCTTCTGGCGGGCTCCGTTGATGGTGTAGCCCTCCTCGTACAACAGGGCCCGGATCTGGCGGATCAGGATAACATCCTGGCGCTGATAGTAGCGACGGTTGCCGCGGCGCTTGACCGGTTCCAGCATCGGGAACTCCTGTTCCCAGTAACGCAGCACGTGCGGCTTGACCTGGCACAGCTCCGCCACCTCGCCAATGGTGAAGTAGCGCTTGCCCGGGATCGCGGGCAGTTCCTGGTGGTTACTCGCCTCCAGCATAGCTCTCTACCCGCTCGCGCAGTTTTTGTCCCGGGCGGAAGGTGACCACGCGGCGCGCGGAGACCGGGATCTCCTCACCCGTCTTGGGATTGCGCCCCGGCCGTTGATTCTTGTCGCGGAGGATGAAGTTGCCGAAACCGGAGAGCTTCACGCCCTCGCCCGACTCCAGCGACTGGCGCATCTCCTCGAAGAACATCTCGACGAATTCCTTGGCCTCGCGCTTGTTGAGACCCAGTTCCTCGTTTAGCACGGCGGCGAGATCCGCCTTGGTTACAGCTGCCATGGGCTATTGTCTCAGGGTTGCGTTGAACCGGGTCTGGAGATGCCGCACCACCGCATCGGTGACACCAGCGACGTCCTGTTCGCCTAGGGTGCGATCAAAAGCCCGTAAAATCAAGCCCAAAGCGAGGCTCTTTTCGCCCGGATTCAAGCCCTTGCCCTGGTAGACGTCGAACAGGCGAACGTCCTGCACAAGTCCCAGGTTCAGTTCGTCGATGGCCGCCAGCACGTCACCCGCCGCCACCGACTCCGAAACCACAAGCGCCAGATCCCGGCGGATCGACGGATACGGCGACAACGGCGCGAACTGCGCCACCGGCGCGCGCACCACAGCCACCGCATCCAGATCGAACAGGTAGACTGGGTCCACGTCGAAACGCTCGCACAGCGACGGATGCAAGCGACCGACCCAGCCGATGGCCTGATCGTCCACCAGGACCCGGGCCGACTGGCCATCATGCAACGCTGGGTGACGCTCGGCGCAAAAGCCGAGTCGCCCGCCCACGCGTGCGCACAGGCCCTCCACGACCCCCTTGGCATCGAAGAAGTCCAGCTCGCGCGCCGCACCCTGCCAGAATTCCGGGTGTGCCCGTCCGCCGATCAGGCCCGCCAGGCGCGCCTCCTGGCGCAGCCCCGAGGCATCGGGCACGAAGCGCAGGCCATGCTCGAACAGGCGAAGATCCGATTGCTGGCGCGCCTGGTTATAGGCGGCAGTGGTCACCAGCCCCGGCCACAGACCCGGGCGCATCACCGCAAGGTCCGAAGAAATCGGATTGGCAAGCGCCAGCGGTTCCACGTCCGGATAAAAGGCCTGGGCCGCCTCGCGGGCGACAAAACTGAAACTGATGATCTCGTGGAATCCCTGACGGGCAAGGCCGGTGCGCAAGGATCGAAGACCCGCGTCCGGGGTCGCCGGCGCCACCGGCTTCGGGAGCGTCTGCGGCAGGGCATCGTAGCCGTGCACCCGCGCCAGCTCTTCGATCAGGTCCTCCTCGCGCTCGAGATCGAAGCGTGCACGCGGCGCATGCACCGACCAGCCCTCGTCGGTGGTCGTGACCTGACAGTCGAGCGCGCGCAGGATGCGTTCGACCTCGGTCGCCTGGAGCGTGACTCCGAGCAACCGCTGAACGCGCGACGGCCGCAGGGTTATGGCCGACTCGCCATGGGAGCTGGGCGTCTCGCCTACCTGTTCGACCGGGCCACACTGTCCGCCGCAGATCTCCAGCAGCAACTGCGTCGCGCGTTCCATTGCCTGCGGCACCAGGGTGGGATCGACGCCCCTCTCGAAGCGGTGGGAGGCATCGGTGTGCAAACCATGGGCCCGCGCCCGGCCGGCCAGCGCCCGCGGCGTGAAATGGGCGCACTCGAGGATCACCCGTGTGGTGGCATCATCGACCGCACTCGCGGCACCCCCCATCACGCCGGCGAGCGCCAGCGGACCCTCGGCACTGGCGATGACCACATCCTGCGGAGAAAGCTTCACCGTCTGATCGCCCCCGAGCAGGGTCAGGGATTCCCCCTTCTCGGCCCGGCGCACCACAATCGGGTCGCCCGTGCGTCCGGCATCGAACGCGTGCAGGGGCTGTCCCAACTCCAGCATGACGTAGTTGGTCACGTCCACGATGGCGCTGAGCGGCCGCACACCGGCGCGACGCAGCCGTTCCGTCATCCACAACGGCGTCGCGGCCTGGGCATCCAGCCCTTCCAGGACTCGGGCCGCATACAGCGGACAGGCCTCCGGGTCCCTCACATCCACAGCCACCCCGGCCGCGCTGGCAACCCCCACAACCGACGCCGCAGGCGCCTGCAGCGGGCGGTCCAGCAACGCCGAGCATTCCCGCGCGATGCCGCGCATCCCGAGGCAATCCGCCCGGTTCGGGGTCAGGTCCACTTCCAGGATGGTGTCGTCCAGCGCCAGCGCCTCGCGCAGGTCCTGTCCGGCCTCCAGCGTCGCCGGCAATGCCAGCAGCCCCGCGGCATCCTCGGAAAGTCCCAGCTCGCGCGCCGAACAGAGCATGCCTTCGGAGGCCACCCCGCGCAGTTTGGATCGCTTGATCCGGAAATCGCCCGGCAGAACCGCGCCAATCACAGCCACCGGCGCACGCATCCCCTCGTGAACATTGGGCGCCCCGCAGACAATCGTCAGCGGCTCCGCCTCGCCCGCCTCCACCCGGCACACGCGCAGGCGGTCGGCATCCGGATGCGGCTCCACGGACAGCACGTGGCCCACCCGGACCCCGCTGAAGTCCGGGGCCGCGGGTTCCACGGCATCCAGCTCCAGGCCCGCCATCGTCAGGCGATGACCCAGCGCCTCCGGAGTCTCGTCAATCTGCAGCCATTCCTGCAGCCATTGCACACTGATACGCATTAGCCTGTCTGCCCGAATTGCCCGATGAAGCGGATATCGTTGTCGAAGAACAGCCGGAGGTCGTTCACGCCATGGCGCAGCATCGCCATGCGTTCGACGCCCAGGCCAAAGGCAAAGCCGGTGTACTGCTCGGCGTCGATCCCCACGTGACCCAGCACGTTGGGGTGCACCATCCCGCAGCCCATCACCTCCAGCCAGCCGGTGTGGCTGCAAACGCGGCAGCCGTCACCGCCGCAGTGCACGCACTGGATGTCGACCTCTGCCGACGGCTCGGTGAACGGGAAGTACGACGGCCGAAAGCGCGTGGCCAGATCGTCCCGATCAAAGAAGGCCTGAAGAAATGCACTCAACACGCCGCGCAGATCCGCGAACGTGATGTCCGTATCCACGCAAAGCCCTTCCACCTGGTGGAACATCGGGCTATGCGTCAGATCCGAATCGCAGCGATACACGCGCCCTGGCGCGATCACGCGCAGCGGCGGGCGCTCCTGTTCCATGGTGCGGATCTGCACCGGCGAGGTATGCGTACGCAGCACGCGGTGGGCATCAAAGTAGAAGGTGTCGTGCATCGCCCGCGCCGGGTGATGCTCGGGGATGTTCAGGGCCTCGAAGTTGTGGAAGTCATCTTCCACCTCGGGGCCCTCGGCCACGCGGAAGCCCAATCCGGCAAAGAAGGTCTCGATGCGTTCCAGGGTTTGTGTAATGGGGTGCAGCGCGCCATCGGCCTGACGCCGCCCCGGCAAGGTCACGTCGACCTGCTCGCCCGCCAGCTGTTCCGCCAGTGCGCTCTGCGCCAGGGCCTCCTTGCGCGACTCGATCAGGCCGGCGACCTCGGTCTTGGCCTCGTTCACTTTCTGCCCCGCCGCCGGCCGTTCCTCCGCCGGTAGCTTGCCCAGCTCCTTGAGCTGTGCCGTGAGTGCGCCCTTCTTGCCGAGATAGTGCACCCGGACCTCGTCCAGCGCCTTCAGGTCCGTGGCCCCTTCGACGCGCTCGCGCGCCTCGGCGACCAGCTGTTGCAGTTGTTCCACGACTTCCCCCGACTGGTACGGGCCTCCTCGGCCCCCTGTTCGCCTGCAAGGCAGCGGCCCCCGAGTGCGGGCCGCTGCCTTGCAGGCGCCTCGTTTCCTGTTCCCGAAACAAAAAAGGGAGGGCATCGACCCTCCCTTCTCGGGACCCGCCGGCACACCGCCGGCGGGCAGTCCTTCAGGCCCTGCGGCTCAGGCCGGCAGTGCAGCCTTGGCCTTCTCCGCGATCTTGCCGAACGCGGTCAGGTCGTGCACGGCCAGATCGGCCAGGGTCTTGCGGTCGATATCGATCTCGGCCTTGTTCAAACCGTTCATCAAACGGCTGTAGGAGAGATCGAACTGACGGGCCGCCGCATTGATGCGGACGATCCACAGCGACCGGAACTGACGCTTCTTCTGGCGACGGTCACGGTAGGCATACTGACCGGCCTTGATGACGGCCTGGTTGGCAACGCGGAAGACGTTCTTCCGGGCGCCGTAGTAGCCCTTGGCTTGCTTCAGGACTTTCTTGTGACGGGCGTGAGCGGTTACACCGCGCTTGACTCGTGGCATGTCTCGATTCCTCGGTCAGTTCAACGGTACGGCAGCAGCTTGCGCACAGCCGGGGCATCCGACTCGTGCACCATCGCCGGACTGCGCAGGTGACGCTTACGCTTGGTAGGCTTCTTGGTCAGGATGTGGCTGCGGTGCGACTGGAACCGCTTGAACTTCCCCGACCCAGTACGGGTGAAGCGCTTGGCCGCACCCCGATTGGTCTTGATCTTTGGCATTGCTCTCTCCGGCATTTTGGACCGTACCCAGCGTGGGCCGGCCGTTTATGGGAGGACCGGCAGGTATGCGGAGACCTGCGCGATCCTTGTCGTCCGACCGGCCTACTTCTTCTTGCCGGTCAGCACCATGATCATCTGGCGCCCTTCCATCTTCGGGCGTTGTTCCACGACCGCGATATCGGCCATGTCCTGCTCGATCTTGTCGAGCAGCTCGCCCCCCAGCTCCTGGTGGCGCATCTCGCGCCCGCGGAAGCGGATGGTCACCTTGCCCTTGTCACCGGCCTCGATGAAGCGACGCAGGTTGCGAAGCTTGACGTTGTAGTCGCCCTCGTCCGTACCCGGACGAAACTTCACTTCCTTGATCTGGATCTGCTTCTGCTTCTTCTTGGCTTCCTGCGCCTTCTTCGCCTGCTCGAACTTGAACTTGCCGTAGTCCATGATCCGGGCCACGGGCGGCTCGGCATTCGGCGAGATCTCGACCAGGTCCAGACCCGCTTCCTGGGCCATTTCCAGGGCCTCTGCAGTGCTGCAGACACCGCGATTCTCGCCTTCGGCATCGATCAGCCGGATTTGCGGACAGTTGATCTGATCGTTCAGGCGGACCGTTTTTGCTGCGCTAATAGCCTTCTCTCCAGTTCAAGGTTCAGTGTTGGCGACTGCCGACCTCCTCCCGGAGGCGCTCGCCGAAGGCCTCGAGGCTCATGACCCCGAGGTCTTCCCCGCTTCGCGTCCGTACCGCGACCTGCCCGTTTTCCATTTCCTTGTCGCCAAGGACCAGCAGATACGGCACGCGCTTGAGCGTGTGCTCGCGAATCTTAAAGCCGATCTTCTCGTTTCTCAAGTCGGACTCGACCCGGAAGCCCTTGCCCCGCAGCGTCTTCGTGACCTCGCGGGCGTAGTCGTCCTGGCGCTCGGTGATCGTCAGCACCTCGGCCTGCACCGGGGCCAGCCAGGTCGGGAAGTGACCGGCGTAGTGCTCGATCAGCACGCCGAAGAAGCGCTCCACCGATCCGAGCAGCGCGCGGTGGATCATGATCGGGCGCCGACGCTCGTTGTCCTCGGCGACGTATTCCATATCGAAACGTTCGGGCAGGTTGAAGTCCAGCTGCACCGTGGAGCACTGCCATTCGCGGCCGATCGCATCGTGGATCTTGATGTCGATCTTCGGCCCATAGAAGGCCCCGCCGCCCTCATCCACCGAGTATTCCAGCCCCTTCTTCTCGATCGCCGAACGCAGCGAGGCGGTCGCATGTTCCCAGATCTCGTCGGAGCCGACCGCATCCTCGGGCTTGGTCGAGAGGTTCACGTCGAACTTCTCGAAGCCGAAGGTCTGCAGGACCTCGAGGGTCAGATCGATCACGCCCATCACCTCGGCCTCGATCTGGTCCTCGCGGCAGAAAATATGCGCATCGTCCTGGGTAAACCCGCGCACGCGCATCAGTCCGTGCAGCGCACCGGACATCTCGCGGCGGTACACCGTGCCCATCTCCGCCCAGCGCAGCGGCAGGTCACGGTAGGAATGCAGCCGGTCCTTGTACATCAGCACGTGGAACGGGCAATTCATCGGCTTGAGCTGGAAGGACTGGTGCTCGTCCTCCATCGGCTCGTACATGGATTCGGAATAGAAATCCGCGTGGCCGGAGGTCTTCCACAGCTCCAGGTTCGCGATATGCGGCGAGACCACGAAGTCGTAGCCGGCCTTCTCGTGCATGTCGTACCAGTACTTCTCGATCTCGCGGCGGATGCGCGCGCCCTTCGGGTGCCAGAACACCAGGCCGCCGCCGGCCTCGTCCTGGATCGAGAACAGGTCCAGCTCCTGGCCGATCTTGCGATGGTCGCGGCGCTCGGCCTCCTTCAACCGTTCCAGATGTTCCTTCAGCTGGTCCTTGTTCGGCCAGGCCGTGCCATAGATGCGCGTCAGCATCTCGTTGTTGGAGTCGCCACGCCAGTAGGCGCCGGCCACCTTGGTCAGCTTGAAGGCCTTCAGCTTGCCGGTAGACGGGATATGCGGGCCGCGGCAGAGATCGACAAAGTCGCCCTGCTTGTACAGCGAGATGTTCTCGCCCTGCGGGATCGACGCGATGATCTCGGCCTTGTATTCCTCACCCATGTCGCGGAAGTACTTCACCGCCTCGTCGCGATCCATCAGCGAGCGCTCGACCGGCAGGTCCTGCTTGGCCAGCTCCTTCATGCGCTTCTCGATCTTCTCCAGATCCTCCGGCGTGAAGCCGCGGTCGTAGGCGAAGTCGTAGTAGAAGCCGTTCTCGATGGTGGGGCCGATGGTCACCTGGGCTTCGGGAAAGAGCTGCTTGACCGCCTGCGCCATCAGGTGCGCGGTCGAATGCCGGATGATCTCCACCCCTTCCGGGTCGCGGTCGGTGACGATCGCCAGCTCGGCGTCGTCGTCGATCTCGTGGCGGGCGTCCACCAGCTGGCCGTTCACCTTGCCGGCCAGGGTGGCCTTGGCGAGGCCCGGACCAATGTCCTTCGCCACGTCCAGCACGGTGACCGGGTGATCGAACTCGCGGCGGCTGCCGTCGGGGAGGGTTACTGCGGGCATTGCGAGGCTCCTTCGCCGACCCATACGCGGGGTCGAACGTCGCTTGTTAAGAGTGGGGGCTGCCACAAATGACAACGCCGCGAAGCCTATCACAGGCGTCGCGGCGTCGGCAGTTTTCCCGGCCGCCGGCCGGGACTACGGAGGCTACATGTTGCCTTCAATAAACAGGTACGTCCGGTTCACGTTCGGGCGGTGCCAGTCATCGTAGTGGCGCAGGTGCTTGAACTCTTCCAGGTCCGCCAGACGATCGACTACCTCGCCAAGGGATTCCCAGTCCTCGATGCCTGCCGTCACCTCGCGCACCAGGAGCTCCAGGTAATCACCCGTATCCTGGCGTGCCTCGGCCATGTCGGTCGCGCGGCCATGCCCCGGCACGACGATCTCCGGATCGATGGATTCCAGGTGGCGGAAGGCCTCCAGCTTCTCCACCGGGTTGCTGAAGGGATGGATGCCCAGCATGCGCTCGGTGTAGACGATGTCACCGGTAAAGACGACATCCTCGCCCGGAAGGTGAACCATGATGTCGCCCGGGAAGTGGGCATCCCCGGCATAGATCAGCTCGAAGTCCACACCGCCGACGGTCAGCGTGTATTCATCGGCATCGATGGGGTTCGGTGCCGGAACCGGCTGGGTGCCGTCCATCGCCTCTTCGCCCACGGAGTTGGCCAGCGAGGCGATCTGCCCCTCCCCGCGATCGGCCTGGGTGCTCGCGGTCCGCTGCAGCGCAACCAGCTCCGCCCCCTGCTCGTGGAAGTAGCCGTTGCCGAGCCAGCGGTGATCCTGGCTGCCCACCGAGATCACGTGCGTGATCGGCTTGTCGGTCACCCCGGCAATCGCCTTCTCCATGCGCTGGGCGACCTGGTAGCTCGGCCCCGAATCGATCAGCACCACGCCTTCGTCGGTTACCACGAAGCCGGTGTTGTTGGTGAAACCGAGATTGGCCGGCGTGCGGTTCTCGAGCGAGCCGTAAAAGTAATGCACCCGGTCGGTCAGCTGAATCGGCTCCAGCACCTTCTCGATGGGCCGATCAAGCGGCTCTTGTTCCGCCTGGGCGGCCAGGCCGAGGCCCATCAGGCCGAGCGCGAGGAATGCCGCCTGACCCTGGCGTAACAGAACATTCAATGTCATGGAAAACTCCTTGTGTCGTTCGCGCCCCGAGTCGGACAGCGTACGCAATATGTGACGGGATCGTTCGTTGAACTTCGAGATTGTGTCCGGCGGCGCGCGCTCCACGGCCACCTCCCAACGGTAAACCCTATTATATACGCGATGGCAGATACTGCGTGCGGGTTAGTCCGCGCCCGGGTTCTCCAATCGAGCCCGCCTGCGGCGCACGGCATTCACCAGCCACCTCGCCAGGAGCGGAAAAAGCCCCGTGGCAACCAGGGACAGGACCAGCACCGGCGAGAGAATGCCCTCGATGCCATCAAGCCGCCCCAACTGCGTCCCGGCATTCGCGAACACCGCCGTGGCCGGCAGCATCCCCACGAGCGATACCCAGAAATACGTCCAGATCCGGATCGGCAACAGGCCCATCCCGGCGTTGACCAACAGGAACGGGAACACCGGAATCATCCGCAGCGCGAACAGGTAGAACGCGCCCTCGCGCTCAAAGCCCGCATTGATGCGCCCAAGTTGGTTCTTGTAACGACGCTGAACAGCATCGCGCGCCAACGCCCGCGCCACCACAAAGGTCAGGGTCGCCCCCAACGTCGAAGCCAGCGACGACAGCACGGTGCCCCAGACCACGCCAAACAGGGCACCGCCGGCCAGGGTCATCACCACGATCCCCGGCACCGAAAAGGCGGCCACCACCATATACAACAGGAAGAACACCCAGGCCGTGACGAACGGGTGCGCGACCCGCCAGTCCTCCACCTGCAGGCGCGCGACCTGCAGGGTCTCCAGATCCAGACCCGGGCCCATCGCAACCACCAGCCAGACGGCGACGAGACCCACCAGGGCAACAACCAACCCCCAGTAATAGCGATTCAATCGCGACTCCTCGCGGTCAATTTGCCGGAACCATGCGCGGCAAACCCGTACACTGCAAGCATGCATGCACATCCGTACGACGAACTGAAACCCGGTGTCATCCTCGACGCGGTGGAAACAACCGGTTTGCGCTGCGACGGGCGCCTGCTGGCACTGAACAGCTACGAGAACCGCGTCTACCAGGTCGGCATCGAGGACACCACACCGGTCATCGCCAAGTTCTATCGTCCGCAACGCTGGACACCCGCCGCCATCCGCGAGGAACACGGCTTCAGCCAGGAACTTGCAAGCCGCGAGATCCCGGTAGTCGCCCCTCTGGCCGATCCTGAAGGCGAAACCCTGCACGATCACGCCGGGTTCATGTTCGCCGTCTACCCGCGCTGCGGCGGTCGCGCACCGGATCTGGAGCAGCGCGACACCCTGGTCCGCATCGGCCGCTTCATCGCGCGCATCCACGAGGTCGGACGCGCCGCACGCTTCCACGAGCGACCGGTACTCGATCCCGTCCCGCGTGGCGAGGAGGCGCGCCAGGCCGTGCTCGCCTCCGGCTTTCTGCCCCTGGAGCTGGAATCCGTGTATCGCGATCTCAGCGCCGACCTCCTGGGGCGGATCCAGCGGGACCTCGACACAATCGGACCGATTCCACAGCTACGACTGCACGGCGACACCCACCCCGGCAACATCCTGTGGACCGACGACGGCCCGCACTTTGTCGACCTGGACGACGCCTGTACCGGCCCCGCCATGCAGGACCTGTGGATGTTCCTGTCCGGGGAACCGCCCGAGATGGCCTGGCAGATGCAGGCTCTCCTGGAAGGCTACGAGACCTTCGTACCGCTGGATCGCCGCCAGCTCGGGCTGATCGCCCCGCTACGCACCCTGCGCATCCTGCGCCACGCCGCCTGGCTGGCCCGGCGCGCCGACGACCCGGCCTTTGTCGACGGCTTCCCGATCTTCTACACGCCGCGCTTCTGGGAGGATCACATCCTCACCCTGCGCGAGCAGGCCGCAGCACTCGACGAACCCGCCCTCGATCTGGGTTACTGAGGCCCGGTCTCACCGCAGGTTCCGGATCCGCTCCAGCACCGAGTCGCGTGTGTCGTCGAGGCACGAGAGTACGCTCTGCAAAGAGACAATGGCGCCGCTGTGCCGAGGCCACTGCGCCCGTATCCGGTGGCGCCTGGGGGACAGCTGCTGCCTGTTTCAGTAACTAGCGGTTGCCCTGGATTTTGCCCATGCCTGGACGTCCGGGTCTGCGGCGTGCGCGTCCAGTCTCTCCGCGTCAGGTGGATGCGCGGTCAGTCCGGGTCCCCACGATGGCGCCCAGCCCGCGGTAGTGCTGCAGCAACTGGCGCCCACTGGTTACCAGCTCGTCCGAGAGTTCCAGCCCGAAATCGCCGGCCACCCGGCGGATCTGTTCATCGCCGGTCGCCGGTGTCTCGATCACCCGCCACAGCAGCCGGGCGCCGAGCGGGTTCAGCTCGGCAAACCGCACCCGCTCCTCCCCGGTGCGGTACGCCAGCAGGTAGGTCGGCACCTCTCCCGGTTGATCGGGCTGGAAGTCGGCCCCGATCCGGTGCACCGGGTACTCGTAAGCCAGCAGCCGCGCGGCCTCGGAAAACACCGGAACCCGGACCATCAGGTCGCCATCCGGCTCGACATCCGGAGGCGGCGTGGCATCCGCATAGACCAGTTCGGTCTCCACCCGCTCGTAGTGGGCCAGCTCGGCCAGGAAGGGCAGATCGCCGGGCTGCGCCGGGCGTTCCTCCGCCAGGTAGCGCACGAACTCCGCCGCCAGCTGCGGAAAGTACGGCGTTTCGCTGCCATGATCGCGATAGAAGTCGCGCACCAGCTGTTCCCAGGCGGCCGCCTCCAGCAGTCCCCGCAGGACCGGGAACCCTTTGGCCAGCAGGTTGGCCACGTTGTTGAAGAACAGACGCCGGTAGATTGCCAGGCGCCGGCTCTCGATCCCCTCGGGGGGCGGATAGCGCTCCGGGTCACGCAAGTGCCGCGCGAAGGCCTCCTGTACCTGCTGGAAATCCGCCTCAGGCATGCAGGAGCCGCTCTTCCTGGCCCGCGCGCGCCTGCAACTGCAGCTCCCGAATCCGGTCGGTCTCCACCAGCAGTTCCTCCAGCGGCGGAAAGTTGAAGTCGCGCTCAAGGAGGGTGGGCACCGGCCCGATGCGCGCATAGGTGGCCTCCAGCAGCGCCCAGACATCGGAACAGATCGGCTGGCCATGGGTATCGACCCGCAGATCCGGGGCCTCCTCCTCGTGCCCGGCGATGTGCAGGTACCGCACTCGCTCCAGCGGCATTGCATCCAGGAATTCGGTCGGCTCGTAGCCGTGATTGATGCTGTTGACGACGATGTTGTTCACGTCGAGCAGGAGGTCGCAGTCGGCCTCCTCCAGCACGGCCCGCACGAAGGTGATCTCGTCCAGTTCGGCCCCCACCGGGGTGTAATAGGACACATTCTCCAGCGCCATCCGGCGCCCGAGGATGTCCTGCACCTGGCGCACGCGATCGGCCACGTAGCGCACCGCCTCCTCGGTAAACGGGATCGGCATCAGGTCATACAGATGCCCCTGGCCGTCGCCACAGGCGGAGAGGTGCTCGCTGTAGTCCTCGATCCCGTGGGTATCCAGGAAGGCACGCAGGTCCTGCAGGAAGGCCTTGTCCAGCGGCCGTGGCCCGCCGATGTCGAGAGACAGCCCGTGGCAGACAAAGGGCTGGGCCTCGGTGTATTCGCGAAAGATACGGCCCAGGCGTCCGCCCAGGTGCATCCAGTTCTCCGGAGCCGCCTCGAAGAACCCCAGGCGCTCCGTCGCCTCCGGGGCCTCGGCCAGCGGACCCAGCAGGGCCCGCCGCAAGCCGAGCCCGGCGCCGCTGACGCGGGCCGGGTTGGTGGGGTGGACGACTTTAGCCGCCACAGGTCCCCTCACCACAGGCGCCTTCGGAATCCTTCTCGTCGCCGTCCGATTCACCACAGGTGCCTTCGCCGCAGCTGCCCTCACTGTCCTTGGTATCGCTCGCGCCACCACAAGTGCCTTCGCCACAGTTACCCTCGGCCAGCATCAGCGGCGACTGGCCGCCCTGCTGATAGCCGTGGTTCAGGTCGGCCGAGGCAAACACCGGGCTGGTGGCCATGGCCATGCCGATCGCCGCCGTGCCGACGGCACCGGCCAGGGTCTTGGTGGAAAACAGATCGTTCTTCATGGTCGTACTCCTCGTCTTGCGATTATGGATCCGCTGGACCCGTTGTGTAATGGCTGCTGAAACAGCTCTTGGAGTTATCCCCTGCTCATCATCCTCCGACGGATGTAATAGTCGATGCTGACATAACGTCCCGCTCCCCAGAAGAACAGGACCAGAAGCATCACGAAGAAGGTCGCGGCCATCTCGATGCCGTTGTTCACGATTGCGAAATTTCCGGTTTCCGTCAGCCAATTGTAGTTGCCGTGCTCCTGCAAAATGGACTTGGCGCGATCCAGGCGCATCTGTGCCTCCTCGATCCCGGAACAGTTGAACAGACACATCATCGGGTCGGAGATCCGTTGCCACCCGTGTTCCAGATGCACGGTCACGGCCGCCACCACCATCGTGATCATCAGCGGGATCGAGAACCAGCGCGTCGCCAGACCGAGCAACAACGCAATCGCACCCAGCACCTCGGCATACGCCGACAGCATCACCATCAGATAGGGGAAGGGCATGCCCAGCCCCCAGTCCGCGTTGCCGTACCACATCACCACGTTCTCTTTCGGCAGGATGCCGTCCAGCTTGTTGGTCCCCGCCATCCAGAACACCGGCGCGAGGTAGAGCCGCAACAGCAAAGGCGCCAGGAAGTCCGCGCCTCGCGTCCAGTCCAGCCAACCCTGCAAGCGCACTGCCAAGGTTCCAGTCGCAGCCATCGTCCTGATCTCCTTTTCCCCTTCTACTGGGTACAAAGCCTAGACCGCGGGCTCGTACCGTACGCGGGGTGATCCGCCGGCTTTTATGTCCGATCGTCCGGGACCACGGGGAGAGGCCCGTGACGCCCGGCAACCGGGCGTCCTAAGGTCTAAGGTGAAGAACCAACAGGAAAGGCCAAAAGGCAAAAGGAAGGGTCGATGGACATCAGCCCCCACGAAGACGTGCTGTCGACGGTTCTGGCCGCCTACAACCTGCGTGCCCGCATCGACACCAACCCGCGCCTGTGCGGGGAGTGGCAGCTCAGCACGTCGGGCTCGGGGAATGCCAGCTTTCACCTGGTGGGGCAAGGCGGATGCTATCTGCACATGGAGGCGATGGCCCCCGTCTGGATGGAGGCCGGCGATCTTCTCCTGCTGCCGCATGACGATTGGCATCTGATGGCCAGCCGCGACACCGTACCCGACCGCGACAACCACCTGACGCTGGTGGAAGGCGAGGATCCGCCGGATATCCCGGTCACACAGCTCCTGTGCGGCCACTTCGAGTTCGATTCCGGCCGCCGCAACCCGATCCTGGCCGCACTCCCCGACCACATCATCATCCGCCGCCGCGAATCCGGCGACCGGCTGTCACACCTGGCGGACCTGATGAATATCGAACTCGCGGAGCGCTCCTCCGGCTACCGGCCGGTGCTGGACCGCCTGGCGGACACCCTGTTCGTGATGGCCGTGCGCCATCACATCTGCTCGCAACGCGAACACTCGGAGGGATCGCTGATCGCCGCCCTGGCCGACGACCGCATCCGCCGGGCACTGGATGCCCTGCACGCCCACCCGGAGGCGGCCTGGACCCTGGAGGGGCTGGCCAGCGAGGCGGCCATGTCGCGCAGCAGCTTCGCGGAGCGCTTTCATGCGCTGGTCGGCCAGACGCCCATCGACTACCTGACCCAGTGGCGGATGGTCCTGGCGGAACGCCAGCTACGCGACGGGCGGGAGTCGGTCGCGGGCGTGATGGACGCGGTGGGCTATACCTCGGAGGCGGCCTTTCGCAAGGCCTTCAAGCGGGTGCACGGATTCGGGCCGGGGCGCATCCGGCAGCTACTGCGCCGGCTCGGTGCCGGCCAGGCTTGACTGCCAAAACTCGGATTCAGAAGGTGTTGGCGACGCTGGCCACGCCGGGCGCACGCGACCGGACCAGGCGCTCGACCACATTCTTGAGGTCCAGCGTGGAGCGCGGACAGCCCACACAGGCTCCCTTGAGCCGGACCCGCACGGTACGACCATCGAGCTCCACGAACTCGATATCGCCACCGTCCTGCATCATGATCCGCCGCGCCTCCTCGATCGCGGCGCGCACCGCGTCCTCGTCGATAGGACCATCGGCCGGCACGTCGGCCGCCTCGCGTTGCGCATGGGTCTGGGCTCGGTCCAGGCGCAGCGCGAGCTCCGGATCGAGTTCCTCGATCGCGTCCAGCTCATCCTCGCTGTACACGTGATCGGGCTCGTCGCTCAGCAGGTGTGACACGTCCACCATCACCTGCGCATTGTCGGGTCCAGCCATGTTCGGGCCTCCGGGTACTCGGCTTTTCGCCAGTATAGCAACGCCCCGCTCCACCCCCGCGCGAAGCCGCACCCGCCAGCCGGGATCCACCACCTCGCGCGCGGGCGACCAGCGCAACCGCACGCGCAGACGGCGCAGGTCCTCCGGATGCATGCGCCCGGCGTGCAGCCACAGGCGCCATACCCGGCCGGTCGCGGGCACCCGAACGACGAGGATGACGACCCGACGCAACACCCGTGTATCGGGCAGCACCTCCACCCAGTCCACCTGCTCCTGGCGCAGGCCCTCGGCGGTGGCCAGCCAGGTTGCACCCTCGGGCGTCTGCCCCAGCCAGTCCCAGGCCGGCGGTTGCGAGCGCCCTTGCCACCACCACCCGGCGATGGCCAGCCCGAAGACCGGGGCCAGCGTCCACAACGGGCTGTACACCAGCACATAGGCGGCCACAGCCAGGAGCAGGAGGATCTGGCCCGCGAGCGCGAGCCGGGGAAGAACCGGGTCAGGCCGGAGCCGAAGCCTGAGTGGCGGCGCGGATCGCCGGGACAAGACGGGCTATCCCCTCGTCCACCGTGGTCTGGCGACCCATGACCACGTCCAGCAGCACGTTGTCGGGGTAATCGAGCAGGCGCTCGAAGGCATCGCGACCCTCCTGGTCCAGTTGCGCATATCCCTGCGCGAGAAAGTGGCCGAGCAGCCAGTCGTTCTCCAGCATGCCGCGGCGGCAGCGCCAGCGTGTCCGGTTATCGGGTTCCATCACCCAAACACCAGTCCAGGCCCCCTGTGGGAGCCTGCTTGCAGGCGAATGCCCCTGCCAAAGCAGGACGCGGGCAGGGGCTTCGCCTGCAAGCAGGCTCCTACCGGGGTGGAACAACCGTTGGGGGTCGCGCCGATCACAGCGACTTCTTCAGCATGGTGCGGCGGATGTCGCTGATCGCGCGGCTCGGGTTCAGGCCCTTCGGGCACACCTGGGTGCAGTTCATGATGGTGTGGCAGCGGTAAAGCTTCCAGGCATCATCCAGCTGTTCGAGACGGTGCTCGGTGGCCTCGTCGCGGCTGTCGTGGATGAAGCGCGCGGCCTGCAAAAGCGCCGCCGGCCCCAGGAACTTGTCCGGGTTCCACCAGTAGGATGGGCAGGCAGCGGAGCAGCAGCCGCACAGGATGCACTCGTAGAGCCCGTCCAGTTGTTCGCGGTCTTCGGGGCTTTGCTTGCGCTCCACCTCGGGTTCCGGGCTGTCATTGACCAGCCAGGGCTCGGCCTTGCGGTATTGCTCCCAGAAGTTGTCCATGTCCACGATCAGGTCGCGGATCACCGGCATGCCCGGGAACGGACGCAGGGTCACGGGTGAGTCCAAATCCGCCAGCGGCGTGATGCAGGCCAGGCCATTGGTGCCGTTGATGTTCATGCCGTCGGAGCCACACACCCCGTGCTGACAGGAGCGGCGAAAGCCCAGGGAGTCGTCCTGTTCCTTCAGCAGAAGCAGGGCATCCAGCAGCATCATCCCGGGCTCGACCTGGTCATCGGGCAGGCTGAAGCGCTGCATCTTCGGCAGCGTGTCCGTCTCCGGGTTGAAGCGGTAGATCGAGAACTCCATCGGTATCTCCTGTCGGTGACCGCGGCCACCGTTGTCACACGCTGCGGTAAGCCCCAATCAATCCTGTTCCTGCGCCTCGGCACAGGCAATGCATCGCTCGGCCGACGGGTCGATCTCCAGCCGCGAGCGCGCAATCGGCTCCAGGCAGTCGATGCACAGTCCGCCCTCGTCCTCCTCCAGCCGCTTCAGCGCCCGGCGGGCACGAACACGCTGGGCCTCGCGCCGCTGCTGGCTCGCCTTGGCCATGGCCTGGCCTTGCAGCGCGTCCATCCGCGAGAGCCGTCCGGTGCGCTGCTGGTCCAGCTCTACGGTCGCGCCACTGTCGGCGGCGCCCGCGAGCGCGGCATCCAGCTCCGTCAACAGCACCTCGAGCTGCTCGTGCAGCCACGCCTCGGGTACCGGTTCGGCAGGGTTGCTCATTGCTCGTCTCCCATTGGGCGCGTTGCCCATGGTTGAACGCGCGGGCTGCCATGCCCCCTGATGCGATTCGCTTCGCTCATCCGCATCCTACGGCCTGTATTGATGCACCGGTGTCGTAGGGTGCGTTGAGCATCGCGAAACGCACCGATGCCGGTGGGAATATCCGCCACATGATGCGATTCGCTTCGCTCATCCGCATCCTACGGTCGAGTCGACCCATCAATAGACGCGTTCCTTCGGCGGGAACGAGGCCACGGTATTCGGCTGGGTGCGCACCGGCTTGTAGTCCAGGCTGTCGTCCGCCAGCGAGTACAGGCTGTGCTTGAGCCAGTGCTGATCGTCGCGCTCGGGGAAATCGATCCGCGAGTGGGCACCGCGGCTCTCCTCGCGCCCCAGCGCGGAGCGGATGGTCGCGATCGCGCAGTCCATCAGGTTCTCCAGCTCCATCGCCTCCACCCGCGCGGTATTGAACGTGCTGGAGTGATCCGCGATCACCGCATGGTTCAGGCGCTCGCGCAACGCACGGACCTTCTCCACGCCCTCGCGCATCACCTCGTCGGTGCGGAATACCGAGCAGTGGTCTTCCATCACCTTGCGCAGCTCGCGCTTGAGCGGCTCGACCTGCTCGGCGGAGCCATCGCCCGGGTCCTTGCGATCCCAGCGCGTGAGCCGCGCCATCGCCTGTTCCACGGCCGACTCGTCCAGCGGCCGGTGGTAACGGTTCTCGGCCAGGTACTCGAGGATATGGTTGGCCGCCGCGCGGCCGAACACCAGGATGTCGAGCAGCGAATTGCCGCCCAGGCGGTTGGCCCCGTGTACCGAGACACAGGCCGTTTCGCCGGCCGCGTACAGCCCGGGGACCGGGTCCTCGGGCGTATCCTTCTCCGGCGCCACCACCTGCCCGAAGCGATTGGTCGGGATGCCGCCCATGCTGTAGTGACAGGTCGGGAAGATCGGGATCGGCGCCTCGATCGGATCGACCCCGAGAAAGGTCATGCTCGTCTCGCGGATCCCCGGCAGGCGCTGCATGATCGTATCGGCCCCCAGATGGCGCAGGTCCAGCAATACATGATCCGCATTGCGCCCGCAGCCGCGTCCCTCGCGCACCTCGGTGGCAATGGAGCGGCTCACCACGTCGCGCGAGGCCAGGTCCTTCGCCCGCGGGGCGTAGCGCTCCATGAAGCGCTCGCCCTCGGAATTGATCAGGAACCCGCCCTCGCCGCGCGCGCCCTCGGTAATCAGCATCCCGCGCCCGGCGATCCCGGTCGGGTGGAACTGGACGAACTCCATGTCCTCCAGCGGCACCCCGGCGCGCAGGGCCATCGCCATGCCATCACCGGTGTTGATCAGCGCGTTGGTCGTGGTGCGGAACAGCTGTCCCGCCCCGCCGGTCGCGATCAGGGTGGTCTTGGCCTCGATCACGATCGGCTCGCCGGTCAGGATCTCGAACGCCAGCACGCCCAGCACGCAGCCCTGCGCGTCGCGCAGCAGGTCCACCGCGAAGTACTCGTCGAAGAAGTGCGTGCGCGCGCGCAGGTTCTGCTGGTACAGCGAGTGCAGGATCGCGTGCCCGGTGCGGTCCGCCGCGGCGCAGGTGCGCGCCGCCTGGTCCTGACCGAAGTTCTGGCTCTGCCCGCCAAAGGCGCGCTGGTAGATGGTGCCGTTGTCCAGGCGCGAGAACGGCACGCCGAAGTGGTCCAGCTCGTAGACCACCTTGGGTGCGGCACGACACATGTATTCGATCGCGTCCTGGTCGCCCAGATAGTCCGAGCCCTTCACCGTGTCGAACATGTGCCAGTGCCAGGAGTCCGGCAGGACGTTGGCCAGCGCGGCGTTCACCCCGCCCTGCGCCGCCACCGTGTGCGAGCGCGTGGGAAACACCTTGGAGACCACCGCGACCTTGGCATCGCCATTGGACAGCTCCAACGCCGCGCGCAGCCCGGCCCCGCCCGCCCCGATGATCAGGGCGTCGAACTTGCGTCGCGCCACGTTCATGCCAGTCCCTTCATGCCAGTCCCGCCCGAATCAGAATGAAAAATGCCCACAGCCCCGTCAGGAGCAACCCGCCGGCGGCCAGCACGAACACCAGGAGCCGCGTGCCGGGCGCATGCACGTAGTCCATCACCACGTCGCGCAGCCCGATCCACGCATGCAGCAGCATCAGCAGCACGAACACCGCCGTCAGCAACCCAATCACCGGGTGCCCGACCATACCCAGCCATGCGGCATGATCCGCCGGCGCGGCCAGCACGAAGAATCCGAGGGCCAGGATCACGTACACGCCCACGTACACCGCCGTGATGCGTTGCAGCAGCCAGGCGCGCTGTCCGCTCAGGAGCCTCACAGCACCAGCCCCAGCCACACCAGAACGGTGCCGAGGATGCCTGCGTACAGGGCATCGCGCGCCGTGCGCAGCGAGCCCGCGCGATCCTCGCCAATGCCGAATTCCATCAGCAGGTAGCGAATCCCGGCAAACAGGTGATGCAGCAGCCACCAAAGCCCCAGTGCCAGCGCCGCCAGGCCGATCGGGTGATGGATAATCGCCACGACGTGGGCAAAGCCCTCGGGGCTGGCCAGCGAACGGTCCAGCAGCCAAAGCAGCACGGGAATCGACAGAATCAGGAAGACACCGGTGATCCGGTGCAGAATGGAGACCACGGCATTCAGCGGCAGTCGGATCTTGCTCAAATCCAGAAAGACGGGACGTCCCTGCCGAGTCATGCCAACCCCTAATAGCCGGAAGAAAAGGACCGTCAGGCTGACACCCCGCGTGGGGTTCGTCTACCATCGATCCACCGAATCAGCTTACCACTCCATGCTGCCGTCGTGACCCCGTATCGCCGCCTCCCGCGCGGTACGCCCGGCGATGGCATGGGCAGCAGTCCACTGGAGATCCTCGATGCGCGAAGACTGGAAAAACCACTTGATCGATGCCGGCGCCGAGTTCGAGGAGGACGACCTCCTGCACTACGGCAACCCGGAACGTGAACGCCGCATGGCCGTCAACGGCGAGGTGATCTGCGACCTCTCCCATCGAGGCCTGCTGGAGGTTCGCGGCGACGACGCCAGCGACTTCCTGCAGGGCCAGTTCGGCAACGACATTCACGCCGTCGATGCGCAGCACAGCCAGCTCTCCAGCTACTCCAGTCCCAAGGGCCGCGCCTACGCCGTGTTCCGCGTACTGCCGACCCGCGACGGCTACCTCCTGGAGATGCCCGCCGACCGGATCGAGCCCGTGGCCAAACGCCTGCAGATGTTCGTGCTGCGGGCGAACGTGATCATCGAGCAGGCCGGCGACTCCCGCATCCATTTCGGCTTTTCCGGGCCGGACGCCGAAAAGGAGCTGCAAAGCGCCCTGGGCATCTGCCCCGCCGCGCCCGAAGAGGTGGTCGAGAAGGCCGGCGTGACCGTAGTCCGGGTACCCGGGCTGCACCCGCGTTTCGAGCTGTTTGGCGAGATCGATGCCATGCGCAAGGCCTGGGACAGCCTCAACGTCCATGCGGCCCCGGTGGGCCCGCGCGACTGGGCCCTGCTGGACATCCTCGCCGGCGTCCCCACCGTGGTGGAGGAAACCACCGAGATGTTCGTGCCGCAGATGCTGAACCTGCATGCCCTGGGTGCGATCAGCTTCGAGAAGGGCTGCTATCCCGGTCAGGAGGTCGTCGCCCGCATGCACTATCTGGGCAAGCTCAAACGGCGCATGTTCCGTCTGGCCATCCATGCCCAGACGCCCCCCCAGCCCGGGTCCCCGGTCTTTCGCGCGGACGGCAATCCCGAACAGTCCGACGGCGAGATCGTGGCGGCCGAGCTGCATCCCGACGGCCTCTACTCCGCCCTCGCGGTGGTGCAGGTCAATGCCGCCGAGGGCGGGTTGCGCTGGGGCGCGCCGGACGGTGCGAAGGCCGACGTCGTGGATCTGCCCTACGCGGTCCCGGAAGGAGCCTGACGCATGCGCTTCCTCTTTTTCTTTTTTGTCCTGATCCTGCTGGCGCTGTGGGCGGCCTTCTTCAGCCGCCCCGACAACCCCACGCTGTCCAACTGGCTCTACGTGCTGGCCGGCGTCCTGGCGGTGCTGTTCCTGATTGGCTACTTGCGCCTCGACGGGGTCATATAACCCGCATCCACCAACCCACTCTGCGCGACCCGCATCGCAAAGATCCGGTGGCCCGACACCTGCCGGGCCACCCGACTCAGGAAGCCAGCCGGGTCCGGGTATCCGCCGCCGGCTCGCCCAGACGCGTCTCCAGTTCGCGCGCCCGCCGTGCATGGCGACCGGACAGGGCAAACCCGGCGAGCCGCCCGTTCACGTGATACTCCAGGTGGCGCCCCTCGGCATCGACCACGATCTCGAGCCATTCGCCGCCGCCCATTTGCGGCGGGCAGATGTTCAACGGCAGGCTGCCCGTCTTGACCTGCACGACACCGGCATCCGGCCGGTACACCGTCGCCTCGCCCGCCAGGGTTCGCGCCAGCGCCGCCGCCTGCCCGCGCAGCGTCTCCACATAGGGCCGCAGCTGCCCCTCGAACTCGCAGCCATCGCCCAGGGCAAAGATCGCCGGGTCGGTCGTGCGTAGCAGCGCGTCCACCTCGATCCCCTGGTGACAGGCGAGCCCGATACGCTCGGCCAGTTCGCGGTTGGGCACAAGCCCCAGCGCGCTGATGACCACTTCGGCCTCCACCGCCTCGCCATCGGCGAGCGCGACTCGCGCCGTACCCTCGGCAACCGGTTCGACGCGCTCGACCGTGGCCCCGGTATGCCACTGCACACCGTGGTCGGCCAGCGCTTTCTCCAGATCGTCGCTCAGCGACTCGGGCAGCAGATTCGGCAGCGGCCGTGACGCGCATTCGATCAATGCCACCGGATGGCCACCCGTCGCCAGGTCGTCGGCCAGCTCGCAGCCCACCAGGCCGGCGCCTATGATGGCCACACGGGTATGGGTCGGTGACTCTTCCCGCGCCTCGAGGGCCGCGCGCAGCGCGCGGTAGTCTTCCAGCGTGTTCACGGACAGCGGCGCCCCGGCCCCACCCGGGAACGCCATTTGCCGCGGACGCGCCCCGGTGGCCAGCACCAGCTGGCCGTACGGCACGCCCCCACGGGCAGTGATGACTCTTTGCTGCGCCCGCTGGACATCCAGCACACGGACAAACGGCATCAGGTCAATACCGAGCCGGGCCGCCCGCGCCACGCCAGTCTCCTCGACCAGATCCGCGACCGCGACGCCCCGGGCAAAGGCATTGGAGATCCGCGGCTTGGTGTAGTAATCACCGGAATCGGCGGTCAGCAGACGGATCGGGCGCCGCGGATCCCGCTCGCGCAGGGCCTCGGCCAGGGCCCAGCCCGCCATGCCGCCGCCGACGATCACCACCGCGTCCGGATCGGCCGCGCCGGCGCCGGCACTCCAGGCCATCGCGGCGGCACCGGCGTCCGCGGTCTCGGCGCGCGGTTCCAGGGCGGTGAAATCCGCCTTGGTCACATTACAGTCGGGGCAATACCAGTCGTCGGGGATGTCCTCGAAGCGGGTCCCCGGGGCCAGACCGGAATCCGGGTCGCCCTTGGCCTCGTCGTAGATATACCCGCAGACCTTGCAGATATAGCGCTTGAACTCGTCGGTTTCGGTGCTCATCACGCGGCCTCCACGGCATCGAGAATGGCCTTCAGCTTCGGGTCCAGCTCGGATCCGATGGCGTCCAGATCGGGGTTGGCCCACGGCGCGAACACGTCCCGCGCCGAGCGCGCGCTGACGCGCAGCATCTCGCCATCGCCGGAGACGTGGATTCGCAGGGGGATGTCGATGCCGGCTGGCTTGCAGGCCTCCCAGACACGCACCGCATAGCTCGGATGAAAAACCTCCAGGATCTGGTCGGTCGGGACCTCGACCCCGATCTTCGCGGCATTGGCCTGGCCGTTGATGTGGGAGACCAGCTTGAGGCCCTGGGCGTCAATCGCCTCCTTCAGGGTCGCGACCGCGGTCTCGGGATCCAGTCGTGTAATGGTTTCCAGCATGACGATTCCTTCGTTCGGTGCGGGGCCCCGGTAGGCCCCGACCGTGGGTGGTGGACTAGTGCGCGTGGATCCGCGCCAGCTCCTTGCGCAGGTGCTTGATCGCCGGGGTCACGATGGCCACGAAGTACGACTCGCGCAGCTTGCGCTGGGCGGCGGCATTCGCCAGATACCCCCGGGCCCCGGCATGCAGCAATGCCGACTGCGACGCACGCAGCGACAACTCGGAACCGGTCAGGCGCATCTGCAGGACATCGGCAAAGAAGCGCTCGGATTCATCAAAGGGGGTCTCCGACAAGGCATAACAGGCCGAACGACCATCCTCCAGTGCCTCTTCCAGCTCGCCCACCTGGTCATCCAGATAGCCATTCACATGGGCCAGCGTCTCGTTGGCCTCGCGCATGGTCTGGATGCAACCATCGATCAGCCCCAGACCCATGCCCATCTGCAGCAGCACGAACCCCGGTCGGATCCGGCGGATGTACTCGGGCAGGGCGTCGGCCAGCACGTGCTCATCGGGCACGAACACGCGATCGAAATGGCAGCCGAAAGTGCGCGAACCCTCCAGCGCGGTGAACTCGGGGCAGGCCGTCAGGCTGAACCCGGGGTCAGAGCAGTTGATCAGTGCCATCACCGGCCGCGGGTTCGTGCCGGTGGTGCGGAAAATCGCCCCGAAGTAGTGGTCCTCGCCCAGGTTGGATACCCAGGGCAGCGCACCGGAGACCACATAGCCCCCGTCGACACGTTCGGCGGAGAGCTTGAGGTCCTCGATGTTGGCAAACCACTTCATCGGATTGGACAGCGCGGTGGCACCCAGTGCCTCGGCATTCGCCAGCCTCGGCAGGGCCTCGCGCTTCAGGGTGTCCGAGGCACTGTTCTCCACGTACCAGGCACAGGCGTTCTGGCACCAGGCAACAAAGCCGGTGGTCATGCACTCGGCCGAGATCACCTCGGTCGCGCGGATGGCACTGGCAATATCCGTGGTGCCGCTGGCGTTCTGGCTGGCCAGGTGGCGGTTGAAGGCGCCGAGGCGACCGGCCTCGCGCAGGAAGTCTTCGGGGTACAGGCCTTCGCGGTCGATACGGGCGGTCAGCGGAGCCAGATCGCGCTCCACCAGCGCCTGCAGCGCGGCATCGGCATCCGCCGGCCCTGCGGCCGGCGACACCCCCGTCACGTCGTGAGTGCGGGTTTCAAGCATTGGGGTTTACTCCCGTTGGGCAGAAGGACCGGAATCAGGCCAGTTCGACGCTGAGCTTGACCGGGTTGCGCATGGTGTTGGCCACCGGCGACCAGAAGTCGGCATGGGCGACCAGCTCCTTCAGCTGTTCCTCGCTGGCATCCCCTTCCAGATTCGCCTTGACGCGGATATCGGAGAAGCCGAGGTGCTTGTTCACATCGGTATCCCCGACGCCCCATACGGCGGTCACGTTGATATCGCCCTCCAGGGTCAACTCGAGCTTGGTCAGCGTGATGCCACGGTCGATGGCGTTGGCATGCATGCCGACCGACAGACAGGCGCCGAGGCTGGCCAAAGCGGCCTCGGAGGGGTTCGGCGCGGTGTCGTCGCCCAGCAGATGCGGCGGCTCGTCGATCACGTGGGCCTCGAGGTCGCGCACGAAGGTCAGGTTGCGGAACTTGCCCTCGCAGACCGTGGTGGCCTTAAGCGTCACGACGCTCTCGGGGTTGGCCTTGCCCTTGGCGGCGAGGTTATTGAGGCCGTCCTGGTCGATCGGCTCCAGGGCGTTGATGGACAGGGAGGTGGTGGCTTCGGCTGCAGACATGGTGGTGCTCCTGATAGTTGGGATTCGTGGATCCCCGGCATTCGACCGGGTCGTCCATCCCGGTGCAGAAGCCGTGCCAAAACCGTGCGGACCGCACCACAAAGCCATTTCCAGCTGGGCCACCCGAATCCAACCCATCCCCCCGTCGGACAATCCGTCCGCTTTGTCCACTCGAACTGGTCCGCATTGTCCGGATTGTCCACTTCTCGCCCCCCACGCCGGATCCCCCCCGCTTCTGCGATGCCTCGTTCGCCGCTCCCTGTATTGCGCACCAGCGCGCCGTTTCGCCCCCGGTCCAGACGAAATTCCCGGGCAACACGACGGGTTTGGCACGCCCCTTGTAAGGAACCCCCTTGAACGCGCCGCCGATCCGATCCATCCGGCGGCTCATGAACGAAGGTCAAGAGGGAAACGCCATGGGCGCCGCCATCTCCATCGACTACATCACCCACCACTATCCCGGGCAGGAAGCCCCCACGCTCAAGGACATCCAGGTCACCGTCGCACCGGGCGAGACCGTCGCCCTGATCGGCCAGAGTGGCTGCGGCAAGTCCACCCTGCTGCACATGCTCGCGGGCCTGCTGCTGCCCAGCGAAGGCTGCGTGCGAATCAACGGCCACCAGGTCATCAAGCCGAGCCCGCGCTGGAACATGATGTTCCAGAAGCCCTCGCTCTACCCCTGGATGACAGTGCGCAAGAACGCCTCGCTGGGCCTGATCTTCCAGGGCCGCAAGACCGACATGCGCGAACGCATCGACCAGCTGCTGGAGACCGTGGGTCTGAGCGAGAAGGCCGAGGTCAACGTGCAGTCGCTCTCCGGCGGCCAGCAACAGCGCGTCGCCCTGGCCCGCAGCCTGGCCACCGACCCCGAGCTGCTCCTGCTCGACGAACCGTTCTCGGCCCTGGACGCCTTTACCCGCGTCGCGCTGCAGGACGAAGTCACCCGCCTGGCCCGGGAACGCGGGATCTCGGTGGTGTTCGTCACCCACGACATCGAAGAGGCCGTCGCCATGGCCGACCGCGTGCTGGTCATGGGCTCCAACCCGGGGACCATCACCGCCGAACTGCCGATCGACATTGCCCACCCGCGCGATCGCAACAGCCAGGCCTTCGTCGACCGCAAGGCCGAACTGATGGGCTACTTCGGCGCCACCCGCACCCCGGCCACTGACAAGGGTTCAGCGGAGGCCGAAGCCCCGACGCCGGATACCGAAAGCGAACAAGACGAGTCTTCTTCATCCGAATCCCGGGCGCGCGTACGCGCCGCATGATCCACCTCCACCACTACCCCGAACCCGAGCGAGGAACCGCCACCATGTGCAACTGCGACAACCACCACGACATCGACAGCGAACTGGACCGGCTGCTGGATCGCAGCTTCTCCCGTCGCAACTTCCTGCGTACCGCCGCCGTCGGCGGCCTGGCCGGGAGCGGGCTTGCCCTGCCCGGTTCATTGTTCGGGGCCGAACCCGGAAGCCTCGAGGAGCCCGAAGGCGTCGTCAGCGACTTCGACGGCGTCGTGCGCATCGGCTACATCCCGATCACCGACGCGGCCGCCCTGCTGGTCGCCCACTCCGAGGGCTATTTCGAGGACGAAGGGCTGGAGGTCGCCGACCCGACCCTGATTCGCGGCTGGTCGCCGCTGATCGAGTCCTTCGCCGCCAACCGCTTCAACCTCGTGCACCTGCTCAAGCCGATCCCGCTGTGGATGCGCTACCAGAATGACTTCCCGGTGAAGATCATGTCCTGGGCCCACACCAACGGCTCGGCCGTAGTGACCGGCCGCCATGTGGATGTACAGACCTTCGCCGATCTCGGCGGCAAGAGCGTGGCCGTGCCCTATTGGTACTCCATGCACAACGTGGTCATGCAGATGGCCCTGCGCGACGCCGGCCTGACCCCGGTGATCCGCGACCAGGGTTCGGCCCTGGAGGCGCACGAGGTCAACCTGATGATCATGCCGCCGCCGGACATGCCCCCGGCGCTGGCCGCGCGCTCCATTGATGCCTACATCGTGGCCGAGCCGTTCAACGCGGCCGGCGAGCTGCTGGCGCGCGGCAACGTGCTGCGCTTTACCGGCGACATCTGGAAGAACCACCCCTGTTGCGTGGTGTGCATGAACGAGCGCCTGACCGACCGCGAGCCGGAGTGGACCCAGAAGGTGATGAACGCCGTGGTCCGCGCCCAGGGCACGATCCAGGAAGACAAGAAGAGTGTCGCCACCATGCTCTCGCGCGATGGCAAGGGGTATCTCCCGATGCCCGCCAACGTGGTGGAACGCGCGATGACGAACTACCACGACGACAGCACCTACGCCGACAGCGGCGCGATCCGTCACCCCGAATGGGAGAACGGCCGCATCGACTTCTCGCCCTGGCCCTACCCGTCGGCCACCAAGATGCTGGTCGGAGCGATGAACGAGACGCTGGTCGGCGGCGACACCACCTTCCTCGAAGGCCTGGACCCGGAGTTCGTGAGTGACGACCTGGTGAACTACGACTTCGTGCGCAAGGCGATGGAAAAACACACCGCCTGGCAGGGCGCCCCGGGCGTGGACATGGATTCGCCCTATGCCCGCGAGGAGGTGGTGGTCCTATGAACCGCGAAGCCACACTCTCCGTCGACACCGCGACCGTGGAGCGGCTCATGCCGCTGCTGCGGTTCGCGGACCAAGCGCGCCGGGCGCTGCAGTACCCGGCGCTGGGCATCGCCGGCCTGTTCGCCCTGTGGTACTGGGGCGGCTGGGCCATCGGCAACAACGAGGACACGATGGCCTTCGCGAGCTTCGCTCCGGGGCCCACGCTGGCGGCCTTCTGGGACATCGTCAGCTCCGGGGCCGTGTGGTCGCCGATCGAGTCCAGCCTGTACCGCGTGGGCTGGGGCCTGGCCTACGCCATTGCCATCGGCGTGCCACTGGGCGTCATGATCGGCTACTTCCTGACGCTGAAGCAGGTCACCCACGTGCCGTTCCAGTTCCTGCGGATGATCTCGCCGCTGGCCTGGATGCCGGTCGCGGTACTGGCCTTCGCCACCTGGGATGCGGCCATCATCTTCCTGATTGCCATCGCGGCCGTCTGGCCCATTACCTACGCCACGGCGCACGGGGTGCAACGGATCGATCCGATGTGGCTCAAGGTGGGCAACAACCTGGGCGCCAATCCGTACCACACCCTGCGCTACATCGTGATGCCCGCGATCGCCCAGGATGTGTTCGCCGGGATTCGCCTGGCGGTGGGTGTGGCCTGGATCGTGCTGGTGCCGGCCGAGTACCTGGGCGTCACCTCGGGGCTGGGCTACGCCATCAACGATGCCCGCGACACCCTGGAGTACGACAAACTGGCCGCCTTCGTGCTGGTCATCGGCATCATCGGCTATATGCTCGACGCCATCTGCGTGCGCCTGATCAAGCGCAGCAGCTATCACGCGGAGGGCTGATCCCTCCAGTCCATGTCCAGGCCCGGCCGTTTCTGGCCGGGCCTTTTGTGCGCACACAATACGGGCAAGCGCAACCCAACAGTGCAAGGCCCTGCCCCACCTCGAGGCAACCGCCTCGTCCCGACCCAGCCAGATACGCCCGAACGCCCTTCAGAACGTCGTTTCGGCGCTGGCAGGCTTTCTGCATGAGCCCTCGCATGGCATCGCAACCCGTACCCGATTCGGCGGCACCCGACCTGGCCACCCGAGAGCAGGAGATCACCCTGCTGCTGGAGGTTGCCAAGCTGATGGGCCGCTCCGGCGACCCGGATGCCGCGATCTACCGCATCCTCGGGATGATGTCCCAGCTACTGGGACTCAACCGCGGCCGGGTCCTGTTGCCGGATCCGAACAGTGGCCAGCTGCGTATCCGCCACGCCTACGGCCTGACCGATGCCGAGCGCGACCGCGGCAGCTACAGCCTCGGCGAGGGTGTCACCGGGCGCGTCATGAAGACCGGCCAGATCGCCCTGATCCAGGACATCGACAACGAGCCCGAATACCTCGCGCGCGCCATTGACCGTTCCACCCTGCCGCAGGAGACCGTCGCCTACATCGCCGTGCCCATCGTCCAGGACGAGCACGCCATCGGCGTGCTGGGCGTCCACCGGCTGCGCCGCCGCTCGCGCCAGTTCCAGGACGATCTGAACCTGCTGCGCGTCGTCGCCAGCATGATCGGCCAGGTCCTGCGCATCCATCAGCTGATCGCCGAACGCACCGCCGAACTGGTCTCGGAGAATCGCTATCTGAAGAGCGCCCTGGATACCCAGGGCGGGCAGTACGGCATCCTCGGCGAGAGCCCGGCCCTGCGGCACGTCCTCAAGCAGGTCCACCGCATCGCGTACACCCAGGCCACGGTGCTCGTGACCGGGGCCTCCGGCACCGGCAAGGAAAAGATCGCGCGCATGATCCACCGGATCAGCCAGCGCAACGCGAAGCCGTTCATCTCCATCAACTGCGCCGCCATCCCGGCGGACCTGCTGGAATCCGAACTGTTCGGGCACGAAAAGGGGGCCTTCACCGGTGCTTCCAGCGCCAAGACCGGGAAGATCGCCCTGGCCGACGGCGGCACGCTGTTCCTGGACGAGATCGGCGACATGCCGGAGGCGTTGCAGTCGAAGATCCTGCGCGTGCTGCAGGAGCGGGTGGTCCAGCCCATTGGCGGCAACCGCGACCTCCCGGTGGACGTACGCATCATCGCCGCGACCCACCAGAACCTGCAGGCCGCGGTGAATGCCGGGAACTTCCGGCTCGACCTGTTCTACCGCCTGAACGTGATCCCGCTGCACATGCCGGCCCTGCGCGACCGCGCCAGCGACATCCGCCTGCTCACCCGCCACTTCCTCGACCGCTACACCCACCTCCACGGCTGGAACGTGGTCGTCGACGAGGGCGTGTTGGAACGCCTGGAGGCCTTCGACTGGCCCGGCAACATCCGCCAGCTGGAGAACGTGCTGGAGCGCGCGGTACTGCTGTCCACCGATGGCCGCATCGGCACGCCGCTGATCGACGAGATCCTGCACGAGGAATCCCGCATCAGCCCGTTCGAGGCCGAGCGGCACGGCCTCCGCGACGAGCATGCACCGGCACCATCGCGGCACAACGAGCCCCGAACCCTGCCCTCTTCCGGCGCGTCCTGCACCAGCGCGGTGCGGCCGTATCAGCGCGTGCAGGCCACCGAGGCGGAGCGCCTGAAGCGCGCGATCGAGCAAACCGGGGGCAACAAGACCCGCGCCGCGATGGACCTGGGCCTGACCCCGCGGCAATTGCGCTATCGCCTGAAAAAGCTCGGCATAGAAACCACTTAGGCCCACCGCTCAGACACCAGCGGACCTTTTGTCCCCTTCGTCGACAATGTCGACCAATGGTCCGATCTCCCGGCACTCGCGCGCCGCCCTGGCGGCCCATTCCCCACGCTTGGCATGGCACCTGCAATGACCCTCGACATGCGCGGCAACGATGCCCGCATCGATTCGACCCACGAGGAGAGCCGACCATGCCGACCAAGAGTCTTCACGATCCCTTCGACGCCAACGCCGACCTGCGCCACGGCTCCAGCTGCCGCCACGGGCACACCGGTCCCGGCAGCTGCAGCTGCTTCGACA
Organism: Thioalkalivibrio sp. AKL19; assembly: GCF_000420165.1. Taxonomy (GTDB): domain Bacteria; phylum Pseudomonadota; class Gammaproteobacteria; order Ectothiorhodospirales; family Ectothiorhodospiraceae; genus Thioalkalivibrio. The sequence continues at coordinate 18,081 of NZ_ATUK01000016.1, read as the reverse complement.
CCGCGTCCCCGGACCTGGAAGAGAAACTGGAACGACGCGCCACCCATGAGCCCGTACAGGCCGATGCCCACGCCACCGGCGAGGACCTGAGCGACGAGGCCATGGTCGATCGCGCGGTGGAGAGCGCCATCGTGCGCGGCATGTTCGGCCACAACGAGATCAACCGCCGCCGCTTCCTGCAGATGATCGGGGGCGGCACGGTGGCCGCGGCCCTGGGCTCCATCCTGCCGTTGGACAAGGTCAAGGCCGCAATCAAGGACGGCGGGCCTCTGGAAAAGACCAAGCTGCGCGTCGGCTTCGTCCCGATCACCTGCGCCACGCCGATCATCATGGCCCACCCCATGGGCTTCTACGAGCGCCACGGCCTGGATGTCGACGTGATCAAGACCGCCGGCTGGGCGGTGGCCCGCGACATGTCGCTGTCCGGTGAGTACGACGCCTCGCACATGCTCTCGCCGATGCCGCTGTCGATGACCCTGGGCTCCGGCTCCTCGCGCGAGCACTACATCATGCCGGCGGTGGAGAACATCAACGGCCAGGCGATCACCCTGCACAACAAGCACAAGGACAAGCGCGATCCCAAGGACTGGAAGGGCTTCACCTTCGCCGTGCCCTTCGAGTACTCCATGCACAACTTCCTGCTGCGTTACTACGTCGCGGAACACGGGCTGGATCCCGATCGCGACATCAGTATCCGCGTCGTCCCGCCGCCGGAGATGGTCGCCAACCTGCGTGCCGAGAACGTCGACGGCTACCTGGCCCCCGACCCCTTCAACCAGCGCGCGGTCTGGGACGGCATCGGGTTCATTCACATGCTGACCAAGGAGATCTGGGACGGCCACCCGTGCTGCGCCTTCGCCTGCTCGGCCGCCTTCGCCGACGAGCATCCGAACACCTTCGGTGCCCTGTTCCGCGCGTTGATCGAGGCCACCCAGTACAGCTCGGATATCAACAACCGCGCCGAGATCGCCGAGGCCATCTCCCCGCGTGCCTATCTCAACCAGCCGCAATCGGTGGTCGAGCAGGTGCTGACCGGGCGTTACGCGGACGGGCTGGGCGAGGTCAAGAACGACCCGCACCGGATCGACTTCGACCCCTTCCCCTGGCACTCGATGGCCACCTGGATCCTCACCCAGATGAAGCGCTGGGGCTATGTGGACCGCGACTTCGACTACAACCGCCTCGCGGAAGACGTCTTCCTCGCCAGCGAATGCGCCGAAGTGATGACCGAGCTGGGCTACGAAGCGCCCAGTGACACCTACAAGAACTTCGAGATCATGGGCAAGGTGTTCGACTACACCGACCCGGAAGGCTATCTCGACAGCTTCGACATCCGCAGGAGCTAAGCCATGTTGAGCAATCTCAACTTCCGGGCGACCGTCCTCTCGCTGGTGATGCTCGTGGTCTTCCTGGGCGTGTGGCAGCTGGCCACCGCCCCGGAGGTCATCGCACCCCAGCAGGGCGAGTTGAGCGAGTACGAACAGCTGATGGGGGGCGGGGCCGATCGCAGTTCCAGCAGCGGCATCCCGGCCCCCACCCAGGTGTTCAGCCACGCCTTCGGCGAACTGAGCAACCCGTTCTACGACGCGGGCCCGAACGACAAGGGGATCGGCATCCAGCTGGCCTACTCGATCTACCGGGTCCTGCTGGGCTTTGCCCTGGCCGCGCTGATCGCCATCCCGCTCGGCTTCGTGATTGGCATGTCGCCGCTGCTGAACAAGGCGTTCGATCCGTACATCCAGATCCTCAAGCCGATCTCGCCCCTGGCCTGGATGCCGCTCGCCCTGTTCGTGATCCGCGACTCGAACATGTCGGCGATCTTCGTGATCTTCATCTGCTCGATCTGGCCGATGCTGGTGAACACCGCCTACGGCGTGGCCTCGGTGCGCAATGACTGGCTGAACGTAGCCAAGACCCACCAACTGTCGAACCTGCGCACCGCGTTCACCGTGATCCTGCCCGCCGCGGCCCCGACCATCCTCACCGGCATGCGCATCTCCATCGGCATCGCCTGGCTGGTCATCGTCGCCGCCGAGATGCTCGTGGGCGGCACCGGCATCGGCTACTACATCTGGAACGAGTGGAACAACCTCGATCTCGCCAGCGTGATCTTCGCGATCATCATGATCGGCATCGTCGGCTTCCTGCTGGATGCCTCCCTCGCCCAGGCCACCAAATTCGTGCGCTACGCCGACTGAGTCGGCGCAGCCCCAAAGGAGACCAAACATGAGCAAGGGATTCCTCGAGATCGAGAACCTGAGCCAGCGCTTCCCGCAGCCCGATTCCAGCGACCTGATGACCGTGTTCGAGGGCGTGGACGTGACCATCAACAAGGGCGAATTCGTCTGTTTGATCGGGCATTCCGGCTGCGGCAAGTCCACCATCCTCAACGTGCTCGCCGGACTGGCCACGCCCACCGACGGCAACGTGATCATGGACAACAAGGAGATCACCGGCCCCAGCCTCGACCAGGGCGTGATCTTCCAGAACCACAGCCTGCTGCCCTGGCTGTCGGCGCGCGACAACGTGATGTTCGCGGTGCGCGCCCGCTGGCCGAACTGGAGCAAGGCGAAACGCCTGGAACACGCCGAGCGCTACCTGCACATGGTCGGGCTGGACCACGCCATGGACCGCAAGCCCGCGCAACTCTCCGGCGGCATGCGCCAGCGCGTCGGCATCGCCCGGGCCTTCGCCATCGAACCCAAGCTGCTGCTGATGGACGAGCCGTTCGGAGCCCTGGACGCCCTGACCCGCGGGGTCATCCAGGAGGAGCTGCTGAAGATCTGGTCGGAGACCCACCAGACCGTGTTCATGATCACCCACGACGTGGACGAGGCGATCCTGCTTGCCGACCGCGTGCTGCTGATGACCAACGGGCCGCATGCCCAGGTCGCCGAGTCGGTCAAGATCGACATCCCCCGGCCGCGCACCCGGGCCACACTCCACCAGGAAGAGGCGTACTACCCGATCCGCAACCACCTGGTCGATTTCCTGGTCGAGGGCGCCAAGGTGATGTCGGCCAAGGCCCAGGAGGCCGCCGCGCGCGGCGACAACCCGCGTCACACCCCACGCATCGTCAACCCGGCCAAGTCGGAGGCCGAACCGGAACCCGGCCCGCGCATGGTCCGCGCGGTCTGATCCCGACCCTTTTCATCGTTCAAGGAGCATTCAGATGAGTCTCAGCAAAAGCGCCATGACCACCACCATCCTCGAGGCCAAGGAGAACCGCGGAACCACCTGGGCCGCGATCGCCGAGGCCACCGGGCTGCACGAGGTCTACGTGACCTCCGCCTGCTACGGCATGAACCACCTGGAGGACGACCAGGCCGACAAGCTGGCGACCTTCCTCGGCCTCGGCCCCGAGGTCTCGCAGGCGCTGCAGGCCTTCCCGCACAAGACCTGGGACAAGTCCATCCCGACGGACCCCGTGATCTACCGCTTCTACGAGGCGATCAACGTCTACGGCGACACCATGAAGGCGCTGATCCACGAGAAGTTCGGTGACGGCATCATGAGCGCCATCGACTTCACCATGGACATCGACAAGGTCGAGGACCCGAAGGGCGACCGTGTGAAGATCACCTGGAACGGCAAGTTCCTGCCCTACAAGAGCTGGTAGCGTGCCCCATCGGTCACGCGGCGGCCAGAAGCGCCGCGTGACCGCCCCTTCCCGCGAGCCGGTACCCCAGCGCCCGTTCGCGCCCCAACGTGTACGGCAAGTCCCTTCGCATAGTAGGCTCTTGCCGATGCGCCATCCATCCACCTTGCCCCGTCTGCTGATCCTGCTGATCAGCCTGTCCGTTGCCGCCCCCGCAATGGCGGCAAATAGTGACGGCGCCAGCGTATACACCATCGGCGTGCTGGCCTTTCGCGATGCCGAAGAGACCGCGAATCAGTGGCAGCCCACCGCCGCGTATCTGAGCACGCAGATCGACGCGGCCGAGTTCCGCATCCGCGCCCTGAACTATCCGGAGCTCGACCAGGCCGTCGCCGCGGGGGACATCGATCTTGTGCTGACCAACACGGGGCACTACGTGCGCCTGGAGGCCGAACAGGGCATCACTCGCCTGGCGACCCTGATCGTCGAGGAACAGGGCCAGCCCATCCGCCAGTTCGGCGGGACCATCCTGGTCCTCGACGAGCGCGAGGATCTCCAGTCGCTCGCCGACCTGCGGGGCCAGCGCCTCCTCGCCGTGAACGAGGACTCCCTGGGGGGCTGGCTGGCCGCCCACGAGGCCCTGCGCAGCGCCGGTGTGGACCCCCGGGAAGACCTGACCTCGCTGGACTTCACCGGCATGCCTCACCACCGGGTACTCGAAGGGCTGCTGGCCGGGCAGGCCGATGCCGGTATCGTGCGCACGGGCGTGCTCGAAGCACAGCTGCGCTCGGGCAATCTGGCCCCCGACACCCTGCGGGTGCTGGAACCCCGGGAGATCGCGGGATTCCCGTTTGCCCACTCCACCCGGCTCTACCCGGAATGGCCGTTCTCGCGTCTCGAACACACGCCGGACCACCTGGCCGAGGCCGTCAGTATCGCGCTGCTCAGCCTTCCCGCGGACCATCCCGCGGCGCGCGCCGGTGGCTACCACGGCTGGTCGGCGCCGCTGTCCTACGCCTCCGTGCATGCCTTGCTGGAGGACCTGGGACGCCCGCCGTATGACCGTCCGGTGGTCATCGACCTGCGCGCCTACTGGGAGGCCCGCCCGGAGGTCCTGCTCGGGCTGCTGGCCGGCCTGCTCCTGCTGAGTGGCCTGGCGGCGCTCTACTACCGGCGTCTCAATACCCGTCTGTCGCTGGAGGTCGAACAGCGCCGCGCGGCCGAGGCCCGCCTGCGCTCGCACGAGGCTCAACTGGCCTATCAGGCGGGACACGATCCGCTCACCGGCCTGCCCAACCGTACGCTGCTGCAGCAACAGCTGAACGAGGCCATGGAACAAGCCCACCATGGCAAGGGGCCACTGGCGATCCTGTTCGTGGACCTGGACCGCTTCAAGACCATCAACGACAGCCTGGGTCACCGCGTGGGAGATGACCTCCTGCAGATCCTGGGGGAGCGCCTCACGACGCGCTTCGAGGCCCGAACCGTTGCACGCATCGGGGGGGACGAGTTCATCGCGATCATCGACGACGTCGCCGAACACCGCGAACTCGAGGCCCGTGCCCGCCAGCTCCTGGCGCTGATCGCCGAACCCTTCGCGGTCGGGGGCTGGAACGACCTCCAGGTGGGCGCCAGCATCGGCATCGCCCTGTTCCCCGACGATGCCACCGAGGCCGGCGACCTGATTACGCAGGCCGACGCCGCGATGTACGAGGCCAAGGACGCCGGGCGCAACACCTTCCGTTTTTACCGCACCGCCCTCACCGATGCCGCCAATCAGCGCCTGGAGACCGAGAACCGGCTGCGCCGCGCGCTGACACAGGGCGAACTGGAGGTGTTCTACCAGCCCCAGATCAAGACAACGTCCGGGGCCATCACCGGCGTCGAGGCACTGGTGCGCTGGCGCGACCCGGAACGCGGTCTGATCGCGCCGAACGTGTTCATCCCACTGGCCGAGGAAACCGGGCTGATCGCGGATGTTGGCGCGTTCGTCCTGCACGAAGCCTGTCGCCAGGTCGTGGACTGGGACCGGGCCGGGCTCCCGCCGCTGGAGATCTCGGTCAACCTTTCGGCCCGCCAGGTCGCCGCACCAGGCCTGCAACAGCAGGTCCGCCAGGTCCTCCAGACGACCGGCCTTCCGGCCCGGCGCCTGATCCTGGAACTCACCGAAAGCACCCTGATGGAGCAAACCGACACAACCCGCGGCACCCTGCAACAGCTCAAGCAGCTGGGCGTGGCACTGGCCATCGACGACTTCGGCACTGGCTATTCGTCGCTGGCGTACCTGAAGGAATTCGCGATCGACATCCTGAAGATCGACCAGACCTTCGTGCGCGACCTTCCCGAGGACCGCAACGACGCCGAGCTGGCCGTGACCATCATCGGCATGGCCCACAACCTCGGACTGGACGTCCTCGCCGAGGGGGTGGAAAGCGCCCCACAACTCGGATTTCTCGCCTCCCAGGGCTGCGACGCCTGGCAGGGCTATCTGTGCAGTCCGCCCTTACCGGCCGATGCCCTCGCCGATCACGTCCGGCGACATGCGCCCGAGCACTTCGCCCGCCACCCTGCCGCGCCCGCCCGGCGCCGAGCGAACCCGTAACCCGCAAAAAGAAAAAGGCCTGCGACAGCAGGCCTTTTTCGGTGTTTGGTGGAGCGGAGGACCACCGCCCCGGTGTTTCAGTAGGTCTCACAGAGCCTCTCTATCTCTCTGGTTCTTCGGCCCTTGTCCGGACTCCCCGTTCTCTCCTTGTTGAACTTCGTCTCAACCTGTAGCATCCAAGAACATCTTTTTTGGGTATACAGGAGGCACTACACAAAAAGCCTCCACATAACTCTGTGAGGGACGACGTGCCGAAGAAGGCGAAGGAGCTAACCGCCATTGAGGTCAAACGGATCGACCGTCCAGGCTTCCATGCGGTGGGCGGCGTGTCCGGCCTGACGCTGCGGGTGACGGACACCGGATCGAGGCAATGGGTGTTACGCGCGCGCGTGGCCGGAAAACGTCGCAACTTCGGTCTTGGAGGATTCCCCGATGTCATGCTCGCACAAGCGCGTGAGCGGGCTCGGGAGCTCAAGGATCAGCTGTGGCGAGGGATCGATCCAGTAGTCGAACGCAGGGCCGCAGAGGACGCCAGGCGCGCCGAGGAAGCCAAGCGACTCACCTTCGCCGAAGCCGCCCACCAATGCCATGCCGCGAAGCAAGACGAGTTCCGCAACCTGAAGCACCGCAAGGATTGGATTCGCTCGCTGGAGCACTACGCCTTCCCGACGATGGGCAAACTTCCGGTCTCCGCTATCGAGTTGGGGCACGTCAAAGCCGTATTGGACCCGATCTGGAAAGAAAAGACCGAGACGGCCAGCCGGATACGCCAGCGCATTGAATCGGTGCTCAGCTGGGCCACCGTGAGCGGTTATCGCGAAGGCGACAACCCGGCCCGCTGGAAAGGGAACCTGGAGGTTGCGTTGCCTGCCCCGCGCAAGATCCGCAAGCGCGACCATTACCGAGCCCTGCCCTGGAACGATGTCCCAGCATTCATGGAGGCGCTGCGCCAACGGCCCGGCATGGGCGCACGGGCGCTGGAATTCGCCATCCTGACGACCGCCCGATCGGGTGAAGTGCGCGGCGCAACGTGGGATGAAATCGATCTGGACGCCCGAACATGGACAGTGCCTGCTGAACGGATCAAAGCGGGCAAACAGCACAGGGTTCCGTTGTCCGATGAAGCCGTGGCCCTGCTGGAAGGCCTGCCCCGCTTCGCGAACTCCAATTTGCTATTCACCGCACCCCGAGGCGGTGCGCTGTCCGATATGAGTATCAGCGCCGTCTGCAAACGCATGCAGGTGGACGCGGTACCGCACGGATTTCGATCGACGTTCAAGGACTGGGCCCGCTCCTGCACCACCTACGCCGATGAGGTGAGCGAATTAGCGCTGGCACACGTCAACAGCGATGCCACCCGAGCGGCCTATGCCCGCGATGAGTTGTTACCTCAGCGGGCGCGACTAATGGCGGATTGGGCGCGGTTTCTGCGCGAAGGGACGCCAGACGGGGCCACCGTTACCAGCATCGAAGATGCTCGGGCCTGACAGGCCTGCGCAAAGAGAATCGACGTCGAGACCCTGAACGTGAACATCGCCTCGGGCATCCCGGTCCACTTTAGTCCTTCACCTTCCGGCCGCCCTCGACTTGCTTCAGCGTCTGAACAATCTGGCTTTCCGTAAACCGACTCTTGCGCATCTCGGCCTCCTTTGGCTCTAGTGTGCCCGGAAACCTCCAGTTTTCAATGGACCGAATTTACGGGAAGGCGACAGTGGGATTTGTCTGCCCGGGGAAGGGGAACCCCGACCTTCAACCGTTTTGTGCAACAGAGCCGCTAATCCTTCAAAGGACGAAAAGCGCGATGAGCCAGGCAAGCTCGAAGCATGAGGCCATTGGTAGCATGGGCGCTGTACAGTAAGCAGTCATTCGGGGGCGAACGGGAAGTTGCGCCGGCAAGCGGGCTTGTCGGTCAGTCGATGAGGCCTAGTGCGCGGGCCCGGGCGACTGCCTCGGCGCGGCTGTGGACCCCGAGCTTCTTGTAGGCGCGCTCTGCTCGTTGCTTCGCGGCTGCCCGTGAGATGCCGAGTTTCTCGGCGATGACCGCGAAGGTCAACTGAGTGGGCAAGTAGCGCAGGACCAGTGCCTGAGCCATGGTAATCGATGCTGCTTTGATGGTGGCGGCACCTTCTGACACAGCCTCGGCGGCTGCTTCGTGGGCAGCGGCGGCGATGAGGCCGGCCTCGATCAAGGCGTCGACGGCCTCGTGGGCGGCTGCTTCCTCCACAAGCCCTGCAGTGATCAGCGCCTGTATGGCGCGAGCGGCAGCGGCACCGCCGATCGCTTCGGAGGCTGCGATCGACTCAGCTGCATGGGTCTGTGCCGCCAAGGCCGAGAGCAATGCGTGGGCTTCGGCGGCCTGCGCTGCCGCAATCTCCGTCGCTGCCTGCTCCATCGCTGCGACCTCAGAGCCGACGAACAGCCCGGTTTCGGGCGTGAGGAATCCTTCGCCCAACAGTGTGCCACCGGTCTCGGCGATCACGTCGAACAGTGGCTGCGCCCAACTGTGCTCAATGAGCAGGAATGCGAGTGCCGTCCCCGGCGACAGGGACTCGATCAGTGCCCATGCGTCCGCCGCATTGAAGCCCGACGAGCCATCGCCCACTGCGGTTTTCACGTGATGGGCACCGTCGAGTGGGATGATGCTCGCCAAGAGAACGCCGAAGTCCTCGTCGTCACCGATGACCAGGCGCTGGATCGTGCCGTCCTCGTCCTTAGCAACGAAGAGCATGTCGATGAGGCGCAACACTCCTCGACCTTGCAGTCGATCGACTTCGGCCAGGACCCGGACTCCGCTGTCGGCGCCGGGACCGAAACCCACCGCGATCACCTGTAACGGACTAAGCATCTAGCAGCCTAAAAATGATGGTTTCCACATATTGCCGACTTCCCTTAGTTCTGGTCAACAAAAACCGGACACTTTATTCAGCGCGTTTTCGCACTCTAAAGGTGACAGATCACCGGCGGCCGTATGACGCCGCTCCAGGTTGTAATACCTAGTATAGACTGCCACGTCCTGCTTCATATGTTCTATCGCCGAAAGATCCGGACGGGTTCTACCCCGTTAACGCGGACACTTACGATGAGTCCCATACTGAGCCGAAGGAATGTTCATGTCGAAACGTAAACGTTACACCCCCGAATAAAAGCGGGAAGCGGTGTAGTTGGTCCGTCGATCGGACACAAGCTGCCGGCAGATTGCCCTGGAGCTAGGTATCAGTCCGAACCTGCTGACCCGCTGGGTTCGGGAGGCGGAGGCCGGGGCCAGCAAGGCCTTTTCCGGTACTGGGGCGCCAAGGGATGAGGAGGTCGCGCGTCTGAGGCGCGACCTGGCCCGGGTGACCAAGGAACCGGATTTTTTAAGAGACGCGGCCGCGTACTTTGCCAAGGGATTATCTCTCAGCAGTTTCTGCAATGCTCGTGTGGGGATGGAGAGATATCGATCTCAGCCCAGATAAGTAGCGCAGTTGGCGGGTCCGTCGTCGGGGTCGCTATAGAACCGGGGTACTGCTGCCGGGTTGCCTGATCATCCGGTGCGGCCCTAGGCTATGCGTTTGACTTTAACGCCATTTGAGCCGCCTGATAGCTGCCCTCGATGTCGGCCATGTCGGAGGCTCCCGACGCCCCGCAGCGGCCGGCTTCGGCGATGATGACGGCGTGATCGTACAAAGCGTCGCGTTGGCTGGACAGGCGGACGTTGACCGCAAGCCGCGCAATGGTGTTGAGCATATGGATGATGACCGCGGGGTGGGTAGCTCCGGCTCGGCGGATCTGGTGGAAAGCGACGTCCATGAAATCACGGAAGCTCGGCGCTCGGCCAACCACGCGCACCACGCCGGCCTCATCGCAAAACACCTCGGGCTGGAGTTCCCGCCGCATCAGTTCGCCGAGCGCAGCGCCCAAGCGATCGATAACGGCAGTGGCGGTGAAGGGATCGTTGATGCCCGACGAAAGCGCGCGCACGGCGATTTCGACCAGGTGGCGGATCGAGAACTCCAGATCCTGAACCTCCGTGCGATCTTCGCCGACCAGGATCGCGCCTTCGATTTCGGTCACCAGACCCGGCTCGGGCAGGCGCCCGGGATAGATACTGGCCTTGTGCGATCCTCGCATGACGAAATCACCGGCACGGAAGTCCAGGCGGACCACCGCCTTGTGCCGGCAGGCGATTTCCACGAGGTGCGCATACTTGATCGCCTGCACATAGCCTTCTTCGGATAGCCACAAAGAAGCCGCATGTTCATCGAAGTCGGCCGGCAGCACGTCATCCGCCTTCGGCCGCTCAACGGGAGGTTGACCTTCGTCCTTCGCCGGCAGAAGGCGTGAAATCGAATCGCGGAGATCTCTGTTGACACGTCGGATCGCTGTATCGGAAATGATCGACCGAGCTAAAATGTGGATAAAAAACAGCAGCGCGAACAGGTTGATGAGGGCGAGCGCAGTGCCGATCGTGATCGCAATGTGCGGCACCGCGGAAATGTCGAATTCGCTGTCGAGGGTGCGAAGCACTAGCAGGCAATAAATGATGGTCATGAGGAAGGTGCCGAACACGATCTGTGTGCGGAGATCGCCCATGAAGTTGCCTACCAGTCGTGGTCCAAGTTGACTGGCGGCTAGCGTCAACACCACCATGGTGATCGATATTACGAGTGTCGCCATCGTGACCATTGAGGAAAAGACGGTCGACAGCAAATTGCGGGCGTCCTCCGGCCCGCCGCTGTGGAGCCAAAACTTTCGGGCCTCCTCCTCCGGCAGGCCGGCATCAAGGTTAAGGGCTATAACAGCCAGCCCGACCGCGCCGACAGCCATGAGCGTGGGCACAAACCAAAAGCCGGTCCGCAGGGTTGCCCAGAGATTGTAGAGACGGCTCAGCATGGTCGACCTCGCAGGATGGAATACAATCCAACACCTCATTAGCACGAATGCTCCCCAAACCGTAATTCGCGTTCCGGCCGCCGACCGCAGTGCACCACAGCAATCAGCAAGCGCTGCGGCAACGTGGCCGGGTCGAAGCGTCGGTTGAACCGGTATGCGAACGCAGCCAGGTAGCGGGCCGCATTATTGGAGGAGGCAAAGGCGTGGTAGGTCCCGCTCAGACTGGTCTTCAGATTGCCGAGCACGGTGTTGATCCACTGAAACTCCGGCAGGTCCTTCGGCTTGCGGCCGCCGACCACGGTGGGCTGGTGCGCGCAGTCGGCCATGGTGACCGCGTTGAAGCGGGCCAGACCGTCGGAGTATACGGTGCAACCCGGCGCCAAGCTCTGGCGCGACCAGTCCCACAAGGCTCGGAAGGTGAAACCCGGAACCGGGGACAGCTTCACGCGCAGCGGGTGTTCGTCCTCGGTCAGCAACACCGCGGCCACGAACGGGACCTTGTTCTCCGACCCGCGGACAGCCTTAATCACGCCGTGCGCCGTGCGCCGCGCTACCGCAGCGCGGGCAGCGAAAGCCATCGGGCCAGCGGGTCTGCTCCAGCGCCGCTGCGCATTGTGCCTCGGTGCCGTACTGGGCGATGAACTCGGGCATCGACATTCCTGCCTGAAACTGATTCCGATTCTGGGCCATGCTGCTGCGCTCCGTTCTGGGCGCAGGTCCAGACTACGCCCGGTGGTGGCTCACAGAGTAAGCCTGCGGAGCATCCGTGCTAATCAGGTTTCGCTTTAGGCTCCAGAGCTTCCGTGGCCGCCTTGTGATCAAGCCTCGCGAATACCTCATCGAACGAGCCATCTGCCAGACAGGGGTGCAGCCCGAGCCACGCACGCAGGATTTGCCTGTATCGCGCTTGCACGCCTATCTTCCGCGCCTGACTGACAAGTCGAGCGCGGGCGACCTATTCCCTGCCGGAGAACTCGCTCTTCGCGCTCACGCGCGCACCGGAGGCGTCTCCGCGTTCGCGTGCTCGAAGGGGACCAGACGCCGGCGCTCCTCGTCCCACAGGGCGAGTCGTGCGCAATGGAGACTTTGCCGCAGCGTGAGACGACTAATCTCGCGAAGCTGCGGGAAATCCTTCAGCACCTCGGGCAACCGGTAGAACGGGATGCGGCTGGCGAGATGATGGACGTGGTGTACCCCGATATTCGCGGTCATCCAGCGCAACGGAGCCGGCAGATCATAGTAGGAGCTCCCATAGAGCGCGGCTTCGCGGAAGGACCACTCCTCGTCGTGCGCCCAGCGCGTATTCTCGAACTGGTGCTGCACATAGAACAGCCAGACGCCGATGGAAGAAGCCAGAATCGCGATCGGCAGGTGCACCAGAAGAAAGGTTCCCACCCCCACCAGCGACATCATCGCTATGACGACCAGCACGATGGCCGCATTCGTACCCATGGTGCTCAGCCACGGCATCCATCCCGCGCGCATGAACCCGACGGGTACGCGGTTCTGCAACATGAACAGGTAGACCGGCCCCAGGCCGAACAGGATCAGCGGGTGGCGGTACAGCCGGTACCGAAGACGCTGCATCCGGGGCTGGGCCTGGTATTCGCGCACACTCAAGGTGTCGATGCCCCCCTCGTCAGCGCGATCCAGGTTGCCAGAGTGCGCGTGATGGAGGGCGTGGGTGTGGCGCCAGAGGTCGTAGGGCGTGAGCGTCAACACCCCCAGGGCCCGTCCCACCCAGTCGTTGGCGCGCCGGGACGGAAAGAAGGAGCCGTGGCCGCAGTCATGCTGGATCATGAATACCCGCACGAGAAATCCAGCGGCGGGTATCACCAGCAGCAGACCGAGCCAGTAGCCAGCGCTCACGCTTGCCCAGGTCAAAAACCAGAAAAGGCCGAACGGGATCACCGTAACAAGCAGTTCGAAGACGCTGCGGGCGAGGCGCGGCGCACGATAAGCGGACAGTGCCCGCTGTAACGCTCGGGGATCACCGGTTGTTTCTTGGTGCAGTACTTCTGGATCCATGTATGGACTCCGTAATAGGCTCGACCTCCAACCTACGGGTTCGCAACCCATCGCCGGCGTGCCGGTTTCTGACACAGAGCCATCGCCCCGATACCGGTCACAATAGCCATAGCCTCTTAAGCCATATTGGACCCATGCGCGTTCACCGTCTGTTCGATACCGCACACCGAACCCGCGATGCCGCTACCCGGCGCGGGCAGCCCCAGGGTGGGGCTCAAAAGCGCAAACTACGTTGATGCGGTCGGACCACGACAACCAGGACGCGCGACGGGGCATTCACCGTGGATCGCGATCTTGCCGGTCTCCGCGATTTCCCGGCGCGCAATCAGCCAGGGTGGACAAGGATTTTCCGCCTGGAGGAAAAACCGGCCTCAGCCCCGTTGCACCGCCTTTTCATAGAGTCCCGGAAAGCGCCCTTCGGGATCGCACTCGTGTTTGAGGGCCTCGTAGGCCGGGCGGTCGTAGTTCTGCCAGAAGGTCGCTTCGTCGTAGGTACTGCGCGAGTACAGGCTCTTCTTGCCGCCGTGCTTCGCGACCAGTGCCTCGACCCTCGCGTTGTAATAGCCGTCGGGCTCGCTGGAGCGGACGATGTCCCAGAAGCCGAAGTTGATGTACGCCGTATCGGGACGCAGCTCGAACAACGAGAACCCGGCCTCTGGCACGACAAACGGGCAGATCCACACCGGACGGATCCCGATTTCGGCCTCGAAATCTTCCAGAAACGCCGCGGCGCTGGCGATCGGGATGTCGACGTCCTGGATCACCGCCTCGCTGCGCGGCCGTACGGCATGGAGCAGGCTCAGCGGCCAGCGGCGGCTGGCGCGCATGATCTTCTGGTAGGTCACGCTCGACAGGCGCTTGCGTCCGAGCAGCAGCCGCACCGGCTTGAGATGGGCGCCGACGTTCTTGCTGCACCAGAACCAGTCGGTGTCCCAGCGCCAGAGGTAGTCGTGGATGCTCAGATAGTCCTCGCGCCGCTCGCGCAGGCTCTGCCAGTACTGACGCATCCAGGTGTAGTCGCTGGCCTCGGTGCCCGCCGGCGGCGCTTCGACACAATGCGCGCGGGTCAGCACGAAATCGCCGGGAGCGAAGTACACGCCATCGAGAAACGCGCAGGTCGGGTGCGCGCATTCCTCGGCGATCGCGGCGAACAGTTCTTCGGGGTCGCGGAAGCGTGTGTGCTCGAGCCGGACATAGGGCTGCACCGGAATCAGCCGCAGCCGGACCCGCGTGGCGTACCCGAGGCTGCCGTAGGAGTTCGGAAAGCCGTAGAACAGTTCCGGGCGCTGCTCGCGCGAGCAGGTCAACACGCGGCCGTCGGCGACCATGACGTCGAGCTCGTCCACCATGTCGTGCACCAGGCCGTAGCGGAACGCGCCCGACTCGATGCCGATCCCGGTGGTCGCGCCGCCGACCGTGATGCTCTTGAGCTCCGGCACGATGGCCGGTGCCAGGCCGTGCGGCAGGGTTGCGTCGACCACATCGGCATAGGTCGTCATGCCCTCGACCTCGGCAACGCAGGCCTCGGCGTCGATCTCGATCACGTGGTTGAGCGAAGCCACGTCGATCTCGGTCCGGCGGGCCTCCTCGCGCGGCCTGAACAGGTTGCTGGTGGACTTTCTCAGGCGCACCGGCCCGTCGGACCCGGCCAGCGCCGCGGCCATCGCCTCCACACGATTGCGGTGGGCGGCCCAGGCGGCGCTGCTCATCGGACCGGCTCGTAACGCGGCAGATCCCCGTGGCTGAGCACGAGCTGCCAGAGATTCAGATGACGGGCCCGGAACGCGCCGGCACAGCTCAGCAGGTAATAGCGCCACATCCGGTAGAAGCGTTCGTCCAGCCCTTCGCTTTGTTTCAGCTCCGGCCAGGCGGCGACGAAATTGGCATCCCAGGCCATCAGGGTGCGGTCGTAGTCCGGGCCGAAGTTGTGCCAGTCCTCCAGCACGAACACCCCCTCCTTGGCCCGGGTGAGCTGCGCCTCGGACGGGATCACGCCACCGGGAAAGATGTATTTGGCGATCCAGCGGTCGGTGCTGCTGCGGCTGACGTTGCCGCCAATGGTATGCAGCAGCATCAGGCCACCGGGCTTCAGACGGGAGCGCGCGAGTTCGAAGAAGGCGCGAAAGTTCTTCGGGCCGACGTGCTCCATCAGGCCGATGCTCACGACACGATCGTATTGCCGGGATTCGTTGGCCGCCTCGCGGTAGTCCTGCTGCCGGATATCGACCGGAAGGCCCTCGCAGAGTCCTCTCGCGTACTCCACCTGCTGGCTGCTGATGTTGTAGCTGTCCACCTCGCAGCCGTGCTCGGCGGCCAGATACCGGGCCAGCTCGCCGAACCCGCCGCCCAGCTCGAGCACGCGCATGCCCGGCTCCAGATGCAGCTTGCGCGCGATCAGGTCCAGCTTCGCGCGCTGGGCTTCGTCCAGGGTCGCGTCAGCCCCGTCGGGGCCGTAATAGGCGCAGGTGTACTGCATGGTCGGCCCGAGCATGGACTCGTAGAGCCGGTTCGAAAGGTCGTAATGCTGCTCCGCGACCCGCCGCGAGCGCCGGCGACTCTGCTCGTTGCCGAGCCAGCTCAGCAACACCTGGCCAAGTACCGACGGCGTACGGACCTTGTCGTCCAGGCTGGCCTGGAGGATCCGGAAGAACAACTCGTCGAGCCGCTCGGTGTCCCACCAGCCGTCCATGTAGGCCTCTCCAGCACCGAGCGAGCCCTCGGCCAGAATGCGCTGATACAGGCGCTCGTCGTGGACCTGGAGATCCCAGGGCCGCTCGCCGCCGGCCTCGACGTCAGCGCTGCTCAGCAGTTCCGTGACTTGTTGTCTTGCTGACATGCTCGCGCTCCTTGCAGGAATCGGATGGCCGGGGTCCGGGCGCAATAACCGCGCCACATTAGCCTTAATCAGAGCTAGACCCAAGCTCGCAACGTTCCATTCTCCTCCGGATCCGGACGTCCCCGGAAGTGGTGCAGATCGAGGGTGGTGAAGCCACCGTGAGCCTTCGTTAGAGTTGCAGTCGCCGAACTCGCAACAACGAAGGAGAACCCCACCGCTCTTACTCCACTGGACGCGACTCGGGTTCTACCCCATTTCTGACAACCGAACGCAGGGATGGCATCAATGGCGAGTACGACTCATGCGAACGTGCTCCACGCCCCAGATCGGGCGAGAGCTTCAGGAGGCACCATCCAGCGGGAGTGATCCAGAACTGGCGCGGCGCTATGGCATCGCCGGTATGACCGTGCGCATGAACCGCCCCGGGTTTCCCGGAGTCCCGTTGGTTTGGGTCACGCTGCACGAACGGACCCCTGAAGTGGTTGATGGTAGTGCGCTTCGATCGCCGCCGGCGGTCCGAACCCCCACGTATTATCCCAGACGTGCACGATCGGCACCGCCCACGGCGGAGTAAATCGGTGTTTCCCTAACGGACGAGATCTGCTGTGCGGCGTGTGGTCGAGCCGAACCACAGGGGTTTGTCGACGACGAACTTCATCGACCGTTTCACCAGTCCTTGGCCGGGGAAGAAGCCAAGATCGAGCCAAAACCGGATCACCGCCGGAGCATCAAGATCGATGCTCTGCTCGATCGGCACCAGGAAGCCTTCGTAATCACCCGCCGGAGTCGCATACCGCTCTAGAGTGATGGGCATGACTCGGTGCTGGTACTCACCCGTGTGTTCAACCTCTTGCGTCTCTCTATTCACGACGGTGGCCCTGCCAGAGGCGCTCCATGTCCGGTCGGGCACGATCCTGCTGGGTAGCAGCACCACGGGTGGCTCGTACAGCACGGTCTGGCCTTGCGTCAGCACGTCCAGACCGGTCAGCACCACGCTGCCATCCCAAAGCTCGGAAAGATGGAGAATGTTGTAGTCACCAAATCGAACTTCCCAGCGGCCTTCACCGTCTGCGGGAATCAGTTCCAGCACGACTTGCCGTCCTTCTCCGTCTCCGTCGACCACCCTGAACGTGCTTTTACCGGGAACCAGAGGGAAAAGCTCCCCAGCCTCAACCTCTTGAACCGTCGATATCGGAGGCGCCGATGTCTCCGCGAGGGTGGCCCCGGAGGTGCAGAGGCCGACGCCGATCAGTATCGCTCGCGCGTAAGACTGGTACATCGCATCTCTCCTGGAGTCTGAGGGCAGGGTGCCGCGCAACACTCGTGGCAGTGAAACGACGTCAACGGCAGAACCGGTGCCACTGGCGGGGGATTGTGAGATCTCTCCTAGATTGTAGAGGACGTCCGCGTCGTGGTCCTCGGCGGTCCAGAGGTATTAGTCGGTTTCGCCGGTGAGTACAGGCATGGACGGCCTCGTTGCCAAATGCATGGTTGCCTGAAGCGGTTAGATCTGCCCCTTCAGTCGGGTTATGCGCTCACACGGCTCGCTGCACAAGCACATCCGGGCCCTGGAGGCCGCGGGATATGTGCAGGCCATCCGCGGGCGCCATCAAGGGGGCCGGCTAACTGACGGCTTGTTCCGCTCACCCTCTCGCGAAGACGAAGGTGCGGCAACCGGGTCATGGGGTACCCACACCCTGCCCCTGCTCAGACGCATCGCGGCCAACCAACCGATCGAGGCGCTGGCGAACCCCGAACCCGTGGAGGTACCCCCGGCCCTGCGCGGGCATGGCGAGTGATCAAATCTAGCCGCTGGTTGCTGTCGCGCAACCGGACGTCGTTGAACGCCGGCCAGGCGGTGCACCTGGACGAGCTGCTGCAGGCCAACCAAGCGTTACTGACGGTCTACCTCTTACGCGACGAACTCAAGAGACTGTGGTTCCAGCGCAGCCCCGAGCGGACGCACCAGGCGTGGCGGCAATGGGTGCAGCAAGCGCACGAGAGCGGAATCCAGGCCCTGCAGCGCTTCGCACGCCTGCTGGAGCCCTACCTGCCCGGCATCGTCTCGCGCTGCCGCCACCGGCTGAACACCAGCGTCGTCGAGGGCATTAACAACACGATCAAGGTCATCAAGCGTCGGGCCTA
>NZ_ATUK01000015.1 GCF_000420165.1 Thioalkalivibrio sp. AKL19 | reverse complement strand
GATGTGCTCGCGGGTCTGCGGCATCGGGCCATCGGCCGCCGACACCACCAGGATCGCTCCGTCCATCTGCGCCGCACCCGTGATCATGTTCTTCACATAGTCCGCGTGCCCGGGGCAGTCGACGTGCGCATAGTGACGCGTGTCGGATTCGTACTCGACGTGCGCGGTCGCAATCGTAATACCGCGGGCCTTCTCTTCCGGCGCGTTGTCGATCTGGTCAAAGGCACGGGCTTCACTACCGTACTTCTTACCCAGCACCGCCGTCATCGCCGCCGTCAGCGTCGTTTTCCCATGGTCCACATGACCAATCGTCCCCACATTCACATGCGGCTTCTTACGCTCGAACTTTTCCTTGGACATCTCTCGCTTCCCCGGATCGTGACGCTAAAACTCAACAGCGACGCAGGTTGTACGCTGACGTTAATTATGGAGCTCATGACCGGATTCGAACCGGTGACCTCTTCCTTACCAAGGAAGTGCTCTACCGACTGAGCTACATGAGCCAAACTACTGCCAGGGCCTCGCCCGACCTGGTATCGACCAGACCAGTACTGGAGCGGGTGATGGGAATCGAACCCACATCATCAGCTTGGAAGGCTGAGGTTCTACCATTGAACTACACCCGCAGAACCCTGGCTTGTCGAACCACCGCCCACTAGAGGCCGCTGGTTTGAAAACCCGATGGTGGAGGGAGGAGGATTCGAACCTCCGAAGGCTGAGCCAGCAGATTTACAGTCTGCCCCCGTTGACCGCTTGGGTATCCCTCCTCGATCAAGCCGCGTATTCTGAACCAGCGCGAAGCGCAGCGTCAAGCACTCCGCCACACCACGGTTGCCGGAACCGCAACAGCCTTGTCTTTCGCAGGGTTGCTTCCTATGATCGGGGCCTAAGCAGGGCGCGCTCGGTGTCCGTCAGCGCGTTTCCCTTCCGCCGCGGACGCACGTAGAGTGTGGCCCATCACTGGTTTGTACACGCAGAGGCCCATGGCGAACACCACTACGGCACCGCGGCTACCCGGGCTGGCGAAGCGCCTGGTCGAGGCCGGGCTGATCGCGGAGGACATTGCGTCCCAGTTGGTCGAGGAGGCGCAGTCGCAGCAGACCCCCCTGATGACGCTGCTGGCGACCAAGGGCCAGGTCGCCGAAGCACGCCTGGTGGAGGCAGCCGCCGAGGAGTTCGGGCTGCCGGTCTTCGATCTTGGCAGCTTCGAGCCCGAGCTGCTGCCCAAGGATCACCTCAACGAAAAGCTGATCCAGAAACACCACGCCCTGCCGCTGATGGCCCGGGGCAACCGGCTCTACATCGCCGTCTCCGACCCCACCAACCTCGGTGCCACCGACGAATTCAAGTTCGCCACCGGGATGCCGGTGGAGGCCGTCCTGGTCGAGCCCCACAAGCTCGACCGGCTGATCGACAGTGCGCTGAGCGCCGCCTCCTCGCTGATGGACGACCTCGGGGATGACGGGCTGGACAGCCTGGCCATCGAGTCGGGCAGCGACGAGGACAAGGATGCCTCGGACACCGCCGAGGGTGCCGACGATGCGCCGGTGGTGCGCTTCGTCAACAAGCTGCTGATGGACGCGATCAATCGCAAGGCATCGGACATCCACCTCGAACCCTTCGAGAAGGACTTCCGCGTGCGCTTTCGGATCGACGGCGTGCTGCACGAGGTCGCCCACCCGCCAAACTCGCTGGCGCCGCGCATCACCGCACGCGTCAAGGTGATGTCGCGCATGGACATCGCCGAGCGCCGTGTACCGCAGGACGGGCGCATCAAGCTGAAGCTGTCGCGTACGCGGGCGATCGACTTCCGTGTCTCGTCGCTGCCGACGCTGTACGGCGAGAAGATCGTAATGCGTATCCTAGACCCCAGCAGCGCCTCCATGGGGATCGACCAGCTGGGTTACGAGGAGCACCAGAAAGAGGCCTACCTGCGGGCGCTCAGCCGCCCCTACGGCATGATCCTGGTCACCGGCCCGACCGGGTCCGGCAAGACGGTCTCCCTCTACACCGGGCTCGGCATCCTCAACACCGCCGACCGCAACATTTCGACCGCCGAAGACCCGTCCGAAATCAACATGCAGGGGGTCAACCAGGTCAACATCAACCCCAAGGTCGGCCTGACCTTCGCCAGCGCCCTGCGCGCCTTCCTGCGCCAGGACCCGGACGTGATCATGGTCGGGGAAATCCGTGACCTGGAGACCGCCGAGATCGCCATCAAGGCGGCCCAAACCGGCCACCTGGTGCTGTCGACCCTGCATACCAACGACGCGCCGCAGACGCTGACGCGCCTGGCGAACATGGGCGTGCCGCCGTACAACATCGCCTCGTCGATCCTGCTGATCATCGCGCAGCGCCTGGCGCGCCGGCTGTGCCCGAACTGCAAGGAACCGGAAAAGCTCCCGGAAGAAGTGCTGCGCAAGGAAGGCTTCACCGACGCCGACATCCAGGCCGGGGTGAACGCCTACCGCGCGGTGGGCTGCGACCAGTGCACCAACGGCTACAAGGGCCGCCTGGGGATCTACCAGGTGATGCCGATCAGCGAGGAGATGCAGCGCGGCATCCTGGAGGGCTACAACTCCATGCAGCTCGCGGAACAGGCGGAAAAGGAAGGGATCGAGGACCTGCGACGCGCCGGCCTGGTGAAGGTAATGGGGGGGCTGACCAGCCTCGAGGAAGTCAATCGCGTGACCAAGGACTAGTGCCGCAAGGGGCACGGGTCACCAGCTACAGGGGGACAGGGGGATGGCCGACTCCGGGACGATCTACACCTGGGAAGGACTGAACAAGAACGGCGACCGGGTCAAGGGCGAGACCCCGGCCGACAACGAGGCCACCGCGCGCGCCGAGCTGCGCAAGAACGGCATCAACGTCGTCAAGATCCGCAAGAAGCCGAAGTCGCTCTTCTCCGGCGGCAACAAGAAGATCGTGCCGGCGGACATCGCCTACTTCCTGCGGCAAATGACCACGATGCTTCAGTCCGGCGTGCCGCTGGTGCAGGCCTTCGAGATCGTCGGCCGCGGGAACGAAAAGCCCGCGATGCGCGACCTGGTGCTGAAGCTGAAGGCCGACGTCGAGGGCGGCGAGACCTTCGCCAAGGCCCTGTCCAAGCACCCGCGGCACTTCGACGACCTGGTCATCAACCTGGTCGAGGCCGGCGAACAGGCGGGGACGCTCGAGACCCTGCTGGACAAGATCGCCACCTACAAGGAAAAGACCGAGGCCCTGAAGGCCAAGATCAAGAAGGCCCTGTTCTATCCGGCCGCGGTGGTCGTGGTCGCGATCGTGGTGACCGCGATCCTGCTGATCTACGTGGTCCCGCAGTTCGAGGCCCTGTTCCAGGGCTTCGGCGCCGACCTGCCGGTGTTTACCCGCATGGTGGTGGATCTCTCGGAGTTCACCCAGAGCTGGTGGTGGGCCATCCTCGGCGTCCTGGTGGCGATCGGCTTCGTCTTCGTCCAGGCCAAGCGGCGGTCGCCGCGCTTCGCCCGCTTCCTCGACATCATCATCCTCAAGGCACCGGCCTTCGGACCGATCCTGCGCAAGGCGTCGATCGCGCGGTTTGCCCGCACGCTGTCGACCATGTTTTCCGCCGGCGTCCCGCTGGTGGATGCCCTGGGCTCGGTCTCCGGCGCCACCGGCAACGCGGTCTACCGCGAGGCCACCCTGCGCATGCGCGACGAGACCGAGGCGGGCGGCCAGCTGCAATGGTCGATGCGCAACACCGGCGTGTTCCCCAACATGGTGGTGCAGATGGTCGCGATCGGCGAGGAGTCCGGCTCGCTGGACTCCATGCTCGCCAAGGTTGCGGACTTCTACGAGGCCGAGGTCGACAACGCCGTGGACAGCCTGTCCAGCCTGCTCGAGCCGCTGATCATGGTGGTCCTGGGCGTGCTGGTCGGCGGTCTGGTCATCGCGATGTACCTGCCCATCTTCCAGATGGGCCAGGTGATCTAGGAGATGCTGGCCGAAACCGGCGCGCAACTGGGCAGCTGGGCACTCCCGATTGCCGGGGTGCTCGGGCTGCTGATCGGCAGCTTCCTCAATGTCGTCATCATGCGCCTGCCGGTGATGCTGGAGCGCGACTGGGAACGCGAGGCACACGCAATCCTCGAGACCGAGCCCGCTGGCGAGCGCGAGCACTTCGACCTGGTCCGCCCGCGCTCGCGCTGCCCGCAGTGCCAGCGTCCGATCGAGGCACTGGAAAACGTGCCCATCCTCAGCTTCCTGTTCCTGCGCGGGCGCTGTCCCGGCTGCGGGACCCGCATCAGCTGGCAGTACCCGGCGGTCGAGGCCCTCACGGCGCTGCTGTTCGTCGTCACCATCTGGCATCTGGGACCGAACGCCGCGGGCCTGCTGGCCCTGGTGTTCACCGGCGTGCTGATCGCGGCCGCCGGAATCGATGCCCGCACCACCCTGCTCCCCGACCAGCTGACCCTGCCGCTGCTGTGGCTGGGGCTTCTGGTCAACATCCCCGGGACCTTCACCGACTTGCAATCCGCCGTCATCGGCGCCGCGGCCGGCTACCTCGTGCTGTGGCTGATCTTCCACGGCTTCCGCCTGCTGACCGGCAAGGAAGGCATGGGCTTCGGCGACTTCAAGCTGCTGGCCGCCCTGGGCGCCTGGCTCGGTTGGCAGGCCCTGCCGGTGATCCTGCTGCTGGCCTCGCTGGTTGGCGCGATCGTCGGCATCGCCCTGATCCTGCTGCGCGGCCGCGATCGCAACATCCCGATCCCGTTCGGGCCCTACCTTGCCGCCGCCGGCTGGCTCGCGCTGATCTGGGGCGACGACCTGCTGACCCTTTACTTCCCTCAGGGGCTGTAGGCAACCCCATGCTGCGCGTCGGACTTACCGGGGGCATTGGCTGCGGCAAGAGCCGCGTCGCGGGTCTGTTCGCCAGCCACGGGGTCCCGGTGTTCGACGCCGACACCGTCAACCGCGAACTCCAGGCGCCGGGCCACGATCTCTACGCCGCCATCGTGGACCGCTTCGGTCCCGGCGTCCTCGACGCGCGCGGCCATCTGGACCGCGGGGCCCTGCGCAGCCGGATCTTTGCCGACCCGACGGAACGCGAGGCCCTCGAGGCACTGGTCCACCCGGCGGTGGAGCAGGCGATCGAGGAGCGTCTCGCCGCCCTGCCCGCGGATGTGCCCTATGCCCTGATCGTGGTGCCGCTGCTTTTCGAGGCGGGCTGGGAGGCGCGCTTTGACCACGTGATCGTGGTCCACTGCGAACCCGGTGAGCAACTTGCCCGGGTCACCCAGCGGGACGGCCGCAGCAACGCCGAGGTAGAGGCCATCCTCGAGGCCCAGATGAATCCCGAGGAACGGCGGCTGCGGGCGGACAGCGAGATCCGCAACACCGAACAGACCACCGATGCCGAACTGGCGAACCAGGTAGCAGAACGCGACACCGCCCTGCGGCAGTGGGCCGCCCGTGCCGCCTCGCGGGTAGAAATCCGTCCCCGAGATACCTGATACTCCCGGGATTGCCGGGCCATTCATCCCAAGGCGTTACTTGGGCCCTCCTGCCGAACGGGCACGCCGTGAGTCAAACCCTGACCTTCGAACAACCTCTGCATGAACGCGTGCGCCTCCTGTTGCGCCTGGAGGCCCTGAACGCGCGCTTTGCGGATGCTCTGGAAAGCGGACGCCCCTTCGACCATCACGAGGCCCTGGTGTCACTGGTGGATATCTACGCCCTGGTCACGCGCGTGGACATCAAACGCGAACTGATGGGCGAGATCGAACGCCAGACCGCCAACCTGAACCGCCTGGCCAACCAGCCCGGCGTCGACGCCGACCGCTTTCGCGAAACCATGGACGCCCAGAAGCGGCTGCATGACGCCCTGGAGGAACAGGCCGGCGCGCTCGATCACCGCGTACGCGGCAGCGAGTTCTTCTCCAGCGTTCGCCAGCGCATGGCCCTCCCGGGCGGGGCGTTCGACTTCGACCTGCCGATCTACCACTACTGGCTGGCACAGCCCACGCAGGCGCGCAGCGAACTCCTGCTCGAATGGTTCGAGCCGCTGAACACCGTGGCCGAGGCGACTGCCCAGGTGCTCCGCTACATGCGCCGCTCCGGCCGTTCCGAGCCGGTCACGGCCGAGGAAGGCTACTTCGAGCGCAACCTCGATACCGCCCACGCGTGGCAACTCATCCGCGTGACGGTGGACCCCGCACTGGGTGTCTATCCGGAGATCAGCGGCGGCCGGCAACGCTTTACCGTGCGCTTCTTCGCGCCCGGCGACTTCCGCGAGCGCCCGGTGCCGGCCAGCCGTGACGTCCCCTTCCAGCTCTGCTGCTGCGCGATCTGAAACGCCGCCCGACCCGGCGAGATCAATCCAGCAGCCCGCGGATAGCCGCGATGCCCTGGGCACCCGCGGCGCGCGCCGGTGCCAGGGTGTCCGGGCTCATACCGCCCAGCGCATAGACCGGGATCGCGGCACCCCGCACCCACGCCGCGAACCGCTCCCAGCCCAGCGCCTCGGCCCCGGGATGCGTCGCGGTCGGGCACACGGGCCCAAGCACCGCGAAATCCAGCCCCAGCGCCGCCGCACGGTGGAGGCCGCTGCGGTCGTGGACCGAGGCGGCCACCCAACCGCCAGTGGCGGGCCGTTCGTCCAGTCCGCGCCAGCGCCGCTCCGGCAGATGCAGCCCCACCTCCGGGAAGCCCGCAAGCCACTCCGGGGGGGCATTCGCCAGGACCGGAATCCCGAGATCCCGGGCCGGTCCCGCGATGGCCGCGAGAAAGTCGCGATAGTCGTCCTCGCCCAGGTCGGGCGCCCGCACCTGGACCATCCCGGCGCGCCCCGCGCGCAGGGCCTGTACCACGCGTTGTTCCAGGGGCGCGGCCTGCGCCGCGTTCGCCGGTGACGGGGTAATCAGATAGGACGCGGGGAGCCGCAGGGCGTGGAGCATCGCGCGATTCGCGGCCGGAAACGCGGTCGGGTCCAGCTCGGCCGGAGCACGCCATTCCATGGGCTGGCCCTCGCGGCCCCGGGGCACGCCCGACCACGCGTAGACGCGGAAGACGTGCAGCCGGACCGCGCGCTCCGCGTAGGCGTGCTCGATGGTCAGGCACTGGTCGGCGCTCGCGACCGCAAGCCCCAGCTCTTCCTCGAGCTCCCGCGCCAGCGCGGTCGCGGGCGACTCGCCGGCAGCCACCTTCCCGCCGGGGAACTCCCAGAGCCCGGCCAGGTGGCGCGCACCCTGGCGGCGCGTCACCAGCACGCGGCCATGGGGGTCGAGGATCAGCCCAACCGAAACCTCGACCGGGGAGGAAGACACCGGCTCAGGACCGGTACTCGGCATTGATGCGCACGTACTCGTGGGAGAAATCGCAGGTGTACTTGTGCGCCAGCGCATCCCCGCGGCCGAGATCGATCCGGATCAGGATCTCTTCGGCAGCGAAGGCGCGCTGGCCATCGGCCTCGGCGTAGTCGGGGGCACGCCCGCCATCGCGCACGATCTCGACGTCGTTCACGCGGATCGCGACACGCTCGATCACCAGGTCCGGGACCCCGGCGCGCCCCACGGCGGCGAGGATCCGGCCCCAGTTGGGGTCGGAGGCGAACAATGCGGTCTTGACCAGGGGCGAGAGCGCCACCGTCTCGGCGATCCGCGCGGCCTCCTCGCGGGTCCGGGCACCGGCCACCTCGACGGTCACGAACTTGGTCGCCCCCTCGCCATCGCGGACGATGGCGTGGGCCAGCTCCAGGCAGACGGCGTCCAGCGCCGCGGCAAAGGCCTCGCGGTCGGCGGTGGTAGCCAGCCCGGCGCCGCTGGCACCGCTGGCCATCACCACCACGGCATCGTTAGTGGAGGTGTCGCCATCCACCGTGATCGCGTTGAAGCTGTCGCGATTGGCCTGGCGCAGCAGGCCCTCCAGCTCCGGGGCCTCGATGGCGAGATCGGTCCCGATGAAGGCCAGCATGGTCGCCATGTCGGGATGGATCATCCCGGAGCCCTTGGCGACCCCGGTCAGCGTCACCTCGCCCTGCGAGAGCGTGACGCGGCGGCTGGTCCCCTTGAGCACGGTATCGGTGGTCATGATCGCGCGCCCGGCCTGCATCCAGGTATTGGGTGCCAGGCCGGCGTGCAGCCCCGGCAGCGCGGCAACCACGCGCTCCACCGGGAGTGGCTCGCCGATGACGCCGGTCGAGAACGGCAGGACCGCGTCCGGCGCGCCTCCGGTAACCCCGGCCAGGGCATCGCAGCATGCCCGCGCGGCGGCCAGCCCCGGCTCGCCCGTACCGGCATTGGCATTGCCGGCATTGATCAGCAGCCAGCGTGCGGCACCCCGGGCCTGGTGCTCGGCGGCCACCACCACGGGTGCGGCGCGGAAGGCATTGGTGGTGTAGAGCGCGGCGACGGTCGCATCCGGACCGGCGTCGATCAGCACCAGGTCGTCCCGTCCGGCGTAGCGAATACCCGCCGCGGTCGCGGCCAGGCGGATCCCCGGAACCGGGTGCAGCACCTCCGGGGCGGTCAGTCCTACGGCCATGCGGTCCGCCCCCCTACAGCTTGCCGTGGCAGTGCTTGAACTTCTTGCCCGAGCCGCACCAGCAGGGCTCGTTGCGTCCCAGCTTGGGCTCCTCGCGTCGGTACGGGGCCTCGCCCCCGGCAACCGGCTCGCGCGGACGCTCCTCGCCCTCGGCGCCGGCCTTCAGCGCGCTGTCGGGGTTCTGGTGCTGGAATTGCAGGTCGTCCTCGGCGGGAGCGGCCTTCTTCGGCTGGAGCGCCTCGACCTCCTCGGGCGAGCGCAGCTGCATGCGCAGGAGGAACTTCACGACGTCATGCTTGATGCGTTCCAGCAGGGACTGGAACATCGCGAAGGCTTCCTTCTTGTATTCCTGCTTCGGATTGCGCTGGGCGTAACCGCGCAGCCCGATGCCCTGGCGCAGGTAATCCATCGCGGCCAGGTGCTCCTTCCACTGGCTGTCCAGGACCTGGAGCATCACGTCACGCTGCAGACGGTTCATGGTCTCGTCACCCAGCTGCTCGCGCTTCCCGACCAGCAACTCGCGGGCATGGCCGATGATGCGCTCGCGCAGCGGCTCCTCGTGCAGATCGTCCTCGTCATCCAGCCACTGCTGAACCGGCAGATCGAGCCCGAACTCCCCGATCAGGGCCTGCTGCAGGCCCTCGACGTCCCACTCGTCCTCGATCGAACCCGGCGGGATGTACTGGCTGATCAGGGCATTGACGACATCTTCCACCAGGGTGTCGATGGTCTCGCTGATGTCGTCGGTGGTCAGCAGCTCGGCGCGCTGGTCGTAGATTACCCGGCGCTGGTCGTTGGCGACGTCGTCGTATTCGAGGAGCTGCTTGCGGATATCGAAGTTGTGCGCCTCGACCTTGCGCTGGGCATTCTCGATGGCGCGCGAGACCCAGGCGTTCTCGATCGCCTCGCCCTCCTTCATGCCCAGGCGCTGCATCAGGCCGCGCACCCGCTCGGAGGCGAACACCCGCATCAGGTTGTCTTCCAGAGACAGGAAAAAACGGCTGGAACCCGGGTCGCCCTGGCGCCCGGAGCGTCCGCGCAGCTGGTTGTCGATGCGCCGCGACTCGTGGCGCTCCGAGCCGATGATGTGCAGGCCGCCGGATTCGATCACCGCGTCGTGGCGCTGCTGCCAGTCGGCCCGGATCGCTTCCTGCTGCGCGGTGTCCTCCGGGTCCACCTCGGCCAGCTCGGCGTCCAGCGAGCCCCCGAGCACGATATCGGTGCCGCGACCGGCCATGTTGGTCGCCAGGGTCACCGCCTTCGGGCGGCCGGCCTGAGCGATAATCGCGGCCTCGCGCTCGTGCTGCTTGGCGTTCAGGACCTCGAACGGGATGCCGGTCTTCTTGAGGGCATCGGCCAGGCGCTCGGAGCTCTCCACCGAGGCCGTCCCGACCAGCACCGGCTGGCCGCGGTCCACGCACCACTGGATCTCCTTGATGATGGCGGTGTACTTCTCTTCCTGGGTCAGGAAGACCAGGTCCTGCATGTCGTCGCGCACCAGCGGCTTGTTGCCGGGGATCACGACCACTTCCAGGTCATAGATGGTCTTGAACTCGTAGGCCTCGGTATCTGCGGTACCGGTCATCCCGGCCAGCTTGTCGTACAGGCGGAAGTAGTTCTGGAAGGTGATCGAGGCCAGCGTCTGGTTCTCGCGCTGGATCGGCACGCCCTCCTTCGCCTCGATCGCCTGGTGCAACCCCTCGGACCAGCGCCGTCCGGCCATGATGCGGCCAGTGAACTCGTCGATGATCTGGACCTTGTCGTCGCGCACCAGGTAGTCGACATCGCGCTGGAACAGCGCATGGGCGCGCAGGGCCGCGTTCAGATGATGCAGCACCGCGATGCTCGCGGAGTCGTACAGGGTCTGGTGCTCCTCCAGCAGCCCCGCCTGGCGCAGCAGTTCCTCGGCCTTCTCGTGACCCTCCTCGCTGAGGAAGACCTGCTTGGCCTTCTCGTCGACGAAGTAGTCGCCCTCGCTCTCCTCGTCTTCCTGACGGGTCAGCTGTGGCGGGATGGTGTTCAGGCGTTCATAGAGCTCCGAGCTGTCGCCGCTGGGGCCGGAGATGATCAACGGGGTCCGCGCCTCGTCGATCAGGATGGAGTCGACCTCGTCGACCACCGCGAAATTGAGCGCGCGCTGTACCCGCTGATCGGCCGAGAAGGCCATGTTGTCGCGCAGGTAGTCGAAGCCGAACTCGTTGTTCGTCCCGTAGGTAATGTCCGCGGCATAGGCCTCGCGGCGGGTCACCGGACGCAGGTGGTCGAAGCCCCCTTCCTCGGCCTGGTACTCCGGATCGAAGAGATAGGAGGCGGAATCGACACCCAGGCCGCCGGAGCTGTTGACCACGCCGACCGAAAGGCCCAGCGCGTGGTAGAGGCGCCCCATCCAGGCCGCGTCGCGCCGGGCCAGGTAGTCGTTAACCGTGACCACGTGCACGCCGTCGCCGGTCAGCGCATTGAGGTAGGCCGGGAGGGTCGCCACCAGGGTCTTGCCCTCGCCGGTGCGCATCTCGGCGATGCGGCCGTCGTTCAGGACCATGCCGCCGATCAGCTGTACATCGAAGTGGCGCAGCCCCAGGACCTGAGCGCTCATCGCGCGGCAGACGGCGAAGGCCTCCGGGAGGAGCTTCTCGAGATCCTCGCCCTCGCCCAGGCGGCGCTGGAATTCCTGGGTCTTGTGACGCAGTTCGTCCCGCGACAGCGCCTCGGTGGAGTCGGCGAGCGCATTGATGCGCTCCACCGCGCGAGTATAGCGCTTGAGGATGCGATCGTTGCGACTACCGAAGATCTTCTGAACGAGCTGCTTGACCATGGGGATCCGAAAGGGTTGGCTGAAACCCGCCTAGGATAAACGATCCGCCGGGGAAACGCTGTGCCGGCGAGACCCGAAGCCGCGGGGTCTCCCGCGCGCCGGCGCGGCCCCGCGCGGGCTCAATCCCGGTCGGGGAGAAAGTCGTAGGGGTTCAGGGCCTGGCCGGCGTTGACCACCTCGTAGTGCAGGTGGGTGTCGGTCGCGCGGCCGGTGCGGCCCATGGTCGCGATCACCTCCCCGGCCTCCACGCGCTGGCCGGGTTCGACCAGGATCTCCGCGTTGTGGGCGTAGCGGGTATTCAGCCCGCCACCATGGGCGATCTCGACCAGGTTGCCGAAGCTGCTGTTGCGCCCCGCGAACACGACCAGGCCTCCGCCCGCGGCGCGAATCTCCGAGCCGGGGCGCCCGGCAAAGTCCATCCCGGAATGGAACCGGCGGTTCCCGGTGAACGGGTCCTCGCGGTAACCGAATGCCGAACTGATCCAGGCGTCATCCTCGACCGGACGCTGCTGCGGAAACAGCGCTTCGCGCGCCGCTTCCAGGCGCAGTTCGGAATCGACCGTGTCCACCGCGGCGCGGTGACGCCCCAGCAGATGTTCCAGCGCCAGCAGGCGATCGTGCATCTCCAGCGGCGAATCCGGACCGTCCAGTAGCGGGCCGCCCTGGCCGCCCGGGTCCGGCGCCAGATCGGCCACGTCCAGGCCCAGGGAATCACCCACCGAACGAATGCGCAGGTCCACCCGCGACAACTGGCGCTCCAGCGCGACGACGCGCTCGACCAGGTGATTCAGGCCTTCCTGCGCCGCCTCGCGTTCAGCCGCTTCCACTGCGACCGGGTCCAGCGTGGTGGTCACCGGGATGCGGACGACCTCGCGCTGGCTTTGCCCCGCCAGATAGGCCATCACCACCGCCGCGGCGATCAGCAGCACCAGGGCCGACCCCGCGAGGGCCATGGCCCACAAGGGGAGGCGTGCACAAAGGCCGTCCGGACGTAGTACGATCAACTGCATGCGAAACCTCTTGTTGTGTCCGCCCCATCCTGCGCGAGTCACCGAATGACACCGCAGCGGATTACCCGCTTCATCGCCCGCGACTGGTCCGCGCATTCCAGCCGCGACCGCGGCGTGGAACGCGCCCTCGAGGGGCTGGTCGGCAATGCCCTGCAGGCCGGACGCCTGGCGCTCACCCTGCGCGAGGACACCCTGGTCGCGATCTGCGCGGACCGCGGGCTGGCGACCGAGCTGCGCTTTCAGCAGCGCGAACTGCTCAAGACCCTGAGCGCCGCGGGCTTCGAGGGCATCGAGCAGATGCGCATCCGCCTGACCAGCACCCCGCGCGCGCCCGAGCCGACGGCGCAGCGGGAACGCCGCGAGATTCCGGACGAGGCCCGCCGGATCCTGCACGACACGGCCGCCAGCATCCCGGACCCGGGACTGGCCGGCGCCCTGGAGCGGCTCGCCCGGGCCGCCAGACCGTCACCGCGGAAGGACTGAACCCGCCCGGAGACGGGTCTCAGCCGGCCGGCGTCGGCGCGAGCTGACCGAAGGAGATCGGCAGGCGTTCGTTCGGATCCTCGAAGGTGACCCGTTCCCACGCCGTCTCGTCGGCCAGCAGTTGGCGAATCAGCTGGTTGTTCAGCGCATGACCGGACTTGTGTCCGGTGAAGGCGCCGATCAGGCTGTGCCCGAGCAGGTACAGGTCCCCGACCACGTCGAGGATCTTGTGCTTGACCAGCTCGTTGTCGTAGCGCAGCCCATTCTCGTTGAGGATCTTGTAGTCATCGAGCACGACCGCGTTGTCCAGGCTGCCGCCCAGCGCCAGCTGATTCGCCCGCAGGGCCTCGATGTCACGCATGAACCCGAACGTACGGGCGCGCGAAACCTCCTTGACGAAGGAGGTGGACGAGAAGTCCAGCTCGGCACGCTGGCTTCCGTCGGTAAACATCGGGTGTTCAAAGTCGATACAGAAACCGACCTTGAACCCGTCGTAGGGATCGAAGCGCACCCACTTGTCGTCCTCGCGGACTTCCACGCTGCGCTTGACCCGGATGAATTCCTTGGGCGCGTCCTGTTCCTTCAGTCCGGCGGACTGCAACAGGAACACGAAGGGACCGGCACTGCCGTCCATGATCGGCACCTCGGCGGCGCTCACGTCGACGTGCAGGTTGTCGATTCCCAGTCCGGCAATGGCCGAGAGCAGGTGCTCCACGGTCGAGACCCGGACGTCGCCGTTGACCAGCGTGGTGGAGAGCCGCGTGTCACCGACGTTGTCGGCACAGGCGCGAATCTCGACGGACGGATCAAGATCGCAGCGATGAAACACAATCCCGGTGTTCACCGGAGCCGGCCGCAGGGTCAGCACCACCTTTTCTCCGGTATGCAGTCCTACCCCGGTCGCCCGAATGCTGTTCTTGAGCGTTCTTTGCCTGATCAACGAATTGAGCCTCTCTCTTCCAGGAGAGCGCATAAGGGGAGCCCGGGCCCTCCCGGGCTCCTCATGCACACAACGATTGCCGCATTATTGCAGGATTCCGCTCGTCCTGCATATCGGGCGGCTCTCAGTCCGCCTGTTTGCGCAGGAAGGCCGGAATATCCAGTACATCAATGCCTTGCTGCTGGTTGTAGTCGACCGCCAGGTTGTCGCCACCGCGGCGCTTGACGGTCGGCTGGTCCAGGTCCACCTCGACATCGGAACCGACGGCCTTCTTCGGCTGGGCATCGACCACACGCACCTGCGGACGCTCCGATTGCGTCGCCGGGGCACCGAGGCCGGTGGCGACCAGGGTCACCCGCAGCTCGTCGGTCATCTCCGGATCGATCACCGTACCGACCACCACGTTGGCGTCCTCCGAGGCCAGGGCCTTGACGGCCTCGCCGACTTCCTCGAACTCGCCGATCCCGACATCCAGGCCGCCGGTCACGTTCACCAGGATGCCGCGCGCGCCGGAGATGTCGATGTCCTCCAGCAACGGGCTGGCGATCGCGGCCTCGGCCGCCTCGCGCGCACGATCCTCGCCGGAACCGGAACCGGTCCCCATCATCGCCATACCCATCTCGCGCATCACGTTGCGCACGTCGGCAAAATCAACGTTGATCAGACCCGGACGGGTGATCAGCTCGGCGATGCCCTGCACCGCGCCGAACAGCACGTCGTTGGCGGCCTTGAAGGCATCCAGCAGCGTGGTGTTCTTGCCCAGAACCGTCAGCAGCTTCTCGTTGGGGATGGTAATCAGGGAATCGACCTGTTCGGTCAGCGCCTTGATCCCCGACATCGCAACCTGCATGCGGCGCTTGCCCTCGAACGGGAACGGCTTGGTGACCACCGCGACCGTCAGGATGTTCATCTCCTTGGCGATCTGCGCCACCACCGGCGCGGCGCCGGTACCCGTGCCACCGCCCATGCCGGCGGTGATGAAGACCATGTCGGCCCCCTGCAGCAGGTCCTGGATGCGCTCACGGTCCTCCAGTGCGGCCTCGCGACCGACCGACGGATCCGCCCCGGCGCCCAGGCCCTTGGTGATGTCGCCGCCCAGTTGCAGCAGCGTCTTGGAATCCAGGCTCTTCAGGGCCTGGGCATCGGTGTTGGCACAGATGAAGTCGACGCCCTCCAGTTGCGAGTTGACCATGTGCTGCACGGCGTTGCCGCCGCCGCCCCCGACGCCGACGACCTTGATCGTCGCGTTCTGGCTATAGGTGTCCATCAGTTCGAACGTCATGATTGCGTCCTCTCGTTGCGTGTGTAGTACAAGACTTCTGTTTGCCTGCGTCATGGCCGGAGAGCGGTCCGGCCTCCTAAACTTCCGGGGTCCCGTTCATCAGAACTGTCCGGAAAACCAGCGCTTCATGCGCGCCCATACACCCTGGAACCCGCTGCTCACGGGCCGGGCCTCCTGCTCCGCACGCGACTCGCGGGCGTAGAGCAACAGCCCCACCCCCGTCGCATGGATCGGATTCTTCACAACATCCAGGAGCCCGGTGACGCGTTGCGGCACCCCCAGGCGTACGGGCATGTGAAAGACCTCTTCGGCGAGGTCCACCACACCTTCCATTCGGGACGAGCCACCGGTGAGTACCACCCCGGCGGCAATCATTTCTTCGGTGCCGCTGCGGCGCAGTTCCGCCTGCACCAGTTGCAGCAGCTCCTCGTAGCGCGGCTCGACCACGGAGGCGAGCGTCTGGCGCGACAACCTGCGTGCGGCACGATCGCCGACGCCGGGCACCTCGATGCTCTCGCCCGGGTCGGCCAGCGAGCGCAGCGCGCAGGCGTACTTGATCTTGAGTTCGTCGGCGTACTGAGTCGGGGTACGCAACGCCACCGCGATGTCGTTGGTGACCTGATCGCCGGCGATCGGGATCACCGCGGTATGCATGATCGCGCCGTGGGCGAACACGGCGATGTCCGTGGTGCCACCGCCGACATCCACGAGGCAGACGCCCAGGTCCTTCTCGTCCTCGGTCAGCACCGAGTAGCTGGAGGCGAGCTGCTCGAGGATGATGTCGTCCACCCGCAGCCCGCAGCGCTCCACGCACTTGACGATGTTCTGCGCGGCGGAGACCGCCCCGGTGACCAGGTGCACCTTGGCCTCCAGCCGCACCCCGGACATCCCGATCGGCTCGCGGATGCCCTCCTGCTCGTCGATGATGTATTCCTGCGGCAGGACGTGGAGGATGCGCTGGTCGGCCGGGATGGCGATGGCGCGCGCGGCATCGATCACCCGGTCGACGTCGCCGGCGACCACCTCGCCGTCCTTGATCGCCACCACGCCCGTGGAGTTGTAGCTCTTGATGTGCGAGCCCGCGATCCCGGTATAGACCGAGTGGATCTCGCAGCCGGCCATCAGCTCGGCCTCCTCCACCGCGCGCTGGATCGACTGCACGGTGGACTCGATGTTCACCACCACGCCCTTCTTCAGCCCGCGCGAGGGCGATGAGCCGATCCCGATAATCTCGATCTCGCCTTCCTCGGTCAGCTCCCCGACCACCGCCTCGATCTTCGAGGTCCCGACGTCCAGGCCGACGATCAGACCGGGTTCCGACTTCTTTGCCATCATCTTTCTGCGTCCTGTCGTTCGTGTCATCGGGCGTTCCCCGCACCGTCATCCGCCGCATCCGCCCAGGCCACCGCGAGCCCGTGCGGATAACGCAGGTCGATCCGTTCCACCGGGGCGTCGCGATAGTCGCGAATCGCGGGCACCGCTCGGACCAGCTGGCCCAGCCGGGCCAGGCTGGCGTCACGCCCCATCAGGACGCGCACGCCGTCCGCGAGATGGATGGTCCAGTCGTGGCGCTCGCCCTCCTCCAGCCCGGCCACCTCCAGCCCGGCATCGGCCAGCCGTGCTGAGACTTCCAGGTAACGATGCATGAGCACCACCTGACGCCCGTCGGTCCCGGTGAGGGCGGGCAGGCCCTCCCAGTCATCCAGTGCCACCGGCCCGAACAGGCGCCCATGGCGATCGACCAGGTGATCCTCGCCCCACTGCGCGACCGGGACCGGCTCGCGAATCTCTACTACCAGCGTGTCCGGCCACTGACGCCGCAGGCGGACGGCGTCGACCCAGGGTTGCGCCTCCAGTGCCGTCCGCAGGCGCTCCAGCTCGACCCCGACAAAGCCCGGCGCATGGGCACGTGCAACCTCGCGCACTGCCGCGACATCCGCTTGCTGCGGATTGCCGGTCACATCGATGTGTTCGATCGGCAGCCACGCATCCGGGTCGAACTGCAGCCAGGCCAGCGTGCCCAGCACCAGCAACGCGGCCAGGCCCATGCCCGCCATCAGGCGCAGCCCCGGGCCGGCCAGGCGGCGCAAGGGCGACGGCCCCTGCGACTGGGGCCGGCGCGCGGGTCGCGTTGTGCGCCGTGCGTTCAACGCAGTCCTCCACATTCGAAACTGGAATCGAGGATGCGCAGGCACAGCTCGTCAAAGTCGAACCCGGCCTGCGCGGCCGCCTTGGGCACCAGCGAGTGGTCGGTCATGCCCGGGATCGTGTTCACCTCGATCAGGAAGTTCTCGCCATGTTCGTCCTGCAGGATGTCTACCCGACCCCAGCCGCAGCCCTCCAGCGTCGCGAAGGCGGCGATCGCCAGGGACTGCAACTCCAGCAGCGCGCTGGAATCCAGCGGCGGCGGGCAAACGTAGCCGGTATCGTCGGCCTCGTACTTCGCGTGGTAGTCGTAGAAACCGCCGGGGGTGCGGATCTCGACCACCGGCAGCGGCTCGTTGCCGAGGATCGCGACGGTGTACTCGCGCCCGCTGATCCACTGCTCCGCGAACACCTGCCCCGGCTGCAGCCGCGCGGCCTCGAAGGCGGCCGGCAGATCGGCCACCCGATCCACCCGTGTGATCCCCAGGCTGGAGCCGCCGCGCGCCGGCTTCACGATCAGCGGCAGACCCAGGGCCTCGGCCACCGCCTCTGGGTCGAAGCCCGGCGTCAGCAACCGGTACGGGGCACTGGGCAGGTTGCTGCCCGCCCACAGCCGCTTGCAGGCCAGCTTGTCCATGCCCAGGGCCGAGCCCAGCACCCCGGTGCCGGTATAGGGCATGCCCGCCATATCCAGGCAGCCCTGCAGGGTGCCGTCCTCGCCGCATTCGCCGTGGAGCACGATGAACACCCGGTCAAAGCCCTCCAGGGCGAGGCAGCGAGCCGTTTCACGGGTCAGGTCCAGCGGATGGGCATCCACGCCCTGGCGCTGCAGGGCCGCCAGCACGGCCCGGCCGCTGTTCAGCGAGACCTCGCGCTCCCCAGACCAGCCGCCCATCAGGACGGCGACCCGGCCATAGTCTTGTGCGCTTCGCTTGCTCATGCCGTTCCCTCGCTTGCCTCGTTCGTCCCCGCGGGCCGCCCCAGAACCCGGACTTCAGGCTCCAGGTGCACACCGAACCGGCGCTGCACCTCGGCCTGGGCATGGCGCAGCAGCCACTCGATATCGGCGGCGCGCGCGGTTCCGTCGTGGGTAATGAAATTCGCGTGCTTGGGCGAAATCTCGGCTGCGCCATGGCGCAGCCCCTTCAGGCCGGCCGCCTCGACCAGACGCGCGGCGTGATCGCCCTCCGGATTGCGGAACACCGAGCCGCAGGACGGCAGGCCCAACGGCTGCTTGGCCGAACGTTCGCGCAGCAACTCGCGGATGCGCCGGGTACCGGCCTCCGGGTCGCCGGTGGCCAGCCGCAACACGCAGCCGGTGAACCATTCGTTCGCGGGCCCGCGAACGCTGCGATAGCCGATCGTGTAATCCGCGGGCGTACGGGTGTGCAGCTCGCCCTGCGAATCGACCGTGGCGACGGACTCGACCAGCGGCCAGATCTCGCCGCCCCATGCCCCCGCGTTCATGGCGAGCGCGCCGCCCACCGTTCCGGGGATTCCGGCCAGGAACTCGGCTCCGACCAGCCCCTCGCGGGCACCGAACCGCGCCGCCTGCGCGCAGGCCAGTCCCGCGCCCAGCAGCAGGCGTTCGCCATCCAGGCGCCGGCGCTCGTTCAGCACCCCGGAGAGATGCACGACCAGGCCTTCCAGGCCGCCATCGCGGATCAGGACGTTGCTGCCCAGGCCGAGGAAAGTCACCGGCATCTGCGGGGCGTGGGTCGCGTGGTCACGCAGCGCCTCCAGCAGGTCGTCGAGATCGGCCGGCTGAAACAGCCAGTTGGCCGGGCCACCCACGCGCCAGGACGTCAGCCCGGCCAGCGGGACCCGCGCCTCCAGCCGCCCGCGCGGCTGCCCGGCGAAGGGGGTCGCCATCGAATCCACTGCGCGCGCCGCCATCATGTGTCCCCCTCGGCGGTGCCGGCCAGCTGCTGCGGGAGCAGCCCGGCCAGCCGGCCGATGTCGCCCGCGCCCTGGGCAATCACCACGTCGTCGGGCCGCAGCATGCCCCGCAGGACGTCGACCACATCCCCGGCATGCTCGACGAATACCGGTTCCACCTGACCCCGCAGGCGGATGGCACGGGCCAGGCTGCGCCCGTCGGCGCTGGGGATCGGCTCCTCGCCGGCGGCGTAGACGTCCAGCAGGATCAGGACGTCGGTCTCCGACAACGCCTCGACAAAGTCCTCGAACAGGTCGCGCGTGCGGGTATAGCGGTGTGGCTGGAAGATCGTAATCCGCCGCCGCTCCGGCCAGGCGTCGCGGGCGGCGGCCTGGGTCGCGGCAATCTCGCGCGGGTGGTGGCCGTAATCATCGACCAAGGTCACCGGCCCGCTGGGCGCCTGCCAGGCCTGCACCTGGAAACGTCGGCCGATCCCCTGGAAGCGTTCCAGGGCAGCCTGGATCGCGGCCGGGGCCACCTCCAGCTCGTGGGCCACTGCAGCCGCCGCCAGCGCATTCAGCACGTTGTGGCGCCCGGGCAGGTTCAGGGTTACCGCAAACGGCTTCTGGCCGGGAAGCGCCAGGTCGAAGTACATGCGTACGCCTTCCTGGCGCACGTTCAGTGCGCGCACGTCGGCCGCCTGCTCGATGCCGTAGGTCAGGCGCGGACGTTCCAGTTCGGGGTAAAGGTCGCGTATCTGCGGGTCGTCCGCGCACAGCACGGCGATGCCGTAGAACGGCAGGTGATGCAGGAACTCCAGGAAGGTCGCGCGCAGCTTGCCGAAGTCGTTGCCATAGGTGCCCAGGTGATCGGCGTCGATGTTGGTGACGATGCTGATCATCGGCTGCAGGTGCAGGAACGACGCATCACTCTCGTCGGCCTCGGCCACGAGGTAATCCCCGGCGCCCAGGTTCGAGTGGCTGGCCGTGCTGTTCAGGCGCCCGCCGATCACGAAGGTCGGGTCCATGCCCGCTTCCGCCAGCACGCTGGCGACCAGGCTGGTGGTGGTCGTCTTGCCGTGGGTCCC
The DNA here is from genome assembly GCF_000420165.1 of Thioalkalivibrio sp. AKL19. Lineage (GTDB taxonomy): Bacteria > Pseudomonadota > Gammaproteobacteria > Ectothiorhodospirales > Ectothiorhodospiraceae > Thioalkalivibrio. Next base: position 157,563 of record NZ_ATUK01000015.1, on the reverse strand, counting down.
CGCCACGGCGATGCCATAACGAAAGCGCATCAGCTCGGCCAGCATTTCCGCGCGGCGCACGATCGGGATGCCGCGGCGCCGGGCCTCCTGCACCTCGGGATTGGACGGGTTGATCGCACTGGAAACCACCAGGACATCCGCCTCGGCCACGTTCGCCTCGGTGTGGGCCTCCACCACCGGGATGCCCATGCCCTTCAGGCGCTCGACCATCGCCGACTGTCCGAGATCGGAACCAGAGACCAGGTAGCCCAGCTGATGCAGGACCTCGGCGATCCCGCTCATGCCGGACCCGCCGATGCCGACGCAGTGGATACGGCGAATGCGGCGCATGGCGTGGCGTGGCAGGCGTTTGGCGCTCATGACGATCCCTCCGGGCGGACACCCGCCATCTCCATGCAAGCATCCGCCAGCCGCTGCACGGTGTCGGGGCAGGCCTCCTCACGTGCCAGCACGGCTCGGGCGCGCAGGGCCTCGCGATCCAGCGGACCCACCAGCTCATGGATGCGCTCGGCACTCAGCTCGGCATCCGCGATCCGCCAGGCGGCACCGGAGCGGACCAGGGCCTCGGCGTTCGCAGTCTGGTGGTCGTCCACCGCATGCGGATAGGGGACGAAGATCGCCGGCACACCGGCGGCGGCGATCTCGGCCACGGTCAGGGCCCCGGCTCGGCAGATCACCAGATCGGCCCAGGCATAGGCGGCGGCCATGTCCTCGATGAAGGCACTGATCTCGGCCTCGAGGCCGGCGTCGGCGTAGGCGTCACGCGCCTCGTCGAGCGTACGCTCGCCCGCTTGATGGCGGATGTTCAATGGCTGCTTCTGCGCCACCATGGCCAGCCCGGCGGGAAGCACGCGGTTGAGCGAGCGCGCACCCAGACTGCCGCCCAGGACCAGGATGTTCAGGGGGCCGGCGCGCTCGTCGAAGCGCAACTCCGGTGCGGGCAGACCGGTGATCCGGTCACGCACCGGATTGCCAACCACCGTGACCGCCACGCGCTCGGGGAAGCTGTGTTCGAAGCCGGAATACACCCGGTCGGCCACCTTCGCCAGCCAGCGATTGGTCAGGCCGGCGACCGCGTTCTGCTCGTGGATCGCCAGGGGACGCCCCAGCGCCGCCGCGATCAAGCCGCCGGGTCCCGCCGCGAAGCCACCGAAACCGATCACAGCGTCCGGGCGCAAGCGGGTCATCAGGGCCAGCGCCGCCCACAGCGAGATGCCCAGCCGCCACGGCGCGAGCGCAAGGCCGACCAGACCCTTGCCGCGCACCCCGGCAATCGGGAGCGTGTGCAGTTCGATGCCGGATTCCGGCACCAGGCGTGCCTCCACGCCGCGCGCCGTGCCCAGCCAGCGTACCTCGGCGCCGCGGGCGCGCAGCGCCTCGGCCACCGCCAACCCCGGGAACACGTGACCGCCGGTGCCGCCGGCCATGATCAGGATGCGCGGGGTGGTCATGCCGCACCTCCCCGCCGGCGCCGGGCCGGCGGTGCCGCCCGGGGTGCCGGGACCTGGGCCTCGCGGTACACGCGCATCACCAGGCCGATGGCCGCCAGGGAAACGATCAGCGAGCTGCCCCCGTAGCTGAGAAACGGCAGGGTGAGCCCCTTCGTCGGCAGCAGTCCCATGTTCACCGCGAGGTTCAGGAACGCCTGTAGACCCATCCAGATCGCGACGCCGAAGGCCAGATGCGAGCCAAAGGCATGCCCGGCGCGCTCGGCGAACAAGCCGATCCGGATGCAGCGCCAGACGAGCAAGCCGAATAGCGCGATCAGGGCCACGACACCGACGAAGCCGAATTCCTCGGCGAAGACGGCGAACAGGAAATCGTTGTGCGCCTCGGGCAGGTAAAACAGCTTCTGGACGCTGTTGCCGAGGCCGGCGCCGAACCAGCCACCGGACCCGATCGCGATCAGCGACTGGGTCAGCTGGAAGCCCGTAGCGAACGGGTCCTGCCACGGGTCGAGGAAGGCGGTGAGGCGCGCCACGCGGTAGGGCGCGGCGACCGCGACCACCGCCATGCCGACCCCGATGGTCGCCGCCAGAGCCGCGAACTGCCAGAGCTTCGCACCGGCAAGGAACAGCATGCCCATGCCGATGGCGAGCATGATCGCGGCGCCACCGAAATCGGGCTGCAGGAGCATCAGGATGGTCCCGACCCCGAGTACGATCAACGGCCGGATGAACCCGAGGAAGTGCAACCGCAGGGTCGAGTAGTGGCGCACGATGTACCCGGCGAGGTACATCACCACCAGCAGCTTCACCAGCTCGGCAACCTGAAGGTTGAACATCCCCAGCGGGATCCAGCGCGTCGCGCCGTTGACCGTCCGCCCGACGCCCGGGATCAACACCGCAATCAGCAGCACCATCACCAGGATCAGCAGCCAGGGTCCCGCGCGCTCCCAGCGCGCCAGCGGCACCGACCAGAGGAAGGTCGCGACCGCCAGACCAATGGCGGCAAAGATCACCTGGCGCTGGAAGAAGTGCCAGGTATTGCCGAAATAGCGTTCGCCCAGCCCCATGGAAGCGGACGCGACCATCACCAGGCCGATGCCCAGCAGAATCGCCGCGACGGCCAGAAGGGGCAGGTCCACGTGGTCGCGCAGGCCGGCGACGAGGCCGCGATCCGGGAGTCCGAGGCGGGTGCTGGACACACTCATGCCGCCAGCCCCCGTACCGCCCGCGCGAAATCATCGCCGCGCGCCTGATAGTTCTCGTACATGTCCAGGCTGGCACAGCCCGGCGACAACAGGACGGTATCGCCCGGCTCCGCCCAGGCCGCGGCCTGGGCAACCGCGGCGGCCATATCGTCCACCCGCTGCACCGGGACCACCGAGGCCAGGGCACGGGCAATCACAGGTGCGTCCTCGCCCAGCAACACCACCCCGCGGACCTTTCCCGGGACGTAGTCGGCCAGCGGGGCGAAGTCCTGTCCCTTGCCCTGACCCCCGGCAATGAGCACCAACGGCCCCGGTGTGCCACGCAGGGCCGCCAGGGTCGCGCCCACGTTGGTGCCCTTGGAGTCGTTGATGTAGTCGACGCCGCCTACCTCGGCGATCCACTGTGACCGATGCGGGAGGCCGGCGAACTCGGCCAGGGCCGCCAACGCACGGGCGCGCGGCTCGCCGGGTTCCAGCCAGGGCCAGGCCAGGGCCAGGGCGGCCAGGGCGTTGGCCCAGTTGTGCTGGCCCCGCAGGCGCAGGCGCTGGGCCGCGAGCAGGACCTCGTCGCCACGCACCAGGTGCGGCCCGTCCTCGCGGGAGGGACGCACACCGAAATCGGCCGCGCCCGGCGGGGTATCGAGCCCGAAGGAGATCACCTGCAACCCTCGCGGCAAGGCGATCTCGCGCAACCATGCGTCCTCGCGGTTCAGCACCCCGCGTTCGGCACGGTCCAGGATGCGCGCCTTGGCGCGCACGTAGGCGTCCAGATCGGCATAGCGATCCAGGTGATCGGGGGAGATGTTCAGGAGCGCGGCCGCCGCGGGCGCCAGTGCCTCGCTGCGTTCGAGCTGGAAGCTGGACAGTTCCAGCACGTACACCTGCGGCGCCTGCTCCAGAAGATCCAGCGCCGGGGTACCAAAGTTGCCACCCACCGCGACGTGGTAGCCAGCCGCCTCGAGCAACTCGCCCACCAGGGCCGTCACTGTGCTCTTGCCGTTGGAGCCGGTGATCGCGACCACCGGGGCGGTCGCCCGTTCGGCGAACAGGTCGATGTCACCGGTCAGGCGGACACCCGCGGCGCGCGCCCGCTGCAGTACCGGGTGCTCAAGTGTGACACCGGGCGAGACGATGATGCGGGCATAGCGCGTGGCGTCCAGACCATCCAGCGGGCCGACCCAGGCATCCTTCAGCCACGCCTCCGCGGCCTCCAGCGCGACGGGTGCCGCGCGGGTATCGGTGAGCGCGAACGACTGTCCCTGCGCACGCAGGAAACGGGCCACCGAGAGTCCGGTTGCCCCCAGTCCCACGATCAGGTTGTCGCCGCCGGCGTGTTTCATGAGATCAGCGCACCTTCAAGGTCGCGAGACCGACGAGGACGAACACCACGGTCAGGATCCAGAAACGCACGATCACGCGCGGCTCCGGCCAGCCCTTGAGTTCGAAGTGGTGATGCAGCGGCGCCATGCGGAAGATGCGCCGGCCGGTCAGCTTGAAGGAAGCGACCTGCAGCATCACCGAAAGCGTCTCCAGTACGAAGATGCCGCCCATGATCAGCAGCACGATCTCCTGCCGGGTCAGGATCGCCAGCATGCCCAGGGCCGCGCCCAGTGCCAGGGCCCCGACATCGCCCATGAACACCTGGGCCGGATAGGTGTTGAACCACAGGAATCCGAGGCCGGCCCCCACCAGGGCGGCGGTGAAAATCACCACCTCGCCCACGCCGGGCACCGCGGGGATGCCGAGGTAGTCCGCGAACACCGCATGCCCGGCCGCGTAGGCGAACACCCCGAGGGCGCCCGCCACCAGCACCGCCGGCATGATCGCCAGGCCGTCCAGCCCGTCGGTCAGGTTGACGGCATTGGAGGAACCCACGACCACCAGCCACACCAGCGGGATGAACAGCCAGCCCAGGCTGAACTGGATGTCCTTGAACACCGGCAGGTAGAAGGTGGTCTCCACCGGACCCTGGGCGGTGTACATGATCACGCCGGCGGCGATCACGGCGAACAGGGTCTGCCACAGGATCTTGGCACGCGCGGAGAGGCCCTTGCTGTTGCCATAGCGCAGCTTCAGGTAGTCGTCCCAGCCACCCACGGCACCGAAGGCCAGCGTGGTCAGCAGCACGATCCAGACAAAGCGGTTGGTCAGGTCGCTCCAAAGCAGGGTGGCAATCGCCACCGCGACCAGAATCAGGGCGCCGCCCATGGTCGGCGTCCCGGCCTTGGTCAGGTGCGATTCGGGACCGTCGTCGCGGATCTGCTGGCCGACCTTGCCGACAGTCAGGCGACGAATCATCGCCGGACCGATCAGCAACGCGATGGCCAGTGCCGTGACCACCCCGAGGATGGCGCGAACGGTCAGGTACTGGAAGACCGTGAAGGCGGAATAGAACTGGCTCAGGTACTCAGTCAGCGCGTACAGCATTTGCCACCTCCGACGCCGACGAGACCAGATCCAGACCCTCGATGATCCGTTCCATATGCTGGCTGCGCGAGCCCTTCACCAGCACGGTGGTGCCCTCCGCCAGGAGGGTCTCCAGGCGACCGCGCAACGCATCGTGGTCGGCGAACCATTCGCCGCCGTCCCCGAATGCGCCGGCGCTGTCGCGCGCGGCCTCTCCCAGGGTGAGGCAGTAATCGATCCCCATCGCCCGGGCCAGGCGGCCGGTTTCGCTGTGCAGCGCCGCGGTCTCGGTGCCCAGCTCGCCCATGGCGCCCAGCACCAGGATGCGCCGGCCGGGCATGGCCGCCAGCACCTCCAGCCCCGCGCGCAGCGAGTCGGGGTTGGCGTTGTAACTGTCATCCCACAGCCGCGCGCCACTGACGTGCCACATCTCCTGGAGCCGCCCGCGCACCGGCTTCCAGCGCGCCAGGCCCTCGACGATTCGGTCGATCCCGATGCCCACGGCGTTGGCCGCCGCGGCCGCCGCGACGGCATTGGCCGCCAGGTGCCGCCCGGGGCCGGCCAGGCGCAGATCGCGCCCGGCGCCGAGGATGGCCAGACGCAGCCGGTCCGGGGCCTGCCACATCCCCTCGACCTCGCCGCCGCCCTCGAGCGAGAAGCGCTGGCAGTGGTGATGCGCGTTCAACGACAGCCAGTAATCGGCAAAGGGATCGTCGAGGTTGATGACGGCGGTGCCGCCCTGGGCCGGCAGGCCGGAGTAGATCTCGGCCTTGGCATGTGCCACGCCCTCGAGGCTGCCGAAGCCCTCCAGATGTGCGCGGCCGGCGTTGGTGATGAGCGCGACCTGTGGCTCGACCCAGCGCACCATGCGGCCAATCTCGCCGGCATGGTTGGCGCCCAGCTCGATCACTGCGTAATCGGCATCGGGGGGCATCGCCAACAACGTAAGCGGCGTGCCGATCTCGTTGTTCAGGTTGCCCGCCGTGGCGTGCACCGAGCCCACGCCCTCGAGGATGCATCGCAGCATCTCCTTGGTGGTGGTCTTGCCGTTCGACCCGGTCAAGGCAATCACCCGCGCCCGGCACTGGCGCCGCCAATGCCGGCCCAGGCGGCCCAGTGCCTCGCGGGTATCCGGCACGATGACCTGCGGCTGCAGCACATCCAGGGGGCGTTCGACCAGCAGCACGGATGCCGGCAGATCGGCGGCCACCTGCTCGTGGGCATCGAAGTTGGGCCCCTTGAGCGCGATAAACAACGCCCCCGGGCGCGGCTCGCGGGTATCCGTGAACACGCCCTCGAAGGCCCCATCCGGCGCCCCCTGCAGGCGCCCCTGGACCGCCTCGGCCAGTTCCTGGCTGGTCATTCGAATCATTACCCCTCCTCCCCGGGCGCACGGTCGTGGCCGCGCGCGTCCTTTGGGTGCCGGCCGGCCTGTGCCTGCACCTGCTCGCGGTCGCTGAACGGATAGCGCTGACCGCGAATCTCCTGTGTCGTCTCGTGGCCCTTGCCGGCCACCAGCACCACATCCCCCGCATCCGCCTCGGCCAGCGCGCTGGCGATCGCGGTCGCGCGATCACCGATCTCGTGGCATTCGGCGGCATCGGCGCAGCCGGCGAGGATCGCGGCGCGAATCGCGGCCGGATCCTCCCCGCGCGGGTTGTCGTCGGTCACGAAGACCACGTCCGCGTGGCGGCAGGCAACCCGGCCCATCGCCGGGCGCTTGCCCCGATCGCGGTCGCCGCCACAGCCGAAGACCACACTCAGGCGTCCTTCGGTGTGCGGGCGCAGGGCACACAGGGCCGCCTCCAGCGCCTCGGCGGTGTGGGCATAATCGACTACCGCCAGGGCCCCGCCCGGCAGCGGGAAACGTTCCATGCGCCCGGGCACACCGGGCAGCTCGGCGACCGCCGTGAGCGCACGCGTACGCGCCACCCCAACGGCCTGCAGCACGGCAAGGGTCGCGAGCAGGTTTCCGACCTGGAACAGGCCGAACAGCGCGGAACGAACCGGGTAGCTCCGGCCGTCGGCCTCGAGAACGAACCGCAGGCCGTCCGCCGTGGCCTCCACGTCCCGGGCACGCAGGTCAGCGGAGGCACCCGCTGCGCTGTAGGTCAGGGCCTGGATGCCGGGCGGCAGGGTCTGTGCCACCTGGCGACCGAAGGCGTCGTCAACATTGAGCACCGCGGTTTGCAGGCCGGGCCAGGCGAACAACCGGGCCTTGGCGGTGGCATAGGCCTCCTGACTGCCATGAAAATCGAGATGATCGGAACTCAGCTGCGTCAGCACGCCCACGCTGATCGGCGCCCCGGCGAGACGCCCCTGTGCCAGGCCGTGCGAGGAGGCCTCGAGCGCCACGGCCTGGCAACCGGCTCCCGCCAGTTGCGCCAGGTGACGGTACAGGTCGATCACGCCCGGCGTGGTGTGGCCAGTATCGACAAGCTGGCCCGGGCGCCCGACACCCAGCGTGCCGATCAGCCCGGTGGGCCGACCCAGGGCCTCCAGCGCGAGCGCGATCAGGTGGGTAACCGAGGTCTTGCCGTCGGTGCCGGTAACCGCCACCAGCGGGGCGGCCTCCGGCCAGGCGCCGAACAGCGCGCGCGCCATCCCGGGCAGCCGCTCGCGCAGGCCCGGCACATGGATCATCGGAACGTCCGGGCGGGTTTCGGGCGGTTCAGCCTCGTCCCAGAGGATGGCGGCGGCCCCGCGCGCGGCCGCATCGGCGGCGTGGTCGAGCCCATGGCCATGCGTCCCGGCCAGCGCCACCAGTACCGCGCCGGGGGCGACCCGGCGGCTGTCGTGAACAAGATCGGCAACGGGCATCTGGGCGACGTCGGGGCGCAGATCGTCCCCCGACAGCAGATCGCCCAGCACCGGCCCAATCGTATCGCGTGTCTCGCGCGCGGCCATCATGTCGCCCCCTCGCGCTCCACGGCCAGGCGCATCGGGATCTCCGGCATCGCATCGGGGCGCACGTTGAACATGCGCAGGGCCGAACTCACAACCCGCTGGAACACCGGGGCGGCAACGGCGCCCCCGTAGTAGACACCCGCATCCGGCTCGTCGATCACCACGGCCATGACGAAACGCGGATCGGAGGCCGGGGCCAGGCCGACGAAACTGGAGAAGTAGCGGTCCTCGGTATAACCGCCCGGACCGCTCTTGCGACTGGTCCCGGTCTTGCCGGCCACCCGGTAGCCGTCGATCGCGGCCTGGCGGGCCGTGCCCTCGGTCCCGATCACGTGTTCCATCATGGCCAGCACCTGGCGCGCGGTGCGCGGGGTCATCACCTGGGCGGGCTCGCGCAGGTCATCGGCGGTGCGCACCAGCCGGACCGGCACCCGCTCGCCGTCGTTGGCAAACGCGGTGTACGCCGCCGCCATCTGCAGGGGCGACAACGACAGGCCGTAGCCATATCCAAGCGTGGCCTGTTCGACCTCGCGCCAGGTGGTGAAGTCGCGCAGGCGACCGCTGGCCTCGCCGGGGAAGTGGGTCCCCGGGGCTCGGCCGAAACCGGCCTGGTGCAGGGTTTGCCAGAAGCGATCGGCCGGGGTCTCCAGGGCCAGCTGGGTCGCCCCGACGTTGCTTGAACGAGCGATCAGGGTGGTCAGGTCGATCGTCCCGTAATCGCGCAGGTCACGCACGGTCAGACGGCCCACGCGCATGGTGCCGGGGCCGGTCTCGAGCGTGGCATTGGCGTCCACCACCCCGGCATCCAGGGCCGCCGCGACGGTGAACGGCTTCATCACCGAGCCGGGCTCCATGGTGTCGGTGATGGCCCGGTTGCGCGCCCGGTCGGAGCGGATGGCGCCGCGGTTGTTCGGGTTGAACCCCGGCTGATTGACCAGCGCCAGGACCTCGCCGGTGCGGGCATCCAGCAGGACGGCGGAACCGCCACGCGCATGATGTTCGGCCACCGCGGCCTTCAGCTCGCGATAGGCCAGGTACTGCAGGCGCTGATCCAGGGTCAATGCCAGGGTGTTGCCGTCGCGCGCCGGGCGGATACTGGCCACGTCGCGAATGGTGCGACCGTGACGGTCGCGCAGCACGCGCTTGGCCCCCGGCTGTCCCGACAGCCACTGATCGAAGGCCAGTTCCACGCCCTCCTGTCCCTGATCGTCAATGTTGGTGTAACCGAGTACGTGCGACGTGGCCTCGCCGTGCGGATAATAGCGGCGAAACTCCCGGGTCAACCCGACGCCCTGCATGCGCAGGGCGGCCACACGCTCGGCCTGCTGCGGCAGCATGTGCCGGCGCAGGTAGACGAATTCGCGCGTGGCGCGGGCCTCGAGGCGTTCGGCCAGCCAGTCCGGGTCCACCTCCAGCGCCGCGGCCAGCTCGGGCCAGCGGTCGCGCTGTCCGATCAGGTCCTGCGGGTTGGCCCAGGCGGTCTGCACCGGGGCCGAGATCGCCAGGGGTTCGCCGTGGCGGTCGGTGATCATGCCGCGGTGGGCGGACTCGGTCAGGGTGCGGACCTGGCGCTGTTCACCCTGCTTGGTCAGGAAGTCGCGCTCCAGCACCTGCAGGTCCACGGCCCGCAACAGCAGCGCGACGCTCGCCACGGCAAAGACCACGATCACAACCTTCAGGCGACCGCCACTGATCTGCCGCTTCAGCGCGCCCATGCATCACCCCCGATCACCACGATGTGGTCGGACTCCGGCTGAATCATGCCGAGACGCTCGCGCGCCTGTTCCTCGACCCGGCCCTGGGTCGCCCAGGTGGACTGTTCGATCTGCAACTGCGTCCACTCGAGGTTCAGGACATCGCGCTGGCTCAGTGCCTGCTGGTGGTCGACGAAGGCCTGGCGCGCCTCGTGCTTGGCCGCGACCACACCAATCGCCGAGGCGAACACGCCGGTTGCCAGCGCGACGGCCAGGAGTCCACGCGCGACCATCAGAGCCGCTCCCCCACGCGCAACACGGCAGACCGCGAACGCGGATTGATCCGTTGCTCGTCGCGATCGGCATGGATCGGCTTGCCCACGGGCCGCAGCTTGCGCTCCGGCTCTTCCGGCATCACCGGCAACCCCTTCGGCAGCCGCACCCCGGACACCGGCTTGCGCAGGGCCTGCTTCACCATCCGGTCTTCCAGCGAATGGAAGCTGATGACCACCAGCCGGGCACCGGCCGGGAGTACGTCGGGAATGGTCGCCAGCCACTGCTCGAGCTCGGCCAGCTCCTCGTTCACGAAGATGCGCAGGGCCTGGAAGGTCCGGGTCGCCGGGTGTTTGCCCGGCTCGCGCTTCGGCACCGCGCGGCGCACGATCTCGGCCAGCTCGCCAGTCCGGGCAATCGGGGCCTCGGCACGGGCGGCCACGATGGCCCGGGCAATACGCCGCGAGTGACGCTCCTCGCCATAGTGGTAGATCACGTCGGCGATCGCGGCCTCGTCGGCGCGCGCCAGCCAGTCCGCCGCGCTCTCGCCGTGGGCGGGGTCCATGCGCATGTCCAGCGGACCGTCATGCTGGAAGCTGAACCCACGTTCAGGGGTGTCGAGCTGCGGCGAAGAGACGCCCAGATCCAGAAACACCCCGTCCGGCCCACGCCCGGGGAAGCGCTCGCGCAGCACGTCCGCCATGCTCGAGAACGGTCCGGCCTCGAAGGCGAAACGGGGATCATCGGCCAGCACCGCGGCAGCCTCGGCGGCGTCGGGGTCACGGTCCATGGCCAGCAGCCGGCCATCCGGGCCCAGCCGCTCCAGGATCGCGCGGCTGTGCCCGCCGCGCCCGAAGGTGCCGTCGACGTAGAAGCCATCAGCACGCACGGCCAGGCCCTCCAGCACCGCGTCGCGCAGCACCGGGATGTGGGAGACGGTTTCCATGTCCGTCACAACGCGATGGACTCGAGCGCTTCGTCATCCACGTCACCCCCCAGCACCTGGGCGCAGGTCTCCTCCCAGGTGGCCTCGTCCCAGATTTCGAACTTCTTGCCCTGTCCCAGCAGCACGACCCGCTTTTCCAGGCCGGCGTACTGACGCAGGGGCGTGGGCAGCAGCAGACGACCACTGCCATCCAGTTCGCACTCGGTGGCATGCCCCACCAGCAGACGCTGCAGGTTGCGCACCCTGGGGTTCATGTTGGGGCGGGACATCAGGTTCTGCTCGATGCGCTCCCATTCCGGAAACGGATAGAGGAGCAGGCAGCGGGAGGGATCAACGGTGAGCACCAGCTGGCTGTTGCAGCTCGCAGCGAGGTCGTCGCGATACCGCGCCGGCATGGCCAGGCGGCCCTTCGCATCCAGATTGAGCTGGCTGACGCCTCGGAACATGGCTGGTAGCGGTGGTTACCCACCTTTCCCCACTTTGACCCACTTTTCGACACTATAGGTACGGGCATCCTCCAGAGTCAAGGAAATTGACCCCGAAAAACAAAAAATAAGCGTTGAATCACAGAGACTTAGCGCCCCCGGCTCCGGGTCGCTAAAAGGGCCGGAAGAAGGGTATTAAAAGCCTCGTGTTGAGGCCCAAACTTCATGCATCACTTTACAAGTTTGCCGCGCACGCAGCGGGGTTGCCCCGAACCGGCGCGGGGGCGGGTGTCTCGCAGGTGGGAAAAAGTGGGAGCCGGCCGTAAGCCGGGTTCTGTCGAGGACAGTCATTCATCTGGGACGTCCGTCACCGGACGCCTCGAGCAGCCTACCCGGGTGCGATGCGGGCCACACCATACACCCCTATTTGGCCTTGCTCCGGACGGGGTTTACCCTGCCACGAACTGTTACCAGTCGCGCGGTGCGCTCTTACCGCACCATTTCACCCTTACCTGTACCCGGCGAACCGGGCCATCGGCGGTATATTTTCTGCGGCACTTTCCGTCGGCTCGCGCCGCCCAGGCGTTACCTGGCGTCCTGCCCTGTGGAGCCCGGACTTTCCTCCACATCCGAGGATGCAGCGACTGCCTGGCCGACTCCCGCGCTCCTTGTACGCCGCCGCGCCCCCGAACGCAAGGCTTTACCAGGCCCTGGCCAACAAGGTCCTGGCCCGCCATCAGGCGTACGGATTCGGGTCAAGAGCGATTCACAGGAAGGCATGAAGATCGGAAGGAACTCAATTGGACTCCAAACACCGAGATCCGGCCGATACGGCAACAACCAGCCCCCTACCAACAATGATGTTCTTCGCATCTTCTAACCTTCCTGTCGACGGCTCTTGCCCTTGACCTCTCTGTGGCTGAACAACAGACCCTAGCCGGCGGTGTCCTTGAGGGCGAGGGCACGGGCGTAGACGCGGTTGCGTGGCAGGTCGGTGGCGTCGGAGATCAGGCGCGCGGCGCGCTTGAGGGGGAGCTCGCGCAACAGCGCCGCCAGCAGGCGCTCGTGCTCGGCCGACAGCGGCTCGTCGGCCTCGCCGCCGGTTTCCGGGGCCGGTGCGGGCCCCAGGATCAGGACGAACTCGCCGCGCGTCCGGTTACGGTCGGCATCCAGCCAGGCGGGCAATCCGCCGGCATCGCCGCGATAGTGCTCTTCGAACTGCTTGGTCAGCTCGCGCGCCAGGAACACCTCGCGCTCCGGCGCCAGTCCCGCGAGGTCCCCGGCCGCGGCGCGGATGCGATGCGAAGATTCGAACAGGATGGTGGTAACCGGCTGCGCGAGCAGTGTCTCCAGTTGTCGCATGCGGGCCCCGGCGGCGTGCGGAAGAAAACCCTCGAAGCAGAAGCGGTCCGACGGCAGACCGGCCACGGCCAGCGCCGCCAGAGGGGCGCTGGCGCCCGGGACCGCGCGCACCGGCGCGCCGGCCTCCTGAGCCGCCCGTACCAGCCGGAATCCGGGATCGGACACCAGCGGTGTCCCCGCATCCGAGATGAGGGCCACGGATTCCCCTTTCTGCAACGCTTCCAGCAGCGCAGGGACCCGCTCGGCCTCGTTGTGCTCGTGCAGGCTGACCAGCGGCGTCCGCACGCCCAGGTGGGCCAGCAGCCCGGCACTGTGTCGCGTATCCTCCGCCGCAATGCGCTGCACCTGGGCCAGGATCTCGCCGGCACGCGGGCTCATGTCGCCAAGATTGCCGATCGGGGTGGCCACCACCCATAACGTGCCCCAGTTCGTTGACACGGCCTGATGCGCTTTCAATACTGACCCCTTAATCTGCCGACGAAACGCTATCGTGACCCGAATTCTCAATTGCGCCGGGCATGCCCGGCCCCTGTCCCGCCTTGCCCTGTTGCTGCTGGCCGCGGTCATCGTGGTGGGCTGTGCCACCCCGCGCCCGGATCCGGAGCCCACCCCGGATCCCGAGGCGCGCCCGGATCTCGCCGAGCTCCCGCCGGAGGTGCGCGCCAGCCTCCTGCTGAGCGAGGCCCGTTCACGTCCGGAGCCCGACCGGGTGCGCGGCGCCATCGAGGCCGTGCTGGCACTGGACCCGGCGACACCCGATCAGCTGGACCAGGCCGATAGCCTGTGGGCCGAGCTCCCCGAAGCAGAGCGCGACACACAGGAGGCCCGCCTGCTGGGCGCCCGCCTCGCGGCGGCCCAGCGTGACTGGGCCCTGGCCCGTGAGCGCCTCGGTGCGGATGACCCGGACGACCCGACTCGCACTCCCGAGGTCTACCGTCAGGGGCTGTCCCTGCACGCCCGCCTGCTGGAACGGGAGGGGCAATGGTATCAGGCCCTGGACACCCGACTGCGCCTGGACGGGCTTCTGGTCATGGAGCCGGACCTTCATGGCGAGAACCAGGAGCGCATCTGGGGTCTGCTTGCTGCGCTGCGGCCCGCCCAGCGCGAGCGCGTGGTCGGGAGCCACCCGCCGGACGGCGACGCCTGGGTCAGCCTGTTCCGCCTGCTGCGCGCGGCCGACACCCAGGACGAGGCGCGCCAGGCCGCTGGCCAGTGGCGCGAACGGCATCCGTCGCATCCGGCCAATAGCCTGCTGCCGGACCTTCTCGCCAGCCATCCACTGGCTACCGGCAGGCCGGGAGACACCCTCGTGCTGCTGCCGCTGTCCGGCGATCTCGCCGAACTGGGTAACGCAATCCTGGACGGTATCACCCGCGCCTTCTACGCCGAGGGCGAAGGCAACGGCCGGCTGATCGTTCGTGATACGCGCGGCGAACCGGATGCCGCCGCCGCCCTGTACCGCCGGGGGGTGGAATCAGGCGTCGCTCGAATCATTGGCCCGCTGCGCCGTGAAGCGGTGCAGCAAGTCGCACAGGGCGATCAGGCCGTGCCGTCGATCCTGCTTAACCGCACCGATGCCGTCACCGCCAGCGCGCAGACGACGCTCGCCCTGAACCCGGAAGAGGATGCGCGCGCCGTGGCGGATCGCGCGGCGCGCGCGGGCTGGAACCACCCCCTGGTTCTGCTGCCGGACGGGGATTTTGGCGACCGGGTCGCAATGGCGTACCGGGCGGCTCTGGCCGAAGAGGACCGCCGCCCCCGGGACATGATCCGGGTCCAGCCCACCGCCGGCGAACTGAACGCCACCATCGGCAGCGCGCTCGGCATCCCGCAGAGCGAGGCCCGTATCCGTGACGTCTCGCGGCGCACGGGTCTGGCACTCGAGGGCGACCCGCAGGTACGTGCGGATGTGGACCATCTGTTCATTGCCGGGACGGCATCGCAGGTGCGGCGCATCGTGCCGCATATCCACTTTCACCGCGCCAGCCATCTCCCGATGATGGCCACGGCGCATGTATACGCCGGGCGACCGGATGCCGGCCGAGACGCCGACCTGAACGGAATCGTGTTCCCCGACGCCCCGCGGCTGTTCGACCAGGTGCGCTTGCTGGGGGACGAGGCCGAGACGAGGGACGAGTCGCTGCCCCGGTTTGTGGCCCTGGGCATGGATGCCATGCGCCTGAGCCTGCGTCAGGAAGCCATTCGCGACGCGCCTCACCACCAGCTCACCGGAGGAACCGGGAGCTGGAGCCTCAACCCGTTCAGCCACGAGTGGATCCGGGAACCCGCGTGGGGCCGCTTCGAACGCGGCGAGCCCCGGCGGATCGACCTCCCGGCCGGAGCGTCCTGAATGTTTCGCCCGGGCGCCTCGGGGCAGGCGGCCGAGGACCGGGCTGCGGCATACCTCGAGACCCGCGGCCTGCAGATTCGCGCCCGTAACGTGCGCCGCCCCTACGGCGAGCTCGACCTGGTCGCCCAGGAAGGCGAGACGCTTGTCCTGGTCGAGGTCCGCAAGCGCAGCCATCCCGGTTTCGGAGGTGGCGCGGAAAGCATCGACCGGCGGAAACAGGCGCGCCTGCTGCGCGTCGCCGAGGCCTACCTGCAGGAAAGCGCCTGGAACGGCCCGGTCCGCTTCGATGTCATGACCCTGGACGGCCAGGACCACATCGACTGGCTGCAGGATGCCATCCAGGCGTCCCCCGACTGAGCACCTGCCCATGACCCCCCTGGCCCGAGAACTGGAACAACTCCTGGACCCCGGGGACCGCCTGCTCGATCCCGCTGACTGCTGGACCTACGGCGCGGACAACTCGAAGCTGCACGCGGTGCCGGATGGCGTCGCCTTCCCGCGTGACGCAGACACCGTGCGCGAACTGGTCCGCCTGTGCCGACGCCTGGGCGTGGCCCTGACCAGTCGGGGCCGTGGCACGGGGACAACGGGCGCGGCGGTGCCGGACCACGGCGGCCTGGTGGTGTCCTTCGAACGCATGAACCGGATCCTCGAGGTGGATCCCGAAAATCGCTGGCTGATCGCCGAACCCGGCGCGACCAACGGCGAGGTCCAGGAGGCCGCCGGCGCCCACGGGTTCTTCTGGCCACCCGACCCGACCAGCAGTGCCTATTGCACCCTGGGCGGCAACCTGGCCTACAATTCCGCCGGCCCCCATGCAGTGAAATACGGGACCCCGCGGGACAACACCCTGGGCCTGGCAGCAGTGGCCGGGACCGGCGAAGCCTTCCGTACTGGCGTCCACACCACCAAGGGTGTCGTGGGCTACGACCTCACCCGGCTGTTGATCGGCTCCGAGGGCACGCTGGCCGTGACCACCGAAGCCACCCTGCGCCTAACGCCGCGGCCCGAGGCCACCCGCCTAATCCAGGCGGTGTACCGCGACGTCGGCGATGCGGCCCGCGCCGTTTCGCGCCTGATGGCCCGCGCGGAGATCCCGTCGGCGCTGGAATTCATGGATCACTCGGCGATCGCGATGATCCGCGACTACGACCCGGAGTGCCCCCTGCCCGCGGACGCGGGGGCCATCCTGATGATCGAGACCGACGGCACCGAGGCCGGGATCGACGCCACGACCAACGGCATTCGCCGCGCGGCCGAGGGCGATGGCTGCCTGGAGACCCGCGGTGCGGACACGCCCGAGGCGGCGCAGGCGCTCTGGGCGGTACGCAAGGCCCTGTCACCGGCCCTGCGCACCGTGGCGCCGAAGAAGATCAACGAGGACGTCGTCGTCCCGGTCTCGCGCATCCCGGAGCTGATCGGCGGGCTGGACCGGCTGGCCACCGAACACGCGATCAAGATCGTGAACTTCGGGCACGCCGGCAACGGCAACATCCATGTCAACCTGCTGGTGAACCCCGATGACCCGGCCGAACTGGCTGCAGCCGAGCGCTGCCTGGACGGCGTCTTCACGCTGGTCCTCGCCCTCGGCGGGACGCTCTCCGGAGAACACGGGATCGGACTGGTCAAGCGCCCCTATGTGGCTCGCGAGCTCGATCCGGTCGCGCTCAGGCTGATGGCGGGCATCAAGCGTGAGTTCGACCCCGACAACATCCTCAATCCGGGCAAGGCACCCAGCCCCGGGTAGCCCGGCGGCCCCGACTGCCCCCCGAAACAAGTAGGGCCCCGTTCGGGGCCCTACTTCACGACCTTCAGGGCCGGCCCCTTGCGCTTGGGCGCCGGGCCATTCTCCCCGCCACCACCATCGTCCGGGCCATCCGGCGGCGTGCCGGGACCGTCGTCCTCGGGACCCGGACCGGGTTCGCTACCGAACATCATCCCCTGGCCGTTTTCGCGCGCGTAGACTGCTAGGACGGCCTGCATGGGAACGAATACGTCCATCGGGTTGCCGGCAAACCGGGCCGAGAACGCCACCGCCTCGTCGCCGATATTCAGCGCCTGTACCGCGGACGGTCCGACATTGAGGGTAATCTTCCCCTGATCCACGAACGCGTCCGGAACCACCACCCCCTCGACCGTGGCGTCGACCAGGATATGCGGCGTGAAGCCGTTATCCGTGACCCACTCCCACAGGGCGCGGAGCAGATAAGGGCGCGACGAAGTCACAGGCGCAGCTCGCGCTCGGCCTCGGTCAGACTCACCTGGAACGACTC
This sequence comes from Thioalkalivibrio sp. AKL19, assembly GCF_000420165.1. Taxonomy (GTDB): domain Bacteria; phylum Pseudomonadota; class Gammaproteobacteria; order Ectothiorhodospirales; family Ectothiorhodospiraceae; genus Thioalkalivibrio. The sequence continues at coordinate 140,274 of NZ_ATUK01000015.1, read as the reverse complement.
GCGCTTGCAGACCCGGTCGGCGTATTCCTGGATCGCTTGCGGCAGCGAGGACAGGTCAATACCCACCGCGGGCAGCCGCCACATCACCGGCGCGATCGCGCAATCGACGATGGAGAACTCGTCGCTCAGGAAGTACGGTTTGAGCTCGAAGATCTCGGCCGAACTCACCAGGCTCTCGCGCAGGATCTTGCGTGCCTTGGTCAGCCCCGAACCGGAGGCCTTGTACACGGCATCCAGCCCCTCGTACCAGTCGCGCTCCACGCGATAAAGCGCCAGCCGCGCGGCCGCACGCGAAACCGGATCGACCGGCATCAACGGCGGATGCGGAAAACGCTCGTCCAGGTATTCGGTAATGACGTGGGTGCCATACAGCGCCAGGTCGCGATCCACCAGGGTCGGGACCTCGTTGTACGGATTCAGGTCGGAGAGATCCTCGGGCAGCTCGTCCGGCCCAAGATTGACGACATCCACCGCGATGTCCTTCTCCGCGAGGATGATACGCACACGGTGACAGCGAACACAGTCGTGAGCAGAAAAGAGGGTCATAACGGAACGACGGTTGGCGACCAGCGCCATGGCTTTCTCCCTACCCCGGCCTGACGGTTTCCCGTGCCGGGCAGACGGTCAATAACACCGGCGCGCGATCCTCCATGATCAACGCGCCGGCGACGGTTCAGGCCGCCTAGTGTACGTCTTTCCAGTACTCCTTTTTCAAGAAGTAGGCCAGGATCGTGAAAATCCCGAGGAAAATCAGCACGTACAGGCCAATGCGCTGACGGTCCAGCTGCATCGGCTCGCCCATATACGAGAGGTAGGTGACGATGTCGCGCACGGCACGGTCGTACTCGCTCTGCGTCATCTGGCCGGAGCGCACGAGTTCGAGACGCTCGTTGCCATCCTCGTCGACGACCTTTTCCTGCCAGCCCTGCAACTCCCACAGTACGTGGGGCATGCCGACATTCTCGAACACCTCGTTGTTCGCACCCAGCGGACGCGACTCGTCGATGTAGAAGCTCTTCAGGAAGGTGTAGACCCAGTCCTCGCCATTGATGCGCGTGGTCATGGTCAGGTCGGGCGGGACCACACCGAAGGCTTCTTCACCATAGTCGTCGCTCATGGCGTTCTTCATCAGGGAACCGACACCGACCGGTTCGCCGTCCTCATCCGTGATGAAGATGAAGTTCTCTTCCATGTGCTGCTCGGTCAGCCCGATATCCCGCGCCACACGGTTGTAGCGCATATATTCGGTCGCGTGACACCCCATGCAGTAGTTCATGAACAGGTTGGCACCGCGCTGCAGCGAGGCCTCGTTGGTCACGTCGATATTGGCCTTCTGCAGGTCGCCGTCATACCCGGCCGCCGAGGCGGCCGGGACGGTGAACAGGGCCGCAGCGGCCAGGAACGTAGTTGCAATCAGCGTTTTCATTACGAAGTCACCCTTTCCGGAACGGCACGGTCACGGCCCAGGCCACGCGCGAAGGCGGGGGCCACCATGGTCACGAACAGATACACGGTCGGAATCAGCCAGGACCACATGATCAGGCTCGCGTCACTCGGGTCGAAACGCAGGATGTCGTAGATCGTGTAGATCCCGACTACCACGGCGAACGCGATCAGGCTGAAGACCGCGGACCGTTCCTTGCTGAGGAACCACAGCAGGAAGAAGAACGCGAAGTAGACCGTGGAGAAGCGCAGGCTCATCTCGCTGACCTCGGTGGTCGCCTGCTGCAGACCCAGCCAGCCCAGGATCACGAAGGCCACCACGAACACCGCCAGGTTGAACTTGGCCGCGAACGACCGATAGCGCATCGACAGGACCGGGTTGCGATCCAGCCAGGGGATGAAGAACAGCATCACCACCGCGGCACCCATCGCGACCACGCCGAGGAATGGATCCGGCACCGAACGCAGCACGGAGTACATCGAGGTGAAGTACCACACCGGCGGAATCAGGTCGGGGGTCACCAGCGGGTCGGCCGGGATCATGTTGTCCGGCTTCAGGAACAGCCCGCCACCGGTCGGGAAGAAGAACATGATCACGGCGAAGACCATCAGGAACACGCCAACACCCACCAGATCCTTCACGGAGTAGTAGGGGTGGAACGGGATGCCATCCTTCGGGATGCCATTCTCGTCCTTGTTCTTCTTGATCTCGACACCGTCCGGGTTGTTCGAACCCACTTCGTGCAGCGCGATGATGTGCGCGGCCACCAGCATGATCAGTACCAGCGGCAGGGCAATCACGTGCAGCGCGAAGAAGCGGTTCAGCGTCGCGTCGGACAGCAGGAAGTCACCGCGAATCCAGGTCACCAGGTCCGGTCCGATGTACGGGATGGTCTGGAACAGGTTCACGATCACCTGCGCGCCCCAGTAGGACATCTGACCCCACGGCAGCAGGTAGCCGGCGAAGGCCTCGGCCATCAGTACCAGGTAGATCAGCACACCGAAGATCCAGATCAACTCGCGCGGCTTCTTGTAAGAGCCGTACAGGAGCGCCCGGAACATGTGCAGGTAGACGACCACGAAGAACATCGAGGCGCCGGTGGAGTGCATATATCGGATCAGCCAGCCCCACTCCACGTCACGCATGATGTACTCGACCGACGCGAACGCGAGATCGGCATCGGGCTTGTAGAACATGGTCAGGAAGATGCCGGAGACGATCTGAATAACCAGCACCAGCAGGGCCAGGGACCCAAAGAAGTACCAGAAATTGAAGTTCTTTGGCGCGTAGTACTGCGCCAGATGCTCGTTCCACATCTGGGAGAGCGGGAAGCGGGCGTCCACCCAGCCCAGCAGACCGCCCTGGATCTTGGTATCAGGATTGCTGGCCATCAGATCGCCTCCCCGTCTTCATCTTCACCAATGACAAGCAAGGTATCGGTCCGGAACATGTGCCGCGGGATCACCAGGTTGGTCGCCGCCGGCATATTGCGGTACACGCGACCCGCCAGGTCAAAACGCGAACCGTGGCAGCCACACAGCCAGCCGCCCTGCCAGTCGGAACCCATCTCGGGATCGCCGATCTCCGGGCGGTACGTCGGCGAGCAGCCCAGATGGGTACAGATGCCCACGACCACCAGGATCTCCGGATCGCGCGAACGGTGCTCGTTCTGCGCGTATTCCGGCTGCTGGGTCTCGACCTCGGATTCCGGATCCCGCAGGCGATCGGTCACCTCGGACAAACCGGCGATCATCTCCTCGGTGCGTCGCACGACCCAGATGGGCTGGCCGCGCCATTCGACGCTGACACGCTGACCCGGCTCGACGGCGGACACGTCGAATTCGACAGGGGCCCCGGCTGCCTGAGCGCGCGCGCTGGGCTGCAAGGACGCCAGGAACGGGGCCGCGACTGCGGCGACCCCGGCTCCGCCTACGACAGATGTCGCGGCGACGAGGAACCGGCGACGGCCTCGGTTTACGCCTTGGTTTGCCATGTTTGTCTCTCCAAACAACGTGTTGAAATCGTGTTCCCGCGACCGCACAGCGAAGGCGCAGCCTGGGCGCGAGGGCCCTGGGCCGCACGCGCGAATGCCCATCTGGGCGGGCTGTAAAATCCGATAGAATTCCCGAACACGCTAATAAGGTCAAGTAGATTACTGCCTTAAGACCGAGCCTTGCGCTCGGTCACACCGCAGTCAGACCCTTATAACCTTCTGATTATTTGGTGGCTTGGACCGAACGCCGGCAACGCCCCGAAACCGCACAGATTGCACCACAATCTCGCAGTGCTCGGCGCATGCAGGCGCGCAGCGACTGATCAGGCGGGATTGTCGATCTCGATGAACTCGTGCTCGAGACCGAAGCGCTCGGCGCACCACCGGGCGAGGGCCGGGGCCCCATAGCGCTCGGTTGCGTGGTGCCCGGCGGCGAAATAGTGCACCCCCAGCTCGCGCGCCTCGTGGGTGGTCTGCTCGGAGATCTCGCCGCTGAGGTACGCATCCACCCCCAGTGCCGCCGCCTCCGTCAGCAATGACTGCGCGCCGCCGGTGCACCAGGCAATGCGCCGGATCGGGTGGTCACCGGCCTCTACGCACAGGGCCTCGCGCCCCAGCACGTTGCTGATGTGCGCCTGCATGTCCGATGCCGACAGCACCCGCGCCGGCGCGCCGACCTGGCCCACGCCATCCTCGCGCAGCACGCCGTCGATGGAGAAGCCGAGCCGTCCGGCCAGCTGGGTATTGTTACCGAGCACCGGGTGGGCATCCAGTGGCAGGTGGTAGGCCACCAGGTTGATATCGTGCGCAAGCAGCAGCCGCATGCGCTCACGTTTCATGCCGGTGATTTCCTGTGGCTCGCCCTTCCAGAAGTAGCCGTGGTGCACCAGGATCAGGTCGGCCCCGGCCTCCACTGCGGCCTCCACGAGCGCCCGCGAGGCAGTGACGCCACTGACAATGCGGCGGATCTCGCGCCGCCCCTCCACTTGCAAGCCGTTCGGACAGTAGTCACGGAAGCGCCCGGGTTCGAGCTCCGTATTCAGTGCCTGCATCAGTTCGTCGCGATCGACCACGGCGGGCCCCCTTTTGAACGATGATTCGGTATATTCGGCATATGGTGAATTTCTCTCGCTTCCTGCTGCAAGCCGCGCTGACCGGTATCGCCCTGGCCGTGGTGATCGCGGTGTTCTTCCCCCAGATCCTCGGCCGCGACGAGCCCGGAGCGGAGCTCCAGGTCGCCGAGCCGGTGCCGACCCCGGCCGCGACCGGCGCCCCCGCCAGCTACGCCGACGGCGTCCGCCGCGCCGCGCCGGCCGTGGTCAATATCATGACCTCGCGCACCATCGACCGACCCTCCGGCTTCGGCCTGCACGAGTTCTTCGGCCAGCCATCGCCACCGGGCGAGCAGGAGCAGTCCAGTCTCGGTTCGGGTGTCATCATGACCGAACAAGGGCACATCCTCACCAATCACCACGTGATCGAGGAGGCCGATGCCATCGCCATCATGCTCCCCGGCGGCGAATCCCACGCCGCCGAGATCATCGGCATCGACCCGGATACCGACCTCGCCGTGCTGCGCGTGCGCGCACCGGGGCTGGGCGTGGCCACAGTGGGACACTCCAGCGACTTGCAGGTAGGCGACGTCGTGCTCGCCATCGGCAACCCCTTCGGCGTCGGCCAGACGGTGACCCAGGGGATCGTGTCCGCCACCGGGCGCAACCAGCTCGGGATCAACACCTTCGAGGATTTCATCCAGACCGACGCGGCCATCAATCCGGGCAACTCCGGCGGGGCGCTGATCAATGCCCGCGGCGAGGTAGTCGGGATCAACACCGCCATCTTCTCGCGCTCCGGCGGCTCCCACGGCATCGGTTTCGCGATCCCGGTGGACCTCGCGCGCAGCGTGATGACCGAGATCATCGAACAGGGATTCGTTGCCCGTGGCTGGCTGGGAATCGAGGTCCAGGCGATGAACCGCGAACTGGCCGAGTCCTTCGGCCTGGATACGCCGCGCGGCGTGCTGGTCGCCGGCATCCTGCGCGAGGGGCCCGCCGAAGAGGCCGGCATCCGGCCAGGCGACATCATCACCCACCTCGACGACGACAGCGTGAACACCCCCCGCGAGGCCCTCAACGTGATCGCCCGGACCGCGCCCGGCGAGACCCTCGACATCCGTATCCAGCGCGAGGGCGAAGACCTCGAGCTCGCCGCTACTGTGGCCCAGCGGCCGATCTGACGACGGCATCCACCACCGCCCGCCGGTTACCCGTTCGCCGGCGAACTCACGGTGGTCAGCACCGCGGTCAACAGCAGGATCGTCGCGACCAGGGCACCCTCCAGGGCAATGCTGCGGCGCAGCCGCCCGGGGGCCCGTGGCTCGCCGCGCTCGAAGGCCGGCACCAGCCGCCACTTGTTCGCGGCCGCCAGCAGCAGGAGCAGTGCGACGATCAGCACCTTGCCGATCAGGAACTGGCCATAGCCGGTGGTCAGCAACGGCGTGATGCCACCCAGCAACCACCAGGCGAGAACCACCCCCGCCAGCACCAGCAATCCGACTCCAGCCATCGCGACCCGCCCGAAACGGGCCAGGATGCGCGCGGCATCCGCGCCCTCGGGTGGGTGCCCGGCCAGCCGGTAGAGTGGCGCCAGCGACGCGACCCAGAAGGCAGCTGCCAGCAGATGCACGATCAACAAGCCGGCCAACAGGAGACGAGGCTCGCCGGCTGTATGCCCCACCTGCACGAAGGCGAGCATCACCAACAGGACCCCGGCGAGGCTCAGACCGTACCCCAGCCCCGGGAGACGCCGGGCATCCAGCAGGATCGCCTGAACCAGCAGCAACCCGGTGACCGCGAGGATCAGCCGGGTCCCCTGCGCCCCTTCGAACACCATACCAAGCAGCATCGGGTCGATCGCGGACGCGCCGTTGCCGCCCCCGAGATACCCGGCCTGCAGGGGCCACTGGACAAGAGCCAGGGCGATTGCCGCCCAGGCCGCGATCGCCCCCGTGCGGCTGGCCGCCCGGCGTTCCGGATCGGGCAGATCCGGAAACGCCATGCGAAACAGCACCGCCCCGGTCGCCAACAGGGCCCCAAGGTAGAACCCGGCCGTCACGAGGATCATCGCGACGGTCCAGGCCTCCACCCCGGCGAGTGCCGACATCCAGGCCATGGATCAGTCCTCTACCGTGAAGCGGAAGCCGTCGGACATCATGTGACCGTCGCGGGCCAGCCCGCGCCAGCGCACCTGGTAGTCTCCGGCCGGCAGCGGCTCGGCCGGCTCCACAAAGTAGCGTTCGGTAGGATCGTTGCCCGGGGGATTCGTCAGGCGCACGCGGCCATCGGGGCCGGAGACATCGAACTGGGTGATACGCATCGCACCCTCGAATTCGATGCCGATTTTCTCGGGTGAACCCTGCACCGTCGCGCCATCCTCCGGCGTACTGCCCAGTTCGCCCTCATGGGCCAGCAGCGGCATGGCCACAGCCAGCAGCAGGGCCGCCAGGGCGGCTCGGGTGGTGTTGTGGATCGTGCTCTTGGTCTGCATGTCGTGTCCTCTTGTTGTTTAGCCGTGTGGCAAACGTTGTTTGAAACAGGTGTGGGTAACACGGAGGGTCCAACTGGACCCTCCGGCCGGTTTTCCATACCGGAGATTAGTGGTCGTGGCCTCCATGCCCCCCGTGACCGCCATGGCCGTTCGCGTCGCGACTGGGGGTCGGCAGCGCGTCCGAGCCCTCGCCGGCAAGCTTGCCGCGGCGCACCGGATCGCCGAAGTCCGGGTCATCGCTGACCCTTCTGGCGACCTCGCCTTCCGGATGCCAGTACCAGCCCGGGTCACGGAAGTCGCCCGGCTCCAGGTCGTCGCGGACCTTGATCAGGGTGAACATCCCGCCCATGCCGATGCTGCCGAACGGGCCCTGCCCCATGGCCATCGCCAGGGTGTTCTCGGGTCCCTGCATGTGCCCGCCATCAGTGTGCTCCTGGTGGTCGGCCATGCCGTGCTCGCCCATCGCCATGTAGCCGGGCAGGATCGAGCGGATCTCTTCCTCGATACCGGACTGATCCACCCCCAGCGGGTTGGCAATACCGTGCCCCATCGGGTTCATGGTGTGATGCGACATGTGGCAGTGGAAGGCCCAGTCGCCCGGCGGCGCGACGAACTCCACATCGCGGGTCTGCCCGACCCCCACGATCTCGGTGGTCTCCTTGCGCCACTGGTTGCGTGGCCAGCGCCCGCCATCGGAGCCGGTGACCTCGAACGACACCCCGTGCACGTGCATCGGGTGGTTCCACATCGACAGATTGCCCATGCGGATACGCACCCGCTCGCCGGTCTTCGCCACCAGCGAGTCGATGGCCGGGAACACCTTGGAGTTCATCGACCACAGGTCGAAGTCCACCATGATCGACGGATCCGGCGTGCGCGTACCGGGATGCAGACCCCAGTTGTGCAACAGGATCGCGTAGTCGCGGTCCACCGGCTCGATCTCGCCATCCCTCGGATGGATGATGAACATACCCATCATCCCCATCGCCATCTGCACCATCTCGTCCGCATGCGGGTGGTACATGTGCGTGCCGTGCTGGTTCAGCTCGAACTCGTAGACGAAGGTCTCGCCCGGGTGGATCGGCGGCTGGGTCACGCCCTTCACCCCGTCCATGCCCGAGGGCAGGTGGATGCCGTGCCAGTGCACCGAGGTGTACTCGGGCAGCCGGTTGGTCACGTAGATGCGGACACGATCGCCCTCCACCGCCTCGATCGTTGGCCCCGGCGTGGTGCCGTTGTAGCCCCAGCACTTGGCCACCGAACCCGGCGCGAACTCGTGCTCGATCTCCTCGGCCACCAGGTGAAACTCCTTCACCCCGTCGTTCATCGTGTAGGGCAGGGTCCAGCCATTGGGCGTGTGCACCGGCATGTAGCCCTGCTCGGTGCGTTCGCCCGGCGTCTGGTCACCCTCGTTGTGGTGCTCGTGGCCGGTTTCGGCCATCACCCGCGTCAGGGTGGTCGCCGGCAGCAGGGCGCTGGCGGCAATCAGAAAGTTACGGCGTTTCATCAGTGATGCCCTCCATGCCCGTGGTTGGAATGATCGCGGTGGTCCTGGTCCTGCTGACCGTGGTCATCGTGATCCATGCCCTCGTGGCCTTCGTGGCCTTCGTGGCCTTCGTGGCCTTCGTGGCCTTCGCCATGATCCATGCCGCCATGGGCTCCGTGATCTCCGTGATCTCCGTGATCTCCGTGATCCCCGTGGTCACCGTGGTCACCGTGGTCACCGTGGTCACCGTGGTCACCGTGGCCATGATGGGCGTGGTCCATCGCCGCGGGGTCGTGTTCCAGCCCGGAGGTCTCGAAATACCCGGCGCTGCCCGGCTCGCCGCCCGGAAGCTCGCCGGCCACGGCATGCGCCAGCGCGGCGCGCGCCTGCCAGTAGTCGCCCAGGGCCCCGACGGTCTTCTGCCAGTCCGCCAGTTCCTCCTGCTTGATGGCGAGCAGGTCGAACACGTCGTCGAACATGAAGTTCACGCGCTCCTGCAGCCGCTCGGTCGCGACCTCGCGGGCCGGCAGCAACTCGTCCTGCAGGACATCGAAGCGCGCACGATGGTGGGCGAGGCGCTCGAAGTGCTGATGCACGTCATGGGTCACCGCCTGCACCAGCGACTCGCGGCGGGCCTCGCCATCCGCCAGTCGCGCCTCGGCACGGGCAATCCCGGACTGGTTCTGGTTGAAGATCGGCAGGGTGAACGAGATGCCACCGCCCCACAGGCGGGTCCCGTCGCCCTCGCGCTCGAACTCGAGCCCGGGCTCGATATCGCCCATCCAGCGGTAACGCCGCACCAGCGCAACACCCTCGGTCAGTCCCTCCAGGGCATGGTCCAGCGCGCGCAGATCCAGGCGCTGTTCCAGGGCCTGGTCCACCAGGGCCTGGCGCTCCTCGAGCGTATCCAGGGGCAGCGGCAGCTCCTTCGGCAGCTCCCAGTCATGGACTTCGCCCGGCAGCCCCATCAGATGTGCCAGACGCAGGCGCGCCTCGCGTTCGCGCTGGCGGGCATCCTCGAGCTTCAGGCGGGCCTCGGCCGCACGGATACGCAGCTGTGCGCGTTGCAGGTCCGGCATATTGCCGGCGTCATAGAAGCGCTCGCCCAGACGCGCGCCCAGATCAGCCGCGTGAGTCTCCAGGCGCTGAACCTCGGTGCGCTGGCGTGCGGCCACGGCGTCATACCAGGCACGCTCGGTATCGCTGGCCAGGGCAACGATGCCCTCGGCCAGTTGCAGGCGGGTGGACTCCCAGTGGGACTGCGCCATCTCCTGGCGCGAGCCGCGCATCAGCAGCCCGGAGATCCCCCAGGCCAGGCCAACACCGTACTCGTTGCCACCACCACCCTCGGGGCGCATCACCGACAGCGACAGCGAGGGGTTGGAAAACTGCGATGCCTCGACCACGTCGGCCGCGGTCAGATCCAGCTTGGCATAAGCCTGCTGCATGCGCGGGTTGCGCCAGATGGACTGGTGAATGGCCTCGTCGAGCGTCAGCTCGCCGGAGGGTCGGGGCATCTCCGACTCGGGCAGGTCGATCCCCTGCACCGAGATGTCCTCCGCCAGATCGGACCGGTCCAGCTCGGGCGCGGTAACCGCGCAACCGGCGAGGAACAGCACCGACACGACGGGGAGCAGCAATCGGGTCGCTCGCATCGTGAAAATCTCCTTGATTCCGTACTCGATTCCGCACCGTGCGCGAACGCACGACACGGCCATGCCGCCCGCTGCTGCGGATCACCCAGGCAGCACGGGCAGGAACCGGCCAAACGGCCGGCAGTCGGGATCAGGAGAGGATTGGAGGGCGGTGTAACGCGGCCGTGGAAGGACCGCTCTGAAAGGAATGCAGGTTTGCGCCCGGCGCTTCGGTCGCCACCACACTCATGCCGGTGATGGACGGCATGCCCTGACAGTGGCTACAGGCGGCGCAGGCAGCCAGACAAGCCGCATCCACGCAATCGGCATGTACGAGCAACTCGCTGGCCTGAGAATGTCCCGATGGCACAGGATCGGGACCCTGCGACGAATCGGCGGGGTCCGCCCGGTCGCCATGCACATGGTGATGATGGGCAGCGTCGCGCCCGTGATCGTGGGCCCCGTGCTCGGCGTCGCCCTTGAACTGGGCACCATGCATCGCGTGCCCGGCGTGACCGTCTTCCACACCCACACCCACAGCCGCGGCCAGCGCCGGCAGGCCGGCAATCGCCAGCACCAGCATCCAGCACAACAGTCGGTGGAAGACCCGTTTCACGTCGGTCCGAACCTCGTCTCGAGGGGTGTCGCACCCCTGTAACCTGACATCAACCTACCACAAGCCACAGCCACCTGCGGACGCAACCCCGACGTGCGAACGGCCCCGCACCGGGGCCACCCACGGAGATCGCCACGTCGCTTCGCGACTCGCGATGACAAGCTTCCAGCCCCGTCGTCGCGAGGATCCGAAGGCGACGCGGCAACCCCCGGACCAAGCCCCGGCGCCGGATCGGCGAGAGGGCACGCCTCCTACAGATCGGGGGCTGCCCCCTTGGCGATCAGGGCCTATCCTGCACCCCATCGGCCAGAGGGCTGGACTCCTACGCCAGCGCGCGTTCGATCACGTCACGCAGGTCGCGCGAGAGTTCGAGTGCGGCCAGGCGCTCGAGTTCCCTGCGCATCTGCTCGCCACGGGCGGTGTCCACCTTGCGCCAGCGCGTCAGCGGCTGGGCCAGGCGTGCGGCGGTCTGCGGGTTCATCGCGTCCAGCTTCTCGACGAAGCCGCCCATGCGGCGGTAGCCCTCGCCGTCGTCCTGGTGGAAGTGGCGCTCGTTGCGCGCCATGAACGGCCCGAGCACCGCGCGCACGCGGTTCGGGTTGGTCCAGCGAAAGCCGGGGTGCTCCAGCAGCGCGTCCAGGCGCTCGAAACCGCCGGCGACCTGGCTGCCGGCCTGCAGCCCGAAGTACTTGTCCAGCACCAGCGGATCGTCGCGGTAGCGCTTTGCGAAATCCGCCAGCAGCACCTGGCGCGCCTCGTGGTCCAGCTCGTTGACCGCGTTCAGTGCGCCCATGCGCATGGTCTGGCTGCGCGCCTTCTGGTACTGCGCCAGGGCCTCCGGCACCGCGGCCTGGTCGCGCGCGGCGACGCGCAGCGCCAGCAGCCGGTTGCGCAGCTGGCGCCGGCCCATGGCCTCGGCGGTGAACGCACCGTTGTCGACGTCATCCAGCTTCGGCTGGATTTGCTGCATCGCCTCGGTCAGCGGCATGTACAGGCGCTTCTCCAAGTCGTCGCGCTCGTTGCGCAGGCGCACCGGATCCACGCGCTCGAACAGCTCGGCCAGCTCGCGGGTCGGCGGCAGCTGCAGGATAGTCGCCAGCAGCACCGGCTCGATCGCCTCGTCGCGCAGCAGCGCCGCCAGGGCATGCTCGATCGCCGCCTCCAGCGCGGTGTCGGCCGCATCGTGGTCAATGCGTGACCGGATCGCACGGCGGAACAGCGTCTGCGCCGCCTCCCAGCGGGCGAAGGCGTCGTCGTCATAGGCCAGCAGGTGGGCCAGCTCGTCCACGCCCTGGTTAGCGTTCAGGATCACCGGGGCGGAGAAGCCGCGCAGCCAGGAGATCGCGGCGAGCGAATCGGACAGCGCCTCGAAGCGGAAGGTCTGCTCGCGCTCGCTCAATTCCAGCACCCACTCGTCCTGCACCTCGCCGCCTTGCTGGTGGGCCGTGATGCGCTGCCCGTCGGCATCCAGAAAGGCCACCCGCATCGGGATCACGACCGGCTCCTTGCGCTCCTGCCCTGGAGTTGGCGGCGTTTCCTGCGTGAGCGTGATGCGCGCCTGGCCGCCGGGGCCGTCAAACGACGTCGCGGCCGTCACTCGCGGCGTGCCGGCCTGGGTGTACCAGCGCTTGAAACGGGACAGGTCGCGCCCGCTGACCTCGGCCATCACCGCGACAAAGTCGTCGGTCGTCACCGCCTGGCCGTCGAAGCGCTCGAAATAGACATCCAGTCCGCGGCGGAAGGTCTCGCGCCCGATCAGGGTGCGCAGCATGCGGATCAGCTCCGCACCCTTTTCGTACACCGTCAGGGTGTAGAAATTGTTGATTTCGGCGTAGTGGTCCGGGCGCACCGGGTGCGCCAGCGGGCCGGCGTCCTCCGGGAACTGGAAAGCGCGCAGCATGGCCACGTCGTCGATGCGCTTCACGCCGAACAGGGTGCAGTCGGTGGTGAACTCCTGGTCACGGAAGACCGTGAGCCCCTCCTTCAGCGACAGCTGGAACCAGTCGCGGCAGGTCACGCGGTTGCCCGACCAGTTGTGGAAGTACTCGTGGGCGATCACCGACTCGATGGCGACGAAGTCGTCATCCGTGGCGGTGTCGGGACTGGCCAGCACGTACTTGGCGTTGAACAGGTTGAGCCCCTTGTTCTCCATCGCCCCCATATTGAAGTCGTCCACCGCGACGATCATGTACACATCCAGATCATATTCGCGGCCGAAGGCCTCCTCATCAAAGCGCATCGCGCGCTTCAGCGAGGCCAGCGCGTGGTCGCAGCGATCGGCGTTGTGTGCCTCCACGTACAGCTCGAGCGCCACCTCACGCCCGGACATCGTGGTGAAGGTGTCGCGCTGGCAGGCCAGATCGCCCGCGACCAGCGCGAACAGGTACGACGGCTTGAGGAACGGGTCCTCCCACACGGCGTAATGCCGGCCACCGTCCAGCTCGCCGGCCTCCACCCGGTTACCGTTCGCCAGCAGTACCGGGTATTGCACCCGGTCCGCCTCCAGTCGCACGCGATACGTTGTCAGTACGTCCGGCCGATCGGGGAAGAACGTGATGCGGCGAAATCCCTCCGGCTCGCACTGGGTACAGAGGTTGCCGCTGGAGGCGTACAAGCCCTCAAGCTGAGTGTTCTGCTCCGGGTGGCAACGACTGACGATCTCCAGCCGCGCGGCCTCCGGCAGGCCATGGAGCAACAAGCCCTCGGCGTCCTGTTCCAGCAAACCCTCGGCCGGCTTGGCGCCGTCCACCGTGAACGAGACCAGCTCCACACCATCGCCATACAGCCGCAGCGGTGCATCCGGCTCCACCGCCTCCGGGTTGCGCCGCACCGCCATGCGCGTCGTCACCTCGGTGGCTGCCGCCGCCAGATCAAAGTCCAGCTCCAGGCGCTCCACCAAAAACGCCGGCGGCTGATAGTCACTCAGATAAACCGCCTGGGGACTCGCATCACGCATTCCAAACTCCAAATCAAAAGCACTGCACAAGGTTTAACACGCCGACGCGGCCTCAGCCCCAAACCCGGACCACCACCCCGTCATTGCGAGGCCCCGCAAGGGGCCGTCGCAACCTCCATCCGAAACCCCCGCGTTTCTCCGTCCCAGCGCAGGGCCACCCCCACAGATCGCCACGTCGCTGCGCTCCTCGCGATGACGTGCTCCCCGCCCCCGTCATTGCGAGGTGCCGCAGGCGACGAAGCAATCTCCTGAAGCTGGCGAAGCGGCGGTTCGAGAGCTCCAGTGGTCTCGGACGGAAGTCACTCGCTGCGCTCGCCCTTCGGGCCAGCCTGCGGCCGTTCAACGCGCTTCGCGCTTTTGTGCCACGGCGGTGGCGACCCCTCGCAATGAAAGCCCCGGGAACTGGCACCACGCGTCCAATCCGTTAGCATACCGCGCATGGAATGGATCGATATCTGCTTTAACCTCACCCACGAATCGTTCAACAAGGAACGCGACGAGGTCCTCGAGCGCGCCCGCGAGGCCGGTGTCTCCTGGATGCTGATCACCGGCGCCGACGCCCACCAGAGCGAAAAGTGCCTGGAGATCGCCGACCGCTACCCGGACTGCTGCCGCGCCACCCTGGGCGTGCATCCGCATCTCGCCAGACAGTGGACCGACGCGATCGCCGCGCGGTTCAGTGACCTCGCCCGCACGGACGCCAATGTGGTCGCGATGGGCGAAATGGGGCTGGACTATAACCGCGACCACTCGCCGCGCCCGCAGCAGCGCAGCGCCTTCGAGGCCCAGCTGGAGCTGGCCACCGACCTCGGTCTGCCGGTGTTCCTGCACGAACGTGACGCCCACCACGACTTCGCCCAGATCCTGCGCCGCTGGCGCGACAAGGTGCCGGCCGCAGTGGTGCACTGCTTCACCGGCGAGGCCGACGCCCTGGCCGAATACCTCGACCTCGACTGCCACATCGGCATCACCGGCTGGGTCTGCGACGAACGCCGCGGCCACCACCTGCACCCGCTGGTCCCGCGCATCCCGCGCGGCCGCCTGATGATCGAGACCGACGCACCCTACCTCCTGCCGCGCAGCCTGCCCAAGGGCACCGGCAAGAAGATCGGCAACGGTCGCCGCAACGAGCCCGCCTTCCTCCCCCACATCGGCGAATACGTGGCCAAACTGCGCGACGAGACCACCGAAGAACTCGCCACCCACACCACCGCCACCGCCCGCGCCTTCTACAACCTCCCCGAAACCGCGGATGCCTGACGCGCACGGGCCGTAGCGGTCGGGCTTGGCTGGGGCAACCAGCCAGACCTGAACCCGTGGTCCGCGGCAAGACAATTTGGACGCCAAAATCGCGCCCCCAAGCCCGAAACCGGGCCGCTCTGCGTTGCCTTTTTTGGTGTTTTCCGATGGTTACCGTGGCCCAACCCCGTCATGCCTTCCGTATGCCTTTGCCCGCATCAATCTGCGGGCCGCCAGTGGCCGCGTTGCCTCCGCTCGCAACCGCGCGCAGGATGTTTGGTCCGAAAGCGATTGGCGTGAGGGACGTGCGTATGAAGACTTCGATCATTTTGACGGTGATTGGGCCGGACCGACCGGGGCTGGTCAGCGCGGTGGCGGCCCGGGCACGGGCAGCGGGCGGCAACTGGCTGGAGAGCCGCATGGCGCAGCTGGCCGGGCAGTTTGCCGGGGTGGTGCTGCTGGAGGCCGAAACGGATGTTGCCGACAACCTGGAATCGGCGCTGCGCGAGTTGGAGGGGGATGGGCTGCAGGTCCAGATTCAGCGCGGGAGCGATATTTCGGCACCGGTCCGGCATCACGTCATGCTCGATCTGGTCGGACACGACCGGCCGGGGATCGTGCAGGACATCACCGCTGTCCTCGCGCGCCACAGCGTAGGCGTGGAAACCCTGGACACGGCCTGCGAGCCCGCCTCGATGACCGGCGAACCGATGTTCCACGCGCAGGCGCAACTCGGCGTCCCCGAAGGCGTGGATCTGGATACCCTGCAGGACGACCTCGAGGCGCTCGCCAACGAGCTGATGGTCGACCTCGAACTCCACGACCCGCAACGCGAACAGCCCGAAGCCGCAGCCTGACCTGGAACCCGAACAACCTCGACACCCCTCGCCCGCAACGAGCGCGCCGGAAAGCCTCGTCAGGGTGCGGCGCGGTGGCGGCGGGCGGCGTCGAGGCGGCGGACGAAGTCCTGCATCAGGGTGGTGTAGAGGGCTTCGCCGAGGACCTTGTCCTCGATGCCGGCGTCGAGGTTGGGGTTGTCGTTGACCTCGATCACCATCACGCCGCGCGGGGTCTGCTTGAGGTCGACGCCGTAGAGGCCGTCGCCGATCAGGTTGGCGGCCTTGACGGCGGTCTTGACCACCGCCGCGGGCACGTCGGCCAGGGCCTGGGTGCGAAAGCCGCCCTCGCGCGCGCCGCCCTTGGCGTCGTGGTTGACGATCTGCCAGTGTTTGCGCGACATCAGGTATTGCGAGGCGTACAGCGGCTGGCGGTTGAGCACGCCGATGCGCCAGTCGAACTCGGTGTAGACGAACTCCTGGGCGAGGATCAGATCGCTCTCCTTGAGCAGGCGCCGAGCGATGGATTCCAGCTCGCCGCGGTCGTTCGCCTTGAATACGCCGCGCGAAAAGCTGCCGTCCGGGATCTTGAGCACTACGGGATAGCCGATCGATTCCTCGGCGCGCAGGATGGTCTCGCGGTTGAGGATCACCGTCTTCGGCGTGGGCACGCGATGAGCAGCCAGGCGCTCGGCCAGGTAGACCTTGTTGGTGCAGCGCAGGATGGAGTCGGCGTCGTCGATCACCACCATGCCCTCGGCCTCGGCCTTGCGCGCGAAACGATAGGTGTAGTGGTCGATCGCCGTGGTCTCGCGAATGAACAGGGCATCGAACTCCGCCAGCCGGGGCAGGTCGCGCGCCTGGATCAGCTCGACATCCATCCCCTGCTCCTGTCCGGCGCGGGCGAAACGCTTGAGTGTGGCCGGCGTGGACGGGGCCAGGGCCTCGTCCGGGTTGTGCAGGATGGCCAGCTCGTAGCGCGCGCTGCGTGCCCCGCGGCGGCGTCGCCAGGGTTTGGAGAGGTAGCGCTCCAGCGCGGCGAAGAAGGACGGCTCCTGCTCGGGCTCGAGCGCGTTCAGCGCGAACGGGCGCAGGGCGTGAATCTGCCAGCGCCCCTGCAGACGGAACTCCACCCGGAACATCGGCGCGGGGAACAGGGCGAACAGCTGCCCGGCGATCTCCTGCAGCGCCGGCTCGTCGCACTGGCCGAACAGCACAGTCAGTTCCAGGCGCTCGGGTTGCACGCCCTGGCGGCTGCGCCCGAGGACGCGCGCGACGCGCTCGTCCAGCTCCTCGGTATCCAGGCTGTAGATCGACTTGCGCGACAGGTCCTGCAGGGTGCGCACGCTGGGGATCACGCGATGCCCGCGCGCCTCCGCCAGCAGCGAGCCGTAGTAGCCGGCCGACAGGTAGCGCTGGCTGCGGCACAGGTTGATCACCCGCAGGGTGGTGGGGTCGTCGACCGCCGGGCCGCGCAGGTAGTCGTCGATCGCCATCACCGGCAGGTCGGGGAAGTGCGGCTTCCAGTCCGCCCGGCGCTCGACCAGGATACGGTGCTCAGGCATGCGCCACCCCTGGCGTCTTGCGGGGGCCGACGATCACCGCCGCCTGCAACCCCGCGCGCCCATAGCGCGCCATGCGCTCGAAGTCTGCGCGGGCGATCGGCATGTTGACCGAATCCAGCGCGCGCTCGCCCTGCTCGGCGTCCACGAACGGGTCGTGCACGTAGACAAAGCGCTCGTCGAACCCGGTCACCGTCACCCAGTGCGGGAAGCGTTCGGCATACAGTCGCACGCTGCTGATCAGTACGACCGGCACCCCACCCTCGGCAGAGCGTGCCTCCAGTTTGGCCACGTTCACCGGACCGTGCACCACGGGCACGCCGAGTTGTTCCAGCTCCTCGATCATCTCTTCCTGCACCAGCTGCATGACCTGCTTCTTCTCCGCACTGCGCACCGAATCCGCGAACGCCACGCCGCGATCGCGCACCAGCAGCTCCACCTCGAACCCGCGATGGGCGGCCGCCAATGCCAGCCCGTAGGGCCCGCAACCGCCGTGGCCGGAGGTCATGAAGATGGTAGTGGCGTCACGCCACAGGCGCAGTTCCAGGCGCCGGTCCAGCTTCAGGTCCGGGTCGATGGCGCGCATCGCCATCATCAGCGCGGCCGGGCCGCAGGTGAACTCCAGCGTCTGCGCGTAGTACGGTGCGCGCACCAGCGCCGGATCGGGACCGGGCGCCAGCGACTTTTGCAGCCGCAGCGCATCCATATGGTCTTCGTAGTAGTCGTCGATGGTGCCGAAGTCGCGATACCCCAGCCCACGGAACAACGCCTGACTGGCCGCGTTGTCACGCCGCACCTCCAGGCGCAGATCGGTCCGGCCATGATCCCGCGTCACCTCCTCCGCCGCCTCCACCAGGCGCCGCCCGAGCCCTTGCCCGCGCGCCCGCGCGCTGACCGCGATGGAGTACAGCCGCGCAAGCGACGTGCCCCGGCTGAACAATAGCATCACATAGCCAAGCAGGCCCTCACCAGCCGTGCCCTCTGCCACCAGCGTAGCGGCATGCCCGCGCGTCAGCAGGTAGCGAAACTGCCGCCGCGAGATGCGATCGACCTCGAACGCCGCCTGTTCCAGCGCCACAAGCGCCTCCAGATCCTCCAGCGTGGCCGCACGAATCAGGGGCGATTCCACTGCGGGCGCGACCCGTTGCTTGACCTGCTGGCTCACACTCCTCTCCCGGCGGCTGCCCGATCTCCATCGTACTCCACGGCCACGCATGGAGTGACGGCAAGCACCGAGAAAAAGGCTACTCGGATCCAGCCGTTCTCGCTGCCTGGAGCTGCGCGATGACCGAACGAATGCGCTGACGAACTTTGCGGTAGTCGATCTCCCCCCAGGCCTGCAACAACGCGATGAAGTCGGGATCATGTGAGGCCTCGACGAGATCCAGCAAGCGCCAGATCATCGACCGGTTGCGATCGCGCAGCATCTCCACCTCGAACGGCGGGCCACGCCGGGCGTTCTCGGCCATCTGATCGAACAGCTCCCGCGCGCGAACCTCCCGCTCGATGGCCCAGCCTCGGTCCGTGAACACCAGCAAAGGCAAGCGACCGTCGTACTCGATCGCCAGCCAGCCACCCACGATGGCCCGATCGATCCGCGCGAGGGTCTCGTCTTCGGAAAGGGAGCGGTAGAAACCATGCGCAGGGTTGTCATCCAGGCCGAGTTCCAGGACCTTCTTCGCCCGTGATCCCTTCAACACCTTGGCCAGCAGGTTCCGCCCACCGGACATGATCAGGTCGTCCGCCGCGCGGAGGATGGCGCGCAACTCCTCGTCCGAGAGGTCGTCCGAGCAAGGACGCAGTTGCAAGGAGACGCGATGACGGGAACGGCTCATGTCGCCTCAACCTCCAGAAACACCCCGTTTCCCCATTGACCTCAACCTGGGACTTTCCAGGTCACGGCCTGATCATAAAATGCACTCTTGCGGACCTCTCGGGTTCGCTCGAATGCCAGCAGGGAATCGGGCTCGTCCGGATCGTCGCGTTCTTCGATCAGGCCGAAGGGGTGAGCAAACCGCATAAAGGTCCGAAGGGGCCAGACATTACGCAGCACCTCCTGCGCGCTGAAGGGGCCGTCGTATTCGTCCGCCTCGTCCAGCGCCACCGGGAAGGCCCGCTCGAAGGCATCGATGTAGAACGATACGGGGCGCCACTCATCGCCAAAACGTGCAAGCAGATACAGAGAAAACAGCGCCCCCTGCTGGACAGTCGGCAGGGGCGGATACCCGTCCTGGTAGGCCCAGTTGAACTCGCGGGTATGCCAGCGCAGCAGTTCGCGAAAGATTGACGCCCAATCCCCGCGCTCGATTTTCTGTTGCGTCGAGCGGGTCAGTTGCAGCCGCCCGCGGTATTTCCGCCCAAGCCCGCTCATCTGCACCAGCAACCGGGTCACATGCAGTTCCGGGAAATCATCCTCCTTGCGCCGCGACCCGGGGTGCCACTCCGGTTCCAGCCCCGCGGCTTCCACCGCGGCCCACGCATCTGCCACGACTCGAAGCGGAAGATTGCCTTTTGGAGTCAACGGGATGCCGCCCTCTGCACGAATGGTATCCGCCAACACGCGGAACAGCACACTCATCACGGTGGTCGGACATTCCGCTACACCCTCGGCAAAACTCACCAGCTCCGGGTGCTCGAACGGTGAATAAAGGAGTGCCCCCATCTGCTCGGGCGACAAGCCCGCGAAGTCGTCCAGCGGCCGGGCATTCACCTCGGCGACGGCAGCGGCCACTACCGCATCCCTTTCGGCTCGGTCACCAGGGGAGTCCTGCGCCAGGGACTGTTCGATCGCCGCGACGATCGCGTTCATTTCATCCTCGCGCGGTGGGTTCGTACCGGATTTCTTCATGAATGGATACCTCGCGACGGCGGAGGCTGCCGGGCCGTGTATGGATCAATCCTGAAGACAAGGCTAAACCGGATCGCCACTTCCAATCATCCATGCATCGAGACTAACGCAGTACCCCGGCCAGCCCAGCGAGGCTGCCGATGGTGGCCGTGGGATCCCCGCCCCAAGGGTCGAACAGACCCTGCCGCGCCCGGTCGACCCAGACCGTGCACATACCCGCAGCCTGCGCGCCAATCACGTCGAAGGGGTTGCCTGAAACCAGCCATGCCTGCTGGGGCAGCACATTCGCCCGCTGCAGGAAATGCCGGTACACGCGCGGGTCCGGTTTGAAGCAGCCAATCTCGTCCACACTGACGAGATCCTCGAAGCGATCCGCCAGCCCGGCGTTCCGCAGCAGCCCGCTGACCGTCTCGGCCGTCCCGTTGGAGAACGCAAACAGCCGGTGCCCATCCGCGCGCAGCGCATCCAGGGCCGGTCCCGCATCGGCAAACGCCGGGAGCTCTTGATACCGCCGCAACAACTCCGCCTCCTGCTCCGGTTCGAGCGCGATATCCAACGCCTGGCAGCAATAGCGCAGCGCCTGCTCGGTACAGGTATCGAAGTCCGCATACGCCCCCATCAGCCCGCGCCGGAAGGTGTATTCCAGCTGCTTCTCGCGCCAGGCACGCGCCAGCACAGGTGCCCGCTCGCCGATCCAGCCTTCGAGCGTCGCCGCAATCCCCTGCGTATCGATCAGCGCCCCGTACACATCGAACGCCAGTGTCTGTCGCATCATCACCTCCCGGGAGCGGGAACCACCTGCTTCATGCCGGCCACAATGGCGCCCTCTCGCACTACCATGCCAGTATGAGCAGACACCTTGCTCCGGCCATCGCCCACAGCGATGTCACGAGGATGATGACATGAAGATCAAAGACCTCATCGACGAAGCCGAGTCCCTACCCGTGGAGGACCGCGCCCTGGTAGTCGATTCTCTCCTGCGCAGCCTGAACCCGCCCGATGCGGGTGTAGACCGAAAATGGGCGGCAGTCTCCCGAAAACGCCTGGAAGAGATCCGGTCTGGCACGGTCGCGGCCATTCCGGGCGAGCAGGTCTTCGAGAAGATATGGCACCGGTTTGAACGATGAGTTTTCGCTTTCATCCGGAAGCGGAGCAAGAACTCACGGAAGCCGTCCAGTACTACGAAGAAATCGAGCCCGGACTCGGGAACGATTTTGCGGTTGAAGTGTTTGCAGCGGTGCAACGCGCCCTCGCTTATCCGCGCGCATGGACGGTTCTCGAGGGCGAAGTACGGCGCTCGTTCGTGAAGCGATTTCCGTACGGAGTCCTTTACACAGAAGACGAGGACGCTGTTCTGATTCTCGCCATCATGCACCTGCATCGTGATCCGGACTATTGGAAGACCCGCGCACCGGGCGCGTAATCCCGGCCTTCCGGGCACGGCAGCCATGCGGCCCACAGAGGATCTGGACATGCGTTGCCGACACGGCAGACTGGACACGTTGGTTGACCCACCATTCGAAGCACTGGAGTCGTCGATGACTATGCAGGAGACCATTAGCCGGAAGCTGGAGGAACGCTTTGCGCCCGAGCATCTGGAGGTGGTGAACGAGAGCCACATGCACAACGTGCCGCCGGGTTCGGAGTCGCACTTCAAGGTGACCGTGGTATCCGAGGCCTTTCGCGACCAGAAGCTGATCGCGCGGCACCGGCTGGTGAACCAGGCCCTGGCCGACGAGCTGGCCGGGGGCATCCACGCCTTGGCGCTGCACACCCTGGACCCGGACCAGTGGTTCGAGCGCGCCGGAAAGGTCGCGGATTCCCCGCCCTGCATGGGCGGCGACGGCGGCGCGAAGGCCTGAGGTCTTGTCGGTCACTGCCACCCCAACGGCCCACTCGGCCGTGGACGCCATCCTGTGCGCGCGGCTGGAATCCCCCGGGCTGATGGACCTGCTCGGCCAGATCGAGGCCAGCCTGAACCCGGCGGCCAGCCACCCGCCGCTGCCGGGCGCATCCGAGCACCTGGGGGCGGACCGCCACATCGTGCTTTGGCTGATCGACGGCTTTGCCACGCGCTATCGCCGCCACACGCCGCTGCTGGGCGCGGACTACGTGACCGACCTCGAAACCGTGTTCCCCAGCACCACGGCCACCGCGATCACCAGCATCCTGACCGGCCGCCATCCGGCGCAGCACGGCCTGCTCGGCTGGCACACCCGCCTGTCCGCCGCCGAGCGCACGCTGACCGTGCTCATGGGCCAGGAGCGCGACAGCGAAGACCGCATCAACACGCTCGGCTACCGCGAACTGACCGGCCGCGTGCAACCCGACCGCCTGAGCGACCGGCTGGGCTGCGGCATGACCTGCATCGGCCCGGAATGGATTGGCGACACGCCGTACAACCGCATGATGAATGGCGGCGCGGACTTCATCGGCTTCGAGGACCTGTCCGAGCTGCCGGCGCGGGTGGCCGCGCACGTGAACGCGACACCGGGGCCGCATTTCACCTACGTGTACTGGTCGGAGCTGGACCACCTGGGCCACGAATACGGCCCGGAGAGCCCGGAGGTGGAGCGCCATCTGAAACAGCTGGACCTGGCCTATACCGCGACCTGCGCGCAGATCCAGCGCCCGGAGAGCGTGTTCCTGACCACCGCCGACCACGGCATGCGTACCATGGAGCGCCGGCTGGACCTGCGCGAGCACCCGGCGGTCCAGGCCTGTCTGCGCCACCGCCTGACCGGCGAACCCCGCGCCGCCCTCGCCCACGTGCGCGAGGGACGTGACGCAGACTTCCTCGCCGCCCTGCACGCCGCATTTGGCGATGACGTCGCCGTGGTACCCGCCGCCGACTGGCTGGAACCCGGCGCGCAGGACCGAACTCTGGGCCACGGCCCGGAACATCCCGAACTGCGCGCGCGGGCGGGCGACTACCTGCTGCTGCCCGCCGAGGACGCCTACCTGGTGGACCCGCCGGCGGACGACGAGGGCCCGTTCTTCGTCGGCGCCCACGGCGGGCTGTCCCCGGAGGAGCGCCATATTCCCCTGTTTCTTCGGAATATCGGGCAGACGCGGTAAACTGCGGGGTTTGCCCGCGGTCGAATGATCGCGGCTTGCCGTAAACCGATTTCGAGATCCCATGAACGACACCGCCGACCAGACCTACAACAACGCCGCCCAGCACCTGATCGAGCTGGCCAACCGCCTGGCCGACGACGGCCAGGCCGACGAGACCGGCGACGTTGCCGACGGCCTGCTGGCCGGTGCCGTGCATTTCTGGCTGTACAGCCGCCAGCCCTGCGGCGATCCGTTGTGCCAGGACTGCGCCCCGTTCGCGGATGCCGAGAGCCGTCTGGCCATGCTGCACGAGCTGATCGACGAGCTGGCGCGCGACAGCGACTATTTCCACGCCACCACCGACACCACCGTCGGCCACGCCTGACCCCGCCGGGGCCATGGTCACGCCCTTTCGTCCCGCGACCGACACCTGGTTTCGCGAGGCCTTCGGGCAGGCAACCACCATCCAGTCGCGTGGCTGGCCCGCGATCCGGGCCGGCCGCCACTGCCTGCTGATCGCCCCCACCGGCAGCGGCAAAACGATCGCCGCATTCCTGAGCGCGATCGACCGCCTGACCGGCGAACCCGCGCCCGACACCCGCCGCGGCTACTCGGTGCTGTACATCTCGCCACTGAAGGCACTGGCCACCGATATCGAGCGCAACCTGCGCGCCCCGCTGACCGGCATCACACGGACCGCCGCGCGCCTGGGCGACGAGTCGGCCCGCGAACCCGTGGTGCACATCCGCACCGGCGACACCCCGCAGGCCGAGCGCCGCGCCCAAGCGCGCGAACCCGGCGACATCCTGGTGACCACGCCGGAGTCGCTCTACCTGCTGCTGGGCTCGAAGGCGGCGGAGAACCTCGAATCCGTCCATACGGTAATCATCGACGAGGTGCACGCCCTGGCCGGGAACAAGCGCGGCGCGCACCTGGCCCTGTCGCTGGAACGCCTGGCCGAGCGCTGCGGCCAGGACCCGCAGCGCATCGGGCTTTCCGCGACCGTGCACCCGGTCGAGGTCGCGCGCGGCTTCCTCGGCGGCGACCGCGAGGTAGAGGTGATCGACGCCGCCGAGGCCCCACGCCTGGATCTCGAGATCCTCGCCCCGGAGGAGCCGCCAGCGGCACACGCACCTCCCACCATCGAAGCGTCCGAAGACGCGGACACCATCCCGTCCGGCTCCATCCTCGGTGCGGTCTACGGCCAGGGCACCGCACCACTCCCGGCCACGGGCGGCGACCGTGCCGCGCGCCTGGAGCCGCGCCTGATGGCCGCAATCCTGGAACACCGCTCGACCATTGTGTTCGTCAACAGCCGCGGGCTGTGCGAGCGCCTGGTCCAGCGCATCAACGACGCCTGGCGCCAACAGCAGCCCGAGGACGCCGAAAAGCCCGGAGACCTGGTCGCCGCTCACCACGGCAGCGTCTCCCACGAGCGCCGCGCGGAGATCGAGGGTCGGCTGAAGACCGGCCGCCTGCGCGGCATCGTCGCCACCAGCTCGCTGGAGTTGGGCATCGATATGGGTGCCGTGGACCTGGTGATCATGGTCGAGTCGCCCGGCTCGGTTGCCCGCGGCCTGCAACGCGCCGGACGCGCCGGGCACGGAGTCGGCCAGGTCTCGCGCTCGCTGCTGCTGCCGCGCTTTCGCGGCGACCTGCTGGAATGCGCGGTGATTGGCGAGCGCATGCAGGTCGGCGCGCTGGAACCAATCCATGCCCCGCACAACCCGCTGGACGTACTCGCCCAGCAGCTCGTCGCGATGGTCTGCGAACGCCCGCGCACGGTGGACGAGCTGCACGCGCTGGTGCGCCGCGCTGCACCCTGGCGCGAGCTATCGCGCCCGCTGCTGGAGGCGACCCTGGACATGCTCTCCGGCCACTACCCCAGCACCGACTTCGCCGACCTGCGCCCGTGGCTCGCCTGGGACCGCGCCCGCGACGAGCTGACCCCGCGCCGGGGCGCGGCGCTGGCCGCGCGCCTGAACGCCGGCACCATCCCCGACCGCGGCCTGTACGGCGTGCATGTCGGCGAGGGCGGCCCGCGCATCGGCGAGCTGGACGAGGAGATGGTGTTCGAGCTGAAGACCGGCGAAAACGTGACCCTGGGCGCCAGCACCTGGCACGTGGAGGCGATCACCCGCGACCGCGTGCTGGTCTCCCCCGCCCCCGGCGAGGTCGGCAAGCTGCCCTTCTGGCACGGCGACGGCCCCGGCCGGCCGATCGAACTCGGGCGCGCAATCGGCGCGGCCACCGAACGCCTCGCGCGCATGGACCGCGCCGAGCGCGCGACCTGGCTCAAGGAGCATGCCCCGCTGTCGGAGGCGGCGGTCGAGACCCTCGGCGATTACATCGACGAACAGCGCGAGGCCACCGGGCAGCTCCCGTCGGACAAGCGCATCGTGGTCGAGCGCTTTCGCGACGAGGTCGGCGACTGGCGCGTGTGCATCCTGACCCCGTTCGGCGCCCGCGTGCACGCCCCCTGGGCGCTGGCCCTGCAGGGCGCGCTGACCAGCACCTCTGGCTTCGAGGTGCAGGTGATGTACACCGATGACGGCATCGTGCTGCGACTCGCGGATAGCGAGGACCTGCCCGAGCTGGACAGTCTGTTTCCGGACCCGGAGGAGCTGGAGGAGGCCGTCACCCGCGAGCTGGGGAACTCCACGCTGTTCGCCAGCGCCTTCCGCGAGAACGCGGCGCGGGCGCTCTTGCTGGTGCGCAACCGCCCGGGCCAGCGCACGCCGCTGTGGGCCCAGCGCCTGAAGTCGCAGCAGCTGCTCGCGTCGGTGCGCGAGTACGCGAGCTTCCCGGTGGTGCTGGAGACCTACCGCCAGGTGCTGGCCGACGTGTTCGATCTGGACGCCCTGCGCGAGATCCTGCGCGGGGTGCAGGAGCGCCACATCCGCGTGCACGAGGTGGAAACACCACGGGCCTCGCCGTTCGCGCGCAGCCTGGTATTCGCCTACGTCGCCGCCTACATCTACGAGCAGGACGCGCCGATGGCCGAGCGCAAGGCACAGGCGCTCACGCTCGATCGCGGGATGCTGGCCGAGCTGCTGGGCCAGGCCGAGCTGCGCGAGCTGATCGACCCCGATGCCCTGGCCGAACTCGAGGCCGAACTGGCGCACACCACCGAGGCCACACAGGTCCGCGACGCCGACGAGCTGCATGACCTACTGCGCCGGCGCGGCGACCTGACGCGGCAGGAGATCGAAGCCGCAGCGGCCGAAAACCCCACACCCTGGCTACAGACCCTGGCCGACGGGCTGCGTGCGGTCGAGGTCCGGATCGCCGGCGAGCCACGCTGGGTCGCGGCCGAGGACGCCGCCCTCTTTCGCGACGCGCTCGGGGTCGTGCCACCACCCGGCCTGCCCGCCGGTTTCCTCGAGCCGCCGCAACGCCCGCTGGAACAGCTGCTGCGCCGCTACGCCCGCACGCATGGGCCATTCCGCGTCGAGGACCTGGGCGTTCGCTACGGCCTCGCGCCCGGCGCGCTGCTTCCGGCGCTGGAGACGCTAGAGGGTGCCGGCGTGCTGCTGCGCGGCGAGATCCGCCCGCAGGGCCAGGGCGAGGACTGGTGCGAACTGGACATCCTGCGCCGGCTGAAGCGCCGCACCCTGGCCCGCCTGCGCGACGAGGCGGCGGCGGTGGACGCCCGCGCGCTGGGCCGCTTCCTGCCCGCCTGGCAGGGCCTGAGCGAGCCCGGGTCAGGCATCGGCACCCTGCGCGAAGTGCTCACGCAGCTCGAAGGCGTCGCCCTGCCCTGGTCGGCCTGGACCGCCCATGTGCTGCCGATGCGGGTGCGCGACTTCTCGCTGGACGCGCTGGACCGCATTACCGCGTCCGGCGAGTTCGTCTGGGTGGGCAGTGGCGCGCTGGGCCAGCGTGACGGGCGCATCCGCTTCCTGCGCCGCGAGCAGGCGATGGTGCTGCTGGAGCCGGACACACCCGAGGCGGAGACACCGGCCGGCGACGACCCACTGGCCGAAGCCATCCTGGAGACGTTGAACCGACGCGGTGCCTGCTTCTACATGGAGCTGGAACGCGCGGCCCGCGAGGCACAGCCGGACGCCCGCCAGGACGCGATCGAGGCCGCGATCTGGGATCGGGTCTGGGCCGGGCAGATCACCAATGACACCTTTGCCCCGCTGCGCAGCCTGGGCCAGCGTAAGCCCAGCTCGCGCGGCCGGCGGCGCCCGGGCCAGGGCCTGGCCGGCGGGCGCTGGTCACGGGTGGCCGACCTGATCGATCCCGGCGTGTCGCTGACGGAACGCGCCCGCGATCAGGCCGAGAACCTGCTGGCGCGCTACGGCGTAGTCAGCCGCGAGATGGCCCGCGCCGAGGGCCTGCCAGGCGGCTTCGGCCGCGTCTATCCCGTCTACCGTGCGATGGAGGACGCCGGCAAGCTGCGCCGCGGCCACTTCGTCGAGGGCTTGACCGGCGCCCAGTTCGCGCGCGCCAGCGCGGTGGACCGCCTGCGCGCGCTGGAACGCACGGCCGACGCCAGCCCCGAGCCGCAGTGGCTGACCAGCGTCGACCCGGCCAACCCCTGGGGCCAACTCCTGCCCTGGCCGCAGCCGCCGGAGGCCGCCGAGGGCCGCCTGCGCCGCGTGGCCGGGGCCCTGGTCGCGCTGGCCGGCGGCCAGCCGCTGCTGTACCTGGCCGCCTCCGGCCGCCAGCTGTTCGTCTGGGAGGCGATCCCCGGCATCGACACCGCGGAGGAACACGCCGCCCTGGTGACCGAGGCCATCCGCCAGCTCGCCGGCAGCCGCTGGCTGCCCAAACGCCGCGGCATCACCATCGAGAGCATCAACGGCGAACCCGCCCGCCAGTCCCCGTTCGCCGACGCCCTGCGTGCCGGGGGTGCCATGGGCGAGGTCCGCGGCCTGCGTCTGGAACCGCCCACAGGCCGACGCTGACAAGCCGCGCCGGGAAAGGGCCAGGAAAGGCTTTTCACCACAGAGGGCACGGAGGACACGGAGAAATGCGCAGGGCTGTCAGGGGCTATCGCCGCTCTTGCACACCGGCCCGGCAACGCCCCCTTGTCATCCCGGAAACCGCGCAGCGGTTATCCGGGATCTCCGCGGTGTGGCCCAACCGAACGCTGGAGGGCAGGATTTACGTCGGAGATCCCGGCTCTTCGCTACGTTGCGGCCGGGAAGACCTCCGGTTTTCCGAGGTCGGGACAGGGTGAACGAAAACCGGACCTGGTGCCCCGCCTTCATCCGATCTCGCCGCGGCGTACGCGATGGCAAGACCCCGTGTGCGCTCCACTTAACCCGTTCCGGAAACCACTCCACGAATTTCTCCGTGTCCTCTGTGCACTCTGTGGTGCAACCAAAAGGCGTGGCGCCGGGAAAAGCGTCAGGCGGCGAGGGCCTGCCCCAGCGCGGCGAGGAAGGCGTCGTTTTCGTCGGGGCGACCGACGGTCACGCGCAGACAATCCGCGAGTAGCGGATGCGCGCGGCCGACGTCCTTGATCAGGATCCCGGCGTCGCGCAGGGCCGCGAAGGTCGCATGCCCCGCCCCGGCGCGTACCCGGAACAGGATGAAGTTCGCCTGGCTGGGAAAGACCTGCTCGACCCCCGTCGTCGCGATCAGACGCTCGCTCAGGCGGTCGCGTTCCTCGACGATTCCGCGCGCCTGCGTGTCCAGCGCCTCGCGGTGCTCCAGGGCGAAGGCCACCGAGCGCTGGGTCAGGGTATTGATGTTGTACGGCAGGCGCAGGCGATCCAGCGCATCGATCCAGGCCGGCGTGCCTGCCAGATAGCCAAGCCGTGCACCGGCCAGCCCCAGCTTGGAGACCGTGCGCATCACCATCAGGCCGTCATCCTCTCCGACGCGCGGAAGGAAGCTGTGCGCGGCGAACGGGGCGTAGGCCTCGTCGACCACCGTGACACCGGGGTTCTCGTCGACGAT
This sequence comes from Thioalkalivibrio sp. AKL19, assembly GCF_000420165.1. Lineage (GTDB taxonomy): Bacteria > Pseudomonadota > Gammaproteobacteria > Ectothiorhodospirales > Ectothiorhodospiraceae > Thioalkalivibrio. The sequence goes on along the minus strand of NZ_ATUK01000015.1, from coordinate 111,141 downwards.
GGCCTCTACCGTCGCGGCATCGTCCAGCGTCCCGGTGGGATTGTTCGGGTAGGCGAGGAACACCAGCGCCGGGTTGTGCTCGGCCATCGCCGCGCGCATCGCGTCGAGGGCCAGGGTGAAGTCCGCGTTCAGGGGGACACCGATGAACGGCACCCCCAGCGCTCGGGCCAGCACGCCATACATCACGAAGGTCGGCTCCGGCGCCAGCACCGGACGCCCGGAACCCGCGACCGCCGTGATCAGGATCTGGATGAGTTCGTCGGAGCCATTGCCGAACATCAATCCGGCGGCCTCGGGCACGCCGTGGGCGGCGCGCACCTGTGCGGCCAGACCCAGTGCCTGGGCGTCGGGATAGCGGTTCAGCTGCGGATCGCGCAGGGCCGCCAGCCAGGCGTCTTCCAGCTCCCCCGGCCAGGGATGCGGGTTCTCCATCGCGTCCAGCTTGATCAGGCCCGTCGCGTCGGCCACCTGGTAGGCCGGCTGCGCCAGCACCTCCGGGCGCATCAGGGCGTCCGGGGTCCGGGTCGCACGGGCGGTCATCGACTGCGCAGTTCGGCGGAGCGCGCGTGGGCGGTCAGGCCCTCGCCATGGGCCAGCGCCGCGGCGGTCTCGCCCAGCTTGGCCGCGCCCTCGGCCGAGCAGTGGATGATGCTCGAACGCTTCTGGAAGTCGTACACGCCCAGTGGCGAGGAGAAGCGCGCGGTACGCGAGGTCGGCAGCACGTGGTTGGGACCGGCGCAGTAGTCGCCCAGGGCCTCGGAGGTATAGCGGCCCATGAAGATCGCGCCGGCGTGGCGCAGCCCGGCATCCAGCATCGCCTGCGGGTCGGCCACCGACAGCTCCAGGTGCTCCGGGGCGATGCGGTTGGCGACCGCGACGGCCTCGGCCGAGTCGCGCACCTTCACCAGCGCGCCGCGCTTGTCGAGGCTGGTGCGGATGATCTCGGCGCGCGGCATTTCTTCGAGCAGACGGTCCATGGCCTCGGCCACGCGGTCAAGAAACGCGTCGTCCCAGGACAGCAGGATGGACTGGGCCTGCTCGTCGTGCTCGGCCTGAGAGAACAGGTCGGCCGCGATCCAGTCGGGGTCGGTCTCGCCGTCGCAGACCACCAGGATCTCGGACGGACCGGCGATCATGTCGATGCCGACGGTGCCGAACACCTCGCGCTTGGCCGCGGCCACGAAGATGTTGCCGGGACCAACGATCTTGTCCACCGCCGGGATCGTCTGCGTCCCATAGGCCAGCGCGGCCACGGCCTGGGCACCCCCCACGGTAAACACGCGATCCACGCCGGCCACGGCGGCCGCGGCCAGCACCAGATCGTTCAACTCACCGCCGGGGGCGGGCACGACCATGACCAGCAACTCGACACCGGCGACCTTGGCCGGGATGGCGTTCATCAGCACGGAGGACGGGTAGGCCGCCTTGCCCCCGGGGACGTACAGGCCCACCGAGTCCAGCGCGGTCACGCGCTGGCCGAGAACGGTGCCGTCCTCGTCGGTGAAATCCCAATCCCGCATGAGCTGGTGCTCGGCGTAGCGGCGGATGCGTGCGCTGGCCAGCTCCAGGGCCTTGCGCTGCTCCGGCGGGATCGACTCCAGTGCGGCCTGCAGCCGGTCGTGCGGGATCTCCAGCTCGGAGACTGCGGCGCGGTCGAGACGGTCGAATTTGGTGGTGTAGCGCAGGACCGCGGCGTCGCCCTCGGAGCGCACCGCGCCGAGGATCTCGTCCACCGCGTCCCGCACGCCGGTGTCGGCAACGGATTCCCAGGACAGCAGGTGCTCCAGGGCCTGATCGAAATCGGGCTGCTGGGTATCGAGTCGGGCAATCGATGGCATGTGAAACTCCTCGGTCAGGCAGGAACGGCGGCCTTGCGGCGCGCGCGCACGGCATCGGCCAGCAGACGCAGGGTGGCCTCGCTGTCGTCCCAGCCCATGCAGGCGTCGGTAATACTCTGGCCATATTGCAGCGGTTTGCCGGGCAGGATGTCCTGGCGACCACCGGTCAGGTGGCTCTCCAGCATGACCCCCATGATGCGCCGGTCACCGCCGGCAATCTGCTCGCCCAGCACGCGCGCGACCTCGACCTGCTGCTTCGGGTCCTTGCGGCTGTTGGCGTGGCTGCAGTCGACCATCACCATCTCCGGCAGCTCCGCCATGCGCAATTCCTTGCAGGCCTGCTCGATGCTCTCAGCATCGTAGTTCGGCTGCTTCCCGCCACGCAGGATGATATGGCAGTCGGCGTTGCCGGTGGTGGAGAAGATCGCCGAGCGCCCGGCCTTGGTCACCGACAGGAAGTGGTGCGGCCGCGACGCGGAACGAATCGCGTCGATCGCCACGCGCAGGCTGCCGTCGGTGGAATTCTTGAAGCCCACCGGACAGGACAGGCCGGAGGCCAGCTCGCGATGCACCTGGCTCTCGGTGGTGCGCGCGCCGATCGCGCCCCAGGCGACCAGGTCCGCGATGTACTGCGGGCTGATCAGGTCCAGGTACTCGGTGGCCGAGGGCATGCCCTTGACCGCCAGATCACGCAGCAGTCCGCGCGCCACGCGCAGGCCCTTGTTGATATGGAAGCTGCCGTCCAGGTCGGGGTCATTGATCAGGCCCTTCCAGCCGACCGTGGTGCGCGGCTTCTCGAAGTACACGCGCATCACGATGTGCAGCGCGTCGGATAGCTCCTCGCGCAGGGTCTTCAGGTGATCGGCATAGTCCAGCGCGGCATCCACGTCGTGGATCGAACAGGGGCCGACGATCACCTGCAGGCGGTCGTCCTCGCCGTGCAGGATGCGATGGCAGGCCTGGCGTGCCTCGAACACGGTGTCGGCGGCCGCATCGGTGATCGGCAGCTCCTCGCGGACGGTGTCCGGGGCGGACACCTCCTGGATTTCTCGGATTCGCAGGTCGTCGGTATCGGCGGTCATGGTGTTCTCGGTTACGTCGTCGCGGGGGTGACGGCCTCCCGCAGGCCCTCGACAAGATTTTGAATGGTTCTATGTCGCATCTTCATGGCTGCCTGGTTCACGATCAACCGGGAACTGATGGGGGTAATCAGTTCCAGCGGCTCCAGGCCGTTGGCCTTGAGGGTGTTCCCGGTATCCACCAGGTCCACGATGTAGTCGGCCAGGCCCACCAGCGGTGCCAGTTCCATCGAGCCGTAGAGCTTGATGATCTCGACCTGGCGACCCTGCTGGGCGAAGTAGTTCTGCGTGATGTTCACGAACTTGGTGGCAATGCGCAGGCGCTGCTGCGGGTCCGGCTGCCGCCCCGGACGGCCCGCCAGCATCAGGCGGCATTGGGCGATGTGCAGGTCCAGCGGCTCGTACAGCCCGGCCGCGCCGTGCTCCATCAGTACGTCCTTGCCGGCCACGCCGATGGATGCCGCGCCATGCTGCACGTAGGTCGGCACGTCGGTCGCGCGCACCACCACGATCTTCACGTCCTCGCGGTTGGTGTCGAGGATCAGCTTGCGCGTGTTGTCCGGATCCTCCAGCAGTTCGATCCCCGCGCTGGAAAGCAGCGGCAGGGTGTCCTTGAGGATGCGGCCCTTGGACAGGGCGATGGTCAGGGCGTTGGGATCCATCATGGGTCAGGCGTTCGTCCGGTTCGGTTTGAGTCGCGGGATCAGACCGGCTCGCGACGAATCGTCGCGCCGATCTGGCTCAGTTTCTCCTCGATGCACTCGTAGCCGCGATCGATGTGGTAGATGCGGTCCACTTCGGTCTCGCCCTCGGCCACCAGGCCGGCGATGATCAGGCTGGCCGAGGCGCGCAGGTCGGTCGCCATGACCGGCGCCCCGACCAGCCTTTCCACGCCCTCGACGATCGCGGTGTTGCCCTCGATGGTGATGTGGGCCCCCATGCGCTGCAGTTCCAGCGCGTGCATGAAGCGGTTCTCGAAGACCGTCTCCACCACCGAGCCCGTGCCCTCGGCCACGGTATTCATGACCATCATCTGGGCCTGCATGTCGGTCGGGAAGGCCGGAAACGGCGCGGTGCGCAGGTTCACTGCCTTCGGGCGCCGGCCTTCCATGTCCAGTTCGATCCAGTCCGGTCCGGTATCCACGCGCGCGCCGGCCTCGACCAGCTTGGCCAGCACCGCGTCCAGCAGTTCCGGACGGGTGTTGCGACAGCGCACCCGCCCGCGCGTCACCGCGGCGGCCACCAGAAAGGTGCCGGTCTCGATGCGATCCGGCATCACGTCGTATTCGCAGCCATGCAGGCGCTCCACGCCCTGCACCCGGATGGTGTCGGTACCCGCACCCTGGATCTTCGCGCCCATGGCCGTCAGGCAATCCGCCAGGTCGGTCACCTCCGGCTCGCGCGCGGCGTTCTCGATCAGGGTCTCGCCCTCGGCCAGGGTAGCGGCCATCAGCAGGTTCTCGGTCCCGGTCACGGTGACCTGGTCGAACACCACGCGGGCACCCTTCAGGCGGTCCGCCCGGGCGCGGATGTAGCCCCCATCGACATCGATCTCCGCCCCCAGGGCCTCGAGACCGCGCAGGTGCAGATTCACCGGACGCGAGCCGATGGCGCAGCCACCCGGCAGCGAGACCTCGGCCTCTCCGAAGCGCGCCAGCAACGGCCCCAGCACCAGGATCGAGGCGCGCATGGTCTTGACCAGATCGTACGGGGCCACGCACTGGGTCAGCGTGGTCGGGTCGACCTCGATGCGCATGCGCTCGTTGACGGTCAGGCTCACGCCCATGCGCCCGAGCAGTTCCATGGTCGTGGTGACGTCCTGCAGATGCGGGACGTTGCCAATGGTCATCGGCCCATCCGCCAGCAGGGTGGCGGACAGGATCGGCAACACGGCGTTCTTGGCCCCGGAGATCCAGACCTGACCCTCGAGTCGGTCGCCTCCGGTGATGATCAGCTTGTCCATGGGGTGCCCGGATTCGCCGCCGAACCGACCGTGGTCCGGCGAAACGCGCCATGATAACGAATCCGCGCGGGGCTCGCCCGTTCGCCGGCCCGCGGCACGTTTCCGGCCGCTCAGGCCACGGAACGGGCGGCGGAGTCGGTGATGATGGACTCCAGGTCGTACAACTCCAGCAGCGGCCGCAGCCCCTCGGGAAGCGGCTCGAAGACCAGGGTGCGCCCCTGCTCGCGGGCCCGGCGCCAGAGGATTACCAGAAAGGCCACGCCGGCGCTGTCGATACGCCCGGCCCGGGCAAGGTCCACCCGGGCGTGCTCGGGGAGTTGCGCCGCCAGCCCGCGGCCCCGTGCCTCCAGCCCGGCCACCGTCGCGAAGGTCAGTGGCCCGCTGACGACCAGACCGCCTTCGTCCGCCCGTATCTGCGCATCACTCACCGGTTTCCGGCCCCATTGTCAGGGGTTACATCTCCGACCGCATCCTCGATCAGCGCCTCGTCCCCGTCCTCCAGGCGCGCGATCAGGGCATCCAGGCCGTCGCGGTTGATCTCCTCGTTGAAGCGGGTACGAAAGTTGCCCACGAAGCTGAGCCCCTCGGCTTCGACGTCGAAGACCTTCCATTCGCCGTTCACCGGGCGCAGACGGTAGTTGACCTGGATGTTCGACTGGCCGGAGCCCATCACCACCTCGGTAGCCACCACCGCCATGCGCTCGTCCTGGCGCGAGCGGCGTTCGATCACGCGCACGTCCTTGTCCAGGTGATCCGCCAGCTGCACCCCGTAGGCCTGCAGCAGGGTGTTCTTGAATCCCTCGGTAAAGCGTTCGCGCTGCTCATCGGACGCATCGCGCCAGTGGCGAGCCAGGACCAGACGCGCCATGCCGTCGAGGTCCACGCCGGGCAGGATCTTGTCCTCGATCACGCCAATGACGAAATCGGGCTCCTCCTGGGCACGTTCCTTGTTGGCGCGCAGCTCATCGTAGACCGCGTCGATGGACTGCTTGATAAGCTCGCTCGGGTTGTCGGCCTGGGCTGGTGCTGCCAGCAGCAGGGCCAGCAGCCCCAGCGGCAGGATCCGCATGTAGTCACGCAACCATGTCATGTCTCTTGCTCCCGGTTTGGATCGTTCTACGCAAACACTGATTAATGTACACGCTCGCGCTCGAGTCGCTTTTGCGGGCGAAGGAGTGGAGTGCGGTGACCGCCGTGCAGTCATTCTGCACAAGGGAGCCGCAACGCCGTGCGCGCGCCCGTTTTCGTCAACAACGGGCGGCCGAGCCCCTGCATTCAATCGCTTGTGGGGTGCCAACGCGAGTGTGTACATTAATCAGTGTTTGCCTAGGCGCTCAGTCGCTCCCCATATTGGTCATGAAACGGCCGATGAGGTTCTCGAGCACCAGCGCCGACTGGGTAAACATCACTTCATCACCATCCTGCAGGGTCTCGTAGTCGCCACCCGGCTCCAGCGCAATGTACTGCTCGCCCAGCAGCCCCGCGGTATGGATGGCGGCCTGGGTATCCATCGGCAGGTAGTCGTGCTCCGAGCGGATCGCCAGGGTCACCTCGGCGCGAAAGCGTTCCGGATCGTAGCGGATATCCGCGACCCGGCCGATGCGCACACCCGAGACCGTGACCGGGGCCCGCGTCTTGAGGCCGCCGATGTTGTCGAAATAGCCGGTCACGGTGTAGGTGTCGCGATCGTGGTAGTCGGTCACGTTGCTGACCTGGACCGCCAGGTAGAACAGCGCCCCGATGCCCAGGAGCACGAAGACACCGACCGCCAGTTCGAAGAAACGTACCTTCATTATTGCCACCCTAGGGAAACACTGATGGGTCAACCCGCGCCGAACATCAGCCCGGTCAGGATGAAATCGAGGCCCAGCACCGCCAGCGACGACACCACCACCGTCTGGGTCGTGGCGCGCGAGATGCCCTCGGACGTCGGCTGGGCATTGAAGCCCTGGAACACCGCGATCCAGGTCACCACGAAGCCGAACACGATGCTTTTGATGACGCCGGAGAGCACATCCTCGTTCCAGTCGGTCACCGACTGCATCTGCGAGAAGTAGGCGCCGCTGTCCACGCCGAGCAGCCCCACCCCGACGATATAGCCGCCCATCACGCCCACGGCGCTGAAGATCGCGGCCAAAAGCGGCATGGAGAGGAACCCGGCGACAAAACGCGGCGCGAAGATCCGGCGATAGGGGTTCACCGCCATCATCTCCATCGCCGAGAGCTGCTCGGTGGTCTTCATCAGCCCCAGCTCCGCGGTCAGCGCGGAGCCGGCGCGCCCGGCGAACAGCAGCGCCGTCACCACCGGCCCCAGCTCGCGCACCAGCGACAGCGCGACTACCCCGCCCAGGGCCTCGGCGGCGCCAAAGTTCACCAGCGTGATGTAGCCCTGGTACGCCAGCACCATGCCGACAAACAGCCCCGACACGATGATGATCAGCAGCGACCGCACGCCCACCGAGTACACCTGGGCAAGCGTCAGGCCGAAACGACGGATGACAATATCCAGGCTGGCCAGCACCCGGATCAGGAAGACGAACGCGCGACCGAACACCACCAGCGCGTTGATCGTGGTCCGGCCCAGCGAGGCGATCGCGTCAGTCATCGCGGCGCTCCGCCTGCCCCAGCAGGTCGTCGCGGTAGGACGCGCCCGGGTAATGAAACGGAACCGGCCCGTCCGGACGCCCCTGCAGGAACTGCGCGCTCCAGTCGGAGGCACGCGCCTCCAGCTCGTCCGGCGGTCCGGCATCCACCACCCGGCCATCGGCGATCAGCACCACCTGATCGGAGATCGCCATCGCCTCGGTCACGTCATGCGAGACCAGTACGCTGGTGAGCCCCAGGCTTTGATTGGTCCGGCGGATCAGGCTGACGATCTGACCCATCGTGATCGGATCCAGCCCGGTAAAGGGCTCGTCGTAGAGGATCAGGTCCGGATCCAGTGCGATCGCCCGCGCCAGGGCGACACGCCGCGCCATGCCCCCGGACAGCGAGGCCGGGTCCAGGTCGCGCGCTGCGCGCAGCCCCACCGCCTCGAGTTTCAGCAGCACCAGCGCGTGCAGCACGTCCTCCGGCAGGTCGGTGTGCTCGCGCAGCGGGAAGGCGACGTTCTCGAACACCGAGAGATCGGTCAGCAACGCACCACTCTGGAACAGCATGCCCATGCGCTTGCGCAGGGCGTACAGCCGCCGCGTGGAGAGCCTTGCCACCTCCTGGCCATCAACCCAGATGCGGCCCTTGTCGGGGCGCAGCTGGCCGCCGACCAGGCGCAGCAGCGTGGTCTTGCCGCTGCCGCTGGGGCCCATCACGGTCGTCACCTGTCCGCGCGGAATGCGCATCGACAGGTCATCGAAGATCACCTTGCGCCCGCGCCGGAAGCGCAGGTTCTCGATCACGATATGCGGACTGTCTTCCACTGCCGGGTCAGTCACGCGCGCTCCTCGCCCTTAAGGAAACACTGACTAATGTACACGCTCGCGCTCGAGTCGCTTTTGCGGGCGAAGGAGTGGAGTGCGGTGACCGCCGTGCAGTCATTCTGCACAAGGGAGCCGCAACGCCGTGCGCACGCAAAAGAGGCCGAGCCCCTTCGGGGTTGGTACCCCAGGTTCCCCGATCCTGCGTTGCGCCGCTTGCGGGTAGAACCACTACCCGCTGCGTCGCGCGCCTTGCCTCGGAAAACCTGGGGTACCAACGCGAGTGTGTACATTAATCAGTGTTTCCTTAGGCCCTCGGAACCCGGAAGTCTGGCCGCCGGCCCGGGGGCCGTCAAACCCGTATTGGAAGACTTCATCCCACCCCCAGCAACTGGGCAATGGTACGGAAGTCGGAAAGACGTTCCGGGCGGGCACGCAGGAACACCGGGATCTCCCCGCTGCCACCGGCCTGACCCAGGGCCTCCACCAGCGCCCGCCAGCCCGGGGCATCCAGTCCGGCCTCGGGGGCGAGCTGCCAGGCCCCGCCGGCGGCCGCCGACTCACCCCCTGCCGGCGGATGAAACGAGGCCACCGCGGCCCGTGCGATCGCGCGATCCTCTCCGGCCCCGTAGACGGTCAGGCGGCCCAGATCGGCCGACTCCAGCGCCTCCCGTATCGCCTGTACCCGGGCCGCGTCCATCGGCCCCGGGACCACCGCCTGCAGGCAGTCGCCAACGGCCTCCGCGAGCGCGAGGACCCGCGCGGCCCCCGCCCCGGGAGCAAGATCGGCCGGCCAGTCCAGTGTCAGGCGCAGCGCGGGGGCCACGGCCTCGCCCCAGTCGCCAAAGGCCGGGGCTTCGGTCTCCAGCCACACCGAAGCGGGCAGCAGCAAGCGGCTGTGGTAATGGGTGTAGTACTCGAGCTGCCACTCCCGCGGCAGATCCTCCGGGAAGAAGCCTTCCCACCAGTCCTCGCCGGGGCCCGCGACCCCGGCGGCCTGCAATACCATCGCCCCCTGATCCTGTGACATGCCTCTCCTCGTCTGACGTAACCGCAGCTTTGCGCGGCCTGCTTGTATCGCTCTCGTGCGCGCGGCACAGTTGGCGCCATGCGTTTCGACCTGTTCCATGAGCTTTCGGTGCCCGACTTCCTGCAGACCTCCGAAGCGGAGGTGCTGGAGAACACCCTGCGCCTGTGGGAGCGCGCAGATCGTCTCGGCTTCGGCACCGCCTGGCTGGTGGAGCACCACCTGATGCCGGAGTTCTCCCACTCCACCGCGCCGGACCTGGTCCTGGCCGCCGCCAGCCAGCGCACCGAGCACCTGCGCCTGGGACTGGGCGTGGTCCCGCTGCCCTACCACCACCCCCTACGCGTGGCGCAGCGCGTCGGCATGCTCGACCAGCTCTCCGGCGGACGCCTGGACCTGGGCATCGGGCGTGGTTTCTCGCCGCGCGAATATGCCACATTCGGGGCCGAGATGAGCGAGTCCCGCGCCCGGGTCGACGCCGGGCTGGATGCACTGCGCCAGGCCTTCGCCACCGGCCGCATCACCCAGGACGGGCCGTTCCATCACCTGGACGACGTGCCGGTGATGCCGCGCCCGGTACAGACCCCGCACCCACCGATCTGGACCGCCGCGGTCAGCCCGGAGTCCTTTACCTGGGCGGCGCAGCAGGGCATCGGGGCGCTGGCCGGGCCATTCAAGCCCTGGCAGATGATCCGCGAGGACATCCGCCTGTACCACGAGGCCTGGGACGCGACACGCACGGACGTGGCCCACCCGCCCCGGGTCGGCATGACGCTTGGGGTCCTGTGCCTGCCGGACGGCAAGCGCGCCCGGCGCGAGGCCAAGCCCGCCTTCGAGTGGTTCTACCGCCACATGTTCCAGCAAACCCTGCCGGTGCTGGAACGCCTGATCGAGGGCTACGACTATTACCGCTCGCTCGGCCGCTTCCGCCATCTGGTCAAGGCCGGGATCAACCTGAAGGTCCTCGACATGCTGGGCATGACGCTCGTCGGCACCCCCACCGAGTGTCGCGAACGCATCGAGGGGCTGCGCGAGGCCGGGGTCGACCAGGTGCTGCTCGCCTTCGGCGCCGGGGCTGTTCCGCATGCGCTGACCGAGGAGTCCATGGACTGCTTCGCGGAAGAGGTCATGCCCGCGTTTGCCGACCCCGCCCCGGCCACCGTCGCCCGCAGCGCGACCTGAGGGAAACACGGATGCACGTCGCCGTGACCGGCGCCGCCGGGTGCCTGGGGCAGGCCGTGCTGCCCGCCCTGGCGCGCGAGCCGGCCGTCCAGCACGTCCTCGCGCTGGACCGGGCCACGCCGACGCTGCCACCCCCCGGAAACGGCGCCGCCATCGACGCGCGCGTGCTCGACCTGGCGCAGCTCCAGCCGCAGGAGCTGACCGGAGTGGATACCCTGGTACACCTCGCCTTTCAGCTGATGGGGGGGCATGGCCAGCGGCGTCGCCACGACCGTGCCTGGGTCCGGGAGCAGAACGTCGCCCTCAGCCATCATGTCTTCCGGTCCGCGGTTGCGGCCGGTGTGCGCCACATCGTGTTCCTGTCCAGCGCCGCGGTCTACGGCCCCTGGCCGGACAGCCCGCAACCGCTGACCGAGGATACCCCGACCCGGCCACGCTTCCCCTACGCCGAGGACAAAGTCGCCGTGGAGCAGGCCCTGCGCGCGCTAGCCCGGGAACACCCCGAGTGCCACGTGACCGTCCTGCGCCCTCCCGCGATCGTCGGCCCGCACGCCCACCCGCTGCTGCTGCAGATCGCCCGCGGGCGATTCTACCCCGCCGGGGAGGCGCAGCCGGTGCAGATTCTGTGGGAAGACGATGCCGCAGCCGCGATCGTGCGCAGCGTCACGACCCGCACGGCGGGGACCTTCAACCTGGGGGCGGAACCCGCCTGGTCGCTGCGCGCGATGGCGCGCTACCGGCGGCGCTGGGGCCTGCCAATCCCCCTGGCGCTGATCCGCGGCCTGCACCCACTGGCCTGGCGCGTGACCGCGCGCGCCGGGGACCCCGGCTGGGTGCGCGGGCTGGACGGCCCGCTGGTACTGGACTGCACCCGTGCCCGTGAACAGCTCGGCTGGTCGCCGCGAGTCACCACCGACGAATGTCTGGAGCGCCTGCGCCGCTGAAACGGCGTCCCGATCCGCTACAATCGCGGCCCTGACCCTCCCAGGGAAACATGGACTGTCCATGGCACTACCCATTGCCGCCGTCATCGTCGGCCTGATCCTGCTGACCTGGAGCGCCGACCGCTTCGTCTTCGGCGCCTCCGCGTTCGCGCGCGGGGTCGGCGTCAGCCCGCTGCTGATCGGGCTGACCATCGTCGCATTCGGGACCTCGGCGCCGGAGATCGTGGTCTCGGTGCTCGCGAGCCTGCAGGGCAACCCGGGGCTGGCGGTGGGCAACGCGATCGGCTCGAACATCGCCAACATCGCGCTGGTGCTGGGGGCCGCGACCCTGGTCGCGCCGCTGGCGATCGGGCGCGGCATGGTTCGGCGCGAACTGCCGATCCTGCTGCTGGTCAGCTTCGGCGTGTTGCTCCTGCTTGTGGATGGCGAACTGGGCCGGCTGGAGGGCATCGCGCTGCTGGCCGGTCTGGTCCTGTTCACTGCCTGGATGGCCATCAGCGCCCGGCGCGCACGCCCGTCTCCCCATGACGACACCCCCGAGGTGGTGCGCGGCATGGTCGAGACGATCCCGGAGGGCGACCGACTGGGGCCCGCGATCGCCTGGCTCGTGTTCGGGCTGCTGCTCCTGCTGGCGAGCAGCCAGGCCCTGGTCTGGGGGGCCGTCGAAATCGCCGAACAACTGGGGGTCAGCGACCTGGTCATCGGGCTGAGCATTGTCGCGGTGGGCACCAGCCTGCCGGAGCTGGCGACCTCGGTGGTCGCCGCCTTCCGCCGCGAGGCCGGACTGGCGATCGGGAATGTAGTCGGCTCCAATCTGTTCAACCTGCTCGCGGTACTGGCGGTACCGGCCCTGATCGCACCGCTGGCAATCGACGCCGATGTGCTCGCGCGCGACTATCCGGTGATGCTGGCATTGACCGTGGCCCTGTTCCTGATCGCGCTGGGCCGCCGCGGACAGATCCGGCGCTGGCAGGGCGCCCTTCTCCTCGTCGCCTTCGCAAGCTACCTTGTCTATTTGGGAATCACGGCTACTGCATGAACTTCAACCCCGAAACCACCCGCAACCTCGCCCTGGCCGTCCTCAATGACGAGGCCGAGGCCGTACGCAACCTCGCCCGGCGCATCGACGACCGCTTCCTCGAGGCCTGCCGCTGCATCCTCGCGTGCAAGGGCCGCGTGATCGTCACCGGCATGGGCAAGTCCGGGCACATCGGCAGCAAGCTGGCCGCGACCCTGGCCTCCACCGGCACGCCGTCCTTCTTCGTGCATCCGGGCGAGGCCAGCCACGGCGATCTCGGCATGATCACCCGCGAGGACGTGGTCATCGCGCTGTCGAACTCCGGCGAGACCGACGAGATCATCACCATCCTGCCGCTGATCCGGCGCCTGGGCGTGCCGTTGATCGCGATGACCGGCAACCCCGGATCGCGCCTCGGTGCGGATGCCACCGTACACCTGGATGTCAGCGTCGAACGCGAGGCCTGCCCGCTGGGCCTGGCTCCTACCTCCAGCACCACCGCCGCGCTGGCGATGGGCGATGCCCTGGCCGTCGCGGTGCTGGATGCACGCGGCTTTACCGCCAACGACTTTGCCCGCTCGCACCCCGGCGGCCGCCTCGGTCGGCGCCTGCTGGTGCATGTCGCCGATATCATGCACACCGATGATGCGATCCCGCGCATCACCCCGGAGGCGCCGCTCAAGGACGCCCTGTTCGAGATCACCCGCAAGGGCCTGGGACTGGTGATCGTGGCCGGCGCCGACGACAAGATCCAGGGCGTGTTCACCGATGGCGACCTGCGCCGCACCCTGGACGCCGGGCACAGCCTGGACAGCCTGACCATCGGCGAGGCCATGACCACCGGCGGTCACACCGCGCAGCCCGACTGGCTGGCGGTGGAGGCCCTGGAGACCATGGAGAGCCGGCGCATCAACGCCCTTCCGGTTACCGACGCCGAAAACCGCCTGGTGGGCGTGATCAACATGCACGATCTGCTGCGTGCCGGGGTGGCCTGATGAACCTGGACGCCGCAACCCTGCAGACCCGCCAGCAGGCCGTTCGCCTGCTGATCCTGGACGTGGACGGCGTGCTGACCGACGGCAGCCTGTTCCTCGGCGACGGCGGCGAGCAGTACAAGGCCTTCAACAGCCGCGACGGCCACGGTATCCGTCTGGCCCTGGACGGCGGCATCGAGATCGCCATCCTGACCGGGCGCACCTCCGGGGTCGTCGAGCACCGCATGCGCGACCTGGGCGTGGAGCATCTGATCCAGGGCCGCCGCGACAAGGGCGAGGCCCTGCACGAACTGCTGCAGCGCACCGGCCACGACCCCGCCGAGGCGGCCTTCATGGGTGACGACATCGTGGACCTGCCGGCGATGCGGCGGGTCGGACTCGGGATTGCGGTCGGCGATTCCCATCCACTGGTGCGCCGCCATGCCCAGTGGATCACCGAGGCGCATGGCGGGCGCGGGGCCGTGCGCGAGGCCTGCGAGGCGCTGCTGGCCGCACAGGGCCGGCTGGACGCCCTGCTCGAGACCTACCTGAACGGATGAATCACCGGATTCGCAGCGGGTTCGCGCTCGTTCTGACACTCCCCCTTGCGCCGCTCGTGCTCATGGCAGCAGCCGCGGCAGAGGTGAACCCACCCGAGGGCGAGGTCACGCTGCAGATCGACGGGTTCACCCTGCATGCCACCGGCGAAGACGGGGAACAGACCCATCGCCTGCAGGGCACCCGCCTGCGCGAGTTCGGCCGCGACGGCCCCCAGTGGGTAGACGATCCGGACCTCGACCTGTTCGCCGACGGCGGCATCGAGTGGCGCTGGACCGCCCCGGCCGCGCTGCACCGCCCGGGCGACGAGACCCTGGATCTGGTCGGCCCCACCCATGGCGTCCAGCCGGCCCGAGGCGAGCGCGTACAGACCGTGATCGACTCGCACGACGTGCGCATCGCCACGGACACCATGGTCGCCACCTCGGATTTCCTCTCCACCCTGAACCAGCCGGGCCTGTTCCAGCGCGGCACCGGCCTGCGCGTGGACTCGCGAGCGGATACCATAGAGCTATTCCATGACGTCTACTCGCTCTACAGCGAGACGAGCGAGGAGGATCCCGCGCATGACCCCGAATCCCCATAGCCGCCGGCTCCCGCGCCTCCTGGCGGCGGCCCTGCTGGCCGGCCTCCCGGCCATCCCGGCGATGGCCCAGCAGGGCTCGGGGCCGGCACTGCCGGTGGAGATCACCGCCGACCACGCGGAGATGGACGAACGCCAGGGGCTGGGTACCTACACCGGTGACGTGATCGTGATCCGTGGCGACATGACCCTGGAGGCCGACAAGGTCTACGTGCGCACCCGCGATCGCCGCCCCTACGAGATGGAGGCCCACGGCGAGCCGGCTCGCCTGGAATCACCCGATCCGGAAACCGGGGAGATGCGCATTGCCACAGCGCTGCGCATCGACTACCTGCTGAACGAGGACCGCATGATCCTCACCGACCAGGCCCATGTGGTTACCGCCAGCGAAGAGGCGCGCGGCAAGCGCATCACCTATGACCTGACGACCGACGTGATCGAGGCCGAGCGCGGCGAGGGTGACGGCGAACGCGTACGCATCACCATCCAGCCGCGCGACGACGAATGAACGCCACCGCCCCCAGCCCGGCTGCAGCACCAGCGGAGGCCCGCGACCGCCTGATCGGGCGCGAACTGACCAAGCGCTATGGCCAGCGCACGGTGCTGGACCAGGTGGACGTCGACCTCGCGCCCGGCGAGGTGGTCGGCCTGCTGGGCCCGAACGGGGCCGGCAAGACCACCTGCTTCTACAGCCTGGTCGGGCTGATCCGCCCCAACGCCGGACGCATCACCCTGGGCGAGCGCGACATCACCCGCGCCCCCATCCACGTGCGCGCCCGGGCCGGCCTGGGCTACCTGCCGCAGGAGGCCTCGATCTTTCGCCGCCTGAGCGTGTGGGACAACCTCCAGGCCGTGCTGGAACTGCGCCCCGGACTTGATCGCCACGAGCGCCGCCGCATTGGCGATGCGCTGATCGAGGAGTTCCAGCTCGAGACCGTGCGCCACAGCCCCGGCATCGCGCTGTCCGGCGGCGAACGCCGCCGCGCCGAGATCGCCCGCGCCCTGGCCGGGGATCCGCAGTTCATCTGCCTGGACGAGCCCTTCGCCGGGGTGGATCCGATCTCGGTGGGCGACATCCAGGACGTGATCCGGCATCTCGCCCAGCGCGGGATCGGCGTACTGATCTCCGATCACAACGTGCGCGAGACCCTCGGCATCTGCCACAGGGCCTATATTCTGAGCGAGGGACGCCTGCTCGCCGCCGGTACACCGGACGAGCTGCTGGCCGATCCCCAGGTACGCCGGGTCTATCTCGGCGAGCACTTCCGCCTGTGATACCGGCACGCACAGCATTCAGGCCGGTGCACAAGACACGAGGCAGGATTTAAGATCTCCTTATGGTCACCCTCGACCCGAATACCCGATGCTGAAACCCGGCCTGAATCTGCAGCTGGGTCAGACGCTCACCATGACCCCGCAACTGCAGCAGGCGATCCGCCTGTTGCAGCTGTCCACGCTCGAGCTCCAGGTAGAAATCCAGCAGGCACTGGAGAGCAACCCCATGCTCGAACAGGTCGAGGACGAAGAGTCCGAGGCCGACAC
The DNA here is from genome assembly GCF_000420165.1 of Thioalkalivibrio sp. AKL19. GTDB lineage: Bacteria > Pseudomonadota > Gammaproteobacteria > Ectothiorhodospirales > Ectothiorhodospiraceae > Thioalkalivibrio. The sequence goes on along the minus strand of NZ_ATUK01000015.1, from coordinate 95,020 downwards.
CGAGCGCCTGAACCACGATGGCGAGCTGGTGGAAGGCGATCGCATGGAGGCCACCACTACCAGCGATGACGTGATCCCCGAGGAACTCACCACCGACAGCCGCTGGGACGACATCTACGAGCCGGCCCCCGCCCCCAAGGGCGTGGACGACCGCGACCCGCTCGAAAACACGAGCGACGACGACGGCGAGGGCCTGCAGGACCACCTGCTATGGCAGCTGCACCTCAGCCACCTGACGCCGCGCGACCAGCGCATCGGGGCGGCCCTGATCGACGCCATCAGCCCCGACGGCTATCTCGAGGGCGACCTCGACACCCTGGCCGAGACCATCAGCCGAGGCGAGGATGAAACCGTCGGCGTCGACGAGGTCGAGGCAGTGCTCCACTGGATTCAGCAATGCGACCCGCTGGGCGTGGGCGCGCGCGATCTGCGCGAATGCCTGGAGATCCAGCTGCGCGAACTGGCCCCGGACGCCCCGGCCCGCGACGCTGCACGGGCGATCCTGGAACACGGCATGGACAGCCTCGGCAAGCGCGATTACAAGGCCCTGCAACGCCAGTCCGGGGTGCGCGACCCGGACGAACTGGCGCGCGCACTGGACCTGATCCGCACCCTGAATCCGCGCCCCGGCGCACAGATCAGCTCCGCCACTTCCGAATACGTGGTACCGGATGTCTACGTGCGGCATACCCCCGAGGGCTGGCGCGTGGAGCTGAATCCGGAGATCGCCCCGCGCATCCGCATCAACGACCTCTACGCCGGCATGGTGCGCCAGGTTTCGGATGCCCGCGACAGCGCCTTTATGCGCGACCAGCTGCAGGAGGCGCGCTGGTTCCTGAAGAGCCTGCACAGCCGCAACGACACCCTCCTGCGGGTCGCCGAGGCCATCGTTCATCGCCAGCAGGGCTTTCTGGAGCACGGCGAGGTCGCGATGCAGCCGCTGATCCTGCGCGATATCGCCGAGATCCTGGAGATGCACGAATCGACCATCTCCCGGGTGACGACCCAGAAATACATGCACACCCCGCGCGGGGTTTTCGAGTTCAAGTATTTCTTTTCCAGCCACGTCGGCACCAACGATGGCGGCGAGTGTTCCGCCACCGCCATCCGTGCCATGATTCGCGAATTGATCGACGACGAACCCCCGAACAAACCGCTCAGCGATGCCCGGCTCGCCCAGGTGCTGGCGGACCGGGGCATCAACGTGGCGCGTCGCACCGTGGCCAAGTACCGCGAGGCGATGCACATCCCTTCATCCAGCGAACGCCGGCAGATGGCCTCGATGCCCACCGGCAACAAGTAACCAAGGAGTCCTGACCATGCAGATCAACCTGACCGGCCACCACGTGGACCTCACCGATGCCCTGCGCGACTACGTCAACGAGAAGTTCACGAAGCTGGAGCGCCACTTCGACAAGGTCATCGACGTCCACGTCGTGCTGACCCACGAGAAGACCCAGAACCAGCACAACAAGGCCGAGGCAAACCTCCAGGTCAGCGGCAACCACATCCATGCCGAGGCCTCGCATGAGGACATGTATGCCGCGATCGATGCCCTGATCGACAAGGTTGACCGCCAGCTGATCAAGCACAAGGAGAAGGTCAAGGACCATCACCGCGCCGAGGGCGCCCAGCGCAACCGCGAGCAGGCTTCCTGATCCATGGGCATTGCCGAGCTGATCACCGCCGAGCGCATCCGGCTGGAGCCCGAGTGTTCCAGTCAGAAGCGGGCCCTCGAGACCCTGGCCGAACTCCTCGCCGCTGGCGATGATGCCGGCGGACCGGGTAGCGGCGCGATCTTCGAGGCCCTGTCGGCGCGCGAAAAGCTGGGCTCTACCGGGCTGGGCCACGGGGTCGCGATTCCCCATGGCCGCCTGGCCGATCTCGAGGCGCCCCGGGTGGCCGTACTGCGCCTGGGGAACGGCGTCGATTTCGACGCCATGGACCACGAGCCAGTGGACATCCTGATTGCCCTGCTGGTCCCGGAGGCCGCCACCAGCGAGCACCTCGACCTGCTGGCCCAGCTCGCTCGGGGCCTTTCGCAGCCGGACACCATTGCCGCGCTGCGCCGGGCCGGGGATGCCGCCAGCCTGGAACAGGAACTCGTCCGCCGCTTCCGCGAGGACTGATCCCGTGCAGCCCGCACCCCGCCCCGCTATCAGTCCGCACCGGCCCGCACCATGAACGAGGCGCTGGGCGAAGGCGGGATCGCCCGCGACATCAATGTGGAGAGCCTGATTCAGGCGATGGGCCATCGCCTGGACCTGCGCTTTGTCCACGGCGAACATGCCGCCGGCGACCGCAAGCTGGTCGGCGAGGACGGTGATGACCTGCCCCTGGCCGGTCACCTCAACCTCATCCGGCCCAACCGCATCCAGGTCATCGGGGACTTCGAAGCCCGCTACATCGCCAACCTCAGCGACAGCCAGCGCAACGACCTGATCCTGGAAATGGCCCGCACCGGGACCACCGCGGTGATCTTCGCCGAGGACACCTGCCCGTTCTCGGAGATGCCGGACGCCCCGCAGGAGGCGTTGCCGCTGATCCTGTGCTCCAGCACCAGCAGCCACGAGATCATCTCGCTGCTGCGCTATTTCCTGCAGCAGCGCCTGGCCCATTTCGAGGTACGCCATGGCGTATTCATGGAGATCCTCGGCATCGGGGTGCTGATCAGCGGCGCCTCCAGCGTCGGCAAGAGCGAGGTGGCGCTGGAATTGATCTCGCGCGGGCATCGCCTGATCGCCGACGATGCCCCCGAATTCGCGCGCATTGCGCCCGACATCGTGCGCGGCCACTGCCCGGCCCTGCTCCAGGATCTGCTCGAGGTGCGCGGGCTCGGGGTCCTGAACATCCGCGCGATGTACGGCGACTCGGCGATCAAGGGTGGCAAGTACCTGCGGCTGATTATCGACCTCCGCGATCACGGCGAACCCTCGCCGGTCCCCGACGACCGGCTCAACGGGCGCCGCGGCGAGATCGACATCCTCGGCCTGCGGATCCCGCTGATCAGCCTCCCGGTGGCACCGGGTCGCAACATCGCGGTAATGATCGAGGCCGCCGTGCGCAACCACATGCTGCACATGCAGGGCTACATCGCCGGCGACGACCTGCGCGCCCGCCAGCGACGCCAGATGACCGGCGAGGCGGAGGAACCGCCCTATCACCGTGCGGTACCCGCCACCACGGTTCCCAACCCGGACCCGGAGGGCTGATCCCGTCATGCGTCTGCTGATCGTCAGCGGTCTCTCCGGGTCGGGCAAGACCGTAGCCCTGCACACCCTGGAGGATGCCGGCTATTTCTGCGTCGACAACCTCCCGCTGCCGCTGCTGCCGGACCTGATCAACCAGGTACGCCAGGGCCACTATGACACCGAGGGCGATCGCCACCTGGCCGTCGGTGTGGACGTGCGCAGCGGACTGGAGGCACTGGAGGGATTCGCCGGCCTTCTCGCGCAGCTGCGGGCCGAGGAAATCCAGGTGGAGGTGCTGTTCCTGCAGGCCTCCAGCGAGGTCCTGTTGCGACGCTACCATCTGACCCGGCGGCGCCATCCGCTGGCGCGCGACGGGGTGCCGCTGGTCGAGGCCATCGACCGCGAACGCGAGTGGCTGGGCCACGTGGCCATGGAAGCCGACCTGACGGTGGACACCTCGCGGTTGTCGATGCACGATCTCGCCCGCACCCTGCGCGATCGCATGGGCGAACGCGGGGAGCACGAACTGTCACTGCTGTTCCAGTCCTTCGGCTTCAAGCACGGGGCCCCCCTGGACTCCGATTTCGTGTTCGATGTGCGCTGCCTGCCCAACCCGCACTATGAACGGGAGCTGGCCGGGTTGACCGGTCGCGACCAGCCGGTATGCGACTTCCTCGAGGGACACGCGGAGGTCGCGGCCATGTTCGACAGCGTGCAGGGCTTCCTGTCGCAGTGGCTGCCGCGCCTGGTGGATGACCACCGCAGTTACGTGACCGTATCCATCGGCTGCACCGGCGGACAGCACCGCTCGGTGTACCTGGTCGAGCGCCTCGCGAGGGCGTGGCAGGATCGGGAACATGTTACTGTTAGCATCCGTCACCGCGAGCTGGCCAAGCAGTAAACACTGGACGCGGGCAAAGGCCTTTCTGGAACCCGCAATCGGAGCCGATCCATGGGCGTTGGTCTCATTCTGATCACGCATCAAAATCTGGGCGACACCCTGTTGCAGACCGCGCAGAGCATGCTTGGGGGTCTGCCCGAGGACTGCGAGTCCATGGCGATGTCCCAGAACGACGACCCGGACGAGGTCCTGACCCGTGCGCGCGAACGCCTGACCACCCTGGACAGCGGTTCGGGGGTCCTGATCCTGACCGACATGTTCGGCTCCACGCCTTCCAACGTGGCCAGCCGCGTCGCCCGCGGCGCAAATGCGCGCGTGATCGCCGGCATCAACCTGCCGATGCTGATCCGCGTGCTCAACTACCAGCACCTTCCCCTGACCGAACTGGTCAACAAGGCCCTTTCCGGGGGGCACGACGGGATTCTTCTCTGCGATCAGGAGTGCAGCGATGCCGCAGCGCGTAGTCCCCATCGTTAACCGCCTGGGGATGCACGCGCGCGCAGCGGCCAAGTTTGTCAGCCTGGCCAGCCAGTACGCCGCGGACGTCACCGTCTCCCGCAACCAGCAGGAGGTCAACGGCAAGAGCATCATGGGCGTCATGATGCTGGCGGCCGCCCAGGGCAGCGAGATCACCATCGAGGCCGAGGGCGAGGATGCATCCGAGGCCCTGGACGCGCTGACCGAGCTGGTCGCCGACCGCTTCGGCGAAGAGGCCTGACCCCGCCCCCTCGCAGGGTCACGTCACCGCGCCGGTGACGATGCAAGTTTCTTGGGGGCGCTAGCCCGGCCACGCCCCCGGGTCGGAAACCTCCGCCGCCAACCCCTCGAAGCCGACCTGCACAAGCTTGCGCTCGGCCAGGCGCACGGCAGCGGTCAACGCCTGCTCCGGTGGTTCCCCGGAAACCAGCGCATGGATCAGGCCGGCATTGAAGGTATCCCCCGCCCCCACGCTGTCGACCACCCGGAGACCGGGCGTCGGCGCACGATGGTGGATCTCGCCGCGCGCAGCCATCCACGCGCCGGCGCTGCCGGCGGTAACCGTCAGGATGCGGTCAGGAAACCGCGCGGCCAGTTGCTTCAGCGCCGCCTCGGGGCTGTCCGCAATATTCGCGGCCCAGTCACGCGAGAGCATCAGGACGTCCGCGTAATCCAGGCATGCTTCCAGCCCGGGACGGGGTTTCTCCAGCTCCAGGGACAGCGGCTGATCGAAGATACTGTCCCGCGCGGCACGCAGGATCGACGCCAGGGCCTCCGGATTGCGCCCCTCGAAGTGCAGCCAGTCGTATTCCGGCCAGGGGATGGCGGCGAGATCCGCGACCGCGAGCTCGGGCAGATCGCGATGGTGGACGATCGTGCGGCTGCCGGTGGCCCGCGAGCGCAGGATGTGCGAGGTCGGCGTCACGCCCGGCCGCCGCACGCAGTGGCGAATATCCAGCCCGCGGGCCTTGAGCTGCTCGGTCAGGGCATCCCCGTCCGCGCCCGCGGCCACCACCGCGGCCAGGCCCGGCCGGTGTCCGAACTGGGCGAGGATCGCCGCGGTATTGGTGGCATTCCCGCCGGGCTGCGTGGTGCTGTCGAGCGCCCGGACTTCGCCGTCCTCGGCCGGGTAGACCTCGACATCGAGGGTGTGGTCCAGCGTGACAATACCGGTGGCGAGGATGCGTGCCATAGGGGCTCCCTGGTTCAAGGAGCGTCATTCTGGCGGTTCGCGCGGAATCCGTCATCCACGGGTGGGCGCCGCATTCGTCATCCGCGAATGCTCCTGCGACAATGGAGACCCCGTCCCAGGAGGCCCGACCCGTATGGCCACGTTCCCCTCTCCCGAATCCACGGAAGCCGCCTTCTACGAAGCCTTTCAGGCAGGCGACGCGCAGGGCATGCGCGAGATCTGGCACGACAGTGCGGAGTGCGTATGCATCCACCCCGGTGGCGAGCGCCTGCAGGGAACGGACGTGATCCTGGAGAGCTGGGACGACATCCTGCCGGGCATGCGCGGGGTGATCGTGCACCGGACCCAGGTGACCGCCATACCGGGTGACGACCTGGTCGTTCATGTCCTGCGGGAGAACCTGTACGTCCACGGCGAACGCCGTGGCGTCATGCTGGCGACCAATGGCTACCGTCAGGTCGGTGACAGTTGGCGCATGGTGCTCCACCACGCCAGTGCCGACCCGGAGCCGACACCCGAATGGCCCACCGGGGGAATGCACTGATGCCGGGAGACGTTGACCGCTGCGTCGAGGACTACTACGCCGCCTTCCGCGCCGCCGACATCGAACAGATGATGCGCCTGTGGGGCGAGCGCCCGGATATCGTCTGCATCCATCCGGGCAGCCCGCGCGCCCACAGGGGCGTGGCGGAGGTCATGGAGAGCTGGCTGCTGGTCTTCGCACGCGAGCTCAACATCGGCATCGAGCCGAAGATCGTGGGGCGCCACGAAACCGGGGAGATCATCAGCGTGGTCATCGAGGAGGCGATCACACGCCCGGGCGACGTCGCCCCGACCGGTACGATCCTGATCAGCCAGACTTGGCGCTGGCTGGACGATCGCTGGCGCCTCCTGTTCCACCACGCCTCGCACGGACGTCGTTCGCCACCGTCCCAGGACGGCACATTCGTCCCTAACGGCGGCGGCAGCACCCGCCATTAGCAGCCTTCACCACAAACGCCCGCACAGGGTCCGAAGGTCAAGGGAGATTCACAGGAAGCTGGGAAGGCAGAAAGGACTGCTCGTTGAGTAATGAGGTGGCAATCCCAGTGGCATTACCCCACTCCCAATCTTCCTATCTTCCTGTTTCGGCTTTATATTACGTGGCTTTGTAGCCAAATAAAGACTAACCGTCGGAGCGGGGCTGGCACAGGTCGGGGCGCTGCACCTGGAGGGCAGAACACACGCCCTTGACCGCGTCGCGCACCCGCCGCCCCTTGCCCTCGAGCGTCAGGCTGGCGATTTCCTGGTACAGCGGGTCGCGGGCCTCGAAAAGCTCCTGCAGGCGCGCCTTCGGGTCTGCCGCCTCCGCGATCAGCGGGCGCTTCCGGTTGCGCCGGGTACGCCGGAACTGCTCCTCCACCGGCACCCGCAGGTAGATCACGAACTCGTCGCGCAGGAGCTCGCGGTTTTCCGGGCGCTCGACGATCCCGCCCCCGGTGGCAATCACCGCCCCCTCCTGTTCCAGAAGCGACTCCAGCATCGCCGTCTCGCGCTTGCGAAAGCCCGCCTCCCCCTCGAACTCGAAGATGGTCGGGATATCCACACCGGTACGCCGCTGGATCTCCTGATCGGTATCGAAGAACGGCCGACGCAGCAGCCCCGCGAGGCCACGCCCGATTGTGCTCTTGCCGGCCCCCATCGGGCCTACCAGTACGATGTTCTGCATGGACGCCAAGGCTACTGGCTGGGGCAGCCAAAGAAAAGCCGGGGACAGGCCCCGGCTTTGAAACGACCAGCAATGGCCGGTTAATCGATCACGCGTGGCGTTACAAAGACCAGCAGTTCTGCCTTGCTGTTTTGGTTCGATCGATTCCGGAAGAAATTACCGAGGAATGGGATATCGCCAAAGAACGGGACTTTTTCCAAGGCTTCGGCACTTTCGATTTCATAGACACCCCCAAGGACCACCGTTTCGCCATTCCCAACGAACACCTGCGTTTCAACCTCGCGCGTCGAAATGCCAGGCACCCCCTGAACTGGAGGTTCATTACTCCGATTATTCCGCGTAACCAAGATATCCATGATGATATTGCCATTGGGGGTGATCTGGGGGGTAACCTCGGTTTTCAGTAATGCATCAATGAACTGGGTAGTCGTATTACCTTGTCCGGTTGCCTCCTGATAGGGAATCCGCTCCCCCTGCTCGATCCTCGCGGTTTGCCCGTTCGCCGTGACAACTCGCGGGCTTGAGATCACTTCACCACGCCCTTCGACCTGTAACGCACTGAGTTCCAGGTCAAGCAGGACTCCACTACGGAGAATACTGAACCCGATTCCTGCAGCCCGATCGGGGCCCGCAGGAAGCGAGCTATTAAGTCGATTCCCCATTAGGAAGTCTTCGCCGTAATTGTAATCGCCGTAAGGAGCGGCATTTTCATTCGAAAGACGGCTTCCGAGGGCGCTAGTGGTTCCATCTCGCGCCACGTCCGCCCCAGCAAGAGACCCTCCGACGCCGAGGCCCGTACGTCTTCCAGTACCACGAGTGCCACTGATGCCGAAACGCGCACCAAGGTCACGTTGAAAGTTATCCTCGGCAATAACAATACGCGTTTCGATCAACACCTGCTGAACGGGTACGTCCAACGTAGACACTAGCCGCCGAACATCTTCAATACGGCTCTGCGTGTCTTGAATAAGCAGAGTGTTCGTCCGGCTGTCGATGGTGATACTACCGCGCTCGGACAGGAACTGACCGCCTTCGTCACTCCGAATCAGGGAGGCGATCTGCTCGGCCTGAGCAAAGTTGATCTGAACGAACTCAGTGCGCAAGGGCTCCAACTCTTGGCGATCGCGCTGAGCTTCCATCTCTAGCCTCTCACGAGCCGCGATCTCCTCGCTGGGAGCGACGTAGAGGACGTTCCCGTCCATTCGCTTGTCCAAGCCTCGCGCCTGGAGAATGACGTCCAGTGCCTGATCCCACGGCACGTTGTTCAGGCGCAGCGTAATGTTGCCGTCCACGGTATCGCTGACCACGATGTTCAGGTCGGTGAAGTCCGCCAGCAGCTGCAGGACGGAACGCACCTCGATGTCCTGGAAATTCAGCGACAGGCGTTCGCCCTCGAATTCCCGCTCCTCGCGGGCGCGGGCCTGGCGTTCCGCCTCGGAAATCGGCGCGACCTCGAGGACGAACTGGCGATCACTCTGATAGGAAAGGATCTCGTATTCGCCACGCGCCTCGACCTCCATACGCACGCGGTCACGCTCCGAAACGGTATCGATGGTGTGAACCGGAGTGGCGAAGTCGACGACATCGAGTCGGCGCTCCAGGCCTTCGTCGATCATCGCGCGCGGGAAGGTCATCTCGATGCGGCCCGCCTGTTCGCGCACGTTGATCTCGGCGCCAGAGCGGGAAAGATCCACCTCGACGCGGCCCTCGCCTTCGCCGCCACGGCGGAAATCGATCCCCGTGATCTCCACGGGGCGCGCGCTGCGGGTCGTAGTGGTCGGCTCACCGGCCCGATCCACGACCTGCTGGGTACGGGCATCCGCCTCGGATACACCGCGGCCCAGCGTAAGGATCAGGTTGTTGCCCTCCACCCGGGTCTGGTACTCGGAGGCCTGGGTCAGATTAAAGACCACGCGGGTGCGGTCGCCGGCTTCGACCGAACTGGCGCGCAGCAACGGACCGACATTCAGGTCCGTCTCGCGACTCGGCAGGGCATTCCCCACGTTGGGCAAGTCCAGGGCAATGCGCGGGGGCGAATCGATCGCAAAGGCCCGGATATCGGAGGGCGGCGCCTCCGAGAAGCGCAGGTTCACCTGCACCCGGTCCCCGCTCAGGCTGCCGGCCCGGATCTCTTCCAGTTCGGTGGCAGCCACCCCCTGGGACACCATGAACAGCAGGCCGGCCATGACCGTCCCTGCGAAAGCGCGCATGGAAGAACCCATGTTGAATCCCCTGTTGGTTGTGCCGACCTTGCGGCGAATGCTCGTCATCATGTTCTTCTCCCCCAAACCGCTAGTCGGTCAGCGCCACGGAGTTTTCGCGCTCCACATGGCCGCCGAAGGCATCCGGCACGATCTCGACCAGACGAATCTGCGTCGGCGTGATCTCCACGATCTCCCCGTGGTTCTGTCCCATGTAATTGCCGGCAGTGACACGCTGCACCCCTCGATCCGGGGTCCGGACCAGGGCATAGCGCACCCCGTGCTGCTCCAGCGAGCCGACCATGCGCAGGGAGTCCAGCGGAAAGCCCTCGAGGAACTCGCGCGGGCGATCGGGATCGATCTCCGCATCACCCGGCTGGCCCTCGGCGGCGGCCAGTTCCGGCTGGGCGATCACCGAGGAATCAAAGGGCGACCGGGTATGCCCCGGATAGAGATAGGGCTCGTGCGGCTCCAGGGTCGGAATCGGCTCGATGCCGCTGCCGGGGCGCTCCTTGACCTCGGCGATGTACTCCTGGAGATCCCGGTTGTCCTGGGCGCATCCGGATAACAGGAAACCGCCCGCCAGGATCATGGCCAGCCCGGGCCACACCGCCTGCATGGAAGAATGCTTCATCAGTTCTCCTCCAGGTAGCGGTAGGTTCGGGCGACCGCGTCCATCAGCAGGTCGTTGTCGGAATCACCGGGACGGATGTGCATGTTGTGCATGGTGACCACGCGCGGCAGGGCCGAGACCCCACTGACGAACTCCGCGAGATCCTCGTAATCGCCGCGGACCCGAAGGCGGATCGGCACTTCGGCGTAGAAGTCGCGGCGGTTCTCGCCCCGTGGCTCGAACAGTTCGATCTCGAGGCCGGCCTGCAGCCCGGTCTGCGAGATGTCCACCAGCAGGCTGGGAATCTCGGCGCTGCTCGGCAGCAACTCCAGCAGCGAGGCGAACATGCGCTCCATCTCCTCGAGCTGGTCCTCGTAGGCCTGCAGGTTGGCCGCGCGTTCCTGCTTGTCCTCGAACTCGTCCCGCAGCTGCAGCTCGCGGCTTTCCGCGCGCTCGAGTTCCGTGCGTTGATCACCGATGAAGAGGTAATACGACAGGCCGAGGATGGCCAGGACGATCACGGCCAGGATCAGGCCCTTAACGCCCCAGGAGGCCTCCCCGATGTTGTTGAAGTCGATCTGGTTGAGTTCCTTCAGATCCATCAGGAATCCCCCTCTTCGGCATCCGGCCGGGTCTGCGTGGCATCCAGACGGAAGTCACGGACCTGGAGGCGGCCCTCTTCCCGTGTCTCGATGATCTGCAGGTTGGAACTGCCCAGCCAGGGCGAGGCGTCGATCCGGCGCATCAGCGCGGAGATGCGGGTGTTGGACTCGGAACGCCCGACCAGGCGGACGTTTTCGTCCTCCTGTCGAACCTCGTTGAGATAGGTGCCATCGGGCAGGGTCTCGACGAGCTGATCGAACAGGTGGACCGCTTCGGGGCGCCGCGCCTGCAGGGTCTGGATGACTTCCATGCGAGCGATCAGCGCCTCGCGCTGTTCATCGAGATCGCGGATCCGGGCAATCTGACGGTCCAGTTCGCGGATCTCGCTCTCCAGCATCTGATTGCGCGATTGCTGGTGATCGATCAGCGAGCCCATGAAGCTGTATCCGGCGAACGCCAGCAGGACACCGACCACGGCCGCGCCACCAACGGCCGCGAAGAACTGCTTGCGCCGCTGTTCGCGGGCCTTCTCGCGCCAGGGAAGCAGGTTGATGTAAATCATGACGCATACCCCCGCATGGCCAGGCCACAGGCCGTCATCAGCGCCGGGGCATCATTCGCGAAGCGTTCCTGGTTCACCCGTTTGGCCAGGGCCATGCCGCGGAACGGATTGGCGATGGATACCGGCGTCCCGGCGGCCTCCTCGAGCAGCTCGTCCACACCCGGGATGGCCGCGCAACCACCACCCAGCAGGATGTGATCGATGGTGTCCTGCGGACGGGTCACGTAGAAGTACTGCAGCAGCCGCTGGATCTGGTCCACCATGGTCTGCTTGAACGGCTCGAGGATGGCGCTCGTATAGTCGGCGGGAAGGTCCCCGCTCATCTTGGCCGCGCCGGCCTCCTGATAATTCATGCTGTAGCGGCGCATGATCTCCTCGGTGAGCATGCGGCCACCGAAGTTCTGCTCGCGGGTATAGACCACGCCCTCGTCCTGACTGACCACGTAGACCGCGGTGACCGACGAGCCCACGTCGACGACCGCGACGATCGGCTTGTTCTCGCGATCGGGGACCTGCTCCATCAGGCGTTCGGCGGTGTGTTCGATGGCGTAGGCCTCGACATCCACCAGCTCGGGGGTAAGCTTGGCGGCCTCGGCGATGGCCACGCGGGAATCGACGTTCTCGCGGCGCGAGGCGACCACCAGCACGTCCACCATCTGCGGATTCTTCTCGTTCTTGCCGAGGACCTGGAAGTCGAGGTTGACCTCCTCGAGGGTATAGGGGATGTACTGGTCGGCCTCCACGAAGACCTGGCCTTCGAGCTCCGCATCGCCCAGCGCGGCCGACATCTGGATCGTCTTGGTGATCACGGCGGAGGATGGAACAGCCATCGCGCAGTGCTTGAGCCGGGTGCCGGAACGCTTGACCGCGCGGGCGAGGGCATTGCCCACGGCTTCGGTGTCCTGACAGACCTTGTCGACCATAACCCCGTCAGGAAGGGGTTCGACCGCGAAGGCCTCGACCCGGTACCCCTTACCCTGTCGCGCCAGCTCCAGCACCTTGACGGCTGCCGAGCTGATATCCACGCCCAGGACCCCTTGTTTGGATTTTCCGAGACTCAGCACACATCCCCCTGTATACCCCAACGAAAGTAACTGGTAGCGTTACAATCACGTATGCTAGCTGGTTCACAATATACACCGCGACTTCAAGGTTGCAAGTCGCATTGAAAGCGACTTCTTACCTTGGCCTCACTTTTTTTGCTGTCATGAATCCGGTCCTCAAGATTACTACGGCGCTGCTTGCCCTGATTCTGGCAGCCGGAGTCGGCCTGTCCATCGCACTGGCCGCTCTCTATATCCATTACGCGCCGACCCTCCCCGAGGCCGACGCCGTGCGCGACGTGCGTCTGCAGACACCACTGCAGGTACGCAGCGCGGACGGCCGCCTGATGGGAGAATTCGCCGAAGAACGCCGCATTCCGGTCGCGATCGACGCAATCCCGCAACAAGTGCGCGACGCCTTTATTGCGGCAGAAGACGAGCGCTTCTACGACCATCCAGGGGTCGATGTCATGGGGCTCGCCCGAGCCGGGCTGAATGTCATCTCCACCGGCGGCGAACGCAGCCAGGGCGGCAGCACCATCACCATGCAACTCGCGCGCAATATTTTCCTGACGCGCGAGCGCACCTATGAACGCAAGTTGCGCGAGATCTTCCTGGCCATCCGCCTGGAACAGGAGATGACCAAGGACGAGATCCTCGAGCTCTACCTCAACAAAATCTACCTGGGGCAGCGCGCCTACGGCATTGAAGCCGCCTCGCGGGTATATTTCGGCCGCTCGCTGGACGAACTGGAGCTGGACGAAATTGCCACGCTGGCGGCCCTGCCGAAGGCACCGTCGACCACCAATCCGGTCACCAGCCCTGAGCGCGCGGAGATTCGCCGCAACTATGTGCTGCGCCGCATGCTGGAAACCGGGGCCATCGACGAAGAAGCCTTCGAGGCAGCGATGTCCCGGCCCGTGCTGTCCGAACGCCATACCGCGGCCACCGAGATCGACGCCCACTGGGTGGCGGAGATGGCGCGCCAGATGGTGGTCAACCTGTGGGGTGACGATGCCTATCGCCGCGGCTTGCAGGTACACACCACGATCGACTCCCGCCAGCAGGAGGCCGCCAATCAGGCGCTGCGCGAAGGATTGCTGGAATATGACGAACGTCACGGTTTTCGCGGCCCTGAGATGCGCGTCCCGGCCGCGACCATGGAAGACGCCGAGGCGCGCGAACGCGCGCTGCTGGCCATCGGCGTACATGGTCGGCTGCTGTTCCCGGCGGTGGTTCTGGAGCAGGACGACGACGGTGTACTGCACGTGGACGGTGGTCGCATCGGCGAGCAGCAGATCCTGCCGGAAGACCGCGAATGGGCGGACTCCCCCGAATTCGAACGGGGCGATGTCATTCGCGTCCGGCCTTATATCGACGGGCGCTGGCGCCTGGCACAGAAGCCCGAGGCGACCGGCGCCGTAATCGCCCAGGCGCCGGAGGACGGGGCCATTACAGCCCTGGCCGGTGGCTTCGACTTCTTCGAGAACCGCTACGATCGAACGACGCAGGCCCAGCGCCAGCCCGGCTCCGCCTTCAAGCCGCTGGTCTATGCCCTGGCCCTGCGCGAAGGCCACCGCCCGGAAGGGACGGTCGTCGACGCCCCGATGGTGTTCAATGATCCGGCCCTGGGGGCCGAATGGCGCCCGCAAAACTACACCCGACGCTTCCATGGCGAGACGACGCTGCGCGAGGCACTCGCCAATTCCCGCAACCTGGCGTCCATCCGCCTGCTGGATCGGCTCGGCACCGGCAACGTCCACCAGGAACTCGGCCGCTTCGGCCTCAGCCGCGAGACGCAGCCGAACAACCTGTCCATGGTTCTGGGCACGGGGACGCTGACCCCGCTGCAGTTGAACAACGCCTATGGCGTGTTCGCCAGCGGCGGGCGCCTCAACAGCCCGTGGATCATCTCGCGGATCGAGACCGTGGACGGCGAGGTGCTCTACGAAGCCGCCACCGAACGCGCCTGCCCGGCCCCCTGTTCCAGCCCGAAGGGTCAGGACCTGCCGCTGGTCGCCAGCAGTGGGCCACTGCAGTACACCGACCCGATTCCGGTCCTGGACCCGGGCATCGCCTGGCAGATGGGTGACATGCTGCGCAGCGTCATCACATCGGGAACCGGGCGGCGGGCCATGGAACTGGGCCGGTCCGACCTGGCCGGAAAGACCGGCACTACCAACGACTACCGGGATGCGTGGTTCGCGGGGTTCAACGCAGACCTCGTCGCGACCGCGTGGATCGGGTTCGACGACAATCGCGAGCTGGGCCGGCGCGAGAGCGGCGGCCGCGCCGCCCTGCCGATCTGGACCCGCTTTATGGGCAGTGTGCTGGCCGACCAACCGGAGCGTCCGCTGGAACGTCCCGACGATCTCGTCCGCGTCGCCATCCTTCCCAATGGCCAGCGCGCGCCCAGCGACGACGCCCCGGGCGCCACTAACCAGTGGTTGCTGCCGCACCAGATCCCCGAACGCGGGCACGTCATCCCCGGTGACGGGGGCAACGGCGGCAACAGCCAGCAACCCGAACTGGTGTTTTGATGGGCAGCCCTTCGCGCGTGCGCCTGGAACTGGCGCAGGAGGCCGCCCGGATCATGCTCGACGACGGCATTCGCGACTTCGGTCTCGCCAAGCGCAAGGCCGCCGAACACCTGGGTGTGGATGCCCGCCACGAGATGCCCGGAAACCTGGAGATCCAGGACGCGGCCATCGAACGCAGCCGGCTGTTTGCCAGCCCCGCCAGCCGGGCCGCCTACCGCGAACGCCTGGAGGCCGCCCTGATCGTGATGGAGCGCCTGCGGCATCTGGAGCCGCGCCTGGTCGGCCCCTTGCTCCAGGGACTTGTCGAGTCGCAGCCGCTGATCAATCTCCATGCCTTCGCGGAGACAGTGGAGGAGGTGATCCTGGAACTGGGCGAACGGGGCATCCACTGCGAGAGCGGGGAACGCCGCTACCGCAGCCGCCAAGGCCGCGAACAACGGATCCCCTTCCTCGCCTTTAGCGGTCCGGACGACACCGATATCGAACTCACGGTGTTCCCGCTGGACGGCATGCGCCAGGCGCCGCCGTCACCCGTGGACGGGCGCCCGATGGCGCGCGCCACCCGCGTGGACGTGGAGAGATTGCTCGCGGAAGCCAGCGCCGACGAGGCCGCCGTCACGGCCGACTAGGCCGACTAGAGCGGGCCACCGAAACCCGAAGCCCTCCTGCGGGCTAGGGAGACGCTGATTCAATCGCACGTTCGCGCTCGAGTCGCATTTGCGTGCGAACAAGGCGCGGTGACTGCCGTTCAGCCATTCTGCACAACGGCGCCGCAACGCCGTGCGCGGGAAACAGGGGGCACCAACGGGAACGTGCGATTGAATCAGCGTCTCCCTAGCGTCGGTAGTTGGTGACGGTGTCCACCATCGCGGCGACACGCTCCGGGTCGATCCCCGGATGAACGCCGTGGCCCAGATTGAAGATGTGCCCGGAATCACGATCGAAGCCGTCCAGCACGCGCTGCGTCTCCTCGCGCACCACGGCCTCCGGTGCGTAGAGCACCGACGGGTCGAGGTTGCCCTGCAATGCGACGCGGTCGCCGACCCGGCGGCTGGCCTCGCCGATCTCGATCGTCCAATCCAGCCCCAGGGCATCGGCCCCGGTGTCCGCCATCGCCTCCAGCCAGGCCCCGCCGCCCTTGGTGAACAGTGTCACCGGCACGCGGCGGCCGTCGTTCTCGCGGATCAGCCCGTCGACGATGCGCTGCATGTACGCCAGCGAGAATTCGCGATAACCGCGCGGGGTAAGCGAGCCCCCCCAGGTGTCGAAGATCATCACCGACTGGGCGCCGGCGCGGATCTGCGCGTTGAGGTAGTCGGTCACCGCGGTGGCGACCTTTTGCAGCAGGGCGTGCATCGCCTGCGGCTCGCCGTACATCAGACGCTTGGTCTCGGCGAAGTCGCGCGAGCCCTGACCCTCGACCATATAGGTCGCCAGCGTCCATGGACTACCGGCAAAACCGATCAGCGGAACCTGGCCGTCCAGTTCGCGGCGGATCAGGCGCACCGCGTCCATCACGTAGCGCAGTTCCTGCTCCGGATCGGGCACCGGGAGGTTCTCGATCGCCTCCAGCGTACGCACCGGCTCGCGGAAACGCGGGCCCTCGCCCGTCTCGAAATACAGACCCAGCCCCATCGCGTCGGGGATGGTGAGGATGTCGGAGAACAGGATCGCCGCATCGAGAGGAAACCGGCGCAGTGGCTGCATGGTGACTTCGCAGGCCAGCTCCGGGTTCTGGCACAGGCTCATGAAGCTGCCGGCCTGGGCGCGGGTCTCGCGATACTCCGGCAGGTAGCGCCCGGCCTGGCGCATGATCCAGATCGGCGGACGCTCCACCGGTTCGCGCAGCTGGGCTCGCAGCAGGAGGTCGTTCTTCAGGTTCTGGGACATCGAAAGGCTCAAACGCCGAGATATTCAAGGATGCCTTCGGCGGCCTCGCGGCCCTCGAAGACGGCGGTAACCACCAGGTCGGAGCCGCGCACCATGTCGCCGCCCGCAAAGACCTTCGGATTGCCGGTCTGGAAGGCGTGCTCGCCCGCGGTCTGCACGCGGCCGCCCTCGTCGATGCCGATCTTGTAGTCGGCGAACCAGTCGGAGGGCGACGGACGGAAACCGAAAGCGATCAGCACCCGGTCGGCCGGGATCACGTGCTCGGAGCCGGGGACCGGCTCGGGACGGCGGCGGCCGCGTTCGTCCGGGGCACCCATCTGGGTACGCACGACCTTCACGCCCTCGACCTTGCCGTCCCCGACGATCTCCACCGGCTGCACGTTGAACTCGAAGTGCACGCCCTCTTCGCGCGCATGGACGACTTCCTTGCGCGAACCGGGCATGTTGTCTTCGTCGCGGCGGTAGGCACAGGTCACCGAGGCCGCACCCTGGCGGATCGATGTGCGATTGCAGTCCATCGCGGTGTCGCCGCCACCCAGCACGACCACCCGCTGGCCGGCCATGTCGATGAACTCGCCACCCTCTTCCTGCGGCCAGCCCATCACCTGGCGGATGTTCGAGATCAGGAATGGCAGGGCCGGGTAGACGCCCGGCAGGTCCTCGCCCGGGAAGCCGCCCTGCATCGCGGTGTAGGTGCCCATGCCGAGGAAAACGGCGTCGTATTCCTCGAGCAGGGCGTCCATCGCGATGTCGCGGCCGATATCGGTATTCAGGCGGAACTCGACGCCCATGCCCTCGAGGATCTCGCGGCGGGTGCGGATCACCTGCTTTTCGAGCTTGAACGGCGGGATGCCGAAGGTCAGCAGGCCGCCAATCTCCGGATAGCGGTCATACACCACCGCCTGCACGCCATTGCGCGCCAGGATATCGGCACAGCCAAGCCCGGCGGGCCCGGCGCCGATCACCGCGACCCGCTTGCCGGTCGGAGTGACATCGGACAGATCCGGGCGCCAGCCGGCCTTCAGGGCCTCGTCGGTGATGTACTTCTCGACCGAGCCGATGGTGACCGCGCCGAAGCCGTCGTTCAGGGTGCAGGCGCCCTCGCACAGACGGTCCTGCGGGCATACGCGGCCGCAGACTTCGGGCAGGGAGTTGGTCTTGTGCGACAGCTCCGCGGCCGCGAACAGGTTGCCCTCCTCCACCAGCTTCAGCCAGTTCGGGATGAAGTTGTGGACCGGGCACTTCCATTCGCAATAGGGGTTGCCGCAGGCCAGGCAACGGCCGGCCTGCTGCCCGGCGGTCGCCGGATCGAACTGGCCGATGATCTCGCCGAACTCGTGGATCCGGATCTCGGCGGGGGTCTTCTGGGGGTCCTGGCGCGGAAGGTCCAGGAACTGCATCGGATTGGAAGCCATGGATCACTCGCTCCGGCGAACACTCGCAGGCGCGGACGCCACGGGTTCCCCGTTGTTGCGTTCAGGTTAGGAGGGCTTTACGGCCAACCGGGCAGGCCGGTCAAGAATTCCCCAGCGCGGACCGGACCTTCTGGCTCACCTGCCCCATGTCGGCGCGGCCAAACACCCGCGGCTTGAGCACACCCATCACCTTGCCCATGTCACCGGGGGCTGCGGCGCCGGTCTCGGCGATCGCTTCCTGCACCAGCTGATCGAGGGCCGCCGCGTCCAGCGGCTCGGGCATGTATTCCTCGATAATGGCGACCTCGGCGGCCTCGCGGTCGGCGAGGTCCTCGCGACCACCCTTCTGGTACTGATCGATGGAATCGCGCCGCTGCTTGAGCATGCGGTTGAGGATCGCCAGCACGGTGTCGTCGTCGGCCTCGCGCCGCTCGTCCACCTCGAACTGCGACACCTCGGCCTGAATCATGCGCAATGCGGCCAGGCGGTCCTTTTCCCGGGCCCGCATGGCCTGCTTCACGTCATCCTGCAACCGGGCCTTGAGCGACATCTTTGGGTCCTCGGGTCCGGGCAGCCACCCGGATAGGGGTTCAGTACAGACGCACCCGACGGGTCATGTCGCGGGAATTCTTCTTCAGCTGGCGCTTCACCGCCGCGGCGGCCTTGCGCTTGCGCTCGGTGGTCGGCTTTTCGTAGTACTCGCGGCGGCGGACTTCCGCGACCACGCCGGCCTTCTCGCAGGTGCGCTTGAAGCGGCGCAGGGCAACCTCGAAGGGCTCATTCTCACGAACTCGTACGTGCGGCATACAATCTCCGAAACGGATGCTGGATCATCTCGATCAAAAACAACAAAACTGGCCGCCAAACACTCCGGGCGACCATGCAGAACTCCCTATGGTAATCCAACCCGCACCAATTGCAAAAGTCCGTGAAGCGATCCGCAGCGTGGGCGATGCCCCGCTTACGCCGCCGCCAACCCGCACGCTATGATGACGGGCATGGAAAGCCTCAATGTAGAACTGGGCGAGCGCGCCTACCCGATCCACATCGGACCGGGGATGCTGGCCGCCCCGGAACGGTTGCGTCCGGCGCTGGAGGGCCGGCGCGTCGCCGTGGTGACCAACACCACGGTCGGCCCGCTGTACGGCGAAGCCCTGCGCGCAACCCTGGACCAATGCACCATCAGCGGCGAGCCGCTGTGGATCGAACTGCCCGACGGCGAACAGCACAAGACCCTGGCCACCGTGGAGACCATCCTGACCCGGCTGCTGGAGGCCCGGCTGGATCGCGGCAGCCGAATCGTCGCTCTGGGCGGGGGCGTCGTCGGCGATATCGCCGGGTTTGCCGCCGCGATCTACCAGCGCGGCATCGACTTCGTGCAGGTGCCGACCACCCTGCTCGCCCAGGTGGACTCGTCGGTGGGTGGCAAGACCGGGGTCAACCACCCGCTGGGCAAGAACATGATCGGGTCCTTCCACCAGCCGCGCGCCGTGGTCATCGATACCGACACCCTGAAGACCCTGCCCGAGCGCGAGCTGCAGGCGGGCCTGGCCGAGGTCATCAAGTACGGCCTGATCCGCGACGCCGGGTTCTTCGCCTGGCTGGAAGAGCACATCGACGCCCTGCGCGCCCTGGAGCCGGAGCCCCTCGCTTACGCCATCCGCCGCTCCTGCGCCTGCAAGGCGGAGATCGTCGCCGCCGACGAGCGCGAGGGTGGCATCCGCGCCCTGCTCAACCTGGGCCACACCTTCGGCCATGCGATCGAGGCCGGCATGGGCTACGGCGCCTGGCTCCACGGCGAGGCCGTGGGCACCGGCATGGCCATGGCCGCCCGCATGTCCGAGCGCATGGGCTGGCTGGACCGCGCGGGGCGCGAACGTGCCGAGGCCCTGATCCGCCGCGCCGGCCTCGCCCTGGAACCGCCGGCCGCGGTCACGCCGGAGCGCTTCCGCGAACTGATGGCCATCGACAAGAAGGTCGCCAGCGGGCGCCTGCGCCTGGTGCTGCTGCGCGGCATCGGCGAGGCCGTCCTGACCGATCAATTCGACGAGACCGCGCTGGACCACACCCTGCACGAGCATGCCCGTGTCGCCTGAAGTCACGGCCACCATCAGCACGACCGCGTCAGGCCTGGCGCCCTGGGCTTGCGACCCGACGCGCTCGCGCGGTCGCGCCCAGACCGAGGCGGCACCCCGCCACCGCAGCGACTTCCAGCGCGACCGCGACCGCATCGTGCACTCCAGTGCCTTTCGCCGGCTGGAGTACAAGACCCAGGTCTTCATCAGTCACGAGGGCGATCTGTTCCGCAACCGCCTGACCCACTCGCTGGAGGTCGCCCAGATCGGACGCTCCATCGCGCGCGCCCTGCGGCTGAACGAAGACCTGGTCGAAGCCATTGCCCTGGCGCATGATCTCGGCCACACCCCCTTCGGACATGCCGGTCAGCACGCGCTGAATGCCTGCATGCGCGAGCACGGCGGCTTCGAGCACAACCTGCAGTCCCTGCGCATCGTCGACCTGCTGGAACGCCACTACGCCGACTTCGACGGCCTCAACCTGACCTTCGAGACGCGCGAGGGCATCCTCAAGCACTGCTCGCCGGAGAAGGCCCGCCAGCTGGGCGAGATCGGCGTGCGCTTCCTGCAGAAGGAACAGCCGAGCCTGGAGGCCCAGCTCGCGAACGTGGCCGACGAAATCGCCTACAACAACCACGACGTCGACGACGGCCTGCGCTCCGGCCTGCTCACCATGGACAGCCTCGCCGAGGTCACCCTGTTCCGCGAATGCCGCGAGACGGTCCAGGCCCGTTATCCGGGGCTGGATCCGCGGCGGACCCAGCACGAAACCGTACGACGCATGATCGACGCCCTGGTCGGCGACCTGATCGAGACCAGCCAGGCCACGATCGACCAGCGCCGCCCGCAAAGCCCCGACGACGTGCGCCGCACCGGTGAACCGCTGATCCGGTTCAGCCCGGAAATGGCGGAACAGGCGCGCGAACTCAAGGCCTTCCTGCGCGAGAACCTCTACCATCACCACCAGGTACACGGGGTGATGCACAAGGCCCGCCAGTTGATCCACGACCTGTTTTCCGCGTTCGAGGCAGACCCCCGCCTGATGCCCGAGAATTACCAGCGCCACGCCGAGGAGATCGCCGCCCACGACCCGCATGGTGCGCAGCGGGCCGTCGCCGACTACATCGCCGGCATGACCGACCGCCACGCCATCCGCGAACATCACCGCCTGTTCGACCTGGGCACGCTGACCTGAGACCGAATCTGATGGCACTTTCCGAACAATGCCTGGAACAACTCGGCCTGCACGCACCGCCGTTTGACGACGCCCCCGACGAGACCTTCGTCTACAGCGACCCCCTGCTCGACGGGCTGCTGGAATCGGCCCGCGCGGCCCTGAACGGCCCCGGCGCAGTCGTACTGATGACCGGCGAGAACGGGTCCGGCCGCAGCCTCCAGTTGATGCGGCTGCTGGCCATGCTGCCCGACCCGTTCGAGCTGATCGCCTTCCGCGCCCGCATCAACACCCAGTTCGAGTCGGTGGACAACACCATCCGCAACTACCTGCGCTCGCAGAACGCGGACGACCCCGACCGCCCCCTGACCGAACTCCTGGCCGACCGCATCGCCGAGGGCGTAGACCCGGTCATCGCAATGGACGACGCCCACCTTGTGGGCACCGACATCGTCAACAACCTGATGCGCATGCGCAGCGAGGTCCTCGCCAAGCACGGCCGCGCCCCGCGCATCGTCCTGGTCGGTTCCGGCGGCCTTCTGCGCCGGCGCCTCTACCTCCCCGACCCCGCCGACGAGGACCAGGTCACCCGCGTCAGCCTGCGCCCGTTCAACCTCGAGCAGACGGCGGCCTACCTGCGCCACCGGCTACAGGCGGCCGGCCTCGCCGACCCGGAGCGCCTGCTGGATGCGGACACCATCCACCACCTGCAGACCACCAGCCAGGGCCTGCCCGGAAACCTCAACCGCGAGGCCAACAACTTCCTCGAGCGCCAGTGCCGCAGCGAACGCCGAGCCGGCGGCGCAGCCGCCCTCGACAGCACAGCTCCCGGGGTTGCCGCCGGCGAAGCGGCCGAGGCCGGCACCGCAGGAGGCGCCGCAGACCCACCGCGAACCGACGAGGCCGTGTTCACCGCCGCCCCCGAGACCGGGTCGGAGGCGCCCACCGAACCGGCAATACGTGCCAGCCGCGATGCAGACGACGACTTCACACCAGCGGCCGAGGCCTTGGCCTCGACCGCCCCGTCCGACACTCCGGAATCCGGCATTGCAGCCGAACCCCAGGCGCGCGGGCCGGGCGGCATCGACGCGGACGACCGCATCCCCGAACCCCCAGTTACGGAAAACGCGGCATTCTGGAACCAGCGCTGGTTCGTCCCGGCCGTGGCCATCACCGTGGCCCTGGGGATTGCCGCACCGGTGGCCTGGCAGCTACTGGAGAGCGAACCCGCGCCCGCCGACAGCGAGATCATCGAACTGCCCCTGCCCGAACCGCGCATCACCGAGGCCGAGCCGGAACCCGCCGCGCCCGCCACCGACGACGAGGTCGTCGTGGCCGACCCGCTGGACCTGCCCGGTCCGGCTGAAGCCGAACCGACCGAACCACCGACCGACGCACCGACCCCGGCCGAGCCCGAACCCGAGATGCCCGCGGAACCGGCAGAGCCGGCACCTCAAGCCGAGCCCGAGCCCGAGCCCGAACCCGCTCAGGAACCGGAACCGGAGCCGGAACCCGCGCCCGAGCCCACCGCCGACCCGGAACCGGAGCCCGCCACCGAGGAACTCGCTACAGAAGATGGGGACGCCGAGCGCCTGCAGAACGACCGCACCTGGCTGAACGACCAGGACGGCGGCGCCACCACCATCCAGCTGCTGGCCGCGCCGAACATGGGGGCTGCACGAGCCTATGCCGACCAGCACGAACTGGGCGGCATCCGCTACATCCCGACGCGGGTCAACAACCGCGAGTTCGTGGTCATCCTGGCCGGGGTCTTTCCCGACCGGGCCGCCGCCCAGCGCGCGGTGGAGGACCTGCCAGCCGCCGTGCGCAGTGACGAACCCTGGATCCGCTCCATCGGCTCGGTCCAGAACGCCGTCCGCGACTAATCCCCAGGCTGCTTGTTCACCACGAAGCGCTCAAAGAAGACCTGAAAAGCATTAACAGAAAGATGGAAAGGCAAGATGGTAGGGACTTGGATTGTTTTTAGTCAGAATCGTCCTTTCCTTCCCATCTTCGCGTCTTCCTGTAAATCGCCCTTCACCTGATTTGTGGCTTCGCGCGGTTCGGAGCGAGCCGCCCTGCCACGCTTAACCTGCGTCGGTGTCGTGTCTTCTTGACCGGCCCCGGTTTGCCGGGAGAATGACGGTTCGGCTATATTCCTGCGCCTTTTTCCGTGTTCTTTTTCCAGGGACGGCCCTGACCAACGTACCGCGCCCGCGTATGGCCCCGCGCGCTGCGACCGGAGTTGACCGATGCGACAGAACCAACTGAACGGCACCCTCTACCGCCCCGAATTCGAGCGCGACAACTGCGGCTTCGGCCTCATTGCGCACATGGACGGCGTAGCCAGCCACTGGGTGGTCGACACCGCGATCAAGGCCCTGGAACGCATGACCCACCGCGGCGCGATCGCCGCCGACGGCAAGACCGGCGACGGCTGCGGGCTCCTGATGAAGACCCCCGAGGCCTTCCTGCGCACCCTCGCCTCCGAGTCGAACATCGAACTGGCCGAGCGCTTCGCCGCCGGCATCGTGTTCATCAACCCGGCCCAGATCGCCGAGACCCGCGCCGCCGTGGAGAGCGCCATCGAGCGCGGCCCGCTCCGGCTTGCCGGCTGGCGCGAGGTGCCGGTCAATCCGGAAGACGCCTGCGGCGCCGAGGCGATGAAGAGCCAGCCGCACATCCTGCAGGTGTTCATCAATGCCCCGGCAGAGATGGACGCGGCCGCCTTCGAACGCGCGCTGTTCGTGGTGCGTCGCCGCGCCGAGATCGCAATGGGCGACGATCCGGTGTTCTACGTGCCCAGCCTGTCGGCGCACGTGCTCTCCTACAAGGGCCTGGTGATGCCGGCCAACCTGCCGGTGTTCTACCCGGACCTGAAGCGCCCGGAACTGGAGACCGCGATCTGCGTGTTCCACCAGCGTTTCTCCACCAACACCTTCCCGCAGTGGGGCCTGGCGCAGCCGTTCCGTTTCCTCGCCCACAACGGCGAGATCAACACCGTGCAGGGCAACCGCAACTGGGCGGTCGCGCGCCAGCACAAATTCGCCACCGAGAAGCTGCCGGAGCTGGCCGAGCTGGAGCCGCTGGTCAACCTCGAAGGCTCGGACTCGCAGAGCCTGGACAACATGCTGGAGGTGCTGCTGGCCGGCGGCATGGACCTGTTCCGCGCGATGCGCCTGCTGGTCCCGCCGGCGTGGCAGAACGTCGCGCACATGGATTCCGACCTGCGCGCGTTCTACGAATACAACTCCATGCACATGGAGCCCTGGGACGGCCCGGCCGGCATCGTGCTGACCGACGGCCGCTACGCCGCCTGCACCCTGGACCGCAATGGCCTGCGCCCGGCGCGCTACGTGATTACCAAGGACCGCCACATCACCCTGGCCTCGGAGATCGGCGTGTATGACTACGCCCCCGGGGACGTGGTCGCCAAGGGGCGCCTGAAGCCCGGCCAGATGCTGGCCGTGGACACCGAATCCGGCGAGCTGTTGCAGCCCGAGGACATCGACCGCATCAACCGCACCCGCCAGCCCTACCGCCAGTGGCTGCGGGCGCACGTCCGGCACCTGAAGAGCCAGCTGGACGACAACCAGCTGTTCTCCGGCGAGCCGATGCCGCCCGAGCGCCTGGAGACCTACGAGAAGCTGTTCGACGTGACCTTCGAGGAGCGCGACCAGATCCTGCGCGTGCTGGCCGAGGCCGGGCAGGAGGCCGTCGGTTCCATGGGTGACGACACGCCGTTCGCGGTGCTCTCCGGCCACACCCGTTCGCTGTTCGACTACTTCCGCCAGCAGTTCGCCCAGGTGACCAACCCGGCGATCGACCCGCTGCGCGAGAGCATCGTGATGTCGCTGGAGACCTGCTTCGGCCGCGAACAGAACCTGTTCGAGGAGACCCCGGACCACGCCCACCGCCTGGTGTCCGACTCCCCGGTGCTGTCCGAGGCCAAGTTCCGCGAGCTGTGCAACCAGACCGAGGACGCCTTCCGCGTCGAGCGCATGGACCTCAACTACGACGTCCACTCCGGCTCGCTGGAGGACGCCGTGAAGGCCCTGACCGCAAACGCGGTCGAGGCCGTGCGCGACGGTGCCGTGGTGCTGGTGCTGTCGGACCGCGGCATCGACCCGGAACGCCGCCCGATCCCGGCCGCGCTGGCCGTGGGCGCGGTGCATCACGCGCTGATCCGCGCCAAACTGCGCACCGACGCCAACATCGTCGCCGAGACCGCCACCGTGCGCGACCCGCACCATTTCGCGGTGCTGCTCGGCTACGGCGCCACCGCGATCTACCCGTATCTGGCGTACTCCGCGCTGCACGGCATGTGCCAGTCCGGCGAGATCCCGAACGCCGACCCGCTGACCCTGGCGCAGAACTACCGCCGCGGCATCAACAAGGGCCTGTTCAAGATCCTGTCGAAGATGGGCATCTCGACCATCGCCAGCTACCGCGGCGCGCAGCTGTTCGAGATCGTCGGCCTGGCCGACGAGGTCGTGGCGACCTGCTTTACCGGCACCACCAGCCGCATCAAGGGCACCCGCTTCGCCGACATCCAGGCGGACCTCGAGACGCTGTCGAAGCGCGCCTGGAACCCGCGCAAGAGCGCCGGTCAGGGCGGCCTGCTGAAGTACGTCCACGGGGGCGAGTACCACGCCTACAACCCGGACGTGATCCAGACCCTGCACCGCGCGGTGCAGTCCGGCGACTACGGCGTCTACAAGGAATACGCGGACCTGGTGAACGAGCGCCCGGTGACCGTACTGCGCGACCTGCTCAAGGTGCGCGACGACATCGAGCCGATCGCGCTGGATGAGGTCGAGTCCGAGGCCGAGATCCTGCCGCGCTTCGACTCCGCCGGCATGAGCCTGGGCGCGCTGTCGCCGGAGGCCCACGAGGCCCTGGCCACCGCGATGAACCGCCTCGGCGGGCGCTCCAACTCCGGCGAGGGCGGCGAGGCCGTCTCCCGCTACGGCACCGAGCGCATGTCCAAGATCAAGCAGGTGGCCTCCGGCCGCTTCGGCGTGACCCCGCACTACCTGGTCAACGCCGAGGTCCTGCAGATCAAGGTGGCCCAGGGCGCCAAGCCCGGCGAGGGCGGCCAGCTGCCGGGGCACAAGGTCAACAAGATGATCGCGGAGCTGCGCTACTCGAATCCGGGCGTGGCCCTGATCTCGCCGCCGCCGCACCACGACATCTACTCCATCGAGGACCTGGCGCAGCTGATCTTCGACCTCAAGCAGGTCAATCCGGATGCGCTGGTCTCGGTGAAGCTGGTCTCCGAAGCCGGGGTCGGCACCATCGCCGCCGGCGTGGCCAAGGCCTACGCCGACCTGATCACCATCTCCGGCTACGACGGCGGGACCGGCGCCAGCCCGCTGACCTCGGTGAAGTACGCCGGCACCCCGTGGGAGCTGGGCCTGACCGAGACCCACGCGACCCTGCGCGGCAACGACCTGCGCGACAAGGTGCGCCTGCAGACCGACGGCGGCCTGAAGACCGGCCTGGACGTGATCAAAGCCGCGATCCTGGGGGCCGAGAGCTTCGGCTTCGGCACCGGTCCGATGGTGGCACTCGGCTGCAAGTACCTGCGCATCTGCCACTTGAACAACTGTGCAACGGGTGTCGCCACGCAGGACAAGGTGCTGCGCATGAACCACTTCATCGGGCTGCCCGAGATGGTCATGCACTACTTCCAGTTCGTCGCCCGCGAGACCCGCGAGTGGATGGCGAAACTGGGTGTGCGCAGCATGACCGACCTGATCGGCCGCACCGATCTGCTGGAGGTCCTGCCGGGGGAGACGCCCAAGCAGCAGCACCTGGACCTGAACGGCCTGCTGGCCAGCGGCGATCTGGCCGACAAGCCGCGCTTCTGCAAGGCGCCGAAGAACGAGCCGTTCGACAAGGGCGAGCTGGCCGAGAAGATGGTCGCGGCGATGCTCGAGGCGATCGAGAGCAAGGCCGGGGGCGAATACCAGTTCGACGTGGCCAACACCGATCGCTCGATCGGCGCCCGCCTGTCCGGCGAGATCGCCAAGCGCCATGGCAACCAGGGCATGTCCGATGCCCCGATCACCGTGCGCATGAAGGGCACGGCCGGGCAGAGCTTCGGCGTCTGGAACGCCGGCGGCCTGCACCTGTACCTGGAGGGTGACGCCAACGACTATGTCGGCAAGGGCATGACCGGCGGCAAGCTGGTGATCCGTCCGCCGGAGGGCTCGAGCTTCGCCAGTCAGGACACCACCATCATGGGTAACACCTGCCTGTATGGCGCGACCGGCGGCAAGCTGTTCGCGGCCGGCCAGTGTGGCGAACGCTTCGGCGTGCGCAATTCCGGCGCGCTCGCCGTGGTGGAAGGCATCGGCGACCACGGCTGCGAGTACATGACCGGCGGCGTGATGGTGGTGCTGGGCAACACCGGCATCAACTTCGGCGCGGGCATGACCGGCGGCTTCGCGTTCGTGCTGGACCGGGAGAACGACTTCCCGGACCGCATCAACAACGAGTTGATCGACCTGCATCGCCTCGACACCGAGGAGATGGAGGCGCACCGCAACTATCTCGAGGAGCTCATCACCGAGTTCGTGCACGAGACGGACAGCGCCTGGGGCCGCGAGATCCTGGAACGCTTCGACGACTACCAGGGCTCGTTCTGGCTGGTGAAGCCCAAGGCCTCGGAACTCCGGGGCCTGCTGGCCAACCTGCGCCAGGCCGCCTGACCCGCCACAGCCGGCGGCACCCCGATTCGGGCCCCTCACGGGGCCCGTTTTGTTTGCGCGCGTAAAAGTCCGTCATTACAGGACCCAACAGGGACCGTGGCAAAGGAGCAGCGCGTAATATCCAGTCCCGCGTCCCGCACCGGAATCGGGGGCCATAGATAACGATTGCTTCGTCGCCTCCGGCTCCTCGCAATGACGGGAGAGCGAAACACCGTCATCGCGAGGAGCGAAGCGACGTGGCGATCTCCACGGGCAACCCCGGCGTCCGCCTTGGAAACCGCCGGGTCTTGCCCCGTCGGCCTAGGGAGACGCTGATCAATGCGCACGTCCGCGTTGGTGCCCCATTTTTCCCGAGACAAGGCGCGCAGCGCAGCGCCGTAGTCATTCTACGGTCAAGCGGCGCAACGCAGGATCGGGGAAAATGGGGCCCAACCCCGAAGGGGCTCGGCCGATTTTGCCCGCTGACCGCGTAGCGGCTCGCTCATGTAGCTCGGCTACACTTCACTCGCCGCGCCTTGTCAGCCCGCAAAGTCGACTCGAGCGCGGACGTGCGCATTGATCAGCGTCTCCCTAGGCGTGCCGCAATGACGTGTTGCGGCCCGACGCCGGGCTATCATGCGAACCTGACGACGAGCACACCCCCGAGGAACACCCCGCGACACCATGGCAGGCCTCATCCCCCAGGCGTTCATCGACGAGCTGCTCGAGCGCAGCGACATCGTCGAAGTCATCCAGCGTCGCGTCAGCCTGAAGAAGGCCGGACGCGAGTTCGCGGCTTGCTGCCCGTTCCACGGCGAGAAGACGCCATCTTTCTACGTCTCCCCGCAAAAGCAGTTCTATCACTGCTTCGGCTGCGGGGCGCACGGCACGGCCATCAGCTTCCTGATGGAGTACGAGAACCTGAGCTTTCCCGAGGCGGTCGAGCAGCTGGCCGAGCAGGCCGGGCTCGAGGTCCCGCGCGAGGCCGGGGGCTCCGAGCAGCCCGAAGCCCACGCGCCACTGTATGACGCGCTGAATGCCGCCGCCGAGTACTACGTGCAGCAGCTGCGCCAGACGCCGAAGGCGGTGGATTACCTGAAAAAGCGCGGCATCGACGGCACGACCGCACGCGATTACCAGATCGGCTGGGCTCCGCCGTCGGGCCTGATCGAGGTGCTGAAGCCGCACTTCACCCCGCAGCAGCTGGTGGATGCCGGGCTGGCCGCGCGGCGCGACGACGGCGGCATCCGCGAGCGCTTCCGCGCCCGCATCATGTTCCCGATCCGCGACCGGCGCGGGCGCATCACCGGCTTCGGCGGGCGCCTGATCGAGGACGGTGAGCCGAAATACCTGAACAGTCCGGAGAGCGAGGTCTTCCACAAGGGCCAGGTCATCTACGGCCTGTTCGAGGCACGCAAGGCCAACACCCGTCTGGACGACATCGTGGTGGTCGAGGGCTACATGGACGTGGTCGGGCTGGCACGCGCCGGCTTCCGCCGCGCGGTGGCCTGCATGGGCACCGCCCTCACCCGCGCCCACCTGGACAGCCTGTTCCGCCAGGTCTCGCGCATCACCCTGTGCTTCGACGGCGATGCCGCCGGCCGCCGCGCCGCCTGGCGCTCCCTGGGCGAGGCCCTGCCCGCGATCCAGGGCCTGCGCGAGGTGCGCGTGCTGTTCCTGCCGGAGGGCGACGACCCCGACAGCCTGGTACTGCGAGACGGGCTGGCCGGCTGGGAGGAACGCCTGGCCAGCGCCCTCCCGCTGTCCGAAACCCTGGTGCGGCTGCTGCGCGAGGAACATCCGACCGATACCGCCGAGGGCCGCACCCGCTTCGCCCACGCGGCGATGAAGTTGGTCGCCACCGCCCGCGATCCGCTATTCCGCGACCAGCTGGTCGAACGCATCGGACAGGAAACCGGACTGAGCCACGAGCGCCTGGAACAGGTCCTGGCCGAACAACCACCCGGGCCCGCCCGTGGGATCGACCCGTATGCGGGCGGCGAGCTCCCGGCCCCATCCGGCGGCGCCCACGCACCTGCGGGTGGGGGGGAAAGCCCCCCGGCGCTGTGGGGCGCCCTGCTGGCCCGCGTGCTGCAACACCCGGAGCTGGACTGGTCCGAACCCGAGTTCCGCCAGCTGGTCGAACTGCCCGGCGTGGCTGCGACGACGCTGCGCGAACTCCTCGCGGCCCTGGACGAGAACCCCGAACGGCATACCGCCGGCCTGCTGGAACGCTTCCGCGACCAGCGCCACTTCCAGCGACTGATGGCCCTGGCCCACCAGACGCTGGACGACGGCGAGGTGGCTGTCACCCGGCAGACGGCCCTCGACTGCGCCCGGCAGCTCCTGCGCCAGCACTATCGTTCGCGAATTCGTGAACTGACACGCCCCGGAACCGAACTCGGGACGGAACAACGCGCCGAGCTCGCTCGTCTTACCGGGCAGCTGCAGAAATTCGACACGCCACGATAGCCCTCCAGGCCCTTGAAGTGGCGGCATTTGCCCGCACTGTTGCAGTCAGCGGAACCGCCTCACACGGCGCTCGCGGCATGCCCTTGACCGCAAATTATGTCGGGCAGCCAGCAATATAAGAATCTTCTGCTACAATGTAGGATTAATTTTTGGCCGACTCGACTTCCCTCGGAGTGCTACCGCAATGAATCGTGAAGAGCAGCAATCCCAGCTCAAGGAACTGATTGCCAAGGGCAAGGAGCAGGGATACCTCACGTATACCGAGGTGAATGACCACCTGCCCGATTCGATCATCGACTCCGACCAGGTCGAGGACATCATCGCGATGATCAACGACATGGGCATCGCGGTGCACGAGCAGGCCCCGGACGCCGACAGCCTGCTGCTGTCCGACGGCTCCGTCTCCGCCGACGAGGACGCCGAGGATGCCGTGGCCGCGCTGGCCTCCGCCGACAGCGACTTCGGCCGCACCACCGACCCCGTGCGCATGTACATGCGCGAGATGGGTACGGTCGAGCTGCTGACCCGTGAGGGCGAGATCCGCATCGCCAAGCGTATCGAGGAGGGCCTGATGCAGGTCCTGTTCGCGCTGGCCCATCACCCGGGCGCGATCGAGCGACTGATCCACGAGTACGACCAGATCGTCGAAAACAACGGCCGCCTGACCGACCTCGTGGTCTCGTTCATCGACCCGAACGACCACGCCAATGGCGAGGCCGTCGCCCGTGGCCTGGTCACGCCGGAACAGGCCCAGAAGGCCCAGGACGAGCAGAAGGCCGCCGCCGCGGCAGCCGCCGAGCAGCAGGCCAGCGCCGAACTGGATGCCATCGTCGACGAGGTGGAAGACGCCGAGGAAGACGAAGAGGCTGCCGAGCCGGTCGACACCGGCCCGGATCCGGAAGAAGCGCGCGAACGCTTCGAGAAGCTGCGCAAGCTGCACGCCAAGGCGCACAAGGCCTTCGAAAAGGGCAACCGCGAGGCCTATGCCGTCGCGCGCGAGGCCACCGCCAAGTACTTCATGGAGTTCAAGCTGGTGCCGCGCATGGTCGACCAGCTGACCACCCAGCTGCACGGCAGCATCGACCAGATCCGCCGCCACGAGCGTCGCATCATGGCGCTGGCCGTGGAGCAGTCCCAGATGCCGCGCAAGGCCTTCATCGACAGTTTCCCCAAGAACGAGACCAATCTCGACTGGATCAAGGAAGCCTGCAAGGCCAAGGGCAAGTACACCACCGCCCTCGCCGAGCACGAGGACGAGATCGTACGCCTGCAGAAGAAGCTCGCCGAGATCGAGCACGAGGCCAGCCTGAACATCTCCGAGATCAAGGAGATCAATCGCCGCATGTCCATCGGCGAGGCCAAGGCACGCCGCGCGAAGAAGGAGATGGTCGAGGCCAACCTGCGTCTGGTGATCTCCATCGCCAAGAAGTACACCAACCGCGGCCTGCAGTTCCTCGACCTGATCCAGGAAGGCAACATCGGCCTGATGAAGGCCGTGGACAAGTTCGAATACCGCCGCGGCTACAAGTTCTCGACCTACGCCACCTGGTGGATTCGCCAGGCGATCACCCGCTCCATCGCGGACCAGGCCCGGACCATCCGCATCCCGGTGCACATGATCGAGACGATCAACAAGCTCAACCGTGTCTCCCGCCAGATGCTGCAGGAGATGGGCCGCGAGGCCACACCGGAAGAGCTGGCCGAGCGCATGGAGATGCCCGAAGACAAGATCCGCAAGGTGCTCAAGATCTCCAAGGAGCCGATCTCCATGGAGACCCCGATCGGCGACGACGAAGACTCGCATCTGGGCGACTTCATCGAGGACGAGAAGGTCGCCTCGCCGTCCGACTCCGCCGCGCAGGAGAGCCTCACCGAGGCCACCCGCGAGATCCTGTCCACGCTGACCCCGCGCGAGGCCAAGGTCCTGCGCATGCGCTTCGGTATCGACATGAACACTGACCACACCCTCGAGGAGGTCGGCAAGCAGTTCGACGTCACCCGCGAGCGCATCCGCCAGATCGAGGCCAAGGCCCTGCGCAAACTGCGCCACCCGACCCGCGCCGAACTGCTGCGCACCTACACCGACGCCGAGTAACCGGTGTCCCGGCCGCACGGCCGGAACCTGCCCTGCCGCTGCGGCGCCATCCCTGCCTTTCCGGGTAGAATGGCGCCGCAGTCGTTTGTACCCTCCCCGAATACGGGCCTGTAGCTCAGTTGGTTAGAGCAGGGGACTCATAATCCCTTGGTCGTCGGTTCGAGTCCGACCGGGCCCACCACTCGCTTGCGCGCCTGCCGGCGTACGCCGTTCCGGCCTCGTGAAGCCGTGCTTCGCGCCGCTACGCGGCCGGCCTCCACCCAACCGGCCCCCACCAGTCCAATCCGAGATTTACGGGAAGGCGACAGCACAAGGCCGTCCCTGAAACAAGCAGACATACATCCATGTTCGTCTGCACGCCCCCCTGCGGCGGCGACCCCGCGCGGGGTGTTGCGCTCAGGCCGCGTCGGCGGTGATGAGGCCGCGCTGGAGGTCGACGGTGATCCGTTGACCTTCGATGACCGTGGCGCAGGCTAGCAGGAAGATCTCCACGAACTCGTTGCGCTGTTCCTCCGGCATCTCCGAGGAGGTATTGGAACCATTGAAGGTGCCGAACATGGTGTCGTGGGCACCCGCCGAGTACAGGATCAGTCGCTGCATGGCGGCCTGGTCGTCCGGCGATGGCGCGGCGGTATCCAGGACCGGCTCGTCCAGCTTCTGCTTGATGGTGGAATAGAGATGAAATAGATATTCCGCCGCGCTCTGGCGCCCCCGCCGATCCTGCAGGGTGAAGTCGGCCGAGACCGCCTGGCCACTGCGGGCACGCAGCACGATGTGCTTGGGTTCAGGCTGATCGTCGGCGTACGGGTTCAGGATGTTGGCCACGATGTCTCCAGAGCGGAATGGACGAGCCGGGGAGACTACGAGACCCCCTTAGAGATTTCCACGGCGGCCCCGTATGCCGAGGGGTTATCCATTCGGGTGTGTACGCAACAAGGGCCAAGAGACGCTTCGATCGATGATCCATCACGTGTCGGAGTCGGATGGCTCGGTTCGGTCGCGGGTGTCATACAGGGCGGCCCTCCACCAAGGGACCTAGCACTTCGAGTAACCGCAGTCGCGGCAGGTGGGACAGCTGTCGATGATTTCCAGATGGCCGCCGCACTGCGGGCAGAAGGACGAACCCATCGGCCCAGACAGCGGCGAATCCCAAGTAAGAACACCCGCCGGCCGAGTGCCCCGAGCCTTGTCTTGGTAGGCGGCGGCCAACTCGCGTAGCGGGCGCGGGTGTCCGTCCGAGTCGAGGAAGCCGCGACGCTGGAGTATCCGCTGCAGGGCGTGCGCAATGGCGGCGACCTCGGAGGGGTGATAGAGGGGCTTGCCGTAGTCGTTGGTGCCGCTACGGACCGGGCCGCGGTCCCAGGTGACCTTCCGCAGGTCGCGCAGGGCGCGGGCGGCGTAGCCACCACGGGCCGCCAGCGACAGGCTGCGCATGGTGGCGGATATCCACTGATAGGACTCGGAGTGCTGCCCGGTGGGCAGGAAGAATTCGATGGGGCGCTCGATGGTCACGGTCTCGCCGTCCACCGTGCCGGAGACGGCCACGAAGCTGACCACCAGGTACACCGTTTGCGGCCCGTCCTGGGTCCAGTAGCGCACCTTCTCGGTGATCGACTCGAGCTCGCCCTCGGGGCGCGACGGGATACGCTTGCCGAGCGGATTGTCGTCGCCCGCCGGGGCACTCTCCCCGGCCGCCGCATCCGAGCGGCGAAAGGCGATGATGGGCTGGTCGATCCGGTGCATCGTTTTCTCCCCGACGACGTCTAGACGTCGTCGTAGTAGCCCTCGTCCAGCGCGGCGAAGAGGTTGGCGGCGGTGTGCACCTGTCCCTCGTACTCCACCTCTTCATCGCCACGCAGGGTCACCTCCTGGCCGTCCGCCAGGGTGAAGGTGTACCAGGTGCTGCGCAGGCGTTCCGGGTCCACCAGAACACCCATCTGCGCCTGCGGGTTCGGCCGGTAGGTGGTGCAGCCCTTGAGCCCCGCGCGCCAGGCCTGCAGGTAGACCTCCTGAAAATCCTCGAACGGGAACTCGCTCGGGACATTGAGCGTCTTGGAGATGGCCGAGTCCACCCACGGCTGTGCGGCGGCCTGCATGCGGATGTGGGCATCCACACTGACCCGGTCCGCCGTGATCGCGCGGGCGGGCAGATCCTCCGGTCCCGCCTCGGCATCCACCAGCGCCCGGTACGCCAGCAGTTCGTAGGAGTAGCAGTCCACGGCCTCGCGGGTACGCCGCCCGGGGCGACGGATGTTGCGCGTGGTGTGGTGGAGAAAGGTTGGCTCGATGCCATTGCTCGCGTTATTGGCAACCGAAAAGCTGATGGTGCCGGTGGGCGCGATGGAGGTGGCGTGGGTAAAACGCGCGCCCTCCTCGGCCAGTGCCGCGACCAGCGCCGGGTCTTCCTCGGCGATGCGCTGCATGTAGGGGCTGAAGCGGGCATGCAGCGCCCGCCCCTTCAGCACGTCGCCCATCTGGTAGCCGGCCTCGGCGAGAGCCGGCTGCCGCCGCAGCATGTCCGCGGTCAGCGTGAAGTCCTCGTCCATGATCGGCGCCGGGCCCTTTTCGCGCGCCAGCTCCAGTCCGGCCCGCCAGCTCTCCAGCGCCAGGCGGCGACAGACCTCTGCGGTGAAGTCAGCGGCCGCCTCGGAGCCGTAGGTCTCCCCCAGCATCGCCAGCGCCGAACCGAGCCCGAGGATGCCCATGCCGTGGCGGCGCTTGCGCAGCATCTCGGCGCGCTGCTCCGGCAGCGGCAGCCCGGAGATGTCCGCGACGTTGTCCAGCATGCGCGTGAACACGCGCACCACCCGCTCGAAGCGTTCCCAGTCGAATGCGGCGTCTTCGGTGAACGGACCGGAGACGAAGCCCGTCAGGTTCACCGACCCCAGCAGGCAGGCCCCGTCCGGCGGCAGCGGCTCCTCGCCGCAGGGGTTGGTCGCGCGGATGACCTCGTCGAACCAGGCATTGTTCTGCCGATTGACCTGATCGATCAGGATGACGCCGGGTTCGCCAACGTCATAGGTGCTTCGCATCAGCGTGTCCCACAGCTCGCGGGCGCGCACGCGGCGATAGACACGGCAGGCGACCCGGCCCTGGTCGTCGACGCGGTAGCCGTCCTCGACCACCGGCCAGTCGCGATAGACGAGATCGGATGCGGGCACTCTGTCGTGCTCGACAGGCAGCAGCGGGAAGGCGAGCGCCCATTCGTCGTCGCGCTCCACGGCCTCCAGAAAGGCATCGCGCACCAGCACGGACAGGTTGAACTGGGTCAGCCGCCCCTTGCGGCGCTTGGCGCGGATGAAGCGCTCGATGTCCGGGTGGCCGATATCCAGCGTTGCCATCTGCGCCCCGCGGCGCCCGCCGGCCGCACCGATGGTCCGACAGGTCTGGTCGAAGATCTGCATGAAGGCAACCGGGCCGTTGGTCGGGGCCCCGGCGCCCGCCACCAGCGCGCCCTTCGGGCGCAGGGTGCTGAAGTCGTAGCCGATGCCAGCCCCGGCCTTCAGCGTCAGGCCGGCAGCGGTATTAGCCTCGAGAATGGCCTGCAGCGAGTCACGGATCGTGCGCGAGACCGTACAGTTGATCAGTGTGGTGTGCGGCTTGAACGCCTCGGCCGCGGCATTGGCCAGGATGCGCCCGGCCGGGATGGCGCCGTTGGCCAGCGCCCAGCGAAAGTCCTGCTCGACGTGCGCGCGCTTCTCCGGCGCCTCCACCGCGGACAGCGCCCGAGCCACCCGGTCGAACATCGCCCCCATCGAGGCGTCCACCGGCTCGCCATGTGCATCGCGCAGCTGATAGCGCTCGGCCCAGATCGAAGCCGAGGACGCCTGCAGGGGCACGTCGGGCAACGTGTCCCGGAGGGGTGTCGGCTTGTCCTGCGATTGCCAGCTGTCGCCCATGATGGCCCGCCGCTCCGCGTTCGATCCGGGGCTTCAGGAAGCCCGTTCTCCGATCATGGGCGCCGGCGCCGGACGCTGCAAGGCAGCGCCGACGACATCCATCAGAAGCGGTCGAGGCTGGCGAGCGGGTTCGACAGGTCGCGGATACGCATCCAGGAGGCGATGCTGGCGCGCCAGCGACGGGTGGGCAGCACCGCGTGGGGCACCGTCTGGCTGAGGAACATCACCAGCGTCCCCGCCCGCGGCTGGATGCGGCGGATCTCGCATCCATCGCGGTCGTAGATCGCGAGCTGGCCGCCATCGCGTTCGCGCCAGTGGCGATTCAGGTAGAACACCAGCGACAGGCGGCGGCAGTTGCCGGCCTGGAAGGCATCCACGTGCCGGGCGTAATGCGTGCCGGGCGGGTACAGCGCGAAGTGCGATTCCGTCTCGAACAGGCCCGGGATCAAGGATCGGCTCGCCTGCAGCCGGATCTCGTCCAGGCGCGCCATGAACACCTGCTGGCCGGGGCTCGCACCATCCAGCCAGTGAATCCAGTCGCCGCGTGTGGACCGGTCGCGATGACGTTCCCCGGCACGCCCGATCCGCGCCTGCTCCAGCCGCGCCGTATCCCGTAGCGCATACACCTCGTCGCGCAGGGCGTCGACCGTCGCCACGGGCAGGAAATCGGGCCAGACGAATAACTGATCGCGCGCCAGGGCATCCAGCCAGCCATCCGGCTCGCGGGTTCCGGGGAACGCACCATCCGACGGCCCCGGCAGGCAGGCCGGATCGATCTCGGTCGGGGATGGCCACTCGGGCCGTGGGAGAGGCAGATTCACGTGCAGGGGTCGTCCATTCGGGCCGCCGTGGCGGCACGCAGGCAAGTGCCTGCCGAAGCAATATACCGGGAACGAGCCCCTGCGCAAGCCCCTTTCGGAGCGTCCTGCCCCGGCCCGCTCAGTGCGTCGGGAAACCGCCGGCACCCAGGTGCTGACGCAGGGCGGCCTGAGCCGACGACCAACCGAACATGGCCGCCGCACTTCTGCACCACGTGACACACAACCTCCAGCGCTTCGTGCTGGTATTCGGGGCTGTACCGTTTGCGCTGCGTGATGAACACGCCTTCGGCCCAGCATGGGCCTTCTCGCGAGTGTCCGCTTTAACCGGGTAAGTCCATGTTTCACGGGCATCCCGGTGCGTTAACGAGGGGGTAACGGGGGGCCTTCCACGGCGTTCATTCATCACTATTCTTGGGCAGAAGGGAGCCCTCCGGACGAAAGGGGTTCCGGCGCGGCCGGGGCGCCTATGTTCGGCACCGCACGGACCCAGTTCTCGTTCTTCCACTAGATTTTTTCCGTAATCAGGTTCCCGGCGGACAACCCGCCGCGCCGTCTGACCGTTCCCGGCACCCGCAACCCTTGCAGGGCGCCGACCCGGTCACCCGCCCATCGATGGAGAAACAAAGCCATGACGCTTGAATACGGAAAGTCCCGACTCCTGGTACCAGCCCTGCTGGCTGCGTCGCTTGGCCTGAGTGGCTGCGGCGGCGGGGGCGGGGGTGATGCCGGCGGTGGCGGCGGCGGTGGCAACACGCCAGAAACCGGGATCACGGTGGTACCGGAGCGTTTCGATTTCGGGATCATGACGGAAGGCAACGAGGATCACGTGCTCCCTCGCCAGTTCATCATCCGCAACGAGGGAGCGACGTCCCACAACATCTCGAGCATAAATCTGTTCGGGCGCGACCCACGCCAGTTTCGTCTGGACGACTCGGGCGGCAATGCCCCCTGTGGTGCGCCCCCGTTTGACCTCCCCGCCGGCGGCAGCTGCACCGTTGAGGTCGAATTTGAACCACGGAGTTTCAGCACACCCGAGGACCCATTCGAGGCCCTGTTGATCGCGCAGAGCGATAACCCCAACACCCCCGCGGTCGGGGGCACTGTAGCCGGGACCTACGAACCAGTCGACGAGATCTTCGTCACCGTCAATCAGGTCAATGCCTGCGCCCTTAATGGCCCTCAAGCCTTCGTGTCCGTCACCGACCAGGGGGGGTTCCCAATCTCGAACCTGCGCACTGAAGCTTTCACTCTTGTAGAACTCGGATCCGGGGAGCTCAAGGTCGATCATGTCGGACACGTCGCCGACATCGGCCTCTCTCTCAGCATCGCGATGGACTACAGCGGCAGTATCACCGATCTCCCCGATGCTGTAGACAACATGGAGGCGGGCGCGACGTTGCTGGTGAACGAGATGAAAGCCAACGATGACGCGGACATCATCAAGTACGCCAACGAGGTCAAGCCAATGACCGAGTATTTCACTTCCGACCAGGACATACTGCAGGACGCGATCGACGATCCACCCGGCCTCGACAGAGATACCGCGTTCTACGCCGCAACCGAGGAAGCCATCGAGCGATTCGGAACGAAGAAAAGCACCCACGACAGGAAGGCCGTCATCACCCTGACCGACGGCGAAGATACTTTTGTTGACGACACGGAAGCCGCGCGGAAGGCCGCACTGGATGCCACTATCGATCAGGCCCTAGGGGCGGATATCCCCGTCTTCACGATCGGGTTCGGCCCATTCATACAGATAGCTGAACTACAAAGGCTCGCGGACGAGACCGGCGGCTTGTTCTACGAGCCGCCAGGTGACGCCAACCTCCAGCAGGTCTTTCAGCAATTGGCCAGCCTGCTCTTCGAGGATCAATATGTGATCGACTTCAGCGGCCTCTCAGATAACGAAGGATCCTCACTTGAGGTCGCGGTAGCGTACGACGATAAGTACAATGAGACGCGCGCCGGCGAAGGGATCAAGCCCATCCAGGCTTGTCAGCAGTAATCGTTATTGCATCGAAAGCCATTTTCGGTGCGGAGACGGCGCTCGTTGCAGAAGCCGACGATGTCGTTGGTGATATCCGTCATCCAGGCCGCGCTCGGGCGCGATGGATGGAGCGTCGGGTCCAGGTGGCTCCACTCCACCGGCCGGCGCGGCCTCATCCCATGGTCGTCAGGACGAACGCCCACTTCCAGACCGGGCGCGGGGCGTCATTCGGGAACCCGGAAGCCGCATGGCCCGGGACTCGACCCCGCGTGGCGAAAGCGTCATGCTGAGCAACGCAGGATCGGGGAACCTGGGTACCGGCGCGCGCGGACTTTAATCCGTGTCTTTCCAGGGCGCCTTGCGAGGCGCGATCCGATCCGACCCAGCGAGAACCGCCGGGCCCAGACACTCGAATAACCCGCGAACGCCGTTGACGATGCCACCTTCGCCCCGACTTGTGCCATTCCCCCTTCCCTGGATGCTCAGTGCCGGGCTGCTGGCGGCTACGGCATGGCTGATCGCCGGTCTGGTCTGGTCGATCGCCGTTCCGGGGTACACCTACCCGTCGGTCACCACGGACCACGCGGAACAGACAACCACCAGTCGTACCGACCGGTCGCCCGAAGCCGTTGCCCCGCCTCGGTCCGGCTTTACCCGAAGCGCCGAGCTCTCCCCCTTCGGCAGCCTCAGGCAAACCGCCCCACAGGCCATCGAGAACGCGCCGGAGACCCGCCTGAGTCTGGAGCTGCTCGGCATCCTGGCGACCGGACAGGGCAACGGCAGCGCGATCATTTCCGCAGGGCGGGCCAATGTCGAGCTCTACCATGTGGGCGATACCATCGGGAACCAGCTGGCGACGCTGCACCAGGTACACGCGGACCGGGTCATCCTGGAGCGCGAAGGCCGGCTGGAGACCCTACGGCTCCCGCGGGGCGACGAACTGCGAGTCGATAGCGGCCGCTCCGATACCGATCAGCGCTCGTCACAAACCGCCGGTTCCCCCGCGCCGATCACGGCTAACATCAGCCGATCCCGCTGGCTCGACGACCCGCAGCGCGCCATGAATTCGCTGCGCGCCCAGCCCGTACTGCGGGATGGCGCGCTGCTGGGGATTCGAGTCACCCCGACGCGCAACCAGCGCGAGTTCGAGCGCGCCGGTCTTCAGGAAGGCGACATCATCACCTCGGTCCAGGGGCAGCAGGTCCGCGACATTGACGACCCCGAACAGATCCTCGCTGGACTCGGCGACTCCGACCGGGTGAACATCACCATAGAACGCGACGGGCAGACCCTGCCGCTGACCATCGAGTTAACCGAATGAGCCTCCGACTCCGCCTTATTGCCCTCGCACTGTCCCTGTTCTGCGCAGCGGGGTCCGTCGCGGCGGACGAGCTGACGCTCAATCTGCGCGACACCAGTATCAGCAACCTGATCGATCTTGTGTCCGAGGAAACCGGGACCAATTTCATCGTGGACCCACGGGTGCGCGGCAACATCACGGTCGTTTCCAGCCGCCCCGTGCCTCGGGACGAACTGATGGATCTGTTCCACGACATCCTCAAGATCCACGGATTCGCGGCCATTCCGGGCGAATCGTCCACCCGCATCGTGCCCGACGCGCAGGCGAAGCAGGATGCCCCCACGGTCCTCGATATCGAGACAGAACCGGACGCCGATGTGCGTGGCGGAAGCATCGTCACCCACGTGATGGCGTTGCGACACGTTTCTGCCGCCCAGCTCGTTCCCGTCCTGCGTCCGCTGATCCCGCAAGGGGGGCATCTCGCGGCGGCCACCGAGCCCAATACGCTCCTGATCTCGGATACGCGCAGCAACGTGCATCGCATCCGCGCCCTCGTCGAACGCATGGACCGGCCATTCGCGGACGATTTCGAGGTCATTGAGCTCCGTCACGCCCGCGCCGGGGAACTCGCCGAGCAGCTGCAGGTTCTGGCCCGGGAGGGCACGGGAGAGCTCGCCACACCCCAGGTCCTGGCGGATCGCCGCAGCAACGCCATCATCCTCTCCGGGCGCGAGGAGTCTCGCTTGCGCCTGCGCGGGCTCATCGCCCAGCTTGACCGGGAGATGGAAGAAGGGAACGCACGCGTGCACTACCTGAAGTATGCGCGGGCCGAGGAGGTTGCCGAACTGCTGCGCAACATCGCCGAGAAAAGCCCGGATATCGACGCCGATGGACGAGGTGGAAACGGGATCCATATCGAGGCACACGAGTCCACCAACGCGGTGGTGACCTACGGCCCCTCCGACTTCATCCGCGACTTCGACATCATCGTGGATCAGCTCGATATCCGCCGGGCGCAG
This sequence comes from Thioalkalivibrio sp. AKL19, assembly GCF_000420165.1. Classification (GTDB taxonomy): domain Bacteria; phylum Pseudomonadota; class Gammaproteobacteria; order Ectothiorhodospirales; family Ectothiorhodospiraceae; genus Thioalkalivibrio. The sequence goes on along the minus strand of NZ_ATUK01000015.1, from coordinate 53,147 downwards.
GTCCTGGTCGAAGCCGTCATCGCGGAGGTCTCGTCGGATCGCGTGCAGGACCTCGGCGTGCAGTGGGGCGCCATCGGAAATAGCGGGGCCGGGGTCCTCAACTTTTCCGGCCCCGGGTCACGCGGGATCCTCGAACTCGCCGCGGGCGTGGAAGGGTTCCTGGACGGGAGCGTGTCGTCTCCCCCGGACATCGGGGACGGCCTGACCGCCGGGGGCGTGGGGTCGACCGGAAGCACGCGGATCGCGGCACTGGTCAACATGCTGCAACGCGACACCTCCAGCAACATCCTGTCCACCCCCAGTCTTCTGACGCTGGACAACGAGGAAGCCGAGATCGTAGTGGGCCAGAACGTGCCGTTCATCGTCGGGCGCTCGATCGAGGATTCGGGCCAGGCCTTCGACACGATTCGTCGCGAGGATGTCGGGGTGAAGCTTCGCGTGCGGCCGCAGATCAACCAGGGCAATGCCGTACGCCTTGAGATCGAACAGGAGGTGTCGCAGCTGGCACCGGGTACCTCCGACGCTGCCGACCTCATTACCAACACCCGGACCCTGAAGACCCACGTCCTGATCGATGACGGCGACATGCTGGTACTCGGCGGGCTGATTGAAGAACAGCAAACGGACAGCGAAGCGCGTGTCCCCGGACTGGGCAGCATCCCCGGGCTCGGACGGCTCTTCCGGGCGGATCGCAACCAGACCGAGAAACGGAACCTGATGGTGTTCCTGCACCCGCGCATCGTCCGGGACAGCGCCCGCGGCGCCGAGCTGACCAGCGAGAAGTACAGCTTCATCCGCGGCGAGCAGCTGCGCGAGCAGGCGCGCACCCAGCAGCGCAGAAGCCCCGTCCTGCCGGAATGGGATCGCCTGACCCAGCTCCCGCCCAGCTTCGAGGATGTCCATGGCAAGCGTGACTGATTGGCCGGGGGCAACCCGGTCATGAGCGGGGGGGCGATCCGGGAACACGTGTCGGACGAACCGAATGCGACCGGGACGCCGGTGGCCGGTACGTTCGCGGTGAGCTATTCCTTCGCCCGCCGGGTCGGCGCCGTGCCCGGCGATCTGATCGAGGGCCAACGCCAGGTCTTTCTGCGCCACGACGCCGATCCGCAAGGGCTCCTGGAACTTCGCCGCCGCAGCCCCGATCCCCTCGCGCTGCAGACCGTCGATGACAAGACCTTCGAACAGCGGCTGCGCGAGCGCTACGAGTCGTCCAGCTCGCGCGCGATGGAATCGATGGAGGGGCTTGATGACAATCTCGATCTGTCCAGCGTGGCGGAGTCCCTCGCCGAACCGCAGGACCTCCTGGAAGCCGAAGACGATGCCCCGATTATCCGACTCATCAATGCGCTGCTGACGGAGGCGGTACGGGAAAACGCGTCGGACATCCACATCGAGCCCTTCGAGAGCCGGCTGGCTGTCCGCCTGCGCGTGGACGGCGTCTTGCGCGAGATCCTCACCCCGCCTGCGGGTCTGGCCCCACTCATCGTCTCGCGCATCAAGGTAATGGCGCGGCTGGACATCGCGGAAAAGCGACTGCCGCAGGATGGACGCATCTCGCTCAAGGTCGCCGGCCGCGCCGTGGACGTGCGCGTCTCCACTCTGCCCTCGGGTCACGGGGAACGCGTGGTCATGCGACTGCTGGACAAACAGGCCGGCCGCCTCGACCTGACCCACCTGGGCATGGATGCGGATACCCATGCCGCCCTGGAACGCATCGTGACCCGGCCGCACGGCATCGTGCTGGTCACCGGCCCGACCGGCTCGGGCAAGACCACCACACTGTACGCGGCGCTGACGCGGCTGAACGACCGCAGCCGCAACATCCTCACGGTCGAAGACCCGATCGAGTACTACCTCGACGGGATCGGCCAGACCCAGATCAACAGCCGTATCGACATGACCTTTGCGCGCGGGCTGCGCGCCATCCTGCGCCAGGACCCGGATGTCGTGATGGTCGGCGAGATCCGCGATGTCGATACCGTCCAGATCGCGGTGCAGGCGAGCCTGACCGGGCATCTGGTGTTTTCCACCCTGCACACCAACTCCGCGATCGGGGCCATCACGCGCCTGCGCGACATGGGCGTGGAGCCCTTCCTGCTCTCCTCGACCCTGAACGGGATTCTCGCCCAGCGGCTGGTACGGGTCCTTTGCAAGGACTGCCGCGAACCCCACCCGGCATCGCCACGGGAATGCGAACTGCTGGGGGTAGCCGACACGGAGCCTCCCACCCTCTACCGTGCACACGGCTGCCCGAGCTGCAACGAACTCGGCTATCGCGGCCGGACCGGCATCTATGAGCTGGTGGAGGTGAACGAACGCCTGCGCACACTGATTCATGACAACGCCAGCGAACAGGCCATGGTCCGGGCCGCGCGCGAGAACAGCGTGAGTCTCCGCGCCGATGCCTGCCGGCGGGTTCTCGACGGCACGACCAGCCTCGAGGAAATGCTGCGCGTCACCGAGGAGGGCTAGGACCGTGCCCGCCTTCGAATACCAGGCGCTCGACGCAGCCGGCCGAACCCGCAAGGGCGTAACCGAGGGGGATACCGCCCGCAGCGTCCGGTCCCAGTTGCGCAGCGAAGGCCTGACCCCGCTGGATCTGCTCGAGATCGGCGAATCCTCGGCCGCCACCCGGGGCAGCCGGACCCACTCCCGACGCGGTGGTGCAGGCGGCATCGGGGCACTCGACCTCGCACTCGCAACACGCCAGATGGCCACGCTTGCACGCGCAGGGCTGCCGGTGGAGGAATGGCTGACGACCGTCGCACGCCAGTCCGAGAAACAGAAGGTACGCAACATCCTGAGTGCCGTGCGTACCCGGGTCATGGAGGGACACTCGCTGGCCCAGGCGCTGGGCGCGTTCCCGCGCGTATTCCCCGAGATTTACCGCAGCACTGTCTCGGCCGGGGAGGCCTCCGGGCACCTGCACCTGGTACTGGAGCGCCTGGCCGACTACCTCGAGAATCGCCACGCGTTGCGGCAAAAGGTCATGCTCGCACTGATCTATCCGGTCATCCTGACCCTTGTGGCGCTGGGCGTAACCGTGGGCCTGGTCGTCTATGTCGTACCCGAAGTGGTCCAGGTCTTCGAGGGCCTGGACCAGCAGTTGCCCACACTGACCCGCATGCTGATCAGCACCAGTGATCTCTTGCGAACCTATGGCCTGTACGCGCTGATCGCTTTGGGCATGCTCGTGGCGCTGATGGTCCACTGGCTGCGCAAACCCGGGCCGCGCATGCGCTTCGACCGGCTGGTACTGCGCCTTCCGCTCGTGGGGCGCCTGGTCCGGGGGCTCAACACGGCCCGGTTTGCACGCACCCTCAGCATCCTGTCCGCCAGCGGGGTGTCCCTCCTGGATGCGCTCCGAACCGGGGCCGAGGTCATTGGAAACCGCCCCATGCGCGCCGCGGTGGAGGATGCCTCGCTGCGAATCCGCGAGGGCCGCAGCATTGGTCAGGCCCTGGAAGAGACGGGATACTTCCCGCCGATCACCGTACACTTGATCCGTAGCGGAGAGTCCAGCGGGCGGCTCACCGAGATGCTGGAACGGGCCGCCGAGACCCAGGAACAGGAGGTCGAATCCCGTATCAGCGTCAGCATGGGACTGTTCGAACCCTTGCTGATCCTGACCATGGGCGGCATCGTCCTGACCATCGTCCTCGCCATCCTGCTCCCGATCTTCGAACTCAACCAGCTGGTGAATTGAACATGCAAGAACCGCGCTCTGCCTGCCTTGCGCGTACCGGATTCCGCGGTACCCGGGGCTTCACCCTGATCGAGATCATGGTGGTGGTGGTCATCCTCGGCATCCTCGCGGCCATCGTGGTCCCTCGCGTAATGGACCGCCCGGACGACGCCCGAATCACCAAGGTCAAGCAGGATATCCGCACGATTGAGAGCGCCCTGAATCTCTACCGTCTGGATAATTTCCGGTACCCGACCACCGACCAGGGACTGGATGCGCTGGTGGAGCGACCGCGCAGCGGGCCGGAAGCCCCCCAGTACCGCGAGGGCGGCTACATGGACCGCCTGCCGAGCGACCCCTGGGGCAATCCGTATCAATACCTGAACCCCGGACGACATGGCGACTTCGACGTCTTCAGCTACGGCGCCAACGGACGCCGCGGTGGCGAGGGGATCGAGGGCGAGATCGGCAACTGGAACATGGACGAATTCTGAGGACGCCAATGGCGACCCGCCGCGCACGCCCCACCGGCTTTACCCTGATCGAACTCCTGGTCGTGATGTTCGTGATCGGCGTGGTGGCCAGCATCGGCGTGTTGTCCATGAGCCAGCTGGGCAGCCGAAGCCTCGAACAGACCGCTCGCCAGCTGGCGGGCCAGATCGAACTCGCCCGGGAACACACCCTGTTGACCGGCCAGGCGCTGTCCATCGGCATTGGTACCGAGGGGCTGGTCATCCTGGAGCGCCAGTGGATCGACGATGCCCAGGTCACCTGGACACCGATCGAGCGGGGGCCGCTGGGTCCGCGGGACTTTCGGCAACACGGGCTGCAACCACGGCTTTACGTGGACGGGCGGCGAAGCAGCCTCCGCGAAGGGCCGGAACACAACCGCATCGCCATCAGCAGCAGCGGCGACATCGAACCCTTTGAACTGGTGCTGGAACACCCCGACGGGCAAAGCGGTCTCGTGCTCCGGGCCGAACGGGGTCAACCCATCCAGGCCTTCGAACATCCGCCACCGGTAGGCGGCGAGCCCCGCCACCTGCTGATGGCCCGTCCGGCACAGCCCAACTAGCCATGCTGGCACGCGGCGCACGGCGCGGATTCACGCTCCTCGAGGTGCTGATTGCCCTGGTGGTGCTCGGCGTCGCCCTCGGGGCCCTCATCAAGGCGGGCAGCGAACACGCGCGCAATACCGCCTACCTGCAGGAACGCACGCTGGCCGGATGGGTGGCCAGCAACCTGCTCGCCGACTACGAGGCCGGGCTGCGGCGAGTCGATGTCGGCACCCAGCGCATCCAGTCCACACTCGCGGACCGCGAATGGGAGGCCCGCATCGAGATCACCGATACGATCATCGACGCCCCGCTGGAGCTGCCGGCGGTTCGCCGTATCGAGGTCCGGGTGTGGCCGCTCGATGGCGACCCCGACCATCCTCTCGTCCAGACGACCGGCTATGCATTGCCCTGACGTGCCGGCACATCGGTCATGCTCTTTCGGCGCCTCGCGCGGTTTTACCCTGCTGGAGCTGCTGGTAGCCGTGGCCGTATTCGCCACCGTTGGCGTGCTGGCCATCGGCGGACTACGTGCAGTGCTGATGGCGGACCATGCCACGCAGGCCCAGAGCCAGCGCCTGGCGGAGCTTCAGGTCACACTGGCGGTGCTGGAACGCGACCTGCGCCACAGCATCGAGCTGCACCCCCGCGACGGCTACGGCGATCGCCTCCCCGCCCTGCGTTACAGCCCGGTCACGGACCCGCGACAACTGGAACTGGTACGCGCGGGAAGCGGGGAACACGGCCGCCTGGCGCGGGTCGCCTGGAGAGTCAGTGAGCGGGGGCTGGAGCGGGTTACCTGGCCGGTGCTGGACGGCGCCCTGCCGGAATCCGAGCAGGTGCGCCTGTTTCTGGGCCGGGATGCACACGCCGGGCGAGCGTCCACGGCGAACGGCCGGATGGCGCGGGACACGGGCGATGAACTGGAGATCCGCTTCGACTTTGTCGATGGCGACACCCAGGAGGTCACGGACAGCTGGCCGCCGCTGGATGGCGGCGACCGCCGACCGGCGCAGGTGATCGTCCGCCTGGTCGTGCCGGGGCTCGGCCCCGTCGAGCGCCGCATTGCCCTGCCGGGGGTCCAGTGAGGGGGAGAAATTCAGGTGCCGCGCTGATCACCGCCCTGCTGGTGGTCGCGATCGCCAGCGTAACGGCGGTCACCATGACCATGCGCGACAATCAGCAAGTCTTCCGCGCGGCCACCATCCAGGACCAGGATCGGGCGCGGCACCTGACCCAGGGGGCCGAAACCGTCGCCCTGCACATGCTGGAGAGGCTGCCCAATTACGACGATCTTCCCTGGGAGGGCTGCGCGTCTCCCACATTGCCACTGGAGGTCGAGGGTGTCGGCGTGCGCGCCCGCCTGGAGAACCTTCACTGCCGCTTCAACCTCAACAGCCTCGGGCGCGCCGATGACCCGCCCCTTGAGGCCTTCGCCGGCCTGATCGAGCACGCCCTCGCGGCAACCGAGGGTCAGTCGGGTAACGCCCAACGCCTGGCGGTCGCCGTACATGACTGGATGAACCCGGAAACGGACGACCCGGTATACCGCGGTCTGGAACCGCCCCGGCTCAGCGGCAACCGCCCGATGCGCCTCGCGTCGGAGTTGCTTCAGGTACACGGGTTCGATCCGGACCTCTGGCAGGCACTGGCACCCTGGGTCGTGGCACGGCCGGGCACCGACAACGCCATCGACATGGAACGCGCCCCGGACCCCGTCCACGCCGCGGCGCTGGGTCAGGCGACCGAACAGAGCCGCGACATTCGCTATTTCCGTCTGCAACTGGTTGTCCGCATCGCCGGACGGGATTATTTTCACTGCGCGACCCTCGATGGTCCCAACGGGCGTACCATTCTTCGCGAACACGCTCCCTGCGAACCCTGAACAAGAAAACCGGATGCCTGCAGACGCTTTTCCCTTACCGGACCCCGCATGAACTGGTTCCTCTTCCAGCTGCCAGAGCCCGAGATGCTCGGCGCGGACACGCCGCTTCGGCTGCGCTGGCTGCGGCTGCGCAGGAACGGCGCGCTCGCGGATCAGGGCGAGGCGGCACCGGACGAGCTGCGCGCCCTGCTCGCCGCGGACGACCATGCGGTTGCGCTGCTCCCCGGGGAACGCGCGCCTCTCCATCGGGTGTTCGTGCCCGGGAAATCGGGCCGCGTGCGTCGCCGCGCGCTTCCGTTCGCCCTGGAGGACCGTCTCAGCGAGGACCTGGAACAGCTCCGGATCGTTGCCGGCCCTCGCCACGGCACCGACACCCTGGCCGGCGTGGTCGCGCATCGGGACCTGGATCGCTGGCAAGACTGGCTTCGCGAGCACGGCATCCGCGTATCGCACATGATCCCGGATATTGCGCTGCTGCGAAGCCTGGACCCGGGCGATCAGGTCTTCCTGCTCTCGGGAACGCAACGCAGCATCGTGCTCTCGCCCGAGGCCGAACCCCTCGCGATGCCCCGGGAAGTCGCCAGCTGGTGGTTGCAGCAGCGTGCATCCTCCTCCACGCCCCCCGATGACGCCCGCGCCGAGGCGCAGCCGCCTCAGGGCGCCGTTCATGTGGTGGATCCGGCCACCGAATCCGACCCACGCGCCCCCCTCCAGCCCCCACCCGAATGGTCCGGCGACGTCCTCGAACTCCTGCTGGCCGGGGTGCAATCGGGAAGCCTGCCGCCACCCGATCTGCAGCGCGCCGTCCGGGCTGCACTGGCCTTCGACTTCGCATCTTCCGCCGAAAGCCCGACCTCGCTCGGCGCCCTTCCCGCACCATGGCGCGCACCGGCGGCACTGGCGCTCGTGCTGGCCGCCGTCTGGCTTGGGTCCGTGTGGCTGGAGGCCTGGCAGCTCGAGCGGGAATACCGGGCGACCGAACGGGACATCGCGGCCCTGTTCGAGGAAACCCTTCCGCAGGCCCGCATGGTCGACCCCGTGGCCCAGTTCGAGAGCCTGCTGGGACAGGCCGAGCCAGGCGCGTCGACCCCGACCGTACACAACCCCCTCGGCGAAGCCATTGCCAGCATCATGGAGGGCCTCGCCCCGCGCGACCTGACCCTGCAGCGCCTGCGGGGCGACCCGGCTCGCCTTGAACTCGAGCTGGAGGGCAGCGGAATCGCGGAACTGGAACAGTTGCGCGAGTCCCTGCGCGAAGCCATGTCCGCGCGCGTCCGGATCGTCTCGGCCGAAACCGGCGAGCGGGGTGTCCGGGCACGCATGACCATCGAGAAGGAACCATGAAGGCCTACTGGGACGACTTGCGGACGCGCGAGCAACGGATCCTGCTGGCAGGTGGTTTGGTCCTGCTGATCGCGGTGGTGTTTCTGGGCGTTGTCGAGCCCCTGCTGGAAAGCCGCGAACAGTCCCGCGACCGACTCGCCGAGGCGCGCGCGGAGCTCGCCTGGATGCAGGCCAACGCCCCCGAGGTCGCGGCCGCCCGCAGCCGCGAACCGACACAGGACAATCAACGTCCGAACCTTGAAGGCCGCTCGCTAATCGCCCACGTGGATGCCTCCACGCGGGCATTCGGTCTCGGCGAGTACCTGGCACGCGCGCGCCCTGGCGATACCGGCGTGACCCTGCACCTCGAGGGGGCGCCCTACAGCGACCTGATGCGCTGGCTTGGCGAGCTGGAACAAGAAGACGGTGTCGTGCCCGAACGCATCTTGCTGGAACGCATCGCCGAACCGGGGCGCATCAATGCCGAACTCTTTCTGACCCGCGAGTCGTAGCGTGACCGTCGCCCCCGAAAACCGCGCCAATGAACGCCAACGGGGTCGCCCTGCATGGTTCTCGCTGGGGGCATTTTTTGTTCTCGTCCTGCTGCTTGCGCTGATCGTGCGCGCGCCCGCCTCGGTCGCACTGGCGGGTGCCGAGCGATGGTCCGGCTTGCCGGACACGATCACCTGGGAACGGGTGCACGGATCGCTCTGGCAGGGTAGCGTCGAGGGGGTTCAATCACCGGTGGGGCCGATGGGCCGACTGCACTGGGATGTGCGACCCGGCGAGCTTCTGCGCGGGGGGCTGGGCGCCGACATCCACTGGGCCCCGCCCGGCGGCGGCGAACTCCGGGGAGCGCTCCGGCTCGGCCTCGACAGCGTGCAGCTCTCCGGGCTCGAAGGGACCCTGCCCGCGGCCGCCCTGCATCAGTGGGAGACGGGCATCCCCCTGGTTCTGGACGGCCGGTTGCAGACCAGCGGCCTGCACCTCCGGGTCCATCGGGACGGAACGGTGGAACACGCCTCGGGGCGGGTCAACTGGCAGGAAGCGGCCGCGGGCCTCCCCCGCCCCTTGCCCCTGGGCGAGCAACGCGCGACCCTGCGCGAAGAGGACCAGCGCCTGGGGATCGGTCTGGATGCCTCGCCAGATGCCGAACTGGGCATCACCGGCACGATTCGCCTGGACCTGCGTACGGATCCCCCGGGCATGGATGCGCGGGTTTTGCTGGACCCGCGCGCCCACGCCGATGCCGCCATCCAGCGCCTACTCGAAAACAATCTCCGCCGTGACGACCAGGGACGGTATCTATGGACCGCAGGATCAGCCCCGTGACACCCGAACGAAACCCGATAACGCCCCGCCGGTTCCGGCTTGCGCCCCCAACCGCCGCGCTGACCGCCAGCGCACTGTTCGGCCTGATGCTGGCGGGTTGTGCCACCACCCAGCCAAACGGGTCCGAGCCCCCGCCAGAGGATATCCGCTATGCCCTGGAACGCGGGGACTGCCGTGCGGCTTACAGTGCGCTGGATTCTGCCGACGCACCCGCCTCGGTCGACGTCCGCCTGTCGGTCGCCCGGGTATGCCTGCAGCGCGGGGAATTCGCGCGCACCCGCAACCTCACCGATACCATCCGCCAGGAGAACCCGGATCATCCGGATATCGACTACGCCGCGTATCTCGGTGCCCTGGCGCATCTGGGAACGTGGAACCGGGCCACGTCCGCACCGCCGAAACAACGCAGCGAGCAGGGCCGCCAGGTCTTCCTCCAGCTTGCCGCCTTCCTCAACGACTACCCCATGTCGGAGTACGCGGAGTCCATTGCCCCACGCCTGGCCCGCATGCGCGAGAACCTGGCCAGCATCGAACTGGAGATCGCCGACCGATCCGCCGCGGCCGGGCACGCAGACGAGGCTCGCGCACGGATCGAGTACGTGCGCGACTACTATCCGGGTACCACGGCCGCACAAACCGCCGCCGAGAGACTCGAGGCACGTGACGCCGGCGAAGACGATGCCGGGCACTAACCGGCCAGGCGACGAACCCCAACCGCCGGAATGACCCGCCGGGTTTTCCCGAACGCCGGTAACCGGCCCCGCAATCACGCAGAGTTTCCTCCTCCTTCGTTGCGAGGGACGAGAACGAGCCGCCAACCATCGCCATTGCTGCCGTTTGCAGAACCGATATCGCCGGACGACCCGCCACAGCGCGTCGCCACGACAACCCCTACAGCCGCGAGGCCCTGCCTCCCCGGCGGCCATTCTCGCTTCCAGTCTTTACACTTGAACCTGTGCGAATGAATCAGCCCCCGAGAAAACAACGACGAATTGAATCAGTGGCCGCGCGTACAGACCGCATCCGGTCGGAAGGCCACTCTTGATAGACCGCATCGGGCAGGGGTTGACGGCCACACACCGCCCGAACCTGCGATTCTTGATTGGTCGAGGCACGTTCCTTGTCGCGTCTGCGGTCCGCGGGGAATGAGGGACCGATTGTGAGTCGAAATCGCCGATATCCCCGAACATTCTGGTGATCCGGAGGAGCTTTGGAGTGAAGCGGTCATTGCGCCCATCAAATGGCGACGTGCATCGCCATGACCCAGCGCGGTCGATGCGGCAGGTCTTCGCATGGATCGCACTGGCATTGTCTTCGACGCTTCTGGCGGTCGGGTGTGGGGGTGGGGGCGGCGGATCATCCAGTGGGGGTTTCGTCGTATCCGGGAGCATCGAGGTGCAGGCCTTGCACCATGTGGATTCCGATACGAACGACCCGGAAAGCCGGATCTCGAGCAATAACGACCTGGCCAATGCGCAAGCGGTGCGCATGCCCGCCATCATCGGCGGGTTTGTGGCCAGCCCCCTGACCGACAGCCGCTTCGGCTCGGCCGGAGACCCGGATGACATATTCGTGGCCGAGTTCGAGGCCGGCGACCAGGCCTTGCTGGAGTTCCCGGATCCCGCACGGGCCGATCTCGACCTGTACCTGATTGATGAAGACGGGATGCTGGTGGATGCCTCCATCGGGATCGACGGTTTCGAACGCGTCGTCGCACCCGAGGCCGGGCTTTACTATGTCCGGGTATCGGCCTATTCGGGCCAGTCCGCGTACCATTTGCGACTCGACTCGTCGCAGCTGCTGGACCCCGCGCATGCGGCAAGCCTGCGTGTGGCGGATGACTTTGTGCCGGGCGAGATCATCGTGCGCAGCGCGGACGAGATGCGTCCCTTTGCACAGAGAAAGACCCCGGCCGACATGGGCCTGCAGAGGGCCTCCGGGGCGCCGGGACGCGAGCAGCTCTGGCGCATCCCCGAGGGTCATGCGGAGGCAGTCATCAGTACGCTGGGCCTGCATACGCCCTCGATCTCGCCGGCAGTGGCCTGGCGCACCCCGGAACAAGCCGCTCGCCATGACACCCTGCGCGTCATCAAGGCGCTGCGGGGGCAGCCGGATATCGTCTCGGCATCGCCCAACTACCGAATGACTCCCCTGCGGACGACGCCCAACGACCCACACTGGGGAGATCAATGGTTCCACGATGCCATCAACCTGCCGGAAGCCTGGGACATCACCACCGGCCAGGAAGCAGACGAAGAGGTTGTCGTGGCCGTCATCGATACCGGCGTCTACCGCGAGCACGAAGACCTGGACGCGGACCGGCTGTTCCCGACAAAGCGGTTTGTCTGCGATCCGGCAGACAGCACCTGTGATGAAGAACGTTCCTGGCATGGTACGCACGTCACCGGGATCATCGGGGCGGCCACCAACAACGTTCTCGGTGTCGCCGGCATTTCCTGGGGGGTGGACATCCTCCCCGTCTGGACCCTGAACGGGACCGGGACCCTGAACGACACGCTACAGGGAATTCGCTATGCCGCGGGCCTGCCGAACGACTCCGGCACCGTACCCGAGAAGCCGGCCGACATCATCAACCTGAGCCTCGGGGGCGGTGGCTACAGCGCGGAGGCGGATGAACTGTTGCAGGAGGTACGCGAGCTCGGGATCCTGGTGGTCGCATCCTCGGGCAACGACGGAACCAGCACGGTCGGCTACCCCGCGGCCTACGAATCGGTACTGGCAGCGGGCGCCACGGATCGCAACGCCGAACGCGCCTGGTACAGCAACTATGGTTCTCGCCTGGACCTGGTGGCCCCCGGGGGTACCGGTCTCATCCGAGACGGCCGCTCCGAAGACGCCATCCTGAGCACCTTCGGCCCCGGGAAATCGGACTACGCATTCCTCCAGGGCACTTCAATGTCCACAGCGGTCGTTTCCGGCGTCCTTGCGCTGGGCCGCGCGGTGAATCCGGAGCTCTCCCCGGGATTGCTGCTGGAGCTGCTCGAATCGGGCGCGCTCACCAAGGACCTGGGGCCCACGGGTTGGGAACCGGAAACCGGGTGGGGCGAGATCGACGCGCATCAGGCGGTCCAGGAGATCGCGGCCCGGGCCGGCGCGGGAGAGCTGGCACCCCGGATCTCGGCATCCCCACAAAGCCTTAACTTCGGCTTCACCGGAACGAGCCTGAATCTGCGGCTGCGCAACGGAGGCGATGGCTCGTTGCAGATTGAAGACGTCGCTACGTATGCACCATGGGTGACCGTGGAACCGCACGACGTCAACGAAGACGGCCTGGGGCTTTATCGCGTCTACGGACAGCGCGATGCGCTGAGCCCGGGCGACTACGAATCTCGCCTGCGCATCACCGCCGACAGCGGTGACCCGCGCGATATTCCGGTCGGCATCCGGGTCGCCGAGCGCGACCCACAGCGCGATACCGTGGGACGGGTGTATGTACTCCTGCTCGACCGCGACGATCGCGTCGTGGCGCAAACGGCCCTGGAACCCCAGTTCGGGACCTACCGCTATCGCTTCGAAGGGGTGCCCGCCGGGGATTATCGCGTGGTCGCCGGCACCAACATCGCGGGCGATGGCCGGATTTGTGCCAGCGCCGAGGCCTGCGGGGCCTGGCCCCAACATGGAGCCCGCGAGACCTTCCGAGTGGATCGCGACCGTACCGGCCTCGACTTCGGAATCGCCTGGCGGCCGTTCTCGGACGGTGGTTTCCCCCTGTAGCCCCGTTGCCCAGCGCCTGGGGTGAACGGGATCACCGGGACGCGGGGACCGATTCACCTCCACCAACAGAAGGGGGCGCCGAGTGAGAACCCAGCGCCCCTGTGGCTTCCCCCTACTGCAGGGCAGCGGCCGATAAGCCGTGCCCCACTCGGACGCCGATCCTAGCTATCCGGGAAATTCACTTCCGTCGTCTCACCCGCCTCGACTTCGGCGTTGGCCTGATCGACGAACTCGATCGGAGTGGCCTCTTCCGGATCGTCCTCGCCCGCCTCGAAGGTCAGCGCCACCGTGTAATCGCCCGCCTCCAGGAAGCCAGCGGTGTAGCGGTACTCCCAGTCACCGGTCGCCTCCACATGGCGGTAATACACGTTCGCCGTGGTCACCGCATCGTCTTCGTCATCGCGCAGATCGCGCGGCTCGCGATCATGATCCTCGTAGACATAGACCGCGACTCCTGGACAGGCGCGCAACCCCTCTTCGCGCTCTTCGCACCTGTCTCCCGGGACAATAGTCGGATCCACCGTACCGGTTATGCTACCGACGCTGCTGTTGTCGACCAGCCGGAGCGATCGGCGCATGCGATGGAAGCCGTCGCGCGAATCCTCCTTGATAGCCTTGCGCAGGTCGAAGTCCACGGTGAAGGAGACCTGGCCGTCTTCCGGCACCGAAAAACCGCTGCTGAGTTGCAATCCGGCCTGATTACCCCCCGGAATGATCAAGTTATCGCTGTAGCCATCGAACTGGATGTACGAAGTCGTCGCGATATCGCCCTGGGAGCCCGGAAAGCTCGCCTGATCATCATTCTCTTCCAGATGGAAACGAAGCCACGCATAGTCACCCGCCGGAACCTCCTCATTCTCGAACAGGGTCTCGAATGCCTCTCCCTGCAAAGTCAGCAGGTCGATCTCTCGTACGGGCTCCCCTTCTTCACTGACGTCGATCAGGATGCTTTCTCCATCCTCGGGCTTCAGCTCGACATGAGTGAAGCGGACCACGACCCCGAGGGCCGAATCCACCGGGGCATCCGTGACGGCGAGGCTCATCTGTCCGGTGCCACCACTATCCCCGGCGCCGCTACTACCGCCACCGCAAGCGACGAGCCCCGCACTCGCAATCCCCAAACCCACCAAACGAGTCAAATTGCCAATCTTGTGCATCACGGTCTCCCTCTAGCCAGAAACGTCCAGTGCCAGCGTAGCCAGTTAGTTGGCCCCGATGGAGTAAAAAACCGCTGGAGACCAGAGAAACCTGAAACAGGTCACAGGAAGACGCCGGTCGCTTCGCCCGTCCTGAACGATCCCGTCTGCGGGACCATGCATCGAGTGGCATGGATGCCCAACGTTCAGAAGCGGTCGAGGCGGGCATGCGGGTTGGATCGTCCGCGATGGCGCTCCCCGGCACGCCCGATCCGCGCCTGCTCCAGCCGCACCGCGCGCACCTCGTCGCACAGGGCATCGACCGTCTCCGCGGGCAGGAAATCGGGCCGGACGATCAACTGATCGCGCGCCGGGGCATCCAGCCAGCCATCCGGCTCGCGGGCTCAGGGGAATGCAACATCAGACGGCCCCGGCAGGCAGGCCGGATCGATCTCGGTGGGGGATGGCCACTCGGGCGGCGGGAGAGGCAAATTCACGTGCAGGGGGCGCCCATTCGGACCGCCGCTTCGGCACGCAGGCAAGTGCCTGCCGAAGCAATATGCCGGGAACGAGCCCTCCGCAAGCCCCTTTCGGGGCGTCCTTCCCCGGCTCGCTCAGTGCGTCAGGAAGCCGCTGGCGATCAGGTGCTGGCGCAGGGCGGCCTGGGCCTCGGTGACGCGGGCGCGCGGGCCGCGCAGGCCCAGTTCGACCTGCGGGGCCTGGCGGTCCATGCGCGGGAGGCAGGAGATGCGCAGGTCGGGGAACGCGGCCTCCATCGCCTCGAGCACCGGGACGAGTCGGCTCTCGGTGACGTTCTCCAGGCGCAGGGTCTCCTCGACCGACCCGGCCGCCGCATCGCGCCCGGGGAAGCGCTGCTCCAGGATCCAGCGCGCCATCGGCTCGGCCATGGCCGGAAAGCCGGGGACACAGTGGTGGCGCTCGCAGCTGAACCCGGGGATGCCATTGACCGGATTGGGGATCAGGCTGGCACCCTCGGGGAGTTGCGCCATGCGCACGCGATGCGGCCAGGCCTCGGCGCCGAAGCGCTCCTCGAGGATGGCCATGAACTCCGGGTGCGGCACCAGTGGCCGGCCCAGGGCCTCGGTCAGACAGGCGCGGGTCCGGTCGTCCGGGGTGGCGCCGATACCGCCGAAGCTGAACACCTCGGCGCCGCTCGCCACGGTTTCGCGAAAGGTCCGCGTCAGCAACCGGGCGTTGTCGCCGACGATACGGAGCCAGGCGAGCTCCAGGCCCTTTTCCGCCAATGCCTCGGTCAGGTGCGCCTGATGCCGGTCGCGGCGCTTGCCGCTCAGGAGTTCGTCGCCAACGATCACGGCGCCGATCTCGATCTCGCCCGGCTCCCGTTCGGCCATCACGGGTCGTTCCATTGCCGCGTTACTGTTTGGCGCCCAGCGCGAGCGCCCGTTCGCGGGCGGCCGCGCGCGCCTCGGGGGCGTTGTCCGGATCATTGAGCCACGGCGCCAGGTGCTGATGCAGCAGCCCGGCCAGGAAGTCGAGGTGATCCGCGCGGTCGTTCAGCGCCGGGATGTAGTGGAAGCGTTCGCCACCGGCCTCCTGGAAGATCTCGCGGTTCTCGTCGCCGATTTCCTCGATGGTTTCGAGACAATCCGCGGAGAAGCCGGGGCAGATCACGTCCACCGACCGCACGCCCTGCCCCGGCAAGGCCTCCATGGTTTTGTCGGTGTAGGGCTGCAGCCATTCCTCGCGGCCAAACCGCGACTGGAAGGTGACCTGCCACTGATCGTCGTTCAGGCCCAGCGCCTGCGCGAGCTTGTGCCCGGTGGCATGGCACAGGCAGTGGTAGGGGTCGCCCTGCAGCAGGTAGCGCTTGGGGATCCCGTGGAAGGACATCACCAGGCGATCGGCCTGGCCGTGCGCCTTCCAGTGCTCGCGCACGCTATTGGCCAGGGCCTCGATATAGCCGGGCTGGGCGTCGTAGGCGGCGATGAACTGCAGGTCCGGCACCCAGCGCCAGCCCTTGAGCACGTCGGCCACCGCATCGAATGTGGAACCATTCGTGCTTGCCGAGTACTGCGGGTACAGCGGCAGGACGACCACGCGGCGCACGCCCTGGCGACGCAACTCATCCAGCCCGGCGGCGATGGAGGGATTACCGTAGCGCATGCCCAGGGCAACCGGGACATCCTCGTCCGCCTGCTCGGCCAGGCGGCGGCGCACGCCCTCGACCTGGCGCTTCGAGATCGCCAGCAGCGGCGAGCCCTCGTCCGTCCAGACCGTTGCGTATTTCGCCGCCGAGCGCTTGGGCCGAATGTTCAGGATCACGCCGTTCAGGATCAGCCACCAGATCGGGCGCGGGACCTCGACCACGCGCGGATCCCACAGGAATTCCTTCAGGTAGCGGCGCAGGGCGGGCGCGGTGGGCTCGTCCGGCGTACCCAGATTGGTCAGCAAGACGCCGACGCCGCGCGCCTGGCCGTGGCGATAGTCCGCTTCTCCGAAGTACTTCATGGGGCTCCTTGCAGGCATGGGGGACGGTGACTCCCTGTCGGAGTCACGGAGCGTCGCTTTGGTTCACACGCCAAGGATACCCGCGGGCACGAGTGGGCGCGCGCCCGGGACGGATCAGACGCTACGCCCCCGCAACGGGCTGGTACGCGGGAAGTGTGCCTGCAGGAATTCCATCTGGTCCGCCAGCACGCGCTTGCCCTTGAGGAAGATGTATTCCGCGTGGGTGGGGGTGAACGGGATGGCGAGCAGTTGCATCCCCGCCTCTTCCGGCGTGAACCCGGCCTTGTGATTGTTGCAGCGCTTGCAGGCGGTGACCACGTTGGTCCAGGTGTCCTCGCCATGCTGGCTGATCGGCGTCACATGGTCCCGGGACAGGTCGCGTTCCGCGAATGAATGGCCGCAGTAGAGACACAGGTGGGCGTCGCGACGGAACAGGGTGGTGTTGTTGAGCGGGGGGATGTAGTCGTTGAAGCGGGACTGGCGGGTGCCGTGAGTGGCGATGATCGAGTTGACCTCGACCCTGGACCGCAGCCCGGTGCGGGCGTTGACGCCGCCGCGCATGCGATAAAGCGGGCTGCCACAGGTGTAGGCCACCTGCTCGGTATAGTAGAGGCGCACGGCCTGCTCCAGGCCGATCCACTCCAGCGGCATGCCCGCGGCATCCGTGCGCAGGACCTGATGCTCGTTCGGCAACATGACCCGTCCCGTCTCAAGGAAACACGGATTTGCTCACGCGGGGTGCGAGTGAACAAATCCATGCCCCCTTCACTTTTACCCGAAAAACAATAAACAGCCTTCGGGAACAAAGCAATTACAACGCCATGACCCGAGGTATCGTACGCTCGCCCGACCGGAACAAGCCCCCGCAAGCGGCGGACACGGTTTAAGCACGAGCCCGGATCCGCTACACTCGCGGGTCGTTTTTTGTGCGGCTCGCCTGTTTCGTGCGGGCCGCATCCGATTTCACCACCCGCGAGCGCGGCTGATCGCCCCACAGGGAATAGGGGGCGCTTGGCCCGGGGAGAGAGCGCATGGCAATCAAATTATCCGTTCCCAAGGAGTCCGCCAGCGGCGAGCGCCGCGTGGCCCTGGATCCGTCGGTAGCGGCCAAGTTCAGCGATATGGGCATCACCGTGCAGCTGGAGAAGGGTGCCGGTTCCGACGCCCATTTCCCGGACGCGGCCTATGACAAGGCGACCGTGGTCGACACCGAAACCGCCTACGGCCAGTCGGACCTGATGGTCCGCGTGGCGCCGCCGACGGTCGAGGAGATCAACCAGCTGCCGGAGGGCTCGACCGTGGTCAGCCTGTTCCACGCCCACCGCAACCCGGACGTGGTCAAGGCGATGCAGGAGCGCAAGATCCTGAGTTTCGCGATGGAGCTGATCCCGCGCATCTCGCGCGCCCAGAGCATGGACGTGCTGTCCTCGCAGGCCGCCGTGGTCGGCTACAAGGGCGCGATCATGGGGTCCGACCTGTCCTGCCGCTTCTTCCCGATGCTGACCACCGCGGCCGGCACCATCCGCCCGGCCAAGGTGATCGTGATCGGCGCCGGCGTCGCCGGGCTGCAGGCGATCGCCACGGCCAAGCGTCTGGGCGCGATGGTCGAGGCCTATGACGTGCGCTCCGCCACCAAGGAGCAGGTCGAGTCGCTGGGCGCGAAGTTTCTGGATCTCGGCGTCTCCGCCGAAGGCGAGGGCGGCTACGCCCGCGAACTGACCGCGGAAGAGAAACAGCAGCAGCAGGACGCGCTGGGCGAGTACATCGCCAAGGCCGACGTGCTGATCACCACGGCCGCGATCCCGGGGCGCGACGCACCCAAGCTGATCCCCAAGACCATGGTCGAGGGCATGAAGCCGGGCGCGGTCATCATCGACCTGGCGGCCGAGGGGGGCGGCAACTGCGAACTGAGCAAGCCGGGCAAGACCAGCCGGCAAAAGGGCGTGATCATCCATGCCCCGCTGAACGTGCCCTCGCAGGTCCCGCTGCATGCCTCCGAGATGTACGCCAAGAACCTGCTGAATTTCCTCACGCCGATGATCGCCGAGGGCGGCGAGTTCCAGCCCGACTGGGATGACGAGGTCATCGCCAAGAGCGTGCTGACCCGCGACGGCGAGATCGTGCACGAGGCCACCCGCGAGGCCCTGAAGGGAGCGAACTCATGATCATCGAAGGCTTTATCGCGCTGTACATCTTCATGCTCGCGGCCTTCACCGGCTACGAGATCATCTCCAAGGTCCCGGTCATCCTGCATACCCCGCTGATGTCCGGTTCCAACTTCGTCCACGGCATCGTGCTGGTCGGGACCATGGTCGCGCTCGGCCATGCCACCACCCCGCTGGAACAGGCCATCGGCTTTGTCGCCGTGATCCTGGCCGCGGGCAACGCCGTGGGTGGCTACGTCGTCACCGAACGCATGCTGGAGATGTTCAAGACCAGCAAGAAGGACGACAAGAAGGGAGATAACGCATGAGCATGATCATCAACCTCGCCTATTTTGCGGCGGCGGTACTGTTCATCGTCGGCCTCAAGCAGATGTCCTCGCCGACCACCGCGCGGCCGGGCATCATCTGGGCCGGCGTGGGCATGGTGATCGCCACGCTCGTCACCTTCGTGCACCCGGAAGTCTCCGGGGGCGTGAACTACACCCTGATCATCCTGGGTATCGCCATCGGTGGCGGCCTCGCATGGTGGAGCGGCAAGAAGGTCGCGATGACCGACATGCCGCAGATGATCGCGCTGTACAACGGCATGGGCGGCGGTGCCGCGGCCGGCATCGGCGCGATCTACCTGCTGCAGGCCACCCCGGAGACCGTCAGCAACACCGGTCTGGCAATCGCCACGACCGGCTCGCTGATCGGTTCGGTCGCCTTCTCCGGCTCGCTGGTGGCCTACGCCAAGCTGCAGGGCCTGATGAAGAAGACCTTCCACTTCCCGGGCCAGCAGGTGGTGAACATCGCCATCTTCGCCATCACCGTGATCCTCGGCTTCATGCTGGCGACCGGCGGCGGCGAGATTGGCTCGGCCACGCTGCTGTTGTTCTTCGTCCTGTCGCTCGCCTTCGGCGTCCTGATGACCCTGCCGATCGGCGGCGCCGACATGCCGGTGGTCATCTCGCTGTACAACGCCCTCACCGGCCTCGCGGTCGGCCTCAAGGGCATCGTGCTCGACAACCCGGCGCTGATGATCGCCGGTATCGTCGTCGGCGCGGCCGGCACGCTGCTCACGCAGCTGATGGCCAAGGCAATGAACCGCCCGATCAAGAACATCCTGTTCAGCCAGTTCGGTGGTGGCAGCGGCGGTGCCGAAGAAGAGATCGAAGGCACCATGAAGGAGATCCAGGCCAACGACGCCGGGATCATGATGGCCTACGCCGAGAAGGTGATCATCGTGCCGGGCTACGGCATGGCCGTGGCGCAGGCGCAGCACAAGATCTGGGAATTCACCCAGCTGCTGCAGAAGCGCGGCGTGGACGTGAAGTTCGCGATCCACCCGGTCGCGGGCCGCATGCCCGGACACATGAACGTGCTGCTGGCCGAGGCCGGCGTACCCTACGACATCATCTTCGACCTCGACGAGATCAACGAAGAGTTCAAGACCGCGGATGTTGCGATGGTGATCGGCGCGAACGACGTCGTGAACCCGGTGGCCCGGACCAACCCGGACTCGCCGATCTACGGCATGCCGATCCTGAACGCCGACCAGGCGAAGAACGTCATCTGCGTCAAGCGCGGCAAGGGCTCCGGGTTTTCGGGCATCGAGAACCACCTGTTCTACGCCGACAACAACCAGATGCTGTACGGCGACGGCCAGAAGGTGGCCGCCGAACTCGTGGCCTCGGTCAAGGCGCTCGGCTAGTCGGCCCGACCCAACCGCGGGAACCGCAAAGGGACCCGCAACCGAAACCCGGCCAACCGCATTGCGGTGCCGGGTTTTTTTGTTGGTTCACCACGCATTACGGGGACGGCGGACCGGGTTGACACACACGCCCGGACACGGGACTGGGAGCGGAAATCTGTACACCCTCTGTACATACTACCCACAAGCGCCGCGATCGCACCCCGGTTAGCGCACATAGCATGCAGCCCATCTCACATAAGTATCGTAACTTGCTGTTTATTTTATATAAATATCGCTTGGTCGCTTTTTGCCCAATCCAAGCCGCCCCCTGCAGTAACAAGCATTTAGGACGACTCTCACCGTTTCGCCCACAGAGTTATCCACAGCTTTTGTGGATAACACATCCCATCCGCAGCGCGGCGGCCACTCCCCCTCCCCGGGGCCCGACACAGTAGACTGTGCGCATGCCTGCCGCGCCCCGAATCGCCCGTATCGCGCTGGATCGCCCCCTGGACCGGCTGTTCGACTACCGCATTCCCGACGCCCTGTCGCTCGCACCGGGGCAGCGGGTCCGTGTGCCCTTCGGCCGCGGGACCACCATCGGGGTGGTCGTCGAACTAGCCTCCACCAGCGAGGTACCGTCCGGCCGGCTGCGAGCCATCCTCGAGGCCCCCGAGGCCGAGCCGCTTCTGGGGACGCGCCTGCTGGAACTCCTGCAGTTCGGCGCCCGTTACTACCACCACCCTCTGGGCGAGGCGCTGCTGGGCGCGCTCCCCCCGGCCGTCCGGCACGGGGACCCGCTGCCAGCCCTCACGCCGGAGACGCTGTGGCGCAAGACGCCCGAGGGCGCCCGGGCGCTGGCCGATGGCGACGCGCGCGGAAGACGCCAGCAGGCCGTCCTTCGGACACTGGGAAACGAAAACGCCGCAGCGGCACTGGACCGCGCCACGCTGGCCGCCGCCACCGGACTGCAACTCGCCCCGCGCGAGCTGCACGCCCTGGCACAACGCGGCTGGCTCGAGGCGACTACGCCCGACCCCGAACACCCCCCGCCGCCCAACATCAGCGACCACGCACTGACCCCCGACCAGCGCGCCGCCGTCGACGCCCTCGCGTCGGGAACCAGCGCACCGCTGCTGCTGGAGGGCGTAACCGGCAGCGGCAAGACCGAGGTCTACCTGCAGATGGCCGAACGCGTCCTGGCACACGGCCACGCGGTCCTGTTCCTGATCCCCGAGATCGCCCTGACGCCACAGCTCAGCGCGCGCATCCAGCAGCGCTTCCCCGGCCAGGTCGCGCTGCTCCACTCCGGCCTGGCCGAGGGCGAGCGCCTGCGCGCCTGGGAGGCCGCCCGCCGGGGGCAACGCCGCATCGTGGTCGGCACCCGTTCCGCACTGTTCACGCCCCTGCCCGACCTCGGCCTGATCATCGTCGACGAGGAACACGACAGCGCCTTCAAGCAGCAGGACGGGTTTCGCTACAACGCCCGTGACCTGGCCATCAAGCGCGGGCAGCTGGAACAGGCCGCGGTCGTCCTGGGCTCGGCCACGCCGACCCTGGAGAGCCTGCACGCCGCCACCACCGGGCGCTACGGCCACGCCCGCCTGACCACGCGCCCGGACGGGACTCACCCGCCCACCGTCGAGACCGTCGACACCCGAGTGCATGCCCCGGACGAAGGCCTGACCGACCCGCTGCTGGATGCCATGCAGCAGACCCTGGCCGCCGGCCACCAGTGCTTCTTGCTGCTGAACCGGCGCGGCTTTGCCCGCGTGCTGGCCTGCGACGCCTGTGGCTGGGTGGCCGAATGCCCCGACTGCGATGCGCGCCTGACCATCCACGCCCACAACCCACGCGCGGTGTGTCACCTGTGCGGCCACCACGAACTGCGGCCCGAACGCTGTCCGGAATGCGCCGAACCGCTCGCTCAGCGCGGCCTCGGCACCCAGCGTCTGGAACAGGCCCTGGCGCGGCACTTCCCCGGCATTCCCCTGATCCGCCTGGACCGCGACAGCATCCGCCACAAGGGCGCACTGGAGGAGGCGCTGGACCGCATCCGCCGACTGGATGCCGCCATCGTCGTCGGCACCCAGATGCTGGCCAAGGGCCACGACTTCCCGCAGGTCGGCCTGGTCGGCGTGATCGATGTCGACCAGGGCCTGTTCAGCGTCGACCTGCGCGCGACCGAAAACACCCTCCAGCTGATCGTGCAGGCCGCCGGACGCGCCGGCCGTGGCTCCGGCGGCGGCCGTGTCCTGTTGCAGACCGGCCACCCGGACCACCCCCTGATCCGCGGCCTGAACGCCGCCGACTACCCGGCCATGGTCGCGCCCCTGCTGGAGGAGCGCGAGGCGGCCGGGATGCCGCCCCACGGCCACCTGGCGCTGGTCCGGGTCGAAGCCGGCGATGCCGAGACCACCCGCCGTCATGCCGAGCGTATCGCCACCCACCTGCGCAACGCGGCCACCGAGGGCCTGCGCGTGCTCGGCCCGGCCCCGGCGCCCCGCCACCGGGTCAATCGCCGCTTCCGTGAACAGATCCTGCTGCAGTCCACCCGCCGCAACCCGCTGCACCAGAGTCTGGCCCGGGCACGCCACGCCTGGCAGGCCGACGACCTCCCACGCGGTACCCGCATCGCCATCGACATCGACCCCGTCTCGCTCGCCTGACCCCGGTCCCGGTCGATGTCCCGGGGCGGCACGCCCCGCGCTTCCGGGTTAGAATGCGGCCCTTTTTACACGACGGATCGAGCCCCTCTTGAAAGACACCCTCACCGAGGCCCTCGCGGCCGCACTGGAGACCCTGGTGGCCGAGGGCCGCGTACCCGCCGACCACGGCGTCGAGGTACAGGTCACGCGTGCCCGCGACCGCGAACATGGCGACTTCGCCGCCAACCTCGCGATGCAACTGGCACGCCCGGCGAAATCGAAGCCGCGCGATCTGGCCGAGGCCCTGTGCGCCGCCATGCCCGAGGTGCCCGGCCTCGCCGCCACCGAGATCGCGGGCCCCGGTTTTATCAATTTCCGCCTGGCCGCGGATGCCCGCACGCTGGTGCTGGGCCGTGTCGCCACCCAGGGCAACGACTTCGGCCGCTCCAGCGTGGGCGGCGGACGCCCGGTGCAGGTGGAGTTCGTCTCCGCCAACCCCACCGGGCCACTGCATGTGGGTCACGGCCGCGGCGCGGCCTTCGGCGCTACCGTCGCCGACCTGCTGGATTTCTGCGGCTTCGACGTGACTCGCGAGTACTACGTGAACGACGCCGGGCGGCAGATGAACATCCTCGCCGCCAGTGTCTGGCTGCGCTACCTGGAGCAGCACGGCGTACAGGTACCGTTCCCGGCCAATGGCTACCGGGGCGACTACATCTACCCGGTCGCCGACACCCTGACCGCGCAAGTCGGCGACAAGGCGGTGCACCCGGCCGAGGCCGTCACCCGCGATCTCCCGGCGGACGAGCCCAACGGCGGCGACAAGGAGGTCTTCATCGACGCGGTGATCGCCCGCGCCCGCGAGCTGCTGGGCGAGACGCTCTACCGCGAGGTGTTCGACTGCGGCCTGAACGCGATCCTCGACGACATCCGCGACGACCTGCGGGAGTTCGGCGTGGAGTACCAGTGCTGGTTCTCCGAACGCAGCCTGGCCGACTCCGGCGCGATCGACGCCGCGGTGGAGGATCTTCAGGCGCGCGGCGCGCTGTACGAGCAGGACGGGGCCCTGTGGTTCCGCTCCACCGACTACGGCGACGACAAGGACCGTGTGGTGCGCCGCGAGAACGGCGACTACACCTACTTCGCCTCCGACATCGCCTACCACCGCGAGAAGTTCCAGCGCGGCTTCGAGCGCGTCATCAACATCTGGGGCGCTGACCACCACGGCTACGTCCCGCGCGTGCGCGCCGCCCTGCAGGCCCTGGGCCTGGAGGCCGACCGCCTCGACGTACTGCTGGTGCAGTTCGCGATCCTCTACCGCGGTGGCGAGCGCCTGCCGATGTCCACCCGTGCCGGGCAGTTCGTGACCCTGCGCGAACTGCGTGACGAGGTCGGCTCGGATGCCGCGCGCTTCTTCTACGTGCAGCGGCGCTGCGACCAGCACCTGGACTTCGACCTCGACCTCGCCAAGTCGCAGTCCAACGACAACCCGATGTACTACATCCAGTACGCCCACGCGCGCATCGCCAGCGTGCTGCGCACCGCCGCCGAGCGCGGGCACGCCCCGGCCGCGGCCGACGCGGAGGGCCTCAGCACGCGCCTGACCGAGCCGCAGGAAGACGACCTGCTGGATCGCCTGGACCGCTTCCCCGAGGTGATCGCGGCGGCGGCCGAGGCCTGCGAACCGCACCAGATCGCACAGTACCTGCGTGAGCTGGCCGCCGGCTTCCACGCCTACTACAACGCCGTGCCCTTCCTGAACGCGGAGGATGCCGCCGTGATCGGCGCACGCCTCGCACTGCTGACCGGCGCCAAGCAGGTCCTGCACAATGGCCTGCGCCTGCTGGGCGTAACCGCCCCGGAACGGATGTAGACCATGGCCCAGGCGCGCAAGACCCGTCGCAAGTCCGCCCCGCGGAAGGCCTCGCGGCCGATTCCCGGCTGGGTATGGATGGTGATCGGTCTGCTGATCGGGCTGGGCATTGCCGCCGTGCTGTATCTGCAGGGCGCCGACCGCTCGCCGGACCTGGGCGCGCTGTTCGGCGACCCGGCAACCGAGACCGCCGCCCCGACCCCGGCCCCCGTGGAACGCGAGACCGTCCCGTCGGACGACGAACCCCGGTTCCGCTACTACGAGCTGCTGCCCGAGGACGAGATCCGCGTGCCGGATTCCGGTCGTGACGCCCCCGCCCCGTCCATACCGCCGGCTGCGTCGCCCGCCGAGGGGGAACCGGTCGTCCTGCAGACCGGCTCGTTCCGGCGCTTTGCCCAGGCCGACGAGATGAAGGCCCGCCTGACCCTGCTCGGCCTCGACCCGCAGGTCCACGAGGTCGAGATCCAGGGCGAGACCTGGTACCGGGTCTACCTCGGCCCGTTCAGCGACGAGGACCGCGTGCGCCAGGCACTCGAGCGTCTGCGCACGGAGAACATCGAGGCCCTGCGTCTGCGCTACCAGGGCTGAGCGTGAAACCGGCCCCCGCACCGGATCTCGACGCCCTCGCGGCCCGTATCGAGGCGCTGCCTGCCGGCCGCGAACGCAAGGATCTCGCGGACCTCCTGCGCCGGGCCCGCCAGCGCCAGAAGCGCGGGCAGCCGTGCGACCGCATGGCCCGCTCCCTCGCCGAACGCCTGGCCACCACCGAGGGAGCCGGCCCCCAGGCAGGCAGCGACGAGCGCGCCCGTCTGCGCCCGCAACCCGTCTACGCCGGCGACCTGCCGATCCACGCCGAGCGTGAGCGCATCGTCACCGCCATCCGCGAGCACCCGGTGCTCGTGCTGTGCGGCGAGACCGGCTCCGGCAAGACCACCCAGCTGCCCAAGCTGTGCCTGGAGGCCGGGCGCGGCGAGGCCGGGCTGATCGGCCACACCCAGCCGCGCCGGATCGCCGCACGCTCGGTGGCCAGCCGCATCGCCGAGGAACTGGGCACCACGCTGGGCGGCGACCGGGATTCCACGGTCGGCTGCAAGGTGCGTTTCTCCGACCAGACCGGACCGAACAACTGGGTCAAGCTGATGACCGACGGCATGCTGCTGGCGGAACTGGCGCACGACCCGGAACTGCGCGCCTACGACACGCTGATCGTCGACGAGGCGCACGAACGCAGCCTGAACATCGACTTCCTGATGGGCGTGCTCAAGCGCCTGTCGCACAAGCGCCCCGAACTGCGCATCATCATCACCTCGGCCACGCTGGATCCGGAGCGCCTGTCCCAGTTCTTTGACGACGCGCCGATCCTGACCGTGGCCGGGCGCACCTACCCGGTGGAGCTGCGCTACCGTCCGATCGAGCCCGAAGACGCCGGCGAGGACGAATCCACAGAACGCGGCGAACGCGACCTGTTCGACGGCATCCGCGACGCGGTGGCGGAATGCGAACGCGCCGGCCCCGGCGACATCCTGGTGTTCCTGCCCGGCGAGCGCGAGATCCGCGACGCCCACAAGGCCCTGCGCGGCCAGGTACGCGCCGACACCGAGGTCCTGGCGCTGTACGCGCGGCTGTCCGCTCGCGAGCAGGCGCGCGTGTTCCAGTCCCACGCCGGGCGGCGCATCGTGCTCGCGACCAATGTCGCCGAGACCGCGCTGACCGTGCCCGGCATCCGCTTCGTGATCGACTCGGGGCTGGCCCGCGTCTCGCGCTATTCCTGGCGCTCGCGGGTGCAGCGACTGAGCCTCGAGCCAATCTCGCAGGCCGCCTGCGACCAGCGCGCCGGGCGCTGCGGCCGCCTGGGCCCGGGCATCTGCATCCGGCTGTTCGCGGAGGACGACTACAACCTGCGCCCGCCGTTCACCGACCCGGAGATCCAGCGCTCCAACCTCGCGTCGGTGATCCTGCAGATGGCCGCGCTGAAGCTCGGCCAGCCGCGACAGTTCCCGTTCGTCGACCCGCCCGACCCGCGCCTGGTCAAGGACGGCTATCGCCTGCTGGAAGAACTGGGTGCGGTAGACACGCGCGGGCGCATCACGCCACGCGGCCGCCAGCTGGCGCGCATGCCCATCGACCCACGCCACGGCGCGATGCTGCTGGCCGGAACCGACCATCAGTGCGTGACCGAGACCGCGACTATCGCCGCCTTCCTGTCGCTGCAGGACCCGCGCGAGCGCCCGGCCGAGGCCACCCAGGCGGCGGACCAGGCCCACCGTGAATTCCAGGTCGAGGGCTCCGACTTCATGGGCATGCTGCGGCTGTGGGACGCCTGGCACACGGCGCGCGAGGACCTCGGCTCGAATGCCCTGAAGCGCTGGTGCCGCGAGCACTTCCTGAACTTCCTGCGCATGCGCGAATGGCAGGAGCTGCGCGTGCAGCTCCTGCGCCTGGCCCGCGAGATGGACCTGAAGCCGAACCACCAGCCCGCCGACGCCGAGCCCGTGCACCGCGCCCTGTTGACCGGGCTGGTCAGCCAGATCGGGCAGAAGACCGAGCGCGGCGACTACCTCGGCGCGCGCAACCGCCGCTTCCAGATCCACCCCGGCTCGGTACTGGCGAAAAAGAAACCGGCCTGGGTGATGAGCGCGGAGATCGCCGAGACCACGCGCGTCTACGCCCGCGACAACGCCCGCATCGAGCCCGACTGGATCCTGGCCGCTGCCCCGCACCTGCTCAAGCACCACATCTTCGAGCCGCACTTCCAGCGCCGCAGCGGACGCGTCGGGGCCTTCGACCGCATCACCCTCTACGGCCTCGTCGTGGCGCCGAAGAAGCCGGTGGACTTCGCCAGACACGACCCGGCCGAGGCACGGCGCATCCTGATCCGCGAGGGGCTGGTCGGCGGCGAGCTGCGCACCCGCTCGAAGGGCGTGCAGGCCAACCGCGCGGCGGTTGCCGAGATCGCCGAGCAGGAGGCGCGCGGGCGCCGCCGTGACCTGCTGGTGGAGGAAGACCGGCTGTTCGATTTCTACGACGCCCGCCTGCCGGCCGAGATCACCGACGGCACGCGCTTCGAGACCTGGGCGCGCAAGGCCGAGAAGCAAAACCCCGACGCCCTGCGGATCGACCGTGCGGAGCTGCTGAACGAGCCGGACACCGCGCTCCCCCAGGGGGCCTATCCCGACCACCTGGAGATCGAGGGCCTGCGCCTGCCACTCGCCTACCGCTTCGAACCGGGTCAGCCGGACGACGGCGTGACCGTCACCATCCCCATTGCCGCGCTGAACGCGGTGCCCGACTGGCTGGGCGACTGGCTGGTCCCGGGGCTGCTGGAAGAACGCGTGACCGCGCTGCTGCGCAGCCTGCCCAAGGGCCTGCGCCGCCAGTTCGTGCCCGCCCCGGACTTCGCGCAGGCCACCCTGGAGCGCATCGAACACCGCCAGGGCCCGCTGATCCCGGCGCTGGCCGAGGCCCTGCGCGCCACGACCGGCACCGAGATCCCGCTGGACGCCTGGCGCCCGGAGGCGCTGGAGCCGCACCTGGTGATGCGCTTCCGCATCCTCGACCCAGAGGGCAACGAGCAGGCCAGCGGCCGCGACCTGGCCGCGCTGAAGCGCCAGCTGGGCGACAGCGCCGAGGCCCACTTCGACGCCAGCCGTCCCGACGAGGTCACCCGCGAGGGCATCACCGAATGGGACTTCGGCGCCCTGCCGGAGAGCGTCGAGTTCGACCACCAGGGGGCGCAACTGCGGGCCTTTCCGATCCTGGTCGACCGCGGCGACTCCGTCTCGCTGGAGCTGGAGCCCGACCCCGCGAAGGCCGAGCGCGCCCACCGCGCGGGCCTGCGCCGGCTGTTCCTGCTCGGCGCGCGCAAGACCGCGCGCGACCTGCGCCGCCAGCTCCCGGAGATCGAACGTGCCTGCCTGAACTACTCGACGCTGGGCAGTTGCGAGGCCCTGCGCGACCAGATCCTGGAGGCCGCCGCCGACCGCGCGTTCCTGGCCGAGCCCTGGCCGCGTGACGCCGAGGCGTTCGCCCGGCGGCTGGACGAAGCGCTGCCCGGCTTCTCGCCCACGGTGATGGAGCTCTCGCGCCTGACCGCCGAGATCCTGCGCCGCTGGCACGACCTGCGCACCCGCCTGCAGGGCGATCTGCCGCTGTCCTGGATCGAGGCCGCACGCGACATCCGCGGGCAGCTCGACGCCCTGGTGCCGGCCGACTTCCTGCTGCGCATCCCGCACGACGTGCTGCCGGAGCTGCCGCGCTATCTGGAGGCGATCGAGAAACGCCTGGAACGTCTGACCCAGGCGCCCGACAAGGACCGCGCCCGGCGCGTCGCCGTGGAACCCCTGTGGCAGCAGGCGCAGGAGCTGGTCGAACGGGCACCGGACCATCCGGGTGTCCTGGCCTTTCGCTACCGTATCGAGGAATTCCGGGTCTCGCAGTTCGCCCAGGAGCTGGGCACGCGCGAGAAAGTCTCCCCCAAACGCCTGGAACGCGAATACGCGACACTGATCCAACAACTGGCCAGTGGCACATGAATCGGTTTGATAGGGGAAGCAACGGATGCGCGTAGTCGTAATCGGGGCCGGAGTGATCGGCGTCACCACCGCATGGTACCTGCAGGAGGCCGGAGCCGAGGTGGTGCTGGTCGATGCCGGCCCCGCCCCGGCGACCGGCTCCAGCCAGGCCAACGGCGGCATGCTCCACGCGAGCCACGCCGAACCCTGGAACACGCCCGGCGTGGGCCTGGACCTTCTGCGCTTTCTGGGCCACACGGAATCGCCGCTGCTGCTGCGCCCGCACGCCCTGCCGGGGCTGACCGGTTGGGGGCTGCGTTTCCTGTGGCACAGCCGCCGTTCGCTGTTCGAGCAGCACACCCGCCTGAATGCGCGCCTGGCCGCCTTTTCGCTCAGGGAGATCGATCGCCTGCAAGGGGAACTGGCCTCGGAGGGGCTGGCGTTCGACTTTCGCCGCTGCGGCATCCTGAAGCTCTTCCAGGACCCCGCCAGCCAGGCTCACAATCGCGCGGCCAGCGAGTCGATGCGCGACGAAGACGTCCGCTTCGAGAACTGGGATGTGGAGCGAATCGTCGCCGAGGAACCGGCGCTGGCGCCGGTGCGCGACCGCCTGTGCGGCGGGCTGTTCTTCCCGGGTGATGCCATCGGTGACGCCGCCCGGTTCACCGAGCAGCTGCTGACGATCGGCCAGCGCCGCGGGATCCGTTACTACCCGAACGTCACGGTCCGGCGCCTGCGCACCCACCAGGGCCGGATCAACGCGGTGGAGACCTCCGAGGGGCCCATCGCGGCGGATGCCTGCGTGGTGGCCAACGGCTATCACGCCCCCGACCTGCTGCACCCGCTGGGCCTGCGCCTTCCGGTGGCGCCGGTGAAGGGCTACTCGCTAACCCTGCCGATGAATCCCGACTGCCACCTCAACCTGCCGATCATCGACGATGCCAACAAGGTCGTGATGACGCCGCTGGGCCACCGACTGCGCCTGGCGGGCACCGCGGAATTCGCCGGCCGCGACCGCCATCTGAACACCGCGCGCGCGGCCAACGTACTCGACCAGTGCGGGCGCACGCTGACGGGCCTGCCCCGGGCCTTCGACGCCGGGGCGATGGCGCCGTGGACCGGCCTGCGTCCGATGAGCGCGCGCGGGACCCCGATCCTCGGACCCACCGCGGTGCCCGGGCTTTACCTCAACACGGGCTCCGGCCACCTCGGCTGGACCTTCGCCTGCGGCGCCGCGGCGCTGGTGCGCGACAGCGTGCTCGACGAGCCCCCGGCGATGCCGCTGGACGGCCTGACGCTCTGACTTCGAAGGGTTTGGGGAGCGACACACCCTGGTCGATGCGTTTCGCTACGCTCAACACATCCTACGGTGCACGATGCCAAGCGGCGGGGTGCCATTAGGGATCCTCGTAGGATGCGTTGAGCACCGCGAAACGCATCAAGGGAGAGCCCCGACTCCGTCCGCACTGTCTTCAGGACGCGGAGAACACCATGCGGATGCGCGCGCCATGGAGCTCCGGGGCCTGCTCGATGAACAGCGTCCCGCCGTGGTCCGTGACCAGCGTGTGGATGATGCTGAGTCCCAGGCCCTGCCCCTCGCCTGGGCCGTCATCCTGGCCACCGCGGGTATCCGCGCGCTGGCCGCGCTCCAGCACCCGGGCGCGGTCGGCCGGCGGAATGCCGGAGCCATCATCGTCGATGATCAGCATCACCTCGCCCGGCTGGCAGCGGGTGGTCACGCGGACCCGCGTGGTCGCATGGCGAATGGCGTTATCCAGGGTGTTGCCGAGGAGCTCGAATATCGCGCCACTGTCCATGCGCAGCGCGCAGCCCGGGGCCAGATCGGTCTCCAGCGCCACCCCCTCCTGCGCCGCGAGCCGGCCCAGCGCCTGTCCCGTCCGTTCGATGATCGGCGCCAGCGGCTCGGCGGCCTGGAACGGAGCCGGGCCGAGCCGTTGGGCCTGATTGAGCTGGTGCTGGACGATGCCCTGCAGCCGATCCACCTGGCGCTGCATGTCGTCGGTGTCCGGGCGACTACTCTCGAGATTCAGGCGCAGCGCGGAGATCGGGGTCTTCAGGCTGTGGGCCAGGTCCGCCAGGGCATTCTGCTGGCGCGCCAGGCGCGCCCGCTCGAACTCGACCAGGTCGTTGATGCTGCCGGTCAGGGCGCGAACCTCGGTGGGGTAGTCCCCGGCCAGGCGGGCATGATCGCCGTGGCGCAGGGCGTCCAGGTCGCGCCTGACCTGGCGCAGCGGGCGCAGCCCCCAGAACCACAGCGCCAGGGACAGCACCAGGATCATCGACAGGGTCATCGCGCCCAGCCCCTGCCACAGGCTGGTGCGGTACTGCTCGACCTGCTCGTTGAAGGCCTCGCGGTCCTCCAGCATCTGGAAGGTGAGGCCCACCTGGTCCCCTTCCAGCTCCCATTGCACCGGCAGGCTGAAACTGAAGTACTCGTCTTCCGACCAGTCGCGCAGCGAGACCCCGACGGCCGATGGCGAACGCCAAAGGGTCTGGCCCTCCTCGCCGAGGATGCGGGCATAGAGGCCGCTGACCGGAAGCTGCAGGCGGCTCTCCGGGAGCATCTCGGGGACCCGGACATCGGCCGGCCCGATGACCTCGGCCAGCCCCATCAACAACAGGACCTGGGCCTCCAGCCGCGTTTCCACGGCATCCGCGGCGTTGTCGCGAAACCCCGCCTCCAGCACCCAGGCCGTCAGCAGCGAGAAGATCAGGACGGTGACTGCCGTGACACCCGCCAGCCGCAGGACCAGGCTGCCGCGCAGCTGGCGCAGGACCGCTCTCATGCGGACCGGGCGGCCTCGCGGCGACTCATCGGGCGCTGTCCGACTCGTTTTCCGGCGCGGCGTCGGGTTCGCGGGCGAAGCGGTAGCCACGCCCGCGCAGGGTCTCGATCAGGCCCAGGCTGCCGTCGGCATCCAGCTTGCGCCGCAGGCGCCCGATGAGCACCTCGATCACGTTGCTCTCGCGATCCTCGTCGTGATCGTAGAGGTAATCCGCCAGCGCGTCCTTGCTGAGCACCCGGCCGGGCTGGCGGACCAGGGTCATCAGCAGGCGGTACTCGAACGTGGTCAGGGTCACCGGTTCGCCGTTCAGCCAGACCTCGTCGCCGGCAGTGTCGATCACCAGCGGACCGAAGTGGAGACGCTCCTGGCCGGACTGCAGGCTGCGCCGTGCCAGGGCACGTAGCCGGGCCAGGAGCTCCTGGATATGGAACGGCTTGGCCAGGTAATCGTCGGCACCGGCCTCCAGGCCCTCGACCTTGTCCTGCCAGCGATCGCGCGCGGTCAGGATCAGGATGGGCAGGCGCGGCTTCGATTCGCGCGCCTTGCGGATCACGTCGAGCCCGTCCATGCCCGGCAGGCCGAGATCCACCACGGCGATATCGCAGTGGTACTCGGTCAGCAGGTACAGCCCGGTCTCGCCATCCGAGGCGGTATCCACGCGACAGCCGCTGCGGTCCAGCTCCTCGCCGATCTGGTTGCGCAGGGCGACGTCATCCTCGATCAGTACCACGCGCAGGTTCATTCCGGGAGCTCCACTTCAGTACCTTCCTCGATGCGCAGGGTACGCACCTGCTGGTCGTTGGTCAGGATGCGGATCACGAACAGGCGCGCCCCGTAGCGGCTCACGTCCTCGCGGGCATGCAGCACCCGGCCGGGGTAATGCGCCTCGATCTGGGCGACGGCCTCGTCCAGATCCCAGACGGCGGCCTCGGGGTCATCGGTGTTGAACTGGCCCTGGGCCGGGAGCGCGACAAACAGCAGCGTGGCCAGCACCAGCACGGGGCCCGTGCGGGGCCGCATCAGGTGCCACACGCGGTGTCCGGGCTGCAGATCCGGCGTAGGTCGCATGTCGGCGCATCCTCCGGGCATTTGCGTGGAAAGGTCTTGAAGATGCAAGGGTATCGGCCTAGCCTGAACGATATCTGAAACCGACCGGAACCGTCATGCACGACGCCCCTGCCGAACAACCCGAAATCCCGCTGGAAGAAGAGGCCGGCCCACTGCCGTGGAAGGAACTCATGCCGCATTTTGCCCGCGGCGTGGTGATCCGCGTGGCGCCGGAACTGGACCTGATCGAGGTGGCCCGCGCCTTCCGCGATGACGCCACCCAACAGGTGAGCGAATGGCTGGCCAATGACCAGGTCGCGCGCGCCTCGGATGACGATGCCCGCCGCTGGGCCGCGAACGATCCGATCTTCACCGCCATCGTGGCCGCGCCCTGGGTCCTCGCCCAGGAGCGGACCCCGTCCCACTAGCCCCCGACGATGACCGTCTCCCTTGGCATCACCGGCGAGACCATGGAACGACTAATCCAGGCCGCACGGGAATTCCACGCCAAGGAGGATGTGGTCTTCCCGGACACCGGGGCCGAAGGCAGCGACGACGACTGGGCCCTGCAGGTGCTGGCCGACCACGCCAGCGACCTGACCCTGCAGGAACTCGAGGGTACGCTACGCGACCTGGGCCCCGAACAGCAGGCGGAGCTGCAGGCGCTCAGTGGCGTCGGGCGCGGGGATTACGCGGTCACGGACTGGGATACGGCGCTGCAGGAGGCGCGCGACGACTGGAGCCCGGACACCGTGCACTGGTTGCTGACCAATCCGCTGATCGCCGACGAGTGGGCCGCAGGCCTGGAACAGATCGAGCGCGAGGCGTAACGCGCGCTCGGGGCAGTCGCCTGCCTATTCCAGTTCCTCGGGGTCGAAACGCACCGCGATGCCGCCATCCATCACCCGCACCACCTGGGCCTTCACCCGCGGCGCCTCACCGCCATCACCCAGCACGCCGAACACCTGCAGCATCAACTCGTCGTCCGAGGCGAGCTTCATCAGATGTCCCACGCAGGCGTTTTCCGGATCGTCCCACTCCAGGAAGGCCCCGCCGCCGGAGATGTCGTTGGTGGTAAGGGTGACCTTGTCCCCGCTCTCGCACTCGGCCACAACCTCGACCGTCATCGGGATCCGTGGATGACGCCGTCGTTCCCCTGTCATGGCACTCCTCCTGACCGCAGTTGCCTTTGCAATGTATCGAAAAGGCGTTTTTTCTGTGCTATACGGTCTGCATGATCGTTCGTTTTCGCGATCAGGCGCAACTATCGGGCTCGAACCCGATGGCGCGAATCACAACCCGGATCATCACACCGGGCCAAAGGATGAAGGCAGTACGTCACAGCTGTCGCTCGCAAAAAGCCACTTCTAACGGAGGAGTCCGTTTCAATGAAGAAATCGCATTTGTACCTGGTGGGGCTTGCCGCCTCTCTGGCGATGGCGGGCACTGCTACCCAGGCCCTCGCCGACGACGAAATCACCCGGGGCCAGCTGATGGCCGCCTCCTGCAAGGCCTGTCACAACGCAGCCGCTGCTGACAGCGGGGTTCCTGACCTGAACCGCATTCCCGCTGACGTCATCGTGAGCCAGATGAAGGCATTCCGCGACGGGGACCGCGACGCGACGATCATGGATCGTCACGCCAAGGGCTACACCGACGAGGAAATGGAAGCGATGGCCGGCTACTTCAGCCGCTTCTGATCAGGGGGAATCCAATTATGCAAGACTTTACTCGACGCAATTTCCTGAAGGTCGCCGGCATCAGTAGTGCCGCGGCCTTCACCGGTATCGGCTGCGCCGCCAACGGCATGCGGGGAGCCGACAAGGCCCATGTGGTCGTCGTCGGCGGCGGCTCCGGCGGTGCCACCGCCGCGAAGTACATCAAGCAGTTCTCGCCCAACATGCGAGTCACGCTGATCGAGCCGAACGCCACCTACTACACCTGCTACGGCAGTAACTGGGTGATCGGCGGCTTCGCCGGCATGGACGACATTGCCCACGGCTACGACACCCTGCGCGACGACTACGGCATCGAAATCATCGAGGACCGGGTCACCGCGGTGGACGCCGACGCGCGCAGCGTGCGCCTGAGCGGAGGCGACCGCGTGAGCTACGACAAGCTCGTGATGTCCCCGGGCATCGACTTCCGCTACGACGACATGCCAGGCATCTCCGAGTCCGATGCCGACCGGATCCCGCACGCATGGAAAGCCGGCTCGCAGACCGAGCTGCTGCGCTCCCAGCTGCGCGACATGCCGAACGGCGGCGTGTTCGTCATGGTCGCTCCGCCCAACCCGTTCCGCTGCCCGCCGGGGCCGTACGAACGGGTATCGCTGGTCGCGAACTACTTCAAGCAGGAAAAGCCGCGTTCCAAGATCATCATCCTCGATCCGAAGGATGGCTTCTCCAAGCAGGGCCTGTTCGAGGAAGGCTGGGCCGAACACTACGGCGACATGATCGAGTGGCGCGCCGGTTCCGATGGCGGTCGCGCCGAGGAGATCGACGTCTCCAACATGACCGTACTGGCCGACAGCGGTTTCGAACGCGTCCGCGCCGACGTGCTGAACTTCATCCCGGCCCAGCGTGCCGGTCAGATCGCCCATGACGTGGGCCTGACCAACGACGAAGGCTGGGTGCCGGTCGACCAGCTGACCTTCAAGTCGGAGATGGACGACAACATCTACGTCCTGGGGGATGCCAGCGTGGCCGGCGCCATGCCGAAGTCCGGCCACTCGGCCAACAACCAGGGCAAGATCGTGGCCGCCGCCATCGTGCGCGAGGTCTCGGGTCAGGAGCCGATCAACCCCTCCTCCGCCAACACCTGCTACAGCCTGGTCACCCCGGACTACGCAATCAGCGTGGCCGCGGTCTACCAGTACCAGGACGGCGCGATGGCCGGGGTATCCGGTGCCGGCGGCGTCAGCCCGTCGGGTGCCAGCTCCAGCTTCCGCCGCCGCGAGGCGGAATACACCCGGGCCTGGTACGCCGGCATCACCAACGACATCTGGGGCTAGTCCCCGGCGTTCCTGTACGGAACACACTCGAACGGCGCCTCCGGGCGCCGTTTTTTTTGCTCACCACGAAGCGCGCGAGGAAATGCAAGTTCAAGATCGGTTAACAGGAAGGATGGAAGAGCGGAAGAAAAACAGATTGTTTTGCGGCTGGTCGTGAGCCCCAGACCCGACCGACGGGTGAACGCTTACCAGATCGATCTTGACCCAAGACCAATAGCCTTGCCTTTCTTCGCGTCTTCTAATCTTCCTGTCAGGCGCTTTTCTCTCCTGCGTGTCCCCGTGTACTTCGTGGTGAATCAAGACGGTTCAGGCGTTGAGGTCGGGGATCAGGCGGCTGCGCAGACGCTGGATGGCGTCCTTGAGCTGCAGCTTGCGCTTCTTCAGGCGCTGGATGGCAAAGATGTCCGGCGCGGCCTGCTCGTGCATCACGCCGATCGCGGAATCCAGGGCCCGGTGCTCGGCCTCCAGCTCGGCCAGGCGTGCGCGAATCTGACTCTCGGTTTCCAAGCCGGCCCCCAGTGGTCCCGTGAAGTGGTGGCCGTGTACCGGGGGACTCCCCGCGTGGCCATTCGGATCATCAAACCCGTATGATCGCAGACCGTCCCCGGCGGGACCATAGCCAGCCCTCCCTTGTTACCGGAGCCTACCCGATGGCGGTTCACAACACGTCGCTCACCATCCAGACCCCGCGCGGCACCCGGCTGGGCGGCGTGGTCGTCGCGCCCGAGGCGGAGGCCATCCGCGGCCAGGCCTGCATTGCGCACTGCTTCGCCTGCTCCAAGGATTTCCCCGCCACGGTGCGACTGGCACGCGCGCTCGCCGAGGAGGGTATCGCCACGCTGCGCTTCGACTTCATGGGGCTGGGCGACTCGCAAGGCGAATTCCGCGACAGTACGCTGGAGAGCTATTGCGAGGACCTGCACTCCGCCATCGAGGCGCTGGAAACCCACACAGGGCGGCATACCAACCTGCTGATCGGCCACAGCTTCGGCGGTGCCATGGCGATTTATGTCGGCGCTCAGCGCGAGTCGCTCGACGGCATCGTGACCATCGCTGCCCCCAGCCGGCCCGGACATGTCGCCCACCTGTTCGGCGACACCGCCGACGAAATCCGGCGCGAGGGCTGCGCGCGCATCAATATCGGCGGGCGACCGGTGGAGATCGGTCGCGCCTTCATCGATTCGATCGAGGAACCGACCCTGGACCACGCCCTGGAGACCCTGAAGCAGCCGCTCCTCCTGCTGCACGCACCGGGCGACACCGTGGTCAGCGTCGATCACGCCCGCAAGATCTTCCAGCAGGCCCACCACCCCAAGAGCTTCGTCGCCCTGCACCAGACCGACCACCTGCTCTCGCGCCCGGAACACACCCGCTACGTCGCCGGCCTGATCCGCGCCTGGTCGGCGAACCTGCTGGACTAGAACCGGGGCCCGCCCCGGGGGCTTGATACTCGTAGGAGCGTGCTTGCACGCGAAGCCCCTGCCCACTTCCGACTTTGGCAGGGGCTTCGCGTGCAAGCACGCTCCTACATATCCGGGGGCCTACCAGTAATTCTCGGTCGTGATCTGCCCCGGCTTGCGCCGGCGGTTCTTCTCCAGCCCGCGCTCCTTCAGGATGGCGGTGGTGTCCTGCACCATGGCCGGGTTGCCGCACAGCATCACCTGGGAGTGCTCCGGCGTGATCTTCAGGCCCGCGTGATGCTCCAGGCGGCCCTCGGCGATCGCGGCCGGTACACGGCCCTCGAGCCCGCCCGGGAACGGCTCGCGGCTGACAAACGGAATGTACTGGAACTGCTTCGGGTCACGTTCCTGGAACTGCCGGATCGTGTCCTGATAGGTAAGCTCCTCCACCTGGCGAACCGCGTGGACCAGGCGGATGTTCTCGAAGCGCTCCCAGGGGGCATCCGTCTTCAGCATGGACAGGAACGGCCCCAGCGCGGTACCGGTGGAGAGCAGCCACAGGTCACGCCTGTCCGGTAACTCGTCGAGGGTAAAGAAGCCCGTCGCGCGCGGCATCAACTCCACCGTATCACCCGGCTCCAGCTGCACCAGGCGGTTGGACAGCGGACCATCCGGCACGGTGATCAGGTAGAAATCCAGCGGGCGTTCGTCCGGGGCGTTCACGTAGGAATACGGCCGGCCGACCATCTCCCCGTCGATCTCCAGGCGCAGGCGATTGAACTGCCCCGCCTTGAACGGTTCGACCTCGGCATCCACGCGCAGCGAGAACAGGCGATCCGTCCACTGCTTCCGCTCCTGTACGACACCGGTCACCCAGCCCATATTCCCTACTCCATTGCTCAGGTATTATTCGAAAGAGTGCTGGCGCGTGCGGAAGGTTTCAAGCATCCCCGGCCAACGCCGTATAATTGTCGCAAATCCGACTACTGGAGCAGTCATGGCCCGCACCCCCTCGCAGATGATCGAACTCGGCACCGAGGCACCGAACTTCTCCCTGCCGGACGTGGTATCCGGCGAGACCATCAGCCTCGACAGCTTTCCCGATGCGAAAGGCTACATGATTGCCTTCATCTGCAATCACTGCCCGTTTGTGCAGCTGA
Organism: Thioalkalivibrio sp. AKL19; assembly: GCF_000420165.1. GTDB lineage: Bacteria > Pseudomonadota > Gammaproteobacteria > Ectothiorhodospirales > Ectothiorhodospiraceae > Thioalkalivibrio. Next base: position 14,204 of record NZ_ATUK01000015.1, on the reverse strand, counting down.
TCCGTCACGAATTCGCCCGCTACGGCCGCGAATACTCGAACAAGGGCATCGCGGTGATCGCGATCAACTCCAACGACATCCAGGCCGTGCCGGACGACGCGCCGGACAAGATGAAGGATGATGCCCGCCGCTTCGGCTACAACTTCCCCTACTGCCTGGACGAGGACCAGTCCGTCGCCAGGGCCTACCACGCCGCCTGCACCCCGGACCTCTACCTGTTCGATGCCGACCGCAAGCTGTTCTACCGTGGGCAGTTCGACGAGACGCGCCCGGGTTCCGACACGCCAGTGACCGGCCGTGACCTCCGCGCGGCCAGCGACGCCCTGCTCGCCGGCCAGCCGGCGCCCGAGCCGCAGCATCCGAGCCTCGGCTGCAACATCAAGTGGCGCCCCGGCAACGAGCCGGACTACTACGGCTGAGACGGGCACGCCGCTTGAAAAGGGGGCTCGTCACGGGACCGGCGCTGCCAGCAGCCGGCCTTGCGGGGGCGGGCACGCGCGATCGCGCGCCGTATACTGACCCGACACCCCGAATAATGGTCGTCGCATGCCCCCCAGCAACGTAATCGACGGGCCGCGGGTTGCCACCTGGCGCTGCCCCTCCTGCCAGGAGTCCGTGCCGCGCCTGCTGCCGAACGGCGAGAGCAACCGCATTGCGCTCCCTCCGGAACGCATGGCTCTGCCCGACACCACGGTGCAGCAGGCCTGTGCGCGGGTACAGGGACTGCGCGCACCCGAGATCTGCTACGCCTGCGATCAGGCCTATCAGGAGCTGCTGGGCACCCTGGTCCGTCCGCCCGCGGAGCTTGGCGATGCCCGCGGCGAACCCGGGCTGAACGACACCGGCATCATCGGCGCGCTGCTGCCCATCGCCGACCAGGGCACACAGATCCTGATCTTCAACGTGATCAACGAGGAACTGCGCTGCACCGAGATTGAACGCCTGATCAGCTTCAACCCCGACCGCCTGACCTACCCCGGCTCGCGCGGTGCCATCGCCCCTCGCATCTGGGCGCTATACGAGGACCACCTGGCCCAGCTCCATGCCCGCGCGCCGACGCCCTACCATCCAGAATAACGCTTCCGTACCCGGCCCGACCTGACCCTCGACCAGACCCCCTTTCGTCGTCACCCCGGAAACCGCGCAGCGGTTATCCAGGATCTCATACGCCAAAGCCACCGGAACCACCGGAGATCCCGGCTCTCCGCTTCGCGGCGGCCGGGATGACACAGGATGCGAACGGCCGGTTTCGGATGGCGGTTGCCGCGTCCCCTTACATCACCTCAGGCCTCGTCTTCGGCATCCACGCGCGCGAGCATGCGCATACCGCCAACCATGCAGCGCAACGCCTCCAGGGTCTGCAGATCGAAAGCCGCCCCGGTTTCCCCCGGCAGCTTCCAGTATTTAGGACGGCAGGCGGCCGGGCGCTCCGCGGGCATGGCGCGACCAGCCGCCGCGTCGACCGCGACCAGCAGATCGGCCCAGGCCAGATCCTCGTCCGCAACCTCGGCCATGGCCCGCGCCGGGCGCACCTCGATCCAGTCCTCGAACTCGGCCGCGGCGGCCAGCTCGGCCACGCGCGCCGCACGCCCGTCGGGTCGCTCGGCCGCCACCAGCAAATGCGCCCGGCGCTTAAACATCTCCGACGCTCCGCAAGCCCATTTGTCCGGCGACCGCCACCAACGCCAAGCTGGCTTGGTAGATACTGATCACCCATCGCATACGGAGAACGGACACCATGGCCCACCTCGACTGGTCGCATTACCCGGTGAATGAACTGAAGCTCGTCTACAGCACCCTGCACGCGCAGCTGACGCTGGAGCCCGAGCTGATGGATTCCGAACTGATGGCCGATCTGCAGACCTTCCTGCAGCAGGAAGCAAAAGCTGCCGGCGTGGACGCCTCCACCCACTCGCAGTGGGCCGCGTGGCTTAACGACCGATAAACAGCAACCCCATCGTAGGAGCCTGCTTGCAGGCGAAGCCCTTGTCCGCATCCAACTTTGGCAGGGGCATTCGCCTGCAAGCAGGCTCCTACGGATATGCGACATCAGGCGTCGCCTTCGGTGGCCTTGCGGTGTTCGGCGGCGAAGTCGAGCATGCGCTGGGTGGCGACCAGGGCCTTCTGGCGCGCGGTCTCGTCGATGAAGATCTCGTTCTTTGCCGGTTCGGCGGTGTCCTCCAGGGTCTCGGCCAGCGAGACCAGGTCGTTCATCGCCATCCACGGGCAGTGCGCGCAACTGGTGCAGGTGGCGCTGTGGCCACCAGTGGGCGCCTCGATCAGCTTCTTGTCCGGCGCCGCCTGCTGCATCTTGTAGAAGATGCCCTTGTCCGTCGCGACGATGAATTCCTGTTCCGGGCGATCCTTCACCGCGGCGATCAGCTGGCTGGTGGACCCGACCACATCGGCCTGGTGGATCACCTCGCGCGGCGACTCCGGATGCACCAGCACGGCGGCGCCGGGATGGCGCCCGCGTAGATCTTCCAGCGCCCAGGACCGGAACTCGTCATGGACCACGCAGGAACCGTCCCACAGCACCATGTCGGCGCCGGTGGTGCGGCGGATGTAGTCGCCCAGGTGCTTGTCCGGGGCCCAGAGGACCTTCTTGCCCTGATCACGCAGGTGCTCGACCAGCGGTACGGCGATGCTGGAGGTGACGACGTAATCGGCCTGCGCCTTCACGTCCACCGATGTGTTCGAGTACACGACGACCGTGTGGTCCGGATACTGCGCGCGGAACTTCGCGAACTCGTCCGCCGGACAGCCCAGATCCAGCGAGCACTCGGCCTCCAGCGTCGGCATCAGCACGCGCTTTTCCGGGCTCAGGATCTTGGCGGTCTCGCCCATGAAGCGCACCCCGGCCACCACCAGCGTCTCGGCCGGGTGCTCCTTGCCGAAGCGCGCCATCTCCAGGGAGTCGGACACACAGCCGCCGGTCTCGTCCGCCAGACGCTGCAGGGATTCATCCACGTAGTAATGCGCAACCAGCACCGCGTTGCGCTCGATCAGCAGCCGCTTGATACGGCGCACCAGTTCGTCGCGCTGAGCATCGCTCAACGCATGCAGCGAGGCCGTCACGTGTGCCGTGGTCGGGACGTGATAAAGCGGCTTGTCGGCTACCGGTGCATTCATGCGTTCCTCGCTCCCCGACGCGGTCGGAGAAAATTACAGTCTGCTTATGGTACGACAGGCTTTCGCATGGTGTCGTTCCTGCAGATTGTGGGGGCGTACACCCGGAACCCAACCACCCCCCTATAATGCCCGTCCGATGGAGACGCTTGCCCGCCAATACAAGGCGCTGTCATTTGAAGAGCGCATGGACCTGGCCCTGTCCGCGGACCTCGAGGACCCCTGGCGGCCGCTGCTGGTACGCGACCAGCACGCCCAGGTGAAGGCCTACTTCTCCCGCCGTATGGACCTGACACCCGAAGAGGTCGCCCTGCTGCTGGCCGACCCCAACCAGACCGTACGCCTGAACTGCGCCAAGCGCCCGGACCTGACGCCGGAACAGGTGGAGGCCTGCGTGAACGACCGCGACCCCAACCTGCGCTACTTCGTCGCGCGCAACCCGCTGCTTACCGACGCGCAGCGGGAACGCCTGATGGACGACGAGGACGAACTGGTACGCATCGCCGTGCGCAAGGGCCCCAAGAAGCGGGGCACCCGCGCCCGCCCCGGACAAGCCGAGATGATCCGTTGACCGAAAAACAGCCCGAAAAGCCGAAACGCCCCAAGCCCTCCCGACGCCGCCGCGCGCTCGGCTGGGGCATCCAGATCGGCCTGGCCTTGGTGATCTTCCTGGCCGTGCGCGCCTGGATGGCGCGCGACATGGTCGAGGGCCCGGCCCCCGTGTTCGAGGCCCAGCTGCTGGACGGCACGCCCGTGACACTGGCGGATTACGCGGACGAACCCATGCTGCTGCACTTCTGGGCCACCTGGTGCCCGATCTGCCGCCTGGAGGAAGGCGAGATCGTACGCCTGTCGCAAAGCCATCCAGTGCTGACAGTCGCCATGCAGTCTGGCGTAAAGGAAGAGGTACTCGACCATCTGAACGAACGCGAGCGCGAACTGGCCGTGATCAACGACCCGGAGGGCGCCCTCGCCGCGCGCTACAACGTGCGTGGCGTCCCAGCGACCTTCATCATCAACCCCGACGGCGAGATCGTCTTCCGCAAGCAGGGCTACGCCCCACCGCTGGAGCTCCGCCTGCGCCTCTGGCTCGCCCGCTGGCTGTAGCGCCTTCATGCAAACGGTGCAGTTCGCTTCGCTCAGTGCACCCTGCGTCCAACCGTGATCACGCGGCGCGGGGTTCGATCTCGCTACGCACGCGGTCGGCGAGTTCGATCTGGGCACGCCGCAATTCGTATTCAACCTGGAGGTTCAGCCAGAAACGCTCGGAAGTACCGAAATAACGCGCCAGCCTCATGGCCGTGTCGGCGGAGACGCCCCGGCGCTCGCGCACAATGTCATTCATGCGCGTCGTCGGCACGTGCAATGCCCCGGCAAGCGCGTTCACACTAAGCCCTAGCGGAGCAAGAAACTCCTCGCGCAGGACCTCGCCTGGATGGATGGGCCGCATACCGTTTGTAGTCATGCTCTAACCTCCTTCGCGAACCCTTCAGTGGTAATCGACGATCTCCACGTCCTCGGCACCCTCGTCCGTCCACCGGAAACAAATGCGCCACCAGGGAAACACTGATCAATGTACGCACTCGCGCTCGAGTCGCTTTTGCACGCGAACAAGGCGCGGCGACTGCCGTGCAGTCACTCTGCACAAGGGAGCCGCAACGCCGTGCGCGCGCAAAAGCGGCCGAGCCCCTGTGGGGTTGGTGCCCCCTGTTGCCCGATCCGGCGTTACGCCGCTTGGCCGTAGAATGACTACGGCACTGCGCGACGCGCCTTGTCTCGGAAAACAGGGGGCACCAACGCGAGCGCGTACATTGATCAGTGTTTCCCTAGGCATTGATGCGAATGCTGTGCTGTCCCACGCGGTCACCAGACAGGGGTTCCAGCCGGTTTCCCGGCGGTGACCGCAAATCCTGCAGCGTCTCCGCCGATTGAAGCTGAATCAGCTTGCGTTCCGCGATCGTTCGGACGCTTGACCAACGTCGACTTCTGCCCGTTTCGAACAGCGCCCGGGTTTCCCTACACCGAAAGCTTCTGATCATGGGCACATGATATAACGCTTAACGGTAAGCAGCAAACCAATGGCGCAGCTCGCTTCGCTCAGTGCACCCTACGTCCAGCCAGCCCTGCGTAGGATGCTGCTGAGCGAAGCGAAACGCATCAAAATGGCCGTGGCCAGCAACCCAGCTTCTTGACCCCCAACGCGCACAAGTTACACTTCAAAGTGTAACCAAGGGAGGCCGCCATGGAAGCCACCACCAAGGACATGCGCCTGCACAGCCGCGAACTGCTCGCCGCCGTGGACCGGGGCGAGGAAATCGAAATCACGTATCGAGGGCGCCTGCGCGCCAAATTGGTCCCATACCGGAGCGCCGCGGCCCCGCAAGCACGCGCCGCCCACAATCCACTGTTTGGACTCTGGCGAGACCAGCAAGGCTCGGTTGACGAACACGTCCGACGAATCCGGCAACCGAGGAAATTCAAGTAATGCTAGTGGACACGGATGTCCTGATCTGGAATCTGCGCGGGAATCAGAAAGCCGGCGAATGGCTCGACCGCTCGCCCGGATTCACGGTGTCCGCCGTAACCTACATGGAGCTCATCCAGGGCCTGCGCGACCAGACCGAATTCCGCGCGCTGCGCCAAGCCATCCAGTACTGGGACGCCCGCATCCAACCGGTAAGCGAAGCCATCTCGAACCGCGCAACCTTCCTTGTCGAGACCTACGCCCTCAGCCACAACATGCAGATGGCCGATGCGCTGATCGCGGCGACCGCCACACAGCTGGGCCTGCCACTCGTCACGGCCAACGATCGGCACTATCGGCACATTGAGGGTTTGGAAATACACCTGTTTCGACCCGAATAACGGATCGGTGCAGTTCGCTTCGCTCAGTGCACCCTACGTCCAGCCAGCCCCGCGTAGGATGCTGTTGAGCGCAGCGAAACGCATAGCCCTCGGGCGAAGTGACTAATCGTCCAGCTCGCGCAGGACGCGGAAGCCCAGATTGGTATCCATCTCGTCGATGTTGCGGCGGCGGCGGGCCGCGCTGCGCGTATTCACGGCGGCATCGAACCAGGAGCCGCCCTTGGTCACCACCCACTCGTTTTCCGGGTCTCGGCGATAGACGCCGTCACGCGGCAGCGACTGGTGTCCGTCGTGCCAGGGGGTGGAGGTGAACTCCTGCACGTTCCCGTGCATGTCGTACAGCCCCCAGAGGTTCGGCTGGAAGCTGCCCACATCCAGCGGGCGCGACAACGGGAAACACGCCGGGATATACCACCTGCGCCGCTGGCGCCGCTCCTCGTACGGAAACAGCGAATTGAAGTGCACGTCGCGGCACCCCACCACCTCGCCGAAGGCGAACGGCGTGCGCGTGCCCGCCCGACAGGCGTATTCCCACTCCGCCTCGGTCGGCAGACGATAGCGCTTGCCCGTCTCCTCGCTCAGCCAGTCCAGATACTGCTGGATGCTGTCCGGCTTGATGTTGAAGATCGGCATGCGCGGGGTGCTGGGCCACACCAGCCACTCCCAGGGTTCCCAGCCAGTCGCCGCCTGGAAAGCCTCCCACTCCTCGCGGGTGACCTGATAGCGCCCCAGCGCAAAGGGTCGCTCCAGCGCCACGTAGCGCCGCGGTGCCTCATGCGGCTGATGGCCGTACTCCGAGGCATCCGAACCCATCTCGAACTCCCCGGCCGGAATCACCTGCAGCTCCGGCGTCGACGCGCCGGAACGCGCGTCGTCACGAAACCCAACCGACACCCCCGCCTGACGCGCCGCCTGCTGCTGCAAATCCAGCAGATCCGCCTGATCCATCCGCTGCACGTCCTTCACCATGAGCCTGCTAACCTCCAGCACCTTCAATTTCGCTGCACCTGCCACGCCGCGTCATTACGGAGCCCCCGGCCCGTCATTGCGAGCGAAGCGAAGCAATCTCCGGTCGCATCCGCGGCATCCAGTCAGCACCATCGCCAGCATGCCTGCCGGAACCTCTGACTTGTAGGCAACCTGTCGCCCGCAACGTTCCAGCACCACCCGACCTGGCCCGTGGCCTCGGGCGCCGCGCTCGTCTATGCTCTCGCATGCACGCGATCTCAGGGAGGAGACGACGATGCAGACTTGCAAAGGAATCACGGCCATCGAGCTGATGGTCGCGTTGGGCGTGCTCGCCATCCTGGCCATGCTCGCCGCCCCTAGCTTCGGCCAGATGCTCGAGCGTCAACGCGTCATCGGCGCCACCAACAGCCTGCTCAACGCCATGCATCTTGCACGCAGCGAGGCGATCAAGCGCAACGAGCGCGTCACCCTGTGCCCGTCCAGCGACGGCGAGACCTGCCGCGAAGACGGCGACTGGGCAGATGGCTGGATCTGGTTTGCGGATCGAGGCAACACGGGGGACCGAGCCGACGGCGATCCGCTGATCGGGCACGCTGCCCCGAACTTGGCCAACGTCCAGGTCAGCGGCAACTCACCGGTTCGGGACTACGTCTCGTACGTGCCCCGCGGAACGACGCAGCGCACCAGTGGCGCCTTGCAGATGGGAAGCTTCACCGTATGCGGCCGCGCCGAGGAGGGGCGCCGCGTGATCGTCAGCAGCATCGGGCGGCCGCGAAGTGAACCGCAGTCAGACTGTAAGATCGAGCCATAAATCCGGTTCAGACAGCCAGGTGGGCAGCACCTCACCAGCATTCCTCCTCTCCTCCTGGAGTCCCGCCGCGTACGGCCGAACCGCCGGTAACTGCGAGGGTGATCGTCTGACACCTTGAATCATTGGTTTGACGCCCCTGTGGAGAGGCGACCGCTTGGTAACCGGTGCCGCTCGGTGAGCCATCGCCGTCAGGGCCGGTGATACTCAGGGTGTAATTCTCATTGTTGAAATTCTCAGACCCACCCAGTTCGCTCATAGTAGCGTACGTAGCGTTGTTGGCCCGCCAGCGCTCTTGTTCCAACTGGATACGGAGCAGCGCATCGTGCGCATCGGCGCGCTGCGATTTGAGGATGTAGTTCTGATACGACGGATATGCGATTGCCGCCAGGATGGCCACGACCGCGACCACGATCATCAGCTCGATCAGGGTGAATCCCAGCGCCTTCGTGTTTGCTGCCTTCATCGCTCTATCCCCTCGGACACTTCCGTTTTCGCCAAACCCGATTCCACCACAATCGCCCGCCAGCTAGCCCTGTCAATATCGCGAGTGGAAGCATTCGCACCACGAGCGGTAGCCAGACGGCATGCCCAAGATACCCCAAACCGTATAATGGGAGTCGAGACCTCCCTTCCTCCTGCCCGGGGACCGCGCATGGCCGCACCGCAAAAACCCTTCGGCTTCACCCTGATCGAGCTCATGATCACCATCGCCGTGCTGGTGGTCCTCGTCACGCTGACTGCTCCGGCCTTCAACCTGGCCGAGCAGCGCCGCGTAATCGGTGCCGCCGAAAGTGCCCTCGACCAGATCCAGATGGCCCGCACCGAGGCCATCAAGCAAGGCCAGAACATCTTTTTTGTCAGCAAGGTGGACGGTGACAGTTGGTGCCACGCGATCTCCGATACCGCGGGCTGCGACTGCATGGTGGCGGATTCTTGCACCATCGTCATGGCGGGCGGCGAGGCGCCAGTGGAGCGCACTCGAACCCACGACGGCTTCCGAGGGGTCACCATGACGGGCGACCAAGAGATCGAGTTTGACAACGTTCGTGGAGCGCTCCTCAATCCCAACGACCGTCAAAATCTCTCCTTCACCTCCGACAGCTTCGGAATGGAAGTTCAGATCAACCCGATTGGACGGCCACGTGCCTGCGGCACCAATCGCGCCATGGGGGCCTACAGCGAATGTTGACACCTGTGCAAACAAACCGCTTCTCGCGGCTACCGCGACATTTCTCCGGTAGTAGCCGGGGGTTCACCCTGGTCGAGCTGATGATCGGGATTGTGGTCGGCCTAATCGTAATCGCCGGCGTCACCGCCCTGTACATCACGGTAATCCGCGGCAGCGCGTTCGTGGTCACTGAGGCTCGCGTTATGCAAGACACGCGCATCCCCATGGATTTCATCGCCACCGATTTGCGCCGTGCTGGCTACAGCCATCCGAGCCGTCTTGCGGGCCCCATGGGCAACCCTTTTATGGAGATTGATCGCGAAATCGCCATTCATGACTTCGGCGGCGGTAGCAGAAACTGCATCTTGTTCAGTTATGACCCCACATTCCGCTACGACCCCATGGGTGGTACGCCTTACAACATGAACAATGACCTGAGTGACCTAGTCGCCGAGGGTGACCAGTTTATTTTTGGGTACCGACAAAATCCCAATGACGGCACGATCCAGATGCTCGTCGATGGAAGCGTAACCAATACCACAAGTTGCACTACCGGGCGCTGGGAGGATCTCAGCGATCCGGCCACCACGAACGTCACAGAGATGACGTTCAGCTCAGAGGATTCCTCCTGCCTCAACACCACACTGGATATCAGCTCTGGAGCGAACGCTCCGATAGACGCTTTTGACCAGGCTGGAGCAGGAGCAACCGCCTTCTGCGAAGATTATTACTCTAAAGAAGTTGAATCAGGCGAGAGCAACATTTACATCGAGAGCCGACAGATCCGATTGTTGCTAGCCGCCAATGACCGCAGAAATTCCGGGACATCGGTGAATTTTGACGAGACCATCCGCGTCCGAAACAACCGCATTTTCGCGAGGATCGAACCATGATTTCGACGCAACTCAAGACCATGCCATCCCGGCAGAAGGGGGTGGCGACGCTACTGGTTGCATTGATCATCATGGTCGCCATCACCCTCACCGTACTGTTTACGGCGCAAACCTCGATTCTTGAAGAGCGCATGGCCGCGAACGAGGTTCGAATGAAACTGACTGGCAATGCGGCCCAGGCAGGTATCGATGAAGCCATTGCATTCGCGATCGATAATGACGATGTAACCCAGCAATTCGGAAGAGATTATACTCCGGACGGCCGCGCAACCTGGTACCGAGCGGCCTACGTCGCGCCTGACCAGATCGGGAACATACCAACATGCCCGGGTAACCCCGCGAACTTTGCCGCGGCGATCCCCGGCGGCCCGCCGGAAAACCTGCGGGATACCGTCATTTGGTCCTGTGGCTGGAGCGACGACCTCACTGCTCGAAAGGGTATCACGATCGGTGTGCGTGGCGCGCCTTCGCTGGCCGACCCACCCACGAATCCTCTGATCACTCGAGGGGGCGTGGATACCAACGGACGTGCCCGTGTCTTCAACGCCTATAACAACCTGACGATCTGGTCAGGCGGCGAACTGGACGTGACAGGCAACCCCGGGAACACATTCATACGCAACGAGGATGTAGCGCGCCCGTCGGACAACGATCCAATTCCTGCCCTCCCACAACCCCCGAATTGCAATACGTCAGATCCATTCTGGGAATGCACCACGGACGCCAACATGGTGGGCCCCGACGTTATTGCCGGGGACCTCCAGCTTGCTTCTCTGACGAACGACCAGTTTTTCCTGAACTTTATGGGGCAGGATGCGGAAAGCTACCGCGACTCAGTTGTGACCGAAAGGGACCCGGAAAGTATCGACGGGATGACCAACGAGGTGATCTGGTTCGACGGCGACGCCTCGCTCGACGGTACGGTCGGAACGCGCGAGGCGCCCGTGGTCTTAGTCGTCGACGGAAATGCCGACGTAACCGGGAACTTCGAGATGCACGGTGTCCTATACGTTCGGGGCGATCTGCGCGCCAATGGCACACCGAAATTCTATGGGGCATCGGTCATCGAGGGCGAAACCGCCGATATCGGAGGCACCCCATCGTTTATCTACGATCCAATCTCAGCCTCCGGAGCTGGCAACCTCGGGGCAAGCGGTGTTCTTTCAGGAACCTGGCGAGATTGGTCTGAACTGTGATCTGGCCCTTGAATTCGTATCTGTCTGCCGAACGCGGACTGGGAGTACGCAACATGCGCAAACCTGACAATCATCGCTCCGCCCGAGGCATTACGCTCATTGAGGCCTTGGTGGCACTCGCTATCGTTTCCATTGGGCTGCTCGCGATTGCAAGGCTCCATGGCGAGCTGATGGCAAACGCAGGGGACTCCAAAGCTCGCGCGGAAGCCGTTCAGGTCATCGAAAGCGAAGTGGAAAAATTGCGCAACGCGGTCACGTTCGATGACCTTCTGGATCGTATCGACGATGCGCGAAACACACCGCCGTATGAAGGCAAAAACGCAACCATCACACTTACTTGGGACAACCTGCCCACAGGCAGCAATTTTCACTCCTTTGACCCAAGTGTCACCGCCCAATGGACTGACCGGCGAGGCAACCCCCAGAGCATAACGCTCGACAGCACCGTCACCTGGACGAACCCTCGTACCAGTGTCGCCATTGCCGATGCCGACGGCAATGGCGGAAACTTTGTCGAACGTCCGACAGGCCGAGCCCGGATGGGCGGTGATGACATTCTGGAAGGGGCTGATATTACCACCACGACAAATGTGATCGAAGGGACCACGCTTGAGGACGGCACCGAAATGCGGAGCGATGGCGAAGGAACCGTCCAGCTCGTTCGCGACGGCGAGGTCCTGATGACCATGGAAACGACGAACCCAGGCGAGGTTTTCAGCACCGTCAGCGGTCGTTTCTATTTTAGTAACAACATCAACGTACAGCTTACCCGGGTCCTGACCTCCGATGCGGGGCTTTGCACGAGGCGCGGGAATGAGTTGGCAGGGCAGCCAGTCGAACCGTTCGTGGACGCGAGCTCGGGCTACAAGTATTTCTACTATCAGTGCTACATCGGCGAAGGCTGGTACGGCAACGTCGGGGTCGTTCGCCTAGACAGCGCCGCCAATCAGGATCGGATTTGCGTCGGTGACCACACGGCGGCAGAAACCGCTGCATGGGATAGCCGCGAGGCCCGCCTGAGCACAATCCGGCGATATCGAGCCTTTGTCGAAGATGGCTCAGGCGGCTACGTAGCGGTCGGCATGGGGCGCGAACCTGCCCAGGCCGACAGTGAGAACCCTTCCTATGTTGCCCAAACCATCGCCGGCCACCATTTCATGTCTAGCCACCTTACGGGGCAAGCAAACTGCGAAAGTGTCCTAGAAGCCTCCGAAGGAGCGTTCATTGGGAACGCTGGCCGCAACTACTGCCTCCACCCTGATGGAGTAGGCTGCGGGGATGACACACTTCCCGATGACTCGGATGCAGAACCCACGGTTATCACCAAGGTTGTGGGAGATATCAACTATGGAGTCAACAACACTCATAACGAAGGCTGGACCGTCTCGGCAATCCAGTTCGATGGCGGGACATGCGTGCTTGACAGGGATGCGCACCCGCAATCGGAAGCTATTGTTAGCTTCACTTGCAACATTGACCGCGAAGGTTGGACCGGCGGTGACTGGTTTGGCGATATGACGCTCACGCACGGAGGCGCACTCTGCTCCTTTTCCCAGACCTTTGTGAATGCTGATACCGGAAATACCGAAGGGTCCGCTGAACGAACCGGTAACAACACCATACATTTCAAGGATGTGGTCGAGTCCGAAATGCTTGAGCTGAACGAAATCCGGATCCGCGAGGAAGCAGGCGACTGCTGAATAAGTGGAGACTTTACGGGGACAGATGCTTTTGATCCCCAGCAACGTCAAGCCCTGGCTGCCAGGGTCAAGCTTCGGGGTCAAACCTTGCCTTTTGCCTCGGCGGGTTGTGTGCGTCAAGTTGTGCAGAAGTGAGTCGGCCATGTTCGGTTGGTCGGTATGGCTCAGGCGGCCTCGGCCTGCCGGAGCAGGATTTTCTTGTGCTCTTTGAGCAGATCCATGTTCAGGTAGCGGTTGTCCTCCAGCCAGCCTTCGTGGATTTCGACGGCCAGAGCCCGCACCAGACGTAGACAGCTGTGGGTGTTGGGGAAGATCCGGACCACTCGGGTTCGGCGCCGAATCTCCTCGTTCAGCCGCTCGAGCATGTTGGTGCTCTTCATGTGCTTGTGGTGGGCCCGCGGCAGGCGGTAGAACGTCAGGGTCTCCTGGATGTTCTCCTCCACCCAGTCGCACAGGCGGGGATACTTCGCCTGCCAGCGCTCCAGCCAGGCCGCCAGATCGCGCTGGGCCTCGGTCAGATCCCGGCGGTCGTAGAGCCAGCGCAGCTCTTGCAGGCAGTCGTCGTCGGCCTTGCGCGGCAGGTGGTCCAGGGCGTTGCGCAGGAAGTGCACATAGCAGCGCTGCCATACCGCTTCCGGGAGGATCTCCAGGATGGCCCGGCGCAGCCCTGCGTGCTCGTCGCTGACCACCAGTTCGACCCCGTTCAGCCCGCGCTCGCGCAGCCGCTCCAGGAAGGCGCGCCAGCTGCTCGCGCTCTCGCGACTGGCCAGCTCCACCCCCAGCACCTGACGCCGGCCTTCCCAGTTGACACCGATGGCAATCAGCACCGCCTGGGACCGGATCACGCCGCCCTCGCGGACCTTCTCGTAGCGCGCGTCCAGGATCAGATAGGGGCAGGGCTCCTCCAGGCGCCGCGACGCGAACTCCGCCAGGCGGCCGTCCAGCCCCCGGTTGATGGTCGAGATCGCCGAGGCCGAGAACCCGTGACCGCACAACTCCTCGGTGATGGCCTTGACCTTGCGCGTCGACACGCCCTGGACATACATCTCCATCAGGGCCGAGACCAGCGCCTTCTCCGAGCGCTGATAGCGCTCGAACAGGCTGGTGGAGAACTGGCCGTTGCGGTCCCGGGGGACCCGCAACTCCAGCTTGCCCACGCGTGTGATCAGGGTGCGCGGGTAGTACCCGGCCCGGTAGCCCAGGCGGCCCTCGGTGCGCTCCCCCGGTGCCGCCTGGAGCTGGTCGCTCATCTCGGCTTCCAGGACCTGCTGGACCGCCTCGCGCACCAGCGTGCGCATCAGTTCCTCGTCTGTCCCCAATAGCGCTCGCAGTGACGTGCGATCCGCAGTAGCCTGGCTCTTGTGAGTGGTCATGGTCTCGCCCTCCTTGAGGGGTTCCGGTGGTCGCTAACCAGCCCGAATACCATGGCCGCTCACCTCCTGCCAGCTTCTGCACACAACTCAGCACACTACT
>NZ_ATUK01000014.1:20000-308786 GCF_000420165.1 Thioalkalivibrio sp. AKL19 | reverse complement strand
CCCACCCTGTAGGAGATTCTATGTCTCTCCACAAGGGATCTTAGGTTGGTAATCGGTCTGATTTTTCATCAGGGCGAAGGCGACGCGGGCCAGCTTTCGAGCCAAGGCGTTCAGTGCCTGGGTCGTCGCCAGGCCACGGTCCAGGCAGCGCTGGTAGTAGTCGCTCCAGGCGGCTTTCGACTTGGCCTGCATCGCGGCCAGATAGAGCAGCCGTCGCAACTCTGGATCGCCCTGTTTGGTGAGTTTGCGCTGCCCCCGTTTCGTGCCGGAGTCGCGTATGCGGACATCCAACCCCAGGAAGGCAACGAACGCATCACCGCTGCGGAAGGCGCCGCGATGGAACGCCATCGTCAAGCCGGTGGCGGTGAGCGGGCCCACACCCTCGATCTGCTGGCAGCGTCGGGCGTGATCCGACCAGCCGGCGCGACCGACCGTCTCGCGCAGCACACGCTGGAGGACAGCGTCCAGCCGACCGATCTCCCGGAGCAGATCCTTCAGATTGGACTGCAGTTCGGGTACGCCTCGCAGGCTCTGCTCCAGCATGACCCGTGCCCGCACCAGCGTGGCACGCCGGCGCAGCAGCTTTTGCAGGGTCCGGTAGCCCTCGGGTGGCGGTGTCCAGGGGCGCAGTTCGTCCTGTTCGCGTTGCAGATAACGCACCAGAAGCCGAGCATCCCCGGCATCGGTCTTGGCCCGGCCACCGATGCTCTCGCGGTAGCGATTGAGGCGATAGCCATTAATCAGATACACCCGGTGGCCCTGATGATGAGCCTCCAGCGCCAGGGCCAAGTGATAGTCGTTGGTGGCTTCCAGGGCAAAGTCGGCCGGACCCTCCAAGCCACGGACCCACCGGCGGATCGCCGGGAGCTCGTTGGGACACGGCTGTGCGGTTTCACCGTCGATGCTGATCCACAACTCGGCCTTGCCGACATCGACCCCGATCCGATGCGTTGCCATCATCACACCTCCCGAGCTAGCTTGGAGTTGTCTGTCGGGGCCTCACCGAACGCTGGCTTGCCATCTATCGTCGGTCCCGTGCCGATCGATTCCTTATCGGCGTTTAAGGTGAGGGGTGGGACGAATTCTCCTACCGTCTGTGCCACAGGCCAGATGCCGGCCTCGTCCCTCCACCCCGACAGACCCTTTCTAGGCCTGCCGGGGTTAAACATACAAGGCCAGCCCTCTGGCCGATTGGGTGTTGGACAGGCTCCATCGGCCAGAGGGCTGGCCTCCTACGGTTCCGGGATTCTGGGCGCGCCCGGGGCCAGCGGGATCAGGTGCTGGGGGTGTTCTTCTCCACCCAGCGCTGGGTGCCGTCGGTGAGGGTCTCGCGCTTCCAGAACGGGGCCTCGTGCTTCAGGCGTTCCAGGATGTCGCTGCAGGCCTCGCGGGCAGCCACGCGGTGGGCCGACCAGGTGGCCACCAGCACCAGGGCATCGCCGGGACGCACGTCGCCCACGCGGTGGGCCACATGGCAGCCGAGCAGCGGCCAGCGTGCCTCGGCCTCGGCGACGATGCGTTCCAGCTCGCGCTCGGTCATCCCCGGGTAGTGCTCCAGGAACAGGCCGGTCACGTCCTCGTCCTCGTTGAAGTCGCGCATGCGGCCGACAAACACGCTGGCCGCGCCGCGCGCATTCGCCGGGATGGCCTGCTCGGCCTGGCGGACGATTTCCCAGGGATCGAAATCGCCGGTGTGGATCTCGACCGACACCCTAGCCCCCGGTCACCGGCGGAAAGTAGGCGACCTCGTCGCCGTCGCGCACCGGGGTCTCCAGGCTGGCCTGCTCCTGGTTCACCGCGGCCATCAGACGTTCCGGCGGGGCCTCCTGGTGCAGGTGCCGCCACAGCTCGCCGACGGTCAGGCTGTCCCCGGGCAGCTCGGCTGCGTCGCCCTGGCGGCCCAGTTCCTCGCGCAGTCGCGCGAAATAGTGAACGTGTACGGTCATTCCGGCCCCTGTAAACATGGCTGCGAGTCAAGCATTATAGCCGTGATGAATGAATTCACTCACTTCGATGCCGAAGGCCATGCGCACATGGTGGATGTCGGCGAAAAGTCCGTCACGCACCGCGTGGCGATCGCCGAGGGCCGCATCCACATGCAGCCGGACACCCTGCAGCGCATCCGCGAAGGCCGCCATGCGAAGGGGGATGTACTGGGCATTGCCCGCGTGGCTGGCATCATGGGGGCAAAAAAGACCGGAGACCTGATCCCGCTTTGTCACCCGATCGGCCTGAGCCGGGTGGCCCTGGAGCTGGAGACGGAAGACACAGCCGTGCGGGTGCAGGCCACCTGCGAGGTGCACGCCCGTACCGGGGTGGAGATGGAGGCGCTGACTGCCGTTTCCACCGCGCTGCTGACGGTCTACGACATGTGCAAGGCCGTGGATCGCGGCATGCAAATTGATGGTGTTCGCCTGCTCGAGAAACGCGGGGGCCGCAGTGGCACCTGGCGGGCCGAACCGAAAGGAGATTCCGAATGAAATGGATCAAGCGCCTGCTGGGCCTGATCGCCGTACTGATTCTGCTGGTCGTTATCGTGGCCGCATATCTGCTGATCACCTTCGATGCCAATGATTACAAGGAGCGCATCGAGGCCGAGGTGCAGGAGGCGACCGGTCGCGAGCTGACCCTCTCCGGGCCGATCGGCCTGACCCTGTTCCCCAGCCTCGGGCTGCGCCTGGAAGAGGTGCGCTTCGGCAATGCCGAGGGCTTTGGCGACGAGCCGTTCGCCGAGGTCGACGTGGTGGATGTCGCTGTGGCGGTGATGCCGCTGCTGCGCCGCGAGCTGGAGGTCCAGCGCGTGGAGGCCGACGGTGTGCGCCTGAACCTGGCACGCGACGAGCAGGGCCGCAACAACTGGGACGACCTGCTCGATCACGCGGGCGCCGCCCGCGACGAGGCCGTGGGTGCGGATGACGACGAGCGCACCACGACCGAGACCCGGCTGGCCCTGCAGCGTATCGACGTGGCCGGAATCTCCCTGACCAATGCCCGGGTGCACTGGGATGATCGCGAGACCGGCATGCAGGCCACCCTGGACCCGTTCGAACTGCAGATCGGGCGCTTCCGCCCGGGCGTCGAGACGCGGCTGGATCTGGAAGCGGTCGTGCGCGCCGAGGGCGGCGATCTGGCCGAACCCGTGGAACTCGCGCTTGACCTCGGCGGGCTGATGAACGTCGACCTGCTCAACGAGCGCTACTCCGTGCGCCGTCTGAACGCCACTCTTGGCCTCGACGGTGGCGGCCTGCCGCGTGCCGTGGGCATGACCCTGGAAACCGATGTCGCCCTGGAGATGGCCGAGGCGATGTCCCTGCGCCTGGAACGCCTGACGCTGGGCGTCTCCGGCGTGCGCATGACCGGGTTTGCCGAACTCTCCGACCTGGGTGGCGAGCAGCCGCAGATCCGTAGCGAGATGCGCACCAACACCTTCAACCTCAAGGACGTGTTGACCGACCTGGGGATGGACGCCCCTGAAACCAGCGATCCGGATGCCCTGGCCCGGGTTGCCCTGGACCTGTCCGCCCATGGCAGCTTCCAGGCGTTGAGCATGGACCCGTTCCTGATCACGGTGGATGACGCCATGCTGAGTGGTTCCGCGGGCTGGGATGGCCGCGGCGAACGCCCGCTGATTACCTTCGATGTCTCCGGCGAACGCCTGAATCTCGACCGCTACCTGCCGCCGGAAGTGGAAGAGGCCCGCACGGAAAACGGCAATGGCGAAGCCGATGAGGATATCGCCATCGAGCTGCCGCTGGAGGCCCTGCGCAGTGTCGATGTGGATGGCAGCGCGGCGCTCGGCCGCCTCGACGTGATGGGCATGGTCCTGCGCAACATCGAGCTGCAGATCCGCGCCGAGGCGGGCGACTGGAATATCCAGCCCCTGGATGCCGCGGCCTACGAGGGCGAGCTGACCAGCCGCCTGCGCCTGGACGCCCGGCACGATGCCCCGCGCTACGAACTGGCGGCCGACCTGCAGGGCCTGGATATCGGCGCCCTGCTGGAGGACTTCCAGGGCGATGATGCGCGGTTGATGGGCATCGGCAACCTGGAACTGGACATCGCCACCCGGGGCGAGCTCCTGAGCGAGCTTAAGGGTGCCCTGAACGGCTCCGGCAACATGCGCTTCGAGGATGGCGCGGTTCGCGGCATCAACGTGGCCCAGATCATCCGCCGGGCCGAGGCGCGCCTGCGCGGCGAGCAGCTGGAGGAAGACGAGCCCAACCAGACCGACTTCAGCGAGCTTGCCGGCAGCTTCACCATCCGCGATGGCGTGGTGCGCAACGAGGACCTGGCGGCCAGCTCGCCCCTGCTGCGGGTGAGCGGCGAAGGCCAGGCCGACCTGAACGACGACACACTCGACTACCGCGTGAACACCACCGTGGTGGGTACACTGGAGGGCCAGGGCGGCCGGGAACTCGATGATCTTCGGGGCGTGAGGCTGCCGATCCGCATCAGCGGCACGTTCACCGACCCGAGCTTCCGTCTCGACCTGGAGGACGCCCTGCGGGACCGCTACGAAGACGAGGTCCGCGAACGCGTGCAAGAGGAAGAGGATCGTGTCCGCGAACGCCTGGACGAGGAAGAGGAGCGCGCCCGCGAGCGCATCGAGCAGGAGTCCGACCGGCTCCTGGATCGCTTCCGCAGTCGCTGATCACCCGCGGCGCCCGCCCCCGGTGCGGGTGCCGCCATGTTCGCTTCGCCCATGAACGCCTTTGCCGAGCGGCTGCTCGCCTGGTTCGATCGCCACGGCCGCACGGACCTGCCGTGGCAGCATCCGCGCACGCCCTATCGGGTGTGGGTCTCCGAGATCATGCTGCAGCAGACCCGGGTGGAGACCGTCGTTCCCTACTTCCTGCGCTTCATGGAGCAGTTTCCCGACGTGCAAAGCCTTGCCACGGCCCCGCAGGACGCCGTGCTGCACCAGTGGTCGGGGCTGGGCTATTACGCCCGTGCACGCAACCTGCATCGGGCCGCGCAGGTGGTGGTCGAGGAACACGGGGGCGTGTTCCCCGCCGAGCGCGAGGGCCTGGAGCAGTTGCCGGGCATCGGCCGTTCCACCGCCGCCGCGATCATCGCTCAGGCGCATGACGCGCCCGAGGCCATCCTGGACGGCAACGCCAAGCGCGTGCTCGCACGCCATGCGGCGATCCACGGCTGGCCCGGCAGCCCCGCGGTCCAGCGTGCGCTGTGGGCCGAGGCCGAGGCGCGCACCCCCGCAACCCGCTGCGCCGACTACACCCAGGCGATCATGGATCTGGGCGCCCTGCTCTGCACCCGCAGCCGTCCCGCCTGTGAGGCCTGCCCGGTGCACGCGGACTGCGGCGCCGCGCAGCAGGGCCTGACCGGCACGTTGCCTTCGCCCCGGCCGCGCCGCGACCTGCCGACCCGTACCCGCTGGGCTGCCTGCCTGCGTGCCCCCGAGGGCATCGCCCTGGTTCAGCGCGAACAGGACGGCATCTGGGGCGGGCTCTACAGCCTGCCCGAGGCCGAAACCGCCGAGGCCCTGGAAGACTGGGTGCTCGTTCAGTGGCCCGGTGCTACCCCGTCCGTTGCCGACCACAGGCTCCAGCACAGCTTCAGCCACTACCGCCTGGATCTGCGCATTCGGCCCTTCGACCTCCCGGCTGGCGCGTGTGGGATCATGGAAGGCGACAGGGTCATTTGGTATAAACCCGGTACTTCACGGGCGGTCGGCATCCCGGCCCCCATCCAGCGTTATCTGCACGACGACAAGGATCCCGGCAATGGCACGAACCGTTAACTGCGTGAAACTCGGCAAAGAGGCGGACGGGCTCGACTTCCCGCCCTATCCCGGCGAGATGGGCAAAAAGATCTACCTGAACGTGTCCAAGGAGGCCTGGCAGGCCTGGTTGAACCACCAGACCATGCTGATCAACGAATACCGCCTGACGCCGGTCGACCCCAAGGCGCGCAAGTTCCTCGAAGAGGAAATGGAGAAGTTCCTGTTCGGTGATGGCTCGGAAAAGCCGGAAGGCTTCGTCGACCCGAACGCCTCCTGAGTCGCGGTATTCCGCGGCTTGTGTCGCTTCGGCGGCCCCGCGCGCTTGACGTGGAGCCGCCGGGCCGCTTTAATACCGCCCTTCGTCCGCAGGACGAATCCCCCCGAAGTATGGCCGGGTAGCTCAGTCGGTAGAGCAGGGGATTGAAAATCCCCGTGTCGGCGGTTCGATTCCGTCCCCGGCCACCATTATCTTTCCCGTAGCACCATCCTCCCCATCAATAAGCGTTGGCCGTGTCTGTGTATGGGCCGTCCGACCTGCGTCGCGTCTGCATGCGCTCAGGTACTTGGTCCGACGTTGAATGTCCTTGAACCGCCTGATGACCTGACGGCTATGCGGCCGATTCATGCTCGACATCCCAGCCCGGGAATACGAGTACGGCGGGGTGGCAGCGCAGTGCCCTTGCCAGGACCTTGGCGCGATCAACACCGAGACGTACACGGTCATTCTCGATGGCCGAAATGGTGGACTGCGGGATGCCGGAAGCATTCGCGAGGTCGTTCTGGCTCATTTCCTGAAGCTCACGCAGGATCCGAACCGACTCGCCAACCGAAACTTCGACCCTTTTCTTTGCCTTGCGATAATCACTCATGTCACGTCCTCCCGTAATCGTGGGGAGTCACCTTCTCGACCTGTATAAGAACCTTGTTCTTCTCCACCCGGTAAATGACGCGGTACTGGAGGTTCAGACGAGACGACCGGAAGCCCTTCCACTTGCCCGATAAAGCTTCGTCGTTGAAGCCCCGAATCTGCCGCAACCCCTGCGGACCGGAGATGGTGACAATGTCCTTCCACTTTTCGTAGCGCTTCTGAACTTCAGCAGGTGCCGCTGCAAGGTTCTTCTCCACCCGCTTGTGCTCATAGACATTCCACATACTAAATAAAGTATGTATACTAAATATGGCATGTCAAGTTCGACATCCCGACGCGGGTTACGAATGCGGCAAGGTGACAGCTAGAAAGGAGCGTTTCCTCTTCTTCTGAGGGCAGTTCAATTCCGTCCCCGGCCACCATTATTTCCCCCTTGTGGCACCATCTTTCCCATGAGCGTTCGCCGTATCCTGCGCATGGGACACCCCGACCTGCGTCGCACCTGCGACCCGGTACCCGAATCCGATTTTGACAGCCCCCGGCTGCACGCCCTGGTGGACGACCTGGTCGACACCATGCACGCCAACGAAGGGCTCGGCCTGGCCGCCGCCCAGGTCGGCGTACCGCAACGCGTCGCCGTGATCGAGATCGAGCCCGGTAACAGCCGCTACCCCGATGCCGTGCCCACCGGCCGCATGGTCCTCGTCAACCCGGCCGTGACCGTGCTCGACCCGACGCCGCAGCGCTACTGGGAAGGCTGCCTCTCCGTACCCGGCCTGCGTGGCGAAGTCGCGCGCCCCCGCCACATCGCCATGGACTACCGCGAGCCGGACGGAACGCCGCGCCATCTGGAGCCCGAAGGCTTTCTCGCCACCGTCTTCCAGCACGAGATCGACCACCTCGACGGCAAGCTCTACATCGACCGCGTCACCGACACCACGCGGCTCGCCTTCCACGACGAATATCGCGAGTTCCACGTCTCGATCTGATGGGCCTTCGGCGTGGACGAACCTGGTAGCATCCGGGGCAGCCTGGATGGAGGAGCCCTGTGGCATCGGTCGAAGGCATAGCGGAACGTTGTGTGGTCTGCGCCATCATCGAGGATGAGCGCGGCAGAATCTTTCTCGCCCGCCGCGCGCCGGATCAGGCGTTGCCTGGCTACTGGGAGTTTCCCGGTGGCAAGACCGAGCCCGGCGAGCCTTTGGAAGCTGCCCTTCGCCGCGAGCTGTTGGAAGAACTGGGGATACACGCCGAGATCGGCGAGGAGATCGGCCGCAGCCTGATCCCCGATTCAGGCGGCGTGGAACTGGTCGCGCTATCCGCCGTTGCCCCCGAGGGCCAACCCCGCCTCACCGTCCACGATCACTGCTTATGGGTCCCATCCGAGAAAGCACACGAACTGGACCTTGCTCCAGCCGATATCCCGTTGCTCCATGCCTTTCTCGAAAGGCAGTGATCATTGCGCGCCATGTCAAACGCAAATGACATAGCAACCCGCTGGTACGGTACCCGGGCAAAAGTGCTGGTCGGTCAGTATGAAGCCGTCCGATTCGAGGCTGTTCACCGATGGCTGCTGCCCCATCTTCCTGAGGCGACTCTCGGGTCAGTTCTCGATGTTGGCGCTGGATCCGGACGCGATGCGGCCGCGTTCGCTGAGCGAGGGTATTCCGTCGTGGCGGTCGAACCAACGGATCTGTTGCGCGAAGAAGCGCAACGGCTGCATCCACATTCCCGCATCGAATGGATTGACGACCGTTTGCCGCATCTGTCTCAGCTGCGAACCGCCGCCTATGAATTTCAGCTAATCCTTCTATCAGCGGTTTGGATGCACGTAGCCCCGGAAGAGCGCGAGAAGAGCCTGGGCACTCTGCTCGGCCTGCTTGCTTCCGATGGGGTCCTCGCTTTCACATTGCGTTTGGCCGAACCCGAGGCGGAGCGCGGCATGTACGGCGTAAGCATGGAGGAGCTCGAGAGCTTGGCTGTGGCTCAGGGATTGCAGGTGATTCATTCGAGCACGAACGAGGATGCTTTGAACCGGAAAGGCATTATGTGGGCTGAGATCGCTTTCCGCCGGGGCGCTAAGATTTGAGCTGGAAGGTGACGCTCATTGGGGCCGAACCTTGGTGTGTGACGTACTCGACTGGACCCATGTATTGAAAGTGCGCTGCTCGACCATCGGGCCCAAGCTTATGGTCACGGACGAACAGATGAATATCGATGCCCTTTTCTCGGTGTTCAATGATTTCCTTTCCACGCCTGCTTTCGGGCGTGGTTTGGTTTTGGCTCTGCCAGTGGAACGTGCGTTCGTCGACGAAATAGTCCAGATACCGGTGGTCTTCCGCTTTTCCTTGCTTGTTCAGCGTTACCAGTAGGATATGGGTTCGAGTCTCCGGCAGGACGATGTGTCCCGATTGCCACGCGCCTGAGGTGTACGTGGCTCCGAAGAGTTCCGCGATCTTCGTGCGCTCGAAATGCTGTCCAATTGCGAGGTCCAATGGATCAAGCACGTCCCGCAGGCGGGCGAAGGTCCGCATCGAACTATCGGCTTCGAGATCCCGGTAAGCAGGGTTGTTGGCTTTAAGGATGTAGCGTCCGTGAGCATCCTTGGTGACTACTCGTAGCAGGTACTGGTTATCCCCAGCCTCGTCTTGTCGTTCGATCGCCATGGTTGAACCGGTCACAGACCCGGCGGACGTGTCGGTCACCCACTCAAGCAGCAAGTAGTCACCATCCTGGATTGGATTCTTACCCCCGTTCATGGAGTCCCCCTGCGCACGGGCGACGAAGTGACGATCGGGGTCGAGGCGACCGTAGCCAGCGGGTACGGCGATGTTCTCTTCACCGTCTCCGCGCGCCACGCGGAAATGGCCGCAAGCAATCTTTAGGTCTGGGTAGAAGGGTAGTTGAGTGTGGCCTTCCTGATGTGGAAAAGGGAGGACGTGCGCTTCGTCAGGACGCTGGTCTGCGGGATCGATCGCAGGGCGGTATTGGGCTAACCGGTAATCCACAAGCTCTTGGACCATTTGGGTGAAGGTGTCGGCTTGCACGCGATCGCCGAGGTCAAAAGTTGGGGTGAACTGATCATGATCAACGATGAACCAGCGCCGTACGTCTGGACCTTGGTCGGCCTTGGTCCAGAAGTGAATTGGATTCTTTCGCCAATACGGGCGCAACTTGGTCACATCCAACCCGTCGGGCCCACGGAGCTCGGGGGGTAAATCGGCCTGCAACTGAGGGCGGCGCCTGAACACCTGGGCTGAGGCGGCCACGAGGTCGTCGATTTTCGCCGCTTCGCGGAATCCATCGAGCTCCAATAGGGCTTCCAGTAGAACCATCTTGTACGACCGGTTCAGCTTGGTAACTTCGGCTTCGCGCAGGAAGTCGCCATGAGCTGTCACGCACTCCATTTCGCTATCAGACAAGTCACCATGGTCGGCGAGGAACTGCCACCAACTGCCGCTTTGCTGCCGCAAAGCTTGCATGGAAAGACCCGCCCGATAAGCCTCAGCCGCGGTTGGTCGACGCCCGAGCGAGGCTTTGAGGTTCTCGTAGCGCTCATGGGCCGCCTGTGGCTGGAGCCGTTCCAGGAAATCGAGAAACGCGAGATCGTAGTTCACGAAACAGCCAGAGGGTAGGTCCAGCGTACCCTCCCTGGCTCGTTCCACTAGCTCTTGTAGTTCTCTCCCAGTGTCACCTACCTGGAACAGGGCACGAGGGCGGTTCAGAAAGGCTCGATGGTTGCCAATAAAGTCGAGTACTACCAGGTGTTCCTTGCCTGCTTCGGGGGCCTTGCGGAGCCCGCGCCCAAGCTGCTGGAGGAATAGGACTGGGGATTCCGTCGGTCGAAGCATCATCACGGTGTCCACGACAGGAACATCAATCCCCTCGCTAAACAGGTCCACCGAGAACACTACCTTTGTCTGACCGGTTTTCAGTCGCTCTAGCGCTTCTTCTCGGCTCATTGTGGAACCCGCGTGAACCGAGAGTGCTGCGACCCCCTGACGAGAAAACTCTTCTGCCATGAAGTCTGAATGGCGTCGGGAGGCGCAAAACGCGAGTGTGCGTTGGCCCGCTTTGTGTCTCCATTCACGCAAGTTATGTCGGGCGCGCGCGGCCGTCGCGAACTGGTTCTCTACCGCCTGTTCATCGAAACGACCGTTGCGCCAGGGGATTTGCTTGTAGTCAACGGAATCGTCGTGGATTCCGTAATAGTGAAACGGGCAAAGTAGGCCGGCGCGAATCCCGGCAAACAGGTCCGTAGTCTGTACCAGGTTGTCATCGCACAGTGCGAGGATGTTGGCCTGGTCCGCTCGTTCAGGCGTTGCTGTGAGTCCTAGGAGGAACCGGGGCCCGAAATGCTGTAACACCCGCCGATAGGTCGCGGAAGCTGCGTGGTGAAATTCATCCACCACGATGTAGTCGAAGGCATCTGGTGCGAACCGTTCCAGGTGTTCCTCCCGGTGTAGTGTCTGAACCGAGGCGAACAGCATGGTTGCATCTGTGTCGCGAACGTCGCGGCGATACCGGCCTACGTGCGCCTGCGGAAAGACCCGTTGGAAAGTCGCCTCTGCTTGAAGCAGGATTTCTTCTCGGTGAGCAACGAATAGCACTCGGGTTGCTTGGCACTGCTGTGCGTCGAAGGCTGCGAGGTACGTCTTCCCGAGACCTGTTGCCATTACCACTAGCCCACGCTCGTATCCCTCGGCACGGGTCTGTGCGAGGGCTTCCAGGGCTTCTTGCTGAGGTTGGGTGGGGTCAGGAGGAGGAAACTCTGGATCATCGCTTCCGGGTGCGACCCGCGGGCGCTCGGTCGGCCTGCGTTGTTCGTAGGCATCAACCCATGCATATTCCAATGGCCGCGTACGTGGGTGCCAAAAAACCTCCCGAAAGGCTTCTCGGATTTCGTCCAGGCGATTGGAGCCACCATCGACCGATGCCTCTGCTTCCACCCGGTAGTTCCATTCGATTCCTCGAGTTAGCGCTTCGTGGCTGATGTTGCTCGACCCGACGAAGGCTTCTCCATCTTGGCCGGCACTGCGGAGGAATAAGTATGCCTTGAGGTGAAAGCTCCGCTTGTCGGACTCGTACACGCGCACATCTGCGCCACGCTCAGCGAGAAGAAGAAGCTGTCGCAAGGCCTGGGGGTCGGTGACGCCAAGATAATCGCTGGTAACGATGCGAAGAACAGCGGGCCGGGCGCCATCGCAGCGCTCCACCAGTGCCTCGAAGATCAGGTTGAGGCCTGAGGATTTAATAAAGGCGACAGCTAGCTCGATTTCGTCTGCATGACGGATTGCAGCTAGGAGCCGGGGAAGAAACGGGTCGCGTTCACCGCCGCGGACTAGCCGGCGTACGTCGGTCTCTGCACGTTTGGGTTGTGCGCTCGAAGTCACGGTCGGATCGGTCTCCCCCTAAACCGAAAACCAGGATAGCACGCGTTTTATCAGGTTCTTCCGGTGGATATCCGGTCCCCGCTGTGGAAAGCCCAAGCGCTTTCTTGCATCGCTTTACCAGCTGTCTTCTGTTCCCTCGCGAGGGCGTGGCGGACAATGAGGCCGAGCTCGGTGGCCAGGCGATCGAGCTCGCCCAGCGCTTCTGTTTGCAGTGGATCAATCCGGTTCGAGATGTCCAGCCAGACCCTGTTCATAAAGCATCCTTGCGGTTTCGATGTTCCGTTCGTGTCCGCTCGCCAGTAGTTCGGCATAGACGAGCAGGCGGGGCGCCAGGTCCGGTGCGTCTGTGTTGCACTCCGGGGGCCAGAAGCTCTTGTGGAGCTCGATATTTCCTGTCGGGTCCTTGCGCAGGCCGAAGGTGGCCAGTAGAGGGGCTGGGGCCATTCGCGTGTGAATGGAGATGCGTTCCGGGACCAGGTAGCTGGTGAGTCGCGCGGCCGCCACTTCACCACCCCAGGCGGCTTCGAACGGGGCCAGGTCGGCGTCCTGCCACCACTCCGGGTCGGCCGCGCGGTAACGCCCGAGGAAGGTTTTCGGCCGCAGTTGTTCGGGGTAGGCGAGGGTCCAGCGCTCGATCAGGGTTGGGTAGTTGTGCAGTCGCCGTGTGCGTCGGCTGGTTTCCAGGAGATAGCCCTGGTCCCGCAGTGCATGCAGCGTTCGGCTGGCGCTCCCCAGTGACACGCCGGCGGCCTCGGCGATTTCCCGATAGGTGGAGCTCACGAGATGTGGAGCGCAAAGCAGGGCGAACACGATGCGCAGCCCGGCGCCCTGAAAGGCGGCGTGCGCCGCGGGTGCGGGATCCGGATATTCCATGGCCGCACGCTTGTTGCCCTTGATGAAGACATAAACTGGCGGGGCGTTGATGTACGCGTTGCCGGCGAGGTCCAGAAAGCCGATGTCCATGTCACGCAGGCGGTCGGCCATCTTCGGGTTCACGTATTCGCTGATGATCAGTGCGGGCCATTCGGGATCGAGCCGGTTGGCGGTCAGCCCCAGTTCGACTGGAGTGAGCCGAGGCAGGACGTGGACTTCAAAGCACCGGTTAGTGTGTTCCGGGGCGACGCGCAGGAATGCGGACCGGTCTCCCGCCCGAGCCGTGCTTCCGCGGGCGGGTGCGCGTTCAATTTGCGGCCGTAGTCCCGTCTCGCGCTCCAGGCGCTCGTATGCCTGCTGCAGAAGCGGATGTGCCGCGAGGATTTCGTCAGTCGGGCGCATTCGTTCAGTATTAGTCTTTGTTCAATTCGGTTGAACATAGGCCTAAATGGAACAAAAATCAAAGTCCGGATTGTTTGTACGGTGAGGAACGGGATGTTTCCCGGCGTGGAGTGATGGATTGGTGTTGCGCCGGTGGCGAGAGCGTCGGGGTTTACCCGCGAATCTTCAGGCCTTGCCTTTTGCCCCGTCGGTTATCGGACGGGGCCGCGATTTCCAGGGAGATGTTAGTGCTCAGGCGGTCTCTAGTGACGTCTTCTGCTCCCAGGCGAGGGCGTGGCGGACGATGAGGTCGAGGTCGGCGTATTGCGGTTCCCAGGCGAGGGTCTGGCGGATGCGGCGGGCGTCGGCCATCAGGGCGGGCGGGTCGCCTTCGCGACGCGGGCCGAGCGTGACGTGGAAGTCGACGCCGCTGGCGCGTTTCACGGCGTTGAGGACCTCGAGCACGCTGTAGGCGTGGCCGTAGCCGCAGTTGAGCACCTGCGAGTTGCCGCCACCGTCGAGGTGTTCCAGGGCGCGGACGTGAGCGGCGGCGAGGTCCTCGACGTGGATGTAGTCGCGTTCGCAGGTGCCGTCGCCGGTGGCGTAGTCGGTGCCGAACACGGTGATCCCGTCGCGCTGGCCGGTCGCGGCCTGGCAGGCGACCTTGATCAGGTGCGTGGCGTCCGGCGTGGCCTGGCCGAGACGGCCTTCGGGGTCGGCGCCGGCCACGTTGAAGTAGCGCAGGCTGACATAGCGCAGGTCGGAGGCGGCGCCCAGATCCATCAGCATGCGCTCGGACATCATCTTGGAGGCGCCGTAGGGGTTGATCGGCCGCAGGGGTGCGTCCTCCGCGACCGAGACGGTGTCGGGGATGCCGTAGACGGCGGCGGTGGAGGAGAACACGAAGTAACGCACGCCGGTGGCGGCACAGGCCTCCAGCAGGTTGAGCGTGTTGCGGGTGTTGTTGCCGTAGTATTTGAGCGGGTCGGTGACCGATTCCGGAACGATGATGTGCGCGGCAAAGTGGAGTACGCCGTCGAAGCCGCGTTCGAGTGTTTCCCGCAGGCGCCCGGTATCCGCCAGGTCGCCGACGACCAGCTCGGCATCCCCCACGGCCCATGCGTGCCCGGTGCTGAGGTTGTCGTACACGGTGACGTCGTGCCCGCCCCTGCGCAGATGCCGCAGTACATGGCTGCCGATGTATCCGGCGCCGCCCGTTACCAGCAGATTCATCCGTTGCCCCCGGTTGTGATGGGTTGGGGCTGGCGGGCCGCGTCAGGGGTCCGGCGGTGCCGGGCGACGACCGTATTGCCAGCGATACCACAGAATACCGAGGTACTCGTGCATGGCGAGCCAGCTGGTGCGCATGGCGTTAGCCTGGGGTTTGAAGGCGCCTAACGAGAGGCGCGTGTCGTGGGCGACGAAGGCGCCGGTCGGGGCCGGGATGGGCTGCAACCCCGCGCGTTCGAAGGCCGCTGTGGCGCGCGGGAGATGGTGCGCGTGCGTGACGAGCAGGACGCGCTGCAGGCCGCGTTCCCGCAGCAACGCGGCCGAATTCCGGGCGTTTCCTTCCGTGTCGCGTGCCCGCGTCTCCTGCCACACCGGCGTAACGCCGAACTCCTCGAGGACCTCGGCCATCCAGCGGGCTTCCGGTTCCCGGTCCTCGGGGCCGCCGCCGGTGGCGACGACCGGGAGGCCGGTGCGCCGATGCAGGGCGGCGGCGTAGCGCAGGCGCACCAGGGCCAGGTCGTTGACCGTCTCACCGGAGAATTCCACGGCACCGCTGCGATAGCCGGCGCCGAGGACGACGATGGCTTCGGCTTGCTCCAGCTCGGTGCTGCCGGGTGGCGAGTAGGCTGCTTGCAGCGGTGCCATGAGGGCGTGGCTCACGGGCGGGATGCTGAAGGCGTAGGTCAGTAGAAGCCCGCCGGTCAGCAGCGCCTTGCCCGTCACGGTCCGGTACAGGAGTAGGCCTGCCAGGGCCAGGAGGAGGGGACCGCTGGGTGGGAGCAGCAGCCAGTCGGCCAGGAAACGGAGCGAAAGGAAATCCACGGTAAACCCCTGTTCGGCGGAGTGGGCGACCCGGCTTTCGCCGTAACGCGAACGTTAGTCCCGGAGCGCGGGCAATGAAGGCCTTACATGGACTCTGTTCATAACCGGGGCCTAACATCAAGTTGCTTGTGGAATCCGGCATTCCCGGTAAGCGTAGCCAGTTGCCGCGGCCTTTGGGGTGCGGCGCGGGCCCCGTTCCCGGTCGGGTGAAGCCTCCAACAACCGTCAGATTTTCCTAGGGGGAGTCGTGATGTCCCTGATCAATGCTCCAAAGGCCGGGTCGAAGTCCGGGCCAAGGTTCGGCTTCGTCATCCTGCTGCCGGCCATGCTGCTGGCTGGCTGTGCCACGACGGATTACCCGGAGGCCCCGACCTCCATCGAACGCACGGTGATCGAGCAGTACATCATCGGTCCCGGCGACTCCCTGCAGGTGGCCGTGCGCGGCAACCCGGATCTCTCCACCAGTGTGGCGGTGCGGCCCGACGGGCAGATCACGACCCCGCTGGTCGAGGATGTTCAGGCCAGCGGCCAGACGCCCACGGAGCTGGCGCGCGCGATGGAGGAAGAGCTTTCCCGCTTCCTGCGCGATCCGATCGTGACCGTGATCGTGACTGGCTTTGCCGGGCCCTATAACCGCCAGGTCCGGGTGATCGGGCAGGCCGCGGAGCCGCAGGCGCTGCAATACCGCGAGGACATGAGCGTGATGGACGTGATGATTGCCGTGGGCGGTATCACGGACTTCGCGGCGGGCAATCGCGCGGTGATCGTGCGCCACGAGAACGGCGAGCGCCAGCAGTACCGCGTACGCCTGGACGATCTCGTTAACGGCGGCGATATCTCGGCCAACGTGGACATGCTGCCCGGCGACACGTTGATCATTCCGGAACGACGCTTCTGACGACCCCGGGCGGGTTGCGTTGTGTCCCGGGCGGGCTTGAGGGTCCGTCCGGGGGCAACCACTCCCAGGCAACGGGATCGGGGACGGTGGTAATGGATCCCCTGACAAGGACGAACAAACCCCCTGTGCACGCGCCTCGGCGAGGGGGCTAGCCGTGCGCATCTTTGGCCACTACATTCGCCGCCGCGTCCTGATGCTCGCGGCCGCGGAGTTGTTGGTCGCGTATCTGTGCCTGTATCTGGTGTTGAGCCTGCCTCCCTTCCAGCCGGAGGCCCTGAGCCTGCTGGATCCCGAATTGATGGCGGCGACGCTGATCGTCCTGGTGGTCCTCACCCTGGCCGGGCTGTACGAGTCCGATTACCTCGCGACCCGCAGCATCCCGCGGTCCCTGCTGCGCCTGGTCCCGGCGATCCTGGTGGTTGGCGGGGTGCTGCTGGCCTACGGCGCCATCGTGCCGGCGGCGCTGTTCTCGCCGACGGCCGTGGGTGGCGGCGTGCTGCTGTTGCTGACCGGCCTGGTCGCCGAGCGCACCCTCTGGTGCAACTTTTCCGAGGCGGATGCGTTCAAGCGCCGGGTCCTGGTACTGGGTACCGGGAGTCGGGCCTGCGCGATCGAGACCATCCATCCGGACAAGCCGCCCGAAGACCTGCCGTACCGGGTTCTCGGATACATCGCGACCGACGGCGAGAAGGATTGCCCGCTGGGCCATGGGTATCCCCTGCAGCTCGGGCCGGACGCGAGTCTGCTGGACCTGGCGCGCGAGTACCGGGCGCACGAGATCGTGGTCGCGATCCGCAATCGCCGCGGTAACCTGCCGATCCGGCAGTTGCTCGAGTGCAAGCTGAATGGAGTGGCCGTTACCGACCTGTCGAGCTTTTTCGAGCGCGAACAACAGCGGGTGCAGCTGGATTCACTGAATGCCAGCTGGCTGATCTTCGGCGAGGGCTTCCGGCAGCACTGGACGCGCAGCGCCGTCAAGCGGACGTTCGATGTGTTGGCCAGCGCCACCCTGCTGCTGGCAACCCTGCCGGTGATGCTGGCGACGGCCCTGGCCGTCAAGCTGGAGAGTCGCGGCCCGGTGTTCTACTGGCAGACCCGCGTGGGGCTGGGAAATGTACCGTTCGAGGTCTGCAAGTTCCGCAGCATGCGCGAGGATGCCGAGATGGATGGCGTCGCGCGCTGGGCCGTGTCCGACGACGATCGCATTACCCGCGTGGGGCGCATCATTCGCAAGCTGCGCATCGACGAACTGCCGCAGGTGATCAACGTATTCGAGGGCAGCATGTCGTTTGTCGGGCCGCGCCCGGAGCGTCCGATGTTCGTCGAGCAGCTGACCGAGGAGATCCCCTATTTCCCGGCGCGCCACACCATCCGGCCGGGCATCACCGGCTGGGCCCAGGTGCGGTATCCCTACGGGGCCTCGGTCGAGGATGCACGGCAGAAACTGCAGTACGACCTGTACTACGTGAAGAATCACACCCTGTTTCTGGACATCCTGATCCTGTTCGAGACGGTCAAGGTCGTATTGTTCGGACGCGGTGCCCGCTGATATCGCGATGATGAGTGTTCCCCTTGCCGCGATCAGCTATCTGACGGCGGCGCTTGCGTTCCTGATCCTGGCGGTCGTGACCCTGGTGCGCTGGCGTAACCGGCCTTCGGGCCTCTGGGTGGTGCTTGCCGCGCTGTTGTCGGTGGCATGGGCCGGGTATCTGGCCTTTCTCGCCTGGCACTACGGCACCAGCGCCGCGCTCTCCGGTGGCGTGATGGAGGTGGCGCGCAATGCGGGCTGGTTTGCGCTGCTGCTGGCCCTGCTGGCGGGCAGCGGGAGTCGCCCCGGAGTCGAGCCGCGGGCGTTGCGCGGATGGGCCAGCGCGGTCGCGGCCTTCCTGCTGTTCATGCTGGTGCCGATGCTGTGGCCGCAGTTGCTGGGTGCGATCTGGCCCGGGCTCGCAACCCTGTTGATGGCGATTGCCGGGCTCGTGCTGGTGGAGCAGGTCTACCGCAACACGCCGCCGCAGAATCGCTGGGAGATCAAGTTCCTGTGCCTGGGGCTGGGTGGCCTGTTCGCGTTTGATCTGTTCCTGTTCGCGGACCTGGTCCTGTTCCAGACGATCGACAGCCCGTCCTGGCAGGCCCGCGGGTTCGTCAACGCCCTGGTCGTCCCGTTGCTGGCGGTGGCGATGAGCCGGCGTTTGCCCCAGCGCGAGGGGCCCACGGTTTCCCGCCACCTGCTGTTTCACACCGCGTCGCTGTTCGGGGCCGGACTTTATCTGCTGGCGGTCGGGGGTGCGGGCTACTATCTGCGCCACCAC
This sequence comes from Thioalkalivibrio sp. AKL19, assembly GCF_000420165.1. Taxonomy (GTDB): domain Bacteria; phylum Pseudomonadota; class Gammaproteobacteria; order Ectothiorhodospirales; family Ectothiorhodospiraceae; genus Thioalkalivibrio. The sequence goes on along the minus strand of NZ_ATUK01000014.1, from coordinate 290,266 downwards.
GGGGGCGAACTGGGCGCGTTACTGCAGGTCACCCTTTTGTTCGGGGCCGTCCTGCTGCTGGCGATCGTGCTCTTTTCCGGCAGCGTGCGTGCCCAGTTGCGTGTCTGGCTGGCCAAGCACTTCTTCAACTACCGCTACGACTACCGCCAGGAGTGGCTGCGCTTTACCGGCACCCTGGCACAGACGGATCACGAGACCCCGTTCCGGCAGCGGGCCATCCAGGCCATCGGCGAACTGGTCGAAAGCCCCGGGGGGTTGCTCTGGGTCCGGCGGGACGATGGCACCTTTGCCCTCGACGGGGTGCTGAATCTGGGCGAGCCGGAGTACCCGGCGCTGGAACCGGACGACCCGCTCGTGGTGTTTCTGACGCAGTCCGGATGGGTCATCGACATCGACGAGTTTCGCCGTGATCCGGCGTTCTATCACGGGCTCGTGTTACCGGACTGGCTGGTCGAGAACCCGCGCCACTGGGCGGTGGTGCCGTTGCTGAAAAGTGACGGCCTGGAGGGCTTTGTCGTGCTCGCCCAGCCACGCGCGCGACACCGCATCGACTGGGAGGAGCGCGACCTGCTGAAGACCGCGGGCCGCCAGCTGGCGGTCTACGTGGCTCTGGTGCAGACCGACGAGGCATTGCTGGAGGCACGCCAGTTCGAGACCTTTCACCGGCTGGCGGCGTTTCTGGTCCACGACCTCAAGAATGTCTCGGCCCAGCTGTCCCTGATCAGTGCCAACGCCGAGCGCCACCGCGACAACCCCGAGTTCGTGGCGGATGCCTTCCGTACCGTCGGCCATGCACGTGACCGCCTGGAACGCACCCTGGCCCAGCTGCGCAAGGCGCAGCCGGGTGCCGACAGCCCGCGTCAGTCCATCCAGATGGATACCCTGCTGGACGAGGTTGCCCGTGACAGCGGCGAGGTTCGGCCGCTGCCGAGGGTGTCGATCGAGGCGCCGGCGGAAGTCCTCGGAAACCGCGATGCACTGCGGAATGTGCTGCTGCACCTGGTGCGTAATGCACAGGAGGCTACAGCGGATAACGGCGATATAACCTTGACCCTGAAAACCCGGGACCAATGGGCCATCATCGAAATCGAGGATAACGGGGCGGGGATGGACGAGGACTTCGTTCGTCGGCGGCTGTTCCGCCCGTTCCAGACCACCAAGGGAAACGCCGGCATGGGCATTGGCCTGTACGAGGCCCGGGACCTGGTGGTCCGGATGGGTGGGCGGATCGATGTATCCAGCCGCGTTGGCGAAGGTACCGCCTTCACGCTGCGCCTGCCGCAGTACGCCACATGATCATCCTTCGTGCCGTTCACCATCACGTCCTCCCGGGGCCGGGTACAAAGTAATGGAGTCGATGCTCAAGCTTCTGATTGTCGAGGATGACGCAGGCCTGCAAAGCCAGTTGCGCTGGTGCCTGGACGGCTACGAGATCCTCCAGGCCCAGGATCGTGCCAGCGCAATGGCTCACATGCGCCGGCACGAGCCCGAGTTGATCACGCTGGATCTCGGCCTGCCACCGGATCCCGCCAACGCCACCGAGGGCCTCGCGCTGCTGGAGGAGATCCTGGCGTTCAATCCCGGTGCCAAGGTGATCGTGGTCACCGGAAACGACGATCGCGAGAACGCACTGAAGGCCGTCGCGCTGGGTGCCTACGACTTCTACATCAAGCCCGTGGACGCCGAGCTTCTGCGGCTGATCGTGGATCGCGCCGCGCGCCTGTACGAACTCGAGGACGAGAATCGCCGCCTGGCCCGGGGCAGCACCTCTTCGTTGTCCGGGATCATCACGTCGGACCCGCGCATGCTGCAGGTCTGCCGCATGGTGGAGCGTGTGGCGCCCTCCGATGCGACCGTACTGCTGCTGGGCGACAGCGGAACCGGCAAGGAGGTCCTGGCACGCGCCGTCCACGATTTCAGCAACCGCGCCAGGGAACGGTTCGTCGCGATCAACTGCGCGGCCATCCCGGAAAACCTCCTGGAAAGCGAACTGTTCGGCTACGAGAAGGGCGCCTTTACCGGCGCCACCCGCCAGACCATCGGCAAGATCGAGCACGCCGACAAGGGCACCTTGTTCCTGGACGAGATCGGCGACCTGCCGCAGAGCCTGCAGGCCAAGCTCCTGCGCTTCCTGCAGGAGCGCACCGTCGAGCGCCTGGGTGGGCGCAACGAGATCCCGGTGGACGTGCGCATCATCGGCGCCACCAATCAGGACCTCCAGGCCCTGATCAAGGAGGGCGACTTTCGCGAGGATCTTTTCTATCGCATCAGCGAGATCGCGATCGAGATTCCGCCGGTGCGCGAACGCCCGGGTGACGCAACCCTGCTCGCGCACGCGCTGCTGGAACGCTTTGCCCGCGAGCAGGGCAAGCCGCGCCGCGGCTTCACCGCCGACGCGCTGCGGGCGATCGAGAACCACAACTGGCCCGGTAACGTGCGCGAGATGGAGAACCTGATCCGGCGTGCCGTGATCATGGCCGACGGCAACCTGGTGACCGCGGAAGACCTCGGCCTCCAGGACCGGGACCACGACGCGCCACCGGAACGTCTGCGCGAGGCCCGGGACCGGGCCGAATACCAATCCGTAATCAAGGCGATGGGCCGCTGTAACGGCAACATCGCCCAGGCGGCCGACACGCTCGGCATTACCCGTCCAACGCTCTACGGCCTGCTCGACAAGTACGGGCTTAGATGAGGAGCACCATGGTGACTACCCGATACACAGAACAAGGCCCCGGGCTTGCCCGGCCCCGTCACAGCCGTATGCCGAATGGACGGCTCAAGCCACTGGCCCTGGCCGTGGTGCTGGCCACCGGTGTGGGCCTGGCGGGCTGCGACCAGATCGGGTCGGCCAGCGAACAGGATTACCTCGAACGTGCCCAGGCCCTGCAGGAGCAGGGTGACTACCGCGGTGCCCGCATCGAGTACCGCAATGCCCTCCAACTGAACACCGATGCCCCCGCCACACGGCGGCACCTCGGGGTGGTGTACCTGCAACTGGACAACCCCGAGGAGGCCCGCCGTCAGCTGGAGCGGGCGCAGTCGCTCGGGATCCCGGAGGCGCAGGTCACGCTGCCCCTGGCCGAGGCCTGGTTCGCACTTGATCATTTTGGACGCATCCGCGCACAGGAGGTGCCGGAGGATCTGGCGGCCGAGGAGCGGCCGCGGCTGCATGCGTTGCGTGCCGTCGCATTCGCGGCGGTCGGTGAACGCGACGCGGTGGAAGGCGAGCTGGCGGGGCTCGGCGCGGGCGAACAGGAGCCGTTGCAGGCCCTGGCGCGTGCCCATCTGTCGATGGCCGACGGCGATGCCGAAAGCGCGATCGCGTCCCTGGAACAGGCGCTCGACCTGGAGCCCGGGCTGGGGCAGGCCTGGAGCCTGCTCGGCGAGTTTCGCCGCATAACCGGCGACCTGGAGGGTGCGGAAGAGGCCTTCAGCCGGGCCATCGAGGTACGCCCGGTCTCGGGTCGCGATCACATGGCGCGTGCGATGGTGCGCCTGAACACCGGTGACCACGAGGGTGCCCGGGCGGATGTGGACGGCCTCAAGCAGGGCGGCTCGTCCCATCCGGGCGTGCATTATCTGGACGGAATGCTCCTGATGCAGCAGGAGCGCCATGGCGAGGCGCGGGCGAGTTTCGAACAGGCGCTGGCGGGCAATCGTGCCTACAGTCCGGCGCTGCTGGGCCTCGGGCTGGCGCACCGCAGTCTGGGCAACCTGGAGCAGGCCGAACACAACCTCAACCGTCATGTGCAGGAGAGCCCGGGATCGCTGCAGGGTATCCGCACGCTGACCGCGATCTATCTCGAGCAGGAGCGTGTGGAAGACGCACTGCAGTTCGTGGAGCGGGTGAGCCGCGACTACACCGGCGACCCGGCCGACATGGCCGAACTGCGCGGGCGGTTGTTGCTGGTTGCCGGCGATTCCGACGCCGGGATCGAGGCCTTGCGTGACGCCGCAGCCTCGAGTCCGGGATCACAGGGCCTGCAGGAGCTCCTGGCGGTGGCCCTGCTCCGGGGCGGCGAGACCGAGGAAGGTCTGGAGGCCCTGCGCTCCGCCGGCGGCGGCGAGGCCTCGGTCCAGCAGGCGGATACCACCATGGTGCTGTACCTCTTGCAGATGGGGCGCTATGACGAGGCACTGGAGCGCGCCCAGCGCCTGCAGGAATTGCAGCCGCAAGCGGCAGGACCGTTGAGTCTGCAGGGGGCTGCCCTGATGGGGCTGGGGCGAATCGACGAGGCCCGGGCAGCCTTCCGCGAGGGCGTCGCGCTGGACCCGGATGACCTCTCCGTGGCGATGAACCTGGCCGGCCTGGAGCTCCAGGCCGGCAATCGGGGGGCGGCACGCGAGGTCCTGGAGGGTATCCAGGAACGCCATCCGGGACATGCCCGGTCGGCGGAGCGGCTGGCCAACATGAGCCTGCAGGATGGTGATCATCAGGGCGCGGCCCGCTGGTTGCGGGTGACCATTGACTCCCAGCCCGGCATGCTGCCCCCGCATCTGATGATGGCCCAGATCCAGCTCCAGGGGGGGCAGACGGAGCAGGCCCTGGAGACGCTCCTGGCAGCCCGCGAACATCACCCCGGAAATCCCGACCTGCTGTACGCGCTGGCGGATGTCCAGCAGACGCTCAACCGTCCCGATGCCGCTGTCGCAAGCCTCGAGGAGGCCGTCGAACAGGCACCGGACAATGTGAACCTCCGCCTGGCTCTGGCCCGCGCGCATGCGCAGGCGGGCGACGAGGGCGCGACCGAGGCCACGCTCCGCGAGCTTTTGGAGCGGCAGCCGGACCACTACCGGGCACGCGTGCTCCTGGCCCGTGGTCTCCTCAATCAGGAGCGTACCGACGATGCCCGGCCCCACCTGCAGCGTCTGGCGGAGCGTTTCGAGGACCGTGGCGAGGTCCAGGCCCTGCTGGGCCGCGCGGCCCTGCAGCGGGATGACCCCACAGCTGCCGTGGAGCACTACCGGGCGGCCCTGGAGGACGCGGGTAACCAGCGCCGGGACTGGGTGCACGAGCTGGCCCGGGCCCAGCGCGAGTCCGGCAATGTCGAGGCCGGCCAGGCCACGCTGGCAGACTGGCTCGACGACCACCCGCAGGACCTGGCGACCCGTCACATCTACGCGGCGCAGCAGATGGCCACGGGCGACACGTCCGGCGCCGTGGTGTCGTACCGCGAGATTGTCGAGCAGGATGGCGACGACGTGATCGCGCGCAACAATCTGGCATGGGCGCTGCGCGAGAGTGATACCGGGGAGGCCCTGGAACATGCCCGCCGCGCTGCCGAACTGGCACCGGAGGCGCCCCCGGTACTGGATACCCTCGGCGTGGTTCTGATCCATGCCGGCGAGGCAGCCGAGGCTGCGGAAATCCTCGGTCGTGCCAGTGAGCTGGCACCGGACAATGCGGGTATCCAGTATCACCTGGCCTGGGCGGAAAGCGAGCGGGGCCAGAACGACGCCGCTGCCGAGCGTCTGCGCCGGCTGCTGGATACGCATGACCAGTTCCCCGAACGGGCGGACGCCGAGGCCCTGCTCGATCGGCTGTAAGCCCGGCGCGCCAGGGCCGCAGACAAGGGGGCTCGTCCCCCTTGCTTGCGGACGGGGCTGCTCCGTTGTGGTGGCTGCGAGCGATCGGTGGTCCACCCACCGGTACAGGAGAACCGGATCCGTTACCGCTGGAGGTCGTATTGCCGGCGCCGATCCCTGGTGGATGTGTCCGAGGCGTTGTGCGCGCGAGGCGCGCTCCAGCGGAAAGACAATACTGGCCCGGGGTGGCCGGGGCGACCCCCGTCGTGGCCGACCCCGAAAACGGCGAGGCGGTGAACCGGGATCTTCTCGGGCCCCTGTACGGCCGCGTTGCCGGCATGCGTCATTCGCGATTGCCGGAGGGCTGTGTGCGTGACACACCGGGGCGGACATCCCGGCCCTGGTTGATTTCCCGCAGTGTGGGGTAGAACGCGTCCAGCGGGACGGACTGGCCGTGGCTGGCGACGATGCGGGCGTGGAAACGTTCCAGTTCGCGGGGCTCGCGGACGCCACAGGAGTGCGCGATCACCTCGACCTCGTGGATGGTGTTGCGGACGTAGTGGGCGACGCGCACCGACTTGTGGGCCGGGTCCAGGCCCTGCTGAAGGCGGGGGTTGTGGGTGGTGATGCCGGTGGGGCAGGTGTCCTTGTTGCACTGCATGGACTGGATGCAGCCGAGGGCGAACATGAAGCCGCGCGCGGACACCGCGAAATCGGCCCCCACGCACAGCGCCCAGGCGACGTCGGTTGGGGTCACCAGCTTGCCCGAGGCGATCACCCGGACCCGCTCGCGCAGCCCGTAGCGCTCCAGGATGTCGATGACCATCGGCAGGCTCTCGCGCAGCGGCAGCCCCATGCTGTCCATCAGTGCTCCGGGGGCCGCGCCGGAACCGCCGTCCGCTCCGTCCACGGTCACGAAGTCGGGTGCGAAAGCGGTGCCGCGTTCGAGGATCTCCCGGCACAGGGTCTCCAGCCAGCCGTAGGCGCCGACCACGAACTTGATACCGGTCGGTTTGCCGGTGGTTGTGCGCACCTCCGTGATCAGGTCCAGCAGGTCCGGGATGCTGTCGACCTCGACGTGACGGTTGGGGCTGATGGAGTCGAGCCCGACCGGGATGCCGCGAATCCGCGCGACCTTCTCGGTCACCTTGCGCCCCGGCAGCAGGCCGCCCTTGCCGGGCTTGGCCCCCTGGCTCAGCTTGATCTCGAACATGCGCACCGGCGCCAGGGCGGCCACCTCCCTTAGCCGGTCATGATCCAGGCGGCCGTCCGGGGTTCGCACCCCGTACTTGGCTGTGCCGATCTGGAACACGAGATCGCATCCGGCCTCCAGGTGGTAGGGCGAAAGTCCCCCTTCGCCAGTGTTGAGCCAGCAGCCGGCTCGGGCGGCACCCTGTGAGAGGGCTTGCACCGCGGGTTTGGAGATGGCCCCGTAGCTCATGCCGGAGATATTGAACAGCGAGGGTGCCGCGTAGGGATGGGAGCAGTGCGGGCCGATGACCAGGGGTTCACTGGTGGCCGCGTCGGTCGCCAGGGTGGGGAAGGGACAGTTGACGAAGAACACCGAGCCAGTGGGCGTGAGGTCGCGTGTGGAGCCGAAGCTCGCGGTGGTATCCAGATCCTTCGCGGCGCGGTAGACAAAGCTGCGCTGGGCGCGGTTGAAGGGCAGCTCTTCGCGGTCCATGGCAAAGAAGTACTGGCGAAAGAACTTGCACGAGGTGCTCCAGGAGGTAGCGCAGCCGCCCGATGACGGGATAGTTGCGGCGGATCGCCTGGGTTCGCTGGGTCCGGTCGATCGCGTAGAGCACCATCAACGCGGCGATGATGCTGCCCACCACGAAGATGAACAGCAGCGACATGAATTCCATCAGGCCCATCAGCCAGCCGGACTGTCCCATGGGGGCCTATCTTCGGGGGGGTTGCCCGTTTGCCTGGATCTGTCTCCGAGTATTGGCGCAGCGGTGCGCGGGTGTAAGGGTCGAGCGTCCGGGAGACGTGTCCCAGGGTCCGGGTGGCGCGTTCAGGACCCGCCAACGGCCATCTCGCCCACCCACTGGCCGGCGCGGTAATCCAGCCAGAGATTACGCGGCACCATGCGCCGGGTGCCGGCGCTGGAAAGCTCGCGTCGGGCGGGGTAGCCGGCGGCAAACGCCTCGGGCGAGCAGATATCGGATTCCACCGTGCTCGCCCGGACATACAGTTGCGGGACGGCTGCGACGAAATCGGAGCGCGGCGGTGACTCGTGGAACAGGACCCGCTTTTTCACGACGCAGGAAAAATAGAGCTGCATCTCGACATAGAGGGGCGTTGTTTGCTCCTCCAGGGCCTGCCGGGCGCGATCGGTCCAGTAAACGTGGACGGTCCGCTCGCGGAGGGTGACTTCGGCCGCTAGCCGGTAGGGATGCAACCAGCGGTCGATATGCGGAAGCGGGTTGAAACCGGCGGCCGAGAAATAGGTATGTCGCAGGGCCATGTGGGACTCCTTGTACGGGCGAATGCCGGGCAGCGCGATGGTCCGTGCTGCCCGGAAATGCCGCTCAGTCAGTCGTCGGCGGGCCCGACGTTATCCAGTTCGTACCAGGGGGTCGGATTGATCGGGCAGCGATAGCGAAAGCCGTCCTCGCTGATCGTGACCCGGGCCGATCCGGTCTCGCCCGGCTGCAGCGGGAACATTGCCAGGGTTTCGTTGGTGCGATGGTTCTGCACCTGGAAGCCCGCCACCTTGCCGGCCTGGTTCGTGACGATGAACTCGTATTCACCGGCCTTCAGGTCGGCCAGGGTTTCTTCTGCGGCAAAATAGCCGTTGTGCTGTTCCAGGTGGATGCGGGTGACCTCTTCGGCACTCGCGGTGGCCGAGAACGCCAGCGCGATGGGCAGGACCAGACTCAGCGCCAGGCTCTTGATGCTGCGTGTGCGGATTGAATGATGCATGACCATGCCTCCTCAGTTGGGCTTGCGAACGGGCGATCCGTCATGGATCGCCCTGTTCCTCAAGGTAGAGGGGGCAGCGTGCGCGGGATATGCCGCGGCGTGCGGTCTTTGTGTCCGGGCGTCCCGGTGCGGTCAGCCCGAGCGCCAGTCGCGCGACGCCTCGCGATAGAACGCGGCATCCGCGGTGGTGGCGCCCTGCAGGGAGCAGACGGCGGCCGCGAACCCGAGTGCGCGCTCGAGGGTGGTCGCCCAGGGCCAGTCGTGTTGCAGGCCGATGATGGCCACACTGGCGAAGGCATCGCCAGCCCCCACGGCGTCGCGGAAGCCGTCGACGGCGGGGGCCGGGGCCTGCCAGTGCTGCCCGTCGGCCGTGTGGATGCCGGCGCCGTCGGCGCCGTGGGTGATGATCAGGGCAGAGCGGATGGCCGCCCGTTCCAGCAGCGCCGCCGGACGTTCCGTTGCGGTGACTTCAGGGGCCAGCGTGGCGGCCTCGTCGGTGTTCAGCTTGACCACGTCGGCCCCGCGCATCAGGGCGAGGACGTCGGTGGGCTCGTACCAGGGTGCGCGCAGGTTCACGTCGACGAAGCGCCGGCGGGCGCGGGCCTGAAGGCGTTCCAGCAGGTCCCGGTTGCCGGAGCGCAGGGCCAACGTGCCGTGATAGAGCAGCGCGGCGTTCTCGGGGAGCGCCTCTGCCCAGTCCGCCGGAACATCGTCGTAGGCCTGGTCGGGCACGATGGTGTAGCTCGGTTCGCCGTTGTCCAGTGCGATGCGGACCTGGCCGGTAGGAGCCGACGGGTGGTGGTACAGCCCCCGGGTGTCCATCGCGATGCGGTCCATGTGTGCGCGGATGGCGTGGCCGTCCGCGTCCTCCCCGATGCCGCCGACGAAACAGGCGGCCTCGCCCAGCTGGTGCAGGTTCCAGGCGACGTTGAAGGGGGCTCCGCCGAGTACGCGTGTGCCGTCGGGGAAGCAGTCGAACAGGACTTCGCCGAAGATCAGGTGAGGTGGCTGTGCGTTCATGGCGTCCCTCGACACGGGATCAGTCGTCGGCCCGCTCGATGCGGTCGCGGCCCCGCTTCTTGGCCTGCAGCAGCGCATGGTCGGCCGCGTCGAAGATCATCTCCGGCGTGGCCGCGGGGTCGATCCCGGCCAGACCGGCGGAGATGGTGACCTTCAGGCGCGTTTTCCCCGCCCGCACGATCAGGCGGTCCACCGCCTCGCGGATCGTATTGGCCTGTTCGTGCGCGGCTGCGGGTTCCCGATGGATGATCATCACGAACTCCTCGCCACCGTAGCGCGCGACAAAGTCCGGTTCGCGGACGCCCTCGGCGAGGATTTCGGCGACCGCCCGCAGGACCTTGTCGCCCGCGCTGTGGCCGTATTCGTCGTTGATGACCTTGAAGTGGTCGATGTCCCAGACAAGCAGCGAGGCGGTGCCGGATTGCTTCAGCTCCGCGGGGAGCTGTTCCAGGCGTTGCTCGAAGGCCGTACGATTCGGCAGGCCGGTCAGGCTGTCGTGCGTGGCTTCGGCGCGGGCCTGTTCCAGGCGGGCGCGCAGCGCCTGCACCTGCCCCTCCAGGCTGCGGCCCTTGGAGCGCAGGGCCCGGTTGCGCTCCAGTGCGGCCAGCAGTTCGCTCTCCTGTTCGTCGCGGAAGGTCGTGACCCGTTCCACCATGCGGTCCAGGCCGCGACTGACCTCGGTGCGCAGGGTCGGCAGGTCCTCGACGTCGACGACCCGGCCCTTGATCCGGGCGACATCGCCGGAGATCCCGGCATGCAGCTCCGAGACCGACTCGCGGGCGCGTTCGCCGCGCGCTTCGTCCTCGGACAGGGCGGTGTCGACATCCTCGAGGCGATGCCAGATTTCGCCGACGACCTCGGTAAGTTCTTCGCGCTCGGTCATGGCCTTCTGGCATTTGTCGTGCAGCACCGAGAACAGGCGGCCCAGGGTGCGCTCGATCTCTGCCTTGTCGCGTCGGTCGGCCGCGCGGGTCAGGGCATCCACTTCGGAGTCGAGAAACTCGAACCCGTGGAGGCCGCGGCGGACAACCTCGAGGATGCCCTCGGCGAGGTCCTGGCGCTGGTCACTGGAACGTACGGCATCGGCCAGCTGGCCGCTCAGGCGGTCCAGCCAGGCGGTATCGCCGGGGTCGGATTCGATGGCGCGGGTCAGGTCGCGTACAGCCCCCTCCAGCGCCGGGACCTTCGCGGAAACGACGGCGAGCGCGCGCAAGGCAACCCGTCGAGTGGCATCCTGAACGGCACGTTCCCGCTCCAGCGATCGTTCGAGGTCGATGACGGTTTTTCGCAGATCGCTGTCGGACATCGGGAAATCCCGGATAGTAGGCGCGTCTATTTAAACGCGGAACTGGGGTGGATGCCAGGGAAACACGGACTCATGTACACACTCGCGCTTGAACCGTACCCGTCTTTCGGCATCGGTTTAGTGCGCTGGATCATGAAGGGCCTGGCGCTGCGGGAGCTCGATCTCGATACCGACCGGGAGGTGATCGGACAGGGCCACGTTGTAGACGCGCACGTCGCTGACGTGCAGGTCCGGCGTGAGCAGGATGTGGTCGAAGACCAGGCGCGGGTCCCAGGCGGGATAGGTCGCGGGGCAGGCCATGGGTTCCATCAGGCCGGTGCGCGCGACCAGCTGGCGCAGTTCCTCGCTGTCCTGCTGGCAGTTGAGATCGCCCATCACCACGGCATGCGGCAGGTCCTGGATATGTTCGGCGACGTAGGCCAGCTGGGACTTGCGGGTGCGTTTGCCGAGCGCCAGGTGCAGCAGGAACAGCACCAGCTCCTCGCCATCCCCCATCGCGTAGTGGGCCTCGATGGCGCCGCGCCCGGGCAGCGCGCCGGGCAGCCGGTGCATCTCGACCCGGTCCGGCTCCAGGCGCGAGAACAGGGCGAGGGAGTGCTTGGCGAACTGGCCGAGGTCGCGGTTGATGCGATTGTAGGTGTAGGGGAACTGCGCGCGTTCCGAGAGATAGGACGCCAGGTCGACGAAGTTGCTGCGAATGCTGCCGCCATCCAGTTCCTGCACGCCGACGATGTCGAATTCGGAGATAAACCGTGCGACCCGGTCGAGGTTGTCCATGCGCCCGCCGTAGGGGAGCACGTGTTTCCAGCTGTTGGTCAGGTAGTGATGCAGGCGGGAAGAATGGATGCCCACCTGGGCGTTGAAGCTCAATAGCCGCAGGCGCTGGCTGTCCGGCTCGTGCTGGTAGCCCAGCTGTTCCGGGGCCGACGTGTCCGGTTGTGCCGCACCCGCGTGCTCGGGGCTCGGATCGTGGCCGGTGCCGGTCGCGATTGGGGTCATCGCGGGCATTCTCCTGCTGGCGGTAAAGTCCGTGTCGTCAGAATGGACAAACCAGCTCGCCCAAACGTTCCGTCAGCTTCATGTTCTCGCTGTAGTCCACCGGGCAGTCGATGACGGTCACGCCGGGCTCCACGAGCGCCTCGCGCAGCGCCATCTCCAGGCTGTCGCCGGGTTCGATCCGCACGCCGTGTGCTCCGAAGGATTGCGCCAGCTGCACGAAATCCGGGTTGCCGAATTCGACGAAGGCCTTGCGGCCATATTCGCGGACCTGTTTCCACTCGATCAGGCCGTAGGCGTTGTCGTTCCAGATCAGCACGACAAAGTTGATGCCCAGGCGCACCGCCGTTTCCAGTTCCTGCACGTTCATCAGGAAGCCGGCGTCGCCGGTGACCGCGACCACCTGGCGTTCGGGATAGAGCTTCGCGGCGGCAATGGCACCCGGCAGCGCGATTCCCATGCTCGCGAACCCATTGGAGATCAGACAGGTATTGGGCAGTTCGCAGCGGAACATGCGCGCCATCCAGAGCTTGTGCGCACCGACATCAGTGATCATGATCGCGTCGAGGTCGGCGGCGGTGCGCAGGTCCCAGATCAGTTTTTGTGGCTTGAGTGGCACCTGGGTGTCGTCGCGGTGCTCGTTCATGTCCTGGATCAGGCTCTGGCGCAGCGGACGCAGGATCGTCTCGTCGCGCGGGCTGACCTGTTCCGCCAGGCGGTGCAGACAGGTCGTCAGGTCGCCCAGGACCTCGGCGGTCACGTTGTAGTGCCCGTCGATCTCGGCCGGGGCCGAGTCGATGTGGATCAGGGTGCGGTCGCCGTCCGGATGCCAGAAGCTGGGCGGGTATTCGACCAGGTCGTAGCCAATGCAGACGATGACGTCGGCCTTGTGAAAGCCAAAGTTCACGAAGTCTTGGCTTTGCAATCCGACCGAGCCCAGCGCCAGCGGATGCCGGAACGGCAGCACGCCCTTGGCCATGAAGGTGTTGGCCACCGGGATATTCAGGGCGCTGGCGAGCGCGGCCAGGGCGCCGCTGGCGCCCGAACGGATCACGCCGTTGCCGGCGAGGATCAGCGGGTGGTGGGCCTCGTTCAGCAGCCGTGCGGCCGCTTCCAGCGAAGCGTCGGCCGGAACGGCCGCCGGGCCGGCGTGCACCGGCAGGGGCGGGTTCGGGCACGGCAGGGAAGCGATATTCTCGGGCAGTTCGAGAAAGCTGGCGCCGGGCTTGCCGCCCTCTGCCCATTTGAAGGCCTTGCGCACCACTTCCGGAAGAATCTCGGGCTCGACTACGCTGGAGCTGTACTTGGTGATCGGCTGGAACAGGCCCTTCAGGTCCAGGACCTGATGGGATTCCTTGTGCAGGCGATGGGTGCTGGCCTGACCGGCAATCGCGACCAGCGGGGCGTGATCCATATTGGCGTCGGCGACGCCGGTGATCAGGTTGGTGGCCCCGGGGCCCAGTGTGGCCAGGCAGACGCCGGCGCGGCCGGACAGCCGCCCGTGGACGTCGGCCATGAAGGCCGCGCCCTGTTCGTGACGCGTGGTGACGAACTCGATGGAGGAATCGGCCAGGGCGTCGAGAACGGCCATGTTCTCCTCGCCGGGGAGGCCGAAGATGCGTTCAACGCCCTCTTGCTCGAGACATTCGACCAGGCGCTGAGCGGTGGTCGGCTCGCTCATCGCCGGGCGACCTCGCGAGCGAGGAAGGCGCGGAGTGACCGCGCGCTAGCCGCGGGCACGTTCGATCAGGTAGTCGGCAACCTCCAGCATCTCGTCGTGCCCGCCGGCCATGCTGGCGGAGACGATCGCCTCGCCGTTGATGACCAGGGTCGGCACGCCGCCTACGCCGTAATCCTGCACGGCCTCGGTGGCCTCGACAATCCGGCGCCGGATGGCATCGGAGCGCATGGTTTCGCGGAACTCGTCGGCATCCAGCCCGCGCTGGTCAACGAAGCGCAGGATCGCGCTTTCCGAATGCATCTGGCGGCCCTGGTCATGGATCGCGTCGTAGAACGCCTGATGGATCTCGTCCAGCACGCCCAGCTTCTCGGCGGTGTAATACACCCGGGCATGCAGTGCCCAGACGTCGTTCATCGGGGCCGGCAGGTATTCGAACTGCACGTCGTCCGCCAGGTTCGGCTTCCACGCCTGGACCTTCGGCTCGAAGGCATAGCAGTGCGGGCAGCCGTACCAGAAGACCTCGACCACCTGGATCTTGCCATCCTCGAGGCCGGTGTCGAGCGGCGGCTGGATGACCCGGTAATGCTGGCCTTCGCGGAACTCGGCCGCGAGGCTGGTGCCGCTGGCGAGCAGCAGGCCGGCGCCACCCAGGGCGCCCATGAATTCACGACGCTTCATTTACAGTTCTCCGTAGGAGTGCAGGCCGGACAGGAACATGTTGACGCCCAGGAACGCGAAGGTGGTGATGAACAGGCCCACGATCGCCCACCAGGCCATGGTCGGCCCGCGCCAGCCCTTGGTAAAGCGCATGTGCAGCCAGGCCGCGTAGTTCAGCCAGACGATCAGCGCCCAGGTCTCCTTCGGGTCCCAGGACCAGTAGCCGCCCCAGGCCTCGGCCGCCCACATCGCGCCCAGCACGGTGGCGATAGTGAAGAAGGCGAAGCCGATCGCGATGGCCTTGTACATCACGCTGTCCAGGGTGTCCTTGGTCGGGATGCGCTGGGTGATGGCCGCGTCCGGCCGTGTGCGTTCCAGCCGGTTCCGGATCAGGAAGGCGACGCCGAGCATCGCCGCGATGGCAAAGCCACCGTAGCCCACGAAATTGGTGGGCACGTGGATCTTCATCCACCAGCTGTTCAGCGCCGGAACCAGCGGTTCGACTACGTGGGCATCGCGGGTGAACATGTACCACAGCAGGAAGGTGACCGCGGCCGCGATGATGAGCATTACGAAGGCGCCCATGTTGCGCGAGCCGGTGCGCTGTTCGTAGTACAGATACATCAGCGCGGTCAGGGCCGCGAACAGGATGAACACCTCGTAGAGGTTGGCAACCGGGATGTAGCCCCAGGTCGGGTCGGTCAGGTAGATCTCCCGCCAACGCACCAGCAGGGCCATGGTCCCGGCACCGGCACCTACCCAGGCGAAGGCGGCGCCCACGCGGGAAGGGAAATCGGAACTGGAGAACAGACCCATCAGGTAGGCGACGGTGGAGAGGTAGAGGAACACGCTCATCCACATGACGCCGGCCTGACCAGAACCGATGTAGTTCAGCCAGAAATTCGTCTCGTTGGCGGCCAGGTTGTCGCCGTAGAGCCAGATGCCGAACAGGGACAGCACCCCGACGATGACCGAGAAGGCTTGCCACGGGCGCCAGAACCAGCCCATCCAGGCGCTGGTGCCGACCGCGAGGATCAGGCCGCCGATGTCGTAGCGGTCCATGTTCTCGCCGTAGAGCGCCAGCGAGATCACCGCCACGGCGGCCATCAGTGCAAAGTAGGCCCAGTCGCGCAACTGTAGCTGGCGGAAGAAACCGGGCCGTTCGAAATCCAGGGCCTCGTGGGGTACTGACATGGGCGTGCTCCTCCGACTACTTGCGGGTCATGCGTTCTTGTTTTGGTCTTCGCGTTGCGGGTCCGAACCGACCGGCTTCTGGTCGATGATCCACCGCTTAAGATGCGCGAAACGTTCCTCGAATTCCACCTGGTGGCGGTTGCTGGTGCCGGCCATCACCACGTGGGTGCCCTCGCCATCGTCGCGCCGCCGCGCCATGATCCACAGGCGTTGGTACGACACGTAGAACAGCAGGAAGATCCCGACGATCAGCATGGTGCTGCCGGCGTAGACCGTGCTCTGGCCCGGTGCGCGGGCGATCTGGAGACCCGAGGCCTCGCGGTGCTCGAAATCCGTCAGATGGAAGAAGAACGGCGACTGATACAGGGTGATCGCGTTGATGGCCGAGATCGTGTCCTCCAGGAAACGCTGCTCCTCTTCCTGGATCGAGACGACACCCTCGTCCTGCAGGACCTCCATGTAAAGCCCCTGGAGCCCGGCATGGAGGATGCGAATCATCAGGTCGCGCACTTCCTCGATGCGTTCGGCCGGCACGCGGCGCTCGATCTCGTTGTGTACGGCCATGTAGCCGCCCTCGGCGAACAGGCCCATCAGCTCGGCCGTCGTGCGGGCGATGGCCTGGTTCTGTTCGTCGGCCACCGTCTCATCGTCGCGCGCGACCTGACGGGCGATTTCGTTGCGCACCTCGGGGTTGTGCAGCATGGCCAGATAGGTTCGGAAGCGCTCCAGCGAGTTGTCGGCGTCGGCCGGCAGGAACAGGTAGTGGAACTCGTCAGCCGGGCTTTCGCGCACGCCGCTCAGGAAGTACATCGCGCCTTCCTGCAGGGCGGGGCGCTTGTAGTTACGGTAGTACAGGCCGTGCCCGGTGCGGTCCATCAGACGGAAATCGAAGCTCGGGCCCATCTGGCGGTTTTCACGCACGCCCTCTTCGTTGAGAAGCGGAACGACGTTCTCCGACTGGAAGTTGATGAACTCGATGGTTCGCGTATCGCCATCCGGGGTCGGGATGTCCATCTCCTGGAATACGCGACCCGGGACTTCGAGTTCCTGTAGTGCCTCGGCGCCCAGCGGGATGGCGTCGATGCTCAACCGAGTGCCGCCGTCGGCGAAGCTGGCCTGGTAGATCGCGTAGCCGTTGTAGATCAGCGGGTGATTGACCGAGATGGTGTGCCGCAGCGGCTCGTCGCGGTTTGGATCATGGATCACCAGATCCGATTCGTAGGAGCTCTCGGCGCCGGTGGAGAAGCGCTCGATGCGGAATTCCTCCAGCTCGATGCGGAAGGGAAGTTCCTGCACAAAGTAGCCTTCCCGCATCGGCAGGAAGACCACGTTTGCGGACGCGCCCTCGGGGATCTCCACCGAGCCGCGGAAGGACGGGTTCCACTCCGGCACCCAGGCCGAGCGCGGGACCTCGGAGATCGGCACGCTACGGGTCTCGACCTCGAGGTTCCCCAGCCACTCGTTGACCTTCAGCAGGGTTGTGCCGTCAGCCAGGGCGCCCACACAGATCACCACGATGCCCACATGGGTCAGCAGGTAGCCCATGCGGTTCCAGCGCCCGCGCATGGCGGCAATCACGGTCTGTCCGTCGTGGTTCTTCTCGCGTGCCTTGAAGCCCTGGGCCTTCAGGACCCGGTGGGCGTGCTGCAGGAATGCGTCCTGCGGCTGCTCCAGGTCTGCCTCGGCGGACGAGTGAAACGAGCGCAGCGACTTTTCCTTGACCTGCGTGTTGTAGCGCCGCAGGTCTTTCAGCAGCCCGGGGGTCTGGCGGTAAACGCAGAAGGACGTGGAAATGACCAGGAACGCCACCACCAGCAGGAACCAGGTGGCGGAATACACCTGGTACAGGCCCATCCCGGCAAAGATCTCGTGCCAGAAGGGACCGAAGTCCATCAGGTATTCGGTGTAGGGCTCGTTCTGTACCAGAACGGTGCCGATCACCGACGCAATCGCAAGCGCGACCAGGAGCGTGATCGCCAGGCTCATCGAGCCCATGAAATCGACAATGATCCGGCTGCGCCGCGGCTTGCGGGCGGTCTTCTGACGGGATGCGGGGGCCGGGCCGGCGGTTGCGGCCTGATCGTTATTCGACATTCTGAAACCTGCTTTAACCCTGGCGACTATGCGAAGCAACCCGACGGGGATTCAATTTCCAAGACAAACTGCACGGACGTTCCGCGAGCATTGAGTGGACCGAGCACGCGCCGTGGAGTTCGCCGCGCCCCACCATGACGCATCCGGCTGCGGCGGCATTCCCGTATGAAGCACTTTTCTCCTGCCCAATGAAAAGGGGCGGCCGAGGCCGCCCCTTCCCTGGGTCGTTTCGCCGCCATCCTGCGCGGCGGACTCGAAGCCGAATCAGTCGTTCGGCTGCAGGCCGGCCATGTACTGGGACACGGCCTCGATGTCGGCGTCGGACATGTTGCGCGCGATGTTGCGCATCATGCGGCCGTTGTCGTTGGCCCGGTCACCACTGCGGAAGTAGCGCATCTGATCGGCGCTGTACTGCGCGTGCTGACCCGCGACCGCCGGGAACATGGCTTCCGGGTTGCCGTTGCCGTTCGGGCCGTGGCAGGCGATGCAGGCGGCGACGTTCTGCGACGGGATGCCGCCGCGATAGATCCGCTCGCCACGCTCGACGACTTCTTCGTCGGCGGTTTCCGTGGTGATCTCCTGCTCGGCGTAATAGGCCGCTAGGTCACGCATGTCCTGCTCGTCCAGGTTGGCGACCTGGCCCAGCATCAGGCTGTTCTCGCGGCGCTCGGACTTGTAGTCCTGCAGCTGCTTGACGGTGTACTTCGGATGCTGGCCAGCGAGCTTGGGCCATTCCGGGTTGACGCTGTTACCGTCCGCCTGGTGGCAAGCCGCGCAGGACTGGGAGAGTTCCTGGCCGCGCTGAGGATCGCCCGCCTGGGCCGCCGACAGCGGGAGCAGCAGGGATACGGACAGGGCAGCAAAGAGAGCGGAAAGCTTGTGGTTCATGATGGAGAATCTCCTGCTTGTAAATGCGTGCCGGGTCTCGACCCGTTCCTTGTGCCCCGTGGCAGGGCGATCAACATAAGGGGCGCAGTTTATAGCACAATGCTAATTTGTACTCAAAAATAAACCGAGTCCGGCACTCGGCCAAGGGAAACACTGATCAATGTACACGCTCGCGTTGGGACCCCAGGTTTTCCGAGGCAAGGCGCGTCGCGCAGCGGGTAGTGGATCTACCCGCAAGCGGCGCAACGCCGGATCGGGGAACCTGGGGTGCCAACCCCACAAACGATTCAAAGCAGGGGCTCGGCCGCCCGTTGTGATCAAAAACGGGCGCGGGAACGGCGTTGCGGCTCCCTTGTGCAGAATGACTGCACGGCGGTCGCCGCGCCTTGTTCGCACGCAAAAGCGACTCGAGCGCGCGCGTGTACATTCATCAGTGTTTCCCTAGGATGCTCTCTCGCCCCATGGAACCCCGATTTCGCGAAACCGACTTCCTGCGTGGCGTGGCGCAGATTGCCCAGCTCCCGGCCGACACCGGCGTCGAGATCGCCTTTGCCGGGCGCTCCAACGCCGGCAAGTCCAGCGCCCTCAACGCCCTGTGTGGGCGCAAGGCGCTGGCGCGGGTCGGCCGCACCCCCGGCCGCACCCAGGAGATCAACCTGTTCGGCCTGCCACCGGCGGAGCACTGGCGGCTGGTGGACCTGCCGGGGTACGGCTATGCGAAGGTCTCGGCCGGCAAGCGCGCCGAATGGGACCAGCTCCTTGGCGGCTACCTGCGAACGCGCCAGTGCCTGATCGGGCTGGTGCTGATCATGGATATCCGCCGCCCGCTGACGGACCTGGATCGCCAGCTGCTGGAGTGGGTCCCGCTGGAGCGCTGCCGCCTGCACTGTGTGTTGACCAAGGCGGACAAGCTCTCGCGCCAGGAGGCCGATCGCCAGTTGCGCAAGGCGCACGGCGAGCTGGAGGCCATGGGCGTGGAAGCAACCCTGCAGACCTTCTCCTCGCTGAAGAACCAGGGCGTCGATGACCTGCGCGGCCTGCTGGGCGACTGGCTGGCCGAGCACGATGCGGGTGGCCCTGCGGCCGAGTGAGGACCGCGTCCCCGCGTCTCGCGAAACCCAGACAAAAAGAAGCCCCGGCCTTGGGGTGGGACCGGGGCTAATTTCGGCCTCTACAGGGGGGAGAGAGGCCTATTGCCCGCTCAGGGAGAGAAGCGGGCCGCGCTGGGCTAGAGCGCTCATTGAATGAGAAAGCGGCCCCCGGCCAAAGTTCCGGTCGAGTGCCTCCGGATTGCGAAATTTTTCACAGAATCCATCTTTTCGGGCGGCGCGAGACCGCGGGCGCGGCCTATTCCCGATCGTCGCCCCGTTCCATGTGCCTCTGGAGGCCTTGCAACAGGTCGCCGGCGGGCGTCCCGTGCGGATAGATATCCAGCAGCTCGCCTTCCGGTCCCACCAGGTAGGTGGACGAGCTGTGGTCCACCACATACCCCATCGCCGAGTCGATCTCGGTGCGCTCGTAGAACACCCCGTAGCGTTCCGTGATCGGCTGGAGCTCCTCGTGGCTGCCGGTGGCGGCCTGGATGGCCGGGTGAAAGTGCCCGACATAGGTTTTCAGGCGCTGTGCGTCGTCGCGTTCCGGGTCGACGCTCACCAGCACCGCGGCCACCTCGCCCTCCAGCTCGGGAGGCAGGCGATCCAGCGCGGCGCTGATCCAGCCGAGGCTGGTCGGGCAGGCATCCGGGCAGGCGGTATAGCCGAAGTACACCCAGACGTATTGACCCTCCAGGTCCGCGAGCCGGAACCGTTCGCCCTCCGTGGAGACCGGCAGTTCGATCGGCCCGCCGGATGCCGCATCGGCCACCGGGAGGCGCTCGTGGCCGGCCCCCTGGGACACGGGCGGCGGGGCCGGGCGCAGCATCACGAAGACGAGCAGGGCACCGGCCGCCAGCACGGCCAGGCCCCATAACAGGCTGCTCAGCGGAATACGCTGCATGTCGGTCTCCCTCAGGGTGTCCCCGCGTGGCTGCGGCGGGTGATGAAGCGGAACTGGACCCGGGCCGCGTCCGGGTCGCCCGCGGGCATTACGGTGGCGGCCCAGGTCATGGCCTCGGTGGTACAGATGGGCAGCGTCGTCTCGCCGGTGTAGCGCCCGTTGCCGGTGTGTTCCAGCCGCGGGCGCTGGAAGCCCATGTACATCTCCACCCCCGCCAGGTCCAGCTCCAGGGCCTCCGGCTCGCCCAGGCTGGCGCGGGCCGCCGCATCCAGTTTCAGGGTCAGGTCCAGTCGTTGCAGCATCGGCACCGGGCGCGGTGTGATCGCCAGGGTGAGCGTGCCGCCGGCCGGATGGGGGGCGCTGCAGGGCCGCGTGTTCAGGTCGCAGTCGCCGGGCTGGACGATGGTGATGTCGTCGGAACCACCGGTATCCAGATAGCGATCGGCCAGTACCCAGGCCGTCGCCAGCAGCAGGACCGCGACCAGCCAGGGGGCGACCCGATTGAACCCCTTCGCAAGCGAGCCGGCCATCTAGTGCGCGTCGTCCCAGTTGGCGCCGGTGCCGACATCCACCACCAACTCCACGTCGAGCTCGGCAGCGCCGCTCATGGCCCCGCGCACGAGCGTGGTCAGGGAGTCGATCGCATCGTCGGCCACCTCGAATACCAGTTCGTCGTGCACCTGCATGATCATGCGGGCATCGATTTGCGACTCCGCGAGGTCGTTCGCGACCCGCACCATCGCGCGTTTGATGATGTCGGCGGCCGTGCCCTGCATCGGGGCGTTGATCGCGACGCGCTCGGACTGCTGGCGCCGCGCGCCGTTGCGGCTGTTGATCTCCGGCAGGTACAGGCGACGACCAAACAAGGTCTCGACATAGCCGTTCCCGCGCCCGCTGGCGCGGGCCTTCTCCATATAGTCGTGCACGCCGGGATAGCGATTGAAGTAGCGGTCGATGTATTCGCGCGCCTCGCCCTGCTCGATGCCGAGGTTGCGCGCCAGCCCCCAGGCGGACATGCCGTAGATCAACCCGAAGTTGATCGCCTTGGCGGCCCGGCGCTGGTCGCTCGAGACCTGGTCCGGCTCTGTGCCAAAGACCTCGGCGGCGGTCGCGCGGTGGATGTCCTGGCCCTCGGCAAAGGCCTTGAGCAGGCCCGCGTCCTGCGACAGGTGGGCCATGATGCGCAGCTCGATCTGCGAGTAGTCGGCCGCCAGCAGCTGGTGGCCCGCCTCGGCGACGAAGGCCTGGCGGATGCGCCGCCCGGCCTCGGTGCGTACCGGGATGTTCTGCAGGTTGGGTTCCGACGACGACAGGCGTCCGGTGGCGGCGCCAGCCTGGTGATAGGACGTATGCACCCGCCCGGTTTCGGGGTGGATGCGCCGCGGCAGCGTCTCGGTGTAGGTGCTGCGCAGCTTGGACAGGCCGCGGTGCTCGAGGATCAGGCGCGGCAGGGCGTAGTCGTCCGCCATCTGTTCGAGCACGTCCTCGGCGGTGGAGGGCTGGCCCTTGGGCGTGCGCCGCAGCACCGGAAGCCCCAGGCGCTCGAACAGGATCTCCTGGATCTGCTTGGGCGAGCCGAGGTTGAACTCGCCGCCGGCCTCCGCGAAGGCCTCGCGTTCGATGCGCTCCATCTCGCTCAGCAGTTCCTGGCTCTGCTCGCCCAGCAGGTCCGGGTCCACCTTCACGCCCGCGCGTTCGATGTCCGCCAGGACCGGTACCAGTGGCATCTCGATCTCGCGGTAGACGAAGGCCGGGCCCTCGGCCTCGTTCAGGCGTGGCTGGAATACGGCATCCAGTTGCAGGCAGATGTCGGCGTCCTCGCCCGCGTAGTCGGTGGCGATCCCGATATCCACCTCGGCGAACGGGATCTGCTTGGCGCCCTTGCCGGCCACGTCCTCGTAGTGCGTGGTCTTGTAGTCGAGATGACGCTCGGCCAGCGAGTCGAGATCGTGGCGGTTGGCGCCGGCGTCCAGGCAGAAGGACTCCAGCAGCGTGTCATCGACGATGCCCCGCAGGGTGATGCCGTGATTGCCGAGCACGTTGCGGTCGTACTTCAGGTGATGGCCCAGCTTGCCGTGGTCCGTGGATTCCAGCCACGGCTTCAGGCGCTCCAGCGTCGCGTCGAACGGTAACTGTGGGTCCGCATCCGGCCCAGTATGGGCGAGCGGAAGGTAGTACGCGGTACCCGGCTCGAACGCAAAGGACATGCCCACCAGTTCGGCGCGCATCGCGTCCAGGCTGGTGGTCTCGGTGTCGAACGCGACCCGGTCGGCCTGCTCCAGGCGTTCCAGCAGCTTGGCCAGCTCGGCCTCCTCGCGAAGGGTCTGGTAGTCGCCCTTCGTCTGCGCGGGGCCGGGATTTTCGGCGGCGGTATCGCCGTTGCCGCCTTCCAGCTCCGCACGCCAGCGGGTGAAGCCGTAGCGGCGAACCATCTCCAGCAGGCGGTCGTGGTCCGGTTCCCGGATGGCGAGGTCGTCGGGGCCGATGTCCAGCTCGAGATCACGCTTGACCGTGATCAGCTCGCGCGAGGTCGGCAGCCGGTCGGCGGCCGCGCGCAGGTTCTCGCCGATCTTGCCGCCGATGTCGTCGGCCTGCTCGAGGATGGTGTCGAGGTCGCCGTACTTCGCGATCCACTTGGCCGCGGTCTTCGGGCCGACCTTGTCCACGCCCGGGATGTTGTCGACGCTGTCGCCCATCAGCGCGAGATAGTCGACGATCTGCTCCGGGGTCACACCGAACTTCTCCTGCACCCCGTCCGGGTCCAGGGTGACGCCGCTCATGGTATTCACCAGCGTGATGCGATCATCCACCAGCTGGGCGAGATCCTTGTCGCCGGTGGAGATCACCACGTCGTGCCCGGCGCGCGCGGCCTGGTCCGCGAGGGTCGCGATCACGTCGTCGGCCTCGACGCCCCCGACGCACAGCAGCGGCAGGCCCATTGCGCGGACGAGTTCGTGCAGCGGCTCGATCTGGGCGGCCAGCTCATCCGGCATCGGTGGGCGGGTGGCCTTGTATTCGGGGTAGATGTCGTCGCGGAAGGTCTTGCCCTTGGCGTCGAACACCACCGCCATGTGCTTCGGCCCGTAGTCCGCGCGCAGCTTGCGCAGCATGTTGGCCACGCCGATCATCGCGCCGGTCGGGGCGCCGTCCGGGGCCGTCAGCGGCGGCAGCGCATGGAAGGCGCGGAACAGATACGACGAGCCGTCGACCAGGACGAGGGGCGCTTGCGACATGGATACGGAGTCCGGACAGGGAACGCGCGCCATTCTACAGGCCCGGCCCGTGCCGCGACCATTTGTGCCCACCCGGGGCCGCCGGTACGCTGATGTCCTGACCCTTGGGAATCTGCTGCATGAACAACCGCGAACGTGCCGAACACCCGGGCCTGCGCCCGATCGATGACTCCGCCCTGACCCGGGAAAGCTGGAAGATCTTCCAGATCATGGCGGAGTTCGTGGAGGGCTTCGAGCGCCTGGCGCACATCAAGCCCTCGGTGAGCATTTTTGGCTCTGCCCGTTTTCCCCCGGAGCATCGCTATTACCAGCTGGGCGAGACGACTGCGCGACAGCTGTCGGATGCCGGGTTCGCGGTCGTCAGTGGAGGCGGGCCGGGCATCATGGAGGCGGCCAACAAAGGGGCGTTCGGTGGCCGTTCGCCCAGCATCGGGCTCAATATCCAGCTGCCGCACGAGCAGAGCGCGAACGACTACCAGGACGTGGGCCTGGGCTTTCGCCACTTCTTTTCGCGCAAGGTGATGTTCGTGAAGTACGCCTCGGCCTATGTGGTCCTGCCCGGGGGCTTCGGGACGCTGGACGAGCTGGCGGAGATCCTCACCCTGGTGCAGACCGGCAAGACCCGGCGCATTCCCGTGGTGCTGGTGGGCAGCGAGTTCTGGAAGGGACTCCTCGACTGGTTCCAGGACACGCTCGTGGAACAGGGCACCATCGACCAGGAGGACCTCCAGCTATACTCGCTGGTAGATTCGCCGGAGGACGTGGTGGACGTGATCTTCGAGTACTACGAGGCGCGCAGCTTCGAACCGTCCGCGGAAGAAAAGAAACGACTCATGGAGCTGTGATGATGACCCCGATCCGCCCGAGTCTGCCCCTGTCGCTGCTGGCGGCCCTGCTGCTGGTCTCCGGTACGGCGCTGGCGCAGGAAGACCGCGAATGGGGCGATGCCCCGCCTCCTCCGGAACTCGAGGAGGGCGACGACCCGCCGCCCCCGGTGCTCGACGAGCGCGCCCGCGAGCAGCGTTCGCTGGAGGACGCCGACATCATCATTATCGAGCGCGAAGGCGAGACGCGGCGCGAATACCGTGTGGGTGGCGAGCTGGTGATGATCGAGGTTACACCCGCGGTGGGTCCGACCTACTACCTGATCGATACCACCGGCGATGGCACGCTGGATGGCCGTCGCAACGAGCTGGATCCTGACTTTGTACCCCCTTCCTGGGTGATTTTCCGATGGTAATGACTGATTCCGAGATCCGCGCCTGTGGCGAGTGTGCCGGCCTGGCCCTGGACCCCGGTGCCGGCGGCCCGGAACACGAAGGCCGTCCGGCGCAGTGTCTGCGCGTGGCGCCAGGCGCCGCCCCGGCCCTGGAAGCCGCGCTCGCCGAAGTGCCCGCCGGCTGCGGTCGCGTGATCGGCCGTGGCGTGGATGCCGATACCGGGCAGGTGGTGCTGGTGCTGGAGCGCGGCCAGCCCCGGCAGGACGCGGTCGCGGCCGAGGGGCCGGGCAGCCTTGAGGCCCTGGGCGAGCGCGCGGCCGACTGGCAGGGCCGGCACACGGCCGGCGCCCTGCCGGCCGGCGATGGCTACCGGCGCGGTGTGCTGCAGCAACAGATGCGCGAGCGGGCGGATGCCATCGCGGCTTCGCTGGATGCCGAGTCGCGCGCGATCCTGGATGCCGAACTGCACCACCAGGGGCTTTATCGCTTCGAGGATCTGCCCCTGGCGGGGAGCTACTGGCAATCCGTGCGCGTCTATCCGGAGGGCCCCGGCCTGGCGGACCTGGTCGTCCCGCCCGCACCCGTCCCGGCCTTCTGGCAGCTCGCGCGCATCGCCCTGGCCGTGGCCGTGGACGAGGTCGGCCAGCCGGACGCCGAGCGTTACCGGGCCTTGCTGTCCGGTTTCAATGGGCGTCGTCCGCTGGCCGCCATCGAGCGCGGTGCGGCGCCCACGATGCTCCGCCTGGCCGCGCTGGACGACTGGCTCGAGGAACTGGAAGCGGGCGCCGGCGGGACCGCGCGGCGGGATCGCCTCGCGGCCTTGCAGGCCGAAGCGGCACGCCTGCAGGGCGTCTGGGTACGCGCGGCCGCCTGATCCTGACGCGCACCCGCTCCGGCGGCGGGCAGCCGAGCTCGCCGCGATCGGCAAGCACAAAGGAGGCGGGATTGGTCCGCGTCTCCCAAGGAGGAAGGCCCATGTTCCGAACCACGCTCTGGCTGGCCTTGGCGCTGGCCGTCCTTCTGGCCCCGGCGCTCGCCAGCGCCGAGGTCTACCGCTGGACCGACGATCAGGGCAATGTCCATTTCGGGGACCGGCCGCCGGAGGGGCGTTCCACTGAGTCCGTGGATGTGCGCGAGCCGATGCGCGGGGTGCCGCTGGAGGGGGCGCGGGAGATCCTCGAACGTCCCGTGCGTCCGCGCGGCCAGCCGGAAGCGGAGGGCGCCTATCAGCGAGTCGCGATCGACCGGCCGGAGGACGGCGAGGGGGTGCGCGCGAACGACGGCAACGTCACCGCCGAGCTGGACCTCGAGCCAGCGCTGGATGCCGATGCCGGGCATCGCGTGATCTGGCTGCTGAACGGCGAGGAGGCCGGCGAAGGTGTCGCACCCAGCACCACCTTCGAGGGGCTCGATCGTGGCGCGCACACCTTGCAGGCCCGGATCGTGGATGAATCCGGCCAGGAGCTGGGGGCGAGCGAGACCATCGAGTTCAACGTCCTGCGCATGGCCGTTCCGCGCGAGCAGCAACAGCAGCAGCGACCCCAGCAGTTCCCGCCCGGCGGCGCGCCCCAGGCGCCCCAGGCCCCGCAGGCGCCACGGGCGCCGCAGCCGGTGACGCCTGGCGCGAACTGACAAACCTTTTTCTGCACCTTATTGGTGCGCCATGAGCCCCAACATGGTGCTATAGTTGCACCATGTTGGGGCGTTTTTGTTTTCAGGGTGTGGTGGCCGGCTTCGATTCGTGACCCAGCCCACGGCTTCGGCGCCTCGCCCGGCCATGTTTGCTTGGCGCGATTCCTGCTTGAGGCCTGTTGATGACCACGCCCCCTTCCAATTCCGGACCGGCCACCCCGCCCTGGTGGGACGATCTGTCCACGGCCGTGCTGGTCACCGATGCCGACCTGTGCCTGCTGAGCATGAACAGTGCCGCCGAGGTGCTGCTCGGGCTGAGCCGCGAGCGCATTGTCGGCCATGGGCTGGGGCAGTGGCTCAAGCTGGACCGGAACCTGGCGAACCGGCTGCGTTCGGCCCTGACCCTGGATCAGCCCATCACCCTGCGCGCCCGACAGATGGAGCCGCTGCGCGCCGACCGCTTCCTCGCCGACGTCGTCATCACGCCGCTGCACGGCGAGGCGGGACAACCGGGTCAGCTGCTGTTCGAACTGAACGCGATCGACCGCCACGAGCGCATCAGCCGCGAGGAACAGCTGCAGAAGCAGCAGGCGATCACCCGTGCAGTGACCCGCGGGCTGGCCCACGAGATCAAGAACCCGCTGGGCGGGCTGCGCGGCGCGGCCCAGTTGCTGGCCAGCGAACTGGATGACTCGGGGCTCAGGGAATACACTCAGATCATCATCCGCGAGGCCGATCGTCTGCGCAGCCTGGTGGACCGGATGCTGGGGCCGAACAACCTGCCGCGGCGCGAGGCGGTCAACCTGCACGAGGTGCTGGAGCATGTCCGGGGCCTGGTCAGCGTCCAGCTCCCGCTGGGGCTGAAGATCCGCGGTGACTACGACCCCAGCATCCCCGACGTGCAAGCCGATCGCGACATGCTGGTGCAGGCGATCCTGAATCTGGTGCAGAACGCGGTGCACGCCCTGGAGGATGGGGGCGAGATCACCCTGAGCTCGCGCATCCTGCGCCAGTACACCATCTCCGGCCACCGCCACCGCCTGGTCGCCAAACTGAGCGTGCGCGACAACGGGCCCGGTATCCCGGAAGAGATCCGCGAGCGCATCTTCTTTCCGATGGTGACGGGCCGCGCGGCGGGTACCGGTCTCGGGCTGCCCATTGCCCAGAGCCTGATCCAGCTGCACGACGGACTGATCGAATGCCATTCACGCCCCGGGGTGACCTCGTTCGACATCCTGCTTCCGATTGAACCCCCGAAGGCCCGGGAGGCCACGCACTGATGGAGCCCATCGTCTGGATCATCGACGACGACGACTCGATTCGCTGGGTGCTGGAACGCGCCCTCCAGCGCCACGCGCTCGCCGTGCGCGGTTTCGAGTCCGCGGATGCCGCCTGGGCGGCGCTGGAACGCGACCCGGTCCCGGACACCATCGTCGCCGACATTCGCATGCCGGGCCTGAACGGCCTGGACTTTCTCGCTCGTATGCAGACCCGCCCGGACCCGCCGCCGGTGATCATCATGACGGCCTTTTCCGATCTGGAGAGTGCCGTGGGCGCCTACCAGACCGGGGCGTTCGAGTACCTGCCCAAGCCGTTCGACGTCGACGAGGCCGTGGCGCTCGTGCAGCGCGCGCTGGAGGCGCGCCGGGCCGGCCAGGAGAACGGCCCCGCCGGTCCCGAGATCGAGGAGACCCCGATCATCGGCGAGGCCCCGGCCATGCAGGAGATGTTCCGCGCCATCGGCCGGCTCTCGCGCAGCAACATCACCGTGCTGATCAATGGCGAATCCGGTACCGGGAAGGAACTGGTCGCGCGTGCCCTGCACCAGCACAGCCCGCGCGCCGATCAGCCCCTGATCGCCCTGAACACCGCGGCGATCCCCAAGGATCTGCTGGAGAGCGAGCTGTTCGGCCACGAACGCGGGGCGTTTACCGGGGCCAACCAGAGTCGCAAGGGGCGCTTCGAGCAGGCCGATGGCGGCACGCTGTTCCTCGACGAGATCGGCGACATGCCGTTCGACCTGCAGACGCGCCTGTTGCGTGTGCTGTCCGATGGCACGTTCTACCGTGTGGGCGGGCATACCCCGATCCGGGTGGACGTACGCATCATCGCCGCGACCCACCAGGACCTGGAGGAACGCGTCCGCGCGGGCCTGTTCCGCGAGGATCTGTTCCACCGCCTGAACGTGATCCGCATCCACGTGCCCTCCCTGCGCGAGCGCCCGGAGGACATTCCGCTGCTGGTGCAGCACTTCATGGCGGAGGTAGCGCTGGAGCTGGGGGTAGAGGCCAAGACCATGCGCCCCGAGGTGGTTGCGGAGTTGCAGCGCCTGCCCTGGCCGGGCAACGTTCGACAGCTGGAGAACACCTGTCGCTGGCTGACCGTCATGGCATCGGGCCGGGAGGTGCACCTGGATGACCTGCCGGCCGAGTTGCACCAGCCCACCGAGACCCGCGCCGAGCCGGGGGGCGCCCCGGCCAGCGTCGTGCCCGGCCCGCGGGACTGGACCGCCGAGCTCGCCCAGGTCGCCCGCCAGCACTGGCAGCGGGGTGATCACGACCTGCTGGGTTCGGTCCTGCCACAGCTGGAACGCACCGTGATCCGCGAGGCCCTGAACGCCACCGGCGGCCATCGCCAGCAGGCGGCCGCCCTGCTCGGCTGGGGCCGCAACACCCTTACTCGCAAGATCCACGAACTCGGCCTCGACGACGAGTAGGTTCTTTCACCACGAAGCACACGAAGGCGCGAAGAAGGGCGAAGGCCAAAAGCTTTTGTGCCACAGAGTGCACATTGGACACGGAGAACGGCGCCAATTTTTCAGAGGGGTAGGATGCGTTGAGCCATGCGAAACGCATCGGGGCCGGGCCACCCCGTGTGGCCGATGCGATTCGCTACGCTCATCGGCATCCTACCCGTAACAAAACCATCCCTGGTTTTCTCCGTGTCCTCCGTGATCTCTGTGGTTAAATCGCCCTTGCCCTTCTTCGTGCCTTCGTGGGCTTCGTGGTCAACAGGCTCTTTAGTGAACCGGCCTTTCAGGTGGTGGGATCCTGCGGTGCGGGCGGGGCGCAGGCGGAGACGGCACCATTCAGTTGCAGGGTGCCGGTCAGGTCGCGCACGTGGGTGTAGCCGTGGCGGTCCATGTAGTCGCTGACGCCGTGCAGGATCTTCGGCAGGCACAGGGGATCGTAGAACAGCCCGGTGCCCACGCCGACCGTGCTGGCGCCGGCGATCAGGAATTCCAGCGCGTCGGTGGCATTCATCACGCCGCCCTGGCCGATGATCGGCACGTTGTGCGGCGCGGCCACCTGATAGACCTGCTGCACCTTCAGAAGCGCGATCGGCTTGATCGCCGGGCCGGACAGGCCGCCCTGGTTGTTACCAATGACCGCGCGGCGGTTTTCCACGTCCACTGCCATCCCCATCAGGGTGTTGATCACCGCAAAGGCGTCGGTGCCGGCCTCGATGCAGCGTCGGGCGTTTTCGGCGATGTCGGTCTGGTTGGGCGATAGCTTGGTGATCAGCGGCTTGGAGGTGACCTTGCGGCAGGCCTCGACCACCCGCGCGGACATGTCCGGGTCATTGCCGAAGGCGACGCCGCCCTCCTTCACGTTGGGACAGGAGATGTTGATCTCGATGGCGTCGATCGGCGAGTCGTCGAAGCGCCGGGTGACCTCGATGTACTCCTCGATTGTTGAGCCCGAGACGTTGGCGAAGAAGCGGGTCTCGTCGAAGTCCAGCTGCGGCAGGGTGTGGTCCACCACGTGATCGACCCCGGGGTTCTGCAGGCCGATCGCGTTCAGCATGCCGTCCGGGGTCTCGTAGACGCGGTGCGGGGCATTGCCCAGCCGTGCGGCGCCCGTGGTGCCCTTCAGGCAGATAGCCCCGGCATCGCGATTGGAGAAACCCGCCACGCGGGTGTATTCCTCGCCAAAGCCGACACAGCCGGACAGCAGCACCAGCGGCGTGTTCAAATGCAGCCCGCAGAAGTCCAGGGCCAGCCGCGGATCGGTGCGCGAATCACTCATGCTTCACATCGTCCTCTATGAACCGGAGATCCCGCCGAACACGGGCAATATCATTCGTCTGGCGGCCAATACCGGGGCGGCGCTGCACCTGATCCACCCGCTCGGCTTCGAGCTGGACAGTGCGCGGGCGCGCCGCGCCGGGCTCGACTATCACGAGCTGGCCCGGGTGCAAGAGTATGACAGCCTCGACCATTGGCGGGAATCGGTGCAGCCTGGCCGGGTGTTCGCCATCACCACGCGCGGGCAGGCTCGCTACGACGCCCCGACCTTCCGCGATGGCGATGCCTTGTTGTTCGGTCCGGAGACGCGAGGCCTGCCCGAGTCCGTCCTGGATGCCCTGCCGTCGAAGCATTGCCTGCGCCTCCCGATGCGCGAGGGCAGTCGCAGCCTCAATCTCTCCAATGCCGTCGCGGTGGTGGTCTACGAGGCCTGGAGCCAACTGGGGTTCCCCGGCGGCACATGATCCCGGGCTGGCGGGCAGGCACGGCCTGCGGGATTGCACTACCCTCGGAAGAAAGCACCCGCGCCGTCCGTCTTTCGAGGACGTCGCACCCGTTCGTCCACTATGAGAGGTTTCCGATGTTTCCCGTGCTGCGCTCCTTCTGTCTGCTGGCCGCCACGGCCCTGGTCTCCGCCCCGCTGACGGCCGATGAACCCACCGGTTCCGACAACTGGTGGTGGGACGACGATTGGTGGGAGGACGGGGTGATGTACTCCGACCTGGAAAACCACGAGGTCGAGATCGAGCGCTTCGAGTACCAGCGCGACGACCTTGATATCCCCGCGATGGTGGCCCGCCCGTCCGATGGCGAGGCCTATCCGGCGATCCTCTGGGCGCATGGCCGGCGCGGGCTCGATGACCTTGCCGAGCTGCACGTGAAGCGCCTCGCGGCGCGTGGCTTCGTGGTGCTGGCACCGGACATGTACACCGGTCGTTTCATGGAAAGCCACCCGCTGGATCATGACTACGAACTGGAAGGCGACCTGGACAGGGGGCTGGACGTACTGCTGGAGCGCGACGACATCGTGGGTGACCGTGCCTGCCTGGTGTCCATCACCCGTGGCGGTTACAAGGCGCTCAAGGTCGCCGTCACCTTCGAGCGCCAGGTCGCCGATGTCGCCTGCTGGGCCGGCTACTACCCGCACCTGCAGGACCCGAACCTGGGCGAGCCGCACCAGGTGTATCGCTACGCCAACGAGGTCAACCAGCTCGAGATCCCGATGATGATCCTGATCGGAGAGGAAGAGCAGTACCAGCGCCATCGCACCGCGCGCATGGCCGCCGACGGCCTCGAAAGCCGCGGCGGCGAGGTGCACTGGATCGAGTATCCGGGCGTGGGCCGTGGCTTCGACTTCCGCAACGGCAACAACCGCACCTTCGCCGACGACCTCGCGTCGCGCGACGCGATGATGCGTGTAACGCGCTTCGTCAATCAGAATTTGCGCGACTGAGTCCTTCCTCCGCCCTCCCGCTCTGCCAGCGGGACGATGCCACCAACCCGGGGGTTGGTGGCATCGTCGTTTCCGGCAGTCTGAATTGATCAATAAGTCTTTGACAATACAATTAAATGTTTCCGTGCGCAGAGTGCGGAATTTGCTATCTTCGGGCTTTACGTCATCGAGCTGCACCGGTCGCTGCACGGCCGGTTCCCGGTTTGTACGCACGAAAGTCCAGAAAGGAGGATGAAGATGGCAAAGGTTCTGATCGCCCAGGGCGGAGGCCCGACGGCGGTAATCAATCAATCCATGGTGGGCGCGGTCCTCGAGGCCCGGAAATTTACCGATGTGGAACTCGTTTACGGGGCCTTCCACGGGGTGCGCGGGATTATCGACGAGGAGTTTCTGGATCTGACCCAGGAGACCACCCACAACCTGGAAATGGTCGCGCAGACGCCCTCGTCGGCCCTGGGCTCCACGCGCGACAAACCGGACCTCGACTATTGCAAGGAGATCTTCAAGGTCCTGAAGGCCCACGAGATCACCTATTTCTTTTACATCGGGGGTAATGACTCCTCCGACACGGTGCGCATCGTCAGCGAGGAGGCGCGCAAGGCGAACTACCCGATGCGCTGCGTGCACATCCCCAAGACGATCGACAATGACCTGGTGGAGAACGACCACACGCCGGGCTTCCCGTCGGCGGCGCGTTTTGTGGCGCAGGCCTTTATCGGTGCCAACCTTGATAACTACGCCCTGCCGGGGATTTATCTGGCGGTGGTCATGGGGCGTCATGCCGGCTTCCTGACGGCCGCCTCCGCGCTCGGCAAGAAGTTTCCGGACGACGGCCCGCACCTGATCTACGTGCCGGAGCGGGTGTTCGATGTGGACCGTTTCCTGAAAGACGTGAAGGCGACCATGGACCGTTACGGTCGCTGCGTGATTGCCGTCAGCGAAGGCATCCATGATGCGGAGGGCGAACCGATCGCCACCAAGCTGGCCAAGGACGTGGAAAAGGATGCGCACGGCAACGTCCAGCTCTCCGGTACCGGTGCGCTGGCCGATATGCTGTGTGGCGAGATCCGCGACAAGCTCGGCGTGAAGCGCGTACGCGGGGACACCTTCGGTTACCTCCAGCGGGCCTTTATCGGCTGTGTGTCGGACGTCGACCAGCGCGAAGCGCGCGAGGTGGGCGAGAAGGCGGTGCAGTTCGCGATGTGGGAAGGCCGCGACGGCTCGGTCGCGATCAAGCGCACCGGCTTTTACTCGGTGGACTACGAGTACGTCCCGCTGGAGGCCGTCGCGGGCAAGACCAAGGTGATGCCGGACGAGTTCATCGATGCCTCGGGCACCGATGTCACCGATGCCTTCCGCATGTACCTGCGTCCCCTGCTGGGTTCGCGCATGCCGGATGCCTACCGGCTGCGGCAGAACAAGGTGACCAAGGTCCTGGGGCGCTAGTCGCGGCCAGACCGGCAGGAGAGGGGGCTGGCCGGTTGGCGGGCCCCCGAATCGAAAAGGCCCGCCCGGTGTTTCGGGCGGGCCTTTTTACCTCGTGGGAGGCAGTTTCCGGACCTTCCGGGAGATTGTCAGCCCAGGGCCTTGAAGATCTGATCGCGGATATCTTCCACCGATCCTGTCCCCTTGATGTGGACACACTTCGGGGCGTCGGGCTCGCCGCTTTCCTCCCACTTGGCGTAGAAGTCGACCAGCGGCTGGGTCTGACTGTGATAGGCCTCGAGGCGCTTGCGTACCGTCTCTTCGTTGTCGTCCTCGCGCTGGATCAGATCCTCGCCCGTGACGTCATCCTTGCCTTCGACCTTCGGCGGGTTGAACTCGACGTGGTAGGTGCGCCCCGAACCCGGGTGTACCCGGCGCCCGCTCATCCGGCGGATCACTTCCTCGTCCGGCACATCCACCTCCACGACGAAGTCGAGCGGCACACCCTGATCCTTCAATGCCTGGGCCTGCGGGATGGTGCGCGGGAAGCCGTCGAACAGGAAGCCGTTATCGCAGCAGTCGGGCTGGTCCACGCGTTCCTTGACCAGTCCGAGGATGATGTCGTCGGACACCAGGCCGCCTGCATCCATGACCTCCTTGGCCTTGAGGCCCAGTGGGGTGCCCGCGTTCACGGCTGCGCGCAGCATGTCGCCGGTGGAGATCTGCGGGATGTTGTATTTCTCGCAGATGTACTGGGCCTGAGTGCCTTTTCCGGCGCCGGGCGCCCCCAACAGAATCAGTCGCATGCTCTCGCTCCTATGAGGAGTGGGTGGTTGTGCTATGGTCGCGACAGACGCTTCCATGCCGCGCAAGTTACAGTACAGTGATTGTGGTTGTCGGTACAAGCGTGCCCGCGCCGTCCTGGATCGCCCCCTGGCAAGGAGTCATCGACCGTCATGCAAGCCGGCCCTCGCGAGATCACCACGCCGTTCCGTCCCATCCCTCTCGATATCCCGGAGGGCATGAAACCCAACGAGTTCTTCAACAGCACCGAGAACCTGGCTGACCTGGTCAACAACAACGGCCTGCTGGTCAACCCGGAGAACCTCCTGCTCTATCGCAAGGCTCTGGGGCACAGCAACGAATTCGACTGCTCCATCATCTACAACACCTCGCAGACGATTCTGGATCCCATGGGGCGCCCGGTGCGCCGCACCCAGGTCCCGGAGCCCGTCCGGCATGTCTGGAACCGGATGAACGGGGTCATCATCGAGTACATGCTGGAACAGTACCCGGATCCGGCCGAGGCCCTGGTGCTGGCGGGGGAGGCGAGCCTGGATGCGACCTGGCCGCTGACTGCCCCGGGGGTGCCCAGCATCCGCATGCTGCACAACCATTTCATCGTCTTCCCGAAGTCGAAACTGGCCGATGCGCCGCTGGCGGACCCGGGTAATCCCAATCTGACCGACGGGGGGCAGCACAGCCTGTTCCAGGCCTACATGCGCGAGGTGTACCGCGCCTTCTTTACCCGGGCGCTGGATCTGCAGATCCTCCGGCCGGCGTCGGATCACGAGGCCCGCCTGGAATTGACCGGCTACCCGCACGGCCTGCCGAGCTGGGAGATCCAGGGCGGCGTCGAGGCGCTGAAGGACATCCGCTTCTGGCGTGAATACGACGCGGTCCTGCAGGGCTTCCTGGACTTCTACCGCACCTTCTTCTCGCAGGTTTCCACCCGCAATGCGCCGATGCCCGCTGGCGTGCATTTTCCGAATGCGGTGGAAGAGGTTCTTTTATTCAACAACGATTTCCTGAAGACCGCGAAGAAGGTGCGCGACCGCTGCTTCACCGACGCCAAGTACGCCCACGCAATCCGCTGGCAGCCGGCATTCAAGCAGTTGATCTATCGCAATGACGAAGGCCGGCTGATTGTCACGATCAGTCAGAACTCGATCGGCAACGCGATCACCGAGCTACTGGGCGTGGTGGTCAACCGGGTGCCGGACGCGGAGGCCTACGAGCGCCACGAGCCGGCGCTGATCGAGAAACTGCTGGAGGTGCGCCGCCGTCTGGTGGAGGTGGATCTGGGGCAGGGCATCGCGACCGAGGGCTGGCCCGCCGCCTGACCCGCCGCTTGATTTGGAGGGTTCGAGCCCGCTTCGGGTGGGGAATGGCCGAAGGGGCGGTGGTCCCACCCCTTCAGTGTGCTCAGGCGACTGACTGGTAATAGATGTTCTGCGGGTGGTTGGCCTGGGCGAAGAAGAACCAGCGCTCCGCGATCAGGCCCAGGTACTGGATCACGAACGCCGCGATCAGCACGCCGGTCGGGTCCATGCGCGTGGCCAGGACGACCACCAGCAGGACCGCCGGGATCACGAAAGCCGTCAGCAGGAACATCCATTTCATCCCGCGCAGGAACGCGGCGGACATGTGGTGGAAGAATTCCCGGGTGTTGAACGATCCGCCCATGAAGCCCTGGGATTTCTGCTGGATCTTCGGGTGCTTGACGCCGATCGCGGTCTGCAGCGTGGACTTGGCCTTGATGCGTGAATTGCGAACCAGCGAGGCGGCCCGGGTGGCCAGCCCCAGGATGGTCAGCACGATGGCCACCGTCACCAGGAAGTTCACCAGCCCCGCGGCGCCGGCCCAGGCGGCATAGGCCGCCGCCAGGGTAAAGCCGGAGGCGGCTCCCAGCACGGTGTAGTTGACCACGGTCAGCGGCGAGTGCCATTCCTGCAGGAACTTGATGCAGGCGTAGATCATCGCGGTCGTTATATACAGCACGATCGCGAGCAACGCCCCGAGGGCCCCGAGCAATACGGTCGGGAGGACCGGATAGCCGCCGGCCAGCGTGCCCAATGGCGGGTTGAAACCGAACCAGTGGGCGACACCATAGAGGAACACCACCCCCATGAATGCCGGAAGCACGATCACCTCGCGCGCGAGCCACGAGGTGCGCCACTTGGTGGCCGTGCGCCAGGCCCGCTCCGGGCGCCCCAGATGAAAGAACGATGCCACCAGGCCGAGCACCAGGAATATCAGCGCGATCAGCGACCCGAGCGCCAGGAACTCGGAGCCGGGTGCCGGGAGCACACCCAGATGGCCCAGTGACTCGGCACCGAACAGGGCCAGGAACAGGCCCTGGCCGGCGCCGATGAGGGTGGTGAGGAAAATGACCGAAAAGGCTGGATGCATAACGTGTTCGTCCCTGTTTACCAGCTGGTGACGTCGTCGAGCGAGGGTTCTTCCTGCCCGGGCTTGGGTAGCTGGCTGTCGATCTTCAGCGGGTTGTCGGCGCGTTCCACCTCGTCCTCGCGGATGGTGACGTGCGTCTTGCGGCGCGGCAGGTAGTGGTTCGCCGGTTTGGTCCCCCACTCGGGCATCAGCTGATAGCCCCCGGCCTCGCGGATCGCCTTCGAGACCACCGATTCGGGGTCATGAATGTCGCCGTACAGGCGCGCATTGGTCGGACAGGCCCGCACGCAGGCCGGCTTGCGATCCCACTCCGGCAGTTCCTCGTTGTAGATGCGGTCCACGCACAGGGTGCACTTGGTCATCACCTTGCGTTCGGCATCCACCTCGCGCACGCCGTAGGGGCAGGCCCAGGAGCAGTACTTGCAGCCGATGCACTTGTCGTAGTCGACCAGCACGATGCCGTCGGACTCGCGCTTGTAGGAAGCCCCGGTCGGGCAAACCGGTACGCACGGGGGTTCCTCGCAATGCAGACAGGACTTGGGAAAGTGCACCGTCTCGGTGTTCGGATACTCGCCGACCTCGAAACTCTGTACGCGGTTGAAGAAGGTACCGGTGGGGTCCGCGTCGTAGGGGTTCTGGTCGACCAGTGGGCCGGCATCGCCGGAGGTGTTCCATTCCTTGCAGCTGGTCACGCAGGCGTGGCAGCCCACGCATACGTTGAGATCGATGACGAGGGCGAGTTGGGTCATTTCTTGCCTCCTAGGCCCGCAAAGAAGTTCAAAACACGTGCCCGCGTGGACTGGCCGGGGTACGGTTTGAGGGCCTTGAACTGGGGTGAGGTCTCCTGCGGCTCCCCTTCTTCGGCCTTGTAGATGCGTACGCGGACGTCATACCAGGCCGCCTGACCGGTCACCGGGTCGGAGTTGGAGATCGGGCCGTCGTCACTCGGCAGCTCCTCGGAGATCAGGTGGTTGAGCAGGAAGCCCTTGCGCGACTCGTTGGCGCGCGGGGTCAGGTTCCAGGCACCCGAGGCCTTGCCGATGGCATTCCAGGTCCAGACCGTACCGGGTTCCACCGCCTCGGAGTACTTGGCCATGCAGCGCACCCGGCCCCACTGACTCTCCACCCAGATCCAGTCTTCGTCCTGGATCCCGGCGGCATGCGCGGTACGCGCGTTCACGTACAGCAGGTTGTGCGCGTGGATCTGACGCAGCCAGGCGTTCTGGGAGTCCCAGGAGTGGTACATCGCCATCGGACGCTGGGTGATGGCGGCCAGCGGGTAGGTGTGCTTGTTGGTGGACTGGTATTCCAGTGGGTCGTAGTAGAACGGCAGCGGATCGAAGAAGGTCTCGACCCGCTTGGCCAGGTGTGCGGGCGCCTTGCGCGATGGGCCCTTGCCCTGGGCCGCGGCGCGGAACTTCATCAGCACCTCGGAGTAGAGGTGAATCAGGATTGGCTCGCCAAAGCGCGTAATGCGGTTGCGCTGCGACCACTCGAGATAACCCTTGTTCCAGTTGCGCATGTATTGGTAGCTGC
The DNA here is from genome assembly GCF_000420165.1 of Thioalkalivibrio sp. AKL19. Taxonomy (GTDB): domain Bacteria; phylum Pseudomonadota; class Gammaproteobacteria; order Ectothiorhodospirales; family Ectothiorhodospiraceae; genus Thioalkalivibrio. The sequence continues at coordinate 252,257 of NZ_ATUK01000014.1, read as the reverse complement.
GTGGCAGCTCGTACTGGAATACGCAGTTGTTCTGGGCGTACATCTCCCACTGGTTGGGATTGGGTTCGCCGCGCAGGGATTTCTCGCCGCCCTTGCCGCGCCAGCCGGCGAGGAAGCCGATGCCCGAGCCCGGTTCGGTTTCGTAGTTGACCACGAAGTCCGGGTAGTCGCGGAATTTGCGGTCGCCCTTCTCGTTCACGAACGCCGGCAGTTTCAGGCGCGAACCCAGTTCGATCAGGACTTCCTGGAACGGCTTGCACTCGCCCTTCGGCGGCACCACCGGGATGCGCACCGAGTCCACCGGGCCGTCGAATTCAGAGATCGGGCGGTCGAGCATGGACATCACGTCGTGGCGCTCGAGGTATGTGGTGTCCGGCAGGATCAGGTCGGCAAAGGCCGTCATCTCGGACTGGAAGGCGTCCGCCACAACCAGGAACGGGATCTTGTATTCCCCGTTGTCGTCCTTGTCGTTCAGCATCTTGCGGACCTCTTCCGTGTTCATGGTCGAGTTCCACGCCATGTTGGCCATGAAGATCAGCAGGGTGTCGATCGGGTAGGGGTCCCCGCGCCAGGCGTTGGTGATGGCGTTGTGCATCATGCCGTGCACGGCCAGCGGGTATTCCCAGGAGAAGGCCTTGTCGAGTCGTACGGGCTCGCCCTTGTCGTCCACGAACAGGTCATCCGGGTCCGCTGGCCAGCCGAGTACCATGCCGTCCAGCGGCTTGCCGGGCTGCACGCCTTCCGGCCCCTTCGGGGTGCGGGCGCAGGGTGGGATCGGACGCGGGAACGGCGCCTTGTGGCGGAAACCGCCGGGGCGGTCGATGGTGCCCAGCAGCGACATCAGGATCGACAGGGAGCGGATTGTGTGAAATCCGTTCGAGTGCGCTGCCAGGCCGCGCATGGCGTGGAAAGAGACCGGATTGCCGGTGACCGACTCGTGTTCTTCGCCCCAGGAATCGGTCCAGGCGATGGGGAGCTCGATCCGCTGGTCGCGGGCGGTCACCCCCATCTCGTGGGCCAGGCGCCGGATATCCTCGGCCGAGATGCCGGTGATGCGTTCCGCCCACTCGGGCGTGTATTCCGCGACCCGGTCCTGCAGCAGCTGGAATGCGGGCTTGGTGCGGGTGCCGTCTTGCAGGGTGAATTCACCCAGTAGATAGGGGTCCGCGCCCGGGGTATGGGTTTGCACCGGGCGGCCTGTTTTGCGGTCCCACCAGAGCTGGTCCTGCGCGTCGTAACAGCCCTCCGCCGGTGGTGCGTCGGCGCGCAGGAACATCCCGAAGGCGTCGCTGTCCTCGTCCATGTTCACCAGCTGACCGGCGTTGCTGTACCGCACCAGGAAGTCGCGGTCGTACAGGCCCTTGCTCATGATCTCGTGGATCAGGGCCAGCAGCAGGGCGCCGTCGGTGCCCGGACGGATCGGGACCCATTCGTCCGCGATGGCGGAATAGCCCGTGCGCACCGGGTTGATGGAAATGAAGCGTCCGCCCTGGCGCTTGAACTTGGAGATCGCGACCTTGAGCGGGTTCGAGTGGTGGTCCTCGGCGGTGCCGATCATCACGAACAGCTTGGAGCGCTCGAGGTCGGGCCCGCCGAACTCCCAGAACGAGCCACCGATGGTGTAGATCATGCCGGCGGCCATGTTGACCGAGCAGAAGCCGCCGTGCGCGGCGTAGTTGGGGGTGCCGAATTGCTTGGCGAACAGCCCGGTCAGGGCCTGCATCTGGTCGCGCCCGGTAAACAGCGCGAAGCGCTTCGGGTCGGTCTCGCGGATATGCCCGAGCCGTTCGGCAAGGATCTCGAAGGTCTCCTCCCAGGAGATCGGCTCGAATTCTCCGTCGCCCCGTTCGGCACCGGCCTTGCGCCGCAGGGGCTGGGTCAGCCGCGCGGGCGAGTGCTGTTTCATGATCCCGGAGGCACCCTTGGCGCAGATGACCCCCTCGTTGATGGGGTGCTCGGGGTTGCCATCGATGTAGCGCACCTCCCCGTCACGCAGGTGCACCCGGATGCCGCAACGGCAGGCGCACATGTAACAGGTGGTGTTCTTGATTTCGTGCGAAGGGGTCTGTGCCATAAATCGTCAACGCCTTGAAAGTTAGACAATCGCGATATACTGCAAAACCCCTTAATTCCTTCGGGGTTGCCCCCACTATGCAGTTCCGGGGTGCCCACCACAAGGCGTTTCGAGTGCGATCTTCGCGGCCTGTTTTTACAGGCCCGGGCACGACCGGGACGCGAGGATGGGCGCCGCAGTGTTATGGTTTCGAGCCAGTAGCTTGACAACAAAGGCGCGTGAACCCCATGAAGGTATGCATTGTTTCCGACAGTCACGACCGCGGCCCGATGCTGGCCCGTGCCATCGAGGCCGGCATTGCCGACGGCGCCGAGGCGGTCATCCATTGTGGTGACGTGATTGGCGGGAATACGCTGCGCGCCTCGCTGAAGCTGGGTGTCCCGATCCATGCGGTGCACGGCAACAACCTGGGCGACCCGGTCGCGATCTCGCGCATCGCCCACCAGTCCGACGGCCTGCTCCATTACTACGGGCTGGACGCCACCATCACGCTCGGTGGCCGGCGTATCTTCGTTACGCACTATCCCCATTACGCCCATGCGATGGCCTGTACGGGTGACTACGACCTCGTCTGTTGCGGGCACAGTCACGAGACCGAGATCCGCCAGCAGCCCCATGTGAAGGGTGGTTCCACCTGGCTCGTGAATCCCGGCACCGTAGCCGGTCTCGGGGCGCCCGAGGCGACCTGGGCGCTCGGCGACCTCGAAAGCATGGAGTTCAAGATCCGGTCGACGCCGGAGGAAGATGCGGCCTGAATCCGCCGCAATCGAGCACCGCTGGGTCGTGGTTCGCTGTTGGTGCCTGTTCCACCCCTGATCGCGGGACCGGCTTGTCAGCGGGTGCGTGTCAGGGCATCGTCTAGGTTCCCACCCTGGATGGAGAGAACGCGATGACAGCAGAATTCCCGCACAAACCCCTACCGTCGAGCAAGGCATCGCCCGGGACCGGTCTCCAGCAGGTTACGGAGGAGGACCCCCAGGTCACGCTGGCATCGTCCGCGCTGTGCGTGATGACGGACTTTCGCCGGGTTCCGGTTGCGACCATTGGGCCCGAGGCGACGCTGAACCAGGCGACCGAGCAGATGATTGCCAAGGGTGTGCGGCTGTTGATCGTGGTCGACTCGGAGCGCGTGCTCGGCCTGATCACGGCGCGCGATACGCAGGGCGAACGCCCGATCCAGATGGTGAACGAGCGCGGGATGCGGCACGAGGACCTGAGGGTGCGTGACCTGATGGTTCCGGTGGATGATATCGACCTTCTGGACATGCAGCGTGTCATGCAGGCCGACGTGGCCGACATCGTCGCGACCCTGAAGGACTGGGGGCGTCAGCACGCGCTGGTCGGGCAGCGAGATCCGCAGACCGGGGAAGCCCGTATCCGGGGGATGTTCTCGGCTACGCAGATTGGTCGCCAGCTGGGAATCCAGGTGCAGACATTCGATGTCGCGCGGACCTTCGCGCAGATCCAGGCGACCTTGTCCAAGGCCTATTAGTCCACGGTCAGGCAGGGATTGCTGCCGCAGCAGCGGGTGCTGCGGCAGCAATTGGCCTGCGTGTGTCCGAAGGCGGCGTGTTGAGGGGCCGCCAGCGCTACTGCTGGTTGATTCCCTGGTAGTACTCCATCAGGATTTTCGCCACTTCCGGGCGGGAGAACTCGACCGGGGGCGCCTCCCCGCGTCCCAGCATCTCGCGCACCTTGGTGCCGGATAGCAGCACGAAGTCCTCCTTCGTGTGGTCGGGTGCGTCGCACATCATGACGACGCGGTCGAGCTTCTTCGAATAGGCCGTGTGGTCGGCGCGAAAGATCTCGATCTCCAGGGCATCGTCCGGGACCTCGGTATCGAAAATGGTCTGGGCATCGAACGGCCCGTAGTAGTCGCCGACCCCGGCGTGGTCGCGGCCGATGATGAAGTGGGTCGCTCCCATGTTCTGCCGGAACAGTGCATGAAGGACTGCCTCGCGGGGGCCCGCATAGAGCATGTCGAAGCCATACCCGGTGATCATCACCGTGTTCGGGGGGAAGTAGAGTTCGGCCATCTTGCGAATGGCGGCGTCGCGCACCGGGGCCGGGATGTCTCCGGGCTTGAGCTTGCCCAGCAGCATGTGGATCACAATCCCGTCGGCGTCCAGCTGCTCCATCGCCATCCGGCACAGCTCTTCGTGGGCGCGGTGCATCGGGTTTCGCGTCTGGAACGCGACCACCCGGTTCCAGCCGCGTTCGCTGATTTCGTTGCGAATCTCCACGGCCGTGCGGAAGGTGTCGGGGAAGTCGTCCTGGAAGTACGAGAAATGCAGGACCTCGATGGGCCCGGAGACGCAGACGCGACCGACGCTGTTGAAGGCGGCAACACCGGGGTGTTCCATGTCGGTCGTGCCATAGACCTTCCGGGTCATGGCCTCCATCTGCTCCGGCGTGAACTCCTCGATCGCTTCGACCTCCTGAATGGCGAGCACCGGGTTCCCCTCCATATTCGGATCGCGCAGCGCGATGCGCTTGGCCCCGCGGATTGCGTCGGCGTCTTCCAGTAGGTTGACGATCGGGACCGGGAAAAAGAGACCACTGGTGGTCCGCATGTTCTCGGCGCAACTCACGGCATCCGCCACATTCATGAAGCCGGTGAGCGGCGTGAAATAGCCGCCGCCCATCATTACGGCATTGCCGGCGGCCGCGGAACTGATCACCACGGAGGGGAGGGTCTCCGCCTCTTGCAAAAGGGCATGGTGTCGATCGGGGTCGTATACGAACAGGGGCTTCAGGGTGTCTGCACCGTGCGGTTTGATCATGGGGCTTTATCTCCTGCCGACGCTGGATGTGGGCTGCATGGGTAGGGCGGCATGGGCCGCCGGATGTGGTCCGGGCCGCATTCGTTCAGTCGGCCGCGTGGCCGGCGTTCTGCGGAATCGCCCCCGAACGTAGCACAAGATAGTCCATAAAGGGCCGGGTTTCTTGACCCCTTAACCCGGGCGCCTCCTGCGTGGCCCGGCGCGAGCCGGCACCCGGTCAGGTTATACGCAACGACTCGCCGCTTGGCTTGAGCCCCCATCGGGTCCCCCGCCGCACGCCCGCGACCCCCGCCTTGTGCGCGTCAATGCGGCCCTCGCGCGCCCCGGCATCATCCGGTGTCCGCGGCCGTTCCCGTGATGCCTCCCGCGACCCTAGATTAGCGTTTCCATAAATAAGCATATGACCTAATAGGTTTAATTTATGCGCCGGCAAGCAAGTTTGATTTGAAGCGCAAGATCGAGTTGGCACAGACTCGGTGTGCCAATTGGACACTCTGAGGAGGCCTGACGCCGTGATCACTAGCAATCCCTTTGCCGAACTGGCTGCGTTTATCCCACCAGCCGCAATGCAGGCGTATGTCGTGCTCATGGTCATTCTGGTGGCCGTCGGCACGATCCTCGACATGATGCACAAGAGGAGTGCCCAGTACTTCTTCGAGAACGCCAAGAAAGCCGAAAAGAATGCGACCCGCGGCGTGAGCGGTGGCGAGAAATTCTCCCAGGCCGTCCAGACCCTGGGGAAAGAGGTCATCACCTCCGGCGAGTTCAAAAACCCGAAGCGCCGCGCCTCGCACCTGTTCACGATGTGGGGCTTTATCGTGTTCGTCGTCTCCTCCGCCGTGCTGATCTTCGGTTATGCGACCGAACCGGCTGCGGGCGTGTGGCCGGTCCTGTGGCACCTGGGCGCCCTGTCGCTGGCCTTTGGTGGCTACTGGTTCTGGTTCTTCATCCGCGTCGATGTGTATTCCGAGGGTCGGCGCTGGTACCAGCTGGTCCGCGCCGACCTGTTCATCGTGTCGCTGCTGGCAATGTCGACCTTCGCCATCCTCTGGTCGCTGACCCAGGGGACCGGCGCCCTTGGCTGGCTGTTCTTCGCGCTCTTCCTCGCGGCCACCACGACCCTGTTCGCGACGGTCTACTGGTCCAAGTTCGCGCACATGTTCTTCAAGCCCGCTGCTGCCTACCAGAAGCGCATTACCCGGGCCGACGGCTCCGCGGAGAACCTTCCGACCCTCACGCGCGACGACCCCGAGCAACAGCAGCGCCACTCGATGGAACTGCTGCGCGACGCGCCGATGGACATGGGGAAGGGTATCCAGCGTGAAGCGCCCCACCACTACTAAGCCACTTATCCAAACACCAGCATCGATCGAGGACTACCATGCCAACTTTCGTATACATGACCCGTTGCGATGGCTGTGGATACTGCGTGGATATCTGCCCGTCAGACATCATGCATATCGACGAAACCACCCGTCGCGCCTACAACATCGAACCCAACATGTGCTGGGAGTGCTATTCCTGCGTGAAGGCCTGCCCGCATCACGCCATTGATGTACGCGGCTACGCGGATTTTGCGCCACTGGGTCACAGCGTGCGGGTCGACCGCGACGAAGAGCGCGGCACGATCGCCTGGAAGATCAAGTTCCGGGATGGTCGCGAGAAGAATTTCCTTTCTCCGATTACCACCAAGCCCTGGGGCAAGCACATCCCGCAGCTGGCGGACGTCCCCGCGCCCGACAAGTCGATGCGCGACAGCCAGCTGCTGTTCAACGAGCCCAAGTACATCCGCATGGATGAGGGGGATCTGCACACGCTTGAGGCCGCCGGTCTCAAACTGAAAGAAGGGGTGTACTACTGATGGCCTACAAGACAATCGTCGAAGACAACATCGACATCCTGGTCTGTGGTGCGGGGCTCGGGGGCACGGGCGCCGCCTGGGAAGCCCGCTTCTGGGGCCAGGACAAGAAGGTCGTGATTGCCGAAAAGGCCAACATTGACCGCTCCGGTGCGGTGGCCCAGGGCCTGTACGCGATCAACTGCTACATGGGGACCCGCTGGGGCGAGAACAACCCCGAGGACCATGTGCGCTACGCCCGTATCGACCTGATGGGTATGGTGCGCGAGGACTTGCTGTTCGACATGGCGCGCCACGTCGACTCCACCGTGCACCAGTTCGAGGAATGGGGCCTGCCGCTGATGCGCGACCCGAAGACGGGCGCCTACCAGCGTGAAGGCCGCTGGCAGATCATGATCCACGGCGAGTCCTACAAGCCGATCGTGGCCGAGGCGGCCAAGAAGTCCGCCGACACGATCTACAATCGCATCTGTGTCACCCATCTCCTGATGGACGAATCAAAAGAGAACCGGGTGGCCGGTGCGGTGGGCTTCAACGTGCGCACCGGCAACTACCACGTCTTCAAGTCGAAGTCGGTGGTCGTCGCCGCCGGTGGCGCCTCCATGATCTTCAAGCCGCGTTCCGTGGGCGAAGGCGCGGGTCGCGTCTGGTACGCCCCGTGGTCGTCCGGTTCGGCCTATGGCCTGCTGATCAACGCCGGCGCCAAGATGACGCAGATGGAAAACCGCATCGTGCTGGCCCGTTTCAAGGATGGCTACGGCCCGGTCGGTGCCTACTTCCTGCACCTGAAGACGCGTACCCAGAACTGTAACGGGGAAGAGTACGAATCCAAGTGGTGGCCAGGGCTGCAGGAAATGGTCGGCAAGGAATACCTGGATCCGGAGGTCTCCCACCGGACCCATCGGCCGATCCCGACCTGCCTGCGCAACCATGCCTTCCTCAACGAAGTGAACGCGGGGCGTGGCCCGATCCACATGGTCACCATGGAGGCCTTCCAGGATCCGCACCTCGAGGAGGTGGGCTGGGAGAACTTCCTCGGCATGACCGTCGGCCAGGCCGTGCTGTGGGCCGCCACGGATGTGGACCCGAAGAACGAGAACCCCGAGCTGACCACCTCGGAGCCCTACGTGATGGGTTCGCATGCCACCGGCTGCGGCGCCTGGTGCTCCGGTCCGGAGGATGTTTCCCCGCCCGAATATTTCTGGGGCTACAACCGCATGACCAGCGTCGAGGGCCTGTTCGGTGCCGGCGATGCCGTGGGCGGGACGCCGCACGCGTTCTCCTCCGGTTCGTTCACCGAGGGCCGCCTGGCCGCAAAGGCTGCCTGCAAGTACATCGACGATGGCAAGGCCGACGGCATCCGCGTCTCCGATTCGCAGATCAGCAAGCTGAAAGAGGAGATCTACAAGCCGCTGGAGCACTACAAGGTCTATAGCAACGAGGTGGTTGCTGGTTCGGTCAACCCGAATTTCATCAACCCGCGCCAGGGTCTGGACCGTCTGCAGAAGCTGATGGACGAATACTGCGGTGGCGTGACGGTCAGCTACATGACCAACGAAAAGCTGCTCAATATCGGCCTGAAAAAGATGAAGATCCTCGAAGAGGACCTGGAAAAGCTGGCAGCGGAAGACATTCACGAACTGCTGCGCGCCTGGGAGCTCAAGCACCGCGTGCGCACCGCAGAGAGCGTCTTCCACCACACCCTGTTCCGCAAGGAGACCCGCTGGCCGGGCTACTACTACCGCGGCGACTACATGAAACTCGACGATCAGAACTGGCATCACCTGACCGTTTCCCGTCGTGACCCGAAGACGGGCGAGTACACCATGGAAAAGGCGCCGTGCTATCACCTGGTCGACAAGGACGAGGCCCCGGCGAAGGAAGCCGAGAAAGAGGAAGCCTAGGGTGCTAACGTGGCGGGGTCGGCCGCGACCCCGTCACCTCGCACGGAAGCCGCGACGGCCGGCGCGTTCACGCGCGGGTCTTCTCTTTCAACCGCCAGACCTGAGGGTTTCAACATGACCAGCGCAGCTGAAGCACAAAGCTTGCCGGAGACGATGAACATCATCGATCACTCGGACGAGGAGATCGTGGAGATCGCCCACCCCATGTGGGCCGATCTGGTCAAGTATTCGAACAAGGGGCAGTACGGCAAATTCGTCCGCCGGTTCTCCTACCACCTGCTGTTCGGGCTCAACGAGGTCGAAGTCGGCAAGCAGTTCGCCCAGAGCGAACTGACCCGCAACCTGAGCGCGGACTGGGACTTCCTCGGCATTATCCGTCGGGGCGAACACGTCACCGTCCTCTACCGGGTGCGCAGCACGAAGAAGGAGGGCGAATGGCTTGGTCGCATGGTCCTCGGATACGAGGAAGGCGAGGTGCGTATCTTCGGTGCGTCCATTTTCTGAGACTGCGGGACTTTGAATGACAGATGTAATCCAGGACAACAAGTACGTCGAACTGAACTACCAGGTGATCGACGAGAAATCCGGCCAGGTTCTGACCGAGGTCGAGTTCCCGCTCGGTTATGTGCACGGCGTGAACGAGGTCCTTTCACCCCAGGTGATGGGCGAGCTGGAAGGCAAGGCCCAGGGCGAGACCATCGAGGTTCCCATCGACTGCAACGCCCTGTACGGGCCGCGTGACGAGTCCCTCGTGATCACCGAATCGATCGAGAACGTGCCCGAGGAGTACCGCGAGGTCGGCACCGCCATCCTGATGGAGAACGAGCGCGGCCAGACCAAGAGCTTCCTGGTGACCCGGATGGACGACCAGACCATCACCATCGACGGCAACAACCCGCTGTGTGGTCGACAGGTGGTCTTCAAGCTGAACATCCTGCTGGTGCGGGATGCCAGCGCAGAAGAAATCGAGCATGGCGGCAAGGTGGAGACGGGGCCGGAGATCGACAGCGGGCGAGCGGTCCCCATCGAGTGATGGACCACGTTCGCCCGGTTTTGTCAGTGAGTCGGGGGCGAGACGGCGTTTCTTCCGTCCCCTCTTTTTTCATCGCAGCGAGGTGAATGCACCATGAGTCAGCAATCCGACAAGAAGCACCCGGAAGTTCCGGACGGCAAGTCACGCTTTCTGATAACCCGGCAGATGAAGCCGAACGAAAAGGGCTTTGTCGGCTACGAGACCATCTGGGAACCCTTCCAGAAAGAGGCCGAGTACCAGACACCCAAGCGCCCCTGAAGCCGCGGCGTGAAGGCCCTACCCCGGTAAACGGGGTCCGGGACTAGTCTCTTGTGCAGCAAAATGGCCCCCGCCGGGGCGTAGTCCGGCGGGGGCCTTTTACTGCCTGCCCGCCGACAGTCCTGGCTGCCGGCTGGCTCTTGCTACGGCGTCAGAAGTCGTAGCGCATGCCAACGGAGAATGCGGTGGCCGTTTCCCCGGCGGCGCCACCCGGCGTTGCGCTGCGCGCCTGGCCCCACGGTGTCAGGCTGGAGACGGCGTCATTGTCGACGGTCGCAATGTCGCCGTAAAAGCGCAGGTCGCTGTCGAGGCGGTACTCCAGGCCAATCGCGTACATCGTGGCGTCGGCATCATCCAGATCGGAATCGAGCTGAAAGACGTGGCTGTTGAGACGCAGGCTGGGCGTCAGACGGAACTGCCCGGCCAGGCCGTACACATCCGCCTCGTCGCCGCTGGTGGTTTCCGAGTTCTGGTAGAACGCCGCCATCCGCAGTGCCGGTGTGATGCTGTAGGCCAGCACAGCACGCACTGCATCCGGGTCTACCGCACCGTCTTCCTGCTTTTCGTAGGCGAGTGCCCCGCTGAAGTCCCCCATGTTGAGGTTCAGCGCGGTCGAGTAGGCCTTGTTGGGCGCGCCATCCTCGGTGGTGGCGTCGCCCGTCTCGTTGGAGTATTGGAGATCCCAGGTCAGGCCCCCGAACTCCGGAGTCCGGTAGTGGATGCTGTTATTGAAGCGTTGATCGAACCGCCCGGTCTGGGCGCGCGAGCGGGCAAGGTTGCGCAAGTCGCCGACGCGATCGCCAAAGAAGTTGGCCTCACCCCGCGCACGCTTGAACGGCGTATCAAACTTACCGATTCGCAGCATGCCCCACTGGTCACCTTTCAGGCCAACGAAGGTATCGCGCGTTGCGAAGCTGAGATCGTTGTCTGCGGCGGTGTCGAAGTCGATTTGCTGCTCGATCTGGAACATGGCGATCAACTGCTCGCGAAACTCGCGCTCGCCCTTGAAGCCCAGGCGGCTGGAATTGCTCGAGACGTTGAATTCGTTGTATTCGGCGCCGTCATCCAGGATGTCGGCGGACAGATGGGCCCGCCCGTACAGCGTCCAGTCGGCAGTGGCCAGGGCCGGGACGACCAGGCCGGCGGCGATCAGACTGGTCAGCAGGTGTTTGCGGTTCATGGAATTCTCCCCTAGTGGCGTTTAAAGGTTGGCGGGGCACGGTGGTGTCCCGACAGGGCGCTAGAATGGGGAGAGCCGGTGAAGGGCCCGTTACGTGGCGATGAACATCGCGTTAAAAGCCAACAGCGTTGCCCGATTACAACGGGCGTTCAGGGAACCGGCCGGAACCCGGGCAGGTCTGCTCTGGCAGGGGCGGCGCGGTCCGCCCGACTGTCAGATCCAGATCAGGGGGTACGAACCGATGGCGAAATCGATCAAGGCGTTGAGCGTAGCGGCGGCACTTTCGTTGTCCGGGCTGGCGGCGGCGCAGGCCGCGGTGACCAGCGTCGCGCAGGGGCTGGATGCCCAGGAGCGGGTGCTGGTGCATGCCCAGGGTATGGCCGCCGAGGATGCCTTCATGGCGCTGGGGGCGCTGACCGTGAAGGGCCGGTTGATGCGCGACAGCGAGCTGGGTCACGAGGGTTACCGGCCCGAGTTAACCGGGGACCCGATGCGGGCGGTCGGCGAGACCTGGCTGGAACTGCTGGACGTGGTCCACGGCCGGCTGGTGGACGATGGCCGCATCCGTGCGCACGCCGGTGGTGATGTCGAGGCGTCACCGGTGGCCTACGCGGATGCCGCGTATCTCTATCACATGCACCACAGTGCCGGACGGTTCGAACACCTCGGGCTCTACGACGAACTGACCCATACACCGTCGCCGCTGATTTCCATCCTGACTAGCCATCTCGTCAATGAGCTCTATGCCGATGGTGCGGTGCATGCCGCGAACGATTCCCGGGGCGATGGCTTCGCGTATGGCCTGGATGCGCTGCACGCGGCGGTCTATGCATGGGTGCGGCAGGACAAGCCCGGTGGTGCGGAGGATATGGGCCAGATGGACCGGGCCGCGCTGTCGGGTTGGCTGGGCCATTCCCGCGAGGATCTGGTGGTCATCGCTCGGGCCCTTGCCGAACGTGCCGAGGCCGCCTGGGATGCGGACGCCGGCATTTACGTGTTCGACCAGGGCGCGGAATGGTCGCTGGACCAGCTCGGCGCAATGCTGCGCGGCCACAAGGCGCTCTACGAGATGCTGTATTTGTACGGGGACTCCGACGATGCAGCGCGCGCCGAAACCCTGGCGGATCGCGCTGCCGCCATTACCGAAGCGGTCGTGGCCGGGCATGGTGCGATGCGTGACTGGGGATTGCCGGCTCGACTGACGTTCGAGGACGGCAAGGCCCGGGCCGCCTCCGATCGCGTCGATACCGCGGCGCAGTGGCGCTTCGTGCACCAGTTGACCGGCGGCTTCTCCCTGCTCCGGGAACGCGAGGGGACCTCCGGGCTCATCGGTGAGCGTGCGCCGGAACTGGAAGGCCAGGTGGGGCGCGCGGTCGACCGCCTGGTCCTCGGTGCGCTGGATTACCAGCTGGGCGACGGGATGATCCCCGCCGCCCTGAGCTACTCTGACGGCCGCGTGATCGATCCGCGTGTGACTACGCGCTCGGTCGCGGCCTTCGTCCAGGCCGTCGGAAATGGGTACCGGGTTGGCGAGGCGTTCGACCGTCCCGGCACCTGGGAAGAGGGCTCGCGACTGGCCGAACGCAGCCGCACCCTGTACGACGCCTTTCTCGCCCATGGCGAGCTGTTGACCGAGCGCCTGATCCTGCGGGAGTAAGGGCGCCGTGGTGCGGGCGGTATCGGTGCCGGAGACCGCGGCGGCAACCGCAGTCCGCGGCCTCCTCGTGCTCGGCCTGCCGATTCTCTGGGTGCCGGCAAGCCCGGTCTGGGCGGAAGACGCGCCGCCCCCGGTCCTCGACCCGGTAGAAGTCACGGTGACCGCGCCGCGCCTGGCGACCCCGCTGGCGGATCTGCCGGCGGCGGTCAGCCGGGTCGACGAACGCCAGGCCACCGAGGGGCGGCAGGGGCTGCAGCTGGACGAGGCGCTCAACCGTGTGCCGGGGTTGTTCGCGCAGAACCGCTACAACTTTGCCCAGGATGCGCGGCTCTCGATCCGCGGTTTCGGTTCGCGCGCCCCGTTCGGGGTGCGCGGGCTGCGTATTCTGCAGGACGGCATCCCCGAGACTACGCCGGACGGGCAGTCGCAGGTGGATGCGATCGATCTGCTGAACCTGCGCGACATCGAGGTCCTGCGCGGGCCCAGCGCGGCGTTGTACGGCAATGCCTCTGGCGGCGTGATCGCTGCGCGCACCCGCGACGGGCGGGATCCGCGCGGATTCGGCGGCGGCGTGCTGATGGGCAGCTACGGTTATCGTCGCGCCGAAGCGGTGGCGGAGCAGAACCATGGGACCCACCGCTATTCCCTGACCGCCCATGATTTCGCCATCGACGGCTACCGCGAACAGTCCACCGCCGAGAAGCGCTATATGCGCCTGCACACCGCCTCGGAGCTGGAGGCGGGCACGCTCAACTTTCACCTGCGCTACCTGGATGCGCCGCGCACCGACGATCCCGGCGGACTCACGCGCGAGGAGATGGAACAGAATCGGCGTGCAGCGGCACCGCGAGCAAAGGAGTTGAACAGCACCCAGGAGGCCGAGCAGCTGACAATGGGGCTCCAGTGGGAGCAGTTGCTGGGCGCCGGCGAGCTGCGCCTCGGCGGATTCTGGACCCAGCGTGATTACGCACAACAGCTTCCATTTCCTACTGACTCAAGAGTGGCGTATGACCGGGATTTCTACGGTCTCAACGCCCAGTACGAGCAAGACTTCGGGCGGACCCGAGTGTTGACCGGTATCGACCTGGAGGAACAGCGCGACGACCGGACTCGCCGCTGTACGTCGGGCACTTTCGAGCCTGGGGAGCTGGATTGCGACGATGACGAAGTGGTCGGCGATCTGGCTCTGGATCAGCGCGAACGGGCCCGCTCGCGCGGGGTGTTCGTGCAGACCGATACGGCGCTCGGGTCGGACTGGAACCTGGTTCTGGGCGCCCGACACGATCGCGTCCGCATGTCCATCGACGATCACTTCTCTACCCAGGTGGGGCAGCCCGATCAATCGGGCGCGCGTACCTTCGAAGAGACCAGTGGCATGGCCGGGCTGATCTGGCACTTCCGGCCCGAGTATCGCGCCTACGTGAATGTGGCGACCAACTTCGAGACCCCGACCTTCACCGAGTTTGCCAATCCGGAGGGCGGGGGCGGCTTCAACCCCGAGGTGGAGCCACAACGGGCGCGCAGTATCGAGGTCGGTATCCGGCGCGAGAATCCGCAGCTCTCCTGGGAGGCCTCGTTCTATGCCACGCGGGTTCGAGACGAGATCGTCGTGGACGACGAGGGAGATTTCCGCGATTTCTATGAGAATGCGGGACGTACGGCGCGTGAAGGGGTGGAGCTTGGAGTCGAGTGGCGGGCGTCGGAGGCCTGGACCTTGAGCAGTGCGCTGAGTCTGAACCGCTTTCAGTTTCGGGAGTATGCGGATGCTGGGGGCGAGCACTTCGACGGCAACCGCATGCCGGGGCTGCCGCGCGAGCAGTTGTTCGTCGAGGCCGACTGGCGCGACGGCCCCTGGTTCGTGACCGTGGACACGCTGCACGTGGGGTCGCGTTACGCGGACAATGCGAACACGGAGAAGGTGGGGCCGCAGACGACGCTGAATCTGCGCGCCGGCCGGTTCTGGCGGCAGGGCGGTACCCGCGCCGAGGCCTTCGTCGCCGCCAACAACCTGCTGGATGCGGACCACGTCGACAACATCCGTATCAATGCGGCGGGCGGCCGCTACTACGAGCCCGCGCCCGGCCTGACCTTGATGGCGGGGGTGCGGATGTATTTCGGACAGTGAGCGGGGTGGGACCGGTGCGGTTCGCTGCGCTCACGGCACCCTGCGATCGGCGGGTCCGGAAGCATCATTGCAGGATGCGCTGAGCGCAACGAACCGCATCCACACACGTGTCCGACTAATCGCGACGCCACGGCTCGTCCGACGACTTCCCGGGCTCGATCTCGTCCAGGCGCCCCTGTTCGATCTTGCGCAGGGTCTCCGGGTCGGTGTCGTCGTCCTCCTCCCAGGCGGGCCGCCGTGCCCGGGGTAACGGGTCGCGGCGGTACAGAAACCAGCCGCAGACCGCGCCGACCACCGCTCCGAACAAATGCGCCTCGAACGACACCCGGGGGGTGCTGGGAAAGACGCCCCACAGCATGCTGCCGTAGAGGAACAGGATGATGATGGCGAGCGCGATGGATAGCGCATCGCGGCGGCGGATGCCGATCACGACGGCAAAGAACATCAGCCCGTGGGTCAGGCCCGAGGCACCGATATGCAGCCCCTCGCGGGCGAACAGCCAGACGCCCAGCCCGCCCATCAGCCAGATCAGCGGGACCGCCACGCGTGTGGCACGGGGAAAACCGTAGAGGGTGAGCATGCCCAGTACCCAGAGAGTCGGGACATTGGCCAGCAGGTGGCCCCAGGAGCCGTGGATCAGCGGCGAGGTGATGATGCCCAGCGCGCCGACGGCATCGCGCGGGAGGATGCCCAGGCGTGACCAGTCGCCGCCGGTCAGCTCCTGCAGCGCATGGATCGCGATCAGGATGCCGGCGCCGAGCAGGGGCCAGATCAGGGCACGCCGAATGCGCTCGCGTTCCGCCCTGGGATCGGTCGGGGGTGCCGGCCGGCGCAGATTCATCATGCGCCTAGCCTGCCATGCCTTGGAGCTGGGTCCAATTTCTCCAGTCCCCGGGCGCCGGCCCCAGCACCATCATTGCGAGGAGGCGAAGCCGACGCGGCACAAAAGCAGCGAAGCTGCCTTGAACGGCCGAAGGCCGGCCCGAAGGGCGAGCGGAGCGAGTAACCTCCGAAAGCTGGCGCCTAATTGGGAGCCGGTGGTTCCGGATGGAGGTTGCCGCGGCCCCTCCGGGGCCTCGCAATGACGGTGCGAGTACGTAGTCGCGCGCGGGTCAGTGCCCGCCCGGCCCCAGGTCGGCGCCCTTGTCGTGCAGGGCAAGCTTGTCGTGGAGTTCACCACTCTCGCCGCGCGGGGCCTTGACCTCGACCTCCATGCCGTTACGGCGGAACTTGCCGACGACCTTGTCGATCGCGGCCACCGCCGAGCTGTCCCACAGCGAGGCGCGCGTCAGGTCGATCTCGACGTTGTGGATGCGTTCGCGGTAGTCGAAGCTGTCGATGAACTTGTCCACGGCGACGAAGAAGAGCTGGCCGCGAACGGTATAGATGCGGGTCTTGCCGTCCTCCGACAGGTCGCTTTTCACGTCGACGGCCTTGACCATCTTGCGTGCGAAGAAGATCGCCGAGAGCAGCACGCCGGCGAACACGCCCATCGACAGGTCGTGGGTGATCACGGTGACCGCGACGGTCACGATCAGCACCACGGCATCGGTGCGCGGCAGCTTGTGCAGCGTGGTCAGCGAGCCCCAGTCGAAGGTGGCGATGGAGACCATGATCATCACCGCGACCAGCGCGGCCATCGGGATGATCGACACCAGATCGCCCAGGAACACGATGAACAGCAGGAGGAAGAGGCCGGCCGCCAGCGTGGACAAACGGCCGAGCCCTCCGGACTTGATGTTGATGACCGACTGGCCAATCATCGCGCAGCCGGCCATGCCGCCGAAGAAGCCGGTGACGATGTTGGCGATGCCCTGGCCCTGGGCCTCGCGATTCTTGCCGGAGGGGGTGTCGGTCAGGTCATCGAGGATCGAGGCCGTCAGCAGCGACTCCAGCAGACCAACGATCGCCAGCGCGAACGCGGTCGGGAAGATGATCTGCAGGGTCTCCAGGTTCCACGGGATGTCGGGGAACAGGAACACCGGCAGGCCGGAGGGCAGGTCGCCCATGTCGCCGACTTCCAGCGTGGGCATGCCCATGTAGTAAACGACGGCGGTTAGCGCGATGATCGCGACCAGCGGTGGCGGCAGGAGCTTCGGGTAGCCCGGGATCATCGGCAGGCCGTAGAGGATGATCAGGCCGGTCGCGACCAGCGCCCACATGGTGGTGTCGCCATCGACCAGGTACGGCACCTGGGAGAGAAAGATCAGGATCGCCAGCGCGTTGACGAAGCCGACCAGCACCGTTCGGGGGATGAACATCATGTAGCGCGCGAGCTTGGCCCACGAGAACAGGAGCTGGATGAGCCCGGTCAGGATCGTGGCCGCCAGCAGGTACTGCAGCCCGTGCTCGGCCACCAGCGTGACCGTGAGCAGGGCCATCGCCCCGGTTGCCGCCGAGATCATTCCGGGGCGCCCGCCGGCGAAGGCGATCACCACGGCCATCGTGAACGAGGCGTACAGGCCTACGCTGGGATCCACGCCGGCGATGATGGAGAAGGCGATCGCCTCGGGGATCAGGGCCAGTGCGACCACGATCCCGGCGATCAGGTCGCCGCGGACATTGAAGAACCAGACCTTGCGCTGGCGGGACAGGAAGTCTTGTATGGTCTGCTGCACGTTGCGTTCCCCAATACCGATGCGCGCCGAAGCCGACCCGGGTCGGGATCAACGGGTGAACGAACAGGTACCAGAGACTTTGGGAGGCACGGATCAACACGAGTGGGTGGATCGGCGCTTCCCCGGTGAAGTAGCCGGGCCCGGTTGCCACCAGTGGATGGCGCGGTTGCAAGCGGTTCGTGGCCAGTACAGACTGAGAACCGCTCTGGAAAGGCGCGAAATTATACCACTCCATTAGTCGTTTCTGAAGTTTTCATGCCCGCGAGCCCGCACGCCGGGCCGCTTTCATGCGATCAAAAAGGGGATCCCCATGCTGCAGCGCGTCATCATCGCCATCGACTTCTCGCCCGCCTCGGCGGCGGCCCTGGCGGTTGCCCGCCAGCACTGCCCGGGGGCGAAGAAGCGGTTGCTCTACGTGATGAAGCCGTCGGAAGTGGCCGGTCCCAGCTCCGCCGGTGCGTTCAGTGGTGCGGGCTCGTCGCCGCTGAACGCGAAGGAAATGCGCAACTCGGCGGAAGAGAAGGTGCGTGCGCAGTTGCAGGAGTGGGCGGAGGCAGACGACGACGTCGCGATCGCCGTGGGCAGTGCCCCGGAAGAAATCTCGCGCCACGCCGAGGAGTGGGGCGCGGACATGATCGTGATGGGGACCCGCGGGCGTAGTCAGATCGCCAACATGCTCTCCGGCTCGGCGACCGAGTGGCTGGTGCGCAATGCACGCCTGCCGGTGCTGGTGGTGCACGACGTGCCGTTGTCCGACTCGATGAAGGAAAAGCTGCCGCCGGAAGGCGCCGTCGACTGAGCTGGCTCGCCGTTCCCCGACACGCAGAAGGCCCGCTTTCAGCGGGCCTTTCTCGTTCCTGCGGAATGCTCTTGCAGCGTCGGTGCCCCGGACCGTAGGAGCTCAGCCCTCTGAGCGATAGGGCTTGATCCACGCCCCATCGGCCAGAGGCTGGCCTCCTACGGGGGCGGGGCCGCGCCGGGGTGTTTTTCAGGGCACCGTTATGGCGAGCCCCCGCAGGGGCCGTGGCCATCTCCAGACGCCGCACCGGGCCTGGCTTCCGGCGAGTGGCGGGGCGGCGCTGGAGATCGCCACGGCGCTTCGCGCCTCGCGATGACGGGTACGCCGGGCCTCAGCCCCCGGTCATGGACATGAACCGCATCACCTTCTCCGGGCGCTCGGAGAATTCGTGGCGTTCCGGCTTCAGGTTGATGGCCTGGACCACCAGGTCCTCCAGCTCGGAATCGGTGCAGCCCTCGCGCAGGTAGGGGCGCAGGTTCAGGCTGTGGTCGTTGCCCAGGCAGGTGTAGATCGTGCCGTCCACCGACAGGCGCACACGGTTGCAGGTATCGCAGAAGTGCTGCGAGATCGGGGTGATGAAGCCGATGCGCACGTCGGTATCCGGGATCTGCATGTAGCGCGCCGGGCCGCCGCCGGGCATCACGCCGGGCACCAGGTTGTAGCGCGGTTCCAGGCGGGCGCGCACGTCCTGCAGGTTCACGTAATGCCCCTCTTTCGCCTCGCGGCCGGTATCGCCCATGGGCATGGTCTCGATGAAGCGCAGGGTAAACCCGTGCTCGATGCAGAAGTCGACCATGTCCTCGACCTCCGGCTCGTTGATCCCGCCCATCACGACCATGTTGATCTTGATCGGGTCGAGCCCGGCGGCCTTGGAGGCCATCAGCCCGTCCAGCACCTTCTCCAGCTTGCCGCCGGTGATCTCCTTGAAGACCTCGGGCTTGAGCGAGTCGAGGCTGACATTGATGCGGCCGACGCCGGCGTCCTTCAGTTCCTGCGCGTGGCGCGCCATGCGTGTGGCGTTGGTGGACAGCGAGATGTCGTCGATGCCGGGCAGGGCATTCAGGCGCGCGGCCAGATCCGGCAGGTTCTTGCGCACCAGCGGTTCGCCGCCGGTCAGGCGCACGCGACGGGTGCCGAGGCGGCCGAAGGCGCCCATCACCCGCTCGATCTCCTCGAAGCTGAGCCAGTGGTCGGGCTCCTCGAAGTCGCGGAACCCCTTGGGCATGCAGTAGAAGCAGCGCAGGTCGCAGCGGTCCGTGACCGAGAGGCGGACATACTCGATGCGGCGTCCGAAGGTGTCGACCAGGGCGTTCTCGTCCTTGAGGTGTTGGTCCATGGGGTCATCCTTCCTGCCGGTGAGGGCGATATGTTCCACGATACACATCGTAGACCACTGGCCCGGGAACGCAACAAGAATGCCCCAGATTCGCTATGGCAATAAACAAAATCTCTCGCAGATAATCTTTCCTTATTTCTAGATAAGAAGTTTTCGTTGGCCAGAAGTCCCGTTTATGGCCAATATGGCCCCTGAATAAGCAAACCGTAATCTATGGGGTCGTCTGAATGAGCGCGTTGCCCGAGTTCGAGAACCACAGCGAGCAGGAAATCAAGTACACCACCTGCTACATGTGTGCCTGCCGCTGCGGCATCAAGGTTACCGTCCAGAACAACAAGGTCCGCTATATCCAGGGCAATCGGCACCACCCGATCAACAAGGGTGTGCTCTGTGCCAAGGGTAACGCCGGGATCATGAAGCAGCAGTCCCCCGCGCGCCTGCATCAGCCGATGCGCCGCAAGCCGGGCACCGAGCGCGGCGCCGGCGAGTTCGAGCCGATCTCCTGGGACGAGGCCCTGGACACCCTGTCCACGCGCCTGCAGAAGATCCGCGAGACCGACCCGCGCAAGCTGGCGTTCTTCACCGGCCGTGACCAGATGCAGGCCCTGACCGGCCTGTGGGCGACCCAGTTCGGTACCTACAACTGGGCGGCCCATGGCGGTTTCTGCTCGGTGAACATGGCGACCGGCGGTCTGTATACCACCGGCTTCGCCTTCTGGGAATTCGGCGACCCCGACTGGGACCGCACCAAGTACCACATGCTCTGGGGCGTGGCGGAAGACCATGCCTCCAACCCGATCAAGATCGGGCTGGAGAAGCTCAAGCGCAGCGGCGGCAAGTTCGTCGCCATCAACCCGGTGCGTACCGGTTATCAGGCAATTGCCGACGAGTGGGTGGGCATCAAGCCCGGTACCGACGGCCTGTTCGCGCTGTCGATGCTGCACGTGCTGCTGAAGAACGACCAGTTCGACTGGGACTTCCTGGTGCGCTACACCAACGCCACTCAGCTCGTGGTGCAGACCCCGGGCCAGAAGGGCGACGGCCTGATCCTGCGTGACGACGATGGCAACCCGCTGGTGTGGGAGCTGGAGCAGGAGGCCTTCGTCGACGGCAGCCAGGTGGATATCAAGCCGGCCCTGTTCGGCGAATACACCGCCCCGGATGGCCGCCCGGTCAAGACCGTGATGACCCTGCTGGCCGAGCGCTACCTGTCGGATGAGTATTCCCCGGAGAACACCGAAGAAGTCACCGGTGTGCCGGCCAAGCAGACCGAGCGCCTGGCGCTGGAGATGGCCCACGTCGCCTTCAAGGAGACCATCGAGCTCGATATCGAGTGGACCGACTCCTGGGGCCGCAAGCACGACAAGGTGTTCGGGCGTCCGGTGTCCATGCATGCGATGCGCGGCATCTCCGCGCACTCCAATGGCTTCCAGACCTGCCGCGCGATCCATCTGCTGCAGATCATGCTCGGCTCGGTGGACTGCCCCGGTGGCCACCTGGCCAAGCCGCCTTACCCGAAGCATGTCCCGCCGGGCATCAAGCCGGCCAAGGAATGCGCGCCGAACACCCCGCTGAAGAGCCCGCCGCTCGGTTTCCCGACCGCGCCGGAGGACCTGGTCATCGATGACGACGGCAATCCGCT
Organism: Thioalkalivibrio sp. AKL19; assembly: GCF_000420165.1. Classification (GTDB taxonomy): domain Bacteria; phylum Pseudomonadota; class Gammaproteobacteria; order Ectothiorhodospirales; family Ectothiorhodospiraceae; genus Thioalkalivibrio. The sequence goes on along the minus strand of NZ_ATUK01000014.1, from coordinate 230,990 downwards.
GCGCATCGACAAGGCCTTCTCCTGGGATGCGCCGATCTCCAACCATGGCCTGATGCACATGGTGGTGACCAACGCGGTCAACGGCGATCCCTATCCGATCGACACGCTGATCTTCTTCATGGCGAACATGTCCTGGAACTCCTCGATGAATACCGCCGAGGTGATGGACATGCTGCGGGCCAAGGACGAGAACGGCGAGTACAAGATCCCGTTCCTGGTGGTCTCGGATGCGTTCCATTCGGAGACGGTCAACTTCGCCGACCTGGTGCTCCCGGACACCACTTATCTGGAGCGCTACGACACCATCTCCATGCTGGACCGCCCGATCTCCGAACCGGCCGCGGCGGCGGACTCCATCCGTCACCCGATCCTCGAGGTCGATCGCAACGTGCGCCCGTGGCAGGAGGTCATGGTCGAGCTGGCCGGGCGTCTGAAGTTCCCGGCGTTCACCAAGGACGACGGCAGCCGCAAGTTCGCGGACTACAAGGACTTCATCGTCAATTACGAGAAGGAGCCGGGTATCGGCTTCCTGTCCGGCTACCGCGGCAAGGACGGCACGACCCATCTGCGCGGCGAGCCGAACCCGAAGCAGTGGGAGGCGTACATCGAGAACCAGGGGTTCTTCGTGCATCACCTCGCACCGAGCCAGCAGTTCTATCGCTACGCCAACAAGGACTACCTGGAGCTGGCCAAGCACGCCGGCTGGGTGGGCAAGACCGATCCGATCACGATCGAGCTCTACTCCGAGACCCAGCAGCGCTTCAAGCTGGCCGGCCAGGGGCTGTATGACGGCCCGCAGCCGACCAAGCAGGAGCACAAGGATCGCCTGACGCAGTTCTTCGATCCGTTGCCGATCTGGCACAAGCCGCTGGAGCAGACCCGTATCGACGAGGACGAGTACCCGTTCTACGCGGTCAACCAGCGCCCGATGTTCATGTACCACTCCTGGGATTCGCAGAACGCCTGGCTGCGCCAGATCTGCGCCCAGAACTACCTGTACATGAACCGCGGCAAGGCGCAGTCCATGGGTATCGAGGACATGTCCTGGGTCTGGCTGGAGTCGCACAACGGCAAGATCCGCGTGCAGGTCAAGCTGATCGAGGGCTGCGAGCCCAGCACTGTCTGGACCTGGAACGCCATCGGCAAGCAGAAGGGCGCCTGGGGTCTGAAGCCGGACGCCAACGAGTCCAACAAGGGCTTCCTGATGAACCACCTGATCAGCGAGCTGCTGCCGAAAAAGGGTGATCCGGTGGACAACATCACCAATTCCGACCCGGTGACCGGTCAGGCCGCGTGGTACGACCTGAAGGTCAAGATCACGCCGGCGGATCCGGACGAGGCCAACACCTGGCCCGAGTTCGACACGATCAAGCCGGCCCCCGGTATGTCCGAGGCCCCGGACCAGCTGCGCTACGCGGCGCACAAGCCGGTGCACCTGAATCGCTCCATCCGCGACGTGCTGACCCGCGGTTCGCTGGACGAAGACAAGTAAACGCCACGAACCCGGGACATGCCGCCGGCAGCGACCGGCGGCTCGAGAGAATTTGAGGAGTAGCTGTATGCGACTTGGACTCGTAATCGACATGGACACCTGCGTGGGCTGCCACGCCTGCGCGGTGGCCTGCAAGCAGTGGAACACCAGCGGCACCACCGGTGCGCTGACCGACTATCGCCCGTATGGCGAGGATCCCAGCGGCGTGTGGTTCAACCGCATCCGCCACTATGAAGTCGGGGACTACCCCAACAACAAGACCGTCAACATCCCCATGTCCTGCATGCACTGCCAGCATGCCGACTGCGTGAATGTCTGCCCGACCGGCGCTTCCTACAAGCGCCCGGAAGACGGCATCGTGCTGGTCGACCAGGACAAGTGCATGGGCTGCAACTACTGCGCCTGGGCCTGCCCCTATGGTGCTCGCGAGCTGGATCGCGAGGACGGGGTGATGAAGAAGTGCACGCTGTGCGTGGATCGCATCTACGACGAGCAGCTGCCGCCGGAAGAGCGCCAGCCCGCCTGCGTGATCACCTGCCCGGCGCATGCCCGGTTCTTTGGTGACTTCGACGACGACAACTCCGAAGTCAGCCGCCTGGTGCGCGAGCGCGGCGGGGTGAAGCAGATGCCGGAGCTGGGCTACAAGCCGGTCAACACCTATCTGCCCCCGCGTATCACCCGCCCCATCCCGACCGACGACGTGCGGGCCAACAAGTTGGTCACCTCGGTGAAGGACTGGGTCAACAAGATGGTCGCGCGCTAGGCGCGGCCCGAACGGGAGAATTCATATGCATCCGGCATTTTCCGTCATCCTGTTTACCGTCATCTCGGGCGCGGGCTATGGCCTGTTCATCCTGCTGGCGGCGTTCCATCTCGCGGGCATTGGTCCGGCGATGAGCCACGGTGAGCTGCTCGCGCACGGCGTCGCGTCGCTCGGCATGATCACCCTGGGGCTGATGCTCTCCACCGGTCACCTGGCGAACAAGAAGAACGCCTGGCGTTCGTTTATGCGCTTCAAGACCTCCTGGCTGTCACGCGAGGCGGTGTTTGCGGTGCTGTTCTATCCGTTCGCCGGGATCTACGGGCTCGGCGTGCTGCTGCAGGGCTCAGCCATCGGGCCGCTCCCGGCGATGGCGGGCGTGATCGCCGCCGTGCTGGCCGTGGTCACCTTGTTCTCCACGGGCATGATCTACGGTTGCCTGAAGACCATCCGCCAGTGGAACACCGCGCTGACTCCGGCCAACTACATCATGCTGGGCATCGCCACCGGTACCGCGCTGTTTGCCGCCATCGCGGCCGCGTTTGGCAATGCCACCACGATGCACGCCGGTGTAGCGATGGTTGCGCTGGTCGCGGCAGCGGTGCTGAAAGGGATCTACTACTTCTGGATCTCGCGGGTGAACGGCCCGACCATCAATACCGCGACCACCTTCAACCGGGCCACCGTCCGTCTTCTGGATACCGGCCACACCGCCGGCACCTTCCTGACCGACGAGTTCGGCTACGACCCGCGCAAGGACACCATCGACAACATCAAGATGGGCGTTTTCCTGCTCGGCTTCATCGCCCCGGTGCTGGTGTTCGCTTCGATCCTTTCCGGTGCACCCGCTGGCATCGCCTGGCTGGCGGCGGTTTCGAGTCTGGTCGGGATCGGCATGGAGCGCTGGCTGTTCTTCGCCGAGGCGAAGCATGTGGTGCGTCTCTACCACGGTGCCCAAACCTGCACCGACTCCCTGGCCGAGCCGAGCCGTGTCGGCCCGGAAGTGGCCGCGGATACCCGTCGCGGCGACGCGCCCCGTGGCGAGCTGGGCGATACGCCCGGGGGTTCCGGCTCCTGATGCCGGCCCCGCGGGCTGTCCGGCTTGTCCGGCCGCCCGCGGGGGCTTCGAACGACACAAGAACAGGCCAGGGCGGAGGTCATCCGATGCCCTGGCCTTTTTATGTATGGGCGGGACCCGCCAGCAGCTGGAAGCGTGTTACCGGCCCTTGTCGTTCTCGTGCATGCCGTGAACGATGAAATACCCGACGTAAGCGAAGAATGCCACGATGCCGGCCAGGGTCAGGATCGTCAGGATCCCGATGGGCGACTGAAACATGATTTCCATCAGCATGATCTTTCCTCCGGTTGGGTCCATGCACCTTCGACGCTAGCGCCGGTACCGGACACCGAAATTGATCCAGATCATGGCTTGCCCCGATCGGGGCTGTTGTCTGGCCACCGTGCTTCGCGGATGGGTATCATCAAGACGTTACACGGCGGATTCCGCCCCGGCATCCGGCCGGTGGCGTTGCGAGGTCCTCTTGAAACACTGGTACACCGTCCACTGCAAACCTCGCGAGGAGGCCCGCGCGGAGGCCAATCTGGCCCGGCAGGGCTATCACACGTTTCGTCCGCTGATCCGCCGTGCCGCGCGTCGTGGTGGACGGCGCACCACGGTGACCGAATCCCTGTTTCCGCGGTATCTCTTCACGGAACTGTGCGACAGCCACGAAAACTGGGCACCGATCCGTTCCACCCGGGGGGTCCTGGGGCTCGTTCGTTTTGGTCATGTCCCGATCCCGGTGCCCGAGCCGGTGATCGAGGCAATTCGCCTGCGACTGGACCCGGCGAGTGGTTGCCTCGACCTGACCCGTGACGCTGATTTGGTCGCCCGGCAGCCCGTCACGATCACCGAGGGCCCTTTCCAGGGGCATGAGGCGCTATTCCTCGCCCGAACCGGCGACGAGCGCGTCATGGTTCTCATGCAGATCATGAACCAGAGTCAGGAGGTCGAACTTCCGGCTGCGGCGGTGGGGCCTGCGGCCTTGGTAAGCGCGTCCTAGGGGAAACACTGATTAATGTGCACGCTCGCGTTGGCACCCCAGGTTTTCCGAGACAAGGCGCGGTGCGCAGCAGGTAGTGGTTCTACCCGCAAGTGGCGCAACGCAGGATCGGGGAACCTGGGGTGCCAACCCCACAAGCTATTGAACGACGGGGCTCGGCCGCCCGTTGTTGATGAAAACGGGCGCGCGCTCGGCGTTGCGGCTCCCTTGTGCAGAGTGACTGCACGGCCGTCACCGCGCCTTGTTCGCACGCAAAAGCGACTCGAGCGCGAGCGTGCACATTAATCAGTGTTTCCCTGGTGGAGGCGTTGGGTCGAACGTAGTTTTGTGAGGTGTGGTTGGGGCGCTTGCGCCCGAGAGGGTGAGCCGGGGTTTTGCGAAGCACGGCTTCGCGCCGGCGAACGCCAAGGGGTCGGGCTGGCTGCGCGGGCCTCGGCTCGAACGGAGGGGCATGGAGTCGGGCTCCGGGGTGTTCGTGCTTCGCGCCCGAGAGGATGGCTTCGCCGCCTGCGGCGGCTCGGTCCTTCGGACCGGTGCAGCCGTTGGCTGCGCCGCGATGTCGGCCCGCTGCGCGGGCCTCGATTCGAACGGAGGTTCGCGGGGTCGGACTCGGGGGTATTCGGGCCGCGCGCCCGAGAGGATGGCTGCGCGACCTGCGGTCGCTTGGCCCTTCGGGCCGGCACCGCCTGTGGCGGTACCGCGCGTCGGCCCGCTACGCGGGCCTCGGCTCGAACGGAGGTTCGAATCGGGCCCTCGGGGCACACCCCCATAAAGAAGAAGGGCCCCTGAGGGCCCTTCTTCTTTATGATGGCGCGCCCGAGAGGATTCGAACCTCTGACCTCTGCCTCCGGAGGGCAGCGCTCTATCCAGCTGAGCTACGGGCGCAAGACCTACAATGATACGGGCGGCGGCTTCGGCGCGTCCAGCCATATTTGACCACGCCGCTGGGTTTGTGGTCGCGCCCGGCATGATGCCCTATACTCTGCGCCCGATTTGCGCGTACCGCGCGAGCGCTTTCGAAAGAGCACACCACAAGGCCACGCACGGCCAGGATCTCGGAGGGAGAGAAGTGGGAAATCAACCGATCAAGATGGACACCGGGAACAAGGTGTTGCTGTTTATCTCGTCGCTGGCCCTGCTGGGGGCGGTACTCTTTCTGGTGTCGCAGCTTGCGGGCTGGATTGCGGGGATGACGGGTTCCCAGGCGGAGGCCGTGAGTGAGGAGCGCATCGCGCAGCGTATTGCCCCCATTGGTCGGGTCGTTTCCGGCGAGGTGGATACGGCCGCGGAAGCCGCGGATCTGAGTCCGGGTGACATCTACGCCAACGTCTGTGCCGCATGCCACGACAGCGGAGCCTCCGGTGCCCCGATCAAGGACGACACCGACGAATGGGCGAATCGCCTGAACGACAAGGGCCTGGATACGATCTTCGACAATTCCATCAATGGCATCGGCGCCATGCCGGCGCGCGGTGGCGACTCCAGCCTGACCGATGAGCAGATGCGCGACGTGGTCGCCTACATGCTGGACGAGGCCGGGGTCGATCACGACTACGAAGGCAGCGATAACGGCAATGGCGACACCGCCGCTGAAGATGCTGCCGAGGGCGAAGAACCGGTCGCCACGACCGAGACTGGCGCCGCCGCGGCCGATGAAGAGGCCGAAGCGGTTGCGGCCATCGCGGTAGAAGACGGTGATGCCGAGCGCGGCCAGTCGCGCTACAACACCTGCGTCGCCTGCCATGGTGCGCAGGGCCAGGGCACCCCGGTATTCCCCAAGCTGGCCGGTCGTGACGCCGAGTACATCGCGGACAAGCTGGTGCGTTACCGTGCCGGCGAGACCGTCGGCGACCAGACGGCCCTGATGGCGCCCAATGCCGCGAACCTGTCGGATCAGGAGATCGCCGACCTGGCGGTCTACGTGGCAACCTTCGAAGACTGACCGTCTCGCAGCCGAGCCGCTCGAAGGCCCCGCCCGGGAAACCGGGCGGGGCCTTTTGTTTGTCGGCCCCGTGTTCCGGTTACTGGGCGCGCCAGTGATCGAGGGCGCGATAGCTGAGCGCCTCTGTCAGATGGGGTGTGTCAATACGGTCCGCGCCGTTCAGGTCGGCAATGCTGCGCGCCACGCGCAGGATGCGGTGATAGGCCCGCGCGGAAAGCCGGAAGCGTTCCGCCGCCTTGTCCAGCAGCTGGCGATCCTGGGTCGCGAGGGTGGCGTGCCGGTCCAAGCCCGCGCCCTCGAGTGCACTGTTGAGCCCGCCCTGCCGTGCGTGCTGCAGGGCTCGTGCCCGGACCACGCGCTCTGCGACCGCCGCCGATCCTTCGGCAGTCGTCTCCGCGCCGGCCAGCTCACTCGGCGGGATGCGCGGGACCTCGATCGCCAGGTCGATCCGGTCCAGGAGCGGCGCGGACAGGCGCTTGCGGTGGCGGGCCCGCTGTTCCGGGGTGCATTCGCAGCGTTCGGCCAGGTCGCAGTCGAAGCCCTGCGGGCAGGGGTTCATCGCGCCCACCAACTGGAAGCGTGCCGGAAACTCGGCCTGGCGGGCGGCGCGCGAGATATGGATGACGCCGGTCTCCAGGGGTTCGCGCAGCACATCCAGCACCGACCGGTCGAATTCGGTTAGCTCGTCCAGGAACAGCACCCCCTGGTGTGCCAGCGAGATCTCGCCCGGGCGGGGCGTGCTGCCGCCGCCGACCAGCGCGACGCCCGAGGCGGTGTGGTGGGGCGAGCGGAAGGGGCGCTCGCGCCAGTCCCCCCGCAGGTGGGCACTGCCGCGCAGGCTGTGGATCGCAGCCGTTTCCAGTGCCTCGGCCTCTTCCATGGGCGGCAGGATGCCCGGTATGCGAGCCGCCAGCATCGACTTGCCACTGCCGGGCGGCCCGACCATCAACAGATGGTGCCCGCCGGCGGCCGCGATCTCCAGCGCCCGGCGTGCCTGATGCTGGCCGCGCACGTCCGCGAGGTCCGGGTGCGTCGGCGGAGCGCGTTCGGGCGGCTGTGCGGGCGTCAGGGCGTCGCGCCCGGAAAGGGCGGCGCACACCGCGGTCAGGTGCGAGCCGGTGAGGACCCGGGCGCTGCTGGCCAGGGCGGCTTCTGTGCCGTCGTCCGGGCTAACGACCAGGGCGCGCTCGGCATCCGCGGCGGCGATCCCGGCCGCGAGGGTGCCCCCGACCGCGCGCAGCTGACCGTCGAGGCCGAGCTCGCCCAGGAATTCGTGGCGGGCCAGGGCCTCGGCCGGGATCTGCTGGCTGGCGGCCAGGATCCCCAGGGCGATCCCGAGGTCGAAGCGTCCGCCGTCCTTGGGGAGGTCGGCGGGGGCCAGGTTGACGGTGATGCGGCGCCGAGGGAATTCGAAGCCGCTGGTCTGGATCGCCGCGCGTACGCGGTCGCGGCTCTCGCGCACCGCGGCCTCGGGCAGGCCGACGATCTGGAAGGCCGGGAGGCCGTTCGCCAGGTGTGTCTCGATGGTCACCAGCGGGGCATGGATGCCGTCGATGGCGCGGGCGTAGGCGATGGTGACGGGCATCCGTGCCCCTCCGTCTGGGCGCCGGGCATCCGTGCGCGGCGCGTGGGTTCAGGTGGTGATTACTGCCCGGATTCGTCGTTCGGGCGGCTTTCCAGCGCGGCGACGCGCGCCTCCAGTTCCGCCAGGCGTTCGCGGGTGCGTTCCAGCAGGGCGACCTGGATGTCGAAGTCCTCGCGGGTGACCAGGTCCATGCGCTCAAAGCCGCTTTGCAGCGACGAGCGGACCTGGCGCTGGACGTCTTCCTGCATGTGGCGCACCGACTCCGGCAGGCTCTCCGTGATACGGCGGGCGAGATCGTCGAAGCGTTTGGAATCGATCATGCGGTGGTCTCCTGGCGCGTGTGCTTGGTCGGGTTCAGTGTAGCGCGGCGGACGGGGTGTGCGGCTACTGCGATGCCGAGCGCCCGCCGTCCACCGGAATCACCTGTCCGGTGATGTAGGGCGCGTCCAGGAGCAGGAAGCGTACGGTACGCGCGATGTCCTCCGGGCTGCCCTCGCGTTTGAGCGCGGTGCGTTCGATCATCGCCTCGTGGGTGCCGGTGTTTTTCGCGTCCTCGGGGGCGAGGATCGCGCCGGGGGCGACGCCATTGACCCGTACGCCCGGTCCCAGTTCGCGGGCGTAGGCCTGGGTCAGGGCCCACAGCCCGGCCTTGGCTGCCGAATACACCGGGTAGCCCTTCAGCGGGCGCAGGGCATGGATGTCGACGATATTGACGACCGCGCCCTGCTGGCGCTGCAACGCCGGGTTGCAGGCCTGGGTGAGGAACGTCGGGCCCTTCAGGTTGGAGCCGATCAGGTCGTCCCAGGCTTGTTGCGTGATCGCGCCCACGGGGGTTGGATAGAACGTCGAGGCGTTGTTGACCAGGAAGTCCAGGCGGCCCCAAGCGCCCTCGGCCTCGCGGGCCAGGCGTTCGATGCCCTCCGGGTCGAGCAGATCGGCCTGCAGCGTGCGGGTGCTGTCGGGGCGCTCCGCGTTCAGCGCGGAGGCGAGCGCCGCGGCGTCCGCGTGTGACCCGCGGTAGTGGATCAGGACCCGCAATCCGGCGGCGTGCAGATGCCGCGCGATGGTGGCGCCGACCCGTCGTGCGGCCCCGGTGACCAGTGCTACCGGGGCCGACCCGGAAGCTGTGTCCATGCTGTTGAATTGTCCCTGCGCCACGTCTGCCCCCGGGTTGGTACCATGCGTCGCCATGATGCCGCCGAAACCTAGCACAAACACCGCGGGCGATCCGGTTGCCCGGGAGATCGCCGCGCGCCTGCGCGTTCACCTGCAAGAGAGTGTCGCCGCGGGCGCGGGGTTCCTTCCGTTCGTCGATTACATGCAGGCGGCGCTGTACGCGCCGGGGCTGGGCTATTACGTGAACGGTGCCCACAAGCTGGGTGAAGGCGGGGACTTCGTCACGGCGCCAGAGCTCTCGCCACTGTTCGGCGAGACCCTGGCCTCCTGGCTGGCTCCGGTCCTGCGCGACGACCTTGGTGGTCGCGGAACCCTGCTGGAGTTCGGCGCCGGCAGTGGGCGCCTGGCGGGGGATGTGATCACGACCCTGCGCGAACTGGGGGTCGACTGGGAGCGTTACTGGATCATAGAGGTCAGCCCGGACCTGCGGGCCCGGCAGCAGGCCTTTCTCGAGGCCACCCTGGAGCCGGCGGAGTACCGGCGTGTCGCGTGGCTGGACTCCCTCCCCGAGACTCCCCTGCGCGGTGTGGTGCTCGCCAACGAGGTGCTGGATGCCCTGCCCGTGGAGCTCTTCCGCTGGCGCGACGGCCACGTTTGGCAGGTCGGGGTCACGACGAGCGCCGACGGCGGGCTGACCCTGGCCGAGCGCGAGGCGCCGCCCGCGCTTGCCGGGCCGGTGACGCGGCTGGCGGCCGAATGCGGTCCCTGGCCCGAGGGCTACCTCTCCGAGTGGCGCCCGGCGCAGGCGGCGTGGGTGACCGCGCTGGCCGATGTCCTCGAGCAGGGGGTGGCCATGCTCGTGGATTATGGCTTCCCTCGTCGTGCCTACTACGCGCCGGAGCGTCACCAAGGCACCCTGGTCGGCTATTACCGTCAGCAGATGATCCAGGATCCGCTGGCCCACCCGGGCCTGATGGACCTGACCGCCAGCGTGGACTTCACCGGGGTGGCCGAGGCCGCGGATGCCGCGGGCCTCGATGTGCTGGCCTACGCCGGGCAGGGCGAATTCCTGCTGGGGGCCGGGTTGCCGCAGCGTTTCGAGGCGCGGGTGGGGAGCGGTGAGGATGCCCGCCTGACCATGCAGGCGGCGCAGGCCGTGCGCATGCTGACCCTGCCGGGCGAGATGGGCGAGCGTTTCCAGGTCATGGCCCTGGGTCGCGGTTGTGCGCACCTGCCGCTGGACGGGATTCCGGATCGCCGGGGGCGCCTGTGATGTCCGCACCCGGTCTTATGGCGCAGTGGATCCGGGGCTGTTTGGTGCGTTCCCCGAAACCGGGCATGCTGGCGTCATGAAAGTACTGGGTATCGAGACCTCCTGTGACGAGACGGGCGTGGCGCTGATCGACGCCGAGCAGGGCCTGCTGGCCCATCGGTTGTACAGCCAGACGGATCTGCACGCGGTCTACGGTGGCGTGGTGCCGGAGCTGGCGTCGCGCGACCACATCCGGCGACTCCTTCCGCTAGTGCGCACGGTACTGGAGGAGGCGGGCGTGGAAGGGCACGACCTGGATGCGGTTGCCTATACCGGCGGACCGGGGCTCCTGGGGGCGCTGCTGACCGGGGCCTCGGTGGCGCGTGCCCTGGCCTGGGGCTGGGGCATCCCGGCGCTGGCGGTTCATCACCTGGAGGGGCATCTGCTGGCACCGTTCCTGGAGGACACCGGACTCGATTTCCCGTTCCTGGTGTTGCAGGTCTCCGGCGGGCACACCCAGTTGATCCATGCGCGGGCCCTGGGCGACTACGACCTGGTTGGCGAGAGCATCGACGACGCCGCCGGCGAGGCCTTTGACAAGACGGCCAAGCTGTTGGGGCTGGGCTATCCGGGTGGTCCGGCGCTGGCGCGTCTGGCCGAGCGCGGCGCGCCGGATGCCCTGCGTCTGCCGCGCCCGATGCTCGACCGCCCGGGGCTGGACATGAGTTTTTCCGGCCTGAAGACCGCGGTACTGACCGCGCTGAAAAAGCAGGCCTACCGCCCGGAAGATGTTGCCCGCGCCTTCGAGGAGGCGGTGACCGACACGCTGGTGGAAAAGACCCGGCGCGGCCTGGAGCAGACCGGGGCCCCGGCGCTGGTGGTCGCCGGCGGCGTGGCAGCCAACACCACATTGCGCGCCGGGCTCAAGGCCATGGCGCAGCGTCAGGGGGTCCCGGTGTACTTCCCGCGCCCGGAGTTCTGCACCGACAACGGCGCGATGATCGCGCTGGCCGGACTGCGACGGCTGCAGGCCGGGGCGTGCGCGGATACCGGGGCGCCGGTGGTGGCGGCGCGGGCGCGCTGGCCGCTGTCCGAACTGGGACCGCCAGCCCCGGCTTGAAGCGGCACGCGAGCCGGCTTGCAAATTTTCAGACCTGTCCGCAGGCCTGCAGGTTTCAGTCGGAGGAGTTTTCCTGCGAGGGCCGCGAGGCCTTGTCTTTCTGGCCGATTCGGGATTCCTCGCCGCGCATCAGGCGGCGGATGTTGCTGTCGTGGCGGATGAACAGGGTCACGCTCATCAGGGCTACCGCGGCACTGAGCCAGTGGTCCATGCCCAGAAGGACCATGTACACCGGGGCCATACCCGCGGCCACCAGGGCAGCCAGGGACGAGTAGCGCCAGACGGCGGCGACGACGAGCCAGGTCAGCAGAACCAGCCCGCCGACCAGCGGGCTGATCGCGAGCATCACGCCGAGCGCGGTGGCCACGCCCTTGCCGCCCTGGAATCGGTAGTAGACCGGAAAGACGTGCCCGAGGAAGGCGGCCAGGCCGATGAGGCCGATCGCCCAGCCGGGGAACAGGTCCAGTTGCAGGGCGACGAACACCGGCAGCCAGCCCTTGCCGACATCCCCGATGAGCGTGATGATGGCCGCCGTCTTGCCGCCCGAGCGCAGTACATTGGTGGCGCCGGGGTTCCTAGAGCCGGTGGTGCGCGGGTCCGGCAGGCGCAGCAGCTTGCTGACCAGAATGGCCGTGGAAAGCGATCCCAGCAGATACGCGATGATGATGCCGATTGTAATTGCCATGAACGGTCAGCCTGCCTGCGCGGATTGGCGAGTGGATGCGAGCGCACATGATACGCAAGCCGGTGGACGCCGTTCAGGGCGCTGACATGCGGGGTGCGGAATCCAGGGCGCGCGCCCCGACGCTGGTGCTGCTGCATGGCTGGGGCTTTTCCGGTTCGGTCTGGGCGCCGCTGCGGGCCGAATTGCCGGCAACGACGCGGGTGCTGGCCCCGGATCTGCCCGGGCACGGGGCCTCGGGCGACGGCGGACGGCTGGCGGAAGCCGAGGACGCCGCCGCGGCGCTGATCGCCGCGTTGCCCGCCGAAATCGAGTACCCCGTCTGGGCCGGATGGTCCCTGGGCGGGCTGGTCGCACTCGCGGCCGCACGGCAATGGCCCGGGCCCCAGGGGCTCATGCTGATTGGTGCGACGCCGCGCTTTCTCCGTGGCGACGACTGGCCGGCTGCTTTGCCACCGGCCGAGCTGGAAGATTTCCGTGCCGCCCTGGAGGGCGACCGTCGTCGGCTGGGACGGCGCCTGGCCATGCTCTGTGCCCGCGGCAGTCCAGACGCGGCCTCGCTGGCTCGCGAACTGGCCGCGCAGCTGCAGGCGGTTCCGGCCTCGCCGGAAGGCCTCGCGGCCGGTCTGGACCTGTTGCGCCGTGCCGACCAGCGCGCCATCTGGGCCGAACTGCGGGCGCCGGCGGCGCTCTGGCTGGAGCCGGAGGACGCGCTGGTGCCCGCGGCGGTGGAGGCCGAGTTGCGTGCTCTGCGGCCCGATTGCCGGGTGGGGCGGGGTATGGCTGGCCATGCGGAGTGGTTGGCCCGGCCGGGGCCACTGGCCGCTTTCGTTTCCGAGTTTCTGGATCACTGCAGTGCAGGGGAGTCCGTATGAGCCGACCCGACAGCTTCGATCTCGACAAGGCGCGGGTCCGCGAGGCCTTCGCGCGGGCGGCGGCCACGTACGAGGAGCATGCGGTCCTGCAGCGCGAGGTGCAGGAGCGGATGCTGGGGCGGCTGGACTGGATCCGGATGGAGCCGGAGCGGGTCGTCGACCTGGGCTGCGGCATCGGCGAGGCCCTGGATCACCTGAGCCGCCGCTACCGCGGGGCGCGCCTGACCGGCGTGGACTTTGCCCCGGAGATGGTGGCCCGGGCGCGACGCCGCGGCCGCTGGCTGCGCCGGCCGCAGGTAGTGTGCGGCGATCTCGAGGCCCTGCCGCTGGCAGAGCGGTCCTTCGATCTGGCGGTCTCCAGCTCGGCCCTGCAGTGGTGCAGCGACCTCGACCAGGCGTTTACCGAGGTCCGCCGCATCCTGCGGCCCGAGGGGCTGTGGATGTTCACCACCTTCGGTCCGGATACCCTGCGCGAGCTGCGCGCGGCCTTCGCGGCGGTGGATGGCGGTGCCGGGGCGCACGTCAACGCGTTCATGGACATGCACGACATCGGCGATGCCCTGGTCCGGGCCGGGTTCGCCGACCCGGTCATGGACCAGGAGGCCCTGACCCTGACCTACCCCGATCTGACCGGACTGATCCGCGATTTGCGCGGGGTCGGGGTGCGCAATGCCCTGTCGGGCCGGTCGTCGGGCCTGTTCGGGCCGCGCCGCCTGGTGGCCGTGGCCGAGGCCTATGCGCGCGAGTTCGGCGTGGAGGGCCGCCTGCCCGCGACCTGGGAGGTGGTGTACGGGCATGCCTGGGTGCCGGATGCGCCGCCGCCGTCGCGTCCGCAGGGCCGCGTGATCCCGGTACAGCCCGTTCATTGATCCAGATCAAGCAATCCGTTGCTCAACCCCTCGCCTGGACGCGCGCGGAGAATGTATTCTTGTCGTCGTCAAAAGTTCCGTCGATCGTGCTCAATATCCGAGTGACACAGGCGGTATTGGTTTTTTGTGGGCCCGGAATGGGGTAGAGTTCACGCCCCCGAACCATCGGGACATCCGTGTTCCCCGCAGCAAGGTGGAAAAGTCATGTCACAAGCAGCCACTACGGCGGGTGCCGCACCCGCAGCGTCAGTCGCGACTTCCGAGCAGTACAACTACGCGATTATCAAGCGGTTTGCCATTGCCGCCGTCCTCTGGGGCGTGTTCGGCATGGCGGCCGGCGTCTGGATCGCCTCGCAGCTGGCGTTCCCGTTCCTGAACTTCGATATCGCGCAGATCACCTTCGGGCGCTTCCGTCCGGTCCACACCACGGCCGTGATCTTCGGTTTCGGGGGTAACGCGCTGTTCGCCACCTCGTACTACGTGGTGCAGCGGACCTGTCAGGCGCGGCTGTGGAGCGACTCCATGGCAAGCTTCACCTTCTACGGGTGGAACCTGGCACTGGTCCTCGGCGTGATCACCTATATGATGGGGATCACCCAGGGCCGCGAGTATGCCGAGTTCAACTGGCAGATCGACCTGATCATCCTGGTGGTCTGGGTGGCCTATTTCATGGTCTTCCTGATGACCCTGCTGCGTCGCAACCAGCCGCACATCTACGTGGCCAACTGGTTCTTCATGTCGTTCATCCTGGCGACCGCGCTGCTGCACGTCTTCAACAACATCCAGGTTCCGGTGGGTCTGTTCCACCCGCATTCCTACTCCATCTTCTCCGGAGTGCAGGATGCGATGACCCAGTGGTGGTATGGCCATAATGCGGTAGGCTTCTTCCTTACCGCGGCCTTCCTCGGGATGATGTACTACTTCGTGCCGAAACAGGCCGGGCGCCCGATCTACTCGTACAAGCTGTCCATCATCCACTTCTGGGCGCTGGTCTTCCTGTACATGTGGGTGGGCGCGCACCACCTGCACTGGACGGCCCTGCCGGACTGGGTCTCCACCCTGGCGGCGACCTTCTCCATCCTGCTGCTGCTGCCCTCCTGGGGCGGGATGATCAACGGGATCATGACCCTGTCGGGCGCCTGGGACAAACTGCGCACCGACCCGATCATGCTGTTCCTGATCACCGCGCTGGCGTTCTACGGCATGTCGACCTTCGAGGGTCCGATGATGTCGCTGAAGAGCGTGAACGCGCTGTCGCACTACACCGACTGGACCGTGGGCCACGTGCATTCCGGTGCCCTGGGCTGGGTGGCGATGATTACCTTCGGCTCCCTGTACCACCTGATGCCGCGGCTGTGGAACGTGAACCTGTACAGCCTGAAGCTGGTGTACGTGCACTTCTTCCTCGCGACCATCGGGATCGTGCTCTACATCACTGCGATGTGGGTCGCCGGTATCGGTCAGGGCCTGATGCTGCGTGCCTTCGACCAGTACGGGAACCTCGCCTACACCTTCACCGAGTCGGTGGTGTTCCTGCACAAGCCGTACGTTGTGCGCGCCATTGGTGGCGGGTTCTTCCTCGCCGGCATGCTGATCATGGCGTTCAACATCGCGATGACCGTTCGCACGGGCATCAAGGCCGAGGCCCGCGAGGCCCAGGCCGCGTCCGCCGAAGCCCGCACGGCCTGATTAGGGAGAGAATAGATCCATGAAGCATGAAAGCGTTGAAACCAATGCCGGCCTGCTGATCATCCTCACCCTTGCGGTGATCAGCGTCGGCGGCCTGGTCGAGATCGTGCCGCTGTTCTACATCGACGACACGATCGAGGAAGTGGACGGCGTTCGCCCGTACACCCCGCTGGAACAGCGCGGGCGTGACATCTACGTCCGCGAGGGCTGCTACACCTGTCACTCGCAGATGGTGCGTCCGTTCCGTGACGAAATGCTGCGCTACGGCCACTACTCGCTGGCGGCCGAATCGCAGTACGACCATCCGTTCCAGTGGGGCTCCAAGCGCACCGGACCCGACCTGGCTCGCGTGGGGGGCAAGTACTCCAACGAATGGCAGGTCCAGCACCTCATTGATCCGCAGTCGCTGGTGCCGGAGTCGATCATGCCGGGCTACCCCTGGCTGGCCGAGACCCCGCTTGACTACTCCGACATCGACCGCCGGATGATCGCGCTGAAGCGCGTGGGTGTGCCGTACTCGCTCACCGACGAGGAATACGAGGCCAACGTCGAGAAGTTCGGCGAGGAACACGCCCGGATGTTCGACATCCGCGACGCCGAGGACAACCTGATTGCCCAGGCGCAGGCTGAAAACTTCGACGGCAACCCCGGGACGATCACCGAGATGGACGCCATCGTGGCCTATCTCCAGGTCCTCGGGACCATGGTCGACTTCAGTGAATACGACGACGGGCACTTTGCCGAATTCCGGTAAGGAGGAGCGGGCGCAAGCATGATGGGACTGTGGGAGTGGATCACCGACATGGGCAACAGCAAGATCGTCGCGCTGTTGCTGTTCATGGGCACCTTTATCGGGGTCGTGATCTTCCTGTTTTCCAATCGTCGGCGCGCCCAGAAGTTCGAGACGTATCGCTACATTCCTCTGGACGACGATGATTCACACCGGGAGCCCGTGGCCCGGCGTGACAAAACCAAGAGTGACGAGCAATGAGCACACAGGACAACCGTGAAAAGGACCCGAACCAGGTCGAGACCACTGGGCACGTCTGGGACGGTAACCTTCAGGAATACAACAACCCGCTCCCGCGCTGGTGGCTGTGGGGCTTCTACGCCACGATCGTATTCGCGGTGGTGTACTGGCTGATCTACCCCGCATGGCCGATCGGCGACACCTTCACCAAGGGCTTCAATACCATCACCTTCGAGCAGGGCGGTGAAGAGCGGACGATGCACTGGAATACCCGTGCGTTGCTCGCCAAGGACATGCAGACCGGCACCTACGCGGTGCGTCAGCGTGAAATGCTGGAGCAGGTGGCCGCCCAGGACTACGAAACGATCCTGGCCGACGCCGAGAGCATGAGCTTCGTCAACGCCTACGCCCAGGGCTCGTTCGGCACCTGGTGTGCCGCGTGCCATCAGGTCGGTGGCGCGGGGGTGGTCGGTCAGTACCCGAACCTGCGCAATGACCACTGGAAGTGGGGCGGTACCGTGGAGCAGATTGAGGAAACCCTGCACCAGGGTCGTCTGGGCTACATGCCTGGCTACCGCGACACCCTGAACAGCGATCAGCTGAACCAGGTTGCCGCTTACGTGCTGTCGCTGAACGACTACACCGTCGATCAGGACGACGCCGATGCCGGCGCCCGGATCTTCACCGGCTCGGACGGCGGCTGCTTCCAGTGCCACGGCATGGATGCACAGGGGCTGACCTCGCAAGGTGCGCCCAATCTGACCAATGATCTCTGGGGTCTGATCGACGTGCGTGGCGCAGAAAGCGACAGCGAGCGCCAGCGCCTGGTCGCCAACTTCATTCGGGATGGCGCCCAGCGCGAGATGCCCGCTTTCGCGGATCGTTTGTCGGACGCGGAGATCAAGATGCTTACCGCCTACGTTCACTCCCTCGGCGGGGGTCAGTAGCCTGGCGCTGGATCATCTGTCGACCGCCGGGGCTGGCGGTCGACAGAACCGCTTTTCCACAGGGGTGCCCGCCGGGTTTCTTGACGCCCGAGGGCACCCCTGTTTGTTTGGCTTGAAGAGTACCCGCGGGTAGCTCGGCGATGCCGCCGGCGCCCCTCTGCCGGATAGCCTCCGGGAGGATTCGATGTCCCAGGCCCAGCCGTTGTACGAAGCGCGTATCCCGATCCATCCGCGATCGGTCAAGGGCCGTTTCCGTAACCTCAAGACCGGGATCCTCCTGGTGGCCTACGGTGTGTTCTTCGGACTGCCGTGGATACGCTGGGAGCGGGAGTACGGGCCCAACCAGGCTGTGCTCTTCGATATTCCGGGCCGCCAGTTTCACATCTTCGACCTGGTGGTCTATCCCCAGGATATCTTCTGGTTGGCGGGGTTCCTGGTGCTGGCCGCCTTGCTCCTGTTCTTCGTCACCGGTGTGGCGGGGCGTGTGTTTTGTGGCTATTTTTGCTTCCAGACGCTGTGGACCGATGTCTTCATGTGGCTGGAGCGCAAGATCCAGGGCGAGCGGCCCGCGCGGCTGCGCCTGGCCAAGCAGCCGTGGAACGGCGAAAAGCTCATCAAGTACGGGCTGACCCACGCTTCCTGGCTGGTGGTCGCGTTCGCGACCGGGCTGGGTTTCGTCCTCTACTGGGGTAACGCGCCGTCCATCGTGGCCGACTTCTTCACCGGGCAGGCGGTCTACGCCGCCTATGTCACTGCCGGAATCCTCACGGCCACTACCTATACCTTCGCCGGCCTGGCGCGCGAGCAGGTCTGCACCTTCATGTGCCCCTATGCGCGCTTCCAGAGCGTGATGTTCGACCGCGACACGATGATCGTGTCCTACGACGAGGCGCGGGGCGAAGGCACGGCTGGCCGGGCGAAAGTCACGGCCGGCCTGAAGACCCGCGAGGAGCGCCAGGCGGCCGGCGTGGGCGACTGCATCGACTGCGGGTACTGCGTCCAGGTCTGTCCGACCGGGATCGATATCCGCGACGGGCTGCAGTTCCAGTGCATCCACTGTGCGCTTTGCATCGATGCGTGCAATACCATCATGGACAAGCAGGGCTGGCCGCGCGGGCTGATTGGCTACACCTCGGAACGCGAGCAGGAGGGGGGGGAGACCCGTGTCCTGAGGGGCAAGACCCTTGGCTACGGGGCCGCGGTCGTCATCGTGATCGTGGCGCTGGCAGCCAGCATCCTCGGCCGCCCCCCGGTCGATGCCAACGTCAACCAGGTGCGTCAGCCCCTGTACGTTCAGATGTCCGATGGGCGGATCCAGAACGGCTACGAGATCCGCCTGAACAACACCGCCGACCGCGAGCTGGACTTCGAGATCGGGCTCGCGGGACTCGAGGGCGCCGAGCTCGATCTCGGCCAGGTGGAGCGCATTCGCCTGGAGCCCGGGGAGCGACTGACCGTGGTCGCCCGGGTGCGCCACGAGGTACCCGCGGGGGCGCCGTCGCCACAGCCTTTCCGGTTTGTCATCACGGACCGCGAGGGACATATCGAACCGCTCGAGGTGACCTCGCAGTTCAGTCATCGATAGCCGCCCTCCGCCGCGAGCGGCGGACGGGCGAGAAACAGTAATCCGGCTGCCGGAAATCGCGCAGCTCAACGCAAGCGCCTAGCTTGCGACAACGCAGGAAACGAAGAAACCGTCATGAGCAATCTCGTCATTACCCTCGGCGTCGGCAGTGCGGCCCTGGCCTTCCTGTTTGCCCTGATCTATCGCTTCACGCGGTTGAAGGCCTACAGCACCGCAGCGGTGGTGGTCGCGATCATGCTGTTCCTGTTTATCCCCTATTCGATCCTCACCTGGCAGGGGGCGGATGTATTCGCCATCCATCTTGCGCTGTACATCATCGTGCCCTATGGCCTGGGGATCGTCTTCACCCAGAAAGAGGCCGAGGCCGAGAACGGTGGCAAGGCCAAGATGGGCCGCTTGCACTGGGCGCCGCTGGTACTCGTCGGGTTCTTCACCATCGTTGCGTCCGTTCAAGCCGTTTTGATCACGCTGGCCCATAACGGCATGCCGCAGCAGTTCATCGGCTCGATCCTGCCCGAACCCGAGAACCGGGCGGAGCAGGTAACCTCGGCCTTCCCGGGGACCGTGGCCGGCATGGAAAGTCGCAAGCAGGCGCTGGCGGTGCACCGAGTGTCCGAGCTTCAGGCCCAGCGCGAAAAGGGCTGGCAGGTCCGCCAGGGCTGGGTGGAGCGTCCCACCGAGGGCGAGACCGCCACCCTCCAGGTCGAGGTCCGCGATGCCGACGGCGTGCCGATCGACGACGCCAGCATCCGCGGCCTGTTCATGTGGCTTGCCGACGAGCGCCGCGACCAGGGCTTCGAGATGCAGCACATGGGGGATGGCCTGTACCAGGTCGAGGTCGCATTGTCGGCCCCGGGCCGCTGGGACTTGCGTTTCCAGGTACAGCGCGACGGGCAGTTGCTGGAGCAGCAGGCCCGGACCCGCGTGCGTAGCGCCCAGTCCGGCTAGATCTCTCCGCCTTCGCCGTGGCGCTCGCGTCCGATTCGCAGGGCCCGGCATCGTCCGCGGCCCCTACCCGTTGTTTCCACTGCGGGCTGGATGTGCCCGACGGCGCCTGCTATCCCGTCGCCTTCGAAGGCCGGGAGGAACCCACCTGCTGCCCCGGCTGCCAGGCCGTGGCCGGTGCGATTATCGAACGCGGCCTGGGCGCCTATTACCATCACCGTGATGCGCCACCGGCGGAAAGCGGCAGTCCCCTGATTCCCGAAGAGCTCCGCGAGCTCGAGCTGTTCGACCACCCCGGTGTGCAGCAGCAGTTCGTGGCGTCCGCGGGTGATGGTGGCAACCGGCGCGAAGCCGCCCTGATGCTCGAGGGCATCACCTGTGCAGCCTGCGTCTGGCTCAACGAACGCCATGTCCAGGCGCTGCCGGGCGTGGAGAGCTTCCGCGTCAACTACTCCACTCATCGCGCGCAGGTGGTGTGGGATCCTGAGCGGATTGCCCTGTCGGACATCCTCAAGGCGATCCGCGACATCGGCTATCACGCCCATCCCTACGACCCCGGAACCCGGGAACAGGCGATCGCACGCGAACGCGGGCTGGCCCTGCGCCGCATCGCCGTGGCCGCGCTGGGAATGATGCAGGTGATGATGCTGGCCGTGGCCCTCTGGCTGGGCGCGGAGGACACCGAACATGAGGATCTGCTCCAGTTTATGCGCTGGGTCGCGGCGGCCCTGACCACCCCGGTGGTGCTGTATTCCGCGATCCCGTTCTACCAGAGCGCCTGGCGCGACCTGCGCCACTGGCAGCTCGGCATGGATGTACCCGTAAGCCTGGCCATCATCGTCACCTACCTGGCCAGCCTCTACGCGGTGATCCTCGGGACCGGGGAGCACGTCTATTTCGAGTCGGTCGTGATGTTCGTCTTCTTCCTGCTCACCAGTCGCTACCTGGAGCTGATCGCGCGCCAGCGCGCCAGCCATGCCATCGACCGCCTGGACCGGCTGGTCCCGGCCATCGCCAACCGCGAGGGCGCGGACGGCCAGGTGGAGGCGGTCCCGGTTGGTGAGCTGGTCCCGGGCGATCGGGTGCGCGTGCGCCCCGGCGAGACCATTCCCATGGACGGCGTGGTGTGCACGGGCGAGTCCACCGTTAACCGGGCCCTGCTGACCGGGGAGCCCGAGCCGCACCCGGCCCGACCCGGCGATGCGGTGACCGGCGGGACCGTGAATGTCGACGGCCCCTTGATGATCGAGGTCCGGCGGGTCGGAGCGGAGACCACCCTGGCGGCCATTCAGCGCTTGCTCGACCGCGCCCAGACCGAAAAGCCGCGCATGGCCCGGATCGCCGAGGCCGGCACGGGCTGGTTCGTGGGCACCGTCCTGGTCCTGACCGCGTTGGCCGGCCTGGTCTGGTACGCCTGGATCGATCCCGCGCGCGCGTTGTGGGTCATGGTTGCGATGCTGGTGGCTACCTGCCCCTGCGCCCTGGCGCTTGCCACGCCGGTGGCGCTGACCGCCACCACCGGCGCGTTGTCGCGCCTCGGCCTCCTGGTGACTCGCGGAAGCGCCCTGGAGACAATGCCGCGCGTCGACCTGGTGTGCCTCGACAAGACCGGAACGCTGACGATCGGCATGCCGCGCCTGGTCGCGCGGACGGACCTGCGGGCCGCGCCCGCGGGCAGTGACTGGCTGCACTGGGCGGCTGCCCTGGAGGCCCACTCCGAACACCCCGTGGCGCGTGCCCTGGTCGAGCCGGCCGGGACCCCGGCGTTGACCGCCAGTGAAATCCGCAATATCCCCGGCCAGGGCCTCCAGGGACGCATTGGGACGCATCGTGTCGCGATTGGTGGTGCTTCCATGCTTCCGTCCGGTGGGGCGCCGAGCCCGCAGCCCCCCGCCGATCATCCCCTCGCCACCCCCGTCTGGCTGATCGTCGACGACCAGCCAGTCGCACGGTTCTGGCTGGCCGATACCCCGCGTCCGGAGGCGCGGCATGTCATACAGGACCTGCGTGCGCGCGGCCTGGAGGTGGTTCTGCTGACCGGCGACCGGCCCGAGGCCGCGCGGGCGTTCGCCGCGCAAATGGACATCTCGGCCGCCGAGGGTGGCATGAGCCCGGAGGACAAGCTCGCCTATGTGCGGGCCCGTCAGGCCGAGGGTCGGGTCGTGCTGATGGCCGGCGAGGGTATCAACGATGCCCCGGTACTCGCCGGCGCCGACGTCTCGCTGGCAATGGGTGGCGGCACCCAGCTGGCTCAGACACAGGCGGACCTGGTCCTGTTGTCGGATCGGCTGGAGCATCTGCCGCAGGCGCTGGACCAGGCTCGCCACACCCGGCGCGTGATCCGTCAGAACATTGCCTGGGCGATCGGCTACAACGTGGTGGCGCTGCCGGTGGCGGCGTCCGGGCTGCTGACCCCCTGGCTGGCCGCGCTGGGCATGTCGCTCAGCTCGTTGCTGGTCGTCGGCAATGCCCTGCGGCTGCGCCCTGCGCGGGGGGTTGAGGAGCGGCCGTCCGAATCCCGGTCCGAAGCGCTCGCGCGCGGCCGGCCATCGGGTGCGCCCCCGGTTTAAGCCCGCCCCGCGGCTGGGTACACTGGGGGCATGACCATCCTGTACCTGCTGATTCCGCTGGCGATGCTGTTTGCCCTGGTGGTGGGTCTGGTGCTGTTCTGGGCCATCCGCTCGGGGCAGTACGATGACCTCCAGGGCCCGGCCCATCGCATCCTGATGGATGACGACGACCCGCGCATCCCGACCGGTTCGGATGATCATCCGCCGGACCGGGATGAGGATGCCCCGCGCGGGCCGGACAATCCCGAGCGCTGACGTGGGTCGCACTTGCGCCTCGGCGCGGCGCGGCTTACCCTTCGCCTGTTCTGGTTGGAAAATTCCGAGGATTGCGAGATGCGCGAATGGTTTAGCTTTGACAACTTTCCGCTGACCTTCACGGTCGGCCTGATCATCTGGTCCTGGATCAGCTTTTTCTCGGTGATCCTGTTCGGTTGACCGGAAACGAACCCAGCCGGGATCGCGGGGCAGGGCCCCGGTGCACCCGGCAACAAAAAGGCCCCGGCGTATGCCGGGGCCTTTTTCGTTCGGGCGATTCCGTTTCCGGCGCCAGACCCGGTCGTCAGTCGTCGAAGGCTGCCCGGATGCGTTTGATCGCGTTGTTCTCGATCTGGCGGATCCGTTCGGCCGAGACGCCGTATTCCGCGGCCAGCTCGTGCAGCGTGGCCTTCTGGTCCGCCATGTAGCGGCGCATCAGGATGGTGCGGGCGCGCTCGTCGAGTTCGCCCAGGGTCTGGCTCAGGCGTTCCTGGTAGTGGCGGTCCCAGTCCTCGTCCTCGGTCACGTGCGCCGGGTCGTCACTCAGGTCCTCCAGGCTCAGGCGCTCGGACGGGGACTGGTAGCCCTCGTCGTCGGCCTCCGGGCCCGGGTCGAAGCTCGCATCCTGGCTCGACAGGCGACGTTCCATCTCCCAGACGTCCTTCTCCGAGACACCCAGGTCCTGCGCGACGGCGGAGACCTCGGCGTTCGACAGCCAGCCCAGGCGCTGTTTGGCGCTGCGCAGGTTGAAGAACAGCTTGCGCTGGGCCTTCGTGGTCGCGACCTTCACGATGCGCCAGTTGCGCAGGATGAATTCGTGGATCTCGGCGCGGATCCAGTGCACCGCGAAGGACACCAGGCGCACGCCCTGATTCGGATCAAAGCGGCGCACGGCCTTCATCAGGCCCACGTTGCCCTCCTGGATCAGGTCACCCAGCGGCAGGCCATAACCCTGGTAGCCGCGCGCGACGTGGATCACGAAGCGCAGGTTATGCAGGATCAGCTGGCGCGCGGCGTCCAGGTCCTGGCGCTCGTGCAGCGCCACGGCCAGTTCGCGTTCCTGTTCGACGTCCAGTACCTCGATGCGGCCAACGGCCTGCATGTAGTGATCGAGGTCGCCCACCGGTACGGGCATGTCGATGCGCGGGGTGGTCAGGGCTTGGGTCATGCGTGGTGATACCTCCGGGTTCATTACTCTAGATTAGCAGTCTGTGGATAAGAGTGCTAAACCCTGCAAAAGTTCCGGCCGTTTTTGCCAGCCCGAGCCTCCTTACGGCGCATCGCGCAGGGCATGGCCGCTGCCCAGCCGCGCCCCCAGCCAGCCAAGGAGGAGCCCGGCCAGCAGCAGGGTCAGGAGGTGGCTGGCCCCGGGGAGTCCGAGCGCGAATTCGAGATCGAAGGCCGCGGCGGCCTGTTCCAGGGGCGCCCGGCTCAGCCCGATCCCGATCAGCAGCAGGATGCCGGCGAAGATCCCGCCGCCAAGGCCGGTGATCAGGCCCCCGTAGAGGGAAGGCCGGCGCAGGAAACGGTGGGTGGCCCCGCTGATGCGCGAGATCGCGATTTCCTCCCGGCGCTCGCGCAGCTCCGAGGCGGTCGCCAGGGCCAGGATCAGCAGTGCTCCCAGGCCCAGCAACGCGCCGACCACCGCCAGGATGCGCAGCCCCAGTTGATGCAGGCTGTTCAGTTGGCGGACCCACTCGTCGTCGCTGACTACGGTCGCGTCCGGGGCGGTCGCCGCGAGCGCCTCGCGCAGCGCCGCCACCGTGTCCGGGTCGGCCGTGGCGGGCACGACGTCGACCACGTCCGGCAGCGGGTTCTCGTCCAGCCAGTCCAGCAGGCCCGGATCGCTCATTCCCTCGCGGTAGGTGGCCAGGGCGTCATCCGCATCGATCCAGGTCCAGCGTTCCACCCGCGCATCGGTCTCCAGGTGGCGTTCCAGATCCGCAACCGTGGCCGCCTCCACGCCGTCGAGGTAGAGGGCGATGCGCGGGTCGTGGTCCACGTGGGCGGACAGGGCGCGGGCGTTGTCCAGCAGGACCCAGAGGTAGGCCGGCAGGGCGAGGATAAAGCCCAGCACGGCGATGCTGATCAGGCTCAGGACCGGGGCCTGCATGCGCCGCTGGAGGCTGCGCCGGCCGGCATCCCGGTGGGCCTCCAGCCAGGCCGGGACGACATCCAGCATGCGCCGCGCGGGCTTCATGCCGTGCCCTCGCCGGCCGCCCGCGCTTCGACGCGCCCGTCCTCCAGGTGCAGGACCGGCTTGCCCATCCGCTCGACCAGCCCGAGGTCATGGCTGGCGATCAGGGCGGTCATGCCGACCCGGTTGAAGTCGTCGAACAGTTGCAGGATCTCGCGCGACAGCGCCGGGTCGAGGTTCCCGGTGGGCTCGTCCGCCAGCAGCAGCACCGGGCGATGGACGATGGCGCGGGCAATCCCGACGCGCTGTTGCTCCCCCGCGGACAGGGTGCGCGGGTTGACCGTCTCCTTGTGCAGCAGGCCCACCTTGTCCAGTGCGGCGCGCACGCGCTTGCGCATTTCCGGGCGGCGGTAGGCGAGAATTTCCAGCGGCAGGGCGACGTTGTCGAACACCGGGCGGTCGAACAGCAGGCGGTGGTCCTGGAACACCAGCCCGATGCTGCGGCGAAACCCGGGGATGGCGCGGTTGGAGAGCCGGTCGAGGTCGTGGCCGTTGACGCGGATGCGGCCGCGGGTGGGGCGTTCCAGCCCGGCGATCAGGCGCAGCAGCGTGCTCTTTCCGGCGCCCGAGGGGCCGGTGATGAAGGCCATCGCGCCCGGGTCGACGCGCAGGCTGACGTTGCTGAGCGCCTCTCCCGCGCTGCCGAACCGCTTGGTGACGCGTTGCAGGTGGATCATCCGGAACGTGTCAGTCGCTGTCGCGGCCGAGCAGGGCGCGGACGAAGGCGCGGGCATCGAATACCTGCAGGTCCTCGGCCTTCTCCCCGACCCCGATGAAGCGCACCGGCACCCCCAGCTGTTCGGCCAGCGCGAACAACACGCCGCCCTTGGCCGTGCCGTCCAGCTTGGTGACCACGATCCCGGTCAGGCCCAGGGCCTCGTGGAACTGGCGTGCCTGGTTCAGGGCGTTCTGCCCGGTCCCGCCGTCCACCACCAGCAGGACCTCGTCCGGGGCCTGCTCGTCCAGCCGCCCCATCACGCGCTTCACCTTGCGCACCTCGTCCATCAGGTTGGTCTGGGTGTGCAGACGCCCCGCGGTGTCGGCGATCATCACCTCGATGCCGCGCGCCTGTGCCGCCTGCAGCCCGTCGTACACCACCGACGCGGAATCGGCTCCGGTGCCCTGGGCAATCACCGGTGCGCCGTTGCGCTCGCCCCAGGTCTGCAGCTGCTCCACCGCCGCGGCGCGGAAGGTGTCGCCGGCCGCCAGCAGCACCGAGCGGCCATCCGCCTGCAGGTGATGGGCCAGCTTGCCGATAGTGGTGGTCTTGCCGGCGCCGTTGATGCCGACCACGAGGATGGAAAAGGGGCGTTCGGCCTCCGGGATTTCCAGGGGGCGCGAGACCGGTTCGAGGATCTCGATCATGGCCGCCTCCAGGGCGTCCATCAGGGCCTCGGCGTCGTCCAGTTGTCCGCGTTTTACCTCGCGGGTGATACGATCGATGATCTGCTGGGTCGCATCCAGGCCCACGTCTGCAAGGAGCAGGCGCTCCTCGAGTTCCTCGAACAGTTCGTCGTCGATCTTGCGCCGGAACAGCGTACCCAGGTCCCCGCCCAGGGCCTGCCCGGTCTTGGCCAGGCCCTTGCGCAGGCGCTGGAACCAGCCGCCGCGGGTGGGCTTCTCCGGCTCGCTGCCGGGTGCCTCCGGATCGGGGGTGGCGGGGTCTTCGGACTTCTTCTTGCGGAAACCGAACATGCTCGATGTGGTCAAGTAGAGAGTTCGCCAATGCTAGCACGAGGATTCATGAATCATGCGCGGTAAAAACCTGGTAACAGTGCTCGTCACGGCGCTTGCGCTGGCCTGGCCCGTCGTGGTCCCGGCCTCGGCGCCCGAAATCGAATCGGACGTGGTCGAGGCCACCTTGGACAACGGCCTGACGGTGCTGGTGCTGGAGGACCGGCGTGCCCCGGTAGTAGCCAATATGGTCTGGTACCGGGTCGGTTCGGCCGACGAGCACAGCGGTGTCACCGGTATCTCGCACATGCTGGAGCACATGATGTTCCGCGGGAGCGAGCAGTACGAGCCCGGCGAATTCTCGCGCATCGTCTCGCGTCTGGGCGGGCGCGAGAACGCCTTTACCGGGCGCGACTACACCGGCTATTTCCAGGTGATCGGGCGCGATCACTGGGAGACGGTGATGGCGATGGAGGCGGAACGCATGCAGCACCTCAAGCTGCAGGAAGACGAGTTCCGGCCGGAGCTGAACGTGGTCAGGGAGGAGCGCCGCCTGCGGGTCGAGGACCAGCCGAACTCCCTGCTGCGCGAACAGCTGATGGCCACGGCCTTCTTCAACCATCCCTACGGTAATCCGGTGATCGGCTGGATGAGCGACATCGAGGCCTACACCCTGGAAGACAACCAGGCGTGGTACGACCGTTACTATCACCCGAACAACGCGGTGGTCGTGGTGGTCGGCGACGTGGATGCCGAGCGAGTGATCGACGCGGCCCGCGAGCACTTCGGCGAGATCCCGGCCGGGGATCTCCCCGAGGCGAAGCCGCGTACCGAGACCCCGCAGAAGGGCGAGCGCCGCATTACCGTGGAGGCGCCCGCCGAACTGCCCTACCTGATGATGGGCTGGAAGACGCCCGTGCTGAACACCGTGGACGACCCGATGGATGCCTACGCCCTGATGGTGGCGGCCGGGATTCTGGATTCCGGCGAGGCCTCGCGCTTCGCCCGCGAGATTGTGCGCGGCGCCGAGCTGGCCGGCGCAACCGCGGCCCGCTACAGCCCGTTCAGCCGGCTGGATGACCTGTTCCTGGTCGCCGCGGTCCCCACGGCGGATACCGACGTGGAGACCCTGGAGGCCGCGCTGCTGGAGCAGGTGGAGCGCCTGAAGGACGAGCCGGTCAGCGACAGCGAGCTGGAGCGGGTGCAGGCGCGGGTCATTGCCTCCGAGGTCTACCAGCGCGATTCGGTACGCTCGCAGGCCTTCCAGCTGGGCATGCTGCAGACCATCGGGGTCGGCTGGCAGGAGGGCGATCGCTTCGTCGAGCGCGTGCGCGCGGTCACCGCCGAGGACGTGCAGCGCGTGGCCCGCGAATACCTGGTGCCACAGCGGCGCACGGTCGGCGTTCTCGACCCGCAGCCCCTGGATGGCGAGGACCCGCCCGATCCGGGTGCGGTAGAACCCTATGGCGAACCCGCGGGGGGCATGTGATGACCGGAGGCAAGATGATGCGTGCAGGATGGCTGACGGCCGTTGTGTGGCTGCTGGCGCTGGCGCTGCCGGCCCAGGCGGTGGAGATCGAGGAATGGGAGACCGACGAGGGGCTGCGGGTGCTGTACGTGGCGGCCCCGGACCTGCCGATGGTCGACCTGCGCCTGACCTTCGACGGCGGGGCCTCGCGCGACGGCGAGCAGAATGGCCTGGCCTCGCTGACCAGTTCTGCGCTGCGCCACGGCACGGCGGAGATGGATGCGGACGCGCTGGCCGAGCGCTTCGAGTCCGTGGGGGCACAGTTCGACACCGACTCGCTGCGCGACATGGCCATCGTCAGCCTGCGCAGCCTGACCGAACCGGACTGGCTGGACGCGGCGCTGGAGACCCTGACCGGCGTGCTGGCCGCGCCGGCCTTCCCCGCGGCGGATTTTGAACGGGCCCGGCGCCAGGCCCTGCAGGGGCTGCAGCGCGAGCGCCAGGATCCCGGGAGTGTTGCCACCCGGCGTTTCTACGAGTTGATGTACGGCGATCACCCCTATGCCAACTGGCCGGGCGGCGAGCGGGAGACCCTCGAGGCGCTGGAGCCGGGGGATGCCCGCGGGTTCTACGAGCGCTTCTACACCACGGGCAACGGCGCCCTGGCGATCACCGGTGGGCTGAGCCGCGAGGAGGCCGAGGCCGTTGCCGCGCGCATCTCCGCGGCCCTGCCACAGGGTCCGGCGGCGGAGCCGCTGCCCGCGGTCGAGCTGCCCGGAGCGCCGGTGGAGGAGCGCGTCGACTTCCCCTCCGAGCAGGCGCATATCCATATGGGGGCCCCGGCCCTGCGGCGCGGGGACGAGGATCACTACGCCCTCACCCTGGCCAACCACGCCTTCGGGGGCGGAGGGTTCACCTCGCGCCTGTTCCAGGAGATCCGCAGTGCGCGCGGCCTGGCCTACTCGGTGAGCAGTCGCCTGCAGCCGATGGCGGTCGAGGGGCCCTTCCGGATCGGGATGCAGACCGGCGTGGATCAGGCGGACGAGGCGGTCACGGCGCTGCGCGAGGAGCTGGCGCGCTGGCACGCCGAAGGCGTCGATGCCGACGAGCTGGAGGCCTCGCGCGAGAACGTCGTCAACAGCTTTCCGCTGTCGCTGGCCTCGAACAGCGACATTGTCGGCCTGCTCGGGATGATGGCCTTCTACGACCTGCCGCTGGACTATCTGGACCGCTATATCGAGCGCATGGAGGCCGTGGAGCTGGACGAGCTGAATGCCCGCCTGCGCGAGCGCATCAATCCGGATGCGATGGTCACGGTGATCGTGGGTGGGCAGGAGTAGGCGCGCCCCTGCCGGGCGCCCGGCACGCATCCGCATCATTGGCGGGGCCTGGCGCCGCCGATGGTTGCCGGTGCCCGGAGTGGGTGGGCTCCGGCCCACCGCCGACGCCCTGCGCGAGACGCTGTTCAACTGGCTGCAGCCCCGGTTGCCGGGGGCGCGGGTGCTGGACCTGTTCGCCGGCACCGGGGCCCTGGGGCTGGAGGCCGCCTCGCGCGGGGCCGATACGGTGCTGCTGGTCGAACGCGATGCGCGTGCCGCGGCGCAGCTCCAGGCGAACTGCGAGACCCTGGGCGCCGGGCAGGTTACCGTGCGCCGGGACGACGCCCGGCGCCTGCTGGCAGAGCCGCCGCCCGACGGCCTCGCCTACGACCTCGTGCTGGTGGATCCGCCGTTCGGCAAGGGGCATGTGCCGCCGGTGCTGGAGGCCCTGCTGGCGCAGGGCTGGCTGCATGCGGACAGCCGGGTGTATGTCGAGATCGAGGCCGAGGCGGATCTGGCCTTCCTCGCCGCGGGCGGCTGGCAGGTCGAGCGCGAACGCCAGGGGGGGCAGGCCCGAGCCCTGCTGCTCGCCCAGCACGCACCCGGTGCCCAGGCATGATCTCGCGCCGGGCGTGACGCTCTTCGCGCTTTTGCAGTCGGATGAGTCTTTCGCTACGGTGACGGGGTCCCACCCAACTGCGGCAACGCCCAACGGGCGCCACCCCGCGCGGCTTCCAGACCACCCCGGAATCAGGCCGCCCGGTCTTGCGCTTGCCACAAGAATACAAGGGGAAACCGAATGGATGAGCAGTCCACCCCCGGTCTGACGCAAACCCGCCTCGGCGGCTTTGGCGTGATCTGCAGCCCGGTCTTCTACACCTCCAGCATCGTGATCGCGCTGTTCGTCCTGTTCGGGGCGATCTTCCCGGACACCGCCGAAGCGGTCTTCAACCAGCTGCAAAGCGGCATCGGGGAGTACCTCGGCTGGTACTACATGCTGGTTGTGACCGTGTTCCTGGTCTTCTCCCTGTACCTGATGTTCAGCCGTTACGGCGGGGTTCGCCTGGGTGATCAGTTCGAGGCCCCGCGCTTCAGCTACACCGCGTGGTTCGCGATGCTGTTCTCCGCGGGCATGGGGATCGGGCTGCTGTTCTGGAGCATCGCCGAGCCGATGTACCACTACCTCAGCCCACCGCACGTCGAGGGCGAGACCGGCGCGGCGGCGGTCGAGGCGATGCGCTATACCTTCTTCCACTGGGGGCTGCATGCCTGGGCAATCTACATTGTCGTCGGCCTGTCGCTGGCGTATTACGCCTACCGCCACAATCTCCCGCTGCTGATCCGTTCCTCGCTGTACCCCTTCATCGGCGACCGGATCTATGGCCCCTGGGGGCACCTGGTGGATGTGGTGGCGCTGTTCGGCACCATGTTCGGCGTGGCGACCTCGCTGGGCCTCGGTGTCATGCAGATCAACTCGGGCCTGAACTTCGTGTTCGGGATCGAGGAATCCACCTACATGCAGATCGTGCTGGTCGCGATCATTACCCTGATCGCGGTGGGCTCGGTCGCGCTGGGCGTCGACAAGGGCATCAAGCGCCTGTCGAACTTCAATATCGGTCTGGCGGTGATCCTGATCGCGCTGCTGCTGGTCATGGGTCCGACCCTGTTCATCCTGCGCCTCCTGGTGGAGAGCACCGGCGTCTACGTCCAGTTCCTGCCCGAGATGAGCCTGTGGGCCGACACGATCGAGGATTCCGGCTGGGCGACCTCCTGGACCATCTTCTACTGGGGCTGGTGGATCTCCTGGGCCCCGTACGTCGGCATGTTCATCGCGCGGGTCTCGCGCGGCCGGACCATCCGCGAGTTCGTCGCCGGGGTGCTGCTGGCCCCGACCGCCGCGGCCTTCGTCTGGCTGGCCGTGTTCGGCGGTACCGCGATGAGTTACGAGCTCGATGGCGTGGTCGACCTGACCGGCGCCGTGTCGGAGAACATGTCCACCGCGCTGTTCGTGACCCTGCAGGCCATGCCGCTGTGGGATTGGCTGTCCGTGGCCGTGATGGCGGCGGCGACGGTGCTGATCGTCACCTTCTTCGTGACCTCCTCGGACTCCGGCTCGCTGGTGATCGACACCCTGGCCTCCGGTGACGTGCGCAACCCGACCGTCACCCAGCGCGTGTACTGGGCCATCCTCGAGGGGGTGGTCGCGTCCATCCTGTTGCTGGCAGGGGGGCTGGCTGCGCTGCAGGCGGCCGCGATCAGTGTCGGGCTGCCCTTCTCGGTCATTATGCTGATCATGGTGTTCGGTCTGTGGAGAAGCCTGCACCAGACCGAGGCGGTCACCCCGAGCAAGTACCAGAAGGAGGCCCCGCCGCCGCATACCCTGTTGGGGTATACGGAAGATCTGGACGACAAGATCAAGTAGGGGGTAACGATGACTGCGTCCCGAGTGGCGCTGCTGGGATGCGGGCTCATGGGGCAACCCATGGGCCTGCGTCTTTTGCAGGCCGGATTTCCCGTGGTGGCTTACAACCGCACGGTCGCGCGCGCGAGCGATCTGGCGGCCGAGGGGGTCACCGTTCACAGTTCGCCCGCCGCGGCTGTCGCGGAGGCGGACGTGCTGGTGCTGATGCTCAGTGATGCCGCCGCCATCCATGCCGTGCTGGATGCCCTGCCGGCCGGCGCGCTGGATGGTCGCTGCGTGATCCAGATGGCGACCATCCTGCCGGCCGAGAGCCGGGCCCTGGCGGAACGGGTGCGGGGCGCCGGCGCCTGTTACCTGGAGGCGCCGGTGCTGGGTTCCATCCCCGAGGCCCGGGATGGCCGTCTGCTGATCATGGCGGGCGCCGACCGCGAGGCCGACTTTGCCCGGGCCCAGCCGGTACTGGCGGCTCTGGGCGAGACACCCCGGCATGTCGGTTCGGTCGGACAGGGGGCGGCGTTGAAGCTGGCCTTCAATCAGCTGATCGCGAGTCTCACGGCGGCGTTTTCCCTCAGCCTGGGGCTGGTACGGCGCGAGGGGGTGGAGGTGGATACCTTCATGGAGATCCTGCGCGACAGCGCCCTGTATGCCCCGACCTTTGACAAGAAGCTCGGCAAGATGGTCTCCGGTGACTTCGGTACCGCCAACTTTCCGGTCAAGCACCTGCTGAAGGATGTGCGCCTGACCGAGCGCGCGGTGGAGGATGCCGGACTGGTCGGGCCGTGGCTGCCGCTGCTGGCCGATCTGCTGGACCGGGTGCGCGAGCAGGGCCTGGCTGACGCGGACTACTCCGCCATTTATGCGGCCATTGCCCCGGAAACCGCGGGTTCATGAGGTACATACGTTGGCCCTTATGCACAGCGGATGCGAATGGCCCGGAAGGCCTGTCCGCCCGGGGCGCGATCTCCCGGGTCGCGAACGATCCGATTTTTAACCTTTCAAAATCAAATCGTTAAAGTGTCGAGCCGGGGTTTTCCGGCGGGTGTCCCTTGACGTTTCCGGCGTGGCCCGTTCCGGGCGCGACAATTCGTCCACAAAGTTATCCACAGGTTGTTCGCGTGGGTAAAACCATGTGGCCATTCAGGGGGTTGTCGCCCGGATTTCAAACGGCCTGTCCAGAAGGCGGTGTAACCCGGTCTTGCGCCCGTGCCCCGGTCTCCGCTACCCTACCGGACTTTTCGCCAGAACCTGCGTGAGCCGACCATGAAAGCCGACATCCATCCGAACTATCACGAAGTCAAGGTTATCTGCAGCTGCGGTACGCAGTTCGAGACCCGTTCCACCCTCTCCGGCGAGGAGATGCATGTGGACGTGTGCTCGCAGTGTCACCCGTTCTACACCGGCAAGCAGAAGATCGTTGATACCGCCGGCCAGGTCGACAAGTTCAACCGCCGCTTCGCATTCTGAAGCCGCGGCGCGCCGCCTGGCGCGCAACGTGACCGGACGCGTGACCGCCCTGGCGAGCCGTGTCCGACCCGACGAGGGCGTCCTGCGGGGCGCCCTCGTCTGCGTTGTGGGCCTGCTGCTTCTGTCGCAGGCCGGGGCGGCCGCGGCGGAGTGCCGGCTGGCGGACCAGGAATCGCGGGGGCTGCAGGAGGTCGGGGTCGAGCGTGTCCTCGGGTTCGACCGGCTGCGGCTGGCCGATGGGCGGACGATCCGCCTGATCGGCCTGGCCCTGGCCGCCCCGTCGCCGGAGGCGATGGCCCCGGTGCGTGACCTTTCCCTGCATGAAGGGTTGCGCGACGCACTCGAGGCACGCCTGGAGGAGGCCGGCCAACGCCTGACCCTGCGCCCGGGACGTCCCGCCCGGGACTCGAGGGGCCGTCCGCGCATGCATGCGTGGCTCCCCGACGGCGCGCTGCTGGCGGCCCGGCTGATCGCCGCGGGTGCGGCGATGCCACGGCCGGGGCCGTGGCCGGAACCCCTCGATGCCTGTCTCTATGCGGCCGCGGCCGAGGCGCGGGCCGGGGAGCGTGGCCTGTGGCTGGAGCGGCCGGCGGCCCTGCCCGCGCGGGTCCTGGACCCGCTGGACGGCGCGTTGCGCCACGGGCGGCTGCGGGTGCAGGGCGAGGTGATCTCGGTGCGTGCGACCGAGCGTCACTGGGTGATGGAACTGGACGGTCCCCTGGATGTGCTGATCCGCGGGGATGACCGCGATCACTGGCCCGATCTCGAGCCCGAATCCTTGACCGGCGAGGCGGTGATTGTGCGTGGTCAGGTGTATCCTTGGAGAGACCGACTCCGGATGCGCATATGGCATCCGCTCGATCTCGAGGTAGTGGACTAACGAGGTGCTCGAATAATGCGTGCGTTTCCCAATTCGTGGCGGATGGCTCGCGGTCGCCTGACCTCCCTGCTCCTGACGGTGCTGATCGCCGGCGGCCTCGCCGTGGCTATCCCCGGGTGCACCACCAACCCGGTGACCGGGCGTTCACAGTTGATGCTGGTCTCCGAGAACCAGGCGATCGATGCCTCGCGCACCGCCTACGTCGAGATGCTGGCGCCGGCGCGCGAGGAGGGTCGCATCAATGCCGACCCCGAGATGACCGCCCGGGTGCATGGCATTACCGAAAAGGTCGTCGCCCAGGCCGTGAACTATCGCCCCGAGACCGCCGACTGGGACTGGGAGATCGTGGTGATCGAGGCCCCGGACACCGTCAACGCCTTCGCGATGGCGGGCGGCAAGATGGCCATCTACTCGGGCATCATCGAACAGCTGGAGCTGACCGACGACGAACTGGCGCAGATCATCGGGCACGAGATCGCCCATGCGCTGTCGGCGCACACCGCCGAGAAGATGTCGGTAGCGCTGGCGAGCAACATGGCCGTGGCCGGCTATGCGATGACGGGCGACCGCTCGCAGGTGGCCCTCACGGGCGCCGCGCTGGGGGCGGCGCTGGCGGTCCAGCTTCCGCACAGCCGGGCGATGGAATCCGAGGCCGACGCGATCGGCATGGAACTGGCGGCACGCGCAGGCTATAACCCGGACGCCGCGGCCAGTCTCTGGCGCAAGATGGCGGCGCAGTCGAATGGCCGGCATCCGGTCTTTCTCAGTACGCACCCGGCCCCGGAATCGCGCCAGCGTGACCTCACCCGCATGGCGGACCGCTTCCGGCCGCTCTACGAGGACGCGCGCAATAGTCGTGTTCCGACGCACCCAGTCAACTGATGCTCACCTTCCGGCCTCGCGCCGGGCGCTGAGTACCGCAATGCATCCCCGATCGAAAAAGGCCCCGCTACACCATGTCCAAGGATTTCAATCAGCGCGCGCTGGAGTACCACGAGCAGCACCCGGCCGGCAAACTGGCGATCCACGTTACCAAGCCCACCGCCACTCAGGATGACCTCTCCCTGGCCTACTCGCCGGGTGTTGCCGCGCCGGTGCGCGCAATCGCCGAAGATCCGGAGTTGGCCTATCGCTACACCGGCAAGGGCAACCTGGTCGCGGTGATCACCGATGGCACCGCGGTGCTGGGGCTGGGCAACGTGGGTGCGCTGGCGTCCAAGCCGGTCATGGAGGGCAAGGGGGTGCTGTTCAAGGCCTTCGCCAATATCGACGTCTTCGACATCGAGGTGGACGCCGCGCAGCCGGAGGACTTCATCAACACGGTCGCGCGCATCGCCGGCGGCTTCGGTGGCATCAATCTGGAAGACATTGCCGCGCCGCACTGCTTCGAGATCGAGCGCCGCCTGTCCGAGCGCCTGGATATCCCGGTCTTCCACGACGACCAGCACGGCACCGCGATTATCACTGCGGCCGGCCTGGTCAACGCCCTGGAGATCCAGGGCAAGAGGCTGAGCGAGGCGAAGATCGTCTGCGTCGGCGCCGGGGCTGCCGGGATCGCGTCCATGCAGCTGCTGGTCCGTCTGGGCGCGGCCAAGAAGAACCTGTTCATGGTGGATCGCAAGGGCGTGATCCACAGCCAGCGTGACGATCTCAACGAGTACAAGCAGATCTTCGCGGTCGATACCGAAGCGCGCAGCCTGGCCGATGCCTGCCGCGACGCCGATGTCTTCATCGGGCTGTCCGGCCCCGACCTGCTGACGCCGGAGATGCTGCGGTCCATGGCACCGAAGCCGATTGTCTTCGCCCTGTCCAACCCGGACCCGGAGATCCGCCCGGAGTTGGCGCATCAGACCCGCGACGACCTGATTATGGCCACCGGGCGTTCGGACTACCCCAACCAGGTCAACAATGTGCTGGGCTTCCCGTTCATCTTCCGTGGCGCGCTGGATGTGCGCGCGCGGACCATCAACGACGAGATGCTGGTGGCCGCGGTGCACGCGCTGGCCGGCCTGGCCCGCGAGCCCGTGCCGCAGGCCGTGCTGGATGCCTATGGCCTGGAGGCCCTCGAGTTCGGCCCGAATTATATCCTGCCGACGCCGTTTGATCCGCGCCTGATCGATACCGTGCCGCAGGCGATCAGCCAGGCCGCCCGCGACAGCGGGGTCGCCCGCCTGTAGCTCACCCCCAACCAGAGGAGGAGCAGCGCATGCAGAAGATCGCCATTGTCGGCGCCGGACGTGTCGGCGAATCCACGGCCCAGTTCCTGGCGCGGCGCGATGTCGCCCGCGAGATCGCGTTGCTGGACGTGCGCGAGGGCGCGGCGGCCGGCGCCGCCCTGGATATCCAGGAGACCGCACCGCTGCTGCGTTTCGACACCCGACTGACCGGCAGTCACGAGGCGTCGGTCATCGCCGGGGCGGACCTGGTGATTATCACCGCCGGATTGCCGCGCAAGCCGGGCATGTCGCGCTCCGACGTGCTGGACAAGAACGTCGGGATCCTCGACCAGATCCTGCAGGACATCCTGGTCCACGCCCCGCAGAGCCGTATCCTGGTGGTCTCCAACCCGGTGGACGTGCTGACCTACCGCGCCTGGCAGAAGACCGGCTGGAGCCGCGACCGGATCTTCGGCCAGGCCGGGGTGCTGGATACCTCGCGCATGGCGGCCTTCATCGCGCTGGAGACCGGTCTGTCCACCCACGACATCCAGGCGCTGGTGCTGGGTGGCCATGGCGACGCGATGGTCCCGATGCTGCGCTATTCCTCGGTCAACGGTGTGCCGCTTCACCACTTCATGGATCCGGATACACTGGATGACATCGTCGAGCGCACCCGTCACGGTGGTGCGGAGATCCTGGCCCTGAAACAGACCTCCAGCGCCTACGGGGCCCCGGCCGCGGCGATCGCGGAGATGGTGGAGGCGATCGCGCTGGATCGCCGGCGCGTGCTGCCCACGGTGGCCCTGCTGGACGGCGAATACGGCGAGCGTGACGTGGCCATGGGCGTGCCCTGCATCCTGGGGCAGGGCGGCATGGAACGCGTCATCGAGCTGGAGCTGAACGCGGAAGAGCGGGCCGCGTTCGACCAGTCCATCGCCGGGGTGCGGAAGGACCTTGAACGCCTCGCCTGAACCCGGCCCGGTCCCGGGCGCGCGACTGCCGACCCTGACCCTGGTCGACAGCAGCATCTTCGTCTTCCGCGCCTGGTTCGCGCGCGGCCTGGATCCGGACCCGCAGGGTCGGCCGGGCGGGGCGCTGCATGGCCTGGTACATTCGCTCTGCCAGTGGCTGCCGGCCTGCGCGCCGGGGCCGGTGGCATTCTGTTTCGATACCGGCCTGCGCCGTGGCTTCCGCCATCGCATCGATCCCGCCTACAAGGCCCATCGTCCGCCGGCCCCGCCCGAGCTGCGCGAGCAGTTCGCGCGCATCCGTGAGCTGCTGGGCCGGCTGGGTTTCGCGACCCTGGCCGATCCGGAATACGAGGCCGACGATCTCATCGCCAGCCTGGCCCGCGCCGGACGCGCGGCCGGCTATCGTATCGACGTGAAGAGTGCGGACAAGGACCTGACCCAGGTCATCCTCGGCGAACAGGACCGGCTGCATGATCCCGAACGGGGCATCGGCCTCGATCGCCGTGCCATCGAGAAGCGCTTTCGTATCCGGCCCGAGCAGGTCGCGGACATGCTGGCCCTGGCGGGGGACGCCAGCGATAACATTCCCGGTATCGACGGGGTGGGGCCAAAGACGGCCGCGCGCATCCTGCGCCGTCTGCATGACCTCGACAGCGTACTGGCGGACCCGACGGCCGTCGCGCGCTGCAATATCCGCCGCGCGCCCGCAGTGGCCGCGTCCATCGCCGGGCAGGCCGAAAGGCTGCGCCGCTCGCGCCGGTTGACCGGCCTCGCCGACCGCATCCCGGATCTGCCGCCAGTCGGGCAACTGCGCCCGGCCGGCCCCGACCCGGAGGCGCCGGCCTGGCTGCAGGGCCTGGGTGTCGCCCCGACCTATCACGCGGCGCTCCTGGCCGCCGCCAACGCCTGGACCCGGGCCGCTACGAGGCAGACCGCATGAACCCGCGACGGTATCTCCCCGCGATCCTGATCGTCATGGCCCTGGTCCTGTTGCCGGTCGCGGTGCAGGCCCACCCGCACGCCTGGATCGATCTGCGCATCAGCTTCGAGCGCGATGCCGATGGGCGGATCACCCACATGCTCCACCACTGGCGCTTCGACCCGACCTATGGGCAGTACCTTTTCGATGACGCGCAGGAGCATCAGTCGGGCGACACCCCCGAGGCGCGCCTGCAGGGGCTGGCGGGCGAGATCCTCGACAACCTGGACGAGTACCGCTGGTACAGTCACTTGCAGGTGGAGGATGAGGCGGTCGAGATCGCGGCCGCCGGGGATCCGCGCATGGCGATGGAAGGCGGGTTGCTGCATTTCCGCTTTCGGCTGGAGCTGGCGCAGCCGGCGGATCCTGCCGTGGCGTCGCTGGAGTACAAGGTCTACGACCCGACCTACTTCATCGAGATCCTGCATCAGGAGCCCCATGGCACGCGGGTCGTCGATGCCTCCGGACTGGTGGATGCGACCTGCGCGGCCCGGCTCGAACGCCCGCGCCCGGATCCGGCCATGGTGGCGCGGGCGATGGCGCTGGACTATGGCGCCAGTGTCGATTACGACCTCGGGCGCTACTTCGCCGAACGCGTCACCGTGCGCTGCGACTGACCCGGCGGTCATGGCCCGGATCGTGCTGTTTCACAAGCCCTGGGGCGTGCTGCCGCAGTTCACCGATCCCGAGGGGCGGCCGACGCTGGCCGATTACATCGACATGGCCGGTGTATACCCTGCCGGGCGTCTGGACCGCGACAGCGAGGGCCTGATGGTCCTCACCGACGACGGCCGCCTGAACGCGCGGCTGACCCAGCCGCAGCACAAGACCAGCAAGACCTACTGGGTCCAGGTCGAAGGCGAGCCCGATGACGCCGCGCTCGCCGCCCTGCGCCAAGGGGTCGAACTGAAGGACGGTCGCACGCGCCCGGCGAAGGTAGAGCGCATGGATCCGCCGGATCTCCCGGAGCGTGACCCGCCGGTCCGCTTTCGCCGGCACATCCCGACGTGCTGGCTGGCGATCACCCTGCGCGAGGGCCGCAATCGCCAGGTCCGCCGTATGACCGCCGCGGTCGGGCATCCGACCCTGCGCCTGGTGCGCTACCGGGTCGGCTCCTGGACCCTCGACGGCCTGGCGCGCGGCGAGGTTTGCGTGCTGGATCCCTGATCCGGGACGCCTTCCTGCCGGAACTGCCCGCCCACCCCCGCGAAACCGGCCGGAAGCCGTTGCAAGCACCCCGTCGCTGGCCGATGATGAACAACCATTGATGCGAGGGCAGGACATGCGCCTTTCCAGGAACGTATTTGCCGGGCTGGCCGTCCTGTTGCTGTCCCTGGCCGCGGTGCTGCCGGCAGCGGCTGCCGAGGAGGACCGCTACGCCTTCGAGCGCAGCCTGTTCCTGCTCGCGGAGCGGGCGCTGAACCGGGGCGACATGACCGCCTACCGTGCTGCGCGCAGCACCCTGACCGGCTACCCGCTGACCCCTTATCTGGACTACCGCGAACTTGCGCGCAATCTGGGCCGTGCCGACCCGGACGCCGTGCGTGACTTCGTGCGCGAACACGACGACACCCCGCTGGCCGCGCGGCTGCGCAGCAGCTACCTGACGCACCTCGCGCGCGAGGAACAGTGGGAGGACTACCTAGGATTTGTCGCGGCGACCGGGCCGGAGGGGTCGCTGTCGGTCGAGCAGGACTGCCACCGGCGCCAGGCATTGCTGAAGACCGGCGAGCGCGAGGCTGCCCTGGAGGACATGGAGTCCATCTGGCTGCACGGACAGTCCCGCCCGTCGGCCTGCGATCCGGCCCTGGACGCCTGGCGCGACGCCGGCGGCCTGACCGGCGAGCTCGCCTGGGGGCGCTTCGAACTGGCCGTGAAGGCGGGCCAGACCGGCCTGGCGCGTTATCTGCGCCGGTATCTGGACGCGGATGACCGCCCGTGGGCGGAGCACTGGCTGGACCTGGCCAGTCGTCCCGCGCGGGTGGTGGAGGTCGACTTCCAGGCCGACGAGCACCGCTCGGCCGAGGCGCTTCTGGAGCGGGCCTTTACCCGCTGGGTCCGCCAGGACCTGGACGCCGCGCTGGAAGGCTGGGAGGCGTCCGGGGACGGACTCGGGCTGTCGGCCGAAGCCGCCGGGCGTGTGCAGCACGCCCTGGCGCTGCGTCTGGCGCTGCGCTACCGCCCCGAGGCCCTGGACTTCATGGCCCGCCTGGAGCCCGAGGTATTCGATACCCAGCTGCGCCAGTGGCAGGTGCGTGCGGCGCTCTACGAGCGCGACTGGGAGACGGTCATGGACGCGATCCGCGCCATGGATCGCGACGTGCGCGACGAGGCGGCCTGGCAGTACTGGTATGCCCGCGCCCTGGAACAGACCGAATCACTGGAGGCCGCGCGCCGTTTCTACGAGCGCGCGGCACGCGAGCGCAACTTCTACGGATTTCTGGCTGCCGATCGCCTGGGTCAGCCCTATCGCATCGGGCATCAGCCCCTGGTGCTGGAAGACGGGCAGCGGGCGGCCATGCGCAGCCACGCCGGCATGCAACGCATGCGCGAGCTGGTCCGCCTGGACCGCAACGCCGAGGCCCGTCGCGAATGGACGCGCGCGGTAGCCGACATGGATACCGCAGAGCTGGAGGCGGCGGCGCGCACCTTCGCCGACTGGGGCTGGCACGATCGCGCGATCTTCACTGCGGCGCGGGCGCGCAACTGGGACGACATCGAGCTGCGCTTCCCGCTCGCCTTTGATGACCTGATCGTGGCCGGGGCACGTGAACAGGGCGTCGATCCTGCCTGGGCCATGGCGATCGCCCGGCAGGAGAGTGCCTTCCTCCACGACGTCCGTTCCGGTGCCGGGGCGCTGGGTATCATGCAGGTCATGCCCGCGACCGGCCGTTCCATCGCCTCGGCGGCGGGTGTGCGCGTGAACTCCGACTGGGACATCCTCGACCCGGCGACCAACGCCCGGCTCGGCACCTACTACCTGCGGCGCAACCTCGACCGCTTCGGCGGCCACAGCCTGCTGTCCTCCGCGGCCTACAACGCAGGGGCCCACCGCGTGAGATCCTGGCTGCCGGAGGACCGTGCGATGGACCCGGATATCTGGGCCGAGCTGATCCCGTTCTCCGAGACCCGCGACTACATCCGCCGCGTGTTTGCCTACCGCATCCTGTACGCGGTGCGCCTGGGGCAGGAGCCGCCGTCGTTGTCCACCCTGCTGTATCCGGTTACGCCGCAGGACCGCCTGGCCACGAGCCGCGAACGCCACCTGGCCGGGTTGCCGGGCGATGCGGGCATTACCCTCAGCCGCGCCTTCTGCGACGCCCCGGGCTACACTGAAAACGCCTGCTAGGACTCGCTTGCGAAGGGCTTGTTGACCACGAAGCGCACGAAGGCACGAAGAAGGGCCAGGTCAAGGGCGATTCACAGGAAGAAGGGAAGGAAGGAACCCTGTTAAGTGGCAACGAGCTATGCGCTCGCCCTGATGCCTTTGCGGTCGCGGTTGGGGGTGTCGGGCGTCCAATCGCCAGCGGCTCGCTGGCCGGTATTCATGCCCAACCTTTTTATTGCCGGCCGGTGGTCGCGCCGAGACCTTGCGTTGCTCGGCCCTCCAGCCCATCAGCCCCCTTCCAAGCTTCAAACCTTCCTGTGCATCGCCCTTGACCTTCTTCGGGCACACCGTGGTTCACTCAGAGACCTGTCAGCCGCTGATGATGTCCTCGCGCATGCGGCTGGCGATGCCGTCGGCCAGCTGCTGCCATTCGGCCGCCAGCGGTGCCTCCAGGTGCTCCTCGGTGGTGGCCTTGAAGTGGCGCATCCAGACGGCCAGGTCGGCCTCGGTCAGGTTCAGTGGCGCGTGCTTGCCGACCATGTCGATGGTCGGCGGCTGTTCCAGGCGTCCGCCGAGATTCATGTACCAGAAATCGGCGATCCGGTTGACGTGATCCGGGAAGTCCTGGATGCGCTCGAAGTGATGACCGATCTCGGGATCGGCCGAAAGGCGGCGGTAGAAGTCGTCGATCACCGCGCGGATGCGTTCGGCGCCGATCTTGTCGCACAGGGGTTCGAGCTTGCGAAAGGCCATGGGGGTCTCCTGACGAATCCTGCGTCAGCCGGTACCCTGCACGTTGCAGAGCAACCCGGATGCCGAGGATGAACCGATTCGATTCAGCGGGCCCCGATGCCGTGACGGCGGCGGTGGCCCAGTGCATTAGCGACCATACCGGAACCGCCTTCCAGCCGTCAGGAAGCCAGGCCTGCTCCGGGGGCTCCATTAACCAGGCGCAGCGCCTGACCGGTAGCGACGGCCGCGAGTTCTTCGTCAAGCTGAGTGGCGGCGAAGGCGCCGCGATGTTCGCCGCCGAGGCGCGCGGCCTGGAGGCGCTTGCGCGCTGCGAGCGGTTGAAGATCCCCGAAGTGGTCGGCACGGGCTCCGTCGGCGGCACCCATTTCCTGGTGATGGAAAACCTGGCCCTTGGCGGGCGCCGCGACGGCGTGGCCCTGGGCCACGGGATTGCCGACATGCACCAGAAGACCCGGCCGCGTTTCGGGCTGGATCACGACAACTTCATCGGCAGCACGCCGCAGTCGAACACCGAACACGACGACTGGGTGTCGTTCTACCGCGACGAGCGCCTCGGCTTCCAGCGCCGGCTGGCGCGGGAGCGCGGGGCGGCGGGTTCGCTGCTGGGGGCGCTGGAGGAGCTGGAGGCCGCTCTGGGCGGTTTCTTTGTCGACTACCGGCCGGAACCATCGCTCCTGCATGGGGATCTGTGGAGCGGCAACTGGGGCTTCCTCGACGATGGCCGCGCGACGATCTTCGATCCGGCGGTGTACTACGGCGACCGCGAGGCCGACCTGGCGATGATGGAGCTGTTCGGCCACCCCGGACAGGACTTCGTCGCCGCCTACGAGGAGATCCTGCCCATCGACCCCGGCTACGGGGTGCGGCGCACGCTCTACAACCTCTACCACATCCTCAATCACGACCACCTGTTCGGCGGCGGCTACGGTTCCCAGGCCGAGCGCATGATCCGCCAGCTCCTGGCCGAACTGCGCTGATTGCTTGGCCCGAGGCTCACGAAGAAGGTCAAGGGCGAATCACAGGAAGGTTTGAAGATCGGAAGGTGGGCGATGGGTTGCAGGGCGGGGGCGCCGGGGCTCTTGCGTCAGGGATTGTCCGTCTGCAGGGGCGAGTGGCAAAGCATCTGGCCCGGCGCACTGCTGGCAATTCGCTGCCGACAGCCCCAGCCGTGAGCGCGCAGGCAACAGCAAAGGGACATGCCCCTCAGCCGCCCTACAAGACCTCTTCCTGACTTCCCTTCTTCCTGTGAATCGCCCTTCTTCGTGTGCCTCGTGGTGGATTTTTCAGCGGCCGAGTTCGCGCGAGCGGTCGGCGGCCGCGGTCATGGCCCGGCGCATCAGTTCGCGCAGGTCGCCGTCTTCCAGGGCCTGCAGGGCGCGTTCGGTCGTGCCGCCCGGGGAGGTGACGCGGTGGCGCAGTTCGGCGGCGCTCTCGTCGCTCTCCGCGGCCAGGCGGGTGGCGCCGGCCAGGGTGCCCAGCGTCAGCTCGAGAGCGGTATCCGCCGGCAGGCCCAGCGACTGCGCGGCCTCCTGCATCGCCTCGATCATCAGGAACACGTAGGCCGGTCCGCTGCCGGATGTGGCGGTCACGGCGTGCATCTGCTCCTCGTCCTCCACCCAGATTGCGCGGCCCACCGCCTCCAGCAGCCGGGTGGCCGTGGCGCGATCCTCGGGGCCTGCGGTGGGCGCGGCATAGAGCCCGGTGACCCCGGCGCCGACCAGGGCCGGGGTGTTCGGCATCGCGCGGACCAGGCGCGTGCCGTCG
Organism: Thioalkalivibrio sp. AKL19; assembly: GCF_000420165.1. Lineage (GTDB taxonomy): Bacteria > Pseudomonadota > Gammaproteobacteria > Ectothiorhodospirales > Ectothiorhodospiraceae > Thioalkalivibrio. The sequence continues at coordinate 186,895 of NZ_ATUK01000014.1, read as the reverse complement.
CCCAGCCATCCGGCGAGCTGCGTGGTGGTGATGCCGGCGGCCACGGAGATTACCAGCGGCTGGCCCTGGTTCACCGCGTCGCGCAAAGTCGGGGCCAGCTCCGGCAGGGTCTGCGGCTTGACCGCGAGGACCAGGGTGGCGCTGCTGGCGGCCAGGTCACTCGCGCTGCCGCTCGCCAGCCCGGGGTAGCGGGCCTGCAGGTCGCGCACGCGCTCGGCGCTCTTGTCGGCGATGGCGATGTGTTCGGCGGCGTGACCGGACTGGACCAGCCCCTGGAGCAGGGCCTCGCCCATGTTGCCGGCTCCGACGAAGCCGACCTCGTAGCGGTGTTCCGTCATGCGGACTCCTTGGATGGGGGTTGGCGTGGGCCGAACAGGGCGGTACCGACGCGCACCAGGGTCGCCCCTTCGAGGATCGCGGCCTCGAGGTCGCCGGACATGCCCATGGACAGCGTGTCGAGTGTATGGCCCCGGGTGTTCAGGGTATCGCGCAGGGCGCGCAGGCGTGCAAAGGGTTCGCGCTGGCGCCCGGGGTCTTCTTCGGCAGCCGGGATGGCCATCAGGCCGCGCAGGTCGAGGCCCGGCAGGTCGCGCACGGCGTCGGCCAGGGTGGCGGTCTCGGCGGGTGCCACGCCGGCTTTCTGCGGCTCTTCGCTGATATTGACCTGCAGGCAGACCTGCAGTGGCGGCAGGCCCGCCGGGCGCTGGTCCGACAGGCGCCGGGCGATGCGTTCGCGGTCGACGGTATGCACCCAGGCGGCGCGCTCGGCCACGGCGCGGGTTTTGTTGCCCTGCAGCGCACCGATGAAGTGCCACTCGAGCCCGAGCGGTGCGGGAGGCGCCTCCAGGGCGTCGTGCTTGTCCACCAGTTCGGGGACGTAGTTCTCGCCAAACGCGTCCTGGCCGCGGGCGTGCAGGGCGCGGATCTCGTCCGCGCCGCGCGTCTTGCTGACGGCCAGCAGCCGGACCGAATCCGGGTCGCGACCCGCCTCGCGGCAGGCGGCCTCGATGCGGGCCCGAACGGTGCCCAGGGCATGGTCTGGTGTGGTCATTTCCCTATGATATAGTCCGGAAGAACACAAGGTCACCGCGGATTTTCACGCGGCCCTTCATCAAGCGACAGGGCGTGGTGGTCGCGGCCGCCACCCGGGTGCTGACGCGCCTTGGCGTGGCGCCCGACAACAGGGGGATGCATGGATATCACGCAGTTGCTGGCCTTCTCGGTCAAGAACGGGGCCTCGGACCTGCACATCTCTGCCGGCATGCCGCCGATGGTGCGCATCGACGGCGACATGCGCCGCGTGAACGTGCCGGTCATGGACCACAAGGAGGTCCAGGGCCTGATCTACGACATCATGAACGACCGCCAGCGCAAGGACTACGAGGAGTTCCTGGAGACGGACTTCTCGTTCGAGGTCTCGGGGCTGGCCCGCTTCCGTGTCAACGCGTTCAACCAGGACCGCGGCGCGGCGGCGGTCTTCCGCACCATCCCCTCCAAGGTTCTGACCCTCGAGGAGCTCGGCGCCCCGCGCATCTTCGAGGAGATCTCGAACTATCCGCGCGGCATCGTGCTGGTGACCGGGCCGACCGGTTCGGGGAAGTCGACCACGCTGGCGGGCATGGTCAACCACCGCAACGAGAACGACTACGGGCACATCCTCACCATCGAGGACCCGATCGAGTTCGTGCACGAATCGAAGAAGTCGCTGGTCAACCAGCGCGAGGTGCATCGTGACACCCACGGCTTTTCCGAGGCCCTGCGCTCGGCGCTGCGCGAGGATCCGGACACCATCCTGGTCGGCGAGCTGCGTGATCTCGAGACCATCCGCCTGGCCCTGACCGCGGCCGAGACCGGCCACCTGGTGTTCGGGACCCTGCACACCAGCTCCGCGGCCAAGACCATCGACCGCATCGTCGACGTGTTCCCGGCGGCCGAGAAGGACATGGTGCGCGCGATGCTGTCGGAGTCGCTGCGCGCGGTCATCGCCCAGACCCTGATGAAGAAGATCGGCGGCGGACGCGTCGCGGCCCACGAGATCATGCTGGGCACGCCGGCGATCCGGAACCTGATCCGCGAGAACAAGATCGCGCAAATGTACTCGACCATCCAGACCAGTGCCGGCACCGGGATGCAGACGCTGGACCAGTGCCTGAAGGACATGCTCGCCCAGGGCGTGATCAGCCGCGAGGACGCGCGGCGCAAGGCCGCCAACCCGGATTCCATTTGATCAGCGGCCCGCTGGGCGTGATCGCCGCAACGGGTATTAGGGGAGAACGCCATGGATCGTGACAAGGCGATCAAGTACATGCACGACCTGCTGCGGGCCCTGGTGGACCGGGGCGGGTCGGATCTGTTCATTACGGTAGGGATGCCGCCTGCGGCCAAGATCGATGGCCGGGTGGTGCCGATGACCGAACAGCAACTGACGCCTTCGCATACCCAGGCGCTGGTGCGTTCGCTGATGAACGACAAACAGTCGGCCGAGTTCGAACGCCACCAGGAGTGCAACTTCGCGATCGGCCTGCAGGGTGTGTCGCGCTTCCGCGTGAACGTCTTCACCCAGCGCGGCAGCCCCGGCATGGTGCTGCGGACCATCAACTCGGTGATCCCGAAGTTCGAGGACATCCAGATGCCCCCGCAGCTGGAGAAGATCACCCAGGAGCGGCGCGGTCTGGTGATCTTCGTCGGCGGGACCGGGTCGGGCAAGTCGACCTCGCTGGCGGCGATGATCGGCTACCGTAACCGCACCATGCCCGACCACATCGTCACCATCGAGGATCCGATCGAGTTCGTCCACGAGCACGACAAGAGCATCATCACCCAGCGCGAGGTCGGGGTGGACACCGAGAACTACGAGATCGCGCTGAAGAACACCCTGCGCCAGGCGCCGGATGTGATCCTGATCGGCGAGATCCGTGACCGCGAGACGATGGACTATGCCATCGCGTTCGCCGAGACCGGGCATTTGTGCCTGTCCACCCTGCACGCCAACAGCACCAACCAGGCACTGGACCGCATCATCAACTTCTTCCCCGAGGACCGGCGCGAGCAGTTGCTGATGGACCTCTCGCTGAACCTCAAGGCGGTGATCTCGCAGCGCCTGGTGCGCAAGGAGAGCGGCGATGGACGAGTGCCTGCGGTGGAGATCCTGATCAATACCCCGTTGATGGCCGACCTGATCCTGAAGGGGGAGGTCCACAACATGAAAGAGCTGATGTCGCGTTCGCGCGAGCAGGGCATGCAGACCTTCGACCAGGCCCTGTTCGATCTCTACGAGTCCCGCAATATCAGCTATGACGAGGCCCTGCGCAACGCCGACTCGGTCAACGACCTGCGCCTGCGCATCAAGCTCGACAGCCAGCGCGCCCAGGACGACGGGGCGCCCGCGGTGAAGGACGAGGGCGAAGGCCTGTCCGTGGACGAGCGCGCCGAGGACTTCAACCTGCGCTAGACGCCAGGGAAGCTGAAATCATGAGCCAGTTGCAGATCGAGCCCTACCTGAAGTTGATGGCGCAGAAGGCCGCCTCGGACCTGTTCTTCCTGACCGGCGCGCCGGCCAGCATCAAGGTCGATGGTCAGTTGCAGCCGATCTCGCGCAAGGCGCTGGCGTACGGTCAGGCCGAGAGCATCGCGCGCGAGATGATGAGCGAGCATCAGGCGGAGATCTTCGAGCGCGAGACGGCCGTCAACTTCGGCCTGTCGCGCGAGGGCCTGGGGCGCTTTCGCGTGAACGTCTATCGCCAGCGCGGCGAGGTTGCGATGGTCATCCGCTTCATCCGGGTCGCCATCCCGACCATCGAGCAGCTCGGGCTGCCCGAGGTGCTCAAGCAGTTTGTGGCTTACAACGACGGGCTGATCCTGATCGTCGGGGCCACCGGGACCGGGAAGTCGACCACGCTGGCGTCGATGATCGACCACCGCAACACCATCCAGAGCGGGCACATCCTCACGGTCGAGGATCCCATCGAGTTCCTGTTCTCGCACAAGCGTTCGATTGTCGGTCAGCGCGAGGTGGGGATCGATACTCCCAGCTACGACCACGCCCTGCAGGAAGGCATGCGCGAGGCCCCGGACGTGATCATGGTGGGCGAGGTGCGCTCGCGCGAGACCATGCGCGCGGCGCTGACCTATGCGGATACCGGCCACCTGGTGCTGACCACCCTGCACGCGACCAACGCCACCCAGGCGCTGGACCGGGTAATCAACCTGTTTCCGGAGGACAACCGCCCGCAGATCCTGTCGGACCTGTCGCTCAACCTGCGCGCGATCGTCGCCCAGCGCCTGCTGCAGACCAAGGACGGACGGCGGGTCGCGGCGCTGGAGATCCTGGTTAATACCCCCTATGTCAGCGAATTGATCCGCGACGAGAAGATCAGCGAGATCAAGGAAATCATGGGCAAGGGCGGATCGGTCGGCATGCAGACCTTCGATCAGGCGATCGTCAAGCTGTTCAAGACCGGGGATGTGATGCTGGACGAGGCCCTGAACAAGGCCGACTCGCGTGCCGACCTCGAGTGGCGCCTGAACTTCGGGGGCGGGGTGGCCTCCGCCGACGAGACCGAGGAAGAACTGAAACTCCCCGACCGATAGGAGCCTGTTCGGAGGCGAAGCCCCTGCCAAGGCCTCTTCCGGGCTTTTTGCCTCAGGCGCTCGTCGGCTCCGGGAAGACGTCGGAGGCCGCGAACACCGGGCCGTCCACGCAGACCCGCTTCATCGCGACCCCGTCCGGGGTGCGCACCGGCACCGTGCAGCCGGCGCAGCCGCCCACCGCGCAGGCCATGAATTCCTCCAGTGATACCTGGCAGGGCAGGTCGAATTCCGCCGCCAGTTCGGCGCAGGCCTCGAGCATCGGGTGGGGGCCGCAGGCGAAGATCTCGACCTGGTTGCGCTCTTCCGGCGCGAGTCCGGCCAGCCAGGCGCGCCCCAGGTCGGTCACGAAGCCGTCGAAGGCACCCGGCAGTCCGGCTTTCGAGGTCAGGCGGCAGGCGACCCCCCAGTCCTCCAGCAGCGGAAGGGTGGCGATCGCCCCGTCCGGCAGCCCCGGCCACAGGATCTCGGAGGGGCGTGCGTGGAACGGGAACGGGACCTCGGAACCCAGAATCGCGTGGGTCTGTCCCGCCTCGCCCTGCAGGTGCAGGCGGTGGGCGAGGAAGATCATCGGCGGGATCCCGACCCCGCCCCCCAGCAGCAGCCGCTTCGGCCGCTCCGGGTGCAGGCGGAAGGGCTGGCCGATGGGTCCCAGCACGCTGAGGGTGTCGCCCTTCGCCTGCTGTGACAGGGCGTGGGTGCCGTCCCCCACTACCTTGTAGAGGAATTCCACCCAGCCGGCCGTGCGATCGACGCGCTGGATCGACAGCGGGCGGCGCATCAGCAGGCGCGGAGCGCACTGCAGATGGGCGAACTGCCCGGGCTGTGCCGCGCGGGCGCATTCGGGCGCGGAGACCCGCAGGATCCACTGGTCCGCCCCGGCATCATGGTGGTCGAGGATGCGGCCTTCTTCCTGGAAGATCGTGCCGCGATGGGCACGGGCATGGGGGGCGGGCGCGGTCATGCGGTGTCCTCGCTGGGCCGGGTCCAGACCGGACGTCCGGCGACCCAGGTCTCGCGGACCTGTCCGGAGAAGGTCCAGTTGAAGAAGGGGGTGTTATGCCCGGCGCTCAGCCAGTCCTCGCGGTGGACCTCCTGCATCGTGGCCGGGTCCCACAGAACGAAGTCGGCGCGGGCACCCGGAGTCAGGCGACCCTGGGCAAAGCCGAGGATCTCCGCCGGTCCGGTGGTGACCCGGGCCAGTGCGTCGTGCAGGCTCAGCAGCCCGTCCTCGACCAGACGCAGTGTCAGCGGCAGCAGGGTCTCCAGCGCCGAGATGCCGGGCTCGGTGCCGGCGAACGGGCCGAGCTTGCTGTCGGGCTCGTGTGGCTGGTGGTCGGAGCAGATCGCACTGATCTCGCCGCGGGCGACCGCCGCGCGCAGCCCGTCACGGTCGCGCTGGACGCGCAGGGGCGGGATCACGTGGCAGTTCGGGTCGTATTCCGCGACGTCCACCTCGGTCAGGAACAGCTGGTGGGCGGCGACATCCGCGCTGACCGGCAGACCCTCGGCGCGCGCCTTGGCGATCATCTCCGCGCCGCGCCGGGTCGACAGTCGCGCCACGTGGACCCGCGCCCCGGTCTGCTCGACCAGCGCCAGGATGGCGCCCAGCGCCGCGGTCTCGGCGGCCTCGGGGATGCCGGCCAGTCCCAGTCGGGTGGAGACCGCGCCCTCGTGCATGCAGCCGGAGCCGGTCAGGGCCGGGTCCTGGGCCGACAGCACGATGGTCAGGCCGAAGGTGGTGGCGTATTCCAGTGCCCGGCGCAGCACGAGCAGGCTGGCCAGCGGCTTGTTCGCGTTGCTGACCCCGCGCGCGCCGGCGTTCATCAGGGCGGCCATCTCGGCGAGCTGCTGGCCCTCCAGTTGATGGGTGAGCGCCCCGAGCACGTAGACCCGAACGCCGCAGGCCTGGCGGGCGCGGCGATTGATCAGCTCGACCTCGGCGGGCGAGTCGATCGGCGGTTCGGTATCCGGCGGGACGACCAGACTGGTAATCCCGCCACTGGCCGCCGCTAGGGTCTCGCTGGCGACGGTAGCCTTGTGCTCCTGGCCCGGTTCGCGCAGGCGTGCCGCCAGATCGATCAGGCCGGGGATCAGCCACAGCCCGCTGGCATCGATGCGCCGGCGGGGCTCGAAGCCGTCCGGTGCCTGGCCGCGGGCGAGGATCTCGCTTCCCTGCACGCACAGCGAGCCGATGGTGTCGTAGCCATCCACCGGGTCGAGGATGCGGGCGTTCTCGATCAGCACGCTCATGCCTGGTGGGCCCCCATGACCATCGACATCACCGCCATGCGTACCGAGATGCCGTAGGTGACCTGCTCCAGGATCACCGAGTGCGGCCCGTCGGCCACCGCGGACTCGATCTCTACCCCGCGGTTGGCGGGGCCGGGGTGCATGACCAGGCAGGTCGGGTGCGCCAGCTGCAGGCGCCGCGAGGTGAGGCCGAACAGCTGGTAGTACTCGTGCTCGGAGGGGAGGTGGGCATGTTCCATGCGCTCGCGTTGCAGGCGCAGCATGATGATGACGTCGACGTCCTTCAGCCCCGCGTCGAGGTCGTTGTAGACATGCACCCCGAGCTGATCGACATTCGCCGGCAGCAGCGAGCAGGGCGCGACCACTCGCACCTCGCCCGTCTGCAGGATATTCAGGGCATGGATCTGCGAGCGCGCGACGCGTGAGTGCAGGATGTCGCCGACGATCGCGACCTTCAGCTTGGTGAAGTCGCCCTTGTGGCGGCGGATGGTGAACATGTCCAGCAGGGCCTGGGTCGGGTGCGCGTGGCGGCCGTCGCCGGCGTTCAGCACGCTGATGCCCGGGGCCACGTGGCGGGCAATGAAGTGCGCGGTGCCGCTCTCTTCGTGGCGCACCACGAACATGTCGACGTTCATCGCCTCGATGTTGCGCAGGGTGTCCAGCAGGCTCTCGCCCTTCACCGCCGAGGAGGTGTTGATGTTGACGTTCAGCACGTCGGCGGACAGGCGCTTGGCGGCCAGTTCGAAGGTGGTGCGGGTGCGGGTGCTGGCCTCGAAGAACAGGTTGACGATGGTCTTGCCGCGCAGCAGCGGGACCTTCTTTACCGCCTTCTCGTTCATGTTGGCGAATGACTCGGCGGTGTCCAGGATCTCGGTCAACAGCTCCCGGTTCAGGCCTTCGATGGTCAGCATGTGGCGCAGCTGCCCGTCGTCGGTCAGCTGCAGGCGGTTGGGCAGCGGGCCCGGCTCGGGCAGGCGCGCGCCCGGGTGGGCGATCAGGGTCTCGGTCATCCGTCGTGATTCCGCTGGCTCAGGCCTCGAGGTCCTCGGGGTCGATGGCCACCCGCTCCAGGCGCAGCGGCTCGGGGCCCCGCAGCTTGATCTGTTCGGCCGGCCCCAGTTCCATGTGGGCGCCGACGATCGCGGCCTCGATCGGCAGCTCGCGGCCGTCGCGCTCGACCAGCGCCGCCAGCGTCACCGAGGCCGGACGACCGTAGTCGAACAGCTCGTTCAGGGCCGCGCGGATGGTGCGCCCGGTGAACAGCACGTCATCCACCAGCAGCACGTGTTCGCCATCCAGGTCTTCCGGCAGTTCCGACGGGCGCACCTGCGGGTGCATACCGATGCGCGAGAAGTCGTCGCGGTAGAAGCTGATGTCCAGCTTGCCCAGCGGGCGTTCTACCCCGAGACGCTCGCGCAGGTGCTCCGCGATCCAGACCCCGCCGGAGTGGATGCCGACCACGATGGGCTGCTCGATCCCGTGGGTCTTGAGGTAGTGGCGGGCCTGTTCGGCCATGTCGTCGAGCAGGGTCGGGACGTCCGGTGTCATGATGCGTTCTCCAGGAACCAGCCTTCGAGGATGACCGCGGCGGCATGGGCGTCCAGCCCCGGGTCATGGCGTCCCGGCCGACGGCGCTCGCGGGCCAGGTGGGATGTCAGGTGCTCGTCGCACCAGTATACCGGTTGCCGGTAGCGTTCTTCGAGGGTGCGGGCGAAGCCCCGGATGCGCCGCGCCAGCGGCGTGGGCTTGCCGTCGGCCTGGGTCGGCCAGCCGACCACGAAGCCCTCCGGGGCCCATTCCGCCACCAGCGCGTCGATCGCGGGCCACAGGTCCGGCGCATCGCTGGCGAGCGTGCGCAGGCCGCGGGCCGAGCCGGTCAGTTCCTCGCCAACCGCCACCCCGATCCGGCGTCGCCCGTAGTCGAACGCCAGCAGCCCCACGGTCAGGCGTGACCGGAGGCCGAACTGATCAGGTTGACGTCGATGCCGATCAGTTCGGCGGCGGCGCGCCAGCGCTCGGCGCTGGGGTGATCAAACAGGACGTCGGCGTCGGCGCGGGCCGTCAGCCAGGCGTTCTCGGCCAGCTCGCTCTCCAGCTGGCCGGGGCCCCAGCCGGCATGGCCCAGCGCGATCAGGACCCGGCGCGGGCCGCGGCCCGCATTGATCGCCTCGAGGATGTCGCGCGACGTGGTCAGCACGATGGAGTCAGTGATGGGCTGACTGCCACGCCAGGTCTGCTCGGCGGAGTGGAGCACGAAGCCGTGTTCCGGCTGTACCGGGCCGCCGCGGTAGACCGGCATCTCCGGCAGGTCCTCGCCGGGTTCCAGTTCCACGTGCTCCAGCAGCTCGCGCAGTGAAAATTCCGTGGGCTGGTTGATCACCAGACCCAGCGCGCCTTCTTCGTCGTGATCACAGATGTAGGTGACCGCATGGCTGAAGTAGCCATCGTTCAGGCTCGGCATCGCGATCAGGAAGTGATCGCGCAGGCTGTCGGGCTCGTGGCGGGCGGTCGTCGGCTTCATGCCAACAGTATCGATGCTGGCCCGGCCGGTCGCAAGGAAGGCGGCCGGGTTTGTCCGGTCCGTCAGCGGATCTGTTCCATCTGGTCGCGGCGGAAGGCCCAGGTGCGGGTGATGACCAGTTCGTCGTATTCCTCGCGCATCGCGTCGGTGAAGGGTGCGTACGGGGCCGCCAGCTCCACGATGCGGATGGCGGCCTGGTCGAGGACCGGTTCCCCGGAACTGCGCGCGACCTCGATATCGAGCAGCTCGCCCTCCGGGTTGATGCGCACCGACAGGACCAGGGTTCCGGACAGGCCCCGGCGCCGCGCCTCGTCCGGATAGTTCAGGTTGCCCAGGCGTTCGACCTTGTTGATCCAGGCCTGCAGGTAGGCGGCCTCGGGGGCGCTGCGCGCGGCCAGGCTATCCAGATAGCGGGTGCGGCTGGCGCGGGTGGAGAATGTCTGGCGCTCTTCCGCCGGTGCCGCGCGGGCGCTCTCCAGGCCGCGGTTCATCAGCGTCGCGGCGGAGGGCCGCTCCTCGGCGTCCGGGGCCTCCAGCGGCTCGGGGTCGGCGACCTCGGGCGGCGCGGCACGCTCGTCCGGGGTGTCGGCGGTGACCTGGTCGGGTTCCGGCTCGGGTTCCGGCTGCGCCGGGTCCATGATCAGCGGGCCTGCCTCCGGCAAGGGTGCGTCCAGGCCCTCCGGCTCGGGTTCGCCGACGCCGGCATCGTCGGCCTCCGGGGCCCGGGCCTCCTGGATTTCCTCGCCCTCGCCGCTGGCGGCCTGGTCCCGGGTGGCGATGTGCTCGATCTCCTCGTCCAGCTCCGGTGGCGGGGCATCGGGGTCGGTGACCCAGGTGATGTCCAGGGGCTCGCGGGTGGGGCTTTCGATCGGATCGACCGCGAAACCGATCCCCAGAATGATCAGCGCGTGCGCGACCACCGCGAGGAAGATCATGGTCCCCAGGTGGTCCTGCATCCGCGGCGACTCCGGTGGCGGGGCGCCCGGTGTGGCGGGGCGCGTCATGCCGCCCCCGGCCCGCGCTCGGCGCGCGCACGCCCGGACCCCGCCGAGTGGCGGGGCCTGGGGGTGCTATGAACTGGGAGCGGGTTTGCGGACATGACGCTGGATTCGGGGATCGGCTAGGACCTGGGCGGTCAGTATACCGGTCAGGCTGCCGGCGATCAGGGCCGCGAGCAACAGTGGCGGCAGTACCAGCGGCAGGTTGGGATGCGGGATGATGATCGCCCAGGCGAGCAGGAATTGCCCGGTGATGTGGCCCATGGCGGCCGCAATGGCCAGTCCCACGGGCCCGACATGCCGGGGTGTGAAGGGCCGCAGTGCGGCCAGCAGGACCAGGCTTGCGACGGCCCCGGCCAGCGAGAGCCAGAAGGCGGGGCTCAGCAGGGTCCCCAGCAGCAGGCTGCTGCCGACCACCCGGATCAGCGTGACCGCGACGGCCGCGCGCCAGCCGAGGACCAGGAGGGTGATCAGGGTGACGATGTTGGCCAGCCCCGGCTTGATGCCGGGGACCGGGCTGGGGATCGCGGCCTCCAGGATCTGGATGCCGATCGCGATGGCGGCCAGTGCCGCGATGGCGCGGTCACGGGCGTCGCTGCCGGCCCGTGGATCGCCGGCCGGGGTCCCCATGTCAGTAATGCATGCTGTCGAAGCCCGGTTCCGTGCCCAGGACCTGGAGGGTCAGCCGGTTGGGCAGGCTGACGGCCACCTCGCCGTGGGCCTGCAGCCAGCCGCTGGCCTCGCAGATGTCCTGGCGTCCGGGGGATTCGGCGCAGCGCGCCCGGCCGGGTTCGATCTCGATGCGGGTAATGCCGGCCGGCCCCCGGATCTCGAGGACCCGGGCCCGGTCCAGTGGCTCGTGCCGGGGTTCGGCCCCGGCCTGGCTGATGACCAGCACCCGGGCATCGCCCGAAGGGCTGTAGGCCAGCACGAAGGCCGTGAGCACGATCGCCGCGGCCAGTGTGCCGATCAGGGCGTCGCCCCAGCGCAGCAGGCCGCCCGTCACGGCAGTTCGCGCACCACGAGCGGTTCCCGGTCGCGGCCGGGTTGTACCCGTTCGGCCAGCGCTGGCGTGGCCTCGATACGGTCTTCCAGCACCACCAGGGCGTGTTCGATGCCCATCTTGCGGGCGTATTCCGGCCAGGCATCCGGCCCGGCGATCATCAGGGTGGTGGCGGCGGCGTCGGCCACGGCCGGGTCGTGGTGGAGCACGGTGGCGCTGTCGATGCCCCGGCTCGGGCGGCCGGTGCGCGGGTCGATCACGTGGTGGATGCGTTCGCCCTCCCAGTCGTAGCCGCGCTCGTAGTCGCCGGATGTGAACAGGGCCTCGCCGGCGTCCAGTTCGATGCTGCCGAGTACGCCGCCATGGGGGTGGCGGATGCCGACGCGCCACGGCCGCCCCTGCGGGCGTCCCAGGGTCATCAGGTCGCCACCGGCGTTGAAGATCGCGGCCTCCACCCCCTGCTCCGCGAGCAGTTCCAGCACGCGTTCCACCGCGAGGCCCTTGGCCAGTCCGCCGAAGTCGAGCTGCAGGTCCGGGTGGGTGCCGCGCAGGCGGACGCCGTTGCGCTCGATGTCCTGCATGCCGGGCGGATCGTCCAGCAGTTCGGCCAGGGTGTCGTCATCCGGCGGCGGGCCTTCGGGTTCGTCCTGGTGGAAGCCCCAGGCGGCGACCAGCTTGCCGAGGGCGGGGTTGAACAAACCGTCGCTCAGGGCCTCCATCTCGCGGCCGCGTTCGATCAGCGGGAGCACCGACGGCGGGGCGCTGAATTCGCCCTGCAGGGCCAGCAACTCGTTGGTGCGACCAAGCGACCCGGGCTCCCAGGCATGCCAGGAGGTGTGCAGGATCTCCAGCTCCTCCTGGACGGCGGTTCCGATCGCCTCCACGTCGTATTCGCCGGCGGGGTAGAGGCTGAGGTCCACCAGCGTGCCGAAGGCGTAGAACCCCAGCTGTTCGGTATCCGGTTCCTCGCCGCCGCAGGCGACCAGCAGGGCGGTTGCAAGCAGCAGGGGCAGGGTGCGGGTCATCACGAGGCGCATACCGGTCATCCTTCCATCGCGCGGGTGAGGTAGTCGATGTACTGCCCGGCCAGATCGTGCCCGCCCGCGGCGTCCAGTTCGCGCACGCCGGTGGGGCTGGTGACGTTGATCTCGGTCAGGTAGTCACCGATCACGTCGATGCCGACAAAGTCCAGGCCGCGGGCCTTGAGCTCCGGGGCGATCTCGCGGCAGATCCAGCGGTCGCGGTCGGTCAGTGCCCGGGCCTCTCCGCGCCCGCCGGCGGCCAGGTTGGCGCGGCTTTCGCCGGCGGCCGGGATGCGCGCCAGGGCGTGTGCGTAGGGTTCGCCGCCGATCAGGATGATGCGCTTGTCGCCGGCCGTGTACTCTGGCAGGAAGCGCTGCGCGACCACGCTGCGCTGGTCGAACTCGGTGATGGTCTCGAGGATCACCGAGGTGTTCGGGTCGTCCTCGCGGATCCGGAATACCGAGGCCCCGCCCATGCCGTCCAGCGGCTTGACGACGATATCGCCGTGGGCCTCGAGGAAGGCGCGGATCCGGCCGCGGTCGCGGGTGATCAGCGTGGGTGGGCAGCACTGCGGGAAGTGGGCGGTAAAGGCCTTCTCGTTGACGTCGCGCAATGCCTGTGGGCGGTTAGAGACGCGCACGCCCTCGCGCTCGGCGAGATCGAGGGCGTAGGTGGCGTAGATGTACTCCAGGTCGAATGGCGGATCCTTGCGCATCAGCAGCAGGTCGAAGCGCGCCGCCGGCCCGGTCTCCGCCGCGCCCAGGGAGAAGAAATCCTCGCGCTGGTCGCGCACCTCGATCGGGTGGCTGCGCGCGGCGGCGCGGCCCTCCTCGATCCAGAGGTCGGCCGGTTCCAGATAGTGCAGACGGTGCCCGCGAGCCTGCGCCGCCAGCATCATCGCGAAGGTGGTGTCCTTCCAGGGTTTGATGCTGGCGACCGGGTCCATCAGGATGGCAATGTTCTTGGCCACGTTGCCTCGTGCGTACGGGGTGTCCGGGGAGTATGCCATGCCGGTCGGGGGCGGCGCGGTCCTGTGCGCCCGGCCCGGTATCCGGTGCATTGCGGTGGACGCGATGCAATATCATGGCGTCCTGTTTGTCACAGGACCCCGCTTCCGCTAGATTCGGGGCGAAATGACCTCAGGGGGAGAAGGTGTCTAACGCGCTTGCCGAAGCGGACTCGGCCACCGAGTTTCAGGGACTCAAGGTCATGGTGATCGATGACAGCAAGACCATCCGGCGCACTGCCGAGTCCTTGCTGCAGAAGCACGGGGCCGAGGTTGTGACTGCCGTGGACGGCTTCGAGGCGCTGTCCAAGGTTGCCCAGTCGCGCCCGGACATTATCTTCATCGATGTCATGATGCCGCGTCTGGATGGCTACCAGACCTGCGCCCTCATCAAGAACAACAAGCAGTTTCGCGCCACGCCGATCATCATGCTGTCGAGCAAGGACAGCGTGTTCGACAAGGCGAAGGGCCGCGTTGTGGGGTCGGAGGACTACCTCACCAAGCCATTCACCAGGGACGACCTCCTGGGTGCCATGCGTCAGTACGCCAGCCCCTCGGCATGACGCACCCCGTCACATCAACCAAGGAAAGACGAACCCCATGGCCCGCATTCTGATCGTTGACGATTCGCCGACCGAGATCCACGTCCTGCGCACCATGCTCGAGAAACACGGGCACTCGGTAACGACGGCCGAGAGTGGCGAGGACGGGGTCGCGGCCGCCAAGTCGCAGGTTCCGGATCTGGTGCTGATGGATGTCGTGATGCCCGGCCTGAATGGCTTCCAGGCGACGCGCCAGCTGTCCCAGGCCGAGGAGACGGCGCATGTGCCGGTCGTCGTGGTCAGCACCAAGGATCAGGCGACCGACCGAGTCTGGGCGATGCGCCAGGGGGCCCGGGACTACATCACCAAGCCGGTAGTGGAGAAGAATCTGCTGGAAACCATCGGGAAGTACCTGTCGGCATGAAGACCGACCTGTCCACGCCGTATGCGCTGATCGCGAGCCTTGATCGCGAAGGGCGCCGCGTCAATCGCGAGCTGCGGCGGGACATTGGTACCGGCTGGCGCGGCGTGCTGCTGCGCGTCGGGGATTTCCGCTTCCTGGTCGACATGGACTCGATCGCCGAGGTCGCCGACCCGATGACGCTGACACGCGTCCCGCTGGCGGATTCCGCCGTGCTGGGCGTGGGCAATCTGCGCGGGCTGGTGCTGCCGGTGTTCGACATGGGCCAGCTGTTGCTGGACCGTCCGCTGCCGGACGATGCGACCGGGCAGCGTATCGTCGTGGCGCCGCAGGGCCAGGGCATGGCCGGGCTGCTGGTCAGCCAGGTCGAGGGGATGCGCCGCTGCATCCCGTCCCAGCGCCGCCTGGAGGTCTCGGTCCCCGAGGCCGTCCGACCCTTTATTACTGGCGGATTCGATCTCGGGCACCGGTTGCACCCGGTGCTGGACCTGGATCTGCTGCTGAATGACAACAATCGCTTTACCGGCACGGGCTTGGCCGGTACATCCAATAGCGAACAGTCCGCAGCCGCCGTCGAATGACGCGGGTCGCGGGGCTGCGACAGGGGGTATGAACTGATGGGATCGAGTCGTCGCGCACGTAATCTTGTCCTCGGGGGGCTGCTGGTACTGGCCCTGATCGCGACCGGCGGGGCCTTCACCTACCACGAGTACGAGCAGAGTCAGTATCGCGACCGCATCGCGCTGGCCAACGATCTGCGCCTGCTGTCACAGCGGCTGGCCACCAGCTCGCTGGAGGCCGCGGCGGGCTCCGAGCAGGCGTTCACCGACCTGCAGTCCCTGCGCGATGACTTCGAGGCGCGCCTGGAGCGGATCCGCGAGGGAGGTGAAGGCCTGCAGCCGCTGCCCGAACCCCTCCACGACGACATCGCCGATGTCGATCGCGCGTGGGCGGCGTACCGGGAGCACATCAACACGGTCATCCTCGGACGCTCGGATATTCAGCTGATCACCGAGTTTTCCGACGCGGTGGCGGCCTTCTCGCCGGAGCTTTCGCGGTTGTCCGATGATGTCGTGCGACGCATGACCCAGATCGGTGAGCCGCCCGAGCAGGTCTACGTCGCGGCGCGTCAGACCATGCTGATCCAGCGCATCGCCAACAGCCTGGGGCAGGTGCTCCAGGGCGGTGCCGAGGCGGCCACTGCGATCGAGCGTTTCGAGCGTGATGCGACGCTGTACGGTCGCGTCCTGGACGGCCTGATCGAGGGCTTTGCCCCGCTGGGCGTCGAACCCGTCGATGATGCGCAGGCCCGTGCGCTGCTGCAGGAGATCGCCACCCTGTTCGTCGCCTTCAGCGAGGCGGTGGAGGGCGTGCTGGATACCTCCACCCAGGTGTTCGAGGTCAATGCGGCCGCCTCCAGCGTCGAGGCCAGCAGCGGCGCCATGCTGGAGACGACCGGCGAGTTCGAGAACGCGATTACCCGGGAGGCCGATCGCGCGGGCGTGATTGCGCTGATCGGTTTCGGCTTCGGCGGTCTGGCGCTGCTCCTGCTGATCGCGATGGGGCTGTTCCTCTACCGCGATACCAAGCGCGAGCTGGCCGAGACCGAGGCCCAGAACGAACGCAACCAGCAGGCGATCCTGCGCCTGCTCGATGAAATGATGAACCTGGCGGACGGGGACCTCACCGTGAACGCGACGGTGACCGAGGACTTTACTGGCGCCATCGCGGACTCGATGAACTACGCGATCGAGAACCTGCGGACCCTGGTCGCGACCATCAACACGGTGGCGGCCGACATCAGCGAATCCTCCGCCACTACGCGTTCCCAGGTGCTCGGGCTGGCCGAGAAGTCGGAAGAGCAGGCCCGCGAGATCCAGCGCGCGGACGACGCGATCGACGAGGTGTCGCGCTCGGTCGACAAGGTCGCCCAGGACGCCGAGCAGTCGGCCTCCGTGGCGCGTAACTCGGTGGAGATCGCATCCCGCGGGGCGGGTACCGTGCGTCGCTCCATCGAGGGCATGGACAGTATCCGCGAGCAGATCCAGGAGACGGCGAAGCGGATCAAGCGCCTGGGTGAATCGTCGCAGGAGATCGGCGACATCATCGGCCTGATCAACGACATCGCCGAACAGACCAACGTGCTGGCACTGAATGCGGCGATCCAGGCGTCTGCCGCGGGCGAGGCCGGTCGCGGCTTCGCGGTGGTGGCGGATGAGGTCCAGCGCCTCGCGGAGCGTTCCTCCAGCGCGACCCGTCAGGTGGAAGGGCTGGTCAAGGCCATCCAGGCCGATACCAGCGAGGCCGTGAGCTCCATGGAACAAAGTACCGCCAACGTGGTGCAGGGGGCCGAACTGGCCCAGGCCGCGGGCGAGGCGCTGTCCGAGATCGAACAGGTCTCGGCCGACCTGGCCGACCTGATCGACGGGATCTCCTCTTCGGCGCGCAAGCAGTCCGAGATGGCGCAGGACGTGACGTCCATCATGTCGCAGATCCGCGAGATCACCTCCGAGACCACGCAGGGCACCCAGTCCACCGCGGCGGCGATCGGCGACCTCGCCCAGCTCTCGGCCCAGCTCCAGTCCTCGGTGTCGGACTTCAAGCTACCCGAGCCGGAAGGTCGTGCCGACACCCTGGGCGGTACCCCCGACGAGGCGGATCCCGACCCCGATTCCGGCACGCCGCCCTCCGACGAACAGCGGGCCTGACGGCGGACGCGGCCGATGGCATCCAGCGCACTGAACTGGGTCCGTGACGAACTCGACAAGCTGTTTGTCGAGGTCCAGGACGCCTTGCGGCGGTATTCCGACGACCCGGCCTGTGGTGATTGCCTGGCCGAGGCTCGCAGCCGGGTCGAGCAGATCCGCAACACCCTGGTCATGGTCCAGGTCGAGAGCGTGGTCCTGATCCTGGACGAGATGCTGCAGGTCCTGGATGAACTCCAGCAGGCCGACGAGCCGAACATGGCGGCCACCGAGCCCCTGCTGCGCGCCTCCCTGCAACTCCCGGACTATCTCGAGAATGAGGGCGATGGCGAGCTGCCCTCGCCGATGATCCTGGTGCCCCTGCTGAACGAGCTGCGCAGCAGTCGAGGGGCATCGCTGCTGCTGGATGTCGCGGCGCTGATGCCGGACCCGCAGGCCGTGGACGACGAACGCGTCGGTTCCGGTGGCGAAGTGCAGGATCCGGCCTCGCGCATCCCGGTGTTGCAACAGGCGCGCCGCCGCTTCCAGCGTGACCTTCTGGAACTGGTGCGGGGCGAGGATGTGCTCGATCCGGCCGCTCGCATGCAGGCGACTGCGCGTGTGGTCGAGGAAGCAGTTCCGGCTGGCGAGGCGCGGCGCCTGTTCTGGGTCGCCGGGGCGATGCTGGAGGCGTTAGCACAGGGCGGTATCGAGGCCGATACCGACGTCCGCCGGCTGGTGGGACGGGTGGATCGTGAACTCGGGCGCTACCTCAATGTCCTGACGACCCATGTGGAAGCCGGTGATCCCGGGTCGGAACCCGCCTACGAGGCGCCGTCCGACCTGATCAAGACCCTGCTGTTCCATGTCGCCTGTGCCACCTCGGAGGGGGAGCAGACCCTCGCCGTGCGCGAGGTCTTCGGGCTCGATCACTTTAGCCTGGAGGACGGTGGCAGCGGCGTGGGCCGATCGGTCTACGACAACCTGCGCCAGGCACTGGAAGACGACCTTGCCGAGGTGCGCGAGCGGCTGGATGTGCTGATGCGTTCCCCGGTGCGCGGGACCGAGGATCTCGCCAACCTGCGCGAGCAGGTCGAACGTATCGGCTCGACGCTCAGCCTCCTGGGGCTGGATGCCGGGCAGGAGCATACCGACGCCCTGACCGCCTCGCTGACGCCGGAACGTGCCGGCGAGGCGGACGACCAGGTCGACATGGTGCTCGCGGAGCACCTGCTGGCGCTCGAGTCCCTGCTGGAGTCGGGCCTGCGCCGCCAGCGCAACAGCCCAACGCCACAGGCTGAATTCGACCGCGCCCTGGCAGCGGCCGTGTACAAGGAGGCCCTGGTCGATGTGCGCCGGGTTCGCGATATCTTCCTCGGATTCCTGGATGCGGGGGCAGACGCCAGTAATGACGGACTCGACGAGGCCCGCGAGGGCCTGCGCCGCATCGAGGGCGCGATGTCGATGTCGGGCTTCGAGGCCCTGCATGCCCTGCTCGGACCACTGATCCGCCACCTCGATTCCCGCGCTGGCATGGCCGCGACCGAGCTCGACGAGGGCGAGATCGAGGCGCTGGCCGAGGTGCTCAGCAGCATCGAGGTGGCGCTCGAGTCCTCCGGTCAGCCCTGGCGCGAACTGGATAGCGTCCACGAGCGTGGAATCGCGGCACTGCAGCGCATTGGCGCAATCTCCGGCGGTGATGCCGCGGATCTGCGCCTGGCCGCCGCGCCGGACGTGGCGGATGAAGCACCGCCGACGCCCACGCTCGACGAGGCCGAGTCCGCCCCCGGCGACCTTCCGGACTTCGATTTCGGCGCCGCCGACGAAGAACCCGCCGAAGTGTCGCCTGACCCGTCCGCTGAGCCCTCGCCAGCCGATGCCGAAGCACCGCCGCCCCCTCCCCAGGCCACCCCGGTGCCGGCCGGGGGCCGCGATTCGCTGCCCTTCGACGACACCGTGCTGGCCGACCAGGTACGCGGGCCCGATGTCGATCCGGAGATCCTCGAGATCTTCCTCGAGGAGGCGGACGAGGAGGTGGCGAGCCTGCGCCAGCAATTCCCGCTCTGGCAGGCCAACCCCGCCGACCTCGACAGCCTGTCGGTGATCCGGCGCTCCTTCCACACCTTGAAGGGATCGGGCCGCCTGGCCGGGGCCCTGCGCCTGGGCGAGTTCGCCTGGGCCGTGGAGTCGTTCCTCAACCGGTTGCTGGATTCGGACCACGAGGCCGATCACGCCACGTTGCAGGTGATCGAGGATGCCATCGGGGTGCTCCCCGGGCTGGTGGCCGAGGTCCGTGACGACACCGGGCCGGATACGCCGGTCCTCGACATCGCCCTGCGCCTGCGGGCTCTGGCCGCCGGCGAGCCGGAACCCGAGGCCGAGCTGGACGACGAGGCGGCCGAGCGCGCCGCGCCCCCGGGGGCGGCCGCGGAGTTCGAGGCGCTGGCGCGGACCCTCGACGGGATGGACCCCACCGATACCCCGGCGGGCACGGAAACCACGGACATCACGGATACCGCCGAGGCGGACCCGGACGAGGCGGCCGGGGAGCTCCCGCAGGACCCGGGCGCGTTCGTGCCGGATCTCCCGCCGGATGCGCTCGAGCCGGGCGACCTGGATACCGTAACGCCCGGGCCGCAGCAGGACGCGGAGCCCGCCCCGCAAGAGCCGTCGGCATCCGGGTCGGCCGTCGAGCCGCTGGACCTGGATGATCTCGAACTTCCCTCCGACGCCTTCGAGGTGACGGAAGAAGCCCTGGACGAGGACGACTCGCTGGCGGCCGACGCCGTGATCGAGGCGGGGGAGGCGGGCGCACCGCTGGAAGGGGATGCCGAAGAAGGCATCGCGCCGGAGGAGCCGGCGGCAGTCGAACCCGACCTGCAGGATGCACCCGCGGAACCTGTGGCCGCACGCATGGATACGGATCCGCAGCTGTGGCAGGTGTTTGCGGCCGAGGCCCAGGTCCATCTGCTCACCCTGCGTGGCTGGCTGGACGAGGCCCAGTGGCGTCCCGACCGGGTCCCGAATCACGATCTCGAACGGGCACTGCACACCCTGAACGGCAGCGCACGCACGGCCGACATCCGGGGCATCTACTCGGTCTGCGGCCCGTTCGAGCGCCTGATCCGCATCCACCGCGACATGGAATGGGCGTTGCCGGCCGGCGCCGTCGCGCTCCTGCGTCAGCTCGAGACCTATGTCGCCGATGCGGTCGGGGACGACGAGCCGGACCCGGCCAAGGTGCTGGAGCCGCCGCCCTGGGCCTCGGAGGTCTACGCCCTGCTGGATCATGCGACGGCCGAGCAGCTCTTGCGCGCCGAGGAACAGGCGGACGAGGAAGAGGCGTCGGACTTCGATGATGTCGAGCCCGCCGCGTCCGGCGCGGAGACGGAACCGGACGTGTCCGGCGAGCCGGAGCCCGAGCTGGAGATCGACTGGGAGTTCGCCGAGGTCTTCATCGAGGAGGCCCGCGACATCCTCGACGCCGCCTTCGCCGCCCTCAATGGCTGGCGCGAGGCCGGCGGCCGTCCGGGCCCGGACCAGAATGCCTTCCAGCGTGAGGTGCATACCCTGAAGGGCAGCGCGCGCATGGCCGGCTTCACCGTGGTCGGGGCGATTGCGCACGCCCTGGAAAGCGCCCTGAGCGTAGAGACCGAGACCGGCCTGGAACCGCGTGACGGCTTCTTCCAGCTCACGGAGCGTGCCCTGACCGACGTGCAGCATCTGGTCGAGCGCGGAGTTGGCGCCTGGCAGATGGACGAGGCGGCCAGTGACTCGCTGCCCGCCCTGCGTGCCTGGTCTGCGGGCGAATCGGATGCCGAGGCACCCGTGGACCCGAGCGAGGCGGATGCCGCGGAGCCCGATGATTCGGCGGCCGAAGACGCCGTCGGCGCCGATCTGGCGACAGCACAGGTGGTCGAGACCGATCGCCGTTCCCACGAGATGCCGGAGACCGAAGGCCGGCGCATCCAGGACCAGGTCCGCATGGACGCCGAGGTCCTCGACAGCCTGGTGAACAATGCCGGCGAGCTGGCGACGTTCCATCGTCGTTTCGAACAGACCGTCGGCCGGGTCGAAGGACAGGTCGACGAACTCGACCGTACGATCGCCCGCCTGCGCGACCAGCTGCGCAAGCTCGAGATCGAGACCGAGGCGCAGATCCTGTTCCGGGTGGAGGAAGAGAGCGGTGAGGAGGCCGTCGACTTCGATCCCCTGGAGATGGACCGCTATTCCGGTATTCAGCAGTTGTCGCGCGCCCTGGCCGAAAGTGTCAGTGACCTCGAGGCCCTGAAGCAGGAGGTCGGCGACGAACTGCAGAACGCCGGCGGGATCCTGCTGCAGCAGCGCCGCGTTGGCACCGACCTGCAGGACCAGTTGATGCGGCAGCGCATGGTGCGTTTTGCCCGCATGGCCCCGCGACTGCGCCGGGTGGTACGCCAGGCGGGCGAGGACTTGGGCAAGGGGGTCCGGGTCGAGTTTACCGGACAGGGGGCCGAGCTTGACCGCGCCCTGCTGGAACGGCTGGTCTCGCCGCTGGAACACCTGCTGCGCAACGCCATTGCGCACGGCATTGAAGCACCGGCCGAGCGCGAGCAGGCGCACAAGCCCGCGCAGGGGCAGATCGATGTCAGCCTGGAACAGTCCGGCAGCGAGATCCGCCTGCAGGTGACCGACGACGGCAAGGGCATCGACGCCGAGGCCATCCGCGCCCGGGCGATCGAGCGGGGCCTCATCGCGGCCGATGCCGACGTAAGCGACTCCCAGGCCCTGCAACTGATCCTCCAGTCCGGGTTCTCCACGGCCGCCGCGGTCTCGCAGGTCGCGGGGCGCGGGGTTGGCCTGGATGTGGTCAACAGCGACGTGAAGCAGCTGGGCGGCACACTGGAGATCCAGTCGACGCCCGGCAAGGGTTCGCGCTTCACCATGCGTCTGCCGTTCACCCTGGCCATCTCCCAGGCCCTGCTGGTGCAAGTGGGCGAAGAGACCTTCGCCGTCCCGATGGCGTCGGTGGAGGGGGTCGTGCGTGCCCGCGCCGAGGAGATCGACGCGCGTGATGGCAAGGCGACCTACAACTACATCGGCCAGGACTACGAGGTGCGTGGCCTGGGCGACCTGATGGGCGTGGAGAGCCAGGCCGGGATCGACCACTTCCCGGATCACCCGTTCCCGTTGTTGCTGGTTCGGGCCGACGATCGGCGCGTCGCCCTGCGCATCGACGGCCTGCTGGGGAGCCAGGAGGTCGTGGTGAAGTCCGTGGGGCCGGTGCTGAGCCGCATTCCGGGCGTGGCCGGGGCCACCCTGCAGGGCGACGGGTCGGTGATGCTCATCCTGGATCTCAGCATGCTGGTGCGCTTTGCCGAGGCCGCCGCGTCGCTGCCCGAGGCACCGCAGACGGCGGCGGAGGGCGCGAGTTCCCGACGGATCATGGTGGTGGACGACTCGATCACCATCCGCAAGGTCACGGCGCGCCTGCTGACCCGTCACGGCTACGACGTGGTGACCGCGCGCGATGGCCTGGATGCGGTGGGCCTGCTGGACGAGCGCCGCCCGCAATTGATCCTGCTGGATGTCGAGATGCCGCGCATGGATGGCTTCGAGTTCGCCGCGCACGTGCGCGATCACCCGGACTTCGGGCATGTGCCGATCATCATGATTACCTCGCGCAGCGGGACCAAGCACCGCGAGCGGGCCGACCGCCTCGGGGTCAACGGGTATCTCGGCAAGCCGTATCTCGAGAATGACCTGCTGAATGCGATCCGCGAGCAACTGCAGGAGGTGTCCGCATGAGCGACGAGGCACAGGCCCAGGCCGTCGAGGCCGTGATCGTGCAGCTGGATGCGGGATCCATCCTGCTGCCGCGTAGTGCCTTTCTCGAGGTCACGACGCGGGCGGGGGCGGTGGAGCAGGCCTCCGAGCACCCGGATATTCAGTGGCTGGAGCCCAGCCTGGTCTGGCAGGACGTGCAGGTGCCGGTGGTTAACGTGAACCAGCTTCTGGACCCGGGCCGCGACACGGGCGAGGACCGTCGCCGTTTCACGCGTTTGCTGGTGATGCAGGCGGTGATGGAACCGGATCACCTGCCGTTCTATGCGCTGGAGGTTCGCGGTACGCCCCATCCGGTGCAGATCACTCCGCAGAACATCTACGCGCTCGAGGATTCCGATGCCACGCCGTGGTCCTGGCGCGTCAAGGCGTCGGGGGTGACGACGCACCTGCTGCGCCTGGATATCCTCGAGCAGCGTCTGCTGGAGATCGCCGAGGGCCAGCCGGCCTGAGAGCCCTCCCGCCCCCGCTGCGGTGCACGCCTAGACTTCCGAGCCGCTTTTCCGGTCAGCCTCGCAGGTCGCCCAGCCGCGACTGGACCAGCGTGACCAGGGCCATCGCGGCGGTCTCGGTGCGCAGGGTGCGCGGCCCCATCCCGACCCCCAGAAACCCCGCATCCCGAGCATGCTCGGCTTCCGCGGGCGTGAGCCCGCCTTCCGGACCAACATAGAGCGCGACCGACGAGGGCCAGCGGTGGCGTTCGCCCAGGCGCGCATCCAGCCCGGGGGCCCCCTCTTCGGCCAGCAGTCCGAGGCCGTCGGCGCAGCCCGCGAGGGCCGTCTCCGGCGGAGCGGGTTCGAAAAGCTCGGGCAGCTCGTTGCGGCCACACTGTTCGGCGGCGGCGCGCAGGATGCCCTGCCAGTGGCGCTGGCGCTTGTCCAGCCCCTTGTGCGCGGCGGCCGACCGCGAGCGCTCGCACAGCACCGGGCGGATGGACTGCACGCCCAGCTCCACGGCCTTCTGGATGGCGAGGTCCATGTGGTCGCCACGGGCCACGCCCTGCAGCAGGTGGATCGGAAACACGGGATGGGTCGGGGCGGCGGCACGTTCGCCCAGATGGAAGGTGCCGTGGCGTCGGTCGCTCAGTTCGAGGGTCGCGTCGAATTCGTTGCCGAGGCCGTCAAAGACGCGGCAGGGGGCGCCGCTCTTCAGACGCAGGACGGTGGTGGCGTAGTGGAGCCGGTCCTGCGGGGCAGGAAGCGACTGCCCCTCGACCAGTGCCTCGGATTCGAGCAATAGCCGGGGGCAGCGCATGCAGTCTACTTCCGGTTGTCGAGGTCCAGGGCCTTCCAGATCTGTTCGGTGGGGCCGGCCTGGTTCATCGAATAGAAGTGGATTCCCGGCGCGCCCTTGTCGAGCAGGTCGTCGGTCAGACGCGTGGCGACCTCGATCCCGAATTTGCGGATCGATTCCTTGTCGTCGCCATAGGCTTCCATCCGCTTGCGGATGTAACGCGGGATCTCGGCGCCGCACATCTCGGAGAAGCGCACGATCTGGGTGTAGTTGGTGATCGGCATGATCCCGGCAATGATCGGGATGGTGATGCCCATTTTTTCCACCCGTTCCATGAACGCGACGTAGGCGTCCACGTTGTAGAAGTACTGGGTGATCGCGGCGTCGGCGCCGGCATCCACCTTGGTCTTGAAGTTCTCGAGGTCCTTTTCGGCGTTCGGCGCCTGCGGGTGGAATTCCGGATAGGCCGCCACCTCGATCTTGAACTGGTCGTTGAACTCGGCACGCACGAACTCCACCAGCTCCGAGGCGTAGCGGAAATCGCCACCGGAATTCTTGGTGCCGGACGGCAGGTCGCCGCGCAGTGCGACGATGCGGTTCACGCCGATATCGCGGTAGGTCGACAGCAGCTCGCGCAACTCGTCCTTGGTGGAGGAGATGCAGGAGACGTGCGGGGCGGCGGGAAAGCCGTCGTTGTCGATGATGTCCCGGACCGTCTCCAGCGTGCGGTCGCGGGTGGAACCCCCGGCGCCGAAGGTGACGGAATAGAACTCGGGGTTCAGGGCGCCCAGGCGCTTGCGGGCCTTGGCCAGGCGTTCGGCTCCGGCCTCGTCCTTGGGCGGAAAAAACTCAACGCTATAGACGCGTTCTTGTGCAGACATGTTTGTCCTCCAGACAAAAAGAAGGCGGACCGCACGAACATGCGGCCCGCCCCGGCGTTCACATTAACAACGAATTGAAATGTGAGGCTGGCCGATCAGTAGCGGTAGTGTTCCGGCTTGAACGGACCATCCACCGGCAGACCCAGGTACTTGGACTGCTCGTCGGTCAGACGGGTCAGGTTGGCACCCAGCTTCTTCAGGTGCAGCTGCGCGACCTTCTCGTCCAGGTGCTTCGGCAGCACGTAGACGTTCTTGTCGTACTGGTCACCCTTGGTCCACAGCTCGATCTGAGCCAGGGTCTGGTTGGTGAAGGAGTTGGACATCACGAAGCTCGGATGACCGGTGCCGCAGCCCAGGTTCACCAGACGGCCTTCGGCCAGCATGATGATCCGGTTGCCGTTCGGCAGGATGATGTGGTCAACCTGCGGCTTGATGTTCTCCCACTCGTACTTGCGCATCGCGGCCACGGCGATCTCGGAGTCGAAGTGACCGATGTTGCAGACGATGGCCTGGTTCTTCATGCGGGTCATGTGATCTTCGGTGATCACGTCCTTGTTACCGGTCGCGGTGACGAAGATCTCGGCCTTGTCGGCTGCTTCTTCCATCGTGACCACGCGGAAGCCTTCCATCGAGGCCTGCAGGGCGCAGATCGGGTCGATCTCGGTGATCCACACGGTGGCACCCAGGCCGGCCAGCGACTGCGCGGCACCCTTGCCGACGTCACCGTAACCGGCGACCACGGCGATCTTGCCCGCGATCATCACGTCGGTGGCGCGCTTGATGGAGTCCACGGTGGACTCGCGGCAGCCGTACAGGTTGTCGAACTTGGACTTGGTGACCGAGTCGTTGACGTTGATCGCCGGGAAGGCCAGCTCGCCGTCCTTAGCCATCTGGTACAGGCGATGGACACCGGTGGTGGTCTCTTCGGTCACGCCCTGGATCTTCGACAGCATGTCGGAGTACCAGGTCGGCTGTTCGGCCAGGCGTTCCTTGATCTTGGCGAACAGGGCCTCTTCTTCCTCGTTCTCCGGCTTGGAGATGACCGACTGGTCCTTCTCGGCCTTGGCGCCCAGGTGCAGCAGCAGCGTGGCGTCACCACCGTCGTCCAGGATCATGTTGGCGCCGCCGTCGAATTCGAAGATGCGGTGGCAGTAGTCCCAGTACTCTTCCAGGGTTTCGCCCTTGACGGCGAAGACCGGGGTGCCGTTGTCGGCGATGGCGGCCGCGGCGTGGTCCTGGGTGGAGTAGATGTTGCAGGAGGCCCAGCGCACGTCGGCACCCAGGGCTTCCAGGGTCTGGATCAGCACAGCCGTCTGGATGGTCATGTGCAGGGAGCCGGCGATCTTGGCGCCCTTCAGCGGCTTGGAGGCCGCGAACTCTTCGCGGGTCTGGACCAGGCCGGGCATCTCGGTCTCGGCGATCGCGATTTCCTTGCGGCCGAACTCGGCAAGGTTAATGTCCTTGACGACGTAATCGGTCGTTTTCTTGTCGTTCATCACAGCATTCATGGATTAACTTCTCCGTCTATCTGGATGAGCGCCGTGTTCACGTTTCAGGGGAGCATCCGGCTGAGCCTGACGGTGGAACCGCTGCAGCGCTCCTCAGCCGGATGGGTATTTCGCTTACAAAATGTCGGGTGCTATTAGAGGCCCGCCATCTTCTTAAGTTCCTCGGCCTTGTCGGTACGCTCCCAGGGGAGGTCGACGTCTTCGCGGCCGAAGTGACCGTAGGCGGCGGTCGCCTTGTAGATCGGGCGCAGCAGATCCATCATCTGGACCAGCCCCCACGGGCGCAGGTCAAACGCTTCGCGGACGAAGCCTTCGATCTTGCGGTCGTCCAGCTTGCCGGTGCCGAAGGTGTCGATGGTGATCGAGGTCGGTTCGGCCACGCCGATGGCGTAGGAGACCTGGATCTCGCACTTGTCGGCCAGGCCGGCGGCGACGATGTTCTTGGCCACGTAGCGGCCGGCGTAGGCTGCGGAGCGGTCCACCTTGGACGGGTCCTTGCCGGAGAACGCGCCACCACCGTGACGGGCCATGCCGCCGTAGGTGTCGACGATGATCTTGCGGCCGGTCAGGCCGGCGTCACCCACCGGGCCCCCGATCTCGAACTTGCCGGTCGGGTTGATGTGGATCTGGTCGTCGGAGACCTGGCTCAGCCACTCGGCGGGCAGGACCTTCTTGAAGATCTCTTCGTAGACCGCTTCCTTCAGGTCCTTCTGCGAGATGTCCGGGCTGTGCTGGGTGGACAGGACCACCGCGTCCAGGCCGGCCGGCTTGCCGTCTTCATAGCGCAGGGAGACCTGGCTCTTGGCGTCCGGACGCAGCCACGGCAGCTTGCCGCTCTTCATCAGTTCGGACTGGATGCGCACCATCTTGTGGGCGTAGAAGATCGGGGCGGGCATCAGGGTGTCGGTTTCGCGCGCGGCGTAGCCGAACATCAGACCCTGGTCACCGGCGCCCTGGGTGGCGCGGTCGGAGACGTCGCGGTCCACGCCCATGGCGATGTCCTGGGACTGCTCGCCGAGCACGTTCAGCACGGCGCAGGTTTTGCCGTCGAAGCCCTTGTCGGAGTCGTCGTAGCCGATCTCGCAGACCGTTTCGCGCACCAGCTTCTCGTAGTCGATCTGCGCCCCGGTGGTGATCTCGCCCAGCAGCATGACCATGCCGGTCTTGGTGGCGGTTTCGCAGGCGATACGGGCGTGCGGATCCTGCTCGATGATGGCGTCGACGATGGTGTCGGAGACCAGGTCGGCCATCTTGTCGGGGTGACCCGCAGAGACCGATTCGGAAGTGAAAATATAATCGTTGGACATTAGGCGTTCCTTTATGGTCGTTTCCATTTAGTTTTGCGCAAAACGACCGCTAGTGTAACGCGACTCGCGGCATTTTTCTAAGCCCCTCCCCGGCAAAGGTAGGGGCATGCGCCTCCGCGCCGGTGGCGATGGCGCGGCGTGGCGCGGTCT
Organism: Thioalkalivibrio sp. AKL19; assembly: GCF_000420165.1. Lineage (GTDB taxonomy): Bacteria > Pseudomonadota > Gammaproteobacteria > Ectothiorhodospirales > Ectothiorhodospiraceae > Thioalkalivibrio. The sequence goes on along the minus strand of NZ_ATUK01000014.1, from coordinate 158,955 downwards.
GGGGGCGACTTGCCCCGGTGCGCGAAAGTGGCCAAAATGCACCGCGTTTGATGGGGAGGGCCGCCCGCCGCGTGTTCGCGCAGTCGGGTAGCGCCTGCCCCGCAGGCTGCTCGGGCCGCCGCGCACTGCAACGCCGGCCGATATAACCGTGAGCCCCTGGTTTCGACCGACTCGTCCGGGTCGGCCGCCGCTGGCGCCTCGCGCCGCCGCCCGCCATCAGCCAAACCCAACACTACTTAGAGCAGGAGATCAGCATGCCGACCCGTAGAGAGCTTGCCAACGCCATCCGCGCCCTGTCGATGGACGCGGTTCAGAAGGCCAATTCCGGTCACCCGGGCGCGCCGATGGGGATGGCTGATATCGCCGAGGTGCTGTGGAACGACTACATGCAGCACAACCCGGCGAACCCGAGCTGGCCGGATCGCGACCGCTTCGTGATGTCCAACGGCCACGGCTCCATGCTGGTCTACTCCCTGCTGCACCTGACCGGCTACGACCTGCCGATGGACGAGATCAAGCAGTTCCGTCAGCTGCACTCGCAGACCCCGGGCCACCCGGAATACGGCTACACCGCGGGCGTCGAGACCACCACCGGCCCGCTGGGCCAGGGGATCTCCAATGCGGTCGGCATGGCGCTGGCCGAGAAGATGATGGCCGCCCACTTCAACCAGCCGGGCCACGACATCGTCGATCACAACACCTACGCCTTTCTCGGCGACGGTTGCATGATGGAAGGGGTCTCCCACGAGAGCTGCGCGCTGGCCGGTACCCTGGGCCTGGGCAAGCTGATCGCGTTCTGGGATGACAACGGCATCTCCATCGACGGCGAGGTCGAGGGCTGGTTCACCGACGACACCCCGGGGCGCTTCGAGGCCTACGGCTGGCACGTGGTGCGCGGCGTGGATGGTCACGACGCCGACGCGGTCAAGGCCGCGATCGAGGAGGCCCGCAAGAACAGCGACAAGCCGAGCCTGATCTGCTGCAAGACCGTGATCGGCTTCGGTTCCCCGAACAAGTGCGGCAAGGAAGAGTGCCACGGCGCTGCCCTGGGCGATGACGAAGTGGCCCTGACCCGCAAGGAACTGGGCTGGGAGCACGGCCCGTTCGAGATCCCGAACGACATCTACGCGGGCTGGAGCGCCAAGGACAAGGGTGCCAAGGCGGAGGCCGAATGGAAGGAGCGTTTCGCCGCCTACAAGCAGGCGCACCCCGAGCTGGCGGCCGAGTTCGAGCGGCGCATGGCGGGCGACCTGCCGTCCGACTGGAGTGAGAAGGCCAACGCCTACATCAAGCAGACGGTCGAGAAGGCCGAGAAGATCGCTTCGCGCAAGGCCTCGCAGAACGCGATCGCCGGCATGGCCCCGGCCGTCCCGGAACTGCTGGGCGGCTCCGCTGATCTGGCCGGCTCCAACCTGACCATGTACAGCGGCTCCAAGGGTGTGACCCGTGACGATGCCGCCGGCAACTACGTCTTCTACGGTGTGCGCGAGTTCGGCATGGCCGCGATCATGAACGGCATCGCCCTGCATGGTGGCTTCATCCCGTACGGCGGTACCTTCCTGATCTTCTCCGACTACGCCCGTAACGGGATCCGCATGTCCGCGCTGATGAAACAGCGCATCATGTACGTGTTGACCCATGACTCCATTGGTCTGGGCGAGGATGGCCCGACTCACCAGCCGATCGAGCAGACGCCGAGCCTGCGTCTGATCCCGAACCTGAACGTCTGGCGCCCCTGCGATGCGGTCGAGACCGCAGTGGCCTGGAAGGCCGGTATCGAGCGCACCGACGGCCCGTCCGCGTTCATTCTGTCGCGCCAGGGCCTGCCGCACATGGAGCGTGATGGCGAGCAGCTCGCCAACATCGCCCGCGGTGGCTACGTGCTGAAGGACTGCGACGGCACCCCGGACCTGATCTTCATCGCCACCGGCTCCGAGGTGGAGCTGGCCGTGCAGGCCGCCGACGAACTGGCCGGCGAGGGCAAGAAGGTCCGCGTGGTGTCCATGCCCTGTGTCGAGCTGTTCGAGCAACAGGACCCGGCCTACCGCGAAGCCGTTCTCCCCGCTGCCGTGCGCACGCGCGTGGCCGTCGAGGCCGGCGCCACCGCGGGCTGGTACAAGTTCACCGGTCTGGACGGCGCCGTGTTCGGTATGGACCGCTTCGGCGAGTCTGCCCCGGGCGGGGCCCTGTTCGACTACTTCGGCTTCAAGCCGGAGAACGTCGCCCAGGTCGCGCGTGACGTGATGAAGGGCTGAGCCCGAATCGATTTCGCATAAGCAATAGAGAGGAGACTTCCATGTCTATCAAGGTTGGTATCAACGGCTTCGGTCGCATCGGCCGCATGGCCTTCCGCGCCATCGCCAAGGACTTCCCGAACCTCCAGGTGGTCGGCATTAACGACCTGCTGGATCCGGAATACCTGGCCTACATGCTGCGCTACGACTCCGTGCATGGCCGCTTCGACGGTGACATCAGCGTCGACGGTGATCACCTGGTGGTGAACGGCAACCGCATCCGCCTGACCGCCGAGAAGGATCCGGCCGCGCTGAAATGGGGCGACATCAACGCCGATATCGTGATCGAGTCCACCGGTCTGTTCCTGACCGCCGAGACCGCCCAGAAGCATCTGGATGCCGGCGCCAAGAAGGTCGTGATGTCCGCCCCGTCCAAGGACGACACCCCGATGTTCGTCTATGGCGTGAACCACGGTGACTACGCGGGCCAGACCATGGTCTCCGCCGCGTCCTGCACCACCAACGCCCTGGCCCCGGTGGCCAAGGTGCTGAACGACACCTGGGGCATCAAGCGTGGCCTGATGACCACCGTGCACGCCGCCACCGCGACCCAGAAGACCGTCGATGGCCCGTCCATGAAGGACTGGCGTGGCGGCCGCGGCATCCTGGAGAACATCATCCCGTCCTCCACCGGTGCCGCCAAGGCCGTGGGCAAGGTGCTGCCGGAACTGAACGGGAAGCTGACCGGCATGGCCTTCCGCGTGCCGACCTCCGACGTGTCGGTGGTCGACCTGACCGTGGAACTCAACGGCGATGCCAAGTACGACGACGTCTGCGCGGCCATGAAGAAGGCCTCCGAAGGCGAGCTGAAGGGCGTGCTGGGCTACACCGACGAGCTGGTTGTCTCCACCGACTTCCGTGGTTACACCGCCCCGTCCGTGTTCGACGCCGGCGCCGGCATCCAGCTGGACCCGACCTTCGTGAAGGTCGTCGCCTGGTACGACAACGAGTACGGCTACACCTGCAACATGCTGCGCATGGTGGAGCACGTCGCCAAGTAAGGCCGGATGGCCGGGCCCCACGGGGCCCGGCCATTTCCGTTTTCCCGGGGCCCAGAGGCCTGGGGCGAGCCCCGTCGGGGGCTCGCCCGAAGCCTTTTTCTTTCCAACCGTATTTCGAGAGGTACTCCCATGTCTGTCATCAAGATGACCGATCTCGACCTGCAGGGTCGCCGCGTACTGGTGCGTCAGGATCTGAACGTCCCGGTGAAGGACGGCAAGGTCACCTCCGACGCCCGCATTCGCGCGAGCCTGGAGACCGTACAGAAGGCCCTGGACGGCGGCGCCGCCGTGATGCTGATGTCGCACCTGGGACGCCCGACCGAGGGCGAGTTCTCCGAGGAGGATTCCCTGGCCCCGGTGGCCGAGCACATGGGCGGCCTGCTCGGGCGCGAAGTGCGCCTGGTACGCGACTACCTCGACGGCGTGGACGCGAAGCCGGGCGAGGTCATCCTGCTCGAGAACGTACGCTTCAACGCCGGCGAGAAGAAGGACGACGAGGCGCTGGCGAAGAAGTACGCCGCGCTGTGCGACGTGTTCGTGATGGATGCCTTTGGCACCGCCCACCGCGCCCAGGCCTCCACCCACGGGGTGGCCAAGTTCTCCCCGCAGGCCTGCGCCGGCCCGCTGCTGGCCAAGGAGCTGGAGGCCCTCGGGCATGCCCTGGAGACCCCGAAGCGCCCGCTGGTGGCGATCGTCGGTGGCTCCAAGGTCTCGACCAAGCTGACGGTGCTGGAGTCGCTGTCCAAGGTCGTCGATCAGCTGATCGTCGGTGGCGGCATCGCCAACACCTTTATCGCGGCCCAGGGCCACAGTGTCGGCAAGTCGCTGTACGAGGCGGATCTGGTCGACGAGTCCAAGCGCCTGATGGAGGCCGCCCGCGCCAAGGGCGGCGAGATCCCGGTCCCGACCGACGTGACCGTGGGCAAGGAGTTTTCCGAGTCGACCCCGGCCGAAACCAAGGCCGTGGACGCCGTTGCGGACGACGACATGATCTTCGACGTCGGCCCCGAGACCGCGGCCACCTACGCCGAGGCCCTGCGCAATGCCGGCACCATCGTCTGGAACGGCCCGGTGGGCGTGTTCGAGTTCGACCAGTTCGCCGGTGGCACCAAGGCCCTGGGCGAGGCGATTGCGGAGAGCAATGCGTTCTCCATCGCCGGAGGTGGCGACACCCTGGCCGCGATCGACAAGTACAACCTGGCCGACCGTATCAGCTACATCTCCACCGGCGGTGGCGCCTTCCTCGAGTTCCTCGAAGGCAAGACCCTGCCGGCCGTCGCCATCCTGGAAGAGCGAGCCAAGGGGTGAGGCCCTTGTCCCGTTCCGCTGACGGAGATGCGCGCGGATGAGACGCACCAAGATCGTAGCCACGCTGGGGCCGGCGACGGACAGCGACGAGGCCATGGAGGCCATCATCCGGGCGGGTGTGGATGTGGTCCGGCTGAATTTCTCGCACGGTGATCCGGATGACCACCGCCAGCGCCTGGCGCGGCTGCGGGCCGCCTCTGCGCGCGCCGGCCGCTGTGTCGGTGTCCTCGGCGACCTGCAGGGCCCCAAGATCCGCATCGACCGCTTCCAGCAGGGCAAGGTGCATCTGGAAGAGGGCGCGCCCTTCGCCCTGGATGCCGAACTGGATCGCGATGCGGGCGATGTTACCCAAGTGGGTCTGACCTACAAGGAACTCCCGGCGGACGTGGTGCCGGACGACATCCTGCTGCTGGATGACGGCCGCATCGTGCTCAAGGTCACGGCGGTCAATGGCAGCCGGATCGAGACCACCGTCGAGGTCGGTGGCGAGCTGTCCAACAACAAGGGCATCAACCGCCAGGGCGGCGGTCTGTCCGCCCCCGCGATCACCGACAAGGACCGCGAGGACATCCGCCTGGCCGCCGAGCTGCAGGTGGACTACCTGGCCGTCTCCTTCCCGCGTTCCGCCCAGGATCTGCATCTGGCGCGCAGCCTGCTGAAGGACGCCGGCTGGGAAGCCGGTATCTGTGCCAAGATCGAGCGTTCCGAGGCCCTGGAGGTGATTGACGAGATCATTGCCGCCTCGGAGGTCATCATGATCGCGCGTGGCGACCTGGGCGTGGAGATCGGCGATGCCGAGCTGCCCGGCGTGCAGAAGACTCTGATCACCCGGGCGCGCACGCTCAATCGTCTGGTCATTACCGCGACCCAGATGATGGAGACCATGATCCAGAACCCGATCCCCACGCGCGCCGAGGTGTTCGACGTGGCGAATGCGGTGCTGGACGGCACGGATGCGGTGATGCTCTCCGGCGAGACCGCCACCGGACGCTACCCGGCACGCGTGGTCACCAGCATGGACCGGATCTGCGAGGCCGCGGAGCGCCAGCGCGCGGCGCGTCAGTCCGACCATCGCATGGATTCGACCTTCGGCCGGGTCGACGAGGCGATTGCGATGGCGACCATGTACACCGCGAACCATCTCGATGTCGACGCGATCGCCGCGCTGACCGAATCCGGGTCCACCGCGCTGTGGATGTCGCGCATCAGCTCGGGTATCCCGATCTACGCGCTCACCCAGCACGAGTCGACCAGCCGCCGCATGACCCTCTATCGTGGCGTCTACCCGGTCACCCTGAACCCGATCCCCGAGAGCCACGAGAGCGTGAACCGTGAGGCGGTGAACTTGCTCAAGGCCGAGGGCGTCGTGCAGGATGGCGGGCTGGTTATCATTACGAAAGGCGACCTGCAGGGCGAGCATGGCGGCACCAACGCCATGAAGATCGTGCGCGTCGGCGAACTGGCCTGACCCGCGCACCGCCCGGTGGTTGCGCAATCAAGAACCGACTTTTTCACTACCTCAGTCCGAATCCCGTAAGGAGGAATCCATGGCACTGATCTCACTTCGCCAGCTTCTGGACCATGCCGCCGAGCATGGCTATGGCATGCCGGCGTACAACGCCAACAACATGGAACAGGTCCATTCGATCATGGAAGCGGCCGCCGCGGTCGACTCCCCGGTGATCATTCAGGCGTCCGCCGGTGCCCGCAAGTACGCCGGCGAGCCCTTCCTGCGCCACAACATCATCGCCGCCATCGAGCAGTACCCGGACATCCCGGTCGTGCTGCACCAGGACCACGGCTCCGAGCCGGCGGTCTGCCTGCGCTCCATCCAGTCCGGCTTCAGCTCGGTGATGATGGACGGCTCCCTGATGCCCGACATGAAGACCCCGGCCACCTACGAGTACAACCGCGACGTGACCGCCAAGGTCTCCGAGATGGCGCACTCCTGCGGTGTCTCCGTGGAAGGCGAGCTGGGTTGCCTGGGCTCCCTGGAAACCGGCCAGGCCGGCGAGGAAGACGGCTCCGGCGCCGAGGGCACCCTGTCCCACGACCAGCTGCTGACCGACCCCGACGAGGCGGCCGACTTCGTGAAGAACACCAAGTGCGACGCCCTGGCCATCGCCATCGGCACCTCGCACGGCGCCTACAAGTTCACCCGTCCGCCGACCGGTGACATCCTGGCCATCCAGCGCGTGAAGGAGATCCACGCCCGCATCCCGGATACCCATCTGGTCATGCACGGCTCCTCCTCCGTTCCGCAGGAGTGGCTGGATATCATCAACAAGTACGGCGGCGACATGGGCGAGACCTACGGCGTGCCGGTCGAAGAGATCCAGGAAGGCATCAAGCACGGCGTGCGCAAGGTCAACATCGATACCGACCTGCGCATGGCCTCCACCGGTGCGGTGCGCAAGTTCCTGGCCGAGAACCCGAAGGAATTCGATCCGCGCAAGTTCCTGAAGGCCTCGACCGCCGCGATGAAGGACCTCTGCCAGGCCCGTTACGAGGCCTTCGGTTGCGCCGGCATGGCGTCCAAGATCAAGCCGATCTCCCTGGACGACATGGTCAAGCGCTACCTGTCCGGCGAGCTGGATCCCAAGGTCAACTGATCCTGCGGATTGCAGCACGAAAAAGGGGGCTTCGGCCCCCTTTTTTTGTGCCATGATGAACGTATTCGTTAGGGAGACGCCGACGCATTCGCGTGGCCGCGTCTCCCTTGGCCTTTCTGGAGGTTTCCGCGATGCAACGACTGATCCTTCTCTGCCTGACGACGCTGTTGCTGGTGGCGATGGCCGGTACGGCGCATGCCAACCCGTTCAGCCGCGAGATCGATCCGCAGGACATCATCGATCGCGCCCAGGCGACGGTGGAGAACATGGTCACCCATCCCGAGTACGAATCCCTGAAAGAAGACCTGCGCGATGCCCGTGGCGTGGTGATCTTCCCGCGCGTGGCCCGCGGCGCCTTTCTCGTGGGGGGGTCCGGCGGCATCGGGGTGTTCCTGGCCTGGGACGACGAGCGCGGCGATTACTCGCCGGTGGCGTTCTACTCGCTTGGCTCGGTCAGCTTCGGCATGCAGTTCGGCGGTGACGCCGCCGAGGTGGTGATGGTCGCGCGCACCCAGGATGCGGTGGACTCGATGTTCGGATCCGCCATTCGTCTGGGGGGCGATGCCTCGGTGGCCGCCGGTCCGGTCGGCGCGGGCCGCAGCACCACGCCGACCGCCGACTTTCTGTCCTACTCGCGGGCGCGTGGCGCGTACCTGGGCATGAGCTTTTCCGGCTCGCGCATGACCGTACGCGACGACTTCAACGAGGCGTACTACGGCGAATCCCAGCGCCCGGTGCATATCATCGAGACCCGTCGCGTCGACCGTGAGGGAACCCGTGCCCTGCGCGAGACCCTGGCCGGGTTCCGGGTTGACGAAGAGGAAGCCCCTGCGGCCTCCGAGTCCCGCGGTCAGGAGCGCGAGTCCTCCGGCGGGGTGCGCCCGGACAACTTCGAGGTGGAGAGCTTCTGAACCAGCGCCGCGCGGGTGATGCCTTCCGCTGACTCGATGATCGGCGCGCTCGTGCGTGAACGCAGCGCGGCGGCATTGTCGAGGCGCGGGTCGGCATCCACCCGGCGCCGGTTCAGCACGATCCCGGCCAGTTGCAGGCCGCGTCGTTCCAGGGCCTCCAGGGTCAGCAGGCAGGTGTTCAGCGTGCCCAGGCGGTCCTCGGCCACCAGCAGGACCGGTAGCCCGAGGGCCTCGGCGAGGTCCGCGTTCAGGCCATCGGTACACAGCGGCGAGTAGAAGCCCCCCGCACCCTCCACTAGCCGCGGGCCCGTGCCGTCGGCTGCGCAGGCCGCGGCCAGCTCCGCGATCGTCAGGCGCACGCCCTGGTTCGCAGCGGCCTGGTCCGGGGCGATGGCATCGGGGAAGCGCCAGGGCGTGACCTGCTCGATGGCGGCGTCCGGAAGGCCCGCCGCGCGGGTCAGGTTCATCCCGTCCTCGGGCCGCAGTCCATCGGGGCCCGGTGGGCAGCCGGACTCCACCGGTTTGCGCGGCTGCGGGTGCAGGCCGCGTTCCTGCCAAAGCTGCAGCAGGGCACAGCTGACGAAGGTTTTGCCGACGCCGGTGTCGGTGCCGGTGACGAACAGGCCCTGCGGGGGCGCTCCTGTCTGTGTCGGGCTCATGCGTCGCGGGTCAGGCGCTCCAGGGCCTCGCGATAGCGCGCCGCGGTCTGTTCCACCACTTCGGCGGGCAGCTCGGGGCCGGGCGCCTGCTTGTCCCAGTCCAGGGTCTCGAGGTAGTCGCGTACGTACTGCTTGTCGAAGGACTCGGGGCTGGTGCCCTGCGCGTAGCGGTCGGCGGGCCAGAAGCGCGAGGAGTCCGGGGTCAGGACCTCGTCGATCAGATGCAGGGTGCCGGCGGCATCGACGCCGAACTCGAACTTGGTGTCGGCGATGATGATGCCGCGCTCGGCCGCGTAGTCGCGCGCCATCGCGTAGATCGAGAGTGCTGCGTCGCGGACCTGCCGCGCCCGGTCCTCGCCGATGGTCGCCACGACGGCATCAAAGTCGATATTGGCGTCGTGGTCGCCGACGTCGGCCTTGGTGCTGGGGGTGAAGATCGCCTCGGGGAGCTTCGAGGCGAGCTCCAGGCCGGCCGGGAGCGGGATGCCGCAGACCGCGCCGCTGGCCTGGTAGTCCTTCCAGCCGGAGCCGATCAGGTAGCCGCGTACCACCGCCTCCACCGGCAGGGCTTCGAGCCGGCGAATCACCAGGCTGCGTCCTTCCAGCGGGGCACGAACGGTTGGGTCCGGAATCACCTGTTCCAGCGGGATATCGGTCAACTGGTTGGGAATGCCCAGTTCGCGCTCCACCTTGTGCATCCAGAACTGCGTGATCTCGGTCAGTACCCGGCCTTTCTCTGGCACGGCCGTGGGCAGGATCACGTCAAAGGCGGACAGGCGGTCGGTGGTGACCATCAGCCAGTGGTCGGCGTCCACCGCATAGAGATCGCGTACCTTGCCACGATGCACGCGTTCCAGGTCGGGGATGTGGCTTTCAAGCAGGGTGTCAGTCATGCCGCGATTCTACCGACCACCGGCCTGGCGCACCACGACAAAAGCCAGGTCAAGGGCGATCTACAGGAAGATGGGAAGGTTAGAAGGTTTTATTGGTGAGAGCCGGGCGGGGGCCCGCCCGGGGTCGTGTATCGCCTGAGGGTTCAGGAGTAGCGCCCAAATCATCTTTCTTCCAATCTTCTTAACTTCCTGTGAATCGTTTTTCTTTGGGTGCTTCGTGGTGCGCGTGGCTTGTCGGGTGGGGCCGGGGTCGCTATCGTTCGGGCCATGACTGAGATGGCAGGCAATTCGGCGGCGCCCCGGGTGGGCGTGGTGATGGGCAGCACCTCCGACTGGACGACCATGGAGCGGGCGGTGGCGGTACTGGACGAACTCGGGGTCCCGTTCGAGGCCCGGGTGGTGTCGGCCCATCGCACGCCGGATCTCCTGTTCGAGTACGCCGAACAGGCGCGCGAGCGGGGCCTGCAGGCGATCATCGCCGGGGCCGGAGGGGCGGCACATCTGCCAGGGATGCTGGCCTCCAAGACGCCGGTGCCGGTGCTCGGGGTGCCGGTCGCCTCGCGCCACCTGAAGGGACAGGACTCGCTGCTGTCCATCGTGCAGATGCCGCGCGGCATCCCGGTGGCGACCTTCGCGATCGGCGAGGCGGGCGCGGCCAACGCCGCTCTATTCGCGGCCGCGATGCTGGCGAACCACGATCCGGGCCTGCGCGAGCGCCTGGATGCCTTTCGCCAGTCCCAGAGTCAGGCCGTGCTGGGGCAGACCCTGCCGCCGGACCCGTCATGATCCAGCCCCCTGCGACTCTCGGGCTGCTCGGTGGCGGGCAGCTCGGCCGCTATTTCGTGGAGGCCGCACAGGGCATGGGCTATGCCGTGTGGGTGCTGGACCCGGACCCGGCCAGTCCGGCCGGGCGGGTGGCGGCGCGGCACCTGTGCCAGGCCTTCGACGACCCTGATGCCCTGCAGGCCCTGGCCGGGGCCTGCGAGGTGATTACCACCGAGTTCGAGAACATCCCGCGCCCGGCCGTCGAGTGGCTGGATGCCCACGCCTGTCTGCGCCCGGGGCCGCGCGCCCTGACCATCGCCCAGGATCGCCTGGAGGAGAAGGCGTTTCTCGGCGAGATCGGCGTGGCCGTGGCCCCGTGGCAGGCCGTGCCGGCGGGCGCGACCCCCGACGTCCAAGACGATGCCGGCGCGCCGGCCTTTCCCGCGATCCTGAAGACCGCGCGCCTGGGCTATGACGGCAAGGGTCAGGTGCGGCTGGCCGGGGCCGGCGAGCTGCCGGCGGCGCACGTCGAACTGGGACAGGTGGATTGCGTCCTGGAGTCCCGGGTCGAGCTGGAGCGCGAGCTCTCGGTGCTGGTGGCACGCACGGCGGACGGCGCCCACGAGGCCTTTCCGGTCGCGGAGAACGCCCATCGCGACGGCATCCTCCACCTGACGCGGGTCCCGGGCCGGGCCGCGGACGAGGTACGCGAACGGGCTACGGCCATCGCCCGGCATATCGCCGAGCGGCTCGACTACCAGGGGGTGCTGGCGGTCGAGTTCTTCCTGACCGTCGATGGCGAGCTGCTGGTCAACGAGATCGCGCCGCGCCCGCACAACTCCGGGCACTACACCCAGGACGCCTGCACCGTCAGCCAGTTCGAACAGCAGGTGCGCGCGGTCTGCGGGCTGGGGCTGGCCCCGGCACTGCTGACTGTGCCGGTCGCGATGGTGAATCTCCTGGGTGACCTGTGGCCCGCGGCCGGCGCGCCCGACTGGCGGGGCGTGCTGGCGGTCGGCCGGGCCCGGCTGCACCTGTACGGCAAGACCGAGGCCCGTCCGGGGCGCAAGATGGGGCATGTCAACGTGCTCGGTCTGCCGGGCGAGGACGACGCCGGTGCCGCGGCCTCCACCGCCGAGGCCCTGTGGCTGGGCTTGGCCGCCGCCGTCGGGGAGGGAGAGGCATGAGCGAGGCCTTCCCCACCCCCCAGGCGCGCCGCGCGCGGCAGACAGAGCTCAAGCGCGACCTGGAGTTCGAGGACACCCTGGCGGGCGAGCACCTGCGTTTTCGCACCACCTGGGGGCTGTTCTCCCCGCGGCGGATCGACGATGGCACGCGGATGTTGCTGGAGCGCATCGAGGTGGAGCCAACCGATGCCTGCCTGGATCTGGGCTGCGGCTATGGCCCGATCGGCCTGACGCTGGCGCGCAAGGCGCCGCAGGGCCACTGCACGCTGGTGGACACCAACTTCCTGGCGGTGGAGTACAGCCGGCGTAACGCCGAGCTGAACGGCATCACCAATGTGGACTGCGTGACCAGTAACGGCTTCGCGCAGATCCGTGACCGGCGTTTCGATCTGGTCACCTCGAACCTGCCGGCCAAGGTGGGGCGCGAGATGCTCTACACCTACCTGCTGGACGCCCACGAGCAGATGAACCCGGGTGGACGGATCCATGTCGTAACCATTACCGGGTTGCGGCGGTTCATCGAGAAGGGGTTCAAGGAAGTGTTCGGCAACTACGACAAGGTCAAGCAGGGCCGCGAGTACACCGTCGCGGCCGCCGTGCGCGAGCCTGACTGAGCATGGTGGAGGGGGCGGGCGAACTGCCGGTCGCGCTCCGCGTGCTGTCCTCCGTGCTGTTGGGTATTGGCATGGTGGTAATGCTCCGTCGCATGCCCTGGGAGGCCTTCTTCGTGCCCGGGCGCGCGCAGCTGTTCGTGATCGCCACGCTGTGCCTGCTGCTGATCTGGAGCCTGCGGGCGCAGACCCTGGACGGGCTGGCCCTGCACTTCCTCGGCATGACCACCGTGACCCTGATGTTCGGCTGGCAGCTGGCGATCCTGATGGTCTTCCTGGTGGTGGCACTCCTGGGCCTGTTCGGCGCCCTCCCGCTGGCCGCCTTTCCGCTGACCGTGCTGCTGGCAGGTATTCTGCCGGTCGCGGTGACCTGGGGGCTGCTGCGGCTGTCCGAGGCGCGCCTGCCGGCCCACATGTTCATCTATCTCTATGCCGTCGGTTTCCTCGGCGGTGCCCTGTCGGTGGTGGCCACCGTGCTGGCCTCGGCCGCGATCTACGGGGTGTTCACCGATCTGGCCTGGGGCGATATCTATCGTGACTACCTGCGCTATCTGGCCCTGCTGGTGCTCCCTGAGGCGGTGGTCAACGGCATCGTGATCACCGGGCTGGTGATGGTGCGTCCCGAGTGGCTGGCGACCTGGTCGGACGAGCGCTACATCCACGGGCGCTAGGACGGCACCGGCCCGCATTTTTCGACCCCTCGAATGGCTCCATGGAGCGGCCTGTGGCTATTTCCCTGTTTGGTTCTATGTTAATGCACCATTCAGGAAAGCCCTGCTAACGTTCGCTTCAAGACAGGGCGAGGACCCTGTCCAGGATCGTGAACGAGGAGACCACAACAATGAAAACCAAGCTGTTCGTGCTGGCCGGTATTGCCGGCAGCATCCTGATGCTGTCCAGCGCCGCCCAGGCCACTGATATCCAGGCCGGTCAGTCCAAGTACCAGAACACCTGCGCCAGCTGCCACGGTGCCCAGGGCCAGGGTCAGGCGATATTTCCGGCGCTGGTGGGCAAGGATGCGGACTACCTGGCAGACCTGCTGCAACGCTATCGCGCGGGCGAGGAAGTGGGTGACCACACGGCCTTGATGCGCCCGCAGGCCCAGGGCCTGAGCGACGATGACATTGCCAACCTGTCCAGCTACATCGCGGCCGAGTTCAACTGATTCGGGCGCCTTGTCGAAGGCCGGCGCAAGCCGTCCACGGGCCGGGGGAAACCCCGGCCCGTTTGCGTTGGAGGGCCGGTCATGCCTGCCGGCTTTTGCCTGGCATGGCGGCATCCGGTAAAGTTTCGCGGTTCCGAGAGCGCGACCGACGGTCGGTCCTGCTTCACCCGAGATTCCTGCGAGGCTTCCCATGGCACAACCCGATTTCATTGCCCCGTCCATCCTGTCCGCCGACTTTGCCCGCCTGGGCGAGGAAGTCGACAACGTCCTGGCGGCCGGTGCCGATACCGTGCACTTCGACGTGATGGACAATCACTACGTGCCGAACCTGACGATCGGCCCGCTGGTCTGCGATGCCCTGCGCAAGCACGGCGTGACCGCGCCGATCGACGTGCACCTGATGGTCAAGCCGGTGGATCGCATTATCCCGGACTTCGCCCAGGCCGGTGCCAGCTACATCACTTTCCATCCGGAGGCGTCGGACCACATCGATCGCACCCTGCAGTTGATCCACTCCGAGGGCTGCAAGGCCGGGCTGGTGTTCAATCCGGCCACCCCGCTGTCCTATCTCGAATACGTGATGGACAAGGTCGACATGATCCTGCTGATGTCGGTGAACCCGGGCTTTGGCGGCCAGAAGTTCATCCCGAACACGCTGGACAAGCTGCGCGCCGCGCGCAAGATGATCGACGACTCCGGGCGTGACATCCGCCTCGAGATCGACGGTGGCGTGAAGGCCGACAACATCCGCGAGATCAAGGCCGCCGGTGCCGATACCTTCGTCGCCGGGTCCGCGATCTTCGGTGCCGGCAGCGACGCCGACCCGAACCGCTACGACAGCATCATCCAGCAGATGCGCGACGAGCTGGCCAAGGCCTGAATCGACGGCTATCGGAGACCGGGATGTCCCTGAACCGCCCCCGCATGATCCTGATCGACCTGGACGGCACGCTGATCGACAGCGTGCCGGACCTGGCCTTTAGCGTGGATGCGATGATGCGCGAGCTGGGTCTGCCCGAACGCGGCGAGCCGGCCGTGCGCAACTGGGTCGGCAACGGTGTGGAACGGCTGGTCCAGCGCGCGCTGGTCAACGATCTCGACGGCGAGCCGGACGCGGAGCAGTTCGCGCGTGCGCTGCCGGTGTTCATGCGTATCTACCAGCAGAACACGGCCGGGCGTTCGCCGCTTTATCCGGGCGTGCGCGAGGGGCTGGACCAGCTCAAGGCCGCGGGGTATCGCCTGGGCTGCGTGACCAACAAGGCCGAGCGTTTCACCGTGCCGCTGCTGCGCGAGAAGGGCATCCTTGACGACTTCGAGATCGTGGTCGCCGGTGACGCCCTGCCGCAGAAGAAGCCGGATCCGGCGCCGCTGCTGCACGCGGCGGAGAAGCTGGGCGTGGAGCCATCGGAGTCGCTGATGGTCGGGGACTCCAAGAGCGACGTGAAGGCCGCGCGCGCGGCCGGCTTCCAGATCGTCTGCATGACCTACGGCTACAACCACGGCAAGGATATCCGTGACGAGAACCCCGATGCGGTGCTCGACCGGCTGGATGAGCTGCCGGGCCTGCTGCCCGCGCGGGCAGCGTGATCCATGATGTCGGCAACGGACCGGACAACGGGGCGATGGCGAGACGGCGAATGAACCGCCGCGCCACTCGTCCCCCTTGTCAGGAACCGTTGTGATGACCCCCGAACAGTTCGATCAGCTGGCCCGCGAGGGCTATAACCGCATCCCGCTGGTGCGCGAGGTCCTGGCGGATCTCGAGACGCCGCTGTCCATCTTTCTCAAGCTGGCCAACCGGCCGTATTCCTACCTGTTCGAGTCGGTGCAGGGCGGGGAGCGCTGGGGGCGGTATTCCTTCATCGGCCTGCCGGCGCGCACCCGGTTGCGCGTGCACGGCCACGAGATCACCGTGGAGACCGACGGCGAGGTGGTCGAGCAGACCACCGAGGCCGACCCGCTGGCCTGGATCGAGGCCTATCAGGCCCGCTTCAAGGCCGCCGAACTGCCGGGCCTGCCGCGTTTTACCGGGGGCCTGGTGGGCTACTTCGGCTTCGAGACGGTGCGCCTGATCGAGCCGCGCCTGGAGGGGCCGGAGAAGCCGGATGCCCTGGGGCTTCCGGATATCCTGCTGATGGTCTCGGAGGAGGTCGTGGTCTACGACAACCTCTCCGGCCGCCTGTACCTGGTGGTGCACGCCGATGCGACGCAGGCTGACGGCCAGATCGCGGCGGCCGCCCGTCTGGACGAGCTGGAGACCCGCCTGGGCGAGCCGCTGGTCCCGCCGGAGGATCCGCCGCATCCACACGCGGTGCCGGAGTACGTGTCCGGCTGGTCGGCCGAGGGCTATCAGGCCGCAGTCGCGCGGGCGCAGGAATACATCATGGACGGGGACGTGATGCAGGTGGTGCTGGCCCAGCGCATGAGCGTGCCGTTCTCCGCGCCGCCGCTGAATCTCTACCGCGCCCTGCGCGCGTTGAACCCGTCCCCGTACATGTACTACCTCGACCTCGACGATCACCACGTGGTCGGGGCCTCCCCGGAGATCCTGGTGCGCCTGGAGGACGACCGCGTGACCGTGCGCCCGATCGCCGGCACGCGCCCGCGCGGGCGCACCGAGGAGGAGGATCGCGCGCTGGAGGCCGAGCTGCTGGCCGACCCGAAGGAGCGCGCCGAGCACCTGATGCTGATCGACCTGGGGCGCAACGATGTCGGCCGGGTCTGCGAGATCGGCTCGGTGGAGGTGACTGACACGATGAGCATCGAGCGCTACTCGCATGTGATGCATATCGTCTCCAATGTGGAGGGCCGGCTGGCCCCGGGACACTCGCCGATGGACGTGCTGCGCGCGACCTTCCCCGCCGGGACCGTTTCCGGCGCGCCGAAGATCCGCGCGCTGGAGATCATCGACGAACTCGAGCCGGTCAAGCGCGGGCCGTATTCCGGCGCGGTGGGCTATCTGTCCTGGTCCGGGAACATGGATACCGCGATCGCGATCCGCACGGCGGTCCTGCACGACGGCGAACTGCACATCCAGGCCGGGGCCGGCGTGGTGCATGACTCGGTGCCGGAAAGCGAGTGGCAGGAGACCCTGAACAAGGGGCGGGCGGTGGTGCGCGCGGCCGAGACGGCCCTCGGCGGCCTGGGGCCGCGCCGCCACCGCCACTGAGGGACGGACCATGCGCGGCGGTCTTCGCATCCTGTTTCTGACGCTGGTGCTCGCCCTGCTGCCCGGCCTGGCCGCGGCGCAGATCGTGGTGCTGGTGCCCGGGGGCTGGGACCAGGGCGACGGCTTTCGCCAGGCGGGGGTCACCGCGGCCCTGAATGCCGCCGGCTACGCCGATGGCGGCCGTGCCCGGGCCCGGCCGGAGGCCCCGTGGTTTGATCGCGCGCCGGATCCGGCGCCGCGCCAGTTCTACACCGTGGATCTTCCGGCGGGCGTGATACCGCCCGAACGGGCGCGCGCGCTGGGGCAGGTGGTTGCGGGCCTGGCCCGGCGCCATCCCGGTCGCGAACTGGTCCTGGTCGGGCACTCCAGTGGCGGGGTGGTGGCGCGCGAGCTGCTGGTGCGCCAGCCACACCCGGCCGTCTCCACGCTGATAACCTTTTCCGCACCGCATGCCGGGGGTGGCTGGTCCGCCCTGGCGCGTTCGGTGACCGACGCGCTGGCCGATTCCGCACTGGGGTTGTACGCCCCGTTTGCCGGGCTCAAGGGCATGCACCGGCGCGAGGGCCTGTGGGGGCCGGAGGGTGCCTCGCCGGACGCGGCCCACCTGGAGTGGCTGAACACGCGGGAACACCCGCCCATCCGCTACGTGTCGGTGGTGCGCCTGGCCGACCCCTGGGTGGATGTCGCCAGCCAGGACATGAACCGCCTCCCGGCCCTGCGTGGCCGGGCGCATACCCTGCCCAGCCCCGGCGGGCACCGTCTGGAAGCCGCGGACGGCACCTTGCTGGCCGCGCTGCTGCTGCCACGATGAGTCCGCCCGGTTTCGCCCGTGCCGATGCGGTTGCGGGGCAGCGGGCCCGGGGTCGGGTTATGCTGAAGCCTGTCCGGTGCGCGCGCGTGAACACGGATTCACGCGGCGGACCCGTTTATTCCGTTCTCCAGGGACGTTCGTCATGATCCTGATGCTCGACAACTACGACTCGTTCACCTTCAACCTGGTCCAGTATCTGGGCGAGCTGGGGGCGGAGGTGGTGGTGCACCGCAATGACTGCATCACCCCGGAGCAAATCGCGGATCTGGCGCCCGAGGGGATCGTGATCTCGCCCGGGCCCTGCACGCCGAACGAGGCCGGGGTGTCGCTGGACGTGATCCGGCGCTTTGCCGGACAGATCCCGATCCTCGGGGTCTGCCTCGGGCATCAGGCGATCGGCCAGGTCTTCGGTGGCCGCGTGGTGCGGGCCCGCGAGATCATGCACGGGAAGACCTCGCCGGTGCATCACACCGGGGTCGGGGTGTTCGCCGGGCTCGAGAACCCGCTGGAGGCCACGCGCTACCACTCGCTGGTGGTCGAGGCCGCGACTCTGCCGGAGTGCCTGGAGGTCACCGCCTGGACCGAACGCGAGGACGGCGCGCGTGACGAGATCATGGGCCTGCGTCATCGCGAACTGGATGTCGAGGGCGTGCAGTTTCACCCGGAATCCATCCTGACCCGACAGGGCCACGAACTGCTCGACAACTTCCTGAGCCGCCTGCCCCAGCCGGCGTGACCCAGGCCCGCCGCACCCGCCTGCGCTTTGCATTGCTGGTGGCGCCGCTGTCGATGCTGGCGCCGTTCTCGCTGGATACCTATCTACCCTCGTTTCCGGCGATGGCCGAGGCCCTGCGGGTGGACTCCGGCGCGATGCAGGCGACCCTCTCGGCCTACCTGGTCGCATTCGCGCTGGCGACCCTGATTGCGGGGCCGCTGTCGGATACCTTTGGCCGCCGCCCGGTGGTGCTGTGGGCGCTGGCCGGCTACGTACTCACCTCGCTGCTGCTGGTGTTCGCGGTCGAGTACTGGCAGGTGATCGGGCTGCGGGTCGGTCAGGGGCTGTCCGCGGCGGCCGGGATCGTGGTCGGGCGTGCGGTGGTGCGCGACCGCTTCGAGGCCACCGATGCGCGCCGGGTACTGGCGCTGATTACCATGATGTTCGCGATCGGCCCGGCGGCGGCCCCGATCGTCGGGGGCTACCTGCAGGCCGGATTCGGCTGGCGCTCGGTGTTCCTGTTTCTGACCCTGTATGGGGTATTCCTGTTGCTCGCGATCCGGGCCTGGCTCCCGGAGACCCTGCCGCCGGTCGGGCGCGCCTCCGGGCGTCCGGCCGTGATCCTGCGGGGCTACCTCGGCACCCTGCGCAACCCGACGTTCCTGCGTCCGGCGCTCGTACATACCGGACTGTTCGGGGCGATGTTTCTGTTTGTCGCGGCCTCGCCGACGGTGATCTATGTCCACCTGGGCGGGCAGGAACAGGACTTCTGGTGGCTGTTCCTGCCGCTGGTGGGTGGCCTGGTGGTAGGCGGCTTCATCGCGGGGCGCACCGCCAGCCTGCTGAGTCCACCGCTGGCGATCAGTATCGG
Source organism: Thioalkalivibrio sp. AKL19 (assembly GCF_000420165.1). Taxonomy (GTDB): domain Bacteria; phylum Pseudomonadota; class Gammaproteobacteria; order Ectothiorhodospirales; family Ectothiorhodospiraceae; genus Thioalkalivibrio. The sequence continues at coordinate 139,983 of NZ_ATUK01000014.1, read as the reverse complement.
CGTGGGGCTGGCCGGGGTCTCGCTGGCGCTGGTGGCGCTGGGGATCGTGACCGGGGGTCCGGTGGTCGCGGTGACCCTGCCCTTCGCGCTGTACAGCTTCTCCCTGGCGACGGCCGTGCCCTCGCTGAACCTGCTCGCGCTGGATTGCTATCCGGGCGCACGGGGCATGGCTTCGGCCATGCAGGCCTTCCTGCAGTTGGGCTTCAGCGCGTTGCTGGCGCTGTTTCTGGTGGATCGCCTCGATGACCATCTGCCGTGGTTGATCGGCGGTTCGCTGGTGATCTGGGCGGCCGCGGCCCTGTTGTGGTGGACCGGGCCGGAGGCGCGCGGTCGTCGGACCCCGGCGCGGGCGTTACACTAGCCGCTTCGATTTTCCCGCAGGAGCGATCCCGTGACCGTGCAGCAAGCGATAGCGGCCCTTATCGAGCGCCGCGACCTGGACGAAGCGACCATGACCGCCGTGATGCAGGCGGTGATGACCGGCGAGGCTACCGATGCCCAGATCGGCGGATTCCTGGTGGCCCTGCGCATGAAGGGCGAGACCATCGAGGAGATCCGTGCGGCGGCCGGGGTGATGCGTTCGCTGGCCACCCGCGTGGACGTACCGCGCACTGGGCTGGTGGATACCTGCGGGACCGGCGGCGACGCCTCCGGAACCTTCAACATCTCCACCGCCTCCGCCCTGGTGGCGGCGGCCGGCGGGGTGCGGGTGGCCAAGCACGGCAACCGGTCGGTGTCGTCGAAATCCGGTTCCGCCGATGTCCTGGAGCACCTGGGGATTCGCCTCGACCTGACGCCGGAGGCGGTCGGCGCCTGCATCGACGAGGTGGGGGTCGGGTTTTTGTTCGCCCCCGCCCACCATGGCGCGATGAAGCACGCGATCGGTCCGCGCAAGGAACTCGGTGTGCGCACGCTGTTCAATGTGCTGGGGCCGCTGACCAATCCGGCCGGCGCGCCCAATCAGGTCCTGGGCGTGTTCTCCCAGGACTGGGTGCACCCGCTGGCCGAGGCACTGAAGGGACTGGGCAGCGAACACGTACTGGTGGTCCACGCCGAGGACGGCCTGGACGAGATCAGCATCGGATCGCCCACCCGGGTGGCCGAGCTCAAGGACGGCGCGATCCGTGAGTACACCATCCGCCCGGAGGACTTTGGCCTGACCACCACGGCGCTGGATGCCGTCCGCGTCGACAGTGTGGAGGCCTCGGCGGCGATGCTGCGCCACGTACTGGACGGGCAGGCGGGCGCGGCCCGCGACATCGTGCTGCTGAACGCCGGCGCGGCGATCTATGCCGGGGGCGGCGCGGACACGCTGGCGGCGGGCATCGAGGCCGCCGCCCGGGCCATCGATACCGGTGCGGCACGCGAACGGCTGGAACGCCTGCAGGCGACCAGCGCACGACTGGCAAACAAGGAAGCACAATGACCGAAGCCAACGCAGTACCCGATATCCTGCAGCGCATCCTGGAGCGCAAGCGCGAGGAACTGAAGGAGCGCGAGGCATTCTGGCCATTGCGCGAACTGCGCGGCTGGATGGGCTCGGCTCCGGCGCCGCGCGGTTTTCGCGCGGCGTTGCAGCGTGACATCGATGCCGGACGGCCTGCCGTGATCGCGGAGATCAAGAAGGCGAGCCCGAGCCAGGGCCAGATCAGCCCGAACTTCAATCCCGAGGCCTTCGCGCGGAGTTACGAGGAACATGGCGCCACCTGCCTGTCCGTGCTGACCGACGTGGACTTCTTCAAGGGGCGCGACGGCGATCTGCGCGACGCGCGTGTGGCCTGCAAGCTGCCGATCCTGCGCAAGGACTTCGTGATCGATCTCTACCAGGTCTACGAGGCGCGGGTGCTGGGTGCGGACTGCGTGCTGCTGATCGCCGCGGTGCTGGACGACACGGCGCTGCACGAGCTGTACTTCCTGACCCGCGAGCTGGGCATGGATGCGCTGGTGGAGGTGCACGACGCCGAGGAACTGGAGCGGGCGAAGAAGATTGGCGCCGACCTGATCGGGATCAACAACCGCGACCTGCACAGCTTCGAGACCCGGCTGGAGACCACGCTGGAGCTGAAGGACCAGGCACCAGAGGACGCCCTGCTGGTCACCGAGAGCGGCATCCACAGCCGCGAGGATGTCGAACGCATGCAGGCGGCCGGGGTGAATGCCTTCCTGGTCGGCGAGGCCTTCATGCGCACCGAGGATCCGGGCGTGGCCCTGGGTCAGCTGTTCCGCGGCGAATAAAGGCCCCCACGGGCCTGGTCCGGCCGGGGCCGCGTCAGCGCGTGCCGAACACCACGATGGTCTTGCCGTGGGCGGTGATCAGGCCGCGCTCCTCCAGATCCTTCAGCACGCGTCCGGCCATCTCGCGCGAGCAGCCGACGATGCGTGCGATCTCCTGACGGGTGATGCGCAGCTGCATGCCGTCGGGGTGGGTCATGGCGTCCGGCTGGCGGGCCAGATCCAGCAGGGTGTGGGCGATGCGCCCGGTGACATCCACAAAGGCCAGGTCCATCACCTTGCGCGAGGTCTGGCGCAGACGGGTCGCGATCTGGCTGGTCAGCAGCATCAGGATCTCGGGGTCGCGCTGGGCGATCTCGCGGAACTGGGTGTAGGGGATCTCCGCGGTCTCGGTGTCCTCGCGGGTGGTGACGGTCGCGCTGCGCGGGTCGTCCTCGAACATGCCCAGCTCGCCGAAGAACTCGCCCTTGTTAAGGTAGGCGAGCACCAGTTCGTGTCCGTTGTTTTCACCCAGTACCGAGACCGATCCACTGACCACGTAGTACAGCGTGTCGGGTACCGTGCCCGAGTGGATGATCGTGGTGCGCTTGCGGTACTGACGGCGGTGGCAGTAGCCGAGAAAACGCTCCAGCGCGGGCGACGGCTGCGCCGGGCGGTAGACGAACGGGTTGTTCAAGGCTTCCATGGTCACGTCCGATATCAGCTTCCTGAGGATGTGCGCCAGTCTAATGCAGCGCCCGTGCCCCGCACGCGGGGGTGGCTGGACCCGTTCACAAAATCCGCCCGGCGACCTCCGATTTTGTGCGGCAGGTCCGCCCTGCGTAGAGTCCTCTCTGAAGTATAGGCATTGATTCGTGTTTCCCAAAAGGACGAGCCCGATGCAGGTGAAAGTGAAATGGCTGGACCAGGTGGCGTTTGTCGGCGAGACCGACAGTGGCCACGCGGTGGTGATGGACGGGGCGCCGGATGCCGGCGGGCGCAACCTGGGTGCGCGTCCGATGGAGATGCTGCTGCTGGGGATGGGTGGTTGTACCAGCTTCGACGTGATTGCGATGCTGAAGAAGGCGCGCCAGCAGGTGCTGGACTGCGAGGTGACCGTGGAGGGCACGCGGGCGGAGACCGTGCCCAAGGTCTTTACCGATATCCACGTGCACTTTCGCGTGTACGGCCATGAGCTCTCGGAGAAGCAGGTCGGGCGCGCGGTCGGTCTCTCGGCCGAGAAGTACTGTTCCGCCTCGCTGATGCTGGGTGCCTCGGCGAAGGTGACCCACGACTTCGAGATCATCGAGGGGCCGGCGCGACGCTGAACCCGCGCCGACCGGATGCCCTGTCCTTGGACTGGCGGGCCGGGGCGTCTACAATTCGCCGCTCGCTGCGGCCCGGGCCAAGAGGACACGCCATGCCTCGTCACAAGAAGCAGATCAAGCTCCACGGTTTCAATAACCTGACCAAGAGCCTGAGCTTCAACATTTACGATATCTGCTATGCATCGGGTGACCGGCATCGCGACGAATACATCGCGTACATCGACGAGGCGTACAACGCCCAGCGTCTGACGCAGATCCTGTCCGACGTGGCCCACCTGATCGGGGCCAATATCCTCGACATCTCGCGCCAGGACTACGATCCGCAGGGCGCGTCGGTGACCATGCTGATCTCGGAGGAACCGGTGGCCACCGAGAAGATCGGCTACACCGAGGGCCCCGGCCCGCTGCCGGAGACCGTGGTCGGCCACCTGGACAAGAGCCACATCACGGTGCACACCTACCCGGAGGCGCACCCGGAGGGCGGCATCGCGACGTTTCGCGCGGATATCGACGTGTCCACTTGCGGGCGCATCTCGCCGCTGCGGGCCCTGAACTACCTGATCCACAGCTTCGAGTCCGACATCGTGATCATGGATTACCGCGTGCGCGGCTTTACCCGTGACGTGCGCGGCAAGAAGCACTTCATCGATCACAAGATCAACTCGATCCAGGACTTCCTGTCCCGCGACACCAAGGAGAAGTACCAGATGGTGGATGTGAACGTGTACCAGGAGTACCTGTTCCACACCAAGATGGTGCTGAAGGACTTCGATCTGGACAGCTACCTGTTCGGGCTGGGCAAGGACGACTACTCGGCCAAGGAGGCCAAACGCATCTCCAAGCTGCTCAAGCACGAGATGATGGAGATCTTCTACGGCAAGAATATGAGCCGCCCGAGCTGAGGCGGTGCGCGCCGCGCGTGGCACGCGGCGGTGATCATCTGGCTCCCCGCGTCGCGGGTCAGATCCAGTAGGCGGTGCGCGTCATCATGCTGGACGTCAGCGGCATCAGGATATTGCGCACCGGCCACGGGGGTGCCTTGCCGCCCAGTGCCATCGCATGCGCACCGTGTTCCACCTCGTCCTGCTTCATCTGCGCCAGGATGCGCGCGGAGACCTCGTCCTGTGCCGGCAACCGCTCCAGGTGGCGGTCCAGGTGGCGTTCCACCTGGCGTTCGGTCTCGTCGACAAAGCCGAGGCTGTAGGCATCGCCGGTCAGCCCGGCGAGCGCGCCCATCCCGAACGAACCCACGTACCAGAACGGCCCCAGCAGGCTGGTGCGACCGCCCAGGTCGTGCACCCGGCGGGCGCACCAGTGCAGGTGGTCGCCCTCCTCGCGGGAGGCCTGGTCCAGGTGGCCGCGGATCTCCGGGTTGCGGGCGGTCAGCATCTGGCCCTGGTACAGCCCCTGTGCCGCGACCTCGCCGGCGTGGTTGACCCGCATCAGGCGGACGGACAGGTCGCGTTCGTGGTCCTCCAGATGCGGCCCGATGTCATCCCCGCCCGGAGATGGCCGGCCGGTGGAGCGGGCCTGTCCGGCGACAACCTTGACGAAGGCGTCGGCCTGGTTGATCAGATGATCCAGCGGGGAAAGTCGGCGCATGGTTCCGCTCCGGTCGAGGGGTCGGGGTGAGGCTTCAAGAGTACCGCAAGGAGTCGCGCGGATCAGCGCCCGGCGTCGCCGCGCGGGCCGTTTTTCAGGCGCCGGGCCAGGAAACGGGCGGGTGACAGGATCTCCGGCTGGCCCGCATGCTGGCTTGCGAGCGCCCGCAGGTGCACGCTGCAACCGACATTGGGGCTGACGATCACGTCGGGCGCGGCACCGGTCAGGGCCTTCAGGGTTTCGCTGCCCAGACCGTCCGCCATCGCCGGCTGGGTCAGCATCGCGGTGCCGCCCGCGCCGCAGCAGTTGGGCGCGCCGCTGACCGGCGCGAGCGAGACCCCGGGAAGGCGCTCCAGCATCGCGGCCGGCTCCCGGGCCTCGCGGGTGACGTTGCGCTGGGTGCAGGGCCGATGCAGCGCGATCCGGATCGGGGTGTCCTCCCAGATGTCCCCCTGGGGGTCCGCATCCAGCCGCTGTGCCAGGAACCGCGTGAGACTCTGGCTGCGCGCGCCCAGTGTGCCCTCGGGGTATTCGCGCAGCGTGGCCTCGCACCCGCTGTCCAGCGCGATCACCGGTACCTCGCGGGTGCCGAAGACCTCGCCATTCCGCGCCCGCAGCGCCTGCGCCGCCGCGCGGTGGCCGGTGTGCTGGTCCAGCGCCCCGCAGCAGACTTGGTCCTGGGGGATGGCCACGCGCACGCCGAGGGCGTCGAGGACCGCCAGAGCGGCTTCGAGATCGGGGCCGGTAAAGAAGCGGTCCATGCAGCCGGTGAACAGCAAGGCATCGGCCGTATCCGGGCTCGCGGTCGCGTGCAGTCGGGGGGCGGGTACCAGGGAGTCGCGGGTGTGGGCGAGACTGCGTTCCCAGCCGCCGCGTGGCAGCAGTCGGTCCACACCGAGGCGGGCGCCGGTGCGCGCCGCCAGTCCCCCGAGGCTGCGCAGGCTTGGGTGCAGCAGGGCCTGATGTTGGAGCGTCTGGCGCCAGCCCTTCGCGCGCGAGGGCGTGGCGGGGTGTTCGGTCAGGATCTCGCGAGCGCGGTCCATCAGTGCCCCGAAGGGCACGCGGGCCGGGCACACCACCTCGCAGGAACGGCAGCCCAGGCAGCCCTCCAGGTGGCTGCGCAGGCGTTCGGATTCCGGCTCCAGTCGGCCCTGGGCCAGCCCCTGCATCAGGGTCAGCCGCCCGCGTGGCGAGTCCCCCTCGACGCCGTGCCAGCCATAGGTGGGGCAATGCGGAAGGCACAGGCCGCAGTGCACACACTGGTCGGCGGCGGAAAGCCCCCGGAATCTCAGGGGCTGGTCCGATGCGCCGAGCGGCTTTGCTAGGGTCTTGCCCTCATTCGATTCCGGGAGGTTTCCCATGCTCGTGCGTTCGTTCCGGCCCGTCGGGTCTGCGTTTGCCTCGCTCATCCTGTTGAGCATACCAGTCTCGCAAGGGCTGGCCTGGGAGGCGGAAGGCTGGCAGTCGACGATCGAGCTGGGGGCCTCCAAGACCACCGGGAACACCGAGTCCACCACGGCCACGGGCCGTTTCCGCGCGGAACACACGACCATCGACTGGCGCAATCGCATCCGCCTGGACGCGTACTTCCACGAAGAGGACGACGAGACCACCGGCCAGCGCTACATCGCCGGTTATCAGGCGGACCGCAAGCTCGGCGAGCACGACTACCTGTTCGGGGCGCTGCGCTACGAGCGTGACCGCTTTAGCAACTATGACTACCAGGGTTCGGCCACGGCCGGTTACGGTCGTCGCCTGATCGACGGCGAACGGGTGCGGCTGGACGGCGAGGTCGGCGCCGGTATGCGCCAGGTGCGCATCCGCACGACCGGGGAAACCGACAGCGAACCGGTCGGACGCCTGGCCGGCAACTTGCGCTGGGACATCAGCGACAACGCCCGCCTCACCGACGAGCTGCTGATCCTGACCGGCGGCGACAATACCGAGATCGAGAACATCCTCGCCCTGACCGCGGACGTCACCAGCCGGATGTCCCTGCGTACCAGCTTCACTGTGAAGCACAATACCGACGTCGAGCCGGGCGTGGAGAATACCGACACCATCACGGACGTGAGCCTGGTCTACCGCTTCCGCTGAATGTACGGACAGCGCACGCTGCCACCCGCCGTTTTGCCGGTGGCAGCGTTATCATGAGTCGCAGGGATCACCGGAGACTTCCATGGGCTACTACCAGCGCCATATCTTTTTCTGCACCAACTGCCGCGAGGACGGCAACTGTTGCGAGGACCACGGGGCGACCGAGATGCGCGCCTATGCCAAGAACCAGGCCAAGGCTATGGGCATCCACGGCAAGGGCCTGGTGAGGGTGAACACCGCCGGCTGCCTGGACCGCTGCAACGAGGGCCCGGTCGCGGTCGTCTACCCGGAGGGCGTCTGGTACACCTACCAGGACGAACGCGACATCGACGAGATCCTGGAAGAACACCTCAAGAACGGCCGCGTGGTCGAGCGCCTGCAGATCTGAGCCCCGCCGGCCGCCGCGCTGGCTTGACTTTATGCGCCGGCCTCCGGAGAATTCGCAGCCCGCGTGGCTACGTAGCTCAGCTGGTTAGAGCACATCACTCATAATGATGGGGTCCCCTGTTCGAATCAGGGCGTAGCCACCACCGAATCCCGGACAGGGGCTGTCATGCCGATGACAGCCCCTGTTTCGTTTGGGGCGCTGGTGGGCCGGTGCCTGTATTGCCGGTCTTCAGGGGCTCGGATAGACTGCGCGCCGGGTCGTGTGCGTGCACGCGGGCGACCCCTCAAGGAAGCAACCTCGGACGAATCCATGAAACGCTACGGAATCCGCATCCGCCTGCCGGAAGGCAGCACCATGGCCATGCCGCACCTGCTGGGGCCGGACTGGGAATCCTATCGCTGGTACGACAGCGAACAGGCCCGCGAAGAGGCGCTGGCCGACATGCAGCGCGACCTCCCGAATTACCGCAAGGGCGATCACGTCGCCCAGGTCCTCGAGCGCGTCGAACGCGACGCCTGAGCCGGATTCGAATCCGTCGCGAACAGCGGCGGGATCAGAGTGTCAGCGGCTCCATCAGGTAGCACAGGCAGTCCTGGGCGATCACGCGGGTGTCCAGCGTGAGCATGGACGGCATCGCCTGGCGCTTCAGGCGGATCTCCTGACCGGCCCGCTCCAGATATTCCCCGGTCACCTCCGAACCGTCCTCGGCGATCGCGACGAGCGGCTCGTCGGCATCCTCGTGCACGTTTACCAGGCGCGATCCGGCGGGTAAAAGCTGGAAGTTCAGGCCGTCCAGGTCGGGTTCCAGGCGGATGTCGTGCTGTGCCTCCAGCCCGACTTGCAGCCCCGGCCGGACCCGGACCTGGGCCACGGTATGGAAGATCTCGATGGCCCCTTCGCGTGGCGGCTGCTGGGCGAAATGGTCCAGGTGCAGAACCGCGTCGATCATCTCGCGCGCGTGGTCCACGCCGGCCGTGTCCTCGGGGTGGCCGCATTCCAGTGTGACGGCCGGTGCGATCCGTGCCAGCGCCATGGAGGCGACGCCGCGTGGCCGGGTGAAGTAGACCACCGTGCGCCCGAACAGCGCCGCCAGGTTTAGAAACGGCGCATCCAGGCGGTTGATGCAGGCGTAGTGGGGGTTGCGCCCGGTATTGTTGTGCAGATCGATCGCGGCGAACAGGCCGCGGCTCTCCAGGCGCCGGCACAGCTCGGCAAAGACATCGGCTTCGCGCGAACCGCCTTGTTCGGTTCCGGGCCAGATGCGGTTGAAGTCGGGCTGGTCGTCCAGGTGGCGCTGGTTCAGGGCCGCCGCCTGCGGGTTGCCCACGACCAGGGTCAGCGAACGCGGCAGCGGGCGCCCGGTGTAGTGGCGCAGGAGCTGCTGCACCGCGTGCAGGCCCACCGGCTCGTTGCCGTGTAGCAGCAGGACCACGGCCACCGCGGGCTCGCGCTGGCCCTCCAGGTGGATCAGGGCCGGGCCGGGGACGCACTGGTGCAGGGTCTCGGGCGTGGCCTCGAGGAAGCCGTCGGGCAGTTCGAAGTGTTCGTTGATCATTTGCGTCACGGGTTTCCTCAAAGGCCCCAGGTGTGGACCGGTGCGCCGGTGTTCTGCCAGCCGCGATAGGCCCGGACCAGCCCGGGCCAGTCGCGACCATGACGTGCGACCCAGTCGCGTTGCCAGCGCGCGCCGGTCTGGCCGCTGGCCACGCGTGCGGCGATGATGCCGAGCAGGGCGTCGCGTTCGCCGGAATCAATGCCCAGGTGTTCCAGGCCCTCGGCCGCGCGGGGCAGCAGGTCGCGCGTGATCAGGCGTGGTGCCGGGACGGGGTCGCGATGGCCCCAGCGCAGGCGGGCGTCCAAGCCTTTCCGGGCTGCATTGTAGAAGTTGTCGCGTGCCTCGGAAAACGGGGTCTCGAGGGCCCCGTCCGGCGACTCGGCCACCAGGTGTTCGATCAGTCCCAGTGCAAAGGCCGTGTTGGCCAGCATGTCGATCAGCGAGGGGCCTGCCGGCAGGCAGCGAAATTCCAGGCGCAGGCTGCGGTGGCCATCGGCATCGCAGCCGACGATCGGTCGGGTCCAGCGCCAGATGGTGCCGTTGTGGAAGGCGAGGTGGGCCAGCTGGTCGGCTGGCTCGTCCAGCGCCACCGGCAGCAGTACCGGGAAGTGTTCGAGGTTCTCGGTGAACAGCTCGCCGATGGAGGTGTGCAGATATCCGGTGCCGAAGGTCACGCGGCGGATCGGCCCCCGCGCCGAGTCGGCGAACCCGCCCACCTCCACGGACTGTTCGAACAGCGGGATGCGGCTCTCGGCCCACAGGTCGTGACCGAAGATGTAGGGCGTGTTGCCGGCAGCGGCCAGGACCGGTGCAGCCGCGACCAGCGAGGCGTTGTAGGCCCGGTGGGCGACGTCGGGCCGGGTCTCGATATGAACCTGGAAGGAGGTCGCCGCGGCTTCCAGCATTACATCCGCGTGGCGGTGATGCAGGTGTTCGTGGCCGACAATGTCCACCTCCAGCGGGCGCTGGGCGCGCTGTTCCAGGATCGCGCTGTTCAGCGCCCGGTAGCGGGCCTGGCGTGACATGTGGTGCAGCCCGAGATCGGCCGGGTCCAGGGTCGGCAGGCTGCCGGCCATTAGCAGTTCGGCGCCGGCGTGGCGCGCGGCCCGGCGCGCCTGGCGCAGGGTCTCGCGCAACTCGTCGAGGATGGCGCCGAAGCAGCCGGGCCCGGCGCGGAAGACGCTGCTGTTCAGCTCGATATTGAATTGCGCCAGTTCCAGGGTGGCCAGCGGGCTGTCCATGGCCGCGAGGAAGGCGTCGTTGACCGGAAGCGGGCGGCCGTGGGTGTCGCACAACCAGGCCTCGATCTCGAAGCCGAGCCGCGGGGGTGGCGTGGGGTCCTCGGCTGGTCCCGTACGCAGCCATTCCAGCAGGCGAGCCGTCTCGTCGGCGAGCTTCTGGTGGAAGCGGTCGAAATCCGCCGCGCCAAAGTGCTCCTCGCGGATTTCGCGGCCCAAGGCTAGTGGTCCTTCAGCTTGATCGTTGCCGGTGCGGCGTTCCTGTGGTGTTCCGCTGCCCGGCGCGGCGCGGCGACAATGGCCGCAGCCCTCGTCAAGTACCGCGACGCCGCCGCGGGGTGCCACGAAAGAACCCGACGACTTGGTCTTCCAGTGTCCATGACCGCGTTCCGATCCTTGTAAAGGGCCGCGCCATTACCCGCAATTCGCGCCCTTTCCGGAACGTTGGCCGACCTGCCGAACCCGCAATGATCACCTTGCGGGGTCACGAGTCCTCGTCCTGTTCGTCGGCGTCCGGTGCCTCGTCGTACAGGCTCTCCAGGAGGTCGCCCCAGATTTGCTCGTGGTGCTCGATGAAGGCGAGCAGGACTTTGCGGAAGGCGAGGTAGTCGGCCTCGAAGGCCTCGAAGTCGGCGCCCCCGTTCAGCAGCTTGGCGGCGCGGTCGGTCTGCTGAAGGCTGTCGCGCAGGTTGAGGCTGGCAGCCATCGCACCCTTCACGCGCTCGCGCTCGTGTGGAATCCAGGCACGGTCGGACAACATGGAGCGCAGGTTTTCGCCCAGTTCCAGCAGGCGCTTGCGCAGGCGGGGAACCGCCCCGATGGTGCCGGTCTTGAGCTCGCCCCAGACGGCATCGGTGATCAGGCGGGCCCAGCGTTCGCGCAGGTCCCGTACGGTGTCGGGATCGAACGCAAACGAGCGCTCCAGTTGTTGCGGATCAAATGGCATTGGGTATCCTGATCAGCGGATCGGGGTGCGCGGTTTGTGCGGTCGCAAGGCCGGGACACCGGAATAGCCTCGCGCCCGGTAGCGTCCTACAGGGTACAAGAACAAGCAAGGCCGCACGTACGGCCTGCGGATGGAGGAAACACAACATGGCAACCTGGTTCGCGCAGCGCAGGCTGCGCCAGAAGGTGTGCGACCTGCGGCCCCAGATGTACCGCATGGCATTCGCGTGGTGTCACGATGCCGCGCTGGCGGACGACCTGGTGCAGGAGGCGATGATGAAGGCCCTGACGCGGCTGAAGTCGCTGCAGGACGAGGACGCCCTGAAGGCCTGGGTGTTCCGCATCATGACCAACTGCTACCGCGACTGGGGGCGGCGGCAGAAGGATACGGTGGACGTGGACAGCATGGAGCTGCCCTGCGAGGACTGCCCGGAACAGCAGACCGAGCGCAATCGCATGGTCGCGGATGTCCACCGGGCGATGGCCGAGCTGAGTACCGATCACCGCCAGGTGGTCGCGCTGGTGGACCTGGAGGGCTTTGCCTACTCCGAGGTCTCGGAGGTGCTGGACGTACCGATCGGCACCGTGATGAGTCGCCTGAGCCGGGCTCGGGCGCAGCTGAAGAAGGTGCTGCTGGAGCAGCAGGCCGACACGGGGAATGCGGCCGATACACCCTATCTCAAGGTAGTGAGGAATCGGCATGTCGAATGAACGACTGAGTGCGAAGAACCGGCCCAGCGAGGAGATTCTCAACGCCTTCGTGGATGGTGAATTTTCGCCGGAGGACCGTCTGTACACGCTCAAGACGATCGCCTCCAGTGAGCACCTGAGCCGCGAAGTCTGCGACATGCACCAGCTCAAGGAACTGGTCAACATGGCCTACGAGGACGTGCCGGCCAAGCGCGCCTCCGGTGGGCGTTGTCGCCTGTCGCGCGGCGGCCGTTCGGCCTGGTTCCCGTCGGTGGCGGCCGGGGTGCTCGCGCTGGTCGTGGGTTCGCTGGGCGGGTACGAGATTACCCGTGATGCCGGGTTCTTCGGGGGCAACCCGTCGGCCGCAACCGGGCAGGACGCCGAAGCCCTGGCGCAAGTGGCGGCCAGTGACGAGACTCCTGGTGGCGCGGCGGCCCCGCAGCAAGTGTTTTCGGCGACCGAGACCGACCAGATCCTGCTGCATATCAACGAGGGCGATACCCGCGCCATGGCCGAGCTGCTGGACGACATCGAGAGCATGTACCGCGAGGCGGCCTCGGTGGGACGCGACCTGAACGTGCAGGTGGTGGTGCACAACAACGCGATGGACCTGCTACGGGCGGACAGTGCCCCGTATCCGGAGCGTGTCGCCAGCATGGCGCAGGACTATCCGACGCTGCGTTTTACCGCCTGCGCCCAGACCCTGAACCGGCTGGCACGCGAGGAGGGACGGACCGTGGATATCCTGCCGCAGGCCGAGCTGATCGACTCCGGCGTGGCCGAGGCGGCCCGCCGTCAGGCCGAAGGTTGGATCTACATCAAGGTCTGATCCGGTGCGGCCGGAGTCCCGATGAACCGCGATAAACGAGTGTTGCGCCCCGGCTGGTTCCTGGCCGGGGCGTTCTTGTTGATGCTGGTGGCGGGCGGTGCGACGGCGCTGTTGTTCGGCACCATCGCCGAGGCCCCGGCGGCCGACGAGCCGCTGCGGGTGGTCTATCACATCAATACCGATGACCCGGAGTTGCACCTGAACGCCCTGCGCAACCTGCAGAATCACATCGACGGGACCCCGGCGGATGCCGCGCTGGAGATCAAGGTGCTCACCCACGGCAGTGGCATCAGCCTGCTGCAGCACGCCCGCACGGACCCGGACCTGCGCAGCACCGTGAATACCCTGAAACTGCAGGATGTGCGGTTCCTGGTGTGCGGCAACACGATGGAGTCGCGCGGGCTCGAGCGTGCGGATCTGCACGAGGTCGCGGAGAAGGACGTCGTTTCCAGTGGTCTCGTCGAGCTGACCCGTCTGCAACGCGCCGGGTATACCTACATCAAGCCCTGAACAATGCGTCCGCAAGGGTGCTGCGGGTTGCCGGCGGGTCAGCCTCCCGTGAGTTCCGCGTCCAGCGCCGCGAGGCGCTCCGGGGTGCCGATGTCGCGCCAGTCTCCGCGGTAGCACTCGCCGGTGACCCGTCCGTCCGCGATCGCCTCGCGCAACAGGGGGCCCAGGGCATGACGCCCTGGCGGCAGATCCCGGAACAGGGCGGGGTCGTACCAGCCGATGCCGCTGAAGGTCAGCGGTTCGCCGCCTTCCAGCCGGACCCGTTCCCCGTCCAGGGCAAAGTCCCCCTGTGCATGATGCGCCGGGTTGGCGACCAGTACGAGATGCGCGAGCGGCCGCTCGACGCCCGCCTCCATGGTCGCCGGCGGGGTCAGGGGGTGGTCGCACCAGACATCGCCGTTGACGACCAGGAACGGTTCGTCCCCCAGCAGAGCCAGCGCCTGGCGGATGCCGCCCGCGGTCTCCAGCGCGCCCTCGGGTTCCGGCGAGTAGCGCAGGGTCAGCCCCGACTGCTCCTCGCCAAGCGCCGTGCGGATCTGGTCGCCCAGGTGGGCCAGGTTGATGACGACTTCCTGATACCCCGCGGCCGCGAGACGATCGAGCGTGTAGCCGATCAGCGGCCGTCCGCCGGCCGGCAACAGGGGCTTCGGGCAGCGGTCGGTCAGCGGACGCATGCGTTCGCCACGTCCCGCGGCCAGGATCATCGCCCGCATCGCCTAGTCCTCCTGCAGCCGTTCGGGCATGTGATTTTCAAACCAGGCGGCGACCGGTTCCAGGCCCGCATGGGGCAGCCCCTGCGCCAGCAGGCGGTGCAGGCGGGGCAGGTGCTCCAGGTAACGGGGCTTGGCGTCGCGCCGGGCCAGGCGCACGAAGATGCCGAGGATCTTGGTGGTGCGCTGGGCACCGAGGACCCGGTAATGGCGCATGAAGGCCTCGCGGTCGCGGGGGGTTCCCGCGAAGTAGCGGTCCAGGCCGCGTTCCACCGTGGCCGGCGACACGTCGCGGCGGGCATCCTCCAGCAGGGAGACGACATCGTAGGCCGGGCTTCCGATCACCGCGTCCTGAAAATCCAGCACGGCACAGCCGCGGTCCTCGCCGGGTGGCAGCATCAGGTTGTCGACGTGGAAGTCGCGCAGCACCAGTGTGTTGTCCAGGGCGGGGAGCCCTTCAAGGGTCTCGCGCCACGCTTCCATGAACGCCTCGCGCCGCGTCGGCTCCATCGCGGTACCCCGATGTTCCGGCCAGTACCAGTCGGCGAACAGGGCGGCCTCGTCGAGCAGGCGCGGGGTGTCATAGGTGGGCAGGGCCGGCGCCTTCGCGGCCTGGTCCGGCCAGGCACGGTGGAGCTGGACCAGGGTGTCGATCGCGCGGTCGTACAGCGCGCCTTCTCCGGCCCCTTCGGCAAGGGCCCGGGTAAAGGTCCGGTCGCCCAGATCCTCGAGCAGGACGAACCCGGCCGTCGGGTCGTGCACCAGCACGCGGGGTGGCCGCAGCCCCAGCGACTCCAGCAGCCGCGCCACCTGCACGAACGGTCCGGTGGCCTCGCGCTCCGGCGGGGCGTCCATCAGTACCACCGATTCGCCATCGCGGCGCAGGCGGAAATAGCGCCGGAAACTGGCATCCGCCCGCAGCAGGGCCAGGTCGGTGAAGGTGCCCGGCTGCTGCTCCAGCCAGGCCGCGAGCTGCTTGCTGCGGGTGTCGTCCGGGATCATGCTTGGGCCTCCTCGGGGCCGGCGCCAGGAACCCGTTCGACGCGGGTGTCGATCCGGCCGTCCGGGTGCAGTTCCAGCACGCGATAGCCGGCGTGCTCGGTGTCCAGCGCAAACCGTTCGGAACCGGGGGCGAACTGGATGCAGGTAGAGGGACAGCCCAGCAGCTCGACGCTCCGACGCTCGCTGCGAAAGTCCTGGTGGATATGGCCAAACAGGCAGGCACGTACGCGCGGATGGCGGTCCAGCACCGCGAACAGGTCGTCCGGGTTGGTCAGGCCGATGCGGTCCATCCAGCCGCTTCCGATCGGCACGACCGGGTGGTGGATGGCGATCATCACCCAGTGCGCCGGATGACGGGTCAGCACCTGCTCCAGCCGTTCCAGTTCGGCGGGCTCGATGCGCCCGGCCGCCTGTCCCGGGACTGCCGAGTTGACTCCGACCAGGAGCCACTCGCCCCGTACGCGGTGTCCGTCCAGTGCGTGTCCGGCCGACGTGAAGGCCCGGTCCAAGTCGCACCACTCGTCGTGATTGCCCGCCAGGCCGGCGAGCGGCCAGCCAGGCACATGCCGGTCCAGCAGGTCCAGCAGGCGCGTATAGGCCTCCGGCGCGGGGTCTTCCGCCAAGTCGCCGGTCAGCCAGAGCAGGTCCGGGCGCGGCTCGTTCCGGACGAGCGCCTCGAGGACCCGCGCGAGCTGGTGGTCGCTGTCGGGGTAGCCGGGGCGGATCGGTCCGGGCTCCCGGCCCAGATGGGTGTCGCTGATCTGGAGGATGCGCTGCATGCGGGGCGTGTTGCTGTCCGTTGGTCGGGGTTGTGCGTTGGGGCGCGCTTTCGTATTTGCCGCCCGGCCGGGTTATTGCCCTATACTCGATCGGGTGTACCGCGTAACGCGCCGGGACCTTCCCGCATGGGGCGGGAAGGGGCCTGGCGAGGGGCCCGAGATGAGCCAGGAAACCAAGACCCGCCCGGATTCCGGGTACCGTCCGTCCGAGGACGAACCCTACATGAATCCGCGTCAACTGGACTACTTTCGCGCCAGGCTCGAGGCCTGGCGTGCCGAGCTGATCGAGGAATCGGAGCAGACCCTGGAACACCTGCGCAGCGAGAGCTGGCAGGAGCCGGATCCCAATGACCGCGCCAGCCACGAGACCGATGCCGGCCTGGAGCTGCGCACCCGGGATCGTTACCGCAAGCTCCTGAACAAGATCGACGAGGCGCTGGCGCGCATCGACCGGGGCGAATACGGGTACTGCGAGGAGACCGGGGAGCCGATCGGCATCGCCCGGCTGGAGGCCCGTCCGATCGCCACCCTGAGCGTGGCCGCCCAGGAGGCCCACGAGCGCGACGAGGCGCGCTACGCCCAGTAGCCTGTCGCGCCGCTACGCGGTGTCCAGGATGCGGGTAAAGACCCGCGAGTTGCGCGCCTGGTTGTAGCGGGTCTGGCGGCTGGCGGGCAGGTCGTCCACCTGGCCC
This sequence comes from Thioalkalivibrio sp. AKL19, assembly GCF_000420165.1. Taxonomy (GTDB): domain Bacteria; phylum Pseudomonadota; class Gammaproteobacteria; order Ectothiorhodospirales; family Ectothiorhodospiraceae; genus Thioalkalivibrio. Next base: position 123,407 of record NZ_ATUK01000014.1, on the reverse strand, counting down.
GGCGTGTAGCCGCGCTCCTGAAACCACTGGGCCGTGCGGGTGGTGAGCACGAACACCCGCCGGATACCCTGCTCCCGCGCCAGTTGCTCCATGGCCTGCAGCAGGCGGTCGCCGCGGCCACTCCCGCGGTACTCCGCGTGCAGGGCCAGGCAGGCGATCTCCGCCGCATCCGTCTCGAAGGGGTACAGCGCTGCAGTGCCGATAATCAGGCCATCGGCCTCCAGTACCTGGAAGCGGTCGATTTCCAGTTCCAGGTGTTCCCGGGCGCGATGCACCAGGATGCCTTCGGCCTCCAGCGGTTCCAGCAGGGCATGGATGCCACCAACATCGTCGAGCGTCGCCGGACGCAGTTGCTCCAGCGGCTCGCGCGAAACCAGTGTCCCGATCCCCTGGCGGGTGAACAGTTCGGTCAGCAGCCCGCCGTCGTCGTGTCGGTCCACCAGGTGCACGCGCATCTCGCGGCGGTGGCAGGCGTCGATGGCGCTTCGCAAGTGGTTGGCCAGTTCCTCCGGAAGATCGGTGGCGGTCTCCAGCAGTTCCTGGGCAGCGGGCACGGTAAGCTGGTCGAGCACGCCGTGTTCGGGGTCGCGCAGCACCCCGGCTTCGGTGAGAAAGATCAGCTTGTCGGCGTTCAGCGCGATCGCCACCTGGGTGGCGACATCCTCGCCGGAGAGATTGAACACCTCGCCGGTGGGGGAGTAGCCGAGCGGGGAGACCAGGGCCACCTGCTCGCGGTCCAGCAAGGCTCCCAGTGCGGTGGTATCTACCCCGCGCACCTCGCCGGTGTAATGGAAATCCACGCCGTCGCGGACGCCCAGCGGACGGGCGGTGACGAAGTTGCCACTGGCCACGCGCAGCCGGGCGTTGCCGGTGCCCGGCTGGCCCAGGCTGCGCGACAGCAGACCCTCGATCTGAAGGCGCAGCCGGCCCACCGCGTCCAGTACCGCTTCCAGTGCCGGGGCGTCGGTTACGCGCAGCCCGTTCGCGTAGGCCGGGGTCAGTCCGCGTTCCGCCATCCGCGTCTCGATCTGCGGGCGGGCGCCGTAGACCAGCACGACCCGGATGCCGAGGGCATTGAGCTTGGCGATGTCGCGCATCAGTGCCGGGAATTCCGGTCCCTGGGCGGCTTCGCCCGCCAGTGCGATCACCATGGTGCGCCCGCGGTGGGCGGCAATGTACGGCACGGCATCACGGAACCATGCCAGCTCCCCGGGCTGCGGGGTCCGGCGCAAGGGCGCGCCGGGGCGAGCGGATGGAGTGGTGGGCATGGTGGTCACGTGCGCGTCCGTTTCCTGTGGGTGTCCTGACCGCACAGTCTAGGGAGACGCGGCCCAATTCGCACGTCCGGACCGCAGTGCGGTGGGGCTTCAGGGGTGGCTCAGTCGCTCCGGCCCAGCACGCGCTCAAGATCCTGCACGCGGTCGCCGGCCCCGATGCCGTGTGCCTCGAACCACCCGGCATTGACCTCCAGGGCGTAGCGCACGGGGCGTTTCGCCTCGTGGATGCGGGTGGAATGGGGTGTCATGGTGGCGATGTTGGTGATGGTGAAATCCGCATTGATGAAGGCCACGTCCAGCGGGATGCGGGTGTTCTGCATCCACATGCCGTACTGCGCCGGGCGCGCCCAGACGAACAGCATGCCGTGGTCTCCGGGCAGGTGGTCACGGTGCATCAGCCCCACACGGCGACTGCGCTCTGTCGCGGCGATCTCGATCGTGAGGGTCTGTTCGCCGACTGTCAGATCGGCGGTTGGCAGCCCGTCGTCCGCGTGCGCCTGGCCCGCGCCGAGGACGACGATGAGCGCCAGCCAGGCAAGGCCGTGCCACGCCCGGCCCCACAAGGCGGGCGTCACGGCCTATTCGCCGCTCATGCGCCCCACGGCGCAGCTGGCGAAGGACTTGGCCTTGGCGCTGGCGGAACGCAGGCCGGAGACCGACCCGACTTCCGGGTAGCCCATGTTGGCGAGTTTCGCGGCCACCGCCTCGCGGGCGCTGTCCGGGGCCTCGACCTCGACCGCACCGCCTTCCACGTCCACCTCGGCGCCGGTGACGCCCTCCACCTGCAGCAGGCCCTTGCGGATGGAGCTGGCGCAGCCGCCGCACTTGATGTTCTCGACTTCGATTTTCATTCCACGGACCTCGGGGTACTGGGGTTTGTACGACTCATTATGTACGATTCCGCTTCCGCGTAAACGTTCACGAGAGCCCGAACCCATGCCCGCCTATCGTTCCCGCACCACCACCCATGGCCGCAACATGGCCGGCGCCCGTGCCCTGTGGCGTGCCACCGGCATGAAGGATGGCGACTTCGGCAAGCCGATCATCGCCATCGCCAATTCCTTCACCCAGTTCGTGCCGGGGCATGTGCACCTGAAGGATCTGGGTCAGCTGGTGGCCGGCGAGGTGGAGAAGGCCGGTGGCGTGGCCAAGGAATTCAACACCATCGCGGTGGACGACGGGATCGCGATGGGCCACAGCGGGATGCTCTATTCCCTGCCCTCGCGCGAGATCATCGCCGACTCGGTGGAGTACATGGTCAACGCGCACTGCGCCGATGCCCTGGTCTGCATCTCCAACTGCGACAAGATCACCCCCGGTATGCTGATGGCCGCCATGCGCCTGAACATCCCGGTGGTGTTCGTCTCCGGCGGGCCGATGGAGGCCGGCAAGGTGCAGGCACCGGGCAGCGACAAGGTCATCCACCTGGACCTGGTGGACGCGATGGTCAAGGCCGCCGACTCCAGCGCCTCGGATGAAGAAGTGGAATCCATCGAGCGCTCCGCCTGCCCGACCTGCGGCTCCTGCTCCGGCATGTTCACCGCCAACTCAATGAACTGCCTGACCGAGGCGCTGGGCCTGTCGCTGCCGGGCAACGGCTCGCTGCTGGCCACCCACGCCGGGCGCAAGTCGCTGTTCGAGCAGGCCGGCCGGCGCGTGGTCGAGCTGGCCAGGTGTTACTACGAGCAGGATGATGCCTCGGTACTGCCGCGCTCCATCGCGACCTTCGAGGCCTTCGAGAACGCGATGAGTCTGGATATCGCGATGGGGGGTTCCACCAACACCGTGCTGCACCTGCTGGCCGCCGCGCGCGAGGGCGAGGTGGACTTCACCATGGCCGACATCGACCGCCTGTCGCGCAAGGTGCCGAACCTGTGCAAGGTCGCCCCGGCCACCCAGCTCTACCACATGGAAGACGTGCACCGCGCCGGTGGCGTGGTCGGCATCCTCGCCGAGCTGGATCGCGGCGGGCTGATTCACCGCGATATCCCCACCGTGCATGCCGACACCATGGGCCAGGCGCTGGAGCAGTGGGACGTGATGCGCCACGCCGCCGCCTCCGAGACGCTGTACAAGGCCGCGCCGGGTGGCGTGCCCACCCAGGTCGCGTTCAGCCAGGACAAGAGCTGGGACAGCCTGGACATCGACCGCGAGAACGGCTGCATCCGCGACATCGAGCACGCCTACTCGCAGGACGGTGGCCTGGCCGTGCTGTACGGCAACATGGCCCCGGACGGCTGCATCGTGAAGACCGCCGGCGTCGACGAGAGCATCCTTAAGTTCTCCGGCCCCGCGCGGGTATTCGAGAGCCAGGATGCGGCCGTCGAGGCCATCCTCGGCGATCAGGTGCAGGCCGGCAACGTGGTGATCATCCGCTACGAGGGCCCGAAGGGCGGCCCCGGCATGCAGGAGATGCTGTATCCGACCTCGTACCTGAAATCCAAGGGGCTGGGCAAGGAATGCGCGCTGATCACCGACGGGCGCTTCTCCGGTGGCACCTCCGGGCTGTCCATCGGCCACGTCTCGCCAGAGGCCGCACAGGGTGGCGCGATCGGCCTGATCGAGGAGGGCGACACCATCGTGATCGACATCCCCGGGCGCGAGATCCGCATCGACGTGGACGACGCCACGCTAGCGGCCCGGCGCGAGGCCATGGAGGCCCGCGGCCCGAAGGCCTGGAAGCCCGAGTCGCGAAACCGCCAGGTGTCCCAGGCCCTGCGCGCCTATGCCCTGATGACGACCTCCGCCGCCTACGGCGCGGTGCGCGACATCTCCCGCTTTGACGAAGCGTAGCCACTCGCCGCACGGAGTGATCCTGGCCACCACCGAGCGGTGATCCTGGGTCGCCCAGGCCGGTGCAGATCTCCTTTTGGCGATCCCGGTGCCACGCTTCGCGGCGACCGTGCCGACGTCCTAGTGCCGTTGTGAGACGGTGAACGAGCTGGTCTGGGCCTGAAGCTCCGCGGCCAGGCGGGCCAGTTCGTCGCTGGCCGAGGTGGTCTGTTCGGAACCGCTGGCTGTCTGCTCCGCGATCTCGCGGATGCTGACGATGCTGCGGTTCATTTCCTCGGTGGTGGCGCTTTGCTGTTCGGCTGCCGAAGCGATCTGTGTGTTCATTTCGCTGATGTTGCTCACCGCTTGCGTGATCGCTTGCAACGCCTTCGCGGCCTGGTCGGCCTGGTTGACGCCCGTCTGGGCCTGCTCGCGGCTGTGATCCATCACCTTGACCGCCTCGCGGGCACCGCTTTGCAGGCGCTCGATCATCTCCTCGATCTCCTGGGTGGAATCCTGGGTGCGCGAGGCGAGGGTGCGAACCTCGTCCGCGACCACCGCGAAGCCGCGTCCGCTCTCTCCGGCTCGAGCGGCTTCGATCGCGGCATTGAGGGCCAGCAGGTTGGTCTGTTCCGCGATGCCCTTGATTACGTCGAGTACAGTGCCGATCGCCTCGCTATCCGACGACACCCTCTTGATTACCTCGGCGGCGTTTTCGATCTCGCTGGCCAGTTGGGCGATGGATTTGGAATTTGAAGTCACCACATCCAGTCCGCTGTTCGCCTCGCGGTCGGTATTGCGGGTGGTGTCAGCGGCGCTGGCGGCATTGCCGGCGACATCCTGAACGGTAGCCGTCATCTCGTTCATCGCGGTGGCCACCTGGTCGGTCTCCTGGCGTTGACGCTCGACGTTGGACGCGCTTTCGCGCGAGACGGTGGCCAGTTCTTCGGAGGCTGATGCGAGCTGTTCGGTGGCTCCGATGATCTGCTGGATCAGGGCTTCGAACTGTGTGGCCATACTGTTGAAGCGTTCCCCAACCTCGTGCATCTCGTCCTGGGTGGGGATGGTGACCCGGGTCGTGAGATCCCCGCCCGCCATGTGCTCGGTTGCGTCATTGAACTGTTCGACGCTGTTCTTGATCGACCGATACAGCCCGGTGAACAGATAGGCGAGCAGGAGAAGGACGCCCACCACCACGGCGATTGCCAGGTTGCGAACGAGCGTGTCGCTGCGGATCCGGTCGGCGAAAATAGCGTGCAGCTCGGGGGCGGTGGCGTCGTACAGCGCAAAGGTGGCATCGATCGAGCGGGTGGCAGCGTCGAATACCTCGCGGGCGTTGATGTCGATCATGTCGGCGTCCAGCAATTCCGTCTGCAAGATTTCGGAGAATTCGCCTACGGCGGTTTCGTTGCGCTCGACCAGTTCCCCCAGGCGTTCGCCGAGTGCAGGGTTGGTGGAGAATGCGGCTTCGAGGCCGGCCGCGAGATCTCCTGCGATGGCCTCCATGTTGGCGGAGAGCACCGCCAGACGGATGTGACTATCCCCGGTGAATTCGCCCGCCGCTGCCGTGCCGGAGCCGACCGCCCGGGCCTGTCCCATGGTTTCAGTCAGGTTCAGCAGACGATTCGTCAGGGCATCGCCGAGATAGTAGCTGTCGAGGTGGGGGTCCAGGGTGATCTCGGAGGCATCGGCGACATGGCCGATCAGGTCGAGCAGGTCGGCTACCAGCGCGGTGTGGCGTTGCAGGCTTTCCGCGGGTGCCATCGTGTCTCCGTCCGACTGGATCCCTTTCCAGGTCTCTTGGATCCGGTCCAGCTGGCGGCGTGTCCCCAGTGCATCGCCGTTTTCCCGGTCCACCTCCGCCAGTGCTTCCAGCGCCTGGTCAACGTCGTGTGCGATTTCGCGCAGTCGGGCGCGTGCACCTTCGTCGCCGCCAAGCAGGGCTGCCATCATCCCGCGATGTTGCTGGATGTATTCCACTGGCTCGCGCGCGGCCTCGATATAGGCCAGCCCCTGACGTTCGTTGGCCACGAAGCGGATGCTTTCGTTCAGATTGACCAGGGTGATACCGCTGAGCAGCAGCAGTGGTAGCAGGACCACGACAAAAATCAGCCCGAACTTGACCGGATACCGGAACCGATTCATTAGCCAGGTGGCTGGATGGAAGAAGCCGTCCATGGATGTCCCCTCGTTTCTGTTTTTTTGCGCCCATTCTTGCGCGTGTCTTGACGCACAAGAGGCCAGTAATCCTTCTCTTGCTCTGGACTGTAGCGGCTGGACGGAACGGTTCTTGAGTCGCAAGTCCGTGATTCCAGGCACATGGGTCCGGCGTCAGGGTGTTGCGTGGAATCTCGGCCACGGGTCTCGGGAGCGGTCAGGGCGAGATCCTGCCGGTGCCCGGCCCGCCGTGAGCGTGCGGGCTTGAACTCAAAATTAGGCGTTGCTACTTGGCAGAGAAGGGGCATCTCAATTTGGGGCCTGCAGGCGACTCGTCGGATCCTTTGTCATACTGGACACCTGACCGGTTGAGGTTCAGAGGCTTGTCTCGCAGGTTGCCGGTGTGGACGATGCCACTGTCCTAAGAACGTATCCAGGGAGCGGCCTTGAGCCGTATGTTGGCCACACGGAGGTGGCAATGGCGATTACTGACTGGCCCGCGGCCGAGCGCCCGCGGGAGAAGCTGATCGAGCGCGGCCCGGCCGCATTGTCGGATGCGGAGCTGCTGGCGATCTTCCTGCGCACCGGCGTGGCCGGCAAGAGCGCGGTGGATGTCGCCCGCGACCTGCTCAGCCGTTTCGGCGGTCTGCGGCCTTTATTGCAGGCCGATCAGGCAGGGTTCTGTTCGGCCCCGGGCCTGGGCGCGGCCAAGTACGCCCAGCTCCAGGCCGTGCTGGAGATGGGACGGCGGCACCTGGCCGCGGACCTCGCGCGCGGCGATGCCCTGACCTCGCCCGGGACCACCCGGCAGTTCCTGGTGGCGCGTCTGCGCGACTATCCCTTCGAGGTTTTCGGCGTGCTGTTCCTCGATAACCGCCACCGCGTGATCGCCTTCGAGGAACTCTTTCGCGGCACCATCGACGGTGCCTCCGTGCACCCGCGCGAGGTTGTGCGGCGCGCGCTGCACCACAACGCGGCGGCTGTGATCCTGGCTCATAACCACCCCTCGGGCGTGGCCGAGCCGTCGCGTTCCGACGTCGCCATCACCCGCCGGCTGGCTGACGCCCTGGGGCTGGTGGACATCCGCGTCCTGGATCACGTGATCGTCGCCGACGAGGCCGTCTCCCTGGCCGAACGCGGCGAGCTTTAGGGCGAGCTTTAGGGGGAAGCTGATTCATTCGCGCGTCTGCGTTGCAACGCCGTGAGCTGCCGGCCACTGGTCCGGCACCGAGTGGTCATCGCGAGGAGCCGCAGGCGACGAAGCAATCTGCCGATCATTTCTCCGGGGGCATCCGGATGGCGATTGCTTCGTCGCTTTGCTCCTCGCAATGGAGCTTAGAAGCTGGCGCGCGGCGTTACGACGGCGTGTCCTTGAGAGCCTGTTCCAGCGCCTGCAACAATGCGTCGACCTGTGCCTCGGTGTGAGCGGCGGACAGGGTGATGCGCAGGCGGGACTCGCCTTCCGGGACGGTCGGAGGACGGATCGCGGGGACCAGGAAACCGGCCTTGAGCAGTCGCTCGGCGACGGTGCTGGCGCGCTCCGCCGTGCCCAGGGTGACCGGCTGGATAGGCGTGACCGGTGGCGGGTGTGGCAGACCGAGGTGGTCCAGGCCCTCGCCCAGACGCCGGAGTAGGTGCTGCAGGTGCTCGCGCCGGTCGTGTGCGGACTCGACGATTTGTACCGACACCAGCGTGCCGGCGGCCAGGGCCGCCGGCATCGCGGTGGTGTAGATGTAGGGGCGCGCGGTCTGGATCAGGGTCTCGATCAGCCGTTCGGAGCCGGCGACGAAGGCCCCGGCGGTGCCGAAGCCCTTGCCCAGGGTGCCCATCAGGACCGGTACGTCGTCGCCGCCGAGACCGAAGTACTGGCAACTGCCGCCGCCGGTGTCGCCCAGCACCGACAGGCCGTGGGCGTCGTCGACCATCAGCCAGGCATCGAACTCGCGGGCGAGGGCGGCGAGTTCCGGTAGCGGGGCGATGTCGCCGTCCATGGAGAAAACGCCATCGGTGACGATCATGCGCTGCCCGGTCGCGGGTGCCTTCTCCAGGCGTTCGCGCAGGTGTTCGGGGTCGGCGTGGCGGTAGCGCTGGCTGCGCGCACCGGACAGGCGCACGGCGTCGATCAAGGAGGCGTGGTTCAGGCGGTCCTCGAACACGGTGTCGTGGCGACCCACGAGGGCCTGCACCAGGGCCAGATTGGCCATGTAACCGGTGGAGAAGACCAGCGCGCGTTCGCGCCCGGTGAAGCGCGCCAGCGCCTGTTCCAGTTCCTCGTGGGCGCGGGTATGGCCGTTGATCAGGTGGGCGGCGCCGGCGCCGACGCCGTAGTGGTCCAGCGCCTCGCGGGCGGCGGTTGCCACCGCCGGGTCCGCGGCGAGGCCCAGGTAGTCGTTGGAGCAGAAGGCCACTACGAGGCGGCCGTCGATGACCTGTTCCGGGCGTTGCGGACCGTCAAGCACGCGGGGATGGCGCCAGCGCCCGGTCTCGCGCGCGGCGCTCAGCCGCTGTCCCAGGGCGTGCTCCAGCGAGTCGCTCATGGCCGCAGCCCCGCGCGCAGAAAGAGCGGCCAGTGCACTCGGGCCGGTGCGGTCGCGGTGGGCCACAGCGCCTGCAGGGCGGGGGCCAGCGCCGCCAGGGGGTCCTGGCCGGCGGCACGGGCACGGCGGATCGCCGACCAGGTGCCGAGGTAGCCGAGCAGGGTGTCGCGGTCCCACTGGCGCTCGATGCGAAACGTCGGGGTCTCGATCTCGGGCCACGGAAATGGCAGGTCGCGGTAGTGGCTGCGGATGTGGCTGCGTTCTTCCGGCCACCAGGGCGCCAGGGTGGTGTCGTGGAAGTCGGTCAGCAAGCGGTCCAGCGCCGGGTCCTCGGCGCGCAGTACGCCGTAACCCCAGATCGCCAGCAATCCTCCCGGGCGCAGTACGCGGGCGACCTCGTCGTGAAACTCGGGGTGGCGGAACCAGTGCGCGGCCTGGGCCACGCAGGCGAGGTCGACAGAGCCATCGGCCAGCGCACACGCCTCGGCGGCGCAAGCGACGAGCTGGATTCCGGGTGTCGGCTCCAGCGCGGCCAGAAGGGCCGGGGCGGCGTCCGTGGCAACGACCTGCGGGAAGTACGGCAACAGGCCCCGTGAGGCCTGGCCGTTGCCGCTGGCACAGTCCCAGGCGCACGCATGTCGCGGCGTATGTGCGGCCAGCCAGTCAAACAGCTCGGCGGGGTAGTCGGGGCGGTGGCGGGCGTAGTCGGTCGCCACCGCCGAGAAATGATCGGGGAAGGCGCCCGCCACTGGCCGGTCGGCTCAGGCCGACGCGGAGGCCGGTTGACCCGGTTCCGCGGGGGCTTCCGGACCGGTCTCCGGGTGCAGGCCCAAACGCTCGAACAGCGCCAGGTCGTGGTTCTCGCCGGGGTTCGGCGTGGTCAGCAGGGTGTCGCCGTAGAACAGCGAGTTGGCGCCGGCCAGGAAGCAAAGGGCCTGCATCTCGTCGGACATCTCGGTGCGTCCGGCGGACAGGCGCACGTAGGAGGCCGGCATCAGGATGCGGGCGACCGCGATGGTGCGCACGAACTCCAGCGGGTCCAGATGTTCGATGCCGTGCAGCGGTGTGCCCTCGACCTGGATCAGCTGGTTGATCGGCACCGACTCCGGGTGTTTTGGCAGGTTCGCCATTTGCTGCAGAAGGCGCGCGCGATCGCGGCGCGACTCGCCCATGCCGAGGATGCCGCCGCAGCAGACGTTCATCCCGGCGTCGCGCACGTGCTCCAGGGTCTCCAGCCGGTCCTGGTAGGTGCGGGTGGAGATGATGTGGCCGTAGAACTCCGGCGAGGTGTCGAGGTTGTGGTTGTAGTAGTCCAGCCCCGCCTCGGACAGGCGCTTGGCCTGCTCGGCCTTCAGCATGCCGAGGGTCATGCAGGTCTCGAGGCCCTCGTCCTTGACCGCGCGGACCATCTCGATCACGCGCTCCAGGTTCTTGTCGGTGGGGTTGCGCCAGGCCGCCCCCATGCAGAAGCGGGTCGCGCCCTGGGCGCGGGCGTTGCGGGCCGCCTCCAGCACCTCGTCCAGTGGCAGCAGGCGTTCGCGCTCGATCTCGACCTCGTGGTGCGCGCTTTGCGGGCAGTAGGCGCAGTCTTCGGGGCAGGCCCCGGTCTTGATCGACAGCAGCGTGCTCACCTGGACCGCGTTCGGGTCGAAGTGCTCGCGGTGGACGGTCTGCGCGCGGAAGATCAGGTCATTCAGTGGCAGGTCGAGCAGGGCCTCGACCTCGTCGGTGTTCCAGTCGTGGCGGGGCGTGCTCATAGATGATGTTCCTTGTCGGCTTCGGCGGGGATCTCGACGTCCGTCCAGGGCTCGCGATAGATATTGAACAGGGCGTAGATCGTCCACGGCAGCAGGATGGCCGCGGCGATCGCCCAGTAGGCGCGGTAGTAGTTCAGATCCGGCGGAAAGAAGGTGGCGACCCCGATCAGCAGGCCCATCAGGGCGTAGTAGCGATAGGCGGCCCACTGCGTGAAGTGGCCGACGCGCGGATCGGGATGGTGCTTGTTCAGGGCGTAGACCAGCATGGAGCCGCCGAACCACAGCACCAGCGGAACGATGCCCATGATCGCGGCGATGATGAAACCGACTCCGACGCCTTCGCTGCTCACCAGGAACAGCGGGATGCCGGCAATCGACACGCTGATCAGGTTGCCGATATCGAACATCGACGCGGCGCGCCGCGAGCTGCGCCCGGAGACGGTCCTGGTGGCCATGGTCTACCCTGCATGCAAAAAGCAGAGCATACCATTATGCCCCTGACCCCTTCACCGCAACCGGGCCCCGCACCCGCAGGGGCCACCCGCTGGCGGGACCGGGCCGCCGCCTGCGCCGAGTGGCTTGGGGAGGCCCTCTATCCGTCGCAATGCGGCCTGTGTCTGGCGCCCGGGCCAGCCGTCTGCGCGGGTTGCCAAGGGGATCTCCCGCCACTGGATCACCCGTGTCCGACCTGTGCGCTGCCCCTGCCGGAGGCCGGGGTCTGCCCGACCTGTATCCGCCAGCCCCCGGCCCTGGATGCGCTGCATGCCGGGTGGGCCTATGCCTGGCCCCTGGACCAGTTGATCCTGGCCTACAAGCATGGCGCCAGTACGCGGGCGGAACGCGTTCTGGCGGTGCTGGCGCAGGAGGTGGCGGAACGTCGGTTGAACCCGGGCCCGGACAGGCACCGCGCCGATCTCGTGATCCCGGTGCCGTTGCACGGCGGGCGCCTGCGCGAGCGCGGCTTCAATCAGGCGGATGTCCTGGCCCGGCGTGTGGCGGCGGTGCGGGGTGTGGCGCTGGACAACCGGGGTTTGCGCCGCGAGCGTGCGACGGACTCGCAGCAGGCGCTGGGGCGCAAGGCGCGTCGCCGCAACGTGAAGGGCGCCTTCGCGTGGCACGGGCCGGACCTCGACGGACGGCATGTCCTGGTGGTGGACGATGTGGCGACGACCGGAGCCACGTTGTCGGCGCTGGCCGGGGTGCTGCGGCAGGCGGGTGCCGCGCGAGTGGAGGGGCTGGTCCTGGCGCGAGCGTGAGCGGCGAGCCGGGGTCATGCCCCCAGATGGTGGTCCGCGATCATCGCCAGCAGGACGACGGCGCCCAGGTAGTGGTTGTTCTTGAAGGCGCGCAGGCAATCGGCCGGTTCGCGCTCGAAGATCAGGAACTGCTGGTAGAACATCAGCATCGCGACGAGCACCAGACCAGCGGTGTAATACCCCCCGAACCCGGCGTGCTGGCCGACAAGATAGAGCCCGAACCAGACCAGTACCTGCAGGCCCCCGGTGATCAGGCGGTCCAGTTCGCCGAAGGCGATGGCCGTGGATTTCACGCCGATCTTCAGGTCGTCCTCGCGATCCACCATGCCGTAGAAGGTGTCGTAGACCACCGTCCACGCCAGCACGGTTACGAACAGCAGCCAGGCCACCTCGGGCGGGTGCTCGCCGGTGACCGCGGTGAACGCCATGGGTACGGCCCAGGCAAAGGCGGCCCCCAGGTGTACCTGCGGAAAGTGGTGGAAGCGCTTGGAAAACGGATAGGTGGCGGCCAGCGCCACGGCCACCAGGGAATACAGGATGGTCAGGACATTGGTGAACAGCACCAGGACAAAGGCGACCACGCTGAGTGCCACGAAGGTACCCAGCGCCTCGCGCGGGGTGATGGTGCCCAGCGCCAGGGGACGGTCGCGCGTGCGCGCCACGTGGGCGTCGAAGTCGCGATCGGCGTAGTCGTTGATTGCGCAGCCGGCCGAGCGCATCAGGACCACGCCGGCGGCAAAGATGAAGATCAGGTAGGCTGGCGGCCAGCCTTCGGCCGCCACCCACAGGGCCCAGAAGGTGGGCCACAGCAGCAGGTAGATGCCCACCGGGCGATCCAGCCGGATCAGGCGGGCGAGTTCCCACAGGCGTTCGTGCTCGGTCATGGCGGCTTAGGGAGACACTGATTGGATTGCACGCTCGCGCTCGAGTCGCTTTTGTGTGCGAACAAGGCGCGGCGACTGCCGTGCAGTCACTCTGCACAAGGGAGCCGCAACGCTGCGCGCGCGCCCGTTGTTATCAAAAACGGGCGGCCGAGCCCCTGCTTTGAATGGCTTGTGGGGTTGCTGCCCCCTGTTCCCCGATCCGGCGTTGCGGCCCTTGCCGGTAGAACCACTACCGGCTGCGCACCGCGCCTTGTCTCGCGCCTTGCACATCAGGAACAGGGGGGGTACCAACGCGAGCGTGCAATCCAATCAGTGTCTCCCTAACTTACCGGCCTTGTGGACGGTAGGGCCCGGGGGTGTCCCGCGCTACAGGTGCGCCTCCAGCCATCCGTCCAGGTCGGCGGGTTCCACCTCGCCACGATGGGTATCGAGGATGGTGCCGTCGCGGCTGATCAGTACGGTGTAGGGCAGGGCGCCGATGCGGTTGCCGTATTCGCGGCCCACGGCAACGGCCTCGTCCTGCCCGATCAGGACCGGGAATTCGATGCCGAAGTCGTCCACGAAATGCTGGGTTGCCGTCTGTTCGTCCACGGCCACCGCCACGATGGTGAAGCCGCCGTCCCGGTGGGCCTCGTACGTGTCCTGGAACAGCGGCATCTCCTTCTTGCAGGGCGGGCACCAGGTGGCCCAGAAGTTCAGCACGATCAGGTCGCCGTCCCACTCGCTGAGCTGGCGTTCGTCCCCCGCGAGATCGGGCAGGGCGAAGTCGATGCGCTGACTCCCCGAGGCCTCTTCGCTCGCGACCTCGGGCGCCGCGTTGGCCGAGGCGCCATCCGTGTCCATCTCCGGCTCCGGGTCGCCACAGGCGGCCAGCAGGAAGGCGCCGGCGGTGGCGAGCGCCAGCCCTGCGAGTACGTGCGTACGATGCTTCATGGTGTCACCCCGATGGCGCTTTCCACATGCGCCAGGAAACGGTCGGCATTCAGGTAGCCGACGTTGCGGTAGTTGCGCAGTTCGTTGCCGTCGGAGTCCCAGAAGATCATGGCTGGCGGCCCGAAGAGGTTGAACTCGCGCATCAGGTCACGATGCTCGGAGGTGTTGTCGGTGACGTCGGCCTTCAGCAGGTGGACATCGGCCATCGCCTGGATCACGCGCCGATCCTGGAAGGTGGTCCGGTCCAGGCGCACGCAGTCCACGCACCAGTCGGCGTAGAAGTCCAGGAATACCGTCTGGTTGTTGTTCTGGGCCTGTTCGAGCTCGCGTTCCAGGTCGTCGAGGCTGTCGATGTAGGTGAACTGCATCTCCGTCGGTCCGGCCTGCTCGCCGGTCGTGGTGACGGCCGGCTGGTTCAGCGTGGCCAGTGGGCGGAAGATGTCCTTGCCACCGGTGGCCGCGCCCAGCATCAGCAGCACGCCGTAGATCAGGAGCACCACACCCAGGCCCTTCCACAGGGTGTGCCAGCCGGAGGTGCCCTCCGGAAGGGTCTTCAGCGCCCCCATGTAGACGGCGGTGACGATCAGCAGGATGGCCCACAGGAACATCGCGATCTCGCCCGGGATCACCCGTTCGAGCAGCCAGATGCCGATGGCCAGCAGGCCGACCCCGAAGGCCGCCTTGATGGTGTCCATCCACGGGCCGGCCTTCGGCAGGAGGCGCCCGGCCGAGGTGCCGATGGCCAGCAGCGGTGCGCCCATGCCCATGCTCAGCGCGAACAGGGCAATGCCGCCCAGCACCGCGTCGCCGGTATGGCTGATGTAGAGCAGGGCACCGATCAGCGGCGCGGTCACGCAGGGGCCGACGATCAGGGCGGAGAGGAAGCCCATGATCCCGGCGCCGACGTAGGTGCCGCCTTCCTGACGGTTGCTGATCTGCGACAGCTTGCTCTGAACGCCGGCCGGCATCTGCAGCTCGTAGAAGCCGAACATCGACATCGCCAGTGCGATGAAGATGGCCACGAAGGTGCCGATGATCCAGGGGTTCTGGAACGCCGCCTGCAGGTTGGCGCCGGCCAGGCCCGCGAACACCCCGGCAATGGTGTAGGTCAGCGCCATTGCCAGCACGAACACCAGCGAGATCAGGAACGCCTTGCGCGTGGTCAGGTTCTTCTGCCCGATGATGATGTTCGACAGGATCGGGATCATCGGGAACACGCAGGGGGTGAAGGTCAGCAGCAGCCCGAAGCCGAAGAACGCCAGGGCGACCAGCCAGATCTGGCCGTCCGCCAGCTGGGCCGCGATACGGTCCTGCTGGGTGACGGGTGCCGCCGCGTCGTCATCATCCTCGCGGGCCTCGTCGCCGGTGTCCGGCAGCGCATCGCTGTCGGCCTCGGCGGCCAGTTCGGAGGCGAAGGTGACCGAGACCTCCTGGGTGAGCGGCGGGTAGCACACGCCGGCGTCGGCGCAGCCCTGGTAGTCGATCGCCAGGGTGATGTCGGCGACGTCATCCGCGTCGCGCAGCACCGGGACGAGGATTTCCACCTCGTCGCGGAACACCTGGCTCTCGCCGAAGAACTCGTCCTCCTGCAGCTCGCCGTCCGGCGGGTTGACCGGGCCCAGTTCGATGCCGTCGCCTTCCGCGATGCGCACATCCAGTTGTTCGCGGTAGAGGTAGTAACCCTCGGCGATGTCGAAACGCAGGATCACCGCGTTCTGGCTGATGGCCTCCAGCGAGGCGGCGAAGGCCTTTTCCGGCTCCAGCAGGTCGTCGACGGCGCCGAGATCGCCGGAGAGCTGGCCCAGGTCGCCCAGCGCACTGCGTTCCTCTTCGGGTTCGTCTCGGGGCTCTTCGTCCACGGCGGCTTCGCCGTTGCCGCCCGGCAGGCCGGGCAGTTCGATGGAGACGGTCTGGAAGTGCGGCGGGTAGCACACACCCAGGTCCGCGCAGCCCTGCGAACGAGCGGTAAGTTCGATGGTGGTGCTCTCGGCCGCCACGATCGGCAACTCGACCTGAACCTGACCACGATAGGTCTCGACGCGCCCGAAGAACTCGTCCTCCTTGACCTCGCCATCCGGGATTTCGGCCTCGCCGAGCTCCAGCCCGTCACTCTCCGGGGTGAACTCGAACTGCTCGCGGTACATGTAGTACTCGTCCGCGATGTCCCAGGTCAGCCGCACGGTATCGGCGTCGATCGCCTCGGCGCTCAGGCTGAAGGCGTCATCCGGGTCCAGCAGGTCGTCCTCGAAGACGGCCTGGGCCAGGGCAGGCAGCAGCATCAGGGCGAGGAGCAGACTCGCCAGCCAGGTGCGCGGGTTCAGGAGGTGCATTGTGTTATCCAGTCCAGGTAGTCGGGCAGCCCGTGCTCGATCGGCAGGGCGATGATCTCGGGCGTCTCGTAGGGATGTTGGTCCGCCAGCCGCGCCTGGAGTTCGTCCAGTCGGGCCGGCGAGGTCTTGATCAGTAGAGTGACTTCCGCGTCGGTCTCGATATTCCCTTTCCACATGTAGACCGAGCGTCCGGGCGGCAGGATATGCACACAGGCCGCCAGGCCCTGTTCCACCAGGGCGCCGGCAAGGGAATCGGCCGCGGACGGGTCATCCAGGGTAGTGATGACCAGCCAGGCACGGGCGCTGGTTGGAGTGTTGGCGGTGTTCATGGGTCAGGAGTCCCGTTCGATCCGTGCAGTCTGGCCCGGCCGCAATGGCAGGTCGTCCGCCGGAGAGAATTCGACCTCGACGCGGTAGCCGCGATCGGGTTCTTCGCCCGTCGGCTCCCAGCCGACGCTCGCGATGGTGCCGGACAGGCGCTGGTCGCCGACTACGACCGTGACCGCTTCCCCGGGTTCCAGGGTCGCGGCCGTGTCCGCCGGCACGGTGGCCGTAGCGCGCATGGGGTCGGTGGTACCGAGGATCGCGAGCACGGGTGGCACCAGGGCCGGATTCACGTACTGGCCGGTGTTGGCCTCGACGCGTACCAGGCGTCCGCTGGCCGGGGCCCGGATGGTGGCGTCCTCGAGATCGGCGCGGATACGGTCGCGCTGGGCGCGGGCTTCCGCCAGGCGCGCGGCAATCGTGGCGTATTCGATGCGGGCCAGTTCCAGCTCGCGGGCGGCGATCAGGGTCTGGTCGTACAGGTCCTCGGCCTTGTTGCGCTCGCGCTCGGCCTCGTCCAGTTCCATCTGCAGGCGTTCCAGTGTTGCACGGGCGGCCCGCAGGTCGGCATCGGTACGGCGGGTGTCCAGCCGGAACAGGACGGCATCGGCCTCGACCTGTTCCCCGGCACGTGCCTCGATCGCCTCGATCCGACCGGCGATCGGGGCCGTGATGCGGTAGCGCTCGCCCCAGTCGAGCTGGGCCGCGAAGCCGTCCTCGGCCAGGGCGGGGGCCGGGGCAACGGCCAGCAGGGCCAGCAGGCCGGCAGCGGTCAGCAGGGATGGGCTTGTGAATGCGCGGGGCATGGGCAGGTCTCCCGTCCGGTTGCCGGTGGGCCGGCGGCTCAAGGGTTCTCGTGGGTGGTGCGGAACGGGCTCAGCTCGTCACGCCCGCTCAGCAGGGCCAGGCGCTCGTAGGCCAGGGCCAGTTGGAATTCGGTACTCGCATTGAAATGCGCCGCGGCGCTTTGCTGGACCATCGAGTCGCCCAGGTCGGCCTGGTCCTCGATGTCGTAGAGGTAGCGCGCACGGTCGATGTAGAGCTCGCGATAATCCATGCGCCAGGCAGCCTCGTCGCGCTGGGTTTGCAGGGCGCGGATCTCGTCGTGCAACTCGCGCAGGCGGTTGCGTGCCTCAATGCGCGCCTGGCCCAGTTCGGCCTCGGCGCGGTGGCGGGCGGCCACGGCCTGGCCGATCCGACTGTCGTGGCGGCGGCCTTCGTACAGCGGGATCTCCAGGACCAGGCCCGCGGCGAACGGATTGCGATCGCCGCCGCCCAGGTCACGGTGCCACCAGCCGGACTCGGCCTCGGCGTACAGGCGCGGGCGGCGCTGGGTACGGGAGGCCGCCACCTCGCGGCTGGCAGCCTCGACCTGGCGGCGCTCGGCCAGCAGGCGCGGGCTGGTGTTGTCCAGCTCGCCCAGCAGCGCGTCGAGATCGGGCAGTTCGGGCAGATCCAGCGGCAGCATGGGGGCGAGGACGGTGCGCACGCGCCGATCCGGGCGGTTCAGGGCCTCGGCGAGGGCGGCCCGGGTCCGTGCCTGGTTCTGCAGGGCGCGGGTGCGCTGTACGCGCAGGTTCTGGTACTCGGATTCGAGGCGAAAGACCTCGATGTCCGATACCTGGCCGCGCTGGTTGCGTTCCTCGGCGCGTTCCTTGGAGACGTAGGCAGCGGCCATCGCCTCGGTATCGCGGGCAAAGGCCAGGTCGGCCAGCAGCACGTCGAAGTAGCGTTCGAGGACATGGATGCGGTGACGGGCGTGGGCCAGTTCTTCCCGCTGCCGGGCGGCGTCCAAGCGCTGCTCGCTGGCGGATTCGCGGGCATGCGACTGGCCGAAGTCGCTCAGGAGCTTGCGCGCGACGATGGCGGCGCGGGAGTCGTTGCGGCTGCGGTCCTCGATCTGGTCGTTGGGCTCGATCCAGCGGGCCTCGAGTCGGGCGTTCACGGTGACGTCCCGTTCGGCGCGGGTCGCCTCAAGCGCGGCGCGGGCCTGTTCACGCTCGGCGCGTGCCTGGCGCACTCGCGGGTGCAGGGCGTCGACCCGGTCCAGCGCGTCGTCCACCCGCATCGGGTTGGGTAGTGGCCCGGCATCGGCCGCGCCACCGCCGTCCTGTGCGGTGGCCGGTCCGGCCAGGGGCCAGGCAAGCAGGCCGGCCAGCAGGAGGCGGGCTACAGGGCTGCGACGGCGGGTGCCGGGCGAGCGGGGGTGCATCGGCGACATCAGGCGTCGATCCTCGGGGCGTGGAAGATGAAGGTGTCAGCGGCCGTCTTGCTCGCGCTTGAAGCGCGTGAAATTCTGATCCTTGTAATGTCCCTCGGCGACGAACTCGCCCAGCTGCAGGAATTCGCGGGCATCGCGGGTGGCGCCGGTGAAGCGCGCGATGGGCTCGCCTTCCAGGTTGAAGAACTGGAATACCGGGGTCGCGCGCACCCGGTAGTCGCGGGTGGCCCAGTCCATCTGGGTCTTGGCCTCGCCCTCGAAGGTCACGATCTCGATCGCACCCTCGACATCCACGCTGAACACCAGGAAGTGCTCGCTGAAGTACTCCTGGACCTCGGGCTGGTTCAGCACCTGGTTCTTCATGCGGTGACAGAACGGGCAGTCGGCCATCTCGAAGAAGATCAGGATGCCCTTCTTGCCGGCGGCGCGCGCCTCTTCCAGTTCCTCGGGGAATTCCCCGAAGGTCGGGTCAAAGAAATGGTGCTCCGGATCGCGCGGGTCCTCCACGGCGGCAGTCGCCAGGGCCGGGACGAGAAGGGCCAGCAGGGCCAGCATCAGGATCGGATTACGCAGCATGGTGGTTCACTCTCCGGAATATCTCGATAGCCGTATGCACCAATGACGTGCAGAAGACTGGCTGAATTCCCTTGGCCATGCAAGGAAAAGGGGCGAGCGGCATGGCGGGGTGCGCCACCCCTGATGAATGGAGTATCCGTGGCGCATCCGGGTTCCAATCGACAGCACCCGGGGGGCATGTTCCAATGAAGGGGCTTGGTTTCCGGAACTCCACCTGATGCGCAACCCCTTCTTTCCCCTGTTTGTCTTTCTCGGCCTGATTCTGCTCGAGATCTTCGGCTTCGCCTGGGTGGGCGATGCCGTGGGCGCCCTGATGACGGTGGTGCTGGTGATCGTCACGGCGGCGGCCGGGCTGCTGCTGTTCCGGCTGCAGGGGTTTTACCACTGGCGCCGTTTGCAGCAAAGCCTGGCGCGCGGCGAGGTCCCGGCTCGGGGCCTGGTCGAAGGCTGGCTGTTGATGGCGGCCGCCGTCTTGCTGTTACTGCCGGGGTTCTTTACCGATGCCGCCGGATTCGTGCTGCTGATCCCGCCACTGCGGCGCTGGGCAGCGGACGGCATCCTGCGCCGTGGCATGGTCCGCGCGCGGACCGCCGGCCCCGGCGGCGCGCAGGGCAGCGATACCATCGAGGGCGAGTTTCGCCGCCATGACGACGGCAGCGAGACGCCCGACGAGCGGCTCGACCACGACGACCGTCGCTGATCCCCCCCCCCCATCTCGCCGGATTTGTAACGCGTGCCCTTGACTCGCCTTTGTCTGCCCCTATTATTAGCACTCGTCAGGGGCGGGTGCTAACAGGGCCCCCGTCCGACACCCCAACTTTCCTGTTGCAGACACTTTATAAGGAGTTCGCACCATGAACCTGCGGCCTTTGCACGATCGAGTCATCGTGAAGCGTATGGAAGAAGAACGCACCACCCCCGGCGGCATCGTGATCCCGGATTCCGCGGCCGAAAAGCCGATCCGTGGCGAAGTGATTGCGGTGGGCAACGGCAAGATCCTGGAGAACGGCGAGGTCCGCGCGCTGGACGTGAAGGCCGGCGACAAGGTCCTGTTCGGCAAGTACTCCGGCACCGAGGTCAAGGTCGATGGCGACGAAGTCCTCGTGATGCGCGAAGACGACATCATGGCCGTCGTCGAGGGCTGAGGCCCCGAACCGCGTCCGTCCAACACGAATTTTCAGGAGTAAACGAATCATGAGCGCTAAAGAAGTACGCTTTGGTACCGACGCCCGTACCCGCATGGCGAAGGGTGTGAACACGCTGGCCAACGCCGTGAAGGTCACCCTCGGCCCCAAGGGCCGCAACGTGGTCCTGGACAAGGCCTTTGGGGCCCCGACCGTGACCAAGGACGGTGTGTCCGTGGCCAAGGAAATCGAGCTGGAAGACAAGTTCGAGAACATGGGTGCCCAGCTGGTCAAGGAAGTCTCCTCGCAGACCTCCGACGCCGCCGGTGACGGCACGACCACCGCGACCGTGCTAGCCCAGTCGATCGTCCGCGAGGGCATGAAGGCGGTCACCGCCGGCATGAACCCGATGGACCTCAAGCGCGGCATCGACAAGGCCGTGAAGGCTGCCACCGAAGAGCTGAAGAAGCTGTCCAAGCCGTGCACCGAGCACAAGGCGATCGCCCAGGTGGGCTCGATCTCCGCGAACTCCGACACCGCGATTGGCGAAATCATCGCCGACGCGATGGACAAGGTTGGCAAGGAAGGCGTGATCACCGTCGAGGAAGGCTCCTCGCTGGACAACGAACTGGATGTCGTGGAAGGCATGCAGTTCGATCGCGGCTACCTGTCGCCCTACTTCATCAACAACCAGCAGAGCATGAGTGCCGAGCTGGATGATGCCTACATCCTGCTGGTCGACAAGAAGATCTCCAACATCCGCGAACTGCTGCCGGTGCTGGAAGGTGTGGCCCAGAACAGCAAGCCGCTGCTGATTATCGCCGAGGATATCGAGGGCGAAGCCCTGGCGACCCTGGTGGTGAACTCCATGCGCGGTATCGTGAAGGTCGCCGCCGTGAAGGCCCCGGGCTTTGGCGACCGTCGCAAGGCCATGCTGCAGGATATCGCCGTGCTGACCGGTGGCCAGGTGATCTCGGAAGAGGTCGGCCTGTCGCTGGAGAAGGCCTCGGTGGAGGACCTGGGTCGCGCCAAGAAGGTGCAGGTGACCAAGGAAAACACCACGATCATCGACGGCATGGGGTCCAACAAGGACATCAAGGGCCGCGTCGACCAGATCCGCGCGCAGATCGAGGAAGCCACCTCCGACTACGACAAGGAAAAGCTGCAGGAACGCGTGGCCAAGCTGGCCGGCGGTGTAGCCGTCATCAAGGTCGGTGCCGCGACCGAGGTCGAGATGAAGGAGAAGAAGGCCCGCGTGGAGGACGCCCTGCACGCCACGCGTGCGGCAGTGGAAGAAGGCGTGGTGCCCGGTGGTGGCGTGGCCCTGCTGCGTGCCTGCGCCGCGATCACCAAGCTCAAGGGCGACAACGACGAGCAGACCGCCGGCATCAACATCTGCCGTCGCGCGATGGAAGAGCCGCTGCGCCAGATCGTCTACAACTCCGGTGACGAGCCGTCCGTGGTCCTGAACCAGGTTCTGGAAGGCAAGGGCAACTACGGCTACAACGCCGCCTCGGGCGACTTTGGCGACATGATCGACATGGGCATCCTGGATCCGACCAAGGTGACCCGTTCCGCGTTGCAGAACGCCGCATCGGTCGCGGCCCTCCTGATCACCACCGAAGCCATGATCGCCGACATCCCGAAGAAGGATGACGGTGGCGGCGCCGGTGGCGACGACATGGGCGGCATGGGTGGCATGGGCGGTATGGGTGGCATGGGCGGCATGATGTAAGCCGCTCGTTCACCCGTACATCGCCGATGTACCCCGGGACCCCGCTTCGGCGGGGTCTTTTTGTCTGACCCGGAAGGTGCCCGAAGGACCACCTCGCCCGATTGCCCGAAGGTGCCGATTCCGGAACCCTTGGAATGACTGTGTGTCCTTTGGTGTACAACTTGCCGCGAGTCGCGTGTGCGATTCGCAGCCCGGTTGTTGCAAGACTGAAACAACTCATCCGAAAGTCACTGGAAATACGGACACATTTCGGAATGTGACGACGTTGTGATGTCGACACAAATTTTGCGCCCGGACACGTGCAAAACCCGAACGTGTGTGCCACTATCAAGGTACTGTAGAGGGCTTGGCGCAAGGAGCTCGCTGCTTTGGATGACGGTCACCGCGCGAACAGTCCCAAGCGCACGGTGTACCCGGGTCCGACGTCGATTGTTTTTACAAGGAGGCTATGCAATGAATCATAAGCTGGTTAAGAATCTTCTGGCCGCGTCCGTGGCCTCGCTGGTGCTGGGCGCCGCCGGTCAGGTTGTCGCGCAGGAACCGCCGGCCGCGAACGTGACCGACCGCAGCGGCAAGGTCGTGGTCGATCGCTCCGGCGAGTGCGTGCGCACCCGCTCCTGGGCCCCGGAAAACGTGAAGTTCGAACACTGCGCGGGCTACATCCAGGAAACCGCCGAGGCCCCCGCGCCCGAGCCCGCAGCTGCGCCGGAGCCGGAACCGGAGCCGGAATTCACCACCACCACGCTGAGCGCCCAGGCCCTGTTCGATTTCGACAGCGCCGACCTGCGCTCCGAGGGTCGTTCCGCCCTGCGTGACCTGGCCCGCAGCCTGACCGCCGACGACGCCGAGTACAGCTCCGTGCTGGTCGAAGGTCACACCTGCACCATTGGCCCGGCCGACTATAACCAGGGCCTGTCCGAGCGTCGTGCCCAGGCTGTTGCGGACTTCCTCGCCAGCGAAGGCGTGCGCGAGAGCGACATCCGCACCGTCGGCTACGGCGAAGATCGCCCGACCGCCGACAACTCCACCCAGGAAGGTCGCGAGGCCAACCGTCGCGTGGAAGTGACCTCCGACGTGCGCAAGCGCGTCGACTAAGAGTCGCTCGCAATACGCCGGGCGCCGGTTCGCCGGCGGCTCGGTGCAAGGGCCCCGCTTTGGCGGGGCCTTTTTTTGGACATTCTCCCGCCAGGCCAGCGACGACCCTCTTGGGCACGCGGCGGGGGGGGGCAGGGGCGAGGCAGGATGCCCTTCAGCCTGCGTTAATCTTGCGCACCTAGACTGGTTCCAAACCTTTGGAAAGGCCGACATCATGACGATCCATCAAATCCCGAAACGCAATCCGGTCACGGCACTGCTGGGGAGCGCCATCGTTCTGGCCGGGCTGTTGTTGACGACCAGCGCGGCGGCCGGCGGCTTGGAGCGCGCCACGGACCTGCGGGCCCTGGCCGGCAATGGCGATGGCCAGCCGACCGTGATCATGTTCGCATCCAGCAGCTGCCCATACTGCGACCGGGCGGAACAGCGCCATCTGGGGCCGATGGCCGGGGATCCGGCGTTCGCGGGCGTGAACATCCGCAAGGTGATGCTGGACCGGGAAGATGTGCGCGATTTTGATGGCGACACCATGCCGGGCAGCATCCTGGGCCGGAACTACGGCGTGCGGGTGGTGCCGACCATCATGGCCTTCGACGCCGATGGCGAGCCGGTAGGCCGTCCGCTGGTCGGCATCCCTAACGAAGAGCTCTACCGCAGCCAGATTCGCGTCCGCATCGAGGCGGCGCGCAACGGCGCCCGGGATCCTTCAAGCTAGTCGGGCCAGGCTCCGGCGGCCGCCAGGAACACGGCGGCACCTGACGTTCGGTTGGGCGGGGCAACGTTGAGCCACGCGGGTAGTGAAGGCCGGCCCAATCGCTACCGCCACGTTGCTTGGCTCCTCGTGTTGACGGCCTGTGGGCCGCGCTCCCGTCCCCGGGCGATCCGCTTCAAGCTGGCGTTATTCGGGCGTCAATCACTCTCGGCGCGAGGTCCCGGCGCCTCCGTGAGCGCCGTGCCTTCCCTGTTGCAACCGAACCGCGTTTTTCTTCGTGCCTTCGTGCGCTTCGCGGTGAAAAAAACCTTCGATCCTCAATCCGAAGCCCTCTTGCCTTCGCACCGAGCGCTCTAGCGCTCGATGCGGTAGATCAGGTCGACCGACTGTTCCGTGGTGCCGGAGGCGGTCTCCACGCTCAGGTTGCGCGTCAGTTCGTAGCGCAGCAGGACCTTCGAGGTGTTGTCGAACAGCCCGATGGAGTAGCGCAGCAGGAGTCTTGGCGAGAGGTACAGGCCCAGCGTCAGCGCGCTCTCGTCCAGCCCGCCCTCGGTATCCAGTTCCACCTCGTCCAGCCCCAGTTCACGGCCGATGCGTTCCGTGATCACCGCGCCCTGTTCCAGGCCGTAGGCCGCGGCCGCGGCGGCGATCATGTTGCCGTCGGACTGCGAGGCGCCGGACAGCGGGCGTCCGGTCAGCAGGTAGGACATCGCCTCGGTCTCGTCCATCGCCGGGTCCGAAATCACCCGCGAACGCAGGTTGTCTGGCGTACCGCGGATCTCCAGGCCAACCGTCACGTTGTACTCGCGCACCGTGCGCACCGCACGCAGGTCCAGCTCCGGATTCTCCGCCGGCCCCTGGAAGACCAGGCTGCCGCGCTCTACCCGCAGGTCCTGGCCGTAGTCGCTGTACTGACCCTCGGGAATGGTGATCTCGCCGAACAGCTGGGTCGGTTGCCCGGTGATTTCCTCGACATCCACCTCGCCGGCAAAGCGCGCGGTCAGGCCGAAGCCGTCGAAGCGTACGTCATCGCCAAGCCGGATCCGGATGCGGATGTCGGTCTTGAGCCCCTGTGCCTCCTGAATCTCCTCGCCGAGAATGATCTCGTCGCCGGAGACCCGGATGGCGCCCGGCGGTAGCTCCGGGGGCCGGATACGCGCCCAGGGCAGAAAGACCTCGCCGCGCACCCGGATACCGTCGTCGGGGGTGAAGTCCAGTTGCAGGTCCGGGGTAATACGGGCCTCGGCATCCACCCGGTTGACCACCAGGAAATCCTCGCCGACCAGGTTCAGTTCGGCACGAAGGCCGTCCTCGCCAAGATCCACACGGCCATCGAGGTCGATGCCGCCGGCTCCGGATTCCAGGCGCCCGGCCAGGGCAAGCTGCTCGGCCGAGACCACGCGGGCCGTGATCTCCGGAATGGCGACATCGATGCCCGCCTCCGGGATCAGGACGCCGCCCTCGCGAAAGGCCACCTCGCCCTCCACCAGCGGTGCGTCAAGGCGCCCGCCGAAATCCAGGCGGGCATCGAGCGAGCCTCGCAGGCGCTGGACCTCCGGGGTCAGGGCGGCCAGCCAGGCCAGGTCATCGAGGCGGGCGACAAGGTCGCCGTCGATCCGCAGGTCGTCTCCGTCCGGGCGCAGGCGGATATCGCTGCGGGCCGTCCCGCCGTCCAGGAAGTCGAGGCGCAGGGCCGCATCGATCTCGCGATCGCGGATCTGCGCGGTCAGGCGCGCGTCGCGGTAGGGTATCTCCTCCAGGTCCCCGTCCTCGTCGCGGACGACCAGATGGCCGTCCGTCGGCGTCACGGCCAGGTCGGCTTCCAGGATGCCGTCCGCGTCCACGCGGCCGCTGGCCTCGGCATTCAGGTCGCCGGCGATGGCCAGTTCCGGTGGCAGGAAGGGTCCCACCCAGGCCAGGTCGAAGGCCCGGATCGAGGCGTCGAATTCGGCCCCCGCGGCCGCGCTCCAGCGTGCCTCGGCACACACCCTGCCGTCCTCGCGTGCCAGGCACAGTCGCTCCAGCCGCGCCTGTTCGGGCCCGCCCTCCAGATCGACCGGCTGGGCCAGGCGCCAGGGCCCGGCCGCAGGCTGATCCAGTTCCAGGCGTGCGAGTTGCCCCCGCCAGTGCAGGGTCTCGGCGTCCAGGGCACCCTGCAGGGTCAGCTCCACTGAACCCAGGTTGGCCGCATCCGCCGACAGGCTCACGCGGTGCTCGTCGACGCGACCGGAGGCGTCCAGCCTCAGCGATTCCACCCGGGTGCCGTCGCCCAGTTCGAGGCCGCTCAGACGCAGGTCGATCTCGGCGGGCGCGGCAACCTCGAGGCCGGCGTCGGCATCCAGTTCCAGCCGGTCCAGGGCGATCTCCGCAAGGTGCAGACCGGAACCGCTTCCGCGCGCCACCACGCGCGGACGTTCGGGGTCGCCCGTGATGTGGGCCCCCAGCTCCAGTCGGCCTCCCAGGTCGGGCCAGGCCCGGTCCAGTTCCGGGGCGTCCAGCTGCAGCTCGAAGTCGAGGCTGTCGGTCCACTCGCCGCGGGCGGTCAAGGTGTTGCGGCCCAGCGCAAGGTCCAGGCGATCCAGCCGCAGGTGCTGACCCTCCAGCGCGATTTCTGCCTGGCCGGAGACCGGCTGGTCGCGCAGGGTGCCCTCCAGGCGTTGCAGCCGGGCCTGAAGGCGGGGCGTGCCGTCTTCGTCCAGGTGTCCCGCGCTGGTCAGGGCCAGCGCGAGCTGGCCGGGGGCCTCGGCGACCACCAGCGACGGATCCAGCCCGTCGCCTTCCAGTGCGAGGTCCCAGCGCAGGCCCTCGGACCAGTCGAGATCCCCATTCAGGGCGAGCCGGGCACCTGTGTCGGTGGCGAGTTGCAGCCGCTCGATCTCGCCACCCGTCTCGGTCAGCGCGATCAGTGCATCGCCGGTGAGGTCGATCCCGCGCAGTCGGGCGCGCACTGGGTCCAGGCCAAGCTGCGCGCTCAGGGCGCCGCTGGCGGGGGCGTAGTTGCCGTCCAGCACGAGTCGCAGTTGCTCGATCTGCCCGTCCAGCTCCGAGTGCAGGCGCGCCAAATCCGGGGCCTTCAGATCCAGCCCGAGGTCGAAGACGAGGCGGTGATCGGGGTCGCTCAGGTCGCCCGCGAGGCCGGTGGCCGAAGCGTTCAGGTCCAGCTGCGCGGTATCGCGGATTGTCAGGTGCGTGTCCTCGATCCGCGCCTGACCGTCGACCAGCCAGGCGTTCAGGCTGCCGGTGATGGGTTCCCCCTCGTAGTGCCCGGTCAGCTCGTCAAGGGTGACGCTCGCGTCCAGGGCCGCCAGAGGCGGGGTGTCGGTTCCCAGCGGCAGGGTGCCCTGCAACCGTCCCTTCAGGCGTTCGACCCCGGCATCGAACTCCACACCCATTCCGGCGGGGGTCAGGTCCTCGGCCTCCAGGGTGAGGTCCCAGTCCAGGGTGTCGACAAAGCGAATGGGCCCGGCGAGCGTGACCCGCCCGGCCTCGGAATCGATCTCCAGGGCTTCGATCTCCAGCGATTCGAGGTCCCCGTGCGCCCGGGTGTTCAGCGCCAGGCGGGGCCAGGGCGTCAGGGTGGCCGCGGTCTGCAGATTCAGCGCCCAGTCCTCCGGAGTCCCCTGCAGGTCGAGGCGGCCGGCTTCCAGGTCGATGTCCTGTCCCGGGTCGAGGTGGTAGGTGAAGGGTTGCCACTGCGCCGTCAGTTCCAGCTCCGGCGTGGCGAACAACTCGCGGGCGCTGGCCTGCAGGTTCAGCTGGATCCCGGCGTTCAGGTCATGCTCCACCTGTACGCGATCTCGCAGCGCCCCGGTCACCGACAGCTCGCCGTGCGCCAGGTCGGTGCCCAGACCCTCGGCAGCGGCCGCGGGCAGGGGCGCCTGCCATTGTCCGCGCAGCCGAAGCGCATAGTCACCGTGGGTCTCGATCTCGCCGGTCAGGCGGGCCTGGATCTCCGGCATGTCCAGCTCCAGCGCCTGCAACTCGATCCGGGAACCGCGGGCCCGGGCGCTGGCCGTCAGGTGGCTGATCGAGGCCAGCGGCTCGCCGGCCTGCCGGATCTCCAGGTCTTCGACCCGCAGTTGGCCGAGGCGGACTGCCAGCGGCAGACGAACCGATTCGGGCAGGCTGAAGGGTTCCTCGGCAGGAGGCGCATCCGCGTCGGGCGCGGGGAGGTCGACATGCATCCCCTTGGCGGTCAGCAACCGAACATTCAGCTCCCCGCGCAGCAGGCTCCGGGCGCTGACCCCGATGCGGCCGGCCGGCAGGTCGATGACCGGGCCGTCGGGCAGCGCCAGATGCAGCCCGTGCAGTCGCAACTCGGTGAACAGCGTCCCCTCGACGCGGTCGATCTGCAGCTCGACCGGGGCCAGGCGCTCGGCCTGCCCGGCCAGCCAGCGAGTACCGGATTCGGTGGCCAGCAGCCCCGCCAGGGTGCCCAGCAGGATGATCACCAGGGTGAGGACGGTGGACAGTCCCCACAGTGTCGCGCGCACCAGTGGCTTCAAAGGTCCGGCCCCATGGAGAAGTGGATGCGGAAGTCGTCGTCCGAATCCGGGCCGTGGGCCAGGTCCACCCGGATCGGGCCGACCGGGGAGCGCCAGCGTACGCCGACGCCGACGCCGTAGACCGGGTCGAACTCGTCCCACTCGTTGACCACGTTGCCGGCGTCGACGAAGGCGGCGGCACTCCAGTTCCCGACGACCGGGTAGTCGTATTCGAGGCTGCCCACTACCTTGTGGCGCCCGCCGATCACGTCGCCGTCCTCGTTGCGCGGCCCGACCCGCTGGTAGCCGTAGCCGCGAATGCTGGCATCGCCGCCAGCGTAGAAGCGCAGGGAGCTGGGCAGGTCCTGCACCGCGTCAACATCGGTGAAGCCGGCATCGGCGCGGGCCAGTACCCGGCCGGGGCCGATGCCGCGAACCAGCTTGCCGCTGGCCAGAATCTGGGCGAACGAAGCACTGGACAGGATCTCTTCGCGTGCGCCCTGCACGGTGGCCTCGAAGCGGTAGCCCCGGCGCGGGGTCATCGGGTCGTCCGCGTCCATGCGGCTGATGCGGTAGGACGGAATCAGCAACCGGCTGCGGCCGCTGTCGTCCTCGCCGGCGGTGTAGTCCTCGTATTCGTAGCGCAGCCCCTCGGTGGACTGCCAGCCGCTGCGGCGCTGCAGGATACGGTTGGCCCCGACCTGGAAGCGGTCGGATTCCTGGGTGTCGGTCTCTTCCGTGCGATAGGTGGTGAACAAGTTCAGGCGTTCACGCAGCGGGTCGCGCAGCGGGATCTCGTAGTTGTAGCCGATCCCGGAACGCACGGGTGACGCCTCGATCTCGGCCTGGTAGCGATGGCCGATCCGGTTGGCGTAGCGATGCTCGTAGCGCAGCCGGATACGCGGGCCGATATCGGTGGAGTAGCCGATGCCGGCCTCGTAGCTATGGCGCTTGCGCGGCTCCAGTTCGACCAGGATCGGGACTCGCCGGTCCTCCGCCGCGTCGCGTTGCGGGCGTACACGCACGCCGCCAAAGTAGCCGCTGTCGTTCAGGTTGCGCTGCAGCGCGATGATCTGCGCCGAGCTGTACGGGTCGCCCGCCTCGAACGGCACCATGCGCTGTACGAAGCCGTCGGACAGGATGTCCTGGTCAATGCGGACCGGCCCCACGCGGTAGCGGTCACCGGTATCCATGTGCAGGCGGATGGTGGCGGTGCGGTTGTCGCGATCCACTTCCAGCCGCCGGGTGTGGAGATCGGCGTCGAAGTAGCCGCGATCAGAGGCGATCCGCGTCATGCGGTTGCGCAGCGCCTCGTACCGGTCATGGCGCAGGGTGTCGCCCTCGCCGATCTCGGTCTGGCTGCGCACCGCCTCGAAACCCAGGTCATCGGCCCCCTCGCCGGTGATCTGGATATCCACCTGCTCGATGGTGGTCGGCGGGCCGGGGTCCAGGGTGATGCGGGCGTCCCAGCAGTCCTCGCGGCGTTCGACGTCCAGCTCCAGTTCGGCGTCGTAGAAACCGATCGCGCGCAGGGCGTTGCGGGCGCGTTCCTCGGTGTCGCGCAGCATGCGGCGTTCACGAAATCCCGGCAGGTCGCAGGGGTGGCGAGCCAGGTTGATGCTGTTGCGGATATTACTGCGCTGAGCGTCGGTACCCCCCTCGATTTGCAGGCCCGGGGTCGGGCTATCCTCCGCACCGGCCGCACCCGGGATGCCTGCCAGTGCGACGAGCAGCATCGCAGCCAAGCCCAGCCCGGTGCGGGTTGGGCGGCGGACAACAGGGGCGCGGGCGTGGGTCATGAAGCGATGATAGCGGTTGCGGAAAGGGGTGCATGTTGACATCGGAGCGCGCGAAATCACGCGAGTTCCCGCTGGGCCTGCACCAACGACCCTGGCGGGCTGCGGAGCGCGCGCGGTTCAGGAGGCCGGGCAGTCGACCCCGCTGCCGCGCGAGAACACCACCAGGTGGGTGAAATCGAGGCGCAGGCGCACGTGTTCGCCGATCACGAAGTTGTCGTGGCTGGGGGCCATGCACAACACACTCAGCCCGTCGGGCAGGCGCAGGGTGTAGAGGAAATCCGCGCCGCGGAAGGCCTTGTCCAGGACCTCGGTGCGGATCGTGCCGGCCTCGTTGTCGATGGCGATGTCATCCGGGCGTACGAGGACGTCCACCGCCGTGCCGGGTGGCAGCTGTTCCGACAGCGTGCCCTCGATCTGACCGAAGGCGGTATCCACCACGTGCTCGGCGCAGACCATGCCGGGGATCAGCGTGCCCTCGCCGACGAAGTCCGCGACGAAACGATCCGCCGGACGGTGGTAGAGGTTGTAGGCGGTATCCCACTGGGCCACGCGGCCCTGGTGGATCACCGCGATGCGATCGGCGAAGGCGAAGGCCTCGTGCTGATCGTGGGTGACCAGGATAGCGGTGGTGTTCTCCGCGCGCAGGATGCGCCGCACCTCGCGGGCGAGCTCGCCCCGCAGCTCGACGTCCATGCTGGAGAAGGGTTCGTCGAGAAGCAGCAGCTTGGGCCGCGGCGCCAGCGCCCGGGCCAGCGCGATGCGCTGCTGCTGGCCGCCGGAAAGGGCATGCGGAAAGGATTCGCCGTAGCCGGACAGGCCCACCAGCTTGAGCAGCGAGCGGATGCGCTCGTCGCGCTCCTTGTGACCCCTGTGGCGGATGCCGAAGGCGATGTTGGCGGCCACACTGAGATGCGGGAACAGGGCGAAATCCTGGAACACCATGCCGACCCCGCGCTTCTCCGGCGGTACCGTTCCGCGGGCATCGCTGACGCTGCGCCCGTCGAGCTGGATACTCCCGGCCATCAGCGGTTCGAAGCCGGCGATCGCGCGCAACAAGGTGGTCTTGCCACACCCGGAGGGTCCCAGCAGGCAGCCGATCTGACCCTTGGACAGGGCCAGTGATACCTGATGGACCACGGCGGTGCCGTCATAGCCGATATCCACGTGGTCGAGGGCGACAAGCGGCGTGTGGGGCACCTGCAGGGTGGTGTCGATGGGCTGGGTCATGGCGTATTCGTCGTGCCTGCGGGCATGGCGAGGGGTTTCTGCGGCGGTTCTTCGTCCGCCGCGCGGGTCGGGCCCTGCTGGCCGGGGCGTGAGCGGCCGATGGTCACGGACAGCAGGATAACGGGAACCAGGCCGACCAGCACGATCGCCAGGGCGGCGCTGGAGGATTCGGCCAGGCGTTCGTCGCTGGCCAGCTCGAAGGCGCGCACCGCGAGGGTGTTGAAGTCGAACGGGCGCAGGATCAGCGTGGCCGGCAGCTCCTTGAGTACGTCGACGAACACCAGCAGCAGAGCGGTCAGCAGGGTGCCGCGCATGATCGGCAGGTGCACCCGCGTGAGGGTCTGCAGCGGGCGCATGCCGAGCGAACGGGCGGCGTCGTCCATGCTCGGCTGGATCTTGCCCAGCCCTGCCTCGACCGTCTGCAGCGAGACCGCGAGGAAGCGCACGGTATAGGCGAACAGCAGGGCGAACACCGTGCCGGACAGCAGCAAGCCGGTGGACAGCCCGAAGGCGTCGCGCATGAAGCCGTCCAGGGCGTTGTCGAAGGCGGCAAACGGGATCATCACGCCGATCGCGATTACGATACCCGGCACCGCGTAGCCCATGCCGGCCACGCGCACTGCCACCCCAGTAAAGCGCCCGCCCTCCATGCGCCGGGCATAGGCAAGGACCAGCGCCAGGGCGACCGCGATCACGGCCGCGGCGATGGCCAGCCAGAAGCTGTTGAAGACCAGCCGTCCAAAGGCCGGATTCATCCACTGTTCGGTGGTCTGCACGGTCCACAGACCAAGCTGGAACGCCGGCAGGAGAAAACCCAGCAGGACCGGCAGCAGGCAGCCGACAAAGGCTGCGGCGGCCTTCCAGCCCCGCAGCTGATAGCGCGGCAGGGTGGAGTAGCGCCGGCTGGTGTGATGAAACCGCGCCCTGGCGCGTGACCAGCGTTCCAGCACGATCAGCACGAACACGAAGGTCAGCAGCACCGCCGAGAGCTGGGCGGCGGCCGCAGGGTCGCCCAGGGCGTACCAGGTGCGGAAGATGCCAGTGGTGAACGTGCTCACGCCGAAGTAGGCGACTGTGCCGTAGTCCGCCAGTACCTCCATCAGCGCCAGGGTCAGCCCGGCGATGATAGCCGGGCGGGCGAGGGGCAGGGCGACCCGGCGAAAGCCGCCGAACGGGCCGGCGCCCAGGGTGCGGGAGACCTCCAGCACGCAGACCGACTGCTCCAGGAAGGCCGCCCGGCTGAGCAGGTAGACATACGGGTACAGCACCAGTGTCAGCATGACCATGGCGCCGCCAAGCGAGCGGATCTCGGGAAACCAGTACTCGCCGTAGCCCAGGCCGGTGAGGTCGCGGATCAGGCCCTGCACCGGGCCGCTGAAATCCAGCATGCCGGTGTAGGTGTAGGCGATGATGTAGGCCGGCATGGCCAGTGGCAGCATCAGCGCCCACTGGAAGACTCCGCGGCCGGGGAAGTCGCAGACACTTACCAGCCAGGCCACCGGCACCCCGATCAGCAGCACGCCGATCCCGACACCGATCAGCAGCGCCAGGGAGTTCAGCACGTAGTCGGCGAGGACCGTCTCGCGCAGATGGGTCCAGACCTCGCCGGCGGGGATAAAGACGTGTCCGAAGATGACCAGGATCGGCAGGGCGAGGGTCAGTGCCACGACGATCGCGACCGCCGACCACGGGCTGAACGGCGGGCGCCGGCGCGCCGAGAGGCTCGCGGTCATGGCGGGGCTTGTCGTCTGAGCGGTCATGGAGTGCGAATAGTAAAGGTTCTTGTTTCGAATACCACTATGGCCGCCTTGCGACTGGCGGATTGCCGTGGTGCTGCGTGACGTGGCTGTGGCCGGGTTGTTTCGGTTGAACTACGGAGGGCACGGAGGGCACGGATGTAGGATGTGTTGAGCGCAGCGAAACGCATCGGGCCTGCCCCCCCCCCCGCCGCCACGATGATGCGTTTCGCCGCGCTCAACACATCCTGCGTAGTCCCTGAATTCGCGGTTTTCTCCGTGCCCTCTGTGGTGCAAAACAGAACGCCCCCGGAAAACCGAGGGCGCGTGAGTGAAGCATCTTGCGTGAGGCTCAGCGCCAGCGGACACGGTCCATGATGCGCACGGCCTCCGCGTTGTTGTTGCCGAGCCGGTACAGCTCGATGTCGTCCGCCTGGAAGTCACCGAAGCCCTGGAGGATCTCGCTGGCCGGTACGTCGTCGCGGATTGGGTATTCCTGGTTAACTTCGGCGTACCACTGTTGTGCCTCGGTCGAGGACAGGAACTCCAGCAGGCGAACCGCATTGTCCCGGTTCGGGGCATGCGCGGTGACGCCGGCACCGCTGATGTTCACGTGGGTACCGCGGCCGTCCTGGTTGGGCCAGAAGACGCCGATCTGTTCGGCGACCTCGCGGTCACGGCCCTCGCCATCCAGCATTAGGCCCAGGTAGTAGGTGTTGGCGATCGCGACGTCGCAGACCCCGTCGGCCACGGCGCGGATCTGGTCACGGTCCCCGCCCTGTGGCTGGCGCGCCATGTTGGCGACGATCCCGGCGGCCCAGTCCTGGGCGGCTTCGGCGCCCGCGGTGGCGATCATTGCGGCGACCAGCGACTGATTGTACACGTTGCTGGAAGAGCGGATGCAGATGCGGCCTTGCCATTGCGCGTCGGTCAGGGCCTCGTAGGTCGACAGTTCGGCCGGGTCGACCCGGTCCTTGTGATAGAGGATCGGGCGGGCCCGCGAAGAAAGGCCGAACCACAGGCCTTCGGGGTCGCGGTAGCGCTCGGGGATGTTCTCGCGCAGCACGTCGGATTCCACCGCTTGCAGGACGCCGGCCTCGCGGGCCTGGTGCAGGCGCGCCGCGTCCACGGTGATGAAGAGATCGGCGGGCGAATTGCGCCCTTCGTGGCGCAGGCGTTGCAGCAGGCTGTCGGCGCCGCCGGTGACCAGGTTGACCTGGATGCCGGTCTGATCGGTGAAGTCATCCAGCAGCGGCTTGATCAGGTTCTCCTGGCGCGCCGAGTAGAGGTTGATCTCGTCCTGATCGGCGGGACTGCAACCGACAAGGGGCATGCTGATGGCGATGGCGGCGATGGCGCCGATCAACCAGGAAAGGGGGCGCAACGTCATGATGTGGATTCCTCTTGATGAACGGATCAGGCTGTTGTTCGTCCAGTAGACGAGAACGATTGTTATTTGTGTTCTCATCCAAGTCAATACCCGCTGCCCCAGGGCTGGTACAGGCGGACCTCATCCAGGCGCAACGCTGATACGCTTGGCATATGGACAAGCCCCTGCCCGAATTCCCCGCTCCCCTGCCGTCGCAGCTGCAACAGGAGGTCCGCGACCTGCTGGCCGACCTGGACGAACAGCTCGCCTGGCCGGACACGTTCCTGGCGTCTACCCCCGCGCCGTTCGCCTTCAGTCACTATCTGGTCCAGACCGTGCGTCAGCACCCGGAATACCTGCTGGAGGCGCTGG
Organism: Thioalkalivibrio sp. AKL19; assembly: GCF_000420165.1. Classification (GTDB taxonomy): domain Bacteria; phylum Pseudomonadota; class Gammaproteobacteria; order Ectothiorhodospirales; family Ectothiorhodospiraceae; genus Thioalkalivibrio. Next base: position 88,730 of record NZ_ATUK01000014.1, on the reverse strand, counting down.
ACCCGGAGGGCTGGGTGGCGGCATGCGACGATGCGGCCTTTGAACGCACGTTGCAGGCGCGTCTGGAGGGTGTGACCGACGATGCGGAGCTGCGTCATGCCCTGCGCGAGATGCGGCATCGCGAGATGATCCGCGTTGCCTGGCGGGACCTGTCCGGTCAGGCCGATCTCGACGAGGTGATGCACGACTTGAGCCGCCTGGCCCGCTCCCTCATCGAAGGCGGGCTGCAGTGGCTGGACCGCCACCTGCAGGAGCGCTACGGCCAGCCGCGCGGGCCTGAGGGCGAGGCCCAGTCCATGGTGGTCCTGGGGCTGGGCAAGCTGGGAGGAGGCGAGCTCAACTTTTCCTCCGACATCGATCTGATCTTTGCCTTCGAGGAGGCGGGTGAGACCGATGGCCAGCGCGTGATCGAGAATCAGGAGTACTTTCGGCGCCTGGGGCGCCAGCTGATTGCGGTGCTGTCGGACGTGACCGCGGACGGCTTCTGTTATCGCGTGGACATGCGCTTGCGGCCCTTCGGCGATTCCGGGCCGCTGGTCATGCACTTCGATGCCATGGAGGACTACTACCAGGCACACGGACGCGAGTGGGAGCGCTATGCCCTGATCAAGGCGAGCCCGCTGGCGGGGGACCCGGAGGCCGGCGCGCGCCTGATGCGCCGGTTGCGGCCGTTCATCTACCGGCGCTACCTGGACTACGGCACGCTGGCCAACCTGCGCGAGCTGAAGCAGATGATCAACGACGAGTCGGCGCGGCGCGGCCGGTTCGAGGACGTAAAACATGGCGAGGGCGGCATCCGCGAGATCGAGTTCATCGCGCAATCCTTCCAGCTGATCCGGGGCGGGCGCGACCAGGCGTTGCAGCGGCGTGACCTGCTGGGCGTGATGGGCGTGTTGCGGGATCGCGAACTCCTGCCCGGCTATGCCGTCGAGCAGCTGGAGCGTTCCTATCGCTTCCTGCGTCGGGTGGAGAACCGCTTGCAGATGCTTAATGACCAGCAGACGCACCGCCTGCCCTCGAGTGGCGACGATCGCCACCGCCTGGCCCTGTCGCTGGGATTCGACGACGAGGCCTCCTTCGAGATGGCGTTGTTGCGCGAGCAGCGGCGGGTGCATGCCCACTTCGAACAGGTCTTCAGTGCGCCGCAACGGGCCGACGGGGCGGCGATGGAGGCCTCGCCGGAGGCCGACCGCGAACAGCAGCTCAATCGCCTGTGGCAGGGCTCGCTGCCGGAGGCAGATGCCCGCGCGGTGCTGGAGGCGATGGAGTTCCAGGACGCGGACGAGGCGCTGCGCGGCATCGCCGATCTGCGCGAGAGCCCGGGCGTGCGGGCGATGAGTGTGACCGGACGTCAGCGGCTGGATCGCCTGATGCCGTTGCTGATCGGTGCGATCGCGGAGATGGAGGCTCCCGACGCGGTGTTGCCGCGGGCCCTGCAAATGGTGCGGACCATCGCCCGGCGCTCGGTGTATCTGTCGCTCTTGGTGGAGAATCCGCTGGCGCTGTCACAGCTGGTGAAGCTGGTGGCCGCCAGCCCCTGGATCAACGAGCAGTTGACCCGGCACCCGGTACTGCTGGACGAGCTGCTGGACCCGCGCGCGCTGTATGCACCGCCAGACCGCGACGGACTGCGCGAGGAGCTGGAGGCCGAGCTGGCCCAGTTCCCCGGGCAGGACCACGAACAGATGCTGGACCGCCTGCGCCAGTTCAAGCAGGTGCAGACCCTGCGGGTGGCGGCCGCCGACATCATGGGGTTCCTGCCGCTGATGAAGGTCTCGGATCACCTGACCTGGCTGGCCGAGGTGCTGCTGGAGCAGGTGCTGCAGCTGGCCTGGGAGAAGATGGTCGAGCGCCATGGCGAGCCGCAGTGCGGGGCGGCGGATGCGCGGCGCGTGGCGCGCTTCGCGGTGATCGGCTACGGCAAGCTCGGCGGCTTCGAACTGGGCTACGGCTCGGACCTGGATGTGGTGTTCCTGCACGACAGCGAGGGCGATGAGGCCCAGACCGCGGGCCCGAAGGTGATCGACAACACCGAGTTCTTCGCGCGGGTGGCCCAGCGGGTGGTGCACCTGCTGGGGGCCTTCACTCCGGCGGGCCGCCTGTACGAGGTGGATACGCGGCTGCGGCCCAGTGGCACGGCGGGGTTGCTGGTCAGCGGCCTGCAGGCGTTCCGGCGCTACCAGGACGAATCCGCCTGGACCTGGGAGCATCAGGCACTGGTGCGGGCACGCTTCGTGAGTGGTGACGCCGAGCTGGGCGAGCAGTTTCATGCCCTGCGCCGCGAGGTGCTGACCCGCGAGCGCGATGCCGAGGCCCTGCGCGCCGAAGTCGTCGAGATGCGCGATCGCATGCTGGCGGAACACGCCTCGAAGAAGGGCCAGGGCTTCCATCTCAAGCGCGACCGGGGCGGTATCACTGATATCGAATTCATGGTTCAATACTGGGTTTTGGTATCCGCGCACGATCATCCCGCCGTCTGCGACTGGCCGGACAAGATCCGCACGCTGGAAACGCTCGGCCGCGAGGGCGTGATCGACGCGGGCCTGAGCGAGGCGCTGGCGGATGCCTACCGGGATCTGCGCAACCGCATCCACCGCCTGACGCTGGCGGGCCTGGACGCCCGGGTCGAGACGCCCGACGACGAGCTCCGCGCCGTGCGTGACCGCGTGATCGAAGCCTGGAATGACCTGTTCGGCGAGCCGCAAGCGGCCGCGAACCAGAACGGATAGAGGAACAAGACGATGTCGATGGCCGACCGCGACGGGGTGATCTGGCTGGACGGGCAGATGGTGCCCTGGCGCGAGGCGAAGACCCACGTGCTCACCCACACCCTGCATTACGGCATGGGCGTGTTCGAGGGCGTGCGCGCCTACAAGACCGAGCGCGGCCCGGCGATTTTCCGCCTGCAGGATCACACCCGGCGCCTGTTCAACTCGGCCAAGATCGTCGGGATGACCATCCCGTATACCGCCGACGTGCTGAACGAGGCCCAGATCGCGTCTGTTCGCGACAACGGTCTGGAGAGTGCCTACCTGAGGCCGATGTGCTTCCTCGGGTCCGAGGGCATGGGCCTGCGCGCCGACAATCTCCTGGTGCACGCGATGGTCGCGGCCTGGCACTGGGGCAGCTACCTGGGGGACGAGGGGATCGAGAAGGGGATCCGCATCCGCACCTCCTCCTACAGCCGCCATCACGTGAACGTGACCATGTGCAAGGCCAAGGCCAACGGCAACTACATGAACTCGATGATGGCCCTGCAGGAGGCCACCCGCTGTGGCTACGACGAGGCCATGCTGCTGGATACCGAGGGTTTCGTGGCCGAGGGCAGCGGCGAGAACATTTTCATCGTGCACGACGGCGTGCTGTTCACCCCGGATCTGACCTCCGCGCTCGACGGCATCACCCGCCGCACGGTCATCGAGCTGGCACGCGAGGAAGGGCTGGAGGTCATCGAGAAGCGCATCACCCGCGACGAGGTGTACATCGCCGACGAGGCCTTCTTTACCGGTACCGCCGCCGAGGTGACCCCGATCCGCGAGGTCGACGACCGTCCGATCGGCGCCGGTACCCGTGGCCCGATCACCGAGCGCCTGCAGTCACGCTACTTTGACGTGGTGCAGGGGCGTGACAGTCGCCACGAAGGCTGGCTGACCTTCATCTGAGGTCCCCGAACTTTCCGTCAACCGGATGCGAGAAAAACCATGGTGAACCCCGATACCGCCCACCATCAGGACCAGTACCAGACCGCGAATGCCCAGACCGAGGTCACGGTCACGCGCAAGGATCTGCCGCTGCACTGCCCCACCCCGAAGATGGCCCTGTGGGCCTCGCACCCGCGCGTCTTCCTGCCGATCGACGAGACCCCCGACGGCCGTTTCCAGTGCCCCTACTGCGGCACCCAGTTCATCCTCAAGGACGACGACTGATTTCCGCCTGACCGGGGGGTGCGCGGGCCAGATCAGGTCCCTGTCAGTTGCCTCGGTCAGTCCCGGGAGTTCGCTATTTCCGCTGCCAAGGCCTCTTCGGCTCGCGCCCAATAGGTATCGATCCAGGGAGTTGGGCGGATCTTCTTGTAGAGCCTTTTCCGCCAGCGTTTTTCCGGCCACTTTCCCTCCAAGGCGTCCGGAGGGTTGGGCGATCCCGGGAATGCGACCACACGGGCTCCGTCGGGTATCGCCGGCGTGCGCCAGAAACGAGCGGGCCAGGCCGGGACACAATGCACCTTGAACAAAGCGCACCACGCGTCCGGCCAGAACAGCAGGGAATCGATCTCGCGGCTGATGTAGGTTTGTTCGTTGCGATACTGCCTGCGGAAGCGGTCGAAGTCCCCCAGTAGCCGTTCGAGCAGATAGCCATGAACCCCCATGCGGAACCGGAACACCGACGTGTTACCGATCCCTTTTCCGGGTTGGGTCCAGTTCTGCATGACGACGAATGGATGCTTGGGTTCAAAGTCGAAGAAGGGGTCCAGAGAGCCCGTGACGACCACGTCTAGATCCAGGAAGAGCCAATCGCCCTCGAGACCGGAGAGCGCGGCTGGATCAAGGTAAAGAGCCATTTTCCGCCAGCCGGTGTTGCACCAGGGTTCCGGAATGTTGATCTCCGGGCATGGGTGCGTCTCGACTTCCGGTCGCAGGCCGGTCGTGTCGTCCGTAAGGCATACGAATCGAAGAGGTCCTGTCGTTTGGCGTTGTACGGCGGCGTATAGCCGGTTGACATACTCCGGGCCGTAGAGCGAGCCCCATTTCATGCAGATCACTTGTTTGCTGCCGCCGTCGTGGGCTGATCTTTGCTCGCTCTGTTCCATTCGCGATTTTTCCTAGTCAGTTACGCTAAAGGGTTGTGGCCCCTTCTTGCCGTGGGTCTTCGGGAAGAGGGGCCTTTTCCGCATTTCCGATTGTCGCCCAAAGTCCGGCAACTGTCAGGTCGACTATCAGTCGCGTTGCGCGCAGGGCCTTGTCTGTAAGGTACTATCCCGCGCTGGATTCGACAGTTGCCGGGTTTGAGTGTGATTGCGGAAGGATGGTTGCTGAAAATCAGCGGGCGAACGGATGGTGATCGCGTCTATTGGTTAGTAGTGGGGCTTGCGGCCCTGGCCTTGTTTGTCTTGCCATTTGGCACGGGGGTCTTCCTGCCCCTGGCAATGCTTTCTCTCGGCGGCCTTGCTCTGATGGTCGTTCGCTGGCGTCAATTGTGGTGCGAGTCCTGGACCCGCTGGGCCCTGTTGCTCTTGATGGCGCTATGGCTTCCGCAGCTACTGGCGTTGACCGTGGCTGTGGACTTTGATCGCGCATTGCGAACCGCCCTGACCTACCCGTTGTTTGCTGTGGCGATACTCCCGCTGCTCTGGGTCGCGCGGCATCGTGACGTAGCGACACCGTTGCTTTATGGAGTGCTCGCGCTAGCCGTTTTCTGGTCGCTGGACGGGATCTTTCAGTTTGTCACCGGCGCGAACGTATTGGGGTACCCGTACAACGGACGCCGCATTGATGGGCTGTTTCATCCGAACATGCGGCTAGGCATCGTGCTGGCGCATTTCCTGCCGTTCGTCCTGGAGGCGTCGCGTCGCCTGGCCTCTTTCAATCGGCTGGCGGTCCTGTTGCCGCTGATCGTGATCGTCGCGATACTCCTCTCGGGTTCCCGGGCGGCCATGGTGGCGACCTTGATAGTCCTGTTTGCCTACGGCCTTTTCCTTGTCGGGTATTACCGCCTGCGCATGCGTACGGTGAGCGCGTTTCTGAGCATCTTCGTACTGGGCATTGTCGTGGCGCTGTGGGTGTCGCCCGAGACTCGGGATCGTCTGGCGGTCGTCTCGAAGGCCTCTGAGCTCAGCATCGAAGCCATCGATGAGGCGACGGCGAAGCGCGGGACGATCTGGCTTGCTTCCTGGCGCGTGGCGATGGACGAGCCGATCCTGGGTGTGGGGGTGCGCGGTGTCGAGCCTGTGGCCGAAGCGCGCGGCTATACGGATATGGCCTTTGCCCACATCCATTTATATTTCCTCGATGTGCTGGTTTCGACCGGGATTGTCGGGCTGGTGGCCTACCTGGGGGTGTTGCTGGCGATCCTCCTGGCATTGTGGCAACGCGCGAGGAGAAGCGAGCGAGACCTTCTTCCGCTCTATGTCGTTGGTGGGGTGGCGATCTTCGTGGCACTGAATCCTGTCAATGTCCACTGGACGATCTACAGTTCCTACACGACAGCGGTGTTGTGGCTGGTGGTCGCGCTTGCGCTGGCGCCTCTGGTGCGAGGGGAGGCGGCGGCCCGCCAGGGCCGACCAGCCGGTCAGCGGCCGGTCAGCGTCTCGTAGAGATCGATCGTCCGGCGGCGCATGGTGTCCAGATCCCATGCGTGGGGCCATCGAGGTGCCGGGGCATTCCCTGTCGCCCAGTCGGCGAGACGCTCAATAGCGGCCGAGGTTTGTCCAGGGGGTACGCGCCCTTCGGGCAGTAGTTCGGCGAGTTGTTCGCCCACGCCGCCGTGATCGTAACCGAGCACAGGACGCCCGAGGCTGAGCGCCTCCAGGGTGGTGCGTCCGAAAGACTCGGGTTGGGTGGACAGGGATAACACTGCATCCGAAACCGCCAGGATTTCGCGTAGATCGGAACGCTGGCCCGTGAAGGTCACGCGGGGCTCAAGGCCGAGTTGCGAGAGGTGGCCTTCCAGTTCGCGATGATAGGCCTGCTTGCGCGGATCGGTGCCGCCTGCCATCAGCAGGTGCGCGGGGATTCCCCGCTGGAGAAGGCCCTGCAGTATGTCCAGGGCGTCGAAGTGTCCCTTCAGCCGAGTAATACGACCCGGAAGTGTCAGGACGTACCGCCCCTGAAGCTGTGGAAACGCGCTTTCCCACTCGGTGACCCAGGATGGCGAGGGCTCAAAGCCGGGGTGATAATTGCGTGTGTCGATTCCGCGATGGATGACTTCAATACGCTCAGCCTCAAGCCGTGGATACTGGGTGATCAGAAATTTTTTGAGGGTCTCGGATACTGTCACGACCCGTTCGCCCCGGGTGAGGATCTCGCTGTAGCGGTTAACGGAATTGAATCCGTGCACCGAAGTCACCAGCCGGGGGCGGGTGACTGCGGGCATCCGTGACCAGGCCAGCCAGACGACCCAGGCCGGCATGCGCGAGCGAACATCAATCACATCCACGCGTTGTTGTCGCAGGAAGCGCCGTAGTGGGCGCACCAGCCGGAAGGTCCAGAGGGATTTTTCCCCGATCGGCCAGGTGAAGTGTTCACTACCCTGACTCTCGAGTTCGGGCACCATGCGGCCGCCTGCCGACATCACCAGCGAGCGGTGTCCAGCCTCCACCAAGGCCTGCGCAACCTCGACCGTGCCGCGTTCAACGCCGCCGGATTCCAAGGCGGGCACGATTTGAAGGACGGTAGCCATGGCGTACGCAGGTGAGGGAAAAGCGCGAGTTTATCAGGGCGCCAGAAGGATGGGGTGGTTTGGGCGTCCCGCCCGGTGGGCATACAATGTCGTCAGTTTATGATCAGGTGTATTGAATGATTTCAGCGGCCGAAGTGGCAGAACAGGTCGAGGCGTCGTTGCGCCGGGCGCAGTCAGAGGCGTATCCGTATCGGCGGTGGTATCCGCAGGCGGTACTGCCCGAGGCGGCGGCGCGCGCGGTGGAGGCGCTGCCGTTCGAGCCGCCCGCGATTGGTGACACCGAGGGCAAGCGTGAGACGCACAACAGCTCGCGGCGCTTCTTCGATGTCGAGAACCGGCGCGCCTTCGATGTGTGCGAAAGCGTTGCGGCGGCGTTCGAGAGCCCGCAGGTGCTGGATGCGATCTTCGAGGTCTGCGGGGTGGATGTCAGCGGCAACTACCTGCGTGTCGAGCATTGCCTGGATACCGAGGGTTTCTGGCTGGCACCGCATACCGATCTCGGGGTGAAGAAATTCACCATGCTGCTGTACCTGTCGACCGACCCCGGTTACGAGGCCTGGGGCACCGATGTTTACGTGGACGCGGACACGCACTACGAGACGGCGCCCGGCACGTACAACAGCGCGTTGGTATTCGTGCCCGCGGACAACACCTGGCATGGCTACCATCGTCGCCCCCTGGAAGGCGTGCGGCGCTCTTTGATCATCAACTACGTCACCGAAGAGTGGCGCAATCGCCACGAGCTGGCCTCTCCCGACACACCTGTGCAGCGCCGCGTGCCGGCGTGACCGCAGGCCAGGCGACGAACGCTTCATTGTGACCGAGGCTTACTGCTGGACACTGACGACCGGCGAGGCCGGGATGACCAGCCAGGTCCGTGGCCTGGCCGAAGCCGTGGGGCTGCCCTACGAACACAAGACAGTGGGGCTGCGTCCGCCCTGGCGCTGGATGCGCGGCTCCTTCGCGCCCGGCGTATTGCGAGGGCTCACCTCCGATAGCGATTCCCTGGCGCCGCCCTGGCCGCGCCTCTTGATCTCCTGCGGGCGCCGCAGTGCCACGGTGGCCGTGGCACTCAGGCGCGCCAGCGGGGGTGCCATCATGACCGTGCATATTCAGGATCCGCAGATCGCCCCGCGGCATTTCGACTGGGTGGTGCCGCCGCGCCACGATGGGCTGACCGGCCCGAACGTGATCGCGACGCGCGGTGCCCTCCACCGGGTGACGGCCGAGCGGCTGGAGGCGGCTCGTGCGGATCTGGGGGATGCCTGGGCTGCATTTCCCCGGCCTTGGATCGCGGTCCTGATCGGGGGTGCCACCCAGCGGGGAGATCTGGGGCAGGAGCGACTGGATGCCCTGATCCGTGACCTGCGTTCGGCCGCAGAAGCCTCCGGGGGAAGTGTGCTGGTCACGCCCTCACGGCGGACGGGCGAGGCCAGCACGCGACGACTGGTCGAGGGGCTGGCGGATGTTCCCGGGTTTGTCTGGGACGGGCAGGGCGAGAACCCCTTTATGGCGATGCTGGCAACAGCCGACCATATCGTGGTCAGTGCTGATTCCGTGTCCATGGTCTCGGAGGCGGCCGCGACTGGTGTCCCGGTGTACACGGTTGCCCTGGGGCCGCTCGGTCGTCGCCTGCAGGCCTTCCATTCTGCCCTAGAGGCGGAAGGCGTGACCCGACCGTTCACCGGGGCGCTCGATCAGTGGTCCTACACGCCGGTGAATGACACGCTGAAGGTCGCTGCGCACATCCGGTCTGTTCTCGCATCAATGAAGGTCGGATGATGGAGTCTAAGATGGAGGAGTCAGGGATGGACGTGTCCGGGGGATCACGAAGCCTCGTTGTGCTGACTTGGAAGGCCCCGCGAACGCTCGCGCGAACGCTCGATACCCTTGCGCCTCTTTTTCCCATGTTTACCGAGCGATTGGTTGTATGCCAGGAGGCCCAGCCGGAGGAGATGAAAATTGCCAGTCGGGCGGGCTTTCAAGCGGTTCCGTTGTCCGAGAACCTGGGCATTCAGGGAGGACTGAAGGCGGCTGTGCAAGCCGCAACGACACAACGAGTGCTATTGCTGGAGAATGATTGTGGTTTTGTGGGGGGTGCCGGCATCGTGGCTGATGTTCTCGATCGGGCTGATCAACTGATGGCGCTCAGCGACGTGCGTTTCGTGAAGATGCAAGCCATGCCGGATCCTCCAAGAAGAAGGTTCTTCCGGAACTGGCGTTTCCGGAATGGACAACTCAACCGCCGCTTCGCGGCATTCTTGCGCCCAGAGAACGCCGATGGGGTTCTGTCCGAGGCTGTGGTGTTTCCCCGGCCTGATTTATTGGCTCCTCGTGCGATCGAAGCGGTCGGGGATGGGTTGTTCTTGACTGATTCGCGGTTCGCCGTATGGAGTAACCGTGCGAACTACTTGGCAAAGAACTTTTTCTTGAATGAATTGTTGCCATTCGCCGAGGCAAACCCTACTCGCAGGCATTGCAATGGGTTGCCCGAACTGGAACACCGCATCAACGCCCCGTTCAGGCGGTGGTGGTGGCGGCGCAACCGGTTCCCCTTGCTTGTTGCACACCCAGGTTTTTTTGATCACACGCGCGTTGACAGGCCCGTGGGCGACAGTAAGTGGCTTGATGGCGGGCCAGTAGCCACCTTGCGCACTACTCCGCCCGATACGGATCGGGGAGGCCCGTGCGCTTCTTGAACCGTTTGTGGGTCCAGAAGTACTGGCCGGGGGCGTCCATCACGGCTTCTTCGATGATGTGGTTGATGCGCAGGGTGTCGGCGTGGGCGTCCTCGGTGGGGAAGCCCTCTACCGGGGGGTGGATGGTCACGACGTAGTGGCCGTCTTCGCGCCGGTAGCCGAAGAACGGGAGGACCGGGGCGCCGCTCACCCGGGCGATGCGATGCGTGGCGGTCTGCGTGTTCGCGGGTTCGCCGAAGAACGGGACCAGCTCGGTCTGGCGCCCGCTGGTGGCCTGGTCGGGCGCATACCACACGGGCATGTTCTCGCGCAGGGTGCGCAGCAGTCCCTTGACGTCGTCGCGTGCGATCACGCCGGCCGTGTGGCGGTTGCGATTGACCTTGAACAGGTAGTTGATCAGCGGGCGTTCGCTGGGGCGGTACATCGCGGCAAACTCCCGGTGCAGCGCCAGCAGGCGCCCGCAAAGCTCGAGTGTGGTGAAATGGGCGCTGACCAGCAGGGCCCCCTTGCCTTGCTCCAGTGCCTTGTCCAGATGTTCCAGCCCGTGGATTGTGTAATGCCCCTTGAGTTGCGTGTCGCGTCCCCACCAGGCCATGGCCATCTCGAGGACCCCCATCCCGGCCGCCTCGAAGTGCTCGCGCAGCCACTGTTCCCGCCGTTCCGGCGGCTGGTCGGGAAAGCACAGTTCGAGGTTGGTGCGGGCGATCGCACGGCGCTCGCGGCCGAAACGGTAGAACAGCCGCCCGATGCCGCGGCCGAGCACCTGCTGCCAGCGGATAGGCAGCTGGATGACCAGCCGTGCCAGGCCGATGACCGCCCACATGGGCCAGGTGGCGGGGCCGCGGGGCGGGCGTTCGGTCGCGCTCGGATGTTCGGGGCGGGCCGTCACGGATCGGAGTCTCCCTGCGAATGACCCGCGTAGTCTACACGGCGCTGCTTGCGTTGCTGACCCCCTTGCTGCTGATCCGCCACGGACTGCGCAGTCGTCGGGCATCGGTGCGTGTGCGCCCGGGCGAGGTGATGGGGTGGGCCCCTCCGCCGGATCCGGCGGAGATCTGGATCCATGCGGTTTCGGTCGGTGAAGTGCTGGCGGCGGAACCGCTCATTCGCCAGCTCCTGGCGCCCGGCCCGCGTCGCATCCTGGTAACCACGACGACGCCGACCGGTGCCTCGATGCTGACCGAGCGGCTCGGCGATCGCGTCATGCATCGCTTCATGCCACTGGATTTGCCCTGGCTACAGGGGCGCTTCCTGCGAGCGGCGCGACCACAGTGCATCGTGGTGATGGAGACCGAGATCTGGCCGAATATGCTGGCGACAGCGCGGCGTTCGGGCATCCCGGTCGTGCTGGCGAACGCCCGCATGTCCGGGCGTTCGGCCCGGCGTTATGCCCGTATCCCCCGGCTGATCGAACCGGCATTGAGCGCGTTTGACTGGATTGCCTGCCGCAATCCGCTGGACCGGGAGCGTTTCGTCGCCCTTGGGGCCGTGCCCGACCGCGTGACGGTCAACGGCGACATCAAGTTCGATATCCGCATCGAGGCAGCCGATCGCCAGGAGGTTAAGTCCCTGCGCCCGGTGGTTGATGGCCGCCCGGTGGTTATTCTTGCCAGCACACATGCCGACGAAGAGGCCCAGTTGCTCCCGGGGCTGCGCGCACTGCGCGCCGAGTATCCACGCCTCCTGGTGATCGTGGCGCCACGCCATCCGCAGCGGTTTCCCGAAGTGGCGGATTTGCTGGAGCGTTCCGGTCAAACCTTCGTTCGTCGCAGCGACGGTGTCCCGGATGCCAACACCCATTTCTGGCTGCTGGACACGCTGGGCGAATTGAAACGTTTCTTCGGGCTGGCCGATGTCGCGTTTATTGGCGGTTCACTGGTGTCCGTTGGCGGGCACAATCCGCTGGAAGCGACGTTGTGGAAATGTCCGGTCGTCATGGGGCCGCACGTCGACAACTTTGAACTTCTGGTGGAGCGCATGGAGAGCGCGAATGTGCTGTGGCGTTCAAAGAATATCGAAGAGGCTGTTGCGCGGATGGGGACGTTGCTGGGAGAGGATGAAGCCCGGCGCGAGATCCTGCGACAGCGTGCAACCGTTTTTATTGGAGAGCAGCAGGGTGCAACCGCGCGCCTGCTGGAGTATGTGAACCGCCATGCCGCCCGGGATGATGGGGACCGGGCTCGGAGAGCCTGACGCTCGTTGTACGGGTGCACCCGAATGTGCGCGCCGACACGGTGATGGACCACCTGCTATCCCCAGCTGCCACCGTCGGACCGCCGCAGCCACTGACCGCATTGGCGGCATTGGTACCGATAGCCGCGCTTGTTGATAAGAAAATGCCGGCGGGCGCTCAGGGGTTGGGAGCCGCATCCGCATGCATAGTCGTACTGGCGCATCTTGCGGGTGGTGAGCGCCGTTGCATGTGTAATCCGCGGATTCGGAAAACCCATTGTCCCCATTAGCCCCTTCCATTCGGGACCGTGAGGACGCACCTTTCGCATGCCGTGGGTGCGGTAGACCAGTGAATGGGCCACCTCGTGCGCCACGGTTTCGGGAAAGTGCTGATCCCATTCCCGGGTGAAGGCTTCCGGATTGAAACGCAGCGTCTCCGAGTTTTTTCTCAGGCGCCACTGCCCGGCGGCCCGGCCTTTCAGGTCAAATCGAATAGCCGGAAGGTCTTTCCCCGATGTATCCGCGACCAAATGATAGAGCCGCGCGACTTCATCGCATATCCTCTTTCTTTCTTCGGGAGAGAGAATGGACGTGGGCTCTGGTGTTCCGCGTGTATTTTTATAATCTTTCTGGCATCGTTCCATGGGTTCGTATTATTCTGCCGTGGCCAACGCGAGTGTGTGCATTAACCAGTGTTTCCCTAGTTTTAGAGAATGGGACGGGGTCGTGAACCCCTGTCGTCCAAACCTGTCATTGAATCAATTTTCAGCATCCGGGAGTTCTGCATGAGCATGGATAACAAGAAGGCCTCCGATCTGTCGGCGGAAGAACTGTACGCCCTCGCGCGCCAGCGGGAAAAGGAAGAGGCCGAGCGCAAGGAGGCCGAGCGTCGCCAGAAGCGCGAGAAGCTGATGGAAAAGCGCAAGGAGATGCTGGCGCGGCATCGCAAGGAACTCAATGAACTCGAGCGACAGATCCGCGAACTGGGCGGCCGCGTGGGCCGCACCGGGAGTGCCGGCGGCGGACGTCGCGGGCGCCGGGCCGGTGGCGAGTCCATCAGTCAGAAGCTGTGCGAGATCGTCGCCAAGCAGCCGGAGATGGGCATCAAGGAGATCAAGGCGGAGGCGGAGAAGGCCGGCCTGGATACCAAGAACATCAGTCAGACCTTGGCCTACCTGAAGCGCCAGGGTCGCCTGACCTCGCCGCGCCGCGGCGTCTACAAGGCGTCCTGACGCGGCCGCAGGCCCGCCCGGACGACGATCACGGGCGGATCTGCAGCCCTTCCTCCGTACGTGTCAGCTCCCCATCGCCCGCAAACCAGCGGGCGATGGTCTTTCCGGCGATCTCGTGGCGCCAGCCACTGCCGAGGCGGCCGCTCGTGCCGTCGCCCTTCAGGAGTTCGACGACATCCTTGCGCTGCGCAATCGCGCCGGCGGTGATCTGGTTGCGTCGTGCGCACTCGCGCAGCAGGGCCATGCCGATGTCCGCAAGGACTTCTTCTGCTTCGGTCAGCTTGGCCTTGTCCGGCAATTGAGGCCATTCCTCGCGGGGCATGGCCTGGCCCTCGCGGATTGCCTCCAGCAGTTCTTCCTGACGCGGCGACTTCATGCCGTCAGGGAAGCCGCGCAGCTGGTGCAGGGCGCCACTGTCCTGCGGGGTGCGCCGGGCGATGTCGATCAGAATGTCGTCGGCCAGGATCCAGCGACGCGGGCGGTCGCTTGCCTGGGCGGCGCGTTCGCGCCAGGCGGCCACGGCCTTCAGTACGCCGCGCTCGCGCGGCTTGAGCCGCTTGGCCCCGGAGACCCGCTGCCAGGCGTTGTCGGGGTCCGGTTCGTACAGGGCCGGGTTGCTCAGCGCCTCCATCTCCGGGCGCAGCCAGTGCATGCGGTCATGACTCTCCAGTTCGTGCAACAGGCGCATGAATACAGTCGCCAGGAAGCGCACGTCGTCCGCGGCGTAGCGGATCTGCTGCTCGCTCAGAGGGCGGCGTGACCAGTCGGTTCGCGTCTGGCTCTTGTCGAGGTCGCGGTCGAGGATCGCCTTGACCAGATTGGCATAGCCGATCTGCTCGCCATAGCCAAGCATGCTGGCCGCGATCTGGGTATCGAATACCGGGGTGGGAACCCGTCCGAGCTCGCGGTACAGGACCTCGAGATCCTGTGAAGCCGAATGGAAGACTTTGGTCACGCCGGCATCGAACAGGAGTGGTTCGAGCAGGTGGATGTCCAGCTTCAGCGGGTCGACACAGGCGATCTGGTCCAGCGTCGCCAGTTGGATCAGGCAGAGGCGCGGGTAGTAGGTCTTCTCGCGCATGAACTCGGTGTCCAGCGCGATCCAGTCGGTCCCGGCGATGGTGTCCAGAAAGTCCCGCAGGGCCTCCGGGGTCTCGATCAGGCCGTGATCATGCATCGTGTGACTTCTGACTGGCTTCGAAGGCCGCCTTTTGCTCGGCGGTGGCCTCTTTCTGGTAGCGCTCCTTCCACTCCCCGTAGGGCATGCCGTAGACGATCTCGCGGGCGCTTTCGTAGTCGACCGATTCGCCGCGCTCCTCGGCGGCCGCCACGTACCACTTGGACAGGCAGTTGCGGCAGAAGCCGGCCAGGTTCATCAGGTCGATGTTCTGCACGTCCTTGCGCTCGTCCAGGTGCTGTAGCAGGCGGCGGAACACGGCGGATTCGATCTCGGTTTGCTTGTTCGGGTCCATGGGATGCTCCTTGTTGCGGGTTGGCACAGTATGCGCGACCGGCCCGGACGCTTCGAGCAGGCCCCGGGGTTCCCGGGCCTGTGAGCCACCTCAGGTCAGGTGCAACAGCCAGCGCCGGCGCATGTCGCGCAGCAGGAAAAAGATCAGCGGCCACAGCAGCGCGCTCGTGATTGCCGGCGACCAGTACATGATGTCGCCCGGCGGGAACCCGGTGATGCCCTGGGGCCACAAGGCCAGCAGCTTGAACAGCGCGATCAGGATCGCGACCACCATCATCTGCTGCCAGACCGGGTACACCCGCAGCCGCGGATGGATCTGCAGCACGATGTAGATGATCACCGCCAGGGCGATGGCGTTCTGTCCCAGCAACTGGCCCAGCAGGGTGTCCAGCAGCAATCCGGCGACGAACGCCGTCAGGACGCCGATACGGGTCGGAAAGGCCATGGTCCAGTAGATCAGCACGAGTGTCAGCCACTCCGGGCGCGCCGGGCGCAGGGCATCCGGGACTGGCACGATCGCCAGCGCCAGGGCCGCCAGCAGGGTCAGTGCCACCGGCCAGGGGATGCCGATGGCGCGGGTCACGGCGCTTCCGGGGGCGCTGCGGCCGGCTCCGGTGCGGGCGCATCCGGCGAGACATCCCGGGCCTCGTCGGCCTCGAGGGGGATGATCCCCGGCATGCTGCCCTCCGTCCACAGCAGCAGGACCTCGCGCGAGCGGTCCAGCGCGGCGAGGGGCTCGGCCTCGATGCTCAGGAACGGCTGACCCTGCGGTCGTTCAACCGAGGTCACGCGGGCCACCGGGTAGTCCGCCGGGAAGCGGCCACCGAGGCCGGAGGTCAGCAACAGGTCGCCGGGTTCCACATCCTCCTGCAACGGGACGTGGCGCATCTCCAGGCGTTGCGGGTTGCCGGTGCCAACTACCAGCCCCCGCAGCCCCGTGCGCGCGCTGAGCACCGGAAGGGCGTGGCTGGGGTCGGAGATCAGCAGCGCGACGGAGCTGGTCAGCCGGGTGGAAAGGACCTGGCCGATCACGCCGTCGGCGTTGATGACTGGTTGTCCGGCGTAGACGTCGTCATTGCGGCCCTTGTTGAGCACGATCTGCTGGCGGAAGGGATCCAAGTCCACGGCCAGCAGCTTCGCGATCTCGACGCGTTCCTCGGCCTGCTGGGCGGTGTTCAGGAGCGCCCGCAGGCGGTCGTTCTCCTGCTGCAGGGCCTCGAAGCGCAGCTGGCGGGCGCGCAGCTCGGCGTTCTCGCTACGCAGGATGCGATTCTCGGTGATCAGGTCCTCGCGGCTGGTGAACGACTCGAATACCCGGCTGAATGCGCGGACCGGCGCGTCCACCGCGACCTGCAGCGGGTAGGTGACCGTGGCCAGGGCGCCGCGGACAAACTGCAGCTCGTTCACGCGATGATCCAGCGCCATCAGCGCCAGTCCCAGCAGGACGACCGCGAGCAGGCGCAGAGTGGGCGAGACACCCAGTCTGAACAGCGGCTTGCTGATGGCGTGACCTCCGGTTCCGGATCGCGTCGACTAGGCAAGGTGGCGCGGGGGTTCGCTCCGTGCGGCCTTGCCGACCTGTTGCGGCCCGGAGTGTAACCCGAACCCGTCGTCCGGGGAGACCCGCGCCAGGGAGGCGCGGGTGGCGTGGCCCGGTGTTATTCCATCGACAGGAAGTCGACCCGCTTCTCGTCCAGCATCTCCAGCACCCGGCCGCCGCCGCGGGCCACACAGGTCAGCGGATCATCGGCGATGACCACCGGGATTCCGGTCTCTTCCATGATCAGGCGGTCCAGTTGCTGCAGCAGGGCGGAGCCGCCGGTCAGCACGATGCCGCGCTCGGCGACGTCTGCGCCCAGTTCCGGCGGGGTCTGTTCCAGCGCGGTACGCACAGCGGAGACGATGCCGTACAGCGGGTCCTGCAGGGCTTCGAGGATCTCGTTCGAGTTCAGGGTGAACGAGCGCGGCACGCCCTCGGCCAGGTTGCGGCCCTTGACCTCGATCTCCAGCAGTTCCTTGCCCGGGTAGGCGGAGCCCACCGCGTGCTTGATGCGCTCGGCCGTTGCCTCGCCGATCAGCACGCCGTAGTTGCGGCGCACGTAGGCCATGATCGCCTCGTCGAAGGTGTCGCCGCCGATGCGCACGGACTCGGAGTAGACGATGCCGTTCATCGACAGCACCGCGACTTCGGAGGTCCCGCCGCCGATATCCAGCACCATGGACCCGACCGCCTCGTCCAGCGGGATGCCGGCGCCGATGGCCGCGGCCACGGGTTCCTGCAGCAGGTAGACCTTGCGCGCGCCGGCGCCGAAGGCGGATTCGCGGATGGCGCGACGTTCCACCTGGGTGGCGCCGCAGGGCACACAGACCAGCACGCGCGGGCTGGGGCGGAAGATCCGGCGCTCGTGCACCTTCTTGATGAAGTACTGCAGCATCTTCTCGGTGGTGGTGAAGTCGGCGATCACGCCGTCCTTCATCGGACGCACCGTTACCACGTGCTCCGGCGTGCGCCCGAGCATCTTCTTGGCCTCGATCCCCACCGCCTCGATGGAGCGCGGGCCGCCCGGGCCGCGGTCCTGGCGAATGGCGACCACGGAGGGTTCGTTCAGGACGATGCCCTGGCCGCGCATATAGATGAGGGTGTTGGCGGTGCCGAGATCGATGGAGATGTCGTTGGAGAACAACCCCAGAAGGCGTTTGAACATGAAGAAGAAACCTGCTTGAGTGGGCGGGCGGGAAAGCCGTCGACTCTAGCAAGCGCCCGGGGTTTGGGCAACAACGGCTTTGTGGTAAGTTTGCGCTCCGTTTCGCCCGTTGAATTTGAACGCTACAGGACCCTCCCGTCATGTCCGTCGATACCTCCGAAGTCCGGCGCATTGCCCATCTCTCCCGTCTGGCCATGAACGACGACCAGGCCCGGGATTTCGCCGGAGGGCTGAGCGACATCTTTGCCTTTGTCGAACAACTGGATGGTGCGGCCATCGAGGGTGTTGAGCCGATGGCCCACCCGCTGGACGCCGAGCAGCGCCTGCGCCCGGACGCGGTCACCGAGCCGGACCGGCGCGAGGCCTATCAGGCCATCGCCCCGGCCGTCGAGGGTGGCCTGTACCTGGTCCCGCGCGTGATCGAATGATCCGCGCGGTCGCCGTTCTGTTGAACCCGTCACGCTTCTAGCCAGAAAGAGTCCCCGAAACCATGGCCCAGGAAACCCTGTCCGGCTGGGTGCGCAAGCTCCAGGCCCGCGAGATCAGTTCGCGTGAACTGACCCAGCTGTATCTGGACCGGATCGAGCGTCTCGATCCGCAGTTGAACAGCTTCATCACCGTGACCGCCGAGCAGGCGCTGGCGCAGGCCGATGCCGCCGATGCGCGCCTGGCGAAAGGCGAGCAGAGCCCGTTGCTGGGCGTGCCCGTCGCGCAGAAGGACATCTTCTGCACCGAGGGTGTGCGCACCTCCTGCGGCTCGCGCATGCTGGATCCGTTCGTCTCGCCCTACAACGCCACCGTCGTCGAGCGCATGAATGCCGCCGGCGCGGTGATGCTGGGCAAGACCAACATGGACGAATTCGCGATGGGCTCGTCCAACGAGACGAGTTTCTATGGCCCCGTTCGCAACCCCTGGGATACCGAACGCGTCCCGGGTGGTTCCTCCGGCGGCTCCGCCGCCGCGGTGGGGGCGCGCCTAGTGCCGGGTGCCACGGGCACCGACACCGGCGGCTCGATCCGCCAGCCGGCAGCCTTCTGCGGCATCACCGGGCTCAAGCCGACCTACGGGCGCGTCTCGCGCTACGGCATGATCGCCTTCGCCTCCAGTCTCGACCAGGGTGGCCCGATGGCCGCGACCGCCGAGGACTGCGGGCGGATGCTGAACGCGATGGCCGGCTTCGACGAGCGCGACTCCACCAGCGTCGAGCGCCCGGAAGAGGACTTCACCGCCGGACTGGAGCAGGACCTGAAGGGCCTGCGCATCGGCCTGCCGACGGAATTCTTCGGCGAGGCCGGACTGGACGAGCGCGTGCGCGGCGTGATCGACGCCGCCATCGAGGTGCTCAAGGGCCGCGGCGCCGAGGTGCGCGAGGTCGGCCTGCCGAACAGCCACCTGTCGGTGCCGGCCTATTACGTGGTCGCCCCGGCCGAGTGCTCCTCCAACCTCGCGCGCTTCGACGGCGTGCGCTATGGCTATCGCTGCGAGAATCCCGAAGACCTGATGGACCTCTACACCCGCTCGCGCGGGGAGGGCTTCGGCGACGAGGTGAAGCGCCGCATCATGGTCGGCACCTACGTGCTGTCCGCCGGCTACTACGACGCCTACTACCTGAAGGCGCAGAAGGTCCGGCGCATCATCGCCGACGACTTCCGTCGCGCCTTCGAGGACGTGGACGTGCTACTGGCGCCGACCACCCCGGAGCTGCCGTTCGCGCTGGGTGCCAAGGCCGACCCGGTCAGCATGTACCTGTCGGATATCTACACCATCGCCGCGAACCTCGCGGGGCTGCCGGCGATGTCGCTGCCGGCCGGCGAGATCGACGGCCTGCCGGTCGGGCTGCAACTGATCGGCAACTATTTCGACGAGGCGCGCCTGCTGGGCGTCGCTCACCAGTATCAGCAAGAGACCGACTGGCACGCGCGCGTGCCGGCGGCCTTCGCCTGAGGGCCCTGAACATGGAATGGGAAACCGTCATCGGGCTGGAGATTCACGCCCAGCTCAATACCGTCTCCAAAATCTTTTCCGGGGCGCCCACCGCCTACGGCGCCGAGCCCAATCGCCAGGCCTGCCCGGTGGACCTGGGCATGCCCGGCGTACTGCCAGTGCTGAACCAGGGTGCGGTGGAGCGGGCCGTGATGCTGGGCCTGGCGATCAATGCCGAGATCACCCCGCGCTCGGTTTTCGCGCGCAAGAACTACTTCTATCCGGACCTCCCCAAGGGCTACCAGATCTCGCAGTTCGAACTGCCGATCGTGGGCCTGGGGCATCTGGATATCGAACTGGAAGACGGCACCATCAAGCGCGTCGGGGTGACCCGCGCGCACCTCGAGGAGGACGCCGGCAAGAGCCTGCACGAGGGCTTCGAGGCGATGACCGGTATCGACCTCAACCGTGCCGGTACCCCGCTGATCGAGATCGTTTCCGAACCGGAGCTGCGCTCCGCGAAGGAGGCCGTTGCCTACATGAAGAAGCTGCACTCCCTGGTGCGTTACCTCGACATCTGCGACGGCAACATGCAGGAAGGCAGCTTCCGCTGTGACGCCAACGTCTCGGTGCGGCCCAAGGGCCAGACCGAGTTCGGCACCCGCGCGGAGCTGAAGAACCTGAACTCCTTCCGCTTTGTCGAGCGCGCGATCAACTTCGAGGTCGAACGCCAGATCGACCTGATCGAAGGTGGTGGCTCGGTAGTACAGGAAACCCGCCTGTACGATCCGGACCGCGACGAGACGCGCTCCATGCGCAGCAAGGAAGAGGCGAACGACTACCGCTACTTCCCGGATCCGGATCTGTTGCCGCTGGTCGTGGACCATGCCTTCATCGACTCCGTGCGCGCGAAGCTGCCCGAGCTTCCGGATGCCAAGCGGGCGCGCTTCGTCGAGCAGTACGGCCTGTCCGACTACGACGCCGGCGTCCTCACCGCGACCCGCGAGATGGGCGACTTCTACGAGGCCGTGGCCGGCGGCTGCGACGCGCCCAAGCTGGCCGCCAACTGGGTGATGGGCGACTTCTCCGCCGCGCTCAATCGCTCCGAGGTGGAACTGAAGGATGCTCCGGTCAATGCCGATGGCCTGGCCGGTCTGCTCGCGCGCATCCAGGACGAGACCATCTCCGGCAAGATCGCCAAGGAGGTCTTCGAGGCGATGTGGAACGGCGAGGGCAACGCTGATGCCGTGATCGAGGCCAAGGGGCTCAAGCAGATCACCGATACCAGTGCGATTGATGCCATCATCGACGACGTGATGGCCAGCAACCCGCAGCAGCTCGAGCAGTACCGTGGCGGCAAGGACAAGCTGTTCGGCTTCTTCGTCGGCCAGGTGATGAAGGCGACCCAGGGCAAGGCCAACCCGGCCCAGGTCAACGAGCGCCTGAAGGCCAAGCTCGACGGCTGATGCGCTTTATTTCGTTCGAGTTCAGCTGCCATGCGTGAGACCGACACCCTCCATCGCTTCATGCTGGAGGAGGCCGGGGTGCGCGGCGAGTGGGTGCACCTGGATGCCGCCTGGCAGGCCCTTCTGGAGCGCCACGAGTACCCGCCCGTGGTGCGTGACCTGCTGGGCCAGGCCTATGCGGCGGTCGCGCTGACCGCAGCGACACTCAAGTTTGACGGCTCGCTGATCCTGCAGGTCACCGGCCCCGGGCCGGTGCACATGATCGTCGCCCAGGCCGATGGTAAGGGACGGTTGCGCGGGCTCGCCCGCTTTCGCGAGACTCCGCCGGAGGGCGCGACGCTGGCCGAGTGTGCCGGCGAGGATGCCCGGCTCATGCTGACCCTGGACCCCGGAGATGGCGGCGAGCGCTACCAGGGCGTGGTCGAGCTGGAGGGCGAGACCCTGGCGGACGCGATGAACGTCTATTTCGAGCGTTCGGAACAGCTTCCGACGCGGCTTTGGCTGGCAAGCGGGGCACAGTCCGCGGCCGGCATGCTGCTGCAGGCGCTACCCGGCGAGGGTGGTGGTGATGCAGTGACGCGGGATTCCGAGGAGTGGAACCGCGCAACGATCCTGGCCGAGACCACCACCGCCGAGGAGCTGCTGGAGCTGGATGCGGGGACCCTGCTGGGCCGGCTGTTCGCCGAGGAGCGCGTGCGCCTGTTCGACGGCACCGGTGTCAGCTTCCACTGCCCCTGCTCCCGCGAGCGCATCGGCGAGACCCTGCGCAGCCTGGGCCGCGACGAGATCCGCAGCATCATCGAGGAGCAGGGTGCGGTCGACGTGACCTGCGAGTTCTGCAACGCCCACTACCACTTCGACCCGGTGGATGCCGAGGCCCTCTGCGCCCCCGAGGGTACCCAGCCGCCGACTCCGGAAACCCGCCAGTAGCCAGCGCCTGGGGGCGGGCCGCTGGCCCCCCTCGTTAGCCCGCCGTGACCCCCGGAGGGCCGATCCGCTCGTGACGCCCGCCCGACCGTCTGCGGTCTTGCTATAGATGCAGGACTGATCTTCCAGCGTTCGCAGACGGGGGCGCAATGTATTCCCGGCACACCGAGATCCCGACCCTGGATGTCCGCCCCGGCTGGCTGGTGGAGGCGCGCTACTTCAACCAGGTCCGCCGGGGGCTGGCCCTGCTGGGGCCGGAAATCCGCCTGTCGCCGCCGGGGCTCAAGCAGCTGGACCTGATCCTGCAGCGTGATGCCTGGATCGTCGTCGACCGGGTGCTGAACGACATGCCGGTGGTCGCCTGGACCGCCTTCCACTCCCGCGGGCGGCGCAGCCTGCACCGTCCGGTTGCCTGCGAACTGCTGCTGTTTCACGCGATGGCGAGCATGGTCATGAACCGCACCCTGTCCGCGATGGAGCCCGAGCTGGCGGTGGCGCTCGCCGACGCCGCGCCGGCGCTGTCACCCGGCAAGGTCCTCCCTTTTAATCCGCGCTCCTGCGCCTGATCCGGCGCGTCCGGCTCAGGCCGGGGCGTGGCGGTGGCCGCACGCCGGGCAGGCCGGGTCGCGGCGCAGCCGGATCTCGCGGAACTGCATGGCCAGACCGTCGAGGATCAGCAGCCGCCCGCCAAGGGTCGGCAGCCCCATCAGCAGCTTGAGTGCCTCGGTCGCCTGCAGGCTGCCGACCACGCCGGGCAGGCTGGCCAGCACGCCGTTGGCGGCACAGGTGTCCTCATCGCCACCCCCCTCGCCGTACAGGCAGTGGTAACAGGCCGCTTCCGGATCGCGGTAGTCGAAGGTGGTCAGCTGCCCCTCGAAGCGGATCACCGCCCCGGAGACCAGTGGCGTGCCGGCTGCGAGTGCAGCGCGGCTGATGGCCCCGCGGGCGGCGAAGTTGTCCGTACCGTCCAGTACTACATCGGCATCGGTGAACAGCCGGTACATCGCCTCGTTGTCGAGGCGTTCGGTGCGCGGGTCCACGCGGCACTCGGGGTTCATCGCGGTGACGCGGTCGACCGCGGAGGCGACCTTGTCGCGGCCAATATCGGCTTCGGTATGGAGGATCTGGCGCTGCAGGTTGGTCACCTCGACGTGGTCGGGGTCCACCAGGGTCAGGTGACCCACCCCGGCCGCGGCCAGGTAGGCGGCGACCGGCGAGCCCAGTCCGCCAAGCCCCATGACCACCGCATGTGCTCGCCGCAGTGCCTCCTGCCCCTCGACCCCCACGCCGGGGAGCATGATCTGGCGGCTGTAGCGCAGGAGCTGGTCGTCTTCCATGCGGAGGGTCTCCGGGGGGGGGCGGGCCAAAATTGTAACCGGCGTCACGTTCGCAGGCGGCGTCAGTTGGGTACCGTTCAGGAACGCACGATTCAATCAGCGTCTCCCTCGGCAATCCTGCCACAACCATCGGTCGGTCGACGCTCCAGGCGAATGCGCGGACGACCCGAATGAAAGGAGGGATCATCCATGAAACGAACCGCGATTCTGGCACCCGCGGCATTGCTGGTGGTCGTCCTGTCCGTCCCGAGCCATGCGGCCCAGCCGGTCACCGGGCTAGTGCAGGCGGTGGGGGCCGTCAGCTCCGATGCGGCGGCCTTGCAGCCTGTGCGGCATGGCCATTCGCGTGGGCACAAGCACTACCGCGGCCACCCGGGTGCGCGTGGTCACAAGCAGGCCAAGCGGGCGAAACCGCGCGGCCGAGGGCATCACAAGCACTCGCGCAGTCATGCGCATCATTACCACCACTACTATGACAACCGTTCGAGCCGCTACCGCCACCGCTCGTCGCCCAGCGGTTCGGTCAACCTGCGCCTGCGCCTGCCGCTCTGACTCGGGCGCGCCCCTGGCGCAACGCGAGCCCCGGCCGGGGCTTTTTTGTGATGGGCGCAGAGGACGCGCGAGCTCGGGGATTCGCGTGTCCCTTTCTTTCAAATCGGTCACATTTATGTAAATATTCCGATATAGGACCCCGCCGATATAGCGGGGTTTTTTTTGGGGTGGCTCCCCATGGCGGCACCGGTGTCTCGGTGCCGGTTTTCCGCGTGGAATGGTGAGAGTGTTTGGCTCGGTGTGGTGATTCTGCGCATCTAACAGGGTTTGATTTGTCAGGGAGAACAACACATGAAGAAAGGACTCGGTGTCCTTGCTGTTTCGGTATTGCTTGCAGGCTGTCTGGCCGCACCCGAGCCTCGTCCGGTGCAGCCGGCGGAATCGGCGCAGTCGTCTGGGGACGATGATTACGAACGTGCCATGGCGCTTCTCGAGGCGATGGGGGCGGCGCAGCAGCGGCATCCGCAAAAGCAATCGGGCGTTGCGGCAGGCGGCTTCGGGCAGATGAGCCCCGAGGAAGTTGTTGAACGGTTGGAGCCTATGTGGGCGTCTGACAATCAGGGCGCCAGGTTTGAACGCCGTCGAGACGGTTTCCTGGTCGATGGTGTCGCCTATGTGGAACCACAGGGAGAGATCTCCTCCTACGGATTCGATACGACAACCGGTGCGGTCACCTACCTGATGGCTCTCACGGACCGTGAATACCAGGTGAGGATTGCGAATCCATCCAATGGTCTTGCGCCTGTGACGATTGCGCATGCCGAGCGTGGTGGATCGAACTGGAATATTCGGACGGTGACTGGAGAGACCTTGAGGGGGTCCCACTTGATGCCGACATCGCGTGGCTTCGCTGTCGCGCGAGACACGAACGCCTTTGTCTATGCTCCGGGAGAAGGTATTAGCACGGTCGGAGTCCCGGATGGTTTCCATCTGGCGGCTCACCAGAACGGCGATATTGCCTCCACGGGATACATTCTGATCGAGCGCAATCGGGCGCAGGGCAGTGGAGAGTCGATGATGCGCACGATGCGTGCTCTCGGGGATGCGCTTGGAGGTAGCTCGGCCGAAGATTATGCGTTGATCAACTACCGTGACCAATCAGTGGTTCCGATCAACATCTCGTCCGAAGGCGGGCAGGTGAACGTGTACTCCGAGTGCCGACAGCGCAATTCGATTGTGAATGAATGTGCGAATATGCATTCGTTTGAAGCCTTGTACGATCCGCGAACGGGGCGTCGTAACGAAGGCCACTATTTCTGGCGTTTGCACTGGTTTTCGACCGAGCAGGGCCCGATTGCCGTGACCCATGAAGCTGGACTGCGACGGATTGCAGTAACGCGCCTTGATACTGGCGAGAAGGCGGTAGCCTTCAGTCGTGGTTTGGGCATTGCCTCCATGGACGCCGAGCAGTATCCGTCGGGGCGAGTTAAGGTGACCGGAGGCTGGGCCTTCAGGAGCCATGAACTCGCGGACGCGTTCGAGGCTTTCGACAAGAGCGATGGCTGATACCCTTAAGCGTCGGTGAGATCGCCGTATCTGAGCGGTGGTTTTGCCCGGTTCTGGTGCCAGTGGGACCGTCACTGAAGCCAGTTGGTTATTGGCTTGATGGTTATGACCCTTCCGGTTGAATGCGATTGGCCCCGGCACCTTGTGCCGGGGCCTTTTTGTTTGTACTCGCTTTGCTCGGCGTGAAGGGTGCTCCCGTGCTGCAGAGCTCGTGCGTTCAAGCTGGCCCTTCGGGTATCAGAAGGCCCTCCGTGATGCGTACGTGTCCGGCCATGTCGACGTGTGACCGGATAGCGGTGTAGCCGGCATTTTTCAGCATCCGGCGCACGGCGCGGGCTTGGTCGAAACCGTGTTCCAGAAGCAGGCGGCCAGAGGGCGCCAGGTGCTCGCCGGCGGTGTGGATGATGGTGCGCAGGTCCGCCAGGCCGGCATCGGCCGCGACTAGCGCAGCGCGCGGCTCGAAGCGCACGTCGCCATGGGCCAGGTGAGCGTCGTCAGGGGCGATGTAGGGTGGGTTGCTGACGATCACGTTAAATGTACCGCGTGGCTTGAGCGGGGCGAGCCAGGTCCCCTGCAGGAAAGCCACGTCCAGTCCGAGTCCGTCCGCGTTGGCGCGGGCTTGGCGGAGGGCGTCCAGGCTGCGGTCGGAGGCGACGGCCTCGATGACTGGGCGTTCCGCCTTGAGCGCCAGGATGATCGCGCCGGTGCCGGTGCCAAGGTCCAATACGCGAGGATTTTCGTGGCTGCAGGCGTCAACGGCGGCGAGCGCATGCTCGACCAGCAGCTCGGTCTCGGGGCGTGGGATCAGGCAGGCCGGGGAGACCCCCAGCTCCAGCGTCCAGAAGCTGCGCCGTCCGAGGATGTGGGCCATCGGCTCGCCGGCGCAGCGGCGCTGGCACAGCGCGTCCACGCGGGCGGCTTGCTCGGCGGTGGCGGCGTCGTTGCCGTGGGCGATCAGTTGCGCGGTACCCTGGCCGGTGGCGGTGCCCAGCAGCATGCGGGCCTCCAGTCCGGGGTTTTCGATCCCGGCGTCCTGCAGGCGGGTGCGCAGGTCCCGCAGCAGGCTGTCGAGCGAGGCCCGGGCTTCCATTACGCCTCGGAGAGGGTGGCGAGTTGCTCGGCCTGGTATTCGTGGATCAGCGGATCGATGATCGGGTCGAGGTCGCCGGCCATCACCTGTTCCAGCTTGTACAGGGTGAGGTTGATGCGGTGGTCGGTGACCCGGCCCTGCGGGAAGTTGTAGGTACGGATGCGCTCGGAGCGGTCGCCGCTGCCGACCAGGCCCTTGCGTTCGGCGCTCTGCGCGGCGGACTGGGCCTCGCGCTCGGCCTCGAACATCCGCGCGGCCAGGTAGGTCATGGCCTTGGCGCGGTTCTTGTGCTGCGAGCGTTCTTCCTGGCACTCGACCACGATGCCGGTGGGCAGGTGGGTCAGGCGTACCGCGGAGTCGGTCTTGTTGATGTGCTGCCCGCCGGCGCCGGAGGCGCGGAAGGTGTCCACGCGCAGGTCGGCCGGGTTGATCTCCGGCATCTCGACCTCTTCCAGCTCCGGCAGGATGGCGACGGTCGCGGCCGAGGTGTGGATGCGGCCCTGGGACTCGGTCTCGGGGACGCGCTGCACGCGATGGGCGCCGGACTCGAACTTGAGCCGGGAATAGGCGCCCTGGCCGGCCAGGCGCGCGATGACCTCGCGGTAGCCGCCGTGTTCGCCCTCGCTGGCGCTGAGGATCTCCAGCTTCCAGTTCCGCTGCTCGGCATAGCGGGTGTACATCCGCAGCAGGTCGCCGGCGAAGATCGCGGCCTCGTCGCCGCCGGTCCCGGCGCGGATCTCCAGGAACACGTTGGCGTTGTCGTGCGGATCCTTCGGGATCAGGTGGCGGTAGAGTTCCGCCTCCAGCGCCTCGGTCTGTTCCGACAGCGTCTCGATCTCGGCCTCGGCCATGGCGCGCAGCTCGGGGTCATCGTCCTCGAGCATGGCGCGCGCCTCGTCCAGCGCCGCGTGGTTGTCGTGCCAGGCCTTCCAGGCCTCGGCCACCGGTTCCAGCTGGCTGTATTCCTGGGACAGTCGGCGCAGCTGGTCCGGGTCCTCGGCGGCGTCCGGGGTGGCCAGCAGCTGCGCGATCTCGGCGTGGCGTTCGGCCAGGCCTTCGAGCTTGGTGCGGAACGAGGCCTTCACGAACGGGTGCCGGAGTCGGAATCGTCGCCGGGGTCGTCTTCCGGAGCGGGCAGCTGGAACAGACGATGGGCGGCCTCCAGCAGGCGGGCATCGCCCTCGTGCGCGGCGGTGTTCAGCGACTTGCAGGGGGCGTGCATCAGCTTGTTGGTCAGGTTGTGGGCCAGCAGCTGCATCGCCTCCTCGGGCGACTTGCCGGCGCGCAGCATGGCCTCGGCCTTGGCCAGCGCCTCGGCCTTCACGCTGTCGGCGCGTTGGCGGAGCTGGCGGATGCTGTCCACCGAGTCGCGGGCGCGCAGCCAGCGCATGAACTCGCCGGCGCGCTGGGTGATGATCTCCTCGGCCTGTTCGGCGGCGGCCTGGCGCGAGGCCATGTTCTCGTCGATGACTTCCTGCAGGTCGTCCACGGTGTAGAGGTAGACGTCCTCAAGCTGGCCGACCTCGGGTTCGATGTCGCGTGGCACGGCGATGTCCACCATGAACATCGGCTTGTGCCGGCGCTTGCGCAGCGCGCGTTCCACCGCGCCCTTGCCGAGGATCGGCAGCGGCGCGGCGGTGGAGGAGATCACGATGTCGGCCTCGGCCATGCGGTCGGGGAGCTGGTCGAGACTGATGGCCTCGGCATCGAAGCGGCCGGCCACCGCGCGGGCGCGTTCCACCGTGCGGTTGGCGACGATGACGTTGCCGATGCCGCCTCCCGAGAGGTGTTGCAGGGCCAGTTCGATGGTCTCGCCGGCACCGATGACCATCGCGGTCAGGGGTTTCAGGTCGCCGAAGATCTGGCGAGCCAGTGACACTGCCGCGAAGGCCACCGAGACGGCGCTCTGGCCGATGGCGGTCTGGGTGCGCACGTCCTTGGCGGTAGCGAAGGCATGCTGGAACAGGCGTTCCAGCGAGCGGCCCAGTGTGCCGGCGTCATGGGCATGCTGGTAGGCAGTCTTCATCTGCCCGAGGATCTGCGGCTCGCCGAGGACCATGGAGTCCAGCCCGCTGGCCACGCGCAGGGTGTGGCGCACCGCGGAGCCGTCGTGGTGCAGGTAGAGATAGGGTTTCAGCTCGTCGCGGTCGATGCCATGGTAGCCGCCGATCCAGTCGAGCACACGCTGTTCGCTGTGCGGGTCGCCCTCACGGAAGTACACCTCGGTGCGGTTGCAGGTGGACAGGATCGCGGTTTCCGGCAACAGCACGCCGGAGCGCAGCGAGTGCAGGGCCTCGCCGAGCTCGTGCTCGTTGACGGAGAGCCGTTCGCGAATGGCGACCGGAGCCGTCTTGTGATTGATCCCGAGAGTGAACAGCATGCTGGCGCGTATTGTGCCGGAAAACGCGGGCGCGTGGCCGAATTTCCCGATAGTGTACTGTGCTGTAGGCTTGGCGGCAGTGGCTTTCGGGCGGGATGGAACCCCGGAGGCGCCTGCCCCGTCCCATCCGATATGCCCGTACTGATCCCGACTGGACACAACATGATTCGAAGCCTGCTCGCGCTGGCCGCCGTGCTCTCCCTGGCGGGCTGCGCGCATACCCAACTGGACGCCTCCGAACCCCCGGAGTCGGACCACCCCGCGGTGCAGCCGTTGATGCAGACCGAGGACCCGGAGGCGGCGCTGATGTTCAGCGTCCTGGTCGCCGAGATCGCGGTGCGCTCCGGCGAGCATGCCGCGGCGGCGCGGTACTACGGTGCCGCGGCGTTGCTGAGCGATGACCCCTCGATTGCCGAGCGTGCCACCCGCATCGCGTTGTTCGCGCGCGACCAGGAACAGGCCCAGCGTTCGGCCGATCGCTGGCTGCGCCTGGCCCCCGAGAGCACGGATGCCAGCCAGATCTCGACCGTGCTGCGGATCAACGCCGGCGACGCCGAGCAGGCGGCCGAGCAGCTGGATTCGCTGATGAATCGCGTAGTGGTTCAGGGGGGGGATCCCCACTCCACGCTCGGTGCCGTGATTGGTCAGGCCCAGGATCAGGCTGTGGCGCTGGAGACGATGCGCTTGCTCGCCGAGCGGCGCAGCGACGATGCGGGGGTCCACCGTGTGCAGGCCGAGGCCGCACTGCGCTTTGGCGAGCCGGGCGAGGAGGTGGTGGCGATCACCGGGCGGGCCACCGAACGCTTCCCGGAATCGGTCCCGCTGCGTCTGCTGCATGCACGCGCCCAGAGCGAGGCCGGGCGGCAGGATGCCGCGATCGAGACCCTGCGCGCGACCGTGGAGGCACACCCGGAGAGCCGCGAGGCGCGCCTGGGCTATGCGCGCGTCCTGACGGAGATGGAGGACGACACCTTCGCCCGCGAGGAGATGGATCGCCTGGTGGAGATGGCGCCGGAGGATACTCAGCTGCTGCTGGCGCTCGCCTTGATGAATCTGGAGGCGGAGCAACTGGGGCCGGCCCGCGACTACCTGGAGCGTCTTGACGCCCTGGGCGAGCGCGAGAACGACGTCGCGTACTACCTAGGAAGGTTGCACGAGATGGCCGACGAGCCGGATGACGCCCTGGCGGCCTATGCCCGCGTCGAGGCCGGCGACCATGCCGAGGATGCCCGCCTGCGCAGCGCGCGTCTGACCCTTCGGCGCGACGGGGCCGAGGCTGCCCGGGAGCTTTTTGATCCCATGCAGCAGGGCGTGGACGACGACCTGGCCCGGCGCGCCTACCTGGCCGAGGCCAACGCCCTGCGCGAGATGGAGGCATATGCCGAGGCCCGCAGCCGCTTGAACCGCGGGCTGGTCCAGTTCCCGGGCGACACCCGGCTGCTGTACCTGCGCGGGCTGGTGCACGAGCGCGAGGATGATATCGCCGCCGCCGAGGCGGATTTCCGCGCCATCCTTGAGTCCGATCCCGAGAACGTCGCAGCGCTGAACGCGCTGGGCTACACCCTGGCGGATCGCACGGAGCGCTTCGAGGAGGCCTATGAACTGATCCTGCGTGCCTACGAGCAGGAGCCGAATGATGCCGCGATCATCGACAGCTATGGCTGGGTCCTGTATCGCCTGGGCCGTCTGGAGGAGGCCGAGACCCAGCTGCGGCGGGCCTATTCCCTGTCGGATGACGGCGAGATCGCCAGCAACCTGGCGGTGGTGCTGTGGGAACGCGGCGAACGCGACGAGGCGCGCGAGATTCTCGAAGCGGCGCTGGAGCGCGAGCCCGATCACGAGCGCCTGCAGCGGGTTCGTGACGACTTGACCGAATGAATCAGGCAAGGGTCATGCGGAGGCCGCGACGGGTCCCGGGCGGGGTCTGGCTGGCCGGGTTGCTCGTTGGCTGGGGGCTGTTTGTGGCGGGCTGTGCCGCGCCTCTGCCCGAGGCGGATACCTCGCCGGCGGCCGAGGCCGCCTTCGAGGCCCGTAATGCTCAGCTCGCGGCACTGGACAGCTGGCGACTGGTGGCGCGCCTGGGGCTGGCCTCCGGGGAGGAATACTGGTCCGCCCAGCTCAACTGGCGCGTGCAGGAAGGCCAGCATGTGCTCGATCTGTCCGGCCCGATGGGGCGCGGCGGTGGCCGGCTGACGCTCTCCGACAGTGGCCGGGCGCTGCTGGTGACCCGGTCCGGCGAGCGCTTCGAGGCGCGCGATCCGGATGCGCTGGTGGCGCGGGTTCTGGGGGAGTCAATCCCGGTCAGCGGCATGATCTACTGGGTGCGCGGCCTGCTGCACCCGGAGGCCTCCTACCAGCTGGATATCGATGCGGACGGCCGACCCCTGGAGATTCTGCAGTCCGGCTGGGCCATCGAATACACCGAGTTCGAGGAGGTTGACGGCGTTTCGATGCCGGTTGCCATGGTCCTCGGGCGCGAGGAGGTCGAGTTGCGCGCCCGCATTGGCCGCTGGCAGCTCGGTGGGGACGCGCCGTGACGGCCGCGCCTGCGGCCGGCGCCTTCGACACGACCTTTCCCGCGCCGGCCAAGATCAACCGCTTCCTGCACATCACCGGGCGCCGGGCGGACGGGTATCACGAGCTGCAGACGGTGTTCCAGTTCCTCGGGCTGGAGGACACCCTGCGTTTCGAGCCACTGCCCGGGGGGCGTTTCGAGATGGCCGGGACCGACATCGATGGCACCGATAACCTCTGCCTGCGTGCCGCCCGGCGCCTGGCCGGGGTGGCGGAAACGCCCTTCGGTGTGCGCATCCACCTCGATAAACGGATCCCGGTCGGGGGTGGTCTGGGGGGCGGCAGCTCCGATGCGGCGACGACGCTGGTGGCCTTGAATCACCTGTTCCGCCTGGGTTGCTCTGTCGAGCAATTGGCGGCGATCGGCCTGGAGATGGGGGCCGACGTTCCGGTGTTCGTGGCAGGACACGCCGCCTGGGCCGAGGGTGTCGGCGAGCAGCTCGTGCCCGTGGACCCGACGACCGGCTGGGTCTTGCTGATTGACCCCGGCGTGTCGGTTGCCACCGGGGCCATGTTCGGGTGTGCGGAATTGACACGCGACTGTCCCACCGAGACAATTTCGTCCGCGATCGATGACGGGCGGTTCGTGAACGTGTTCGAACCGGTGGTCCGGGCGCGCTATCCGGAGGTCGACCGGGCGCTGTCCTGGCTGGCGGAGCAAGCGCCGCGGGCGCATCTGAGCGGCAGCGGTGGCTGCGTGTTCGCGATCTTCTCCGAGGAAGAGGCGGCCCGGGCGGCGCAGTCCGCACAGCCGGTACCCTGGCAGAGCTGGGTGACGCGGCTGGAAAATGTGTCGCCCCTGCAGGCCTGGCTGCCGTCACGGGGCGCCGGCATCGAAACGCGATAGCGTTTAGCGAGATATTGGGCCGTAGCCAAGCGGTAAGGCAGCGGGTTTTGATCCCGCCATGCGCAGGTTCGAATCCTGCCGGCCCAGCCATACACCCGCCCCGCGCCCGGGATGGCGCGAGGCAAAACCATCAGGACCCCGGCCACGCGCCGGGGGCTATACTGGAGCCCGGGCGAGATCGCAGCCCGCTCCACTCCATCCAGACCGGGACGAACCGTGGTCGACAAGAATCGCATGATGATCTTCGCGGGCAATGCGAACCCGCGTCTCGCCCAGGCCGTTGCGGAACACCTGGGGCTGCCGATGGGCAAGGCCATCGTGGGGCGTTTCAGCGATGGCGAGGTGCAGGTCGAGCTGCTGGAGAACGTGCGCGGCCGCGACGTCTTCCTGATCCAGCCGACCGGCCAGCCGACCAACGAGAACATCATGGAACTGGTGATCATGGTGGATGCGCTGCGCCGCGCGTCGGCCGGTCGCATCACCACGGTCATCCCGTACTTCGGTTATGCCCGCCAGGACCGTCGTGTGCGCTCGGCGCGGGTGCCGATCTCGGCCAAGGTGGTCGCGAACATGATCGAGGCGGTGGGCGCGGATCGCGTGCTGACCATCGACGTGCACGCCGACCAGGTTCAGGGTTTCTTCAACGTCCCGGTGGACAATATCTACGCCTCGCCGGTGCTGCTGGGCGATGTCTGGCGTCATGTCTCGGGCGATCTGACCGTGGTGTCGCCGGATGTCGGCGGGGTGGTGCGTGCTCGCGCGATCGCCAAGCGGCTGGATGACGCCGACCTGGCGATCATCGACAAACGGCGGCCGCGGGCCAACGAGTCCGAGGTAATGCACATCATCGGCGATGTGCGCGGCAAGTCCTGCATCATCATCGACGATCTGGTGGATACCGCTGGTACGCTGTGCCAGGCCGCGAAGGCCCTGAAGGCGCACGGGGCGGAGTCGGTGATGGCCTATGCCACGCACCCCGTGCTTTCCGGCGCGGCAATTGATAACATAAACGGTTCGGCGCTTGACGAGCTGGTGGTGACCGACACCCTGGCTCTGCAGCCCAACGCACAGGGTTGCGACAAGATTCGTCAGCTGTCGGTCGCGGAGATGCTTGCGGAGACCATCCGTCGCATCAATCGCGAGGAATCGGTCAGTTCGCTGTTCATGGACTAGCGAAGCCGCCGGGCCGAAAACGAATTCGGGGAGTTCGTCTCCCCTTCAGCGCCCCGCCTGGTCGCGGGCGGGGTGTGTTCAGGGCGCTTCGGGTGAAGCGCCTTTCATTTTGGAGACTGTAGCAATGAGCATGAGCTTTACCATTGAAGCCGAGAAGCGTGACGAACAGGGTTCGAGTGCGAGCCGCCGCCTGCGTCGCGCCGGCAAATTGCCCGCCATCCTGTACGGGGCGGACAAGGACGCCGTGGCGATTACGCTGGATCACAACGCGATGGTCCACAACCTCAAGGAAGACGCGTTCTACTCGCACATCCTGAGCGTGAAGCTGGACGGCAAGACCGAGAAGGCGATCCTGCGCGACGTGCAGCGCCATCCGTTCAAGCCGACCATCTACCACGTCGACCTGATGCGCGTGAGCGCCAACCAGCCGATCCGGGTCAGCGTGCCGCTGCACTTCCACAACGAGGAAGAGGCCAAGGGCGTCAAGCTGGGCGGTGGCATGGTCAGCCGCATGATCAACGAGCTCGAGGTCGAGTGTCTGCCGGGTGACCTGCCCGAGTCCATCGATATCGACGTGCTCGAGATGGATGTCGGTGACACCCTGCACATCTCCGAGCTCAAACTGCCGGAAGGCGTGCAGAGCGTGGCCCTGATGCATGGCGAGGACTACGACTACGCCGTGGTCAGCGTAGTGCTGCCGCGTGCGGCCAAGACCGACGAGGAAGAGGGCGAAGAAGCCGAGGCCGAGGCTGCGGAAGCCGAAGGTGGCGAGGAAGCCGCGGGTGGCGAAGAGGCCTCCGGCGACGAGGCGGAGTCCGAGGACAAGGAGTAAGCCCTGCGGCTTGCCGCCTGAACGATGGCGATCCAACCCGAACCGATCCGTCTGGTGGTCGGGCTGGGCAACCCGGGCCCGCGTTACGCCGAAACCCGGCATAACGCGGGTTTCTGGTTTGTGGACACCCTGGCCCGCCGGCATGGCGCGGAATTTCGCCCCGAGAGCCGCTTCGATGGCGACGCGGCGCGTCTGGTCCTGCCCGAGGGCGACTGCTGGCTGCTCAAGCCCATGAGCTTCATGAACAAGAGTGGCCTGCCGGTGCGCAAGTGCGCCGACTTCTACCGCATCCCGCCCGAGGCCATCCTGATCGTGCATGACGAACTGGATCTCGATCCGGGAGTGGTTCGGCTGAAGCTGGGTGGCGGGCATGGCGGGCACAACGGCCTGCGTGACCTGCATCGGCACATGGGCGGTCCGAACTACGCCCGGCTCCGGGTCGGGATTGGCCACCCGGGACAACGCGATGACGTGGTGCCCTTCGTGCTGGACCGCCCCGGAAAGGCCGATACCCGGGCCATCGAGGAGGCCATCGACACGGCTTTGGACCAGATCCCGGCCCTGGTGGCCGGACGCTGGGACGAGGCGGTGCGCAATCTGCATGGCGGTGGGTCGAAGCCGGCCGCCGGCCCCAAGAACCCCGAGGAAGCCCGATGAGTCTGAAATGCGGGATCGTGGGCCTGCCGAATGTCGGCAAGTCCACCCTGTTCAATGCCCTCACGCGCGCGGAGATCGCCGCGGAGAACTATCCCTTCTGCACCATCGACCCGAACGTCGGTGTGGTGGAGGTCCCGGATCCGCGCCTGACGCGCCTGAGCGAGATCGTGAAGCCCCAGCGCACGCTGCCGACCACGGTCGAGTTCGTGGACATCGCCGGGCTGGTGGCCGGGGCCGCGCAGGGCGAGGGGCTCGGCAACCAGTTCCTGGCGCACATCCGCGAGACCGACGCCATCGCCCAGGTCGTGCGTTGTTTCGAGGACGACGACATCGTGCATGTCGCCGGCAAGGTGGATCCGATCGCCGACATCGAGACCATCAGCACCGAGTTGATGCTGGCGGATCTGGAGACCGTGAACAAGGCGCTGACGCGCCTGGCGCGTGCGGCGAAGTCGCAGGACAAGACCGCGATCGCCCAGCTGCAGGCGGCCGAGAAGGTCGCGGCCGGCCTGGATCAGGGAATCCCCGTGCGGGCGCAGGATCTGGACGCGGACGAGCGTCGCGCGCTGTACGATCTGCATCTGCTGACGCTCAAGCCGCTGATGTACATCGCCAACGTCGACGAGGCCTCGCTGGCCGGGGGCAACGCCATGGTCGAGGCCGTGCAGGCCAAGGCCGCCGAGGAGGGTGCCGAGGTGGTCAGTGTCTGTGCCGCTATCGAGGCCGAGATCGCGGTGCTGGACCCCGAGGAACGTGCGGAATTCCTGGCCGATTTGGGGCTGGAAGAGCCGGGTCTTGACCGGGTGATCCGGACGGCCTATCGCCTGCTGAACCTGCAGACTTTTTTCACTGCGGGCGAGAAAGAGGTGCGCGCCTGGACCGTGCGCCAGGGCTCCACCGCGCCGCAGGGCGCGGGGGTGATCCACACCGACTTCGAGCGCGGTTTCATCCGTGCCGAGGTGGTGGGGTACGACGACTTTGTCGCCCACAACGGCGAGCAGGGTGCGAAGGATGCGGGCAAATGGCGCCTCGAGGGCAAGGAATACGTGCTGAAGGAAGGCGACGTGGTACATTTCCGCTTCAATGTCTGAGCGTTATACTAGGAATTGAGCTTGGGGTGCGGCGCGACGCCGCCGGCGCCCCGTTCTGGCACCAAATTTCGGGAGTACAGTAATGGACGTAATGGATCGCATCCGCCAGCAGGTGGAAGACAATCCGGTGGTGATCTTCATGAAGGGCACCCCGCAGTTCCCCATGTGCGGGTTCTCCAGCCGTGCGGTGGAGGCGCTGAAGCGCTGTGATCAGGAATTCGGCTACGTGAACGTGATCGCGGATCAGGAGGTCATGCAGAACCTGCCGCGTTTCGCCGACTGGCCGACCTTCCCGCAGGTCTACATCGACGGCGAACTGATCGGGGGCTGCGACATCACCCTCGAGATGTTCGAGAACGGCGAGCTCAAGAAGATGGTCGACGCCGCCCACGCCAAGCGCGCCGCGAGTTAGGAACACCGTGCCGTAGTCCAGCTCTGTGGGCTGCGGCACACCCCAAGTCCCTCATCGCGAGGCCCCGCGGGGGCTGTGGCGATCTCCCGACATGACTCTGGATCCACGGTCGTGGTCGTGTCGGGAGATTGCGTCAGCCCTTCAGGGCTCGCAATGACGGGGTCGGCCTCGGGCACTAATATCAGCTCCCGGGCGGAAGCTCTTCCGGGTCGGGCAGGCGTAGCGCCGGCTGCGGCACCCCGATCCCGTCCTGCCAGCGGTTGGCGATCTGGCAGAAGATGTCTGCGGTCTTTTCCGCGTCGAACGCGGCGCTGTGGGCGGACTCGGTATCCCAGCCAAGCCCCGCGGCGTCGGCCGCTCGTGCCAGCACCGTCTGACCAAAGGCTAGTGCCGAGAGTGACACCGTGTCCAGGCTGCTGAACGGGTGGAACGGGTTGCGCTTGATCCCGCAGCGTTCGGCAGCGGTATGCACGAAGCCAAGGTCGAAGTGTGCATTGTGTCCGACCAGGATCGCGCGCTTGCAGTGGTTGACCTTCACTTCACGGCGGACCTCGCTGAACAGCTTCCCCATCGCCTGATCCTCCGGCCAGGCTGCCCGCAGCGGGTGGTACGGGTCGATGCCGTTCACTTCCAGGGACTTCGGGTCCATCTCCGAGCCTTCATAGGGACGGACATGCAGACTCACCGTGCGATCGCGCACGAGATGGTCCTGCTCGTCCCGACGCAGAAACACCGCGGCCACTTGCAGGAGCGCATGGCGGCGGCAGTCGAAGCCCCCCGTCTCGACGTCCACCACCACCGGCAAAAAGCCTCGGAAACGGTTCGCCATTGGGCGGTGCTGCGGGTCCAGCTGGACGGGTTCGGCCATGGTTTTGCTCGATCTCGATGGGGGTGTTTCGCGGGTTTCGGAGTCGGTGCGGGCGGATCGAAAGACTTTTGAGGTGTTTGCGGATTTTTCCGCATATTTTGCCGACGTTCGGCGCCATAGAAGGCTTTCGCTTGACCTGTTGGCGGCACAGTCGGGATACTTGCGCCTTTTATGCCCGCCCGACACCGGCGCATGGTAGCAAATGCCCGACCGCCCGGTGGCCCGGCCCTGTAGTGGCAACCCGATTCCCAACCCGTTTTCAGGGGTAGAACGCATGGACCCGAACGCGACCGAACACGATATCGACCCGCAGGAGACCCAGGAGTGGATTGACGCCCTGGCCTCCGTGCTGGAGACGGATGGCCCCGAGCGGGCACATGCCCTCCTTGAACGTCTGGTCGACAAGGCGCGCCGCAGCGGGGCCTACCTGCCGTACTCCGCCAACACCGCCTATGTGAATACCATCCCCACGCACCTGGAGCCGGAATATCCGGGCGACGGCGCGGTGGAGCATCGCATTCGTTCCTACATCCGCTGGAACGCGATGGCGATGGTGGTCAAGGCCAACCGAGCCTCCGCCGAACTGGGCGGACACATCGCGACCTTCGCCTCCGCCGCGACGCTGTACGACGTTGGCTTCAACCACTTCTGGCACGCCCCGTCGCATGACCACGGTGGTGACCTGCTGTTCGCCCAGGGTCACTCCTCGCCGGGCATCTACGCCCGCGCGTTCATGGAGGGGCGCCTGACCGAGGAACAGCTGGATCACTTCCGCCGCGAGGTCGACGGCAAGGGCCTGTCGTCCTACCCGCACCCGTGGCTGATGCCCGACTTCTGGCAGTTCCCGACGGTCTCCATGGGGCTTGGCCCGATCATGAGCATCTACCAGGCGCGCTTCATGCGCTACCTGCAGGATCGCGGCCTGGCGCAGACCGAAAACCGCCGCGTGTGGAGCTTTGTCGGCGACGGCGAGGTGGACGAGCCCGAGACCCTCGGTGCAATCACCCTGGCCTCGCGCGAGAAGCTCGACAACCTGACCTGGGTGGTCAACTGCAACCTGCAGCGCCTGGACGGCCCCGTGCGCGGCAATGGCAAGATCGTGCAGGAGCTGGAGGCGATCTTCCGCGGCGCTGGCTGGAACGTGGTCAAGGTGCTGTGGGGCCGCTACTGGGACCCGCTGCTCGCCAAGGACACCGACGGCCTGCTGCAAAAACGCATGATGGAGGCGGTCGACGGCGACTACCAGAACTACAAGTCGCGTGACGGCGCCTACGTGCGCGAGCACTTCTTTGGCAAGTATCCCGAGCTCAAGCGCATGGTGGCCAACATGTCCGACGAGGACATCTGGCGCCTGAATCGCGGGGGGCACGACCCGGTCAAAGTCTATGCGGCCTACAAGGCGGCCACCGAGCACAAGGGACAGCCGACCGTGATCCTCGCCCACACCGTGAAGGGCTACGGCATGGGCGCGGCGGGCGAGGCCCAGAACCGCACCCACAGCCAGAAGAAGATGGATGCGGACGACATGAAGCAGTTCCGCGACCGCTTCAACATCCCGCTGTCCGACGAGCAGGTGGAGAAGGCCGAATATATCAAGCCGGATCCCGACTCCGAAGAGATGAAGTACATGAACGCGCGGCGCAACGACCTGGGCGGTCACCTGCCCGTGCGTCGGCCGCTGGCCACGCCGCTCGAAGTGCCCGGGCTGGATGCCTTCAACGGCCTGCTGGAGGCTTCCGGCGAGCGCGAGATGTCCACCACCATGGCCTTCGTGCGCCTGCTGACCCTGCTCGCCCGCGACAAGAAGATCGGCAAGAACATCGTCCCGATCGTGCCCGACGAGGCACGGACCTTCGGCATGGAAGGGCTGTTCCGCCAGCTGGGGATCTATTCCTCGGTCGGCCAGCTCTACGAGCCGCAGGACAAGGAACAGGTGATGTATTACAAGGAGGACAAGAAGGGCCAGATCCTGGAAGAGGGGATCAACGAGGCTGGCTCCATGTCCTCCTGGATTGCCGCGGCCACGTCCTACTCCACGCATGGCGTGGCGATGGTGCCGTTCTACATCTTCTATTCGATGTTCGGCTTCCAGCGGGTCGGCGACCTGATCTGGGCCGCCGGCGACATGCGCGCGCGCGGCTTCCTGATGGGCGCGACGGCCGGGCGCACCACGCTGGCCGGCGAAGGCCTGCAGCATGATGACGGTCACAGCCTGATGATGGCCGCCAACGTGCCCAACTGCATCGCCTACGACCCGACCTTCGCCTACGAGCTGGCGGTGATCGTGCAGGACGGCATGCGCCGCATGTACGCGGAGCAGCAGAGCGTCTTCTACTACATCACCGTGATGAACGAGAACTACCCGCAGCCGGCCATGCCGAAGGGCGCCGAGGAAGGCATCCGTCGCGGCCTGTACCGGTTGCAGGCCGGCGGACGCAAGAAAAAGAAGGTGCGCCTGCTGGGTTCCGGAACCATCCTGCGCGAGGCCATCGCCGCCGCCGAAATGCTGGACAAGGACTTCGGCGTGGCCGCCGAGGTCTGGAGCGCGACCAGCTTCAACGAGCTGGCCCGCGACGGCCGCGATGCCGACCGCCATGCGCGCCTGAACCCGGAGGCCAAGCCACGAAAGTCCTGGGTCGAGGAGTGCCTGGGCGGCTCGGACGACCCGGTGGTGGCCGCCACCGATTACGTTCAGGCCTACGCCGACCAGATCCGCGCCTTCGTGCCGGCCGACTATCGCGTGCTGGGCACCGACGGCTTCGGCCGCTCGGACACCCGCGCGGCGCTGCGCCGGCACTTCGAGGTCGATCGTTACCACATCGCGGTCACGGCCCTGAAGGCCCTGGCCGACGCCGGGACCGTCGAGGTCAAGACCGTCACCGACGCGATCAAGAAGTACAAGATCGACGTCGAACGGCCCAACCCCTTGCAGGCCTGAGGCCGCCGGTACCGAGGCAGGAGCAGACATGAGCAACACGACTACCGTGCACGTACCGGACATCGGTGACTTCAAGGACGTCGAGATCATCGAGGTGATCGTGAGCCCGGGGGACACCATCGCCCCGGAGGATCCGCTGATCACGCTGGAATCGGACAAGGCCTCCATCGAGATCCCGGCCCCGCAGGGCGGGACCGTGAAAGCAGTCAAGGTAAAGGCCGGCGACCGCGTCAACGAGGGCGATCCGATCCTGGAACTGGAACCCTCCGACGAGGGTGCCGCCGAGGACAAGTCCGCGAAAGACGAGCCGCCGAAGCAGGAAGCATCCTCTTCGGATGCCAAAGCCGAATCGGCCCCCGAGGCCGAAAAGCCGCAGCCCTCCGAGGCGCCGAAGGCCGCCGACCGGGCCGACCCGCGCCCGTCGCCCACCGAGCACATCCGTGACGAGTCGGCCTTCCGCAAGGCGCATGCCTCGCCGGTGGTGCGCAAGTTCGCGCGCGAGCTGGGCGTCGACCTGAGCAAGGTCGACGGATCCGGGCGCAAGGGGCGCATCCTGCGCGAGGACGTGCAGGGCTTCGTCAAGCGCGCCTTGAGCCAGGGCGCTGGTGGCGGGCTGGGGGTCGAGCCGATGCCGGAGATCGACTTCTCCGAATTCGGCCCGATCGAGACCCAGCCGCTGTCGAAGATCAACAAGCTCACCGGCAAGAACCTGCATCGCAACTGGGTCACCGTCCCGCACGTGACCCAGTTCGACGAGGCCGACATCACCGAGCTCGAGGACTTCCGCAAGTCGCTGAAGGCCGAGTACGAAAAGAAGGGCGTGAAGGTCACCTTCCTGCCGTTCCTGATGAAGGCGGTGGTCTCCGCGCTCAAGCAGTACCCGCGTTTCAACGCCTCGCTGGACGCGACCGGCGAGAACCTGATCATCAAGCAGTACTACAACCTCGGCATCGCGGTGGACACCCCGGACGGCCTGGTCGTCCCGGTGGTGCGCGACGTGGACCGCAAGAGCCTGGTCGACATCGCTTCCGAACTGATGGACCTGTCCCAGCGTGCCCGTGACAAGAAGCTGAAGCCGGCGGACATGCAGGGGGGGTGCCTGACCATCTCCAGCCTCGGCGGGATCGGCGGGACCCAGTTCACGCCGATCGTGAATGCCCCAGAGGTCGCGATCCTGGGCGTGTCGCGCTCCAGCATGAAGCCGGTCTGGAACGGCAAGGAGTTCGAGCCGCGCCTGATTCTGCCGCTGGCGCTGTCGTACGATCACCGGGTGATCGACGGCGCCCTGGGCGCGCGCTTCGCTACCACGCTGAGCGGGCTGTTGTCCGACATGCGCCGCATGCTGCTGTAACCGAATTCGAACCGGAGCGATTGGATGAGCCAGACCAAGACCATCGAGGTCCCGGACATCGGGGATTTCAAGGACGTCGAGATTATCGAGGTCCTGGTGCAGCCGGGCAGCGAGATCGCCCCGGAAGATCCGTTGATCACCCTGGAGTCCGACAAGGCGACCATCGACGTGCCCGCCCCCGAGGCCGGCACGGTGAAGAAGCTGCACGTGAAGGTCGGGGACAAGGTGTCCAAGGGCAGCAAGCTCCTGGATCTCGAGGGGAGTGGCGAGGCCGCGGGCGGCGCGGATGCGCCGGCGTCCGGCGGCGGCGAAAAGGCCGAATCCGCGAAGGCGGAGTCCGGCGCCGCGAGTGCGCCGAAAAAGGCGGCGGCCCCCAAGGCGGCCGCCGACCCGAACACCGACAGCCAGTGCCAGGTGCTGGTGCTGGGTTCCGGCCCCGGCGGTTATACCGCCGCCTTCCGCGCCGCGGATCTGGGCCTGGACGTGGTGATGGTCGAGCGCTATCCGCAGATCGGCGGCGTGTGCCTGAACGTCGGCTGCATCCCGTCCAAGGCGCTGCTGCATGCCGGCGAGGTGCTGCACGAGGCCGAGCGCTTTGCCGCGCTGGGCATCAAGTTCGGCGAGCCGGAGATCGACCTGGACGGGCTGCGTGGCTACAAGGGCAACGCGGTCAAGAAGCTGACCGGCGGGCTCAAGCAGCTGTGCAAGCAGCGCAAGGTGCGCGTGGTGCAGGGCACGGGCGAGTTTGTCGGTGCCAACAGCATCGCTGTGGAGGGTGATGACGGCCGCGAGGTGATTGGTTTCGAGCACGCGATCATCGCGGTCGGTTCACAGGCGATCAAGCTGCCCGGCTTCCCCTGGGACGACGAGCGGGTGATGGATTCCACCGACGCGCTGGACCTGGCCGAGATCCCCGAGCGCATGCTGGTGGTTGGTGGCGGCATCATCGGCCTGGAGATGGCCTGCGTGTACGAGTCGCTGGGTGCGAAGGTCACGGTGGTGGAGCTGTCCGACACCCTGATGCCGGGCGCGGACCGCGACATCGTGCGCCCGTTCGAGAAACGCGCGAAGAAGCGCTTCGAGAATATCTTCCTGAAGAGCAAGGTCTCCGGTGCCAAGGCCACCAAGGCCGGGATCCTCTGCCAGTTCGAGGGCGAGGCCAAGGGCCTGCCGGAAGAGGACACCTTCGATCGCGTGCTGGTCGCCGTGGGCCGCGGCCCGAACGGGGCGAAGATCAAGGCCGAGGCGGCCGGCGTGCAGGTGAGCGAGCGCGGCTTCA
Source organism: Thioalkalivibrio sp. AKL19 (assembly GCF_000420165.1). GTDB lineage: Bacteria > Pseudomonadota > Gammaproteobacteria > Ectothiorhodospirales > Ectothiorhodospiraceae > Thioalkalivibrio. The sequence continues at coordinate 45,852 of NZ_ATUK01000014.1, read as the reverse complement.
TCGAGGTCGACAGCCAGCAGCGCACCAACGTCGAGCACATCTTCGCCATCGGCGACGTGGTCGGCCAGCCGATGCTGGCGCACAAGGCCACTCACGAGGGCAAGGTTGCCGCCGAGGTGATCGCCGGGCACAAGGTCCACTTCGACGCCCGCGCGATCCCGTCGGTGGCCTATACCCACCCCGAGGTCGCCTGGATGGGCGTGACCGAGGAGCAGGCCAAGGCCGACGGTATCGAGTACACCAAGGGCGTGTTCCCCTGGGCTGCCTCCGGGCGGGCGATCGCGCTGGGTGCCGAGGACGGCCTGACCAAACTGCTGTTCGACGCGGATGGCCGCGTGATCGGAGCCGGTATCGTCGGTCCGTCCGCCGGCGACCTGATCGGCGAGGCGATGCTGGCGCTGGAGATGGGTGCCGAGATGGAAGACATCGGTCTGACCGTGCACCCGCACCCGACCCTCAGCGAGACGGTGGCCTTCGCCGCCGAGGTCGCGCACGGCTCGATCACCGATATCCTGCCGCCGAAAAAGCGCTAGCGGGTTATGGCCGGCCTGCGCCAGTGGCTGCGTTGCGCGCTCCCGGGGCTGGTCCTGGGGGCCGGCATGGCCACGGCGGGCGCGGCGCCGTACAGCGAGCCGCTGGAGCGTAGTGACTGGCAGTTGACCGAGGAAGATGCCACCTGCCGCATTCAACAGGCCGTGCGTCACGGCGGTACGTTGCGTTTCGAGGCCCGGCCGGGTCTGTTGACCGCCGTCTTCTGGCAGGCCCCCTACGCGATGCCGGCCGGCGGCGCGCCGCGGCTGCGTACCGGCGCGCCGGAATGGCTGCGCCCGGCGACGCAATCGTCGCTGGATGTGCGGTTGCAGCCCCGCGACGCTCACCTGTTCCGGGTTCCCCAGGCGTTGGCGCAGCCCCTGAAGGCCCGACTTCTGGCCGGCCATGACGTGCGCATCGATTTTCCCGATGGCGACGACTCGGTGCACTTCCGGGGTATCCGCTTTGCCCTGCGGGCGCGGGATTTCCGCGCCTGTTACGGGGAGCAGGACACGCTTGCCGCGACCCCGGAAACGGGGGCCCTGGACCGCTGGAGTGTCTATTTCGAAACGGGTAGCCATCGTCTGAATGCCGAGGCGCGCGAGGTTCTGCAACGTGCGGCCCGAGTCCTGGCGGCTGCGGAGGCCCCACGCATTCGCGTCGTTGGCTGGACGGATGCCGCCGGCCCGCTGGAGATCAACCGCCCCCTCAGCCGCAATCGTGCCGAGGTGGTGCGTGAGGCCCTGGTGGAAGCGGGTGTCCCGGCCGCGGGCGTCGAGATCGAGGCGCCTGGCGTGGATCCGGCCGCCGATGGCGCGCGTCAGGCCTCGCGGCGCAGTGATATCTGGTGGCTGGATACGGGCGATTCGGGCGCGGGCGGCGCGTCGGTTGAGGTGCTGCCGGGCGCCGGCCCGGAAGAGCCCAGGGGCCACGATCCGCGCCCCGATTCGGCCCCGGCTGCCCCCTCCGAGACCCCGGCATGGTAGTGACGCCAGCCGTCAAAACGACTATATCTTTACCTTAGGAAAAGGATAGAAATTCTTATGAGCTCCTCGATCAAGCGCGTCGTCCTCGCATACTCCGGCGGTCTGGATACCTCGGTCATCCTCAAGTGGCTGGAGGATCAGTACGGCTGCGAGGTCATCACCTTCACCGCCGATCTGGGCCAGGGCGAGGAGGTCGAGCCGGCCCGCGCCAAGGCCGAGGCCCTGGGCGTGAAGCAGATCTACATCGAGGATCTGCGTGAAACCTTCGTGCGCGATTACGTCTTCCCGATGTTCCGCGCCAACACGATCTACGAGGGCGAGTACCTGCTGGGTACCTCCATCGCGCGCCCGCTGATCGCGCGGCGCCTGGTCGAGATCGCCGAGGAGACCGGAGCCGACGCGATCGCCCACGGCGCCACCGGCAAGGGCAACGACCAGGTGCGCTTCGAACTGGGCGCCTACGCGCTGAAGCCGGGCATCAAGGTGATCGCCCCCTGGCGCGAATGGGACCTGAACTCGCGCGAGCGCCTGATGGCCTACGCCGAGCAGCACAACATCCCGGTGGACTACAAGAAGCAGGGCACCAAGTCGCCGTACTCCATGGATGCCAACCTGCTGCACATCTCCTACGAGGGTGGCCCGCTGGAGGACCCGTGGACCGAGGCCGAGGAAGACATGTGGCGCTGGTCGGTCGCCCCCGAGGCGGCCCCCGACGAATCCGAGACCCTGACCATCGGCTTCGAGAACGGCGACCCGGTCTCGATCAACGGCGAACGCCTGAGTGCGGCGGCGCTGCTGTCGAAGCTCAACGAGCGTGGCGGGGCCCATGGCGTGGGCCGGCTGGATATCGTCGAGAACCGCTACGTCGGCATGAAGTCGCGCGGCTGCTACGAGACCCCGGGTGGCACCATCCTTCTCAAGGCGCGCCGGGCGCTGGAGTCCCTCACTCTGGACCGCGAGGCGGCGCATCTGAAGGACGAGCTGATGCCGCGTTACGCCAGCATCATCTACAACGGCTACTGGTGGAGCCCGGAGCGGCGCATGCTGCAGGCCGCGATCGACGACACCCAGGGGGTCGTCAACGGCGAGGTGCGCCTGCGCCTGTACAAGGGCAACGTGATCGTCGCCGGCCGGCGTTCCGAGGACACCCTGTTCGACGACGCCATCGCCACCTTCGAGGATGACGCCGGGGCCTACGACCAGAAGGACGCCGAGGGCTTCATCCGCCTCAACGCGCTGCGCCTGCGTATCGCCGCCAGCCGCAACCGAAAGCCGACATGACATGACGGACCCCGGTTTCCGTTGCCGACGGTTCAGGAGCGCCCGCTGGGGGGGCTCCGGAGCCGGGTGGCTGGGGCGGCTGGGCCTGTTGCTGCTGCTGGTGATCGGCGGGCTCGCCCCGCTCGCGGCCCAGACGGTGGACGAAGGGGATGCCGTGGCGAGCGAGGAGCGTCTGGTGCTGGGCGTTCTGGCCCATCGCGGGGACGATGTCGCGCGCAGCCGGTGGACCCCGTTCGTCGAGTACCTGTCGGAACAGGTGGAAGGCGCCTACTTCGAACTCGAACCGGTGGACAACGACGCTCTGCAGGCGGCGGTGGCGGAAGATCGCTTCGATCTGGTCCTGACCAACAGCGGGTCCTATGTGATGCTGGAACAGCAGCACGGGATCTCGCGAATCGCGACCATGCAGCCGCGGCAGGTCGGCCGTGACGAGGATCGCTTCGGCGCGGTCGTGATCGCGCGGGCCGATCGCGAGGACCTGGTGGAACTGGGGGACCTGAGCGGTCAGCGCCTGTCCGCGGTGCATCCCGATGCCTTCGGAGGCTGGTGGATGACCTGGCGCGAGTTGAAGGCGGCCGGCGTGGACATCGAGACCGACCTGGCATCGCTGGTGTTTACCGGCTTTCCGGTTAGCCGGGGCCTGGACTGGGTTCTTCGGGGCGAGGTCGACGCCGCGACCTTCCGTACCGGCATCCTGGAGGATCTGGCGGCGCGCGGCGACCCGCGAGTCGAGCAGGTCCGCGTGGTCGGCGAGCGCGCCTTTCCGTCGTTCGCCTACCGCGCCAGCACCCGCCTGTACCCCGAGTGGCCACTGGCGATGCGCGGCGATCTGGATGCCGGGCTGGCCCACGCGATCCTGCTGGCGACCCTGTCGCTGGAAGAGGGGCACCCGGCGAGCCGGGCAGCCGGCATCGGCGGCTGGGCTGCGCCCCGCTCCTACGAGGACGTGCACGGACTGATGTACGAACTGGGCGTCGGCCTGTACGCGCCGCAGCCCTTCGACATCCTGGCCTGGCTGCGCGCAAACCTCGTGTGGCTGGTCTCGGCGCTGGCCGCGGTGGCGCTGCTGGCGCTGCTGTATGTCTCGCGGGTGCATGCCCGGGTGCGCCGTTCCGGGCGTAACCTGGAGCGCAGCATGGAGGCGATTCCGGACGCCGTGATCACCCTCGACGCCCGCGGCGGGATCTCCTATGTGAATACGGCGGCCCGCGAGTTGGCCGGCCTGACGCGTGACCAGGTGCTGGGCTGTTCCCTGGACCAGCTTCTCGACCTGCGCGAACTGGGTACCAGTCGTCCCCTGCTGCCGGACGATGCCCGGGGGGACCGGCTCGAACAGACCCTGGGCGAGCGTTCGGATGCGCGCCTGGTGCGTCGCGATGGCCACGAACTGATCGTGCGCATTGCCCGCACGGCCCTGGATCCGGTGGCCGGCAGTTCGGTGCGCACGTTGCTGGTGCTGACGGACGTCTCCGAGGAGCGTCGGCTGGTGGACCGCCTGGTACACGAGGCCAGTCACGATGGCCTGACCGGGCTGCTCAACCGGCGCGCGTTCGAGCGCGAGCTGGAGATGGCCATGCATGCCGTCCGCGACAATCGCGCGGTGGCCAGCCTGCTGCTCGTGGACCTGGACTATTTCAAGGAGGTCAACGATCTCCATGGCCACCGGGTCGGTGACGAGTTGCTGCGCCAGGTGGCCCATGTGCTGCGTCAGCTGACCCGGGGTCATGACGCCGTGGCGCGGATCGGGGGGGACGAATTTGCGATCATCGCCCGTGACACCAATGCCGAGTATGGGCGTATCCTTGGCCATCGGATCTGCGCGGCCCTCGCGGATCGCCCGTTGCAGGTGGAGGCCCGGGACGTCACCATTGGCGCCTCGGTGGGCGTGGTCGAACTGGGTCCCGATGTGCCTGGCGTCGACGAGGCATTCGTGGCGGCTGATCGCGCCTGTTACCAGGCCAAGGATCAGGGCCGGGGCCAGGTCGGGCTGGCCCGCAAGGCGGACATTCACCCGATCACCGGGTCCTGATGGATGCGCGCCACCGGCGCGGAACGACCTCCTGTCCGCGCGGTCCATGCGAAACCGGCCCGGCGCCGGATTGAATAAAGGAATCACATGTCCGTTGTCTCCTGTCTGCGTCCCGGTCTGCTGGTGCTGATGTTCCTTGGCCTGACCGGCTGCGCGACGGTACCCAGCGAGGACCGTCACCCCGACGACCCCTGGGAGTCCTACAACCGGGCGGTGTTCGAGTTCAACCAGGACTTCGACGAATCGCTGCTGCGCCCCGCGGCGGTGCAGTATCAGCGTCTTCCGCAACCGGTTCAGACCGGGGTGGGCAACTTCTTCTCCAACCTCAACGACTTCACGGTCCTGTTTAACAACCTGTTGCAGGGCAATCTGGAGAATGCCGCGTCGGACACCGGACGCATCATGTTCAATTCGACCTTCGGGCTGTTCGGTCTGATCGACGTGGCCTCGCCCATGGGGCTCGACAAGAACAACGAGGACTTCGGCCAGACACTCGGGGCCTGGGGCGTGGCCCGTGGCCCTTATCTGCAGTTGCCCCTGCTCGGTCCCAGTACGGCCCGGGATGCCCCTGCGCGTGTGGTGGACCGCTATACCAACCCGCTCCACCACACGAATCTGCGCAGCGATCACACCGGCTGGTGGGTGGGCCTGATTGCGCTGGAGGTGGTCGACATGCGGGCCGGCCTGATCCCGACCGAACGCATGCTGGAACAGCTGTCCGATGACCCCTATATCGCGATGCGCCAGGGCTATCTGCAGCGCCGGGACTTCCTGGTCCGCGGTGGCATGCCGGATGACGAGGCTGACGCCATGCTGGATGAACTGGAGGAACTCGAGGCGCTGGAGGCCATGGAGGCCGAGGAGAGCGAACGTTGAACGGTCTTGCCGCGATGCTGAACATCCTGCGCCTGCAGACCGGGCCGCAGGACCTGCCAGCCGATAACGGCACGCTGGTCTTCTGGGTTGGCATCGCCCTGATTGCCGGCATGGTGATCGGGATCCCGCTGTACGGCTTCGGGCAGGCGCTCGCGCTGAACGTGATGGACCTGGTGGTCCTGTACGCCTTTGTCGTAATCGTGCTGAACTTGCGGGGGGTGCCGGATCGCTGGCGGCAGACTTTCACGGCAATGGCGGGAACGGGCGCGGTGCTGGGCCTGCTGATGGCCGTGCTGATGCTGCTGGCGGGCGGCCCCGATCCGGCCGGTGATCCCGAGGAGGTCTCCACCGGCCTGCTCCTCGGGATGCTGGTGCTGTTTGCCTGGTTGTTGCTGGTGTTCGGTCACATCCTCCAGCAGGCTCTGGGGCTGGGTATGCGCCTGGTCGGGATGCTGATCGCCCTCGGTTACATCGTGGTCTCCAGCGTCGTCACCCAGACCGCGATCGGGCTGTTCCAGTGAGTGCCGGACGCCTGCACGTCCTCGGCATCGGGGGTACCTTCATGGGCGGGCTGGCCCAGCTGGCCCGCGCCCGTGGCTACACCGTCACCGGCTCCGACCAGAAGCTCTATCCGCCGATGAGCGACCAGCTGGAGCAGGCCGGGATTGTCTACCACGAGGGCCACGACCCGGCGACGCTGCCCGACGCGGGACCGGTCGTGGTCGGCAACGTGATGCGCCGCGGCATGTCCGTCGTCGAGGCCCTGCTGGATCGCGGGCTGGACTACACATCGGGGCCGCAGTGGCTGGCCGAGCACCTCCTGCGCGATCGCTGGGTGCTGGCGGTGGCCGGCACCCACGGCAAGACCACCACCGCCAGCCTGCTGGCCTGGATCCTGGAATACGCCGGGATGAATCCCGGTTTCCTGATCGGCGGGGTCCCCGGCAATTTCGGGGTGAGCGCCCGCCTGGGGGAGGCCCCGTTCTTTGTGATCGAGGCCGACGAATACGACAGCGCCTTCTTCGACAAGCGGGCCAAGTTCGTCCACTACCGCCCGCGCACCCTGGTGCTGAACAATCTCGAATTCGACCACGCCGATATCTACCCGGACCTGGCCGCGATCGAGCGCCAGTTCCACCATCTGGTGCGCACGGTCCCGGGCCAGGGCCGCATTCTGGTTCCGGCAGGCGATGCCGCACTGGAGCGGGTGCTGGAGATGGGCTGCTGGACCCCGGTGGAATACCTGAGTACCAACGCCGATCCGGGGGCGGGCACCGCACTGGCCGCACGTCCCCTGAACGCCGATGCCTCCGAGTTCGAGGTGCTGGCCGACGGTGCTGTGGTGGGGCAGGTCGCGTGGTCGATGAGCGGGCGGCACAACCTGGCCAATGCCCTGGCCGCCCTCGGCGCGGCCCGCCATGCCGGGGTGCCGCTGGCCGCCGGGATCGAGGCGCTCCCGGACTTTCGTGGTGTACGCCGGCGCCAGGAACTGCGCGCCGAGATCGACGGCATCCGGGTGATTGACGACTTTGCCCACCACCCCACCGCGATCCGCATGACCCTGGAAGGACTGCGCGGGCAGGTCGCGCCGGGCGGGCGCCTCGTGGCGATCCTCGAACCGCGTTCCAATACCATGCGCATGGGGGTGCATGCCGATGCCCTTGGTTCGGCCCTGGCGCGGGCGGACGCGGTCCACCTGTATCACGCACCGGAGCTCGACTGGTCCAGCGACAGCTTGCAGCGGCAGCTCGGCGACCAGCTGTCCGTGGCGCGTGATATCGAGTCCCTGCTGCAGGGGATTCTTGCCTCGGTTCGCGCTGGAGATACGCTGGTGATCATGAGCAACGGAGGCTTCGACGGGCTGCACCTGCGCCTGATCGAGGCCCTGCAGGGAACCCCCGCATGAGCGAACGCCCGCGCAGTATCTCCCTGGCCCTGACCGGGGCCTCCGGGGCCCCTTATGGCTTGCGCCTGTTGCAGTGCCTGGTGGAGTCCGGCCTCCAGGTGCACCTGATGCTGTCGAAGCCGGCTCAGGTGGTCCTCGGGCTGGAGACGGACCTGGACCTGCCGGGCCGCCCGGGCGAGATCGCGCGCTACTTCAGCGAGTACTACGGGGCGACGCCCGACCAGATCCACTGTTACGGTGCCGAGCAGTGGACGGCCCCGGTGGCCAGTGGGTCGGCCGTGCCGGAGGCGATGGTGATCTGCCCCTGTACCACGGCCACGGTTTCGGCGATTGCCACCGGGGCCTCGCGCGGGCTGATCGAGCGTGCCGCCGATGTCGTGCTCAAGGAGCGCCGCAAGCTCCTGCTGGTGGTGCGCGAGACGCCGTTCTCCGAGATCCACCTGGAGAACATGCTGCGCCTGGCGCGCATGGGCGCCGTGGTGATGCCAGCCAATCCCGCTTTCTATCACCGTCCGCAGTCCATCGACGACTTGGTCGACTTCATGGTGGCGCGGGTGCTGGATCATCTCGATGTCGAGCACGCTCTGGTGCCGCGCTGGGGTGCCGCGCCAATGCCGGGAGAGGATGCATGACCACGCTGCCGCTGTTCCCGCTCAATACAGTGCTGTTCCCCGAGGGACTGCTGCCGCTGCGGATCTTCGAGACCCGCTATCTGGATATGGTGCGGCGCTGTCTGCGCGACGACGGTCGCTTCGTCATCGTGGCGACCGAACCGGAACGCGAGTCTGGCGAACTCCCGTCCGAGACGGATCCCTCCGCGGGCTTCTATAGTGTCGGCACCGAGGCGGTCATCGTGGACTGGGACCAGCGCCCCGACGGGCTGCTGGGGATCCTGGTCAAGGGCGAGGGCCGGCGAGTCATCCACAATGCCCGGCATGCCGACGACGGCCTGTGGCTGGGCGACGTGGAGCCCTTGCCGGAGTATCCCGAGGTGAGCCTGCCGGTGGACTATGCCTCGCTGGCAGATCTACTGGAGCGCTTGCTGGACCAGTTGGGTACGCCCTGGTCGCACCTGGAACGGCGCTTCGACGACTCGACCTGGGTGGCCGCCCGGCTGATCGAACTGCTGCCCATCGATCTCGAGATCAAGCAGCAGTTGCTGGAGGCAGACGACCCGATCGAGCGTCTGGAACGCCTGCGAGCGGCCATGCTCGCAGCATCGAAATCCTGAAAGCCGGCGCCGAGGCTGGTAAGGTTCCGGTACATTTTTAACCGGAGCCCGCCATCATGGCCGTTCAGGAACTCACGCAGGACACCTTCGAATCCACCATCACCGGGAACGACATCGTCATCCTGGACTTCTGGGCCCCCTGGTGTGGCCCGTGCCAGCAGTTCGCCCCGACCTTCGAGGAAGCCTCCGGCAAGCACCCCGACGTGGTCTTCGCCAAGGTGAATACCGACGAGGAGCAGGGCATCGCCGGCGCCTTCCAGATCCGTTCCATCCCGACCCTGATGATCTTCCGCGAGCAGATCATCGTGTTCTCGCAGCCGGGTGTGCTCTCTGCCGGGCAGCTGGACGAGGTGCTGGGCAAGGTGCGCGAACTGGACATGGAGCAGGTGCGCGCGGACGTCGAGCGCCAGCAGCAGGAACAGGAGCAGGCCGGGGGCGCGTAAGCCGTCTCCGAAGAACGTCTCCCGCGGGCAGGTTCCGCGGGGCCGAGCCCGGCCGAGCCTTGCAGCTCCGCCGGGCTTTTTCGTGTAGGGCGTGGGCCGGGGCCGTAGAATGGGCGCCGTCAGAACCCGGACCCCGCCGCCAGGCGCGAAAGGATGCCGTCACCATGTCCCTGTCTCCCAAGGCTAGAGGCCCGTCATGCTGAGCGTGATGACCCAGATGGGGGCGCTGATTGTCGCCGGTGTGGTGTGGCGGGCTCTGCAACCCGGGGGCCTGGATGCGGACACCACGCGCCGGGTCCTGACCACCCTGGTCTACTACCTGTTGTTGCCGGCGCTGGTGCTTCAGGTCCTGTGGGTTGCCCCGCTGGGCCTGGACTCCCTGCGCATCGCGCTGGTGGCCGGGCTGACGGTGCTGGCAATGGTCGGGGTCACGCTGATGGCCTGCCGGATCTGTGAGGCCGAGCGTGCCGCCATCGGGGCCATGTTGCTGGCGGCGGCCTGGCCCAACGCCACCTATCTCGGCCTCCCGGTACTCGACAGCCTGTTCGGCGAGGCCGGGCGCGCGGTGGCGATCCAGTACGACCTGTTTGCCTGCCTCCCGCTGGTACTGACGCTGGGCGTGCTGCTGGCGCGGCGCTACGGCGATCCCGAGGCGGTGCGCCTGTACGGGGGGGGGAGTCCGCTGCGCGCGCTGGCGGCGGTGCCGTCGATCTGGGCGGCGGTGGGCGGCGTGGCGCTAAATCTCGCCGGGGTCCCATTGCTCGACTGGCTGGACGTCTTTCTCGGGTTCCTGGCGGACAGCGTGGCCCCCTTGATGCTGTTCTCGCTGGGCCTGGCGCTGGTGTTCAACCGTTTTCGTGGCCGTGATGCCCGGCCGCTGGCGGTAGTCGCCGTGGTCCAGTTGATCTTGGCCCCCGTCTTTGCCCTGGGGCTGGTGTTGTGGACCGGTCTCGAGGGGGTGCCCGGGGTCGGGTCGGTACTGGAGGCGGCGATGCCGGCGATGGTGCTGGGGTTGGTGTTCTGTGACCGGTTCCGGTTGGATACTGGCCTCTACGCGGCCGCGGTCACCCTGACCACGGCGCTGTCGTTGGTCACCCTGCCGCTGTGGTTCGCCCTCGCCACCCGCCTCATCGCCTAACCATTGAGGCTCCGTGCGGTCGGTTTTCGCATGTCCGCTAGGCTGGCCCTGGTTCATCGTCTGGAGTTTACGGTGCCTTCGTCCGGCCACCTGCCACGCGCTCTCTCGCGAGCGCACCGCGAGGTCCTTTCTTGCTTGCCCAAGAAAGTACCCAAAGAAGGGCCCCCGGATTCCGCCCGGGAACCTTGCTCCAGGGCCCTCGGACCGGCGGCGCTGAACTCGCTACGCTGCGCTTCGCTCAGACATCCAGCGCCTTCTCCCGGCCCGAGCACCCTTCCGCAAGGGGCTCCATACGGGAGGGAAGGTCAAAACCGACCGTATCCCCACGCTTCTGCCTAACCATAGGCATCGCCGCCCGAACACCCCCGGCGCCCGCTGTGCGGGCGCGGCACGCAAGGGCCGCAGGCCGAGCGTGCCGAAGATGTATGAAGACCTAGCCATCATCCACTGGCAAGAACGTTGGTATAGCCGTTTTTTGGACCTGCCTCCCCGTTGTCGTCGCGCCGAGTGGAGAGGCTTTTCGCGGGATTCAAGGCGCTGGATGTTTGAGCGGAGCCGCAGGCGCAGCGAGTTCAGCGCCGCCCGCGAAAAGCCTCGGAGCGAGGGAAACCCCGGCCCGCGCAGCGGGCCGGGGTCGCGGCAGTCGGGCGTGTTTCTTGGGTACTTCTTTGCACGAGCAAAGAAGTACCTCGCGGCGCGCTGGCGAGTCAGCGCCGGGCAGTATGTGGACCGAAGCCACCGTAAACACCGGGTGATGAACCAGGGCCAGCCACAATCAGGCAGGCGGTGGGCCGAAGGCACCGTAAACACGGGTGACGAATGAAGACCTGTCTGGGCGGGGGCGAGTGCTAGCGGATGAGCATGAGGATGCCGGCGAGGATCAGGATGCCGGCGAAGCCGCGGCGGAGGTGGGTGACCGGCAGGTGATGGGTCAACCAGACGCCCCCGCGTACGCTGATGGACGTGCCGATGACGACGCCGAGGATGGCGGGCAGGTAGAGGTAGCCAAGCGCCCATTCCGGCGCCTGATACGCCGGGTCGGTCCATTGCGGCAGGGCGAACACCAGGCTGGCACCGATGGAGATCGGCACGCCCAGCGCCGCCGCCGAGCCGATCGCACGGCGCAGCTCCAGCCCCTGACTGACCAGGAACGGCGTGGTCAGCGTGCCGCCGCCGATGCCGATCAGCGAGGAGATCGCACCGATCAATGCCCCGCCGCCCAGCCAGACGCTGCGCCGGGGCACCGGCGCCTCCGGTGGCTGGATGTTCAGCAGCATCCAGATGCCGATCGCCACCTCGAAGGCGCCGAAGATACGCCCCAGGTGGTCGGAGTCGATGCGCGTGGCCAGCCAGGCGCCGATCAGCGCGCCGACGATGATGCCCGGCAGGAGACGGCGCACCGCCGCGCCGTTCACGCCGCCGCGGCGGTGGTGGGCGCGCGCCGACAGGATCGCCGTGGGGATGATCGCCCCCAGCGAGGAGCCGACCGCGAGCTGAACGAGGCTGGTCGAGTCGAAGGCCAGCAGGCTGAACACGGCGACGAATACCGGCACCAGGATCAGCCCGCCGCCGATGCCGAACATGCCGGCCGGGATGCCGGCGACCAGGCCCAGAAGCACGAACAGCAGCCCCAGCGCCAGCGGTGACTGGATGAGCGTATCGATCATTCGTGCGTAGCGCTGGGTGGTGGGTCAGGGCACAGCGGACCGGCAGACCGCTGGGGTCGCCGGTTCACTGCGCAGGAGAGGCGAGGGCGCGCTCAGAGCGCCTTGAAGGACTTGCGGGCGGCCTCGATGGTCGCGTCGATGTCGGCGTCCGAATGGGCGTTGGACATGAAGCCGGCCTCGAAGGCGCTGGGGGCCAGATAGATCCCCTCGCCCAGCATCGCGTGGAAGAAGCGGCCGAAGGCGGCGGTATCGCAGGCCGTGGCGCCGGCGAAGTCGGTGACCTTCTGCTCCGAAAAGAACAGGCCGAACATGCCCGGCACCTGATTGGTGGTCACGGCCACGCCGGCCTCGCGCGCGGCGTCCTCGAAGCCCGCGACGACCTTCTTCGTGCGCGTCTCCAGCTCGTCGTGGAAGCCCGGGCGCGACAGGATATCCAGAGTCTTCAGCCCGGCGGTCATCGCGATCGGGTTCCCCGACAGGGTGCCGGCCTGGTAGACCGGGCCCAGCGGGGAGAGGTGTTCCATGATGGCGTGCTTGCCGCCGAAGGCCCCCACCGGCATGCCGCCGCCGATGATCTTGCCCAGCGTGGTCAGGTCCGGGGTCACGCCCAGATAGCCCTGGGCGCAGTTCTTCGACACGCGGAAGCCGGTCATCACCTCGTCGAAGATCAGTACCGCGCCGTGCTGGTCGCAGACCTCGCGCAGGGTCTCCAGGAACCCGGGCTCGGGCGGGATGCAGTTCATGTTGCCCGCGATGGGCTCGACGATGATGCAGGCGACCTCGTCACCCTTCTCGGCAAAGAACGCGCGCACGCCGTCCGGGTCGTTGTAGGTCAGGGTGCTGGTCAGCGCGGCCAGTTCCTTGGGCACTCCCGGGGAACTCGGCTGGCCGAGGGTCAGGGCCCCGGAGCCGGCCTTCACCAGCAGCGAGTCGCCGTGGCCGTGGTAGTTGCCCTCGAACTTCACGATGCGGTCGCGGCCGGTATAGCCACGCGCCAGGCGGATCGCGCTCATGGTCGCCTCGGAGCCCGAGTTGGTCATGCGCACCATATCCATCGACGGCACCAGCTCGCAGACCTTGGCGGCCATGTCGTTCTCCAGCCGCGTGGGGCAGCCGAAGGACAGGCCGTTGTTGCAGGCCTCGCGCACCGCCTCGATCACCTCGGGGTGGGCGTGGCCGGCCACCATCGGGCCCCAGGAACCGATGTAGTCGATATAGCGCTGGCCGTCGGCGTCCCACATGTAGGCGCCGTTGGCGCGGTCCATGAAGATCGGGGTCCCGCCGACGCCCTTGAAGGCGCGCACGGGGGAATTCACGCCGCCGGGGATGTGCTGCTTGGCGGCCTCGAACAGACGCTCGGTTTCCTGCATGACGGTGTCCTGTTTTTCGTTGAGTTCGGGATTTGGTAGGCCCGGCAACCATAGCGACGGCCGCGGGCGGGTGCAAAGAGATCAGTCGAACAGTTCGCTTATCTGACGCGCGGCGGCCTCGGGGTCGGGCGCGGCGCTGATACCCTGAATCACGGCGACCAGATCGGCCCCGGCCGTGACGACCTCGGCGGCATTGTCCGCGGTAATACCGCCAATGCCGCAGATCGGCAGGTCCAGGGCCGCGCGTGCGCGCCGGATCAGTTCCGGTCCGGCATACGCCGCCTCGGGCTTGGTCGGGGAAGCGAACATCGTGCCGAAGGCGACATAGTTCGCTCCGGTCCGTGTGGCGGCTTCAGCGCGCGCGAGCTCGTTGTAGCAGGAGACGCCGACCACCGCGCCGGGGCCGAGCCGCGCGCGGGCCGCGACCGGGTCCGGGTCGTCACGCCCGAGGTGCACGCCATCGGCCCCGACCCGCGCGGCCAGCTCGGTGTCGTCGTTGATGATGCACAGCGCGCCGTGCGCATGAGCGAGGGCGACCAGTTCGCGGGCGATGGCCTCGCGTGCATCATTGGCCAGGACCTTGTCACGGAACTGGATCAGCCGGGCCCCGCCGCGCAGCGCGGCCCGGCTGTTTTCGAGGTGGGTGGTGCGCGGATCCGCACCCTCCGGCACGGCCGGGGTGACGAAGTAGAGTCCGCGCAGACGGGGGTCGCGCTCAGTGGTCATGCGGGCACAGCCGGTTGGGGACGTGCTGGCCGTGGCCGGGGGCATAGCCCCGGGCGACCGCGTCGTTCATGAAGGCCTGGGCCTCGATCACCGCCGGTTCCAGGTCACGGCCGCGCGCCAGGAAGGCGGCGATCGCCGCCGCCAGGGTGCAACCGGAACCGTGGTAACCAGCCGGCTTGCGCGGCAACTCGAAGGCGCGCATGTGTCCGTCCTCGCGGTACAGGCGGTTGATGATGGGTTCATCACCGCCGCCCTCGTGGCCGCCGGTGACCAGCACGTTGCGCGCGCCCCGTTCGCGCAGCTGCTGGCCCCACTGGGTGGCATCGTCGGTCCGGGCCAGGCGCGCGGCCTCCGGTCCGTTGGGGGTGATCAGGGTCGCGCGCGGTAGCAGGGCCTCGCGGGTCGCGTCCACCACGGCCTCCGTCGCCAGCGCGCCGCCGCCGCCGGCGACCATCACTGGATCCAGCACCACCGGGATGTGCGGGTGTGCGGCCAGCAGCGTGGCGACCGCGGTGACGTTGTCCACCGAGCCGAGCATGCCGATCTTGATCGCGGCGACCTCGAGATCGGCCAGCGTCACCTCGATCTGGGCGCGCAGCTGCTCCGGCGGGAGCACGGTGAAGTCCACCACGTTGCGGGTGTCCTGCACGGTGATCGCGGTCACGGCCGTGGCCCCATGCACGCCGAGGCGGGTGAAGGTGGTCAGGTCGGCCTGCAGGCCCGCGCCGCCGCCGGGGTCGGAGCCGGCAATGGTCAGCGCGATCGGGGGATGATTCATGAATGGGGGCTCCCGTGCTAAGGTTGCGCGCGCCCCGGCACCCCCGGGGCGTTTCTGGTCCGAATTCCGGGAGTGTACGCAGCATGAGCAGCGAGTTCGAAGTCGAATCCCTCCGTCCCCTGGTCGCCGTCGCCGAAGCGGGTGGCACGCTGAACGCGGAGGTCGATCAGGCCCTGGCCGCGCTGGAGCAGGAGCTGAACCGGCTCGCTGGCGAGCTGCAGGTGGAATATGTCGGCCCCGGGGTGGGTATGGCGGACATGGCTGCCCAGCATGTCTATCGCCTGGTGATCCGCCAGCACGAGATCGACGTGACCCGTCACGAGTGGAGTCTCTGGGTCTGCGATGCGCTGGACAACTGCGACTTCCGCGCGACCTGGCCGGTGACCGGCGCCGGTCGCCTGCGGCGCAAGCAGGTGGTGGCCGTGGTGCCGGAGCTGGTTGCCGGATATCGCGATGCGGTCGTGGCCGCAGGCAAGGGTGATACCCCGGCCGGACAGCGCCTTGCGCAGATCGCGGCGGTCTTTGAATAACGCTGACGGCTATACCCGCCGAGCTGCGTCAGCCGAGAAGGATCAAGGGCGTTTGCACCACAGAGTGCACAGAGGACGCGGAGAAAGGCGAGTGTGTTGGCTGGAGGGGGTGGGCGCTTGATGGCTTCGGGTTGGGTGCAGGCAAGTCCCGCCAAGTACGCAGGCTTATACCTTTCGCCCGTCCCAACGGATCCAGGTCTTCGAAAGTTCTTTTGGTTTTTCTTCGTGCCCTCTGTGTCCTTCGTGGTGCAATCAATTCATCGGGCCAGGGGCACGAAGCGTCTCTCCTTAAGCCATGCCGTCGCGCAGGGAGATCACCGGCCAGCCCTTGTTGCGGGCATGTTCCGCGAGGGTGGGGTCCGGGTCGACCGCGACCGGGCGTCCCACACGTTCGAGTAGCGGGATGTCGTTGCGCGAGTCGCTGTAGAAGCTGGCGCTGGCGATGGTGCCCTCGGGATCGGGGTGATCCGCCAGGTGCTGGCGCAGGCGCTCGATCTTGCCTTCCTGGAAGCAGGGCACACCGGTCAGTTCGCCGGTGAACTCCCCCTGCTCGTTTTCTTCCGCCAGGGTCGCGATCAGGTGATCCACGCCCAGCAGGTCCGCGATCGGCTGGGTCACGAACTGATTGGTCGCGGTGATGATCACCAGCTCGTCGCCCGCGTTGCGGTGCCCGGCCAGCAGGCGCGCGGCGCCGGGGGCGATCATCGGCCGAATCAGCGTGTCGATGAAGCGCTCCCGCCAGGCCTCGAGCTGCGCGCGCGGGTGTTCGGCCAGCGGGCTGAAGGCGAAGCGGCAGAATTCGTGGATGTCGAGGGTGCCCGCCACGTACTCCTGGTAGAAGCGGTCGTTGGTCTCGGCATGACAGGTCGGGTGGACGGCGCCGACCTCCGCCAGGAATTCATTCCAGGCGTGATCGCTGTCGCCGGCGAGCAGGGTGTTGTCGAGGTCGAACAGGGCCAGGGCCATGGGGCGGTTCTCGGGTTGGCGTGAGTCGGACGAAAGTGTACCGGCGGTCGTGGTGGCCTGCAGCCTCCCGCGCCCTTCCGGGCCGGCACCGGAGGCCGGGTAGGGGCTTTGCCGCCGAGGCGCCGGCTGTGGAACAATGCCAGTAATAGAAAAGCGTCTGGCTGATGCAAGTGATTGATTGTGACGGGTATCGCGCAAACGTAGGCATCATCCTGTGCAACGCGGAAAAACAGCTGTTCTGGGGCAAGCGGGTCGGACAGGAGGCCTGGCAGTTTCCCCAGGGGGGCGTGCACGCGGAAGAAACGCCGGAAGAGGCGATGTACCGCGAGTTGCGCGAGGAGACCGGCCTGTTTCCCCGGCACGTGGAGGTGCTGGGCAGCACCCGTCATTGGCTGCGCTATCGCCTGCCGGAGCGCATGGTCCGGCGCCATCAGCGCCCGGTCTGCATCGGCCAGAAGCAGCGCTGGTTCCTGCTGCGCATGGTCGGAGACGAGAACGACGTGGTGCTGGATGCGATGCAAACCCCGGAATTCGATGACTGGCGCTGGATCGACTACTGGCGCCCGGCGCGCGAGGTCGTGCACTTCAAGCGCCAGGTCTATCGCCGCGCGCTGTGCGAACTGGTGCCGCTGATGTTCCCGGAGCTTGAACAGGGGCGCGAGCACCGCGGCGGCCGCCGCGGTCCGGACCCCTCCCTGACCCGTTCGCCGGTGTCCTCGCGTTGACGGTCCCGAAGCAGCCCTCGATGCTGGAGGTCCTGCGCCGCGTGGTGCAGGAGGTCAACGGTGCGGCCGATTTCTTTGAAGCGCTGCACATTATCGTCACGCGGGTGAAAGCGGCGCTGGAGATCGATGTCTGCTCGATCTACCTGAAGTCGCCGCAGTCCGGGCGCCTGGTGTTGATGGCCTCGGAGGGCCTGCGCTCCGAATCGGTGGGGCAGGTCGAGATGGATCCGTCGGAAGGCCTGGTCGGTCTGGTCGCCTCGCGCGCCGAGCCGGTCAACCTCGACAGCGCCCAGGACCATCCGCGCTTTCGCTACTTCCCCGAGACCGGGGAGGAGCACTTCCTCGCGTTCCTCGGCGTGCCGATCATCCACCAGCGCAGCCTGCTGGGCGTCCTGGTGGTGCAACAGCACCAGGCGCGCAAGTTCGATGACGAACATGTCTCCTTTCTGATCACCCTGGCGGCCCAGCTGGCCGGAGCCATTGCCTACGCCGAGTTCAACGACGAGATCTCCTCCGAGACCCCGCTGATCGGGCACGTGAACGTCGAGGCCACGGGGATCGCCGGTTCGCCGGGCGTGGCCATCGGGCGGGCCGTGGTGGCCTACCGGCTGGCGGATCTCGATTCCATCCCGGATCGCGAGGGCGCCGGGGTGGACAACGAGCTGGAGCACTTCAAGCAGGCGGTCGCGGAGACCCGTACCGAGATCGAGGACCTGAAGCAGCGCATGGGCGAGGCCCTGGGGCCGGACGAGCAGGTGCTGTTCGATGCCTACCTGATGCTGCTGGGGTCCGATTCGCTGGTGCACAAGACCGAGGGGCGCATCCGCAACGGCCAGTGGGCGCCCGCCGCGTTGCGCGACACGGTGCGCGAGAGCGTGCGGGTGTTCGAGGACATGGAGGACCCGTACCTGCGCGAGCGCGCGGCCGACGTGCGCGACCTCGGTCGCCGCGTGCTTTCGCACCTGCTGCCGGCGGATCGCAGCCAGGACGAGTTTCCCGATGGCGGGATCCTGGTGGGAGACGATCTCACGGCCTCGCATCTGGCGGAGGTGCCAATCGAGCGCCTCGGGGCGATGGTCTCGGCCAAGGGAACGGGCTCCTCGCATATCGCGATCCTCGCGCGGGCGCTGAACATCCCGGCGGTGATGGGCGTGTCCGAGCTGCCGGTCGGGCGGCTGGAGGGGCGCGAGATCCTGGTCGATGGTTATCGCGGCCGGCTGTTCGTGAACCCCAACGCCGAGTTGCGTGCGGAGTTCGAGCGCCTGGTGCGCGAGGAGCGCGAGCTGGCGGAGGACCTGCGGGCGCTCGCGAAGGACCCGGCCGAGACCCGCGACGGGGTTGCCGTGCCGGTGCTGGCGAACTCGGGTCTGCTGGCGGATATCAAGCCGTCGCTGGAGTCCGGGGCCGAGGGGGTCGGGCTGTACCGTACCGAGGTCCCGTTCATGATCCGCGACCGGTTCCCCGGCGAGGAGGAACAGGTCCAGCTCTACGAGCAGGTGCTGGCCTCCTTCGACCCGATGCCGGTGACCCTGCGCACCCTGGATATCGGTGGCGACAAGGCCCTCCCGTATTTCCCGGTGAAGGAGGACAACCCGTTCCTCGGCTGGCGCGGCATTCGCATCTCGCTGGACCACCCGGAGATCTTTCTGACCCAGTTGCGGGCGATGCTCAAGGCGAGCCGGTCGCACGACAACCTGCAGATCCTGTTCCCGATGATCTCGGCGCTGGACGAGCTGAAGGGCGCGATGACCCTGCTCAACCGGGCGCGCGAGGAGTTGCTGGACGAGGGGTTCCGCATCCCGATGCCGCGTGTCGGGGTGATGGTGGAGGTGCCGGCGGCGGTATACATGTCGGAGATGCTCGCACGGCGGGTGGACTTCCTGTCCGTGGGTACCAACGACCTGGTCCAGTACCTGCTGGCGGTGGACCGCAACAACGCCCGCGTGGCGCATCTGTACGACACCCTGCATCCGGCCTGCATCCACGCGCTGGAGACGATCACCGACGGCTCGCACCGGGCGGGCAAGCCGGTCAGTGTCTGCGGCGAGATGGCGGCCGATCCGGCCGCGGTGATCCTGCTGCTGGGGATGGGGATCGACAGCCTGAGTGTCAGCGTGTCCTCGATCCCGCGGGTCAAATGGGTGATTCGCAGCTTCTCCACCGACCGCGCCGAGGCGTTGCTGGCGCAGTGTCGACTGCTGGAGAACGCTGATCAGATCCGCTCGCTGCTGAACAATGCCCTGGTGCAGGCCGGGCTGGGCGGCCTGGTGCGCGCCGGCAAGACCTGACCGCGGCGTTCCCAGCCGGGAATGCCCACCGCAGGGGCGCAGCTCAGGTGCGGCGTGCCCGCCACTGCGCGATCAGCGCGCTCAGCAGGAAGATCCCGAGCACCACGCCGATGGCGATCAGGCCGTCGGTGATGGAACGATTGACCACCAGCACCACCACACCCACCAGGATCGGAACCGGAAACTCGTTGAACCAGCGATACCAGGTGTGGTCGCGCCGGTTCAGATCGTCGCGGAAGTCGCGCACGATCTTGCCGCACCAGACGTGATAGGCGACTAGGAGCGCGATCAGGGTCAGCTTGAAGTGCATCCACGGTTCGGTCAGGTAGAACGAGCGATCCACTAGCATGGCCACGCCGAAGGCGATGGTGATCAGGGCGCCGGGGGTCATGATCCCGTAGAACAGTTTGCGCTCCATCACCTTGAAGCGCTCGTGACCCAGGGCGTCCTCGGTCATGGCGTGATAGACGAACAGGCGCGGCAGGTAGAACAGCCCGGCGAACCAGGTGACCATGAAGATCACGTGCAGGCTGAGGAACCAGTTATAGGCTTGCATGGAGGTCCTTCTCGTCGGCGGGCCGGGAGCCGGTGCCAGCTCAGCGTTGATTTACGAGAGCCAGCGTTCCAGGTGGCGTTCGATCTGTTCGAAGTCCGGGTCGCCCAGCTTCTGGTAGACGATGCGGCCATTCGGCGAGATCAGGAAGGTGGTCGGTGTCAGGCGCACGCCGCCATAGGCCTGGGAAAAGGCGTCGTCGCTGTCGTGGATGACCTTGTAGGGCATCCCGCGGTCCTCGCGCATGGCCTCCACGCGGTTGATCGGGTCGTAGGACAGCGCGACCGCCAGCAGCTCGAAGCCCTTGTCCGCGTAGGTCTCGTGCAGATGGATCAGTTCCGGGATCTCGCGGATGCAGGACGGGCAGTTGGTCGCCCAGAAGGAGATCATCACCGGCCGGCCCTCGTAGTCCTCCAGGGCTACCTGCTCGCCATCCAGGGTGGTGGCGGAAAAGGCGGGTGCCGGACGCATGCCGTCATCGGTCAGCCAGATGGTCGCGGCGATGGCGACCAGCGCGATGATGAAGATGCCTCCGAAGATGGCCTTGCGGTCGATCCTGACTTTGCTCATGGGGTGTGATCCGTTGATCGAATAGCCTGCAAATGTGGACTGGCGGGGCGGGCTTGCGTTCCGTGGTCCCGGTCAAGGCGGTATCATGCCGCAGCATGACGAATGCAACCAACAGCAAACCCATCCGCATCGGGGTTGTCGGGGCCACCGGCTACACCGGCGTGGAGTTGCTGCGCCTGCTGGCGCGGCATCCGGCGGCCGATCTTCGGGTCGTGACCTCGCGTGGCGAGGCCGGCACGCCCGTGGCCGATCTGTTCCCCAGCCTGCGCGGCGCGGTGGACGCGGTGTTCCAGATCCCGGACGAGGCGACCCTGGGCGAGTGCGACGTGGTCTTTTTCGCGACCCCGCACGGGGTGGCGCACGGCCTGGCCGCGCCGCTGCTTGAGCGGGGCACGCGTATCATCGACCTGTCGGCGGATTTCCGCATCCGCGATCCCGAGTTGTGGGCGCGGTGGTACGGGCAGGCGCATGGCGCTCCGCAGCACCTGGCCGAGGCGGTGTACGGCCTCCCCGAACTGAACCGGGAGCAGATTCGCGATGCGCGGCTGATCGCGGTGCCGGGCTGTTACCCCACGGCCGTGACACTCGCGGTGCTGCCCCTGCTGGAGGCCGGTCTGGTCGATCCTGCGGACGTGATCGCGGATGCCAAGAGTGGCGTCAGCGGGGCCGGGCGCAAGGCGCAGATCGGCGGGCTGTTCGCCGAGGTGCAGGAAGACTTCCGTGCCTACGCCAGCGGCGGGCACCGGCACTGGCCGGAGATCCACCAGACCCTCAGCGGTGTGGCCGGGCAGTCGGTGGGGCTGATCTTCCAGCCTCACCTGGTGCCGATGACGCGCGGGATTCATGCGACCCTTTACCTGCGCCCGCAGGTGGCGGACGCGGACTGGCAGGACTGTTTCGAGCAACGCTATCGCGACGAACCGTTCGTGGACGTGATGCCGGCGGGTGCCCATCCGCAGACGTCCAGCGTGCGGGGTACCAATCTGTGCAGGGTGGCGCTGGCGCAGCCGCCGCATTCCGGGCGACTGATGGTGCTGTCGGTGATCGACAACCTGGTGAAGGGCGCGGCCGGGCAGGCCGTGCAGAACATGAATCTGATGTTCGGCCAGGCCGAGACCGCGGGGCTCGACGGGCTGCCGGTCTTCCCCTGATGCGCGGGGCAGCCGCATGAGCATCCGTGTTCCACGCCTGCCCCGGCGACCGCGGATCCCGGCGCGGCGAAAGTCGTCGGGGCGGCGCGGCGGCGCGTGGCGGACCGTGCTGCTGGCGGGCGTACTGCTGGTGATCGGGGTCGTCGTGGCGGGTGTCTGGCTGACGGGTGCCGGCCGTGACGAGACGCCAACGGAGGACTCGCGGGCGGGGATCGACGCCCTGCGAGCGGATCTGGAACGGGAGGTCGCCGCTCGTCAGGAGGCCGAGGAGGCCCTGCGGCGCGCCGAGCAGCAGCTGGCGATCAAGAACGCGGAGGTTTCCGCCTTCGCCGGCGACATCGAGCGGCAGGAGGCCGAACTGCTCGCGTTGCGTGACGAACTGGCGTTCTACCAGGGTCTTGCAGAAGGGGCGGGCGAGGATGGGCTGGGTATCCGGGGACTCCGGTTGCAGCGCACCGGGGAGGCCGGGGTGTTCGATGTCAGCTTTCAGCTCTACCGTCCGGGGTTGGGCCGTTCGGTGGATCTGCGATGGACACTGGAAGTGGACGGCGTGCCGGCCGACGAGGAGGATGTCGTCACGCTCGATGCCGATGCCCTGGGTCTGGACGCCGCTCGCACGCTGGAGGATCTGAGGCTGGTGCGGAACCAGCGGGTCCGGATCCGTTTGCCGGAAGATTTCGAGCCTCGGCACTTGGCGCTGCGCGCGAGTGCCGAGGATGACGAGGATCTCGAACCGGCCTCCGAAAGGGCCGAGTGGGGTCGCCTGCTGGAGGGTACGCAATGATTGGACGCAAGAAGGGCCGTCGGGCGCGCAAGGTGGATACGCTGGTCGGGCGCAATACGGTGATCCACGGCGACATCGAGTTTGGCGGCGGGCTGCACATCGAGGGGCGCGTGATCGGTGATATCCGGGCCGCGACGGACCCATCGGCCGTCCTGGTGGTCGCGGACGGGGGAGTGATCGAGGGTCATGTCGCCGTGCCCCACCTGCTGATGAACGGAGAGGTGCATGGCGATGTCCATGTGGGAGAGCACGTGGAACTGGGCGAGACCGCCCGCCTGGCCGGCAATCTCTACTACACCGTGCTGCAGATGATGGAAGGCGCGCAGATCGACGGCCTGCTCAAGCGGGTCGACCACCCGTTGCAGGGTGAACTGGAAGGAGCGGACGAGACCCCGGCCCTGAGCAATCCCACGGAAGATGGGCATTCTTGACTCCGGGGCTCAGTTTTCCGTAGCGTGAATGAAAATGATTATTACAGGAGGCCCCGAATGTCCGAGCCCATGACGTCCGAAGCGGAACTGGACATCGAAATGCCCAGCCCGCTGATCTTTACCGATGCCGCGGCCACCAAGGTGAAGGGGCTGATCGAGGAAGAGAACAACGACAACCTGAAACTGCGCGTGTTCGTCAGCGGTGGCGGGTGTTCGGGCTTCCAGTACGGCTTCACCTTTGACGAGACGGTCGGCGACGGTGACACCGTGGTGGAGAACGGCGGGGTGACGCTGCTGATCGACCCGATGAGCTTCCAGTATCTGGCCGGTGCCGAGATCGACTACACCGAAGGTCTGGAAGGCGCGCAGTTCGTGATCCGAAATCCCAATGCCACCACGACCTGCGGCTGCGGTTCCAGCTTCTCGGTCTGAAGTCGACCGAAATTCCGACAGAAGAAGGCCCGATCCGGTGGATCGGGCCTTCTTCATTATGGGGCGGCTGATGCGTGCCTGGCGGATCGAGTGCCACCGGGGATGATGCAGCCGAGCACACGCGGGCCGCGCGCCCCGGTGACCTCCGGCAGGTTGCCGGATTCTCCGGCAAGGGTGCGGGCGGCCAGCCAGGCGAACGCAGCGCCTTCCACTTGCTGCGCGGGAACGCCGTGGCGCTCGGTGGACTCCACGCGGGTATCGGGCAGCGCCCGGGCGAGGCGCTGCATCAGGTGTCGGTTGTGTGCGCCGCCGCCGCACACCAGCATGCGGTCGGGCGGTCGGGTGTGCAGGTGCTCCAGGGCACGGCGGACGCCCTCCACTGTCAGTTCGGCCAGGGTCGCCTGGATGTCCTCGGGACGGACCCGGTCGAGGCGGTCGCCCCCCACGCGCCGCAGCCAGCCGGGCGAGAAGTACTCGGGGCCGGTGCTCTTGGGCGGGGAACGCCGGAAGAACGGGTCCTCGAGCAGCCGGGTCAGCAGTTCCGGGTCCGGCGTGCCGGTTCGGGCCCAGGCGCCATCGTGGTCGAACGGAGTCGAATGGTGGCGTCGGTTCCAGTCGTCCATCAGCGTGTTCGCCGGGCCGCAGTCGAAGCCGATCACGGGTTGACCCGGCTGGAGCCAGGTGACATTGGCGATGCCCCCAAGATTCAGTACCGCGCGGGTCTCGTCGGTCGCGCCGAACTGCATCGCGTGAAAGCCACAGGCCAGGGGGGCACCTTCGCCGCCGGCCGCGATGTCGCGCGGACGGAATTGGGCCACGGTGTCGATTCCGGTCGCCTCGGCAATGCGGAACGGATCGCCGATCTGCCAGGTGAAGGGCGGTTCCGCGTCCGGGGCGTGGTGCACGGTCTGGCCGTGACTGCCGATGGCCCGGATCGCGGTCGGGGCCAGGCCGGTCTGGTCCAGCAGGGCGTGGACGGCGCGGGCGAACAGCTGGCCTAGGCGTGCGTCCAGCGTGCCCAGCTGGCGGTAGCGCAGGGTTTCGGTCGTGGCCGCGGTCGCCAGCTCCTGGGCGAGGTCTTCGGGATAGTCCAGCTGGCAGTGATCGACCACCTGTAGGGTCCCGTCCCCGTGGATTTCTGTCAGCACGGCATCGACGCCGTCCCGGCTGGTGCCGGACATCAGCCCGATAAAGCGTTCCGTCATGGTGTTCACCCTCGCGCGCCCGTTGCGGTCTGGCTGCATTCTGGACCACCGCGGCATTTCGCGTCCGCCTGGGGGTCGCGGTATCCTTGCGCGCGACCGGCCAGCCCGGCCGGTCGCCGATCTCGATCAAGGGGCGATATGGAACTCGAAGACCAGTTGGCCGTGATTCGTCGCGGTGCCGATGAAATCCTGCTCGAGGACGACCTCGTCGAGCGCCTCAAGGCGGGCCGCCCGCTGCGAATCAAGGCGGGATTCGATCCCACGGCCCCGGATCTGCACCTGGGCCACACGGTGCTGATCAACAAGCTCCGCCAGCTCCAGGACCTGGGTCACCATATCCTGTTCCTGATTGGTGACTTCACCGGCCGTATCGGTGACCCCTCGGGGAAGAACGCCACACGCCCCCCGCTGTCCGCCGAGGACATCGAACGCAATGCCGCGACCTACCGCGAACAGGTGTTTCGCATCCTCGATCCCGAACGCACCGAGGTTGTCTTCAATTCCACCTGGATGGAGCCGCTGGGTGCGGCCGGCATGGTCCAGCTCGCCGCGCGCCATACCGTGGCACGCATGCTCGAGCGTGATGACTTCCACAAGCGCTACACCGAGCACCAGCCGATCGCGATCCATGAATTCCTTTATCCGCTCATTCAGGGCTACGACTCCGTCGCCCTGAATGCGGATATGGAGCTGGGCGGCACCGACCAGAAGTTCAACCTCCTGGTGGGCCGCGAACTGCAGAAGCAGGAGGGACAGCCACCCCAGGTGATTCTGACCATGCCGATCCTCGAAGGGCTGGACGGCGTCCAGAAGATGAGCAAGTCACTGAACAACTATATCGGGGTGCAGGATTCCCCCGACGACATGTTCGGCAAGCTGATGTCCATTTCCGACGACCTGATGTGGCGCTACTTCGAACTCCTGAGCCTGCGGCCCATGCACGACATTCGGGAGGCCCGCCGCGCGGCGGAGGCCGGCGAGCGCAATCCGCGCGACATCAAGTTCGAGCTGGGCCGGGAGCTGGTGGACCGATTCCACGGGCCGGGGCGTGGCGAGAAGGCCCAGGCCCGTTTCATCGAACGCTTCCAGAAACAGGTCGTACCGGAAGACCTGCCGCAGGTCACCGTGACGGTGCCGGCCGCTGGCCTGTTGCTGCCCAATGTCCTCAAGTCCGCCGGGTTGGTGGCATCCACCTCCGAGGGGCGCAGCATGCTCCGTCAAGGCGCCGTACGCCTCGATGGCGACCGCGCCGAGG
>NZ_ATUK01000014.1:0-15000 GCF_000420165.1 Thioalkalivibrio sp. AKL19 | reverse complement strand
AGGCTGATACTGCCCAAGAGTCCATATCGACGGCAGTGTTTGGCACCTCGATGTCGGCTCATCACATCCTGGGGCTGAAGCAGGTCCCAAGGGTATGGCTGTTCGCCATTTAAAGTGGTACGCGAGCTGGGTTTAGAACGTCGTGAGACAGTTCGGTCCCTATCTGCCGTGGGCGTCGGAGATTTGACAGGATCTGTCCTTAGTACGAGAGGACCGGGATGGACGCACCTCTGGTGTTCCGGTTGTCACGCCAGTGGCACTGCCGGGTAGCTAAGTGCGGAAGGGATAACCGCTGAAAGCATCTAAGCGGGAAACCCACCTGAAGATGAGATCTCCCTGGACCCTCGAGGTCCCTGTAGGGCCGTTGAAGACTACAACGTTGATAGGCTGGGTGTTGAAGCGCGGTAACGCGTGTAGCTAACCAGTACTAATTGCCCGTGCGGCTTGACCATATAACACCCAAAGTGTTGGTGGTCTCGTCTGACACATCACCAAGTACACACGCCTAGATATTGCATTCCGAATTCAGACGACATGGCTCCGGCCGTGTTATCTGGCCAGTTTGTCTGGCGGCAATAGCGAGTAGGAACCACCCGATCCCATCCCGAACTCGGAAGTGAAACTGCTCTGCGCCGATGGTAGTGTGGGGCCTCCCCATGTGAGAGTAGGTCACCGCCAGGCATTAATCCGAAGCCCGGCTCCCAGTTTGGGGGTCGGGCTTTTTTTGTTTTTGGATTTAGGGCACGCTGGGCGAACGTGGCTCGGTTGTTTTGAATCGAGGGGGTCGTGGGAGGCTTTGGTGGGTGAGAAACGGACGGATGGTGGCCTGGTGATTGTGGGGCTGGTGCTGTTGGGGGTCGGGTTGTACGCGATCTTTGGCGGGCAGCTGGCCTTCACGCCGATTGCACCGCGCGAGGGGTCCGGCTTCGGGGGGCCCTTGGCGACGATCATTGGGATCGCGTTCGTGATCGGCGGCCTCTACTTTCTGCGCGAATCCCGACGATAGCAGCGCGGGTCCGCGTCGGCGGAGTTGGGTGCGTCTGTGGTGTTAGACGTGTTCAGGCCGTGGGTGGGGCTTGGTACGTCGCGGTTCGCCTGGACAGCCGATCGGGGAGGGTCGGTATCAGCTGGGTCGTCTCGCGCGGGTTGCGCTCAACAGGGGGCGGTGGTGCGCCAGTCGAATCCCGTGTCCTGTGTGGCAATGGCGGTCTCGCAGGGGGCGCAGCCGAGCCCGGCCGCCAGTGCCTGGCGGGCCAGGTCCGCGTGGTTGTTGTCGGTGGACAAATGCATGCCGACGACATGTCGAAGGCGGGACTGGTCAATGCCGTTGAGGAGCTCGGTCGCGGCATGGTTGGGGAGATGCCCGTAGCCACCACCGATACGGCGTTTGAGGGAAGGGGGATAACGTCCGGCGGCCAGCAAGCCCGGGTCGTGGTTGCATTCGAGCAACAAGGCATCCGCCCCCGTGGCCATCTCCACCATATGGGGAGAGACATGGCCGGCATCGGTCATGAGCACGAGGCGGTGGTCCCCATCGGAAAATGCGAACTGGGTGGGTTCACGGGAATCGTGCGGGACCGTAAAGGGGTGTATCCAGGCATCGTCGACCTCCAGCGGTGCGTCCGCCTGGATCTCCTGGATGCTGGAGAAACGGTCGTCCCGCGCCGCCAGCCGTGTTCCGGGGCTGGTGAAGACGGTGAGCCCGTAGCGCCTGGAAAGCGGTGCGGTGGCGCCGATATGGTCGGCGTGTTCATGGGTGACCAAGACGGCGGTCAGATCCCTAGGAGATAAATTCACCCTGGCCATGCGGCGTTCGAGTTCCTGTACCGAGAAGCCGCAGTCCACCAGCAGACGGGTCGCGCCGATTTCAACGATCAGCGCATTGCCGGCGCTGCCGCTGCCAAGGGAGCAGAAGCGGATCATCGCAGCCGCACGCTGCCCCTAACGGAGGATCTGCTGCTCGATTCGGTCCAGGACGAACTCGGCATCCCGCCGGCGCAGCGATTCGCCGTCGACGTCGCGGGCCTCGATACGCAGGTCCCCGTCGCCAATGTCGGTCAGGCGTACCTGGTAGCGCTCGTTTTCGCGGCGGTCCCCGCCGCGCCCGAAGATCCGACTGAAGAACCCACCGCGTTCGCTGTCCCCGACCATGTCGGGGCGATAAGTGACCTCGAAGGTGCCACGGTGGCGATCCTGCTCATCGACCAGAAGACCGGCGCGGTCGAGCAGGGTGCCCATCTGCGACCACATGCGATCGAAGTCGCTGCCTATGACCAGCACCGGCTGACCCTCGTGTTCCGTCTGGTGCAGCTCGGTGGGACGATCGCCGATCGTTTCGGCGACGCGGGTACCGCCCTCGGGCATCTCGCCGGTGGCAAGGAAGACCCGCAGCCGATTGAGCATCTCGGCCTCGAGTTCGGGGTCGGAGGGGCGCATCGCCCAGCGCCAGGTCTCGCCTTCGGGCTCTTCCGCGGCGCCGCGGTGCGAGATGTAGATCGCGGACCGCCCGTTGTCACGTTCCACGCGCAAGCGGTACTTGTCCCGCGTGTTGGCGTCGTACACATTGCCCAGGGCCCGGGCGAAGATGTTCTGGGTCCCGCGCAGCGGGATGCCGGCGCGGTCTTCAGCCCATTCGGTTTCCATAATGCCGACTTGCGGTTCGTTGCGTTCCAGGCGCAGGTTCTGGCTGTCCCAGAAGACCGCAAGGCGTTCCCAGAGGTCCTCAGGCGGTGCCTCGACGCTCAGCCAGCGGACGCTGCCCTCTCGCATCAGCTCGACGTCGGCGGTCTCCGGCAGCACCCTGGCGTCGCTGCGCACCGGGGCCGTGGCTCCTGCGGGCTGGCGCTGTTGCTGACGGGCTGCGGAGTCCTGTTGCATCTCCCGGGCGCTGACCCGTTCGCCTGGCGCATCCGGGATGCGGTAGGCGCGCTCGCTGTCGGGCGCGATCAGGTCCGGCGGGACTTCAAGGTTGTCCATCTGCCGGCTCATTTCGTACTCGGGACCGGACTGGCGGTCCCCCGAAGTGGAACACCCGGCGATCGCCAGCCCGGTGGCCAGGGCAAGGGCGGTTCGGGTTGCGTGGCGATGGAGCTTGGCAGACTGTTTCATGTCGGGGATCAGACCTCTATGCCGGCCTGACGCATCGCGTCCAGGACCGGCGCATGGAAGGGTTCGGACAACGGAGTCAGAGGCAGGCGGATACCTTCCTCCATGAGCCCCATGCGATGCAGCGCCCATTTGACCGGAATCGGGTTGGCCTCGAGGAACAGGGCTGAATGCAGACCATCGAGTTCGCGGTTGATTTTCCGCGCCTCGTCAAAGCGGCCCTCGCGGACGGCGCGGCACATCGCGGCCATCAGCCGGGGCGCCACGTTCGCGGTGACCGAGATGACCCCGTGGCCACCCGCGAGCAGGAAGGCCAGTCCGTTCCCGTCGTCTCCGCTGTACAGATCCATGCGGTTTCCGACCCGGGCGACCAGTTCGGCGGTTCGCTCGTTGCTGGCCGTGGCTTCCTTGATGCCGATGATGTTCGGGATGTCGGCCAGGCGTTCCACCGTCTCGGGCAGCAAATCCACTGCCGTGCGGCCGGGTACGTTGTACAGGATCTGCGGGATGTCGACGGCCTCGGCAATCGCCTTGTGATGCAGGTAGAGGCCTTCCTGGGTTGGCTTGTTGTAGTACGGCGACACCAGGAGGCAGGCATCCGCACCACCTTCCTTGGCGCAGTGGGTCAGCGCGATGGCCTCGCGCGTGGAGTTCGCGCCGGTGCCCGCGATCACCGGCAGGCGCCCGCCGACGGTCTTCACCGTGTGGGCGATGGCCTCGCAGTGCTCGTCGAAATCGAGCGTAGCGGATTCGCCGGTGGTGCCGACCGCGACGATGGCATCGGTGCCAGCCTCGATGTGGAACTCCAGGAGCCGATCCAGCGCCGGCCAGTCCAGGCTGCGGTCCGCGTGCATCGGGGTCGCCAGTGCGACCATGCTGCCTTGAAACATCGACTCCTCCAACAACGGGAATGGTGCAGTCTAACGGGCGGGTGACAAGGCATTCAAGATTCCCGCGGCCGGGGCGGCACCGGCCGCCGGTTTCGGGCGCCGTGCCGCCGTTGGCGCCGCGAGGGCAAGGTGGTATGTTGCGAGCCATCATGCCTGTTGCCGCTTTCATGCCAAGCATCCCCGGGCGACGGCCCGCCCCCGGCCCTGCGAGCAGCCGGCAGGTGGCGCATGGCTGAAGTGGTTGGCGCGGGCGCCCACACCCACCTGATCCTCAATCTCATCGGGCCGGACCAGCCCGGTCTGGTCTCCAGCGTGACGCGCGTGATCGTCGATACCGGCTGCAATCTCGAATCCAGCCGGATCACGGTCGTGGGCGGCTATTGCTGCATGGCCCTCAGCGCGAGTGGCAACTGGAAGACCCTGGGTACGCTGGAATCGCGCCTGGAGCGCCTGGAGGCGGAGATGGGGCTGGTCGTGGTGGCTCGCCGAGGCCCCCTGGACGAACGCCCCGAGGCGGCCATGCCCTATGCCGTGGATGCGGTGGCGCTGGATGCCCCGGGCCTGCTGAATGCCCTCGCCGACTTCTTCACCAGCCGCGGCGTGAACCTGCGCGACGTCCAGACCCGGGTGTACATCGCCCAGCAGACCGGGGCGCGCATGTTCGCGGCCAACATGGTGGTGGACATCCCCGCAGGGCAGCACCTTGCCAGCCTGCGCGGCGAGTTCATGGATTTTTGTGACGAACTCAACGTGGACGGTGTGCTGGACCCGATCAAGGCCTGATGTGGCCGGGCCTTTCGCGTCGCGGTCCACGCCTTGCCACCTCAAGACGCACGATTCGAGGAGAAACGCCTGATGAGCATCGCAATCGACCAGCCCGTTCCCGCCGACCTGCGCGTGCCGGCGACCGGCGACCAGACCCTGGGACCGGCCGACTTCAAGGGCCGGATCGTGGTCCTGTATTTCTACCCCAAGGACAACACCCCGGGCTGTACCAACGAGAGCCGTGATTTCGCCGCCAACCTGGATGCCTTCGGTGCGGCCGGCGCCGTGATCCTTGGCGTGTCGCGCGACAGCGTGAAGAGCCACGAGAATTTCCGCACCAAACAGGAACTGCCATTCGACCTGTTGAGCGATGGCGACGAGACGCTGTGCAACGCCTTCGACGTCATCAAGATGAAGAACATGTATGGCAAGCAGGTGCGGGGCATCGAGCGCTCCACGTTCCTGATCGATGCCGACGGCGTGCTGCGCAAGGAGTGGCGCAAGGTGAAGGTGCCGGGGCACGTGGACGAGGTCCTCGCCGCGGTGCGTGAACTCGCCGGGAGCTGACCCTTTTCCCTACCCTCGTTCCGGAGGCGCCATGACCGCGACCGACCAGGATCCGAAACGCCTGCTTGTCCTGGACACCAACGTCCTGATGCACGACCCGACGGCGCTGTTCCGCTTCAAGGAGCACGACATCTTCCTGCCCATGGTCGTGCTCGAAGAGCTCGACCGTGGCAAGAAGGGGCTCTCCGAGGTCGCGCGCAACGTACGCCAGGTCTCGCGCTTCATTGACGAGCTCACCACCGGGGCCCAGCACGAGCAGATCGCCGCCGGGTTGCCGCTGCAGGCGGATTCGCTCAGCGACTCCACCTTCGCGCCCAGCGGCCGCCTCTTCTTCCAGACCCGCAACCTTTCGTCCAGCCTGCCGGCCTCGCTGCCGGGCTCCTCGGCCGACAACGACATCCTGGCCACGGCCCAGGCGCTGAAGACGGAATATCCCGATACCCCGGTCACGCTGGTGTCGAAGGACATCAACCTGCGCATCAAGGCCGCGGTGATCGGCCTGCACGCGGAGGACTACTACAACGACCAGGTGCTGGACGACGTCAGTCTGCTGTTCTCCGGCATGGCCGAACTGCCGGAGGACTTCTGGGAGACCCACGGCGCCAGGATGGACTCGTGGCAGGAGTCCGGGCGCACCTACTATCGCGTGACCGGACCGCTGGTCGCCGAGTGGCAGCCCAACCAGTTCGTCTACCGCGAAGGCGAGAACCCGCTGTCCGCGATCGTGCTGGAGATCGACCAGCCGAACGAGTCCGCGGTCATCGAGCTGGTCGACGACTACATGACCCCGCGCCACAGCGTCTGGGGCATCAATGCCCGCAACCGCGAGCAGAACTACGCCCTGAACCTGCTGATGGACCCGGAGGTGGATTTTGTCTCCCTGCTGGGGGCCGCCGGCACCGGAAAGACCCTGCTGACGCTGGCGGCCGGGCTCGCGCAGACGCTGGAGGACAACACCTACAAGGAGATCATCATGACCCGGGTCACGGTCCCGGTGGGCGAGGACATTGGCTTCCTGCCCGGGACCGAAGAGGAAAAGATGACCCCGTGGATGGGGGCCCTGATGGACAACCTTGAGGTGCTGGCCAAGTCCGAGGGCGCCGGGGACTGGGGGCGCGCGGCCACCAACGACGTGCTGACCAGCCGCATCAAGATCCGCTCGCTGAACTTCATGCGTGGGCGCACCTTCCTCAACCGCTACATCATCCTCGACGAGGCGCAGAACCTGACCTCCAAGCAGATGAAAACGCTGATCACCCGCGCCGGACCGGGAACGAAGGTGGTGGCGCTGGGCAACATCGCGCAGATCGACACCCCATACCTGACCGAGACCTCCAGCGGGCTAACCTATGTCGTGGACCGGTTCCGCAACTGGACCCACAGCGGCCACATCACGCTGACGCGCGGGGAGCGCTCGCGGCTGGCGGACTACGCCTCGAATCACTTGTAGAAGGTGGGATGGCAAGCGCGGGGGCGGCAACGGCGCGGGAAACGAGCACCGTCATCGCGAGGAGCGAAGCGACGTGGCGACCTCCGTCCGGGGCCATCAGATTCCGTATCTTGCTCAGCGCGAGCTTCCGGAGGTTGCCGCGTCGCCTTCGGCTCCTCGCAATGACGGTGCCAGTTGCGAGGAATGGGCTCAGCCGTCTTCGCTGTAGCGCACGCAGGCGCGGTCGGTCTCCCACAGGGTCAGCGCGTGCATACGCAGGCCCGGGCGGTTCAGGCGTCCGGCCATCTCGCGGAAGAACCACTGGGCAATGTTCTCGGCCGTGGGGTTGACTGTGTCGAACGGCGGGACGTCGTTCAGGTAGCGGTGATCCAGCTGCCCGGCGATCTCGCGCGCGGCGGTCTTGACCACCTTGAAGTCCACCGCCATGCCGGCGTCGTTCAGGGTCTCGGCCTGGACCTCGGCCTCCACCTTCCAGTTGTGCCCGTGCATGTTCGCGCACTGCCCCGGGTAGTCGCGCAGGGTATGCGCGGAGGCAAAGTCGGTCAGGACGCGAAGGGTGTAACGGGCGCTCATGTTCGGCTTCCGGGCGAGCGGCCTTTGGCGGCCGGGTTTTGATTAGCCCGCGAAGCCTAGCCGGCCACCGTCGTCCGCGCAATTCTCCTGCCCGAAGGCGTGGCGAATCGTGGCCAGTACGCCTTCGGCATCGAGGCCGCAGTCGGCGAGGATCTGTTCGCGCGAACCGTGTTCGGTGAAGACATCCGGGATGCCCAGCACCTGGCAGGGCAGGGTCAGGCCCTCGGCCGAGAGCCATTCCAGCACGGCGCTACCGGCCCCGCCGGCGCGGGCATGGTCCTCCAGCGTCACGAAGCCCTGGTGGTCCGCCGCCAGTTGCTCCAGCAGCGCCGTGTCCAGTGGCTTGATGAAGCGCATGTTGACCACGGTGGCGTCCAGCGCCTCGCCGGCTGCGAGGGCGGTCTCCAGCAGCGCGCCAAAGCTCAGAATCGCCAGGCCTTGGCCTTCGCGTACGACCTCGGCACGCCCCACCGGTAGCGTCTCCAGGTCTTCGCTGCCGCCGTCCGGTAGCGCGCCGGGCCCGCCACCGCGCGGATAACGCACCGCGGCCGGGCCGTCGTGGGCGAAGCCGGTGGACAGCATCTGGCGACACTCGCGCTCGTTGGCGGGTGCCATCAGCAGCAGGTTGGGGACCGTGCGCAGCAGGGCCGTGTCGAAGGTGCCGGCATGGGTCGGGCCATCGGCGCCGACGATCCCGGCCCGATCCACGGCGAAAAGCACCGGCAAATTCTGCAGTGCGACGTCGTGGATCACCTGATCCATGGCGCGTTGCAGGAAGGTCGAATAGATCGCGACCACCGGCTTCTGGTCCTCGCAGGCCATGCCGGCCGCCAAGGTGACGGCATGCTGCTCGGCGATGCCGACGTCGAAATAGCGCTCGGGGAACTGTTCGGAGAACGCGACCAGGCCCGAGCCCTCGCGCATCGCCGGGGTAATGCCCAGCAGGCGTTCGTCGGCCGCGGCCTGATCGCACAGCCACTGGCTGAAAATGTCGGTGTAGGTCGGGGCCTTCGGGCCCGAGGGGGCGAGGCCATTCTCCGGCTCGAACTTGGACACGCCGTGATAGCGGCAGGGGTCTTCCTCCGCCGGCGCGTAACCCTGACCCTTGCGCGTGACGACGTGCAGCAGCTGCGGCCCGTGGGTCCCGCGCAGGTTCTTCAGGATCGAGACCAGGCCGTTCACGTCGTGGCCATCCACCGGGCCGAAGTAGCGAAAGCCCAGTTCCTCGAACAGCGTGCCGGGCACGAACATGCCCTTCATGTGTTCCTCGGCACGCTGGGCGAAAGCCTTCATCGGCGGGACGAACTCCAGCATGCGCTTGGAGCCCTCGCGCACCGAGCTGTACAGCGGGCCGGACAGCAGCCGGGTGAAGTACTGGTTGAGCGCGCCGACGTTGGGCGAGATCGACATGTCGTTGTCGTTCAGGATCACCAGCAGGTTGCAGTCGAGATCGCCGATGTGGTTCAGCGCCTCGAAGGCCATGCCCGCGGTCATCGCGCCGTCGCCGATCACCGCCACGTGGCGTCGGTCCAGCCCGGCGTGCTTCGCGGCCAGGGCCATGCCGGCCGCGGCGCTGATGGAGGTGCTGGAGTGGCCGGCCCCGAAGGCGTCGTATTCGCTTTCCGCGCGCTTGGGGAAGCCCGCCAGGCCACCGTACTGGCGCAGCTGGGCCATGCCCGTGCGACGGCCGGTCAGGATCTTGTGCGCGTAGGCCTGGTGGCCGACGTCCCAGACAATGCGATCGTCCGGGGTGTCGAAGGCGTAGTGCAGCGCGATGGCGAGCTCGACGGTTCCCAGGTTCGCGGCCAGGTGGCCGCCGGTGCGCGAGACGCTCTCGATCAGGAACTGGCGCAGCTCGCCGGCCACTCCGACGAGGTCCGAGGCCGGGCGATCCCGCAGGTCGGCGGGCCATTCGATTGCATCCAGCAGGGGGGTGGGGGTCATCGCAGGGGCCGGTTCAATTCATGCGGTCGACGATGTAACGCGCGAGGAAGCGAAGCAAGTCCGCCTCCTGGCCGAAGGGTTGCAGTTCGGCCAGCGCCTCGTCGACCAGGGCCACCGCCCGTTCGCGCGAGGCCTCCAGACCCTGCAGCGAGGGGAAGGTGGGCTTGTGCAGGCGTGCATCCGCGCCACAGGCCTTGCCCAGGACCTCGGGGTCGCCCTCCACGTCCAGGACGTCGTCGCGGATCTGGAAGGCGAGCCCGATACATTCGGCATAGCGCGTCAGGCGCTCCAGGGAATCGGGGTCGGGTGTGCCGGCAAGGGCGCCCAGCCGCACCGAGGCCCGGATCAGCGCGCCCGTCTTCAGCCGGTGCATGCGCTCCAGCTCCGGCAGGCCGATGGGCTGGCCGCAGGCCGCGAGGTCGATCGCCTGGCCACCCGCCATCCCGTGGAGCCCGGCGGCCCCGGCCAGCTCGCCCACGGCCTGCAGCCCCGTTTTGCCGGGCAGGTCCGCGACGCCCGTGGTCAGGACAGCGAAGGCCAGCGCCTGCAGGGCATCCCCGGCCAGGATGGCCGTGGCCTCGTCGAAAGCCTTGTGGCAGGTCGGCCGGCCGCGGCGCAGGTCGTCATCGTCCATGGCCGGCAGGTCATCATGGATCAGGGAATAGACGTGGATCATTTCCACTGCGGCGGCCATCGCGTCCAGCGCGGGATCGTTGGCGCCGGTGGTTCGCCCGGCGGCGTATACCAGTACCGGGCGCAGGCGCTTGCCGCCGGACAGCGTGGCGTAGCGCATGGCCTCGATCAGGCGGGCGTCGGGCGCATCGCCCGTATCCAGATGGCGATCGAGGACGGCCTCGATGCGCTGCTGGTAGTCGCTCAGGGCCTGGCCGGGGTCGGTGATGGTCAACGGCGACTCGCTAGAACGGGACATCGGGGTCCGTGCTGTCCTGCGCAGCCGGTGTCCGGGGAACGTTCGCGTTTCCGTCGTGGTCACTCTGGGCGGAGGCGTCGGAGGGGGGCTCCTGGGCCAGGGCCTCGATCCGGCGCTGGGCGTCGTCCAGGGCCCGCTGACAACGGTTGACCAGTTCCATGCCGCGCTGGAATTCGCCCAGCGACTGTTCCAGGCCCAGTTCGCCGGATTCCATCCGGGCAACCAGGGCCTCCAGGGCTTCCAGGCTGGCTTCGAATTCCGCCGGGCTGTCGGCGCTGGATGGGTCGGACATGATGGATCACCGGGTCGAAAAGGTGAGAAAGTATCCGATCCGCTTCGGCGAGGAAAGGCGTGTCCGTGACTCGCCCTTGATATTGCGACCGACACCCCCATGATGGACAGGGCTTCCGGTTGACACTGAACCGGGTGCCGACTAGAGTTTTCGTACGGTTTAGACCGAGTCTAAACAACCGTCTGCACAGGCATTCCTGTGGTTGTGTAGAACTTATCCAGAGAGAAGGAGAGCACCATGGACCTGAAAGGCAGCAAGACCGAAGAAGCCCTGAAAGAGGCCTTTGCCGGCGAATCGATGGCCAACCGCCGTTACCTGTACTTCGCTTCCAAGGCGGACGTGGAAGGCTACAACGACGTGGCCACCGTGTTCCGTTCCACCGCGGAAGGCGAAACCGGCCACGCCCACGGCCACCTCGAGTACCTCGAGAGCTGCGGCGATCCGGCCACCGGTCTGGAGTTCGGCTCCACCTCCGCCAACCTGAAGACGGCCGTCGCCGGCGAGACCCACGAGTACACCGACATGTACCCGGGCATGGCCAAGACCGCCCGTGACGAAGGCTTCGACGAAGTCGCCGACTGGTTCGAAACCCTGGCCAAGGCGGAGCGTTCCCACGCCAACCGCTTCCAGAAGGCCCTGGACCAGCTGGACGACTGATCGTCCTGCGGTAACGGAAGCATGCGGGGCCGGTACGCCGGCCCCGTTTTCCGGGAAATACGGAACAGCGTGTGGCGCGACGGGAAGTTCGCCCCGCAAGCTGTTCCGTGTTTCCCTCGAAGCATCGTACTGATACGGATACCGGAGGGATGCATGTCTGCGCCGACGCACCAACGTGAAGGAAGTCTCGAAGCCCCGACTCGCCATCCAATCGACTGGAAGAACCCCGAGTTCTATAACGAGGAGTCGCTGTTCTCCGAGCTCGAGCGGGTCTTCGATATCTGCCACGGCTGCCGGCGCTGCGTCAGCCTCTGCAACTCCTTCCCTACGCTGTTCGATCTGGTCGACGAATCCGAGACCCTGGAGGTCGACGGCGTCGACAAGAAGGACTACTGGCAGGTGGTCGATCACTGTTACCTGTGTGATCTGTGTTACCTGACCAAGTGCCCCTATGTGCCGCCGCACGAGTGGAACGTGGACTTCCCGCACCTGATGTTGCGGGCCAAGGCCTTCCGCTACCAGAACGAGGGCGCCAAGACCTCGCACAAGCTGATGTCCAGCACGGACATGGTCGGCAAGCTGGCCGGCATCCCGGTGGTGGCCGGCGCGGTCAATGCCGCGAACAAGAACGGCGCGGTCCGCAAGATGCTGGACAAGACCATGGGCGTGCACCCGGACGCCCCGGTCCCCGAATACCATTCCAGCAAGGGGCGCTCACGCGTTGCCAAGACCGCCCAGGGCGTCAGCAATCCCGAACCGGCCGGCGCCACCCAGGGCAAGGTCGCCCTCTACGCGACCTGCTACGGCAACTACAACGAGCCGCACCTGGTTGAGGACCTGGTCAAGGTCTTCGAACACAACGGCATCGAGGTCACCCTGGTCGACAAGGAACAGTGCTGCGGCATGCCCAAGCTCGAGCTGGGTGATCTGGAATCGGTGGAGGCCTCCAAGGACGCGAACATCCCGGCGATGAAGCGCATGATCGACCAGGGCTACGACATCGTTGCCCCGGTGCCGTCCTGTGTCCTGATGTTCAAGCAGGAACTGCCGCTGATGTTCCCGGATGATGCCGACGTGATCGCTGTTCGCGACCGTATCTTCGACCCGTTCGAGTACCTGATGGAGCGGCACAAGGACGGTAAGCTCAACACCGACTTCCCCGAGAAGCTGGGCAAGATTGCCTACCACGCCGCCTGCCACCTGCGGGTGCAGAACATGGGTCTGAAGACCCGTGACCTGCTCAAGCTGGTGCCGGACACCGAGATCGACGTGATCGAGCGCTGCTCGGGGCACGATGGCACGTACGCCGTGAAGAGCGAATTCTACGAGACGGCCAGCAAGATCTGCCGTCCGGTCGTCAGCCGCGTGCAGAAGGCCGAGTCCGACCACTACTCGAGCGACTGCCCGATGGCCGGCCACATGATCGAGAACGGGCTGCAGGGCAAGGGCGAGGAGAAAGGGCCCGAGCACCCGCTGACCCTGCTGCGTC
Source organism: Thioalkalivibrio sp. AKL19 (assembly GCF_000420165.1). Classification (GTDB taxonomy): domain Bacteria; phylum Pseudomonadota; class Gammaproteobacteria; order Ectothiorhodospirales; family Ectothiorhodospiraceae; genus Thioalkalivibrio. The sequence continues at coordinate 2,337 of NZ_ATUK01000014.1, read as the reverse complement.
AGGCCTACGGGCTGTAGGTGGTCGCGGAGTACCAGAACCAGAAAGGATGTGAACGAGCGTCCATGAACGGAGAGAACCCATGGCCAGTGACAGCTACCACGAACCGGTCGAGGAACTGAGCGACGAGTCGCGCGAGATGCATCGCGCGATCGTGTCGCTGATGGAAGAACTCGAGGCGGTGGACTGGTACCAGCAGCGCATCGATGGCTGCAAGGACGAGGAACTCAAGGCAATCCTCGCGCATAACCGCGACGAGGAGATCGAGCACGCCGCGATGGTGCTGGAGTGGATCCGCCGGCATAACCCGGTGTTCGATCACGAACTGAAAGACAACCTCTGGTCCGACAAGGACTACACGAAGACCGGGCATCACCACGATCACTGAGGGGTGCCCGTCCGACGAGACGGAGGTATCGAGATGCAGATGGAGGCAACTGTGGACAAGCTGAGTCGTGAAGACCTGTATTCGCTGGAGAAGTACCACGAGGTACGGTCCCAGTTCCGCAACGAAGTGATGCAGCACAAGCGCAATCGCGTCGTGCAGGTGGGGCCGGCGGTGACCCTGCACTTCGAGGATCGCACCACCATGCAGTACCAGATCCAGGAGATGCTGCGGGTCGAGAAGATCTTCGACGCCGAGGGCATCCAGGACGAGCTGGACGCCTACAATCCGCTGATTCCGGACGGCGCCAACTGGAAGGCGACCATGATGGTCGAGTACCCGGACGTGGACGAGCGCAAGGTGCAGTTGTCCAAGCTGATCGGGATCGAGCGCAAGACCTACGTGCAGGTCGAGGGTCATGACAAGGTCTACCCGATCGCGAACGAGGACCTCGACCGCGAGACTGATGACAAGACCTCGTCGGTGCACTTCCTGCGCTTCGAGCTGACGCCGGAGATGGTCTCCGCGGCCAAGTCGGGGGCGGCGATCGCCATCGGGGTGGAGCACGAGAACTACAACCACCGGGTGGATGCGGTCGCCGAAGGCACCCGCGAATCGCTGGCCGGCGACCTCGACGCCGTCAACTGACGCGGTCCCTATGCCCGCTTCACGAAAGGCGCCTCCGGGCGCCTTTTTCGTTTCCGGCGCACTTGTGGCTGGTCCTGGTTCGTCCCTTGGTGTTTACGGTGGCTTCGGTCCGCATACTGCCCGGCGCTGACTCGCCAGCGCGCCGCGAGGTACTTCTTTGCTCGTGCAAAGAAGTACCTGTCAGGTCTCAGGTGGTTACCTACCGTCGGAGAAGGAGCCGCTGTTTCGAGCTCGGGAGTGGCTGACTACCCTGTTGGCAGAACCCCACCGGAGGTGATTCGATGCCCAGTGCGATTCACGTGAACGCCCGTACCACCCCACGGACCCGGCGCGAGATCCAGCAAGCACCGCCGTCGGTCCGTCACCGGGACCTGGCACGCCGCCTGGGCATCAGTCGCCATACGGTGATGAAGTGGCGCCACCGGGAAGACACCCAGGACCGGTCTCACCGCCCGCACCGGATGAACACGGCCCTGACGCCCGGAGAGGAAGCCATCCTCATCGCGGTACGCGAGTGGCTGTGGCTGTCGCTGGATGATCTGCTGGTTGTGGCCCGCGAGTTCGTGCAGCCGGACCTGAGCCGCGCCGCCCTGGACCGCTGCCTGCGCCGCCACGGCGTGGCCAGCCTGAAGGCGCTGCGGCAGCAGGCCGAGGGGGAACTCGCGTCACCCCGAAAGGCCTTCAAGGCGTATGCCCCAGGCTTTGTGCATGTGGACGTGAAGTACCTGCCGAAGCTGGCTGAAGAGTCCTCGCGTCGCTATCTGTTCGTGGCCATCGATCGAGCGACCCGCTGGGTCGACCTCGAGGTTCGTTCATCCAAGTCCGGGGCGGCCGCGCGCGACTTTCTGAAGCGGCTGCTGGATCGGGCACCGTTCTACATCACGCATGTACTGACCGACAACGGCAAGGAGTTCACCGACCGTTTTGTGGTCACCGGAGAGCGCCAACCGACGGGCCGTCACCCATTCGACCGGCTGTGCACCGACCACGGCATCCAGCACCGCCTGACCCCGCCCAGAAAACCCCAGACGAACGGGATGGTCGAGCGCTTCAACGGGCGCATTGCCGATCTTCTGCGCACCTACCACATCGACTCCAGCGAGCAGATGCAGGACGCCCTGTACCACTACCTGTACCTGTACAACCACGCCATCCAGCAAAAGGCCCTGGGCCACCGAACGCCCGTAGCAGCCCTCAAGGCGTGGCAGCAAACCCACCCCGACTGCTTTCGAAAACGCGTTTATAACCAGCCGAGACCTGACAAGTACCCAAGAAACACGCCCGACTGCCGCGACCCCGGCCCGCTG
>NZ_ATUK01000013.1 GCF_000420165.1 Thioalkalivibrio sp. AKL19 | reverse complement strand
TCCAGCATCGCTCCCTCCCGTGTCCTTCCTGGCTCCACGCGAGACTACGATGCCCTTCAGCGGTCGAACACCTCCCCGGTATCCTTCGATGAACTACAAATTAGGCCGAGTAACGCCGCATTAGTCCGACGAGTACCCCTTGGATTTGCAGCTGTTCAGGGACGAGGGTGAGCGGAGGATACGCTGGGTTCGCTGCGTGCAGCAGGACCTGTTCTGGCGTTTGCTCGATGCGCTTTAGGGTGGCTTCTTCGCCATCGATCAGGGCGACGACGATCTCGCCGTTGCGCGCGTGGCTGCGCGACTCGATCATCACCCAGTCGCCGTCGAGGATGCCGGCGTTCTGCATGGAGTCGCCCTTTACCTCGAGGACATAGCACTCGCCATGCCCGCGCAGGGCCGGGGGTACCTCCACGGGTTCGGGGCGCGCGAGCGCCTCGATTGGCTGGCCCGCCGCGATGCGGCCCAGAAGAGGCAGGGTTTTGGAGCCCCATGAGCCGGGTCCCGTCGTGCCTTCGGCGACAGGCGAATCCAGTACGTCATCGGCCAACCGGATGCCTCGATGGCGTCCCTGGGCGGGCTTTACGTAGCCCGCGGCCTCCAGGGCGCGAATGTGCTTGTGCAGGGACCCGCGCGAGCGCAGGCCCAGTGCCTGCGCCAGTTCATCCAGGCTCGGTGCGTGCCCCTCGGCCGCCAAGCGCTGCAGGGCCTCGAGCACGCGACGCTGGTGCGGGGTCAGTGCCTCCATGGCATCCGTTCTCCAGGATCGTGATCGCGCAGGGAAGAGAACATTGTTCTCCGCTTGTTCTCCGGGCTATGATCGCCACTGTACGGCTCCCGTGAGAAGATTGCCATGACCGAACCGGCGCGCGTCCTCCCCGAAGTCCCCGAACCCGAGTTGCGCGCGGAAGGCCCGGGCGGAGAAGCGGGTGCGCGGCGCCTGGTCGAGCGCATCAAGGAACGTTACGCCAAGCGGATTACCGGTGAGTTGGTCCTGCCGGCGCGCCCCGCCCAGTACGCCGATCTGCCCGCCGATCTTGACCCGGCCATTGCCGGCGCGCTCCGATCCCGGGGCGTCGAGCAGCTCTACAGCCATCAGCGCGCCGCCTGGGACCAGATCCGCGCCGGACAACACACGGTGGTCGTGACCCCGACCGCGTCCGGCAAGACGCTTTGTTACAACCTTCCGGTCCTTCAAGCGGCCCGCGAGAACAAGGCCAAGGCGTTGTACCTGTTTCCCACGAAGGCGCTGTCGCAGGACCAGGTCGCGGAGCTTATGGAGCTCAACGAGGCCGGGGACCTGGGAGTCCGCGCCTACACGTTCGACGGGGATACCCCCGGGGATGCCCGCAAGGCGGTGCGCACCCGTGGCGATATCGTCGTCACCAACCCCGACATGCTCCACCAGGGCGTGCTGCCGCACCACACCAAGTGGGCCCAGTTTTTCGAGAGCCTGCAGTACGTGGTGATCGACGAGACCCACACCTATCGGGGCGTGTTCGGTTCGCACGTGGCGAACGTCATGCGGCGGCTGCGCCGGATCTGTCGCTTCTATGGCGCGGACCCGGTGTTCATCATGAGCTCGGCGACCATCGCCAACCCGGAGGAACTGGCCTCGGGCCTGATCGGCGATCCGGTCACGGCGATCACCGAGAGCGGGGCGCCGGCGGGGGAGCGCCATCTTCTGCTGTGGAACCCGCCGGTGGTCAACGCGGATCTCGGCATCCGCGCCTCGGCCCGATCCCAAGTCACGCGGATCGCGCGCATGGCCCTGCGCGGCAAGCTCACCACCATCATCTTTGCGCGCACGCGGCTGATGGTCGAGGTGATTACCCGCTACATGAAGGACGTGTTCGACAACGACCCGCGCAAGGCCTCGCGGGTCGCCGCGTATCGGGGCGGCTATCTGCCCAACGAGCGGCGCCAGACGGAGAAGGCCCTGCGCAGCGGCAACGTGGACTGCGTGATCGCCACCTCCGCGCTGGAGCTGGGCGTGGACATCGGCAGCCTGGATGTCTGCCTGCTGACCGGGTACCCCGGAACCATCGCCAGCACCTGGCAGCGCCTGGGCCGCGCGGGCCGGCGCAACCGCCCGTCGCTGGGTGTGCTGGTCGCCAGTTCCGATCCGCTGGATCAGTACATCATCCGCAACCCGGAGTTCTTCTTGGGGCAGTCCCCGGAGCAGGCGCGGATCGCGCCGGACCAGCTTCTGATCCTGCTGGATCATGTGCGTTGCGCCGCCTTCGAACTGCCATTCCGGAAGGGCGAGGCCTTCGGCGGCGAGGACCTGGAGTCGCTGCTCGCCTACCTGGAAGAGCAGGGCGTGCTGCACCGCGAGTCCGACACCTGGCACTGGACCGAGGACAGCTATCCCGCCCAGAGCGTCAGCCTGCGTTCCGTCGCCGAGGGCAACTTCGTGGTGGTGGATACCACCGAAGGCCAGCAGCAGATCATCGCCGAGGTGGACTTCTCCAGTGCGGCCGAGACGCTGTACGAGGGCGCGATCTACCTGGTGCAGGCCGTGCCCTATCAGGTCGAACGCCTCGACTGGACCGGGCGCAAGGCGTTCGTCACGCGCACCCGCGCCGACTACTACACCGACGCCATCGACTACACGCGTCTCAAGATCCTCGACGACTTCGAGCGCAGCCCGGCCGGGCAGGGCGAGGCGGCCCGTGGCGAGGTCCACATCGTCCGGCGCATCCCGGGCTACAAGAAGATCCGCTACTACACCCACGAGAACATCGGCTACGGCAACATCCATCTGCCGGACCAGGAGATGCATACCACCGCCGTCTGGTGGCAGATGGCCCCGGAGGCCCTGGAGCAGCGCTTCGCATCCCGCCACGAGGCCCTGGACGGGTTTCTCGGTGCGGCTTACGCCATGCACCACGTGGCGGCCCTGGTGGTGATGTCCGAGCCGCAGGATCTGGGCCGGGCGGTCGGCGATGGCGATGCGCGCTGGTTTGCGACCGTGGGATCGAACGGCCGCGGCCAGCTGCGCACCCTCGATGGGGGCGAGTGCGATCCGGAGCAGGAAGGCCGGTTCCGCCCGGCCGTGTTCCTGTACGACCACTATCCCGGCGGCGTCGGGCTGTCGGCACCGCTGTTCGACAACCGGGGCCGGGTCATTCGCGATGCACTGAGCCTGATCCGGCAGTGCGACTGCGCCCATGGCTGTCCGGGATGCATCGGTCCGATCCTGGCGAGCGACGAGGTGCGCGGCTTCTCGCCGAAGCAGGCCGCGATCACGGTCCTGGAGGGCCTGGAATCCCATGGGGCTGCATGACCGCCTGAACACCCTGCGCCGCCAGTCCGGTAGCGAACCGCCGGCGCCCGGCCGAACTTCAGCCGGGGCCCACGCCCCGGGGTCCGAACCGGCATCCGGCAACGTGCTGGACGAGATCCGGGCACGCCTGGACCGGATGGGCGTCGCGGGAACGGGGCGTACCCGCGCAAACCCGCCACCCTCCAGTGCCGTCGTTCGACCCGATGAACTGGCGAAGCGCCTGGACGGCGAGCTCATCGACGAGCATCTGGTCCGGGTCGATCGCATCATCGCGGCGAGCCACGCCCATGGACGCCACACGCTCGAACTCGCCCGCGAACCGGCGAGCCCTTTCTGGTCATCCGACCAGCGGGTCGGTTTCATCGACACCGAGACCACGGGTCTCGCCGGCGGTGCCGGCACCGTCGCCTTCATGGTGGGATTGGCGACGCTCGAGGGTGGCCAGGTCCGCCTGCGCCAGTGGTTGATGACCGCGTTCGCGGGGGAGGGGGCGCTGCTGGCCGCCGTGGACGCGGCCCTTTGCGACTGTGACCATCTGGTCAGCTACAACGGCAAGACCTTCGATCTGCCGTTATTGCGGGATCGCCGCCGTATGCAGCGCCGACCCGATGCCCCCGAGACCGCGCACACCGACTTCCTTCACCCGGTGCGTAGCCTGTACGGGCACGCCTGGCCGGACTGTCGCCTGCGCACCGTCGAGGAACGCCTGCTCGGGCTCGACCGGCAGGACGACTTGCCGGGGTCCGAGGCCCCGTGGGCCTGGAAGGCCTATCTCAGCTTCGGGCGCAGTGAGGATCTCGAGCGCGTGGTCCAGCACAACACCGATGACATCCTCTCCCTCACGCTGCTGGGACCGGCGCTGGCCAGCGTCCTGGCGCAGCCCGTCGCCCATGAGGCGTCGGTCGAGGGCGCGGCACGCCTGATGGAGCGCCTCGATGGACCCGCGGCCGCTCGCCGGCTGCTGGAAGGCCACCAAAAGAGCCTGTCGGTGCCGGGCCTGCTGTGGCTCGCTCGCGAATGGCGGCGAGAGGGGCGATACGACCAGGCGGTGCCCATTTGGGAAGCGCTGGCCGAGCGGGGCGTTCAGGAGGCACTGGAGGCGCTGGCCAAGTACCACGAACACCAGCGTCGGGACTGGGAGCGGGCGCTCCGGTACGCCGAGCAACTGGAACCTGGACCTCGCGCCGATGGGCGTCTAGAAAGACTTCGAATGCGACATGAGGCGGCTACCCGGTAAGGCGATACCGAATGTGCGGACGATTTGCGCGCTACAGCGCGACCAGCGAGCTGGCCATGCGGTACTTCCAGGTGCCGGTGGACGAGGGATTCGACGCCCCTCGGTACAACGTTGCCCCGGGCACCGACATCGAGGCCTTTCGGGCGGGGGAGGAAACGCCGGCCGCGTTTCAGCCGATGCACTGGGGGTTCCGGCCCAAACGGGTAACGGATGGGCCGCAGCCCATCAACGCCCGCGCCGAGAAGGTAGCGAGCAGCCCGTATTTCCGCAGTGCCTTCGCGCATCGGCGTTGCATCGTCCCGGCGGATGGCTGGTTCGAGTGGCAGAAGACCGGACAGGGCAAGCAGCCGCATTTCATCACGTTGACCGACGACGCGACGCAGGACGTGCTGTTCCTGGCGGGCATCTGGGCGCCGACCGCGGACGGAGGGGCCTGCTGCACAATCATCACCGAGCCTGCGTCCGAACACCTGGCGCATATCCACGACCGACAGCCGCTCGCGCTCGACGCCGAATGCCGATGGGATTGGCTCGACCCCGCCATCACCGACCGCGAGCAAGTCCGTCTCATCACCCGGCGCTTGCCGTCCTCCGCCTTGCAGGCATACGCCGTTTCGCCACGAGTGAACCGGCCGCAGAACGACGATCCCTCTGTCCTCGATCGCACCGGCGACGCGTCCTGATGAAGCGATCAGGACCCGACCCGTATGAACCCCGGGCGCGCATTCGGATGCGCTACAGTCAGGGGGAGACGACATGTGAAGTGGCGCGGCTTGCAGGTGCGTGGCGGGAGACTGGTCGATGGAGCTTCGGGAAGGACGACGCAGGGTCATCCGTATGACGGCCGAGGTGCAGAATCTGCACGGTGCCCCCGAATTTCGGGCCAGTGGCTGGGTCCGGGATGTCAGCCTCAGTGGACTGTATCTGGAAATGCCGGTGTCAGGTCTCTCCGAGCATTCAAGACTGATGTTGACCGTGACCCCGGAAGAGGGTGCAGACGCCCGGACCTATGTTTGGCAATGCATCGTCATGCGGCTCGATGAGCATGGGGCGGGAGCCATGTTCGAAACCGAAGATCCGTCGAGTGTCGATGGCCTGCTCGACCTGATGCGCGAGTGCATCATCGGACTCCCGTCCGATACGCGATAATCCGGGATCCCTGGAGCGACCTTGCTGCCTGCGCCGGCGACCGACCACGGGGAAACGGCAAGGTGTGGTTCCGCCGGCGCCTTGCTCGCGCCGGCCTGCCGATGTCCGTCACAATGGAGGCCGCGCCGTCAGCCGGTGCAGAACGGAGTCATTGGGCCGGGAGGCAGTCGGGCAGCAATGTCTCGAACGAGCGGGGTGTGATCCCGAGGTCGGCGAAGCTTCCGGTGCTGTTGCTCGCGACGTTGTCTTGCTGCATCAGGTAGATCTGGTCGCGGGTCAGAGGTGGGTTTGGTAGCACGGAGGCCAGCCCGGCGAGCGCGTGCCAGACGCCGAATGGCACGGGGAGCAAGGGGCGTTTGCGGCCCACGTGGGTCAGTACCAGGGTCAGGATTTGGCGGTAGGTCAGGACCTCGGGGCCGCCGAGTTCGTAGACGAGTTGTGCGGGTGCTTCGTTTCCGCACAGTTTGGCGATGGCGCGGGCGATGTCGGTTACATGTACGGGCTGCAGGCGGGTGAGGCCGCGGCCAAACAGGGGGATCACCGGCAGGGATGCGAGCCCGGCCAGGTTGCGCAGGAAGGCGTCGCCCGGCCCGAAGAGGACGCTGGGGCGCACGATCACGGCGTTCGGAAATTCGCGTTGCACAGTGGCTTCGCCTTCGGCGCGGGCGCGGATATACGGGGAAGGTGACCGGCGGTCGGCGCCGATGCCGGAGATCTGTACCACGCGCTCGAGGCCGGCCTGGTGTGCGGCGCGTGCGAGCCGGGCCGCAGCGTCCACGTGAATGGTGGTGAAGCGCAGATCACGTTGCTCCACGTACAGGCTGACGGCGTTGACGACGCCGTGGGCACCCTCCACGGCGCGGGCGATATCGGCATCGTCGCGGATATCGGCGCGGCAATGTTCCACCCGGGCCTGTTGTTCCAGTGCGGAGGGTACCGCCGGTCGGCGTGATGCAATGCGCACGGCGTGATCGGCATTGATCAGTTCGTGCACGATCCGGCTGCCGAGGAACCCGGTGCCGCCGAATACGGTGATCAGGTTCGGGCGCATGGCGAGCCCCCTTTGGATGATGGGTGCGGAAGCCGGACGCGGCAACCCACGATCAGCGCTTCACTCTAAGGGTAGGAAGCGGCGGGTCTTGTCCGGTCTGCTCTGGATCGAAGCCTGTATCTGCCATGATGCAGGGGACTGGGGGCGCGCGTGCAACCGGTGGCCCTCCTGGGCGGGGCCGCCGGAGCAGGCGCGGTCTTTGCGGGTGTACCCCTGGTGGTCTTTTGAAGCGCCCCCGTGCTACGGGCGGCGGCCGACCGGGAAGCGGATGCACGAACGACTTTCACACGTGGTGGGTTTCGATGATGCGCCGTTCGCGCGGCAGTATCGGGGCGACGTGCGGGTCATTGGTGCCGTATTCGCCGCGAAGCGGCTGGACGGCGTGCTTTCGACGCGGGTGCGCCGCGACGGAGCCAACGCCACAGCGCGTCTGGCCGAGTGCGTGCTGGGCAGTCCGTTTGCACCGCAGCTGCACGCGATCCTGTTGCAGGGGATCACGCTGGCCGGATTCAACGTGGTGGACCTGCATGCGCTGCACGCGCGCACCGGGTTGCCGGTTCTCGCGGTGGCGCGCCATGCCCCCGATTTGCCCGCGATTCGTCGTGCGCTGCTCGATCACGTCCCGGGGGGCGCACGCAAGTGGCGACTGATCGAGGCCGCCGGGGTCATGGAGCCGCTGGAGGGCTTGTACGTGCAGCGCTGCGGGCTCAGTCCCGCGGCGGCGCAGCGCCTCCTGGAAGACCAGCGACTCCACAGTCGACTCCCGGAGCCGCTGCGGGTAGCGCACATCATTGCGGGAGGCGTGACTACGGGGGCGAGTCGTCACCGGCCATGACCCGGTGCGCCACAGTGGCGCGTCAAGGGGCGTGCAGGGGCCCGCTTCGTGGACGGGTGGCCACGGCAGGAGTACGGGCACGTCGTGGCACCCGGGGTGCCGCGTCGGGCGGGTCGCTACATACAATGCCGAGGGGGCCGCGCCCCGGGACGCCCAGTGTCTGATCGAACGGTTGAGGGATGCGGACTGAGGGCTCAGGCATCCGCCTCCGCGCGGTGGCGCCGGTACAGCCGGAGGGCCGTCATCCCGACCAGCAGCGAGGCCAGCCCACCGATCACGAACACGTGAGCCGGCGTGGCACCGGCGGGCCCGGTGAACAGCCAGAACAGGACCGGCGCCACCAGCATCGCGGAGAACGCCAGGAAGTTGCTCGCGGCAATGAAGCGGCCGCGCCGGTCGGCGGGACTGTGACCCTGCAGGTAGGCGGTGATCGGTACGATGAAGAACCCGGAGGCAATGCCCAGCAGGGCGATCAGCACCAGCGTCGCGGGGTAGCTCTCGGTGGCGAAGTACAGCAATGCGCTGATCAGGGCCGCCGCGATCATGCCGGCCGGCGCATGGTGCATGGCGATGGCGCCGCGCGACAGGTAGCCGGCCAGGATGCTGCCCGTTCCGATGCCCAGCGCCAGCGTGGTCAGGATGATGCCGGTCGCGAGCTCGCCCAGCTCCAGATGGATCTCGGCGAACAGTGGGACGTTGAGTTGGTACAGCGTGCCCAGGGCCCAGAACCATGCGATGCCGAGGATCACCATGAACAGGACCCGGTGGGGCCGGATTTCCCCGACGGACTGCATGACGGTTGCAAACGGGTTCAGCCGAAAGGGCGCCGGGTGCTCGGTTGCCAGCGTCGGGGCGATAAAAAAGCTGGTCAGCACGCCGGCGACGGAGAGCCCCACAATCAGGGCGGCCGGGACCCAAAGCGCCTCGCCGGCGAACTCCATTACAAAGCCAGCGAGCGCAGTGCCAAGGATGATGGCCAGAAAGGTCCATAGCTGGATGTGGCCGTTGGCACGCGAAAGCTGCTGGTAGCGCACCAGTTCCGGCAGGATGCCGAACTTCGCCGGGCTGAAGAACGTGCTTTGCAGGCCCATCAGGAACGTCGTCACCAGCAGGCCGGCGAAGTTGTCGGTGATCAGCATCAGCGCCGCGGCCAGCAGCACCGCGGCCTCGGCCATGCGGGTGCAGACGATCACGATCTTCTTGCTGTAGCGGTCGGCAATGTAGCCTGCCCAGGGCGAGAACAGCACGAACGGTAGCAGGAACACGAAACCGACCAGGCTGTAATAGAAGGTGCCTTCGCCCTCCGCGACAAATTCACGGAGGGCGACGAAGATGACCACCAGCCGGAAGAAGTTGTCGTTGAGCGCGTTGATAAAGACCGTCGCCATGTGGGCGACAAAGCTCTTCCTGCGGATGTCCGAAGTCTCGCTCATGCGATCTGCCGCCCGGGGTCCGGAAACACTAGGGAAACACTGATCAATGTACACGCTCGCGCTCGAGTCGCTTGTGCGTGCGAACAAGGCGCGGTGACGGCCGTGCAGCATTCTGCACAAGGGAGTTGCAACGCCGTGTGCGCGCCCGTTTTTTGATAAGCACGGGCGGCCGAGCCCCTGCTTTGCGATGGCTTGTGGGGTTGGCACCCCAGGTTGCCCGATCCTGCGATGCGCCCCGAATCCATCAACAACGGGCGGGTAGAACCACTACCCGCTGCCCGACGCGGCTTGTCTCGGAAAACCTGGGGTGCCAACGCGAGTGTGTACATTGATCAGTGTTTTCCTAGGGGGCAGGTCCCGGGAAACTTCAATCAACGCACACGGTTGTGACCGCTGGATCTGATCTTGCTTCTTGTCTACCCGATGGAGCAAGGGAAAAGGCAAGGTCTGGCCCCCCAAGGACTGACAAGGTCTCCGGACCGGCGAGAAGTGCGGACATGAAGCCACCCGCGTTTGCATCGCTGGTGCTGGACACAGGCCCTACGGTTCTCGCGACCCCTGACTCGCGCACACCCGGTCGCGGCCGCTCGCCTTGGCCTCGTACAGGGCCTCGTCGGCCCGGCGCATGAGCCGGTCAAAGGATTCTTCGACCCTCAGCGTCGCACAGCCGATGGAGACGGTCAGCCGGACCCCGGGTGCGAAATCCGGCAGACTGATCTCCCGGACGGTCTCGAGCAGTCGCCGGGAGAGATCCAGCGCCCCATCGGGGCCCGTATCCGGCAACAGGATCGCGAACTCTTCGCCGCCGGTCCGCGCCATCAAGTCGGCATCGCGCAGGATGCCCGCGCACGCCTGCGTAATGCGTCGCAGGGCTTCATCACCCGCCGCGTGGCCGTATTCGTTATTCAGCCGCTTGAAGTAATCGAAATCGATTTGCAGAAGGGCAAGCGGGTGCTGGTGTCGATGCGCGCGCTCGACCTCCTGATGAGCCCGTTCGAACAGGCGCTGACGGTTGGCCAGTCCCGTCAGGGGGTCGGTATGGGCGACCTCCTGCCAGTAATGCTCGAGCTGTTTGCGCGGAGTGATGTTGACTGCAACCCATAGCGCGACCCGGTTGTGGTGGTCGTACGCGGGCAGGGGAAGGACGCGCCCCTCGAACCAGTGGTGTGCCGTGGCGCGAGCGCCCGTGCGCGCCTCCTCGGGCAACACGGGCACATCGGCCACCCGCAGGCAGTACTCGATGGTTTGCAGCTCACCGCACTCGATCGCGGTACGAACCAGGTGAAGGCACTCATCCGCGAGCGGTGTCGGCAGGGCATCGTGCAGGGAGTGTCCCAGCAGGTTTTGCCCACTGACGTACATGGCCTCGTTGGTCCCGCCAATCACGTTGACATAGACACCATGCTCGTCGAGTACGAACGAGATGTCCGGCAACGCGCGCAAAAGCGTGAGGAGCTGATCCCGTTCCGCACACACGGCGTCATAGGCAGCCCGGGAGACGGGCGAGGGGTCATGTTCCACGGAGGTCATTCTCCTGGGGCTGTGCGTCCATGAGGGGCGGGAATATAAGGGAAACTTAATATGGTTTCATCCCCCACCCATCAATTGCGCCCGATTGCCGCTCAAGCCGAACGAACAAGGGACTACATCGAAACCATTTTGGCGGTTTGGAAGTTGGCTTAACCGGAGCGGGCTCGACGTCGCCGTGCCGCCTGCAGAAACGTGGGTGCCCACTTGACTCCAGCAGGGAAGGGCCACGGTTGTCGGTTGAAATACCCAGGGGCTGGGCTGCTCGGGGGAGCGGGGGAAGGGGCGCGACCGCCCCTGAGTTTCCTCGGCGAGCTACTGGTCGCCGATGGCAAGGGCGCCGCCGACACCGATCACGGGCACGACGCCGCCGTCCTGGTCAAGGAAAAGATCGCCGGCAAATTCCATTTGCCGTTCGTCGGCCGGCCTCTCGGCCAATTGTGTGCCGAAGTCATCGGTCGGTGCGCCATCGGTGGCCTGCCCGTAGAGCCGCTGGACTCCGCGCAGATCGCCGGGCTGCAGATCGGCGAAATCCTCGGTGTACTTGAACCCCATCAACTGGCCGGAGGGCCCGGGATGGTCGAGGCCGATGGCGTGACCGATTTCGTGCGTCAGCGTATAGCGGATGTCGTACACGTCCGTGTTGCCGTCGAACCCAACCTTCCACTCGTAGTCGGGATTCAGGCATACCAGCGACTGCTCGATGGCGCGCACACCCGGTTCCGAATTGGGCCCGTAGGATACGTTGGTGAATTCTTCCGAGTCCTGCGCGTAGGCGACATTAGCGAAAGCCCGTCCGGAGGGCTTGCCCTGGGCGCCGAGAACGATATCCGCTTCCCGGGCATCGCTTACCTTGTGGAATGACACACCGGCTGCGCGCTCCCAGACCCGAAACGCCGCCGCCGTCTCGCGCTCGAACGTCTCCATGGAGAGATCGTCCCCGAGTAACTGTTCGACCGGCGCCAGGTCACGGCAGTTGTACGCGTCATCAAACCGCAGCGCCTCGCCGGCAAAGGCATAGCTGATGCGGGCTCCCACCCCTAAGCGCTGGTCTCCCCACTTCACCTTGTAGCCATCCAGCTTGAGCAGCCGATACCCGTCCTCGTCGGCGAGGGCAGGCAGCGGCAACGCCAGAAGGCCGGCCGCGACCAACGCCAGGATTGGGAGGTGTGCTTGGGGGAGAGATCGCACCGCAGTCTCCTGATCGGACCCCGCGAGAACGAGTTGAAGGCGAGCGGGGACTCTGCCGAAGAGTAACATAACGCCCGACTAACGCTTGGGTGGGATGCCGCACCGACGAATCATTGCGTCCATCCCAAATGCCCACGATCGGCCGCTGCGGCATGCGAGCTCTCAACAAGTGCATCTGCAGCCCGGCTCACCGAATTCCGGGCGGCGAGGGCGAGGCGAGAATCGACCGCAGGGATATATCCCGTCCTGATCAGCCACGAGGGTCAGCCGGGCACGGGGACCATCCGGGGACACAAAGGGCCCGTCGCAGGTCGCTTTTTTCCGGGGCCTCTTGGGAATGTCACCATCCCCGGCCCTTGCCCCTGCACTGACATCCCGGCCGGAGCGAAGCGCCGAGATCTCCCACCCGTCAGTGCACCCCCGACCACCGAGACCCCGGATACCCGCTACGCGGTGTCCGGGATCACGGAGGCGGAGGCGCGTGGAGCCCCGGGGCGCGTACCGCTGCGCTCCAGGGCCACGTTGGTGCGCCGGGTGCTTGTATTGCGAGGACTCGAAGAAACCGTGGGAATCGGCAGAGGTGCTATGGAATGTGGCCAGCCGGCCGTGGAGCGGGGCAACAGGCAAGACCTGAGCCCGGATGTCCGTAGAAACGTGGCTGTCCTCTTTCGAGCCCTTGCGGCCCTTACGATTCGAAAGTCGAAGTCAGTTCGTTACTAGGACCTGGCCCCGCCTTCCTCGGATTCCGGGGCATTAGCATGGACCACCACCTGATTACGACCGTTGCGCTTGGCTTCGTAGAGTGCGTCGTCCGCTCGTTTCAGCAGTGTGTCCGCGTTGTCTCCGGCACGGACGCTGGCAAGGCCCGCGCTGACGGTAATGGGTCCCACATCGGGGAATGGTTCGGCCGCGACGCGTTGGCGCAATCGCTCCGCCATCGAGTAGGCGTCGGAGGCGCCGGTTTCCTGCAGGAGCACCACGAATTCCTCGCCCCCCCAGCGGGCGAGAAAATCGGGCTCTCGGATCTCTCCGGCCAGCCGTTCGGTCAGTTCCACCAGGACGTGGTCACCGATGTCGTGTCCGTAGACGTCATTGACGCGTTTGAAATGGTCCAGGTCGATGATCGCCAGAGCGAGCGGGCTGCCGTAGCGATTGTAGCGAGCCAACGCGCGCTCCAGCTCCGAATCGAAGCGCTGGCGGTTCGCGACCCCGGTAAGGGGGTCCGTCGAGGCCTCGTGTTCCAGGGCGGCCTCCAGGCGCTTTTGCCTGGTTATGTCCAGTCCGACACCCAGCAGGTAATGCTGGCTATCGATCTTGATTCGCAGCCCATTGAACAGGTAAGTCGCCTCGCCCTCGACGGTCAACAGTTTGCTTTCAACCAGCGTGCTGCCACGGGAGAAGACTTCGCGGATACTTTCGACAATCCGCTCCTGCTCGGCAGTCGGGACGAGCGCCAGGGCATCAATCCCGTCCAGCTCCTCGGGGGTGCGGCCTGTAACCGTTTCCATCCGTTCGTTCCATTGAACGAGGCGACCTTCCCGGTCGAGCATGTAGAAGACCCCGGGCAGGCCGTCAAGGATGGATTCGGAGACCGCCTTCTCGCGTCGGAGCTGATCTTCCAGGGCATGGCGTGTGGACATATCCAGCGCAACGCCCAGAATGTAAGGGGCTCCCTCCAACTCGACTCGATAACCGTGAAACAGATAGGGCCGGTCCCCCTCCGCGGTGCGCAGCCTGCTCTCCACCAGAGTGCTGCCGTCCGCGAAGGTTTCGGCGATGGCCTTCGTAATACCGTCCTGTTCCTCCTCCGGGACAAACTTCCGTGCATCGGCCCCTTGCAGCTCCTCGGCGGTGTGTCCCGTCACCGCGGCCAGCCGATCATTCCACTGGGTCAATCGACCTTGCTCGTCGAGCATGTAGAAGACCCCCGGCAGGCTCGCCAGAATGGATTCCGAGAGCGCCTTTTCCTTGCGCAGTTGAGACTCAAGGGCGCGTCGCTCGGAGATATCGCGGAAAATCGTGGAGATCTGAAGGATCCCGCCAGAGTCGTCCCGGTGGATGATGATCGCCTGTGAGACCGGTATCTCGTTCCCCGAGCTGTCCAGAAGGGCTGTTTCGCCCTGCCAGGCCCCCTCCTTGCAGGCTGTCGGAAGCCCTTCGTCGAGCACCTTCTTGAGCGCCCAGGGCGGGTGGCCCCACCGCAGCGTCGATTCCAGGTCCTCTGTCTCCGGAGGGAAGTCCGATCGGTCCCAGCCTGTGTCCGGCTGCCAGACCTCCCCACTGGAGCGTTCGGGAAGCCCCATGTGGCGCCGCCCGGGGGCGTTAAGGTAAAGCAGCGTGCCGTCGGGGCCGTGCATGCTGACGATGTCGGGAGTTCCTTCCAGGATCGCTACCAGGCGCCGCAGGTTGTCCTCCAGCTGGTACTGCGAGGTGATGTCCTGGACCGTGCCGACCATGCGTACGGGGTCGCCGTCGGTGTCGAACTCCGTATAACCCCGCTCGCGGACGGTACGCACCTCACCGTCAGGGTGGATGACTCGGTGGACCACGTCGTAGGGATCGCCCTGAAACGAAGCCTCGAGCGCCGACTGCACCTTGCTCCGATCCGCTGGGTGGACCGCTGCCATGAACGACTCGTGGCTGGCACCCCATTCCTCGCGGGCCATACCAAAGATGCGGTAAACCTCGTCGGACCAGCGTATCTCGTTGGTGTGGAAATCCGAGACCCAGCTCCCTACCTGGGCGATATTCTGTGCCTCGGCCAGGTCCTTCTCGCGCTCTTGCAGGGCGAGCTCGGCCTGCTTGCGATCACTGATATCGCGCACCACCGCCTGGAGGAGGGGACCCTGTTCCAGATCGATACGGCTTAGCAGGACCTCGGCGGGGAATTCGCTTCCATCCCACGTGGTGTGGCTCCACTCGAAGAAGGCCTGGCCCTCGCGCAGGGCCTGGTCGATGTAATCGGCTGCCGCCGGCCGGCTGGGGCAGCCGTCGGGCTGGAACGGCGGTGAAAGCTCGCCGGGATGGAGCGTCGCAAAGGTCGCAACATCGGGAACCCGGAACAGCGCCAATGAGGCCGGATTGCAATCCTCGAAGCGATCACCGTTGAGAAACATGATTGCGTCGCGGGACTGCTCGAAGGCCAGCTGATATTTCCAGTACTGCCGATTAGCCTCGAGCGGCGAGCTTTCCCCATCCGCTTCCTCGCTCACGTTGGATGTCCCCCCCTTGTCAGATTCACTCCCCACTCCCTCGCGATAGCCCGTGTCGCGCCCCCGACCCATACAATGGACCACTCTCCGGTATCCGGGAAGCAACGTAGCGCGTGCGCCTTCCGTTGGCCCTGCCGAATGGAACTCAGGGGGCCGACCTTGCTTCGGTATCCTCCCACAGGAAACCATCGTCCCGGAACAGTGCCAGGCAGGTATCCACGATCTCGGGGCTGAACTGGGTCCCGCGCCCGTTCTGGATGACGTCCAGGGCCGCCTCGATGCCGAAGGCCGGTCGGTAGGGGCGGTGTGAACACACGGCCTCCACCACATCCGCTACGGCCAGGATTTGTCCCTCGAGAAGGATCTCGTCACCGCTCAGCCCGTCTGGGTAGCCGGACCCATCCAGTCGCTCGTGGTGCTGAAGGACGGCGTCCGCCACCGGCCACGGGAAGGCGATATCCCGGATGATGTCGTAACCGGCCCGGGCATGGTCCTTGATGAGCTCGAACTCCTTGGGCGACAGCGTACCTGGGCGGTTCAGGATCTCGGCGGGAATGCTGATCTTGCCCAGGTCGTGGATCAGGCCGGCCAGGTAGAGACCCTTGATCCGGTCCTCGGGCAATCCGAGCTTGCGGCCGATCGCCTGGCTCAGTTCGGCCACGCGCTTCTGGTGGCCGGCCGTGTAGGGGTCGCGCTTGTCCACCAGGCGGGCGATGGCCTCGACGGTATCGACCAGGGCCTCCTGCAGGGCGGTCTGGCTTTCGTCGCGTTCCTTCTGCGTCCGCAGGGCCTTGAGACCGCGCGAGAGGTCCCTTGCCAATCCTTCCAGCAGGGACTGTTCCTCGTCGTCAAAGGCCTCGGGTTCGGTGGCATACACATTGAGGGCCCCGATGGTCTCGCCGTCCACCTGGAGAGGCAGGGCAATGGAAGAGGCGAATCCTCGTTCCCTGGCGGGCTCCCGCCAGGGCGTAAAGCTGGGGTCGGTGGCCATGTTGCGGGTCATTTGGGGCTTGCCCTCCCGGATTGCCCGGCCGGTAGGGCCCTGGCCCGTGGACTCGCTGCTGTCCCAGGTCACCACCACGGTGTCCAGATAATCCGTGCGAGGGCCTGCCGACCCCACTACTTCTACCGGGTGGTCGGCTCCTTCACGAGCCATCCCCACCCAGACCAGGGGGTACTCCCGGGCATCGGCCAGGGCCTGGCAGACATCCTGGAACAACTGGCCCTCGTCTTCGGCCGTGACCAGGGCGGAATGGGCCTGGATCAGGGCTCGCAGGTACTCGGTCGTGCGTGCGAGCCGGCGTTCGCGGGTCTTGCGCCGGGTGATATCCCGCAAAATCCCGAGGGCGTGCCAGCCCCCCTCGAACTGAACAGCCGAAACCGACAGTTCCACCAGGAAGACCGTTCCGTCCTTGTGCTGAGCCTCCAGCTCCAGGGTGTCCCCGACGACGGGCCCCTCCCCGGTCTCCACAAAGTGGCGCAGGCCCGTCTCGTATTTCCTTTGGTGCCGGGGTGCGGCAATCAGCGGATGCAGGGGCTTCCCCAGCACCTCCCCGGAGGAATAGCCGAAAACCTTCTCGGCCGCCCGATTCCAGTACGCCACCTGGCCTTCCGGGTCCATGACCACGACAGCATCCCGGGCGGTCTCCGCCAGGGTGGTAAAGAAGGCCTCCTGCTTCTGCCGCTGTTGCCGATGGCGGACCTCGTCGGTGATATCACGGAAGAGGTTGAATGCGAAGCGCTGATCCGATTCCGGATCCCGGACGGCATACGCGAAGAGCTGGTAGGCCTCCCCCTTGGCCAGATGCAGTTCCCGGCTGCGGTAATCCGCCCCTTCGGCGATCGCCTGGCACTCGGGCAGGGGGGCGTCCTGACGCGGGAAGAAGTGCCAGTAGGGTGAGCCGATCAGCTCGCTATAGGACGCGCCCGCCTTTTCGGCGTAGGCCTGGTTGACGCGCAGGATCCGCCCTTCGCTGTCGTGCAGCAGGATGGGGTCCGGAATGGCGTCCAGCGCCTGGAGCCACTGCTGATGGGCCTGTTCGATCCGGGGGCATTCGAATAGTAGCCGAGTGAAATCCGCCGTCCTTTCGAAATACGAGTTGCGCATGCTCGAGATCCCTGCAACAAGACCGGATCAAGAAGGACCCGGTACGGATAGAAAAAGCCATGCTAGCAGCCCCCGGATTTGGGCGGTGCTGGTCCTCAACGCAAAGGTAGCTACGCTTTCCCCGGGCCTGGTTCAGCCTCACCCAGACCCGTTTTGCGCAATTGCTCGGTGTATCCCCCCGTACGCTCCAGGCCCGGGATCAGGGCCGGCGCAAGCTGTCGGACGCTGCGCGGACCCTCTTGAGCATCGCCGACCGCCATCCCGCAGTGTTGTGGGAAACGGATGTGCCACCGGGAAACACTGCTCCATCAGCGTGTCTCTAATCCCAGAGGTGACCCCAGCGTTCCCACCAGTCGCGGGCGATGGCCCGGTTAGCTGCGTTCTCGCGTTCGTCGAGGACGGTCCCCAGGCGGATGTACTCGCCGCCGGTGCGCGAGGTCACCGCCGGATCCTGCGTGGCCAGCATCAGGGCGTACAGCGCGAGTTTCAGTTCCCACGGATCATCGGAATCGAGGTATGGCACCAGATGCGGCACGGCGGGCGCCCCGATCCGCCCGAGCGCCTCGGCCGCGGTGTACCAGATGCGCGGATGCTCCTCGCCCCCGTAGGTCTCGACAAAGTCGCGATCCGACGAGCGGTCGAGGTAGTAGTGCATCTCGTCCCCGGGACTGGCGAACCCCTCCACGGGGACATCCGCCTCGGCGGCCGGCTGTTCTTGCGCCACGGCGTCTTCGGTGGTGGACGGCTCAGGCTGTGGTGCACCGGTGCAGGCACCCAACAGCATCCCGCTGGCCAGCCACGCCGCCAGCCGCCAGGGAGACGCGGCCTCCCGGCGGCGCAGCGCGCGGTCCGCCGGGTTCGTGCGGGTTTCCGGGCGGCGCGCCCTGCGAAGGGGACAGCAGGAAGGGATCATATTCATAGGGCTCCACCGGCTCGGGATTCACTCTGCTCCCTTTTCCCGGGATGCGAATGCATCCGTCGAGGCCGTGCGTTGGCCATTGTCGCAGGCGAATCCGAGAGACCACCAGGCCCGAATGCCGGACGCGAGTGGGCGCGCGTCGTAACTCTCCTCGAGCAGCATGCGCACGGCCGGCACGTTGCGGGGGCGGTGACGCAGACCGGCCGCGGCCATTGATGGCCGTTTCCCTTTCGGCGATTGTTTGTTGTGTGCTCCGGCACTGAAGATCGTTCATCCCGCACGGCATTACGGGCCCGGTAGGGGTAAAAGGCAGGGTTCGACGTCCGTAATCCTGCAAGCCAGTACCTGTCCTTGCCGGGCCTCGAAGGGGCCGCGGCAATCGGCTGGGGCGGCACGGCGGCCGATCGGCTGTCATGGAGGGCTAAATCCGAAGGTCGACCCCGGGCATCTCACGGCTACGTCCCGCGCCCCGCCTTGAGGCCATACATCGCGCGGTCGGCTTGCCCCAGCAGTGCGTCCGGATCGCCGTCTCCCGGGCCGGAGGCCCAGCCTAGAGTCATCGCCAGGGTGATCTCGCCCGCAGCAAGCTGGACCGGCCGGGACACCGCCGCCTGCAGTCGCTTCCCCTCGGCTTCGGTTGAATCCTCGCCAAACAGTAGCACCGCAAACTCGTCACCCCCGACCCGGGCCACACAGGCCGGCTCGCTGAGCGCCTCCTCCAGCCGGCGGGCGACGACTCCCAGCAGCTCGTCACCCGCCGCGTGTCCGAACCGATCGTTCACCGGCTTGAACTGGTCGAGATCGATGAAGCCTACGGAGAACGCTTCGCCGGTCCGTTGGGACCAGGCGATTGCGTCCTGCAGGCGCTTATAGAAAGCCCGCCGGTTGGGTAGACCGGTCAGCGGGTCATGGCTAGCCTCGTGCTGCAGCTGGCGTCCGGCCTCGTCGAGCTGTGACGCCTGCTCGCGCAAATCATGGTGCATGGTCACCAGGGTCCGCCGGGTGAGCAGAATCAGAGCCAACGCGAACACCACGCCGCCGCCACCGAACACCAGCATGAAGCGCTGCGTGTGCGCCCCGACTTCGCCTGCGCGCTCGGCTGCCGCTTCCATCTGTGCGCGTTCATGTGCTCGCAACGCCTCGATGGAGCTGTCGAACTCGCGATCAAGATCAAACAGACGCTCGCTCAGGATCGCCATGGCCGGCTCGAGCTCCTCGCGGGCCGCCAGGTTCACCACCTGGTCTTGCAGCTTCACGATCTGCGGGATCAGGGCATCCTGTTCCTGGAGCTTTGCCCGCGCCGAATCCTCGGTCACGCGCTCATCGAGGGCTGCGCGCACCTCGCCGACCCGGTGCCCCCAGCGGTGGTACTCCATCATCAGGTCATCACGCTCGAAGGGGTCGTCGGTGATGACCTGATTCACCATGGTCTGGTGGCGATTGTAGGCGGCCTCCAGCAGATCGGACGCCAGCTGGATGCGCTGTCCTCGCTCCTCCGTGATGTGATGCAGCTCGTCCAGCAGGCGCTGGTTCTGCCACAGGCTGTTGCCCACAATCACAATCATGCCCGCCAGCAGGACCACGAAAGCGACCGTGATGGCGTTCAACAACCGCCCGCTGATCCGCTGCACCTTTTGCGAGAACTGCATCGACTCCTCCTTTCAGGAGGCGAGCATGAAAAGCACCCTCCCGTGGGTCAAGCACCCGGACAGTCGCCCGGATTCCCGACATTATCGGATCAAACGGTGGTTTCTGACTCGAAGGTGAGGCGGAGGGCAAGAGGTGAGGTCTGCCCCCGCTATTGGCCGCGGTCATTGCCAGGCCTCGCAGAGGCCGTGGCAATCGGTTGGAACTGCCTGGGCTCCAACCGGCTGTCAGGGGGCAAAAGGCAAGGTTTGACCCCCGATGTTAGCATTTCAGGCTCAGAAACCGCCCTTGAGAGCAGGAAAATCTCGTGCCTACAGAGGGTTACCGTGTTCCGACCCCGTCATGGTTCGGGTGTCTGTTTAGACCCTGGCGACACGCTCAACAATTCTTTCGCAAATTGAAGGCGTTCCTCTACCTTCTGGCGGTCCTCAACTTCGGGCTGTCCCTCGCGAGCCCCACGGGCAATCATTTCAGCGTGCCGTAATAGCGCAGCGCGATCCTCTGGCCGCTGTGCGAATCTCGCGACCTCGGCGATCGTTTCCAGCAGGCGGACAGTAACCGCGGTGTTAGAGCGGGACATTTGTCGGATCTGGTTGAAGGCCGCATCTGTGACGTCCACAAAAGTAGACCCTGGGGCAATCACCCTCAGCTGATCCGTACTGTCATAACGATAGGGCGATGGCATGTCTCGCGTAGCCAAACGACTCAACGCGGACGCCAGGTGGTCTACGCACGTAATGGCCGTGAACGGGTCATTCACTCCCGAGGAGAGGGCACGCAGAGCGACCTCCACGAGTTGGGTAACCGCGAACTCGATGTCCTGGCCCGAAGTCCGCTGGTTACCCAGGGCAAAGGTGTTGTTGACCTGATCCGCGGGCACATCGGCCGCCCTCTCTCCCGGCCAGACCAGCATAAGCGGGCCGCCGGAGACCACATAGTCGCCGGGTACCCGCTCCAGTCGAATGACCACATCCTTTTGCATCGCCAACTCGATCAAGGCGTCCGTGTCGATGAACTGAATGTATCCGTCCGCGCTCGCTGGAATGGGACGAGCCTCCCGGTCAAATGCGTCCAGAAATGCCGACTCGGGTGGTGTTGCCGACGTCCGTGGCTTCGCCCGCCCGATGTGTTCCGGAAACAGGCGGTCCACCCCGGCGATCAACTCCTCGCTCACGCGCGCCACGATTTCGTTGGCCTGCATCGAAACAGACACGTGGTGAATGAAATAGATCAGCACCCCCACGCTCGCGACCGCAAAGAGCACGCCGAGCGTGATTGATACATGAGGAACGAAAGCAACCTCCTCCGCGCGCCGGATGGTAAGGAGGACGAGCAAGCAATACAGGAAGGTGGCGACGAACGTGCCCAGCACGACCTGAGTCGTCGTATCGCGCAGGAAATTGCGGAGCAAGCGCGGCCCCAACTGCGACGTCGCCAGCGACAGGGCGACCAGCGTCATCGAAAACACAACTCCAGCGATGGTGATCATCGATCCGGCGATGATCCCCAGCACGGCGCTGGCCCCCTCGGCTCCAGCGGTGAATGTCCAGCCCCACGAACGCAACAACCAGTTCGTCACCGGCCTATCCAGGGCGACGCTTATGAAGGCCAAAAACACCGCGCCCAGGGCCATCATGGTGGGGATGAACCATAAGCTGGATCGAATGCGGTCCCAATACCTGAAAGTCAGTGTTTTCACTATGACGCCTCATTCACTCACATGCTGTCCGCCGGCTTACCGTGGTCTGACCCCGTCTTCCTCGATTCTCCCGACCCCGGGAGATCCTATCTTCCGTGGAGGAAGAACAAGGCCGTGTTTCTACAGAAGAGTACGCCGCGTGTCGTCAGAGTGGGGACTTCGGGGTCAGGCCTTGCCTTTTGCCTGTCTGTCCCCACGGGACTTCGGGGTCAGGCCTTGCCTTTTGCCTGAGAAAATAAATCTGTCCCCGTTTTTCTTGCTAGATCTTGCCCCTTGCTCGGTGCGGCCAGCGTTGGCTGAATGGGCAAAAGGCAAGATCTGACCCCGTAGGCCCTTGATGCGAGGGCAAAAGGCAAGGTCTGACCCCAAAGTCCTCTCGATGGGCCGGAAGACGCAATTGAACCGAACCTGAAGGATGTCTATATTGGTACGGTACTCCCGTACGTTTGAGGTCCGGCATGGAAACAGTCAGCGTGAACCGGTTTCGCGAGAACCTGAAGGCCTTCGTGGAAGAGGCCGTCACTACGCACACGCCGCTCAAGGTCACGCGCCGAGCGGGTGAGGCCTTTGTGGTGATGAGTGCGGATGACTGGGAGCGGGAGCAGGAAACGCTCTACGTCCTGCAGAACTCCAGCCTGATGCAGCAAATCGCCGATTCGGCCGTTACCCATCGGAAGGGAGAAGGCTACCGTCCCACGGAAGGGGAGATGGATGAGATCACTGGTATTCGAGGGTAATACCTGGGCCGCCTACGAAACGCTCCGGGAGCGCGACCCAAAGCTACATCGAGCCCTGCGCCGAACCCTCAAGGAAATGCTCCGAAACGACCCGGCCACAGGTACGGGTAAGCCGGAGCCCCTTCGGCATTCGCTGTCGGGCTTCTGGTCCCGGCGTCTCTCCGCCCGGGATCGCCTGATCTACCGCTTCGACGACCAGGCGATCTACATCTTCGCCATCGGTGGCCATTACGACAGGCTCTGAACCTCTGGCGTCCGGGACTTAAACGGACTTAAACGGGGACAGATTTCTTTTCGGCCGCAAGGATGCGGCGGTGATGCAGGAGGAGAGGTATGCCAAGGATGGCGCGAGTGGTGTTGCCGCATATGCCGCACCATGTGGTGCAGCGCGGGCACAATCGGCAGGTCGTGTTTGCGGAGGACGAGGATTACGAGCGGTACCTGGAGGACCTGCGGGAGCTGAGTAGTGCGCTGGATATTCGGGTGTACGCGTACTGCCTGATGAGCAACCACGTGCACCTGTTGCTGGGGCCAGGCGAAGAAGTGGCTGCAATGGGCCGCTTGATGAAGGCATTGGCGGCGCGTGCCACGCGGTATCGCAATCGACTGGAAGGGCGCTCCGGTACGTTGTGGGAAGGGCGCTACAAGTCCAGCCCGGTGCAGACAGAGACGTATCTTCTTGCGTGTA
This sequence comes from Thioalkalivibrio sp. AKL19, assembly GCF_000420165.1. Classification (GTDB taxonomy): domain Bacteria; phylum Pseudomonadota; class Gammaproteobacteria; order Ectothiorhodospirales; family Ectothiorhodospiraceae; genus Thioalkalivibrio. The sequence goes on along the minus strand of NZ_ATUK01000013.1, from coordinate 300,656 downwards.
CGCGCTACATCGAGTTGAACCCGGTACGAGCGCGAATGGTGCCGGCCGCCGGAGCGTACCCCTGGTCCAGCTACCGCCAGCGCATGGGCGAGGCGGAGTGCTGGATCGATTTCGACCCGGCGTATCGCGAGCTCGCGGCTGACAACGCCGAACGGCGTGTCCGCTATGCGCGGTTCGTGGAGCAGGGCGTCCCGGAGCAGGAGCTGTCGCTGATGCGCGAGGCATTGCAGCGCGGCCAACTCACCGGCAACCAGCGTTTTGTGGATGAGGTGGAGCAGATCATCGGTTGTCGCGTTGAGCGGCGGCGTCCTGGCCGTCCGCCGTCACGTCCGACGTGAGAAAATAAATCTGTCCCCGTTTTTCCCTGTCCCCGTTTTTCCTCCGTCACGTCCGACGTGAGAAAATAAATCTGTCCCCGTTTTTCATCACGAGAGTCGCCTATGGCTTATAACGCGGAGCGAAGCGGCGGCCCGTCAGGGACGTCCACCTTACGCGAATTGTTATGTGATTGTCGGTCCGGTAGAAAAGGTTACCAATACTGAGGATCATTGAATGCCTCAACGCAATAAGCCTGGCCCAGCGGGAGTTCAAGACTGCCTCCATCCAACGACTGCCCCAGCCACCCCTCTGGATGGGTTAGTTTAAACGGCGCTTTAGCAACCTCCTGAGGTACGTGCTCGAAACCCACTTTCGAATAGAAGTTCGGATTACCATAGGTAAAAATGAGTCCGACACCCTGTTCACGCAAGTGCTGAATGCCAAGATTAATCAGTTTTTGGCCAACGCCTATGCGCTGATGGCCTGGATCAACGGCAACCGGTGACAACATAAACGCTTTTACGTGGGCGCTGAATGACAATCTCGTGAAAAAGATACAGCCGACTATCCGCCCTTGCTCGGTAGCGATGAACCCGAACATGTCATCGGTCTCCGTTCCATTCATCAACTCATGCACCAAATGTCCGATCCGCTTTCCCTCGAACTCACCTTCTGAATCAGAGAACGTCCGGGTAAAGAGGGCCTCTATTTCCTGTCGATCAGACTGGCTATACGCCGAAACTTTCATGTCTTGGGAGCCCTATGAAGATCGTTCAGGAATCGCTCGCGCTCACACATAACGCCAAGCTGAGCGGCGGGCGTGAAGCGAACGCGGAAAGCCCGTCCGGCGGAGGCCCGGACAGGGCCGGGGCGAACTCGAGCCACTGGTTGAGACGCTAGTGGCCATTGCCGATTCTCCCCCAAGCTTCACTGAATTCGTCCACACAATATGATCTCGGCTGGAGCCAATAACTGACCCGGCGGTCCTTCTCGCCCCTATGAGCCAAATCGCGCACTTCGCTAGGTCGAAGAATATACGTCGATGGCTCCTTCCCAATATTATTGACCACTACCCACCAGTCACCCATGATCTTGTCGAGGCTCGAACCCAGCGGTACGGGAGCCCGCTTTGTTAACGCCTTCACCTGGACACCAATGAACTCAGTCCCCGTCTTGTCATAGGCAATAAGGTCGATTCCGCGTGCGTTTCGAGCAGTTGGCATCACATTCCAGCCCAATCGGGACAGGTGATAGCACACATAATACAAACCAATATTACCAGTGACCTGTGTCTCTAGCTTCACATTACCTCTCTCTGCGTCTTAACAGTGATTGGGTAGCGCGCACGGATATTGGATGAACGTGCGCGCGTGTTTGATTGGATATTGAACCGGGCGCGTGGCGTCAGAAACCGTCGTTAAATCAGGCGGATGTGTCGCCGCGGTGGTTTTTAGCAGCGTGTTATCTCGCGCGGCTGTCGATGCGGGTTGGGGCCATGGCCGGGCGGTGAACCCTTGATGCTGCTGGTCGATTGCCATGTCAGGCGCCAGTGGTCGTTGTCCGTCGCGGCCTGGCCGAGGATTTGGAGGGCGGCGAGGACCTGGAGGATCGACTTCGTGGGTTTGCGCTTGAAGTGGCTGGCCAGGGCTTCCGGGGTTTGGGGGCCGATGGCGAGGAGGCGGCGGACGGCTTCGACCTGGTCGGGCATGGATTTGGGCCAGGTGGGCTTTTTGGCCGGTTCGGTCGGGGTGTCGGCGGCGGCCTCGGGTTTGGCTTCCAGCGTGGCGGTGGTCTGGGTGGCTTCGGGGGCCTGGTAGTCGGGGCGCAGCCAGCGGATGTGGCCCTGGGCTTCTTCGGCGGCGCGTGCCGTGTTGAGTGTGACAAGGCGGCTGAGGAGTTCTTCTTCGGCTTCGGCCTGGTCGGCGCCGTTTGTCCGGCAGCAGGGTGGTGGCGCCGGGGCGGCCGACGAGGCGGTCGGCGAGGTCGTTCCAACCGTAGGCGTCGAAGACGGCGCGGTCGAGGTCGTCGCGCAGTTCGTGTAGGGGTGAGCCAAGGCGGGTTGCGGTGGGCGACACCGGGTTCAGGCTGTAACTTTTGTTTGGGTGAGGCGGAACGGACGACAGGTGCAGGCGGATGGATGTCTGCGCCGTCATCACCGAGTACCCTCCAGCAGGAGCTGGTTGGGCGCGGGTTCGCGGAAGAATTCGCCCCGGAACTCGCGGCGCGCGCGGATGCGGTGGTTTGTGCACTCGACCATCTGCGCTTCGGAGTCCCAGCTGTCGCAGCCTGCCGGGACCTCATACTGGGCGATGAACGCGCGTTCAAACGCTCGTTCCGTTCGGGCCTCGGCGGCTTCGCGCTGACGGATCGCCTCTTCGCGCTGACGGGCCGCCTCTTGATGCCGGTGTTGCTGTTGCAGGCGTTCCTGTTGACTGCGCAGACCGTCGATCGCCGGTTTGACGAGCTGCTCTGCTGCTTCGTTCTGAACGACTCCCAGTCGCTCCAGCATGTTGTTCACGGCCCGGATCTGCATGTGGTAGTGCAACAGGTAGGCTAGGGCGAGCACGAGCGCCAGGATTAGCACGATCATGAGGAGTTGCTTGGTGCTCCGGTCCATCGCCGGCTCTTCCGAGTGACGAGGTTGCCGTCCCCGTTTACGACGGGGCGGCCCGTCGCGGTCGTAATCTCGGTCTGATAGCCCCATCCGTGCAGCTCTCTCGTTGGTTGTCCAAGTTGTTCGTCGGCTCCTTCGGGGAGACCATATCAATCTTGAGCAAATGGCGCGTGTGCATGCAGGCGTAGCCGCAATTACTGGAGCAGGGCGGAGTTCGGTACGATGCCAGGGAACGACGGCATTGATGCCAAGGGATGGGATGACGAGGGAGCGCGCAGGGACTGGCGGGGCTGGTCGAGCGGTTGTCTCCGAACGGTTTACATATTCGGCAGACAAGGAGTGTTGTAGTGCGCGTTAGGAGGCAGAGTTTTAGGCGGGGGCAGGGGGCGTCACGATGCTGATCTACACGGCCGATAAGCGCCGGTTCATCGAGCATGTGCGCGGCAACGAGATCGAGGATCGCATTCTGGCAAGGATGCTGGGAAGCGGGAAGGGCAAGCCCTCTCCCAACGAGATCACGTCCTGGCGCAACTCGATGCAGTACATGGAAAACGTGCTCAGCGCATCCAGGATCCCGGATGATGCGGGCGTGGCGATCGAATACATGATCCCGCAGACCTCGAAGCGGGTGGACTTCATTCTGACGGGGCGCAACAGCGACGGGCGTGACACAGCAGTGATCGTCGAGCTTAAGCAGTGGGAGCATGTGGAGGCGACCGAGAAGGATGCGCTCGTGCGCACCTTCGTCGGCGGACGGGAACGGGAAGTCACGCATCCGTCCTACCAGGCGTGGTCCTATGCGGCGCTGCTGGAGGACTACAACGAGACGGTGCAGACCGACAATATCGGGTTACATCCCTGCGCCTACCTGCACAACAGCTTGTCACCAGCCATCGGGGATGAGCGTTATCACGAGCACCTGGAACGCGCCCCGGCCTTCCTGAAGGCGGATACCGAAAAGCTCGCCCGGTTCCTGAGCCAGCATGTGCGCGAGGGGGATGCCAACGACATCCTCTATCGGGTCGAGCACGGTCGGATCCGTCCGTCGAAGTCGTTGGCGGATCATCTGGCGTCACTTCTGGAGGGCAATGCCGAGTTCCTGATGATCGATGACCAGAAGCTGGTTTTCGAGAGCGCGCTGGATCTTTCCGCGATCGCCGAAGAGCACGGGAAACAGGTGTTCATCGTGCAGGGCGGACCGGGGACCGGGAAGTCGGTGGTGGCTGTGAACCTGCTCGGGGAGCTAACCCGGCAGGGCAAGGTGGCCCAGTACGTGACGCGTAATGCGGCGCCCAGGGCGGTATACGAGGCCCGACTGACCGGCACGATGAAGAAGAGCCGGATCAGCAACCTGTTCCGAGGTTCCGGTTCCTATCACGAGACGGAGCCGGACACGTTCGACACCCTGATCGTGGACGAGGCCCACCGGCTGAACGAGAAGTCGGGCATGTATCAGAACCTGGGGGAGAACCAGGCCAAGGAGATCATCCGCGCCGCACGCACGGCGGTGTTCTTTCTGGACGAGGAGCAGCGGATCCACTGGAAGGATATTGGCTCGCGCGAGGAGATCGAACGGTGGGCGAAGGCCGCCGGGGCGACTATCCACTACGCTGAGTTGCGCTCGCAGTTTCGCTGTGCCGGTTCTGACGGCTACCTGGCCTGGCTGGATCAGGCGCTGCAGATCCGGGAGACCGCGAACGAGAACCTGGACGAGCTGGATTACTCGGTCGAGGTCGTCAATTCGCCCATCGAGCTGCGTGATCGCATCTTCGCGCGGAACGTGGAGGCCAACCGGGCGCGGCTGCTGGCTGGCTACTGCTGGGACTGGGACAGCAAGAAGAACGCGGAGGCGATGGATATCCGGTTCGCGGAGCACAACTTCGCGATGCAGTGGAACCTGGACAAGGACGGTTCCACTTGGATGATTCAGCCGAATTCGGTGCACCAGATCGGCTGTATCCATACCAGCCAGGGGCTGGAGCTGGATTATGTGGGCGTGATCATCGGGCCGGACCTGATCGTACGCGATGGCGAAGTGATCACGGTCCCGGAGGCGCGTTCAAAGAACGATGCCTCCATCAAGGGCTACAAGAAGGCACTGAAGGAAAACCCGGATCAGGCGCGCAAGAAGGCCGACCAGATCATCAAGAACACCTACCGCACGCTGATGAGCCGCGGGATGAAAGGGTGCCTGATTTGGTCGGCGGACCCGGAGACCAACGAATACTTCCGCGCGCTTGTAAATCGAGACGCTGGAGAGCCTGATGTGGCGGACGCCGGCGACGTCGATACGAATACCCTGCCGTTCCCGAAACTAGCACTGGAGGAGGTCGAGCCTTTCGAAAATGCGTTGCCGGTGGTTTCGTTCAAGGCGGCTGCTGGCGGTTTCAGCGACCTGCAAAATGTTGAACAGAATCCGGAGGCTTTCGATTGGGTGACACCGCCCGACTTCATCGCACCAAAGCCCGGCATGTTCATCGCCCAGGTAGTCGGGGGATCGATGAATCGCCGGATTCCGGATGGGGCGTGGTGCCTGTTCGCGCCGCCTGGGGGCGGCACGCGCGAGGGCAAGATCGTACTGGTGCAGCACCGCGACATCGACGACCCGGATACGGGTGCCAGTTTCACCATCAAGCGTTACCACAGTGAGAAAATCGCCGATTCGGACACGGAGTGGCGCCATGCTCGGATCATCCTCGAGCCGGAGTCCAGTCTGCCGGGCTATCAGCCGATCATGCTGGAGGAGGATGCGCTTTCCGAGTTAGTGGTCGTGGGCGAATACGTCGGTCAGCTTGAGGGTTGAGGGAGTTCGTCCAGGTCGCTCAATCGTGCCGTACGGTCGCCTGCGTTCTCGTGATGACGGCTGTTAAAGCTCGGAGTACTTACGTGCGTTGCCGTGGGCCTTTTCCACCGGGTACTTGCGGGCGTTCATCTCCAATTTGTCGCTGGCGGCTTCCACCAGATCGATATCGAGCTTGCGCGCGAGGAGCAGCAGGTAGATCTGCACATCTGCGATCTCTTGCCGGACCGACTCACGGGCCTCGCCGGATAGCGCTCGCGATTGTTCCTGAGTTAACCACTGGAAGTGCTCGATCAGTTCGCCGACCTCGCCGGCCAGCGCCATCGACAGGTTCTTGGGCGAGTGGAACTGGGCCCAGTCGCGTTCCGTTACGAACGCTTCTACACGAGAAGCCAGTTCTTCCAGTGCCTGTGTACCGTTCGATCCTTCGCTCATGTTTACCCCTCGGCGTGATTGCTCTGCTCCCGGCATCGTAACGGATTCACTCCCGCTGTTCCTTACGAGCTACTCGGTGCCGATTGGGTGTCCGTCGCGGGGCGTGTGAAGACTTCTTGCAAGGAGAGGAGACCTCGGTGCACCCAGGATGACGAGGTGAGGTTAGAGTAGTGAGCAGTACCGGTCCGAGAACGGTCGCAGTGGCAAGCCATCCACAGTACCCTTGGGCTTGAGAGGGGTCATGGCCTTTGTCTTCTTGAGTGGCAGGCTCTTCGCTTAGTCCGGTGGCGCAAACCGGCAATCCGATTGCTGCACGGAGCACGAGCATGTCGGCAAGACAACAAGTTACGGAACTCTTGCGCAGCGCTGACATCGAGGTCGGCGGCGAGCGGCCCTGGGATATCCAGGTCCACGAAGAGGGGCTGTATCAGCGGATTCTGGCCGAGGGGTCGCTCGGCACCGGCGAGGCCTATATGGACGGCTGGTGGGACGTCGAGCGGCTCGACGAGTTGTTCTTCCGGATCCTCCGGGCGCACCTGGAGCACAAGGTGCGCAGCCCCGCGGTACTCGGCCGGGTGCTGCTAAGCTGGCTCGCCAATGAGCAGAGTCGCCGGCGCTCGCGGCGGGTCGCGGAGCAGCACTACGACCTCTCGAACCGGCTCTACGAGGCCATGCTCGGGCCGACCATGCAGTACACCTGCGCCTATTACGGCCCCGACGGGGCCGAGGCGACCCTGGACGAAGCCCAGCGCGCGAAGCTGGACCTGATCGCGCGCAAGCTGCATCTGGAGCCGGGCATGCGCGTGCTCGAGCTGGGCGGCGGGTTCGGCGAACTGGCCCGGTATCTGGCCGCCGAGCACGGCTGCGAGGTGGACAGCTACAACATCAGCAGCCAGCAGGTGGAGTACGCGAGAGGGCTCTGCGAGGGCCTTCCGGTCGATGTCCGGCAGCAGGACTACCGCGAGGCGGCCAGGGAATCCCGGCAATACGATCGTGTTGTGAGCATCGGGCTGATGGAGCACGTCGGGCCGAAGAATTTTCGCGCTTTCTTCGAACTCGCGCGCTCCCGTCTGAAGCCCGGTGGCCTGATGCTGCTGCACACCATTGGCGGCAACGTCAGCCGCAGGAGTACCGACCGCTGGATCGCCAAATACATCTTTCCCGGTGGCGTGATCCCGTCCGAGGCGCAGCTCACCCGGGCCAAGGAGGGGGTGTTCGTGCTGGAGGACTGGCACAACTTCGGCCCGGACTACGACCGCACCCTGATGGCCTGGGATGACAATTTCGTCGCCGCCTGGCCGGAGCTGAAACAAAGCGAAGGCCTGGACGAACGCTTCTATCGGATGTGGCGCTATTACCTGCTCAGCTGTGCCGGCGCGTTCCGGGCCCGTCATCTGAATCTATGGCAGCTCGTGCTCAGTCACGGGGATCTGCCGCGTTACGAGCCGATCCGATGAGCAGCGCCGCCTGGGCCGCCCACCGCAATCGTGTGGAGGCGATGGCCGCCGCGCTGGCCGGGTCCGACGGCCCGGTGCGCCTCAGAAAGTCCACCAGCAACCTGTTCAGGCCGCGCGAGGAGGCCCGCCGGACGGAGATCGACGTGGCTTCGCTCAACCACGTGATCGAGATCGACGCCGAGGCCTGCATTGCCGAGGTGGAGGGCATGACGACCTATGCCGACGTGGTCGACGCAACCCTGCCGTACGGGCTGGCACCGGCCATCGTGCCGGAGCTCAGGAGCATTACGGTCGGCGGCGCGACCACCGGGATCGGCATCGAGTCGGGCGCGTTCCGCTACGGCCTGGTGCACGACACGGTGGACGAGCTCGACGTCATGGTCGCCGACGGGCGCGTGTTGACCTGCTCGCGCGAGCAGCGCCCGGAACTGTTCCACGGCTTTCCGAACTCCTACGGCAGCCTCGGGTACGCCACGCGGGTCCGGCTGCGGCTGATTCGGGTGGAGCCTTATGTGCGGCTCGAGCACACCCGCTTCCGCGACCCCGAGGCGCTGTTTTCCGCAATCGCCGAGGAATGCGCGCACCCGACCTGCGCGTTTCTCGATGGCGTGTACTTCGCACCCGGCGATTTCGTGCTGACCCGCGCGCATTGCGTGGAATCGCCGCCGGCGGGCACCGAGGCCAGCGACTACACCTGGATGCGCCAGTACTGGCGGAGCCTCCGCGAGCGGCGCGAGGACTATCTGAGCATCCACGATTACCTCTGGCGCTGGGACACCGACTGGTTCTGGTGCAGCAGGAATGTTGGCGCCCACCTCAAGCCGGTGCGCCTGCTGCTCGGGCGCAAGCGCCTGTCGAGCGTGACCTACCAGAAGATCATGCGCGCCAGCCGCCGCTGGCCGCTGAGCCTGCTCCACGCCGTACGGCCGCGCAGCGAGGCGGTGATCCAGGACGTCGACATCCCGATCGCCAACGCCGCGGCGTTTCTGGCCGATTTCGAGGCCGAAATCGGGATCCGTCCGGTGTGGATCTGCCCGTTTGTCGTGCCAGAGGCCGGGTTCTCGTTGTTCGAGCTGCGTCCCGATACGGCGTACATCAACTTCGGCTTCTGGGACATCGTCCGTTCCAGCGAGCCCGACGGTTATTACAACGCTCGGGTCGAGGAACTGGTCGCGAAACACGGCGGCAAGAAGAGCCTGTATTCGCGCAGCACCTACGACGAAGCCACCTTCTGGCAGAACTACGACCGCCCGGCCTACGAGGCCCTCAAGCGCGAGTGCGATCCAGAAGGGCGCTTTCCGGGGCTCTATGAAAAGGCGGTGAAACGGGGCTGAGGCCGGTTGGGCCCCGGGCGGGAAACGGCTGTCCGCATCCCCGTGCGTTGCGCGGCGGGAACGCGCGCCGACCGGCAAGCGCCCAATCGCCTGTGAAATGTCGGGCGTCCCGGGTGCCGTGTTCCGGCCGCCATAACGCGGCCCGTAAAATGACTTAACGGATGCTTTGACAGGGGGCGGGGAGTCGGTAGAATACGCGGCTCGAAGACGACAGGCGCGTAGCTCAGCTGGTTAGAGCACCACCTTGACATGGTGGGGGTCGTTGGTTCGAGTCCAATCGCGCCTACCAGTTTGTTGAAAAAAGCGAGTCAGGGTCCGCCCGGCTCGCTTTTTTTGTGTCCGGGGTTCGGGGGGGCTGTGTCGACAGGGCGGCGGCGCGGCGTCAGGCTGATACCCGTTTTGCGGTTTGAAAGGGGGCTTCGCGTCCGGCGATTGCTTGTTGATGCGCTATCCGGTTGGGTTTTCGTGGGTTCTCGCGGTGCTCTTTCTGGCACTCGCGGCCGGCTGTGCGCCGTTGCAGCCGGCGCCGGAACGCGCATGGCAGGCGCTGGAGCCCCCCGCGTCGGAGGGACCGCTGGCGGAGTGGCTGGAGGGGTTCGAGCCGGCCCGGGATGACGCGAAGACGGGCTTCCGGTTGCTGGACGAGGGCGCGGAGGCGTTTCGCTGGCGGGTGATGAGCGTGCGCATGGCGCGCGAGCGGATCCAGGTGCAGTCGTATATCTGGCGGGACGATGCCGCCGGACGGGTGTTGATGGGCGAGTTGCTCGGGGCGGCCGATCGTGGGGTGCGGGTCTCCCTGCTGCTGGATGACATCGACGCGCGCGGACGTGACGCGACGCTGGCCGCGATCGCCCAGCATTCGAACATCGAGGTGCGGGTCTTCAATCCGTTTCGTACGCGCGAGGGTCTGTTTCGGGCGAGCGCCGAGTTCTTCTTTCGTGGCAGCGACCTGAACCACCGGATGCACAACAAGGCCTGGGTGGTGGACGGGCGCCTGGCGATTACCGGCGGGCGCAATGTAGGGGACGAGTACTTCGAGGCGAGCCCGGACTACAACTTTGCGGACCTGGATCTGGTGGCGGTGGGGCCGCTGGTGCGGGAGATCGACCGCTCGTTCGTTGAGTTCTGGAACAGCCCCGGGGCGATCGAGGTCGAGCGTCTGGCGCGCGAGGCGGGAGCAACGGACCGACTCGCGATGCAGCAAGGCGCCTTGCGGGCCTGGCTGGCGCAGAATCACACCCATCCCCTGATGCAGATGGAACCCCTGAATGGGCAACCGGTCCCGCAGCCGATCGATGATCCGGCGGCGTATGTGTGGACCACACGGGCGGAGTTCGTGGTGGACGACGAGGCCAAGGCGCGGGGCCGGGGTACGGGCTCGCGCGTGGCGGACGCGCTGGGGGAGCGGCTGCGGGGCGTGCAGCGGGAACTGCTGATTGTCTCGCCGTACTTTGTGCCGGGGCGCGACGGGACCGCCCAGCTGGCGCAGATGAGCGAGTCGGGGGTGCGGGTTCAGGTGCTGACGAATTCGCTGGCGGCCAACGATGTGGCCTTTACCCATGCGGGCTATGCCCGGCGTCGACATGCATTGCTGGATGCGGGGGTGGAGCTGTTCGAGCTGCGCCCGACCGGTCCGCCGCGCTGGGCGCGCCTGGAGCGCGATCGCGGTATTGATACCTCGCAGGCGAGCTTGCATTCCAAGCTGCTGGTTTTCGATCGCGAGGAGGCCTTTGTCGGCTCGTTCAACCTGGACCCGCGCTCGGCGCATACCAACAGCGAGTCCGGGGTGTTCCTCCGAGATCCGGTGCTGGTCGACCGTCTGCAGGCCCTGCACCAGCAGGGCATCCGGCCACAGGTGGCGTTCCGGGTGGGCCGCGATGCCACGGGTGGCCTGGAGTGGCGAGACGGGGACGGGAATGTGTATCAGTACGAACCGAAGGCGGGGGTGTGGCGGCGCTTTATCGCGGGCGTGACGCGGATTTTGCCGGTGGAACCGTTGCTGTAGGGGATGTGCCTGCAGCCCTTCCGGGCGGAGGGCACCGCCGGGGGTGCAAGCATTGCCGGCGTGACGAGATGGGCGGGCACCGCTGCCATTCGGCTGGCATGGGTTGGAGCTCTCCTGTACACAGGGGATTCGTTCAACGGTGGAGAGTCTGGTATGACGCGAAAGATGGTGTGGATGGCGGGTGTGGTCGGGCTGCTGGCCTGTTCCGGCCCGGTGGCGGCTGGCGATGAAGCCGCGATCGAGACCCTTCTGGAAGCGAAGCAGAGCGCCTGGGCGGCCGCGGATGGCGACGCATGGGCGCGGGACTACCAGACGGATTCGGTGGTGGTGAACCTGGCGGGAAGTCGGTTGCTCGGGCGCGAGGCGAATGCGCGGCGGCATGATGCGGTGTTCGCCGGGCCATTGGCCGGCACGGCACTGGACATCGCGGTGGAACACATCGAGATGCTGGACGAGAATCGAGCGCTGGCCGTGGCCAAGCTGACCGTCTCGGATATCGAGACGATGCCCGCGGGGCTGCCGGATGGGGGTGACGGTATCCTGCGCACCCGGATGAGTTTCCTGCTGGAGCAGGACGCCGACCACGGCTGGCAGATCCGGTTTGCCCAGAACACGGCCGTTTCGCCCTACTGAACGGATTACAAGGAGGTCAATGATGAACTGCAGGGAATGCGGTCAAGCGAATCCGGACGATGCCCGCTACTGCCTGAGCTGTGGCAGCCGTATGGATTCCGTCCCCGCGGGCGAGATGGCGGAGTCGGGGCCGCCGCAGGATCGCAACGCCTACGGTGGATTCTGGGTGCGCGCGGGGGCGTATCTTCTGGATGCGCTGATTATCGGCCTGCCGCAGGTGCTGGCACAGACGGTGATCAGCCCCGAGACGATGGTGCCGCGCGAGCCGGGGGATCCGATACCACCGGCCGAGGTGGCGTGGCTCCTGGTGAACGTGGTGGTCGGGTGGCTGTACTGGGCCGGCATGCACAGCTCTCGGTATCAGGCGACCCTGGGCAAGCGGGTGTTCGGGCTGCGAGTGGTGGACTACGACGGCGAGCGGATCTCGTTCTTGCGCGCGACGGCCCGGCACTTTGCCACCACCCTTTCGGCCATGATCCTCATGATCGGTTACATCATGGTGGCGTTTACCCGGCGCCGTCAGGCCCTGCATGACCTGATCGCCCAGACCCTGGTGGTGCGCAAGGAGTGGCTCCGCTGACGGGGTGGCGCCCCGCCGACGGGTGGGGCCGGCGCTTCGGGTAGAATCGCCCGCCATGAGCGAGGCGGAGCGTACAGCAGCGTCCTTTGACGTGGTGGTGATCGGTGGCGGCGCGGCGGGGCTGATGTGCGCCCTGACGGCGGGCGGACGCGGGCGGCGGGTCTTGGTGCTGGACCACGCCAACCGCGTGGGAAAGAAGATCCTGATGTCCGGCGGCGGCCGCTGCAACTTCACCAACATGTATTGCGAGCCGGAGAACTTCATCTCCGCGAACCCGCATTTCGTGAAATCCGCCCTGAGCCGCTACAGCCAGTGGGACTTCATCGCCCTGGTGGAAAAGCACGGCATTCCCTACCACGAGAAGAAGCTGGGCCAGCTGTTCTGCGACCATTCGTCGAAGGACATCGTGCGGATGCTGCTGGACGAGTGCGCGGCGGCCGGTGTCACGGTGCGCACGGACACGCCGGTGACGGATGTGGAAACGGGCACGCCGCACCGCCTGAAGGCCGGCTCGGAGGCCATTGCCTGCGAGTCGCTGGTGATCGCCACGGGCGGCTATTCCATCCCGCGCATGGGGGCCACTGGCTTCGGGGTGGACCTGGCGCGCTCGCTGGGGCTACCGGTGCAGCCGACCCGACCGGCCCTGGTGCCGTTCACCCTGAGCGGGCGACCACTGGAGGAGCTGGACGGGCTGTCGGGTGTGGCGCTGGATACGGTGACGACGACCGGGGGCATGGGGTTTCGCGAGAACCTTTTGTTTACGCATCGCGGGCTGAGCGGGCCGGCGGTGTTGCAGGCGTCGTCCTACTGGGAAGAGGGGCAGGCGGTCGCGATCGACCTGTTCCCGGGGGTGGATCTGGCGGCACATCTGCGCGACCTGCGCGAGCAACGGCCGAAGCTGGAACTGAAGAGCGTGCTGGGCGAGCAGCTCACGCGCCGGGTCGCGCAGCGCTGGTGCGAGCTCTGGGTGGAAAACCGGCCAGTGGAGCGCCTGAGCAATGCGGATATCGAGCAGGTGGTGGCCGTGTGCCAGCCGTGGACGGTGTGGCCATCCGGGACCGAGGGCTACCGCACCGCGGAGGTGACACTGGGCGGGGTGGATACCGCTGCGCTGTCATCCAAGACGATGGAATGCCGGTCGATCCCGGGGCTTTACTTCATTGGCGAGGTGGTGGACGTGACCGGGCACCTTGGCGGCCACAACTTCCAGTGGGCGTGGGCCTCCGGGCACGCGGCGGGCGAATACGCCTGAACCGTTTTCATGCGCCGTGGACACGGCCTTTCGTGCTGTTCCGGAAACTGTGGTGGGGTTTTCCTTGTCGGGTTGGAAGAACCCGCGGAGGGTGACTACTCTCCCTATTCAGTCCCAAGCAGAAGTAATGCGCAGTCCCACGCAGAAATGCAAGGAGCAGGCATGAAGATCGATCAGTTGGTAGAGACGGCCGAAGCGATGGTGGCACCCGGCAAGGGCATCATTGCCATCGATGAATCCACTGGCACGATCGGCAAGCGCCTGGGTGCGGTGGGCGTCGAGAATACCGAGGAGAACCGCCGCACCTATCGCGAGCTGCTGCTGACCACGCCGCAGCTGAACGAGTACATCTCGGGCGCGATCCTGTACGACGAGACCATCCGCCAGTCCACCCGCGACGGCAAGCCGTTCGTGGACGTGATGAACGAGGCCGGCATCCTGCCGGGTATCAAGGTTGATACCGGGGCGAAGGACCTGGCGGGCTTCCCGGGCGAGAAGGTGACCGAGGGGCTGGATGGCCTTCGTGAACGGCTGGAGGAATACGCCAAGATGGGCGCGCGCTTCGCCAAGTGGCGCGCGGTGATCACCATCGGCGAGACGATGCCCACCGACACCTGCATCGAGGCGAATGCGCATGCCCTCGCGCGGTATGCCGCGCTGTGCCAGGAGCAGGGCATTGTGCCGATCGTGGAGCCGGAGGTCCTGATGGACGGAAGCCACGACATCGAAACCTGCTACGGCGTGACCGAGGCGACCCAGCGGGCCGTGTTCAAGGCGCTGTACGAGCACCACGTCCTGCTCGAGGGCACCATCCTCAAGGCCAGCATGGTACTGCCGGGCAAGGACTGCCCCGAACGGGCCAGTGTGGAGGACGTTGCGCACGCGACACTGCGCTGCCTGGAGTCCGCGGTGCCCGCGATCCTGCCGGGAATCGTGTTCCTCTCCGGGGGCCAAAGCGATGCCGATGCCACCAATCACCTGGATGCGATGAACCGGATCGGCGGTGCTCCCTGGCCATTGTCGTTCTCCTACGGCCGGGGCATGCAGCAAGCCGCCATGGAGCTGTGGGGCAAGGATATGGCCAGCAATTTCGAGAAGGCACAGGAGACGGTGTACGAACGTGCCCGCGACAACGGGCTGGCAGCGCAGGGCAAGTACGCCGCGTGATGCGGCGGTGCACAAGTCCGCACGGAGGGATGCTTTATCTGGATCGACGTATCTGTTGATCTGGATCAACAAAGACCGGCCGGTGTCTGATTAGCCTGACGTCGTCGGATCCGATGTGCGGCCAGCAGGGAATGCACGTACCCCCAACGTGCGATGCGGGCCGTTAGCTTCCGACGGTGTATGTCGCGTCTTGGCCTGCTATCTGCGGATAGCAGGCTTTTTTGTGCCCGGACCAGGACCAGGACCAAATGTGAACCTATTCGCAAAAATCCAGAATTTCGCCAACGCCGGGGAAGTGGGGCCTTTCTCTTTCGATCTCGGTCTAAACGAACGCAAACGCGCTGTCGACGTGGGTGTTTCCGCGTCCGCCCGGGGGAACATTTGAGGCTGGTAGACGTCGGGGGCTTGGTAGGGGGTGCGATGGGCACCCCGGACAAGACCAAGCCACCAAGGAGAACCACATGAGTCTGACGCGCAGAGAATTTCTGGAGGCCATGGTTGCCGCGAGTGCCGCTGGCTTCTCGATGAATGCCTGGGCCGGGGAGAAGGGGTCCTGGCGACCGGCGGAGGCGGATATGTACGACCTGCCGAAGTTCGGCAACGTCTCCCTGCTGCACTACACCGACTGTCACGCACAGCTGAAGCCGGTTTACTTCCGCGAGCCGGACGTCAACATCGGCGTGGGCGACATGCAGGGCAAGCCGCCGGTGCTCGCCGGCAAGGACATGCTCGAGTACTTCGACATCCAGCCGGGCACGCCGCTGGCGCATGCCGTCACCCACATGGACTTCAAGTACGCGGCCGAGAAATACGGTCGTCTGGGTGGGTTCTCCCACCTGTCCACGCTGATCCAGAAGCTGCGCGCGGAGCGCCCGAATTCCCTGCTGCTGGATGGTGGCGACACCTGGCAGGGTTCGGCGACGTCGCTGTGGACGAACGGGCAGGACATGGTCGATGCGCAGAAACTGCTGGGCGTGGACATCATGGTCGGCCACTGGGAGTTCACCTTCGGTGACGACCGGGTGAAGGAAATCATCGAGAACGATTTTAAACCCAACAACATCGAGTTCCTGGCACAGAACATCGAGGATCGCGACTGGGGCGACCCGGTCTTCGAGCCCTATACCATCCGCGAGATGAATGGCGTGCCGGTCGCCGTGATCGGCCAGGCGTTTCCCTATACATCCGTGGCCAACCCCGACTACATGTTCCCGGACTGGAGCTTCGGCATCCGCGACGAGAACATGCAGCGCATGATTGACGAGTGCCGCGAGAAGGGCGCCAAGGTCGTGGCGATCCTGTCGCACAACGGGATGGTCACCGACATGGAGATGGCCCGTCGCCTGCGCGATGTGGACATCATCATGGGCGGGCATACGCATGACGCGGTGCCGGGCGCGATGGAGATCGAAAATGCCGGTGGCGAGACCACGCTGGTCACCAACGCCGGTTCGAACGGCAAATTTGTCGGGGTGATGGATCTGGACGTGACCGACAGCGGTATCCGTGACTACAAGTTCACGCTGCTGCCGGTGTTCTCCAACCTGATCGAGCCGGACGCCGAGATGGAGGAGCACATCCGCACGGTGCGCGAGCCCTATGAGGACAAATTGAATGAAGAACTGGCCGTAACCGACGGTGTTCTCTACCGCCGGGGCAACTTCAACGGCACCTTCGACGAGGTCATCATGGATGCGATGATCAAGGAGATGGATGCCGAGGTGGCCCTGTCGCCCGGCTTCCGCTGGGGCATTAGCGTCCTGCCGGGTTCGCCCATCACCTTCGAGGAGTTGATGACGCAAACCGCGACCACCTATTCGGAGACGCAGCGCAACGAGATGACCGGTGCGCAGCTGAAGAATGCCCTGGAGGACGTGGCCAACTCGATCTTCAATGCCAATCCCTACCATCACCGCGGCGGGGACATGGTGCGA
Organism: Thioalkalivibrio sp. AKL19; assembly: GCF_000420165.1. GTDB lineage: Bacteria > Pseudomonadota > Gammaproteobacteria > Ectothiorhodospirales > Ectothiorhodospiraceae > Thioalkalivibrio. Next base: position 284,127 of record NZ_ATUK01000013.1, on the reverse strand, counting down.
ACCTCCGGCATCGAATACACCATCGATCCGCACGAGTCGATGGGTAGTCGTATCAGCGACATGCACATCAACGGTGAGCCGCTGGATCCGGACAAGAACTACGTGGTGGCCGGCTGGGCCAATGTCCACGAGCCGCTGGATACCGATCCGGTCTGGGAGGTGGTCGCCGGGTATCTGCGTGATCGCGAAACCATCAGCCCCGGCAAGCCCTACCTGCCGAAGCTGAAGAACGTCGGGGACAACCCTGGCCTGGACCGCTGATCGGCGTTTCGCTTGGCCCGCGCAAGCGGGCCGGGTAGTCTCGCAGCCGCCGTGCACCATTCGGGTGTCCGGCGGCTTTTTTGTTTGGGGAGAGGGGTTCCGGGATGGAAGCGAGCGGATCAGGCTTTTCCGGCCTGCTGCTGTATTGCCGCGCCGGCTTCGAGGCGGACCTGACAGCGGAGCTGACGGATCGTGCAGCGCGGGCCGGCCTGGGCGGTTTTGCGCGCGTGCAGCCAGGCACCGGGTACGTCCATTTCGAACCGGCGGGCTGCACTGTGGAGGCGCTGGCGGGCGCGCTGCCCTTCGAGGAGCTGATCTTCGCGCGACAGGTGTTCCCCGCGTTTCCGGCCCTCGAGAGCCTGGACCGGGTGGACCGCCTGACTCCGATCATCGAGCAAGCGGTCGCCTCGGGCCTGGCGGTCGAGTCCATCTGGCACGAGATGCCGGATACCAACGATGGCAAGGGCCTGCGCCGCCTGATCAAGGCCGTGGAACGGCCGCTCGCGGCGGTGCTGCGCAAGCGCGGAGTGCTGTGCCCCCAGGCGGACGGACAACGCCTGCACGTCTTCTGGCATGCGGGCGATTGCGTCCAGCTGGGTATCAGCCGCCCCGGTGAACGCAGCGAGTGGCCCGGGGGCATCCTGCATTTGCGCTCCCCGCGCGAGGCGCCCAGCCGGTCGACCCTGAAGCTGGAGGAGGCCTGGCACACTTTCATCCCGCGGGATGCCTGGGACACGCGCCTGGCGCAGGGCATGCAGGCCGTGGACCTGGGCGCGGCCCCGGGTGGCTGGACCTGGCAGCTGGTGCGCCGCGGCATGTACGTGCACGCAGTGGACAACGGGCCGATGGATGCCGCGCTGATGGCAACCACCCAGGTGGAGCACCACCGCGAGGACGCCTTCTCCTGGGTACCACCGAAATCGGTTACCTGGCTGGTCTGCGACATCGTGGACAAGCCGTCACGGGTGGCCGCGCGCATGGCGGACTGGCTGGAGGCAGGCTGGTGCCGTGAGGCGATCTTCAACCTGAAGCTGCCGATGAAACAGCGCTGGCAGACCGTATACGACTGCCTCGACCACATCGAGGAACGCCTGCTGGATGCCCGAATCACCCACCGGATGCGGGCGCGCCAGCTCTATCACGACCGCGAGGAGATCACCGTGCATGTCGAGCGGGGCTGAGTTGGATGTACTCGCCCTGACGCGGCCGTTTTGCGTCCGAAATTGCACGAATAAGCGTCCCACTGGGCGGTTTTGTGGGAAAAAAAGACGTGGAGTCCGGTGGTTACCGTGGTCCGACCCTGGCGGTCACCCGTCGTTTTGCGTCCGAAATTGCACGAATAAGCGTCCCACTGGGCGGTTTTGTGGGAAAAAAAGACGTGGAGTCCGGTGGTTACCGTGGTCCGACCCTGGCGGTCACCCGTCGGGCCGGGCGGTGGCCATGTACCATATGCCAGGACCGCAGGAGAGGGTTGCGGTCGGACCACTGCACCTGGACTGAAGAGGCCTGCTAATGACTCCCGCCACCGAAGACGCCCCTGATCCGCAACGGGAGACTTCGGTTCCGGCCAGTGACGGTTCCGCCACGATCGAAGAGTTGTTGCTTGGCCTGCAGGCGCAGCTCGCCGAATCCGACTCCCAAGCCGCTGTCTGCGATTTCCTGCAAGGCCTGGATGAACAGGCCATCGCCTTGTTGCTGGAATCGTTTCCATTCCGTGAGCGGGAACGCATCTGGTCCTGCATACCTCAAGACCAGCGCGGGGAGGTATTGGCCGAAGTCGGCGTGGATGCCCGCGAGCATTTGATGGCGGACATGCCGGTCGAGGAGGTCACGGCCCTGGCGCAGGATCTTCCACCGGAAACGGTGGCGGAGCTCCTGGACACGATCGACGATCCGATCCGCGAATCCGTGATCGAAACGCTGGCCGCGGGAGTGCGACACCATGTCGCGACGCTTCATGGCTACGATGACGATGCGGTCGGGCGTTACATGGATCCCGAAACCACCAATGTGAAACCGGATGTAACACTCGAGGCCGTTCAACGGTTTGTACGCATTAGTCACTCGCTGGACAGCGAGTCGCAGGAATTGCTGGTCACGGACAAGGATGCCCGCCTCGTTGGCTCGCTACGTCTGGTCGACCTCGTGCGCAACCATCAAAAAAGGACGGTTGCCGATTTCATGTACATGCCGACGTGCCTGCTCGACACCATGGATATCCGCAAGGCGGCAACCATCCTGCGTGCCCGGGAACTGCCGTTTGCGCCCGTGGTAGACGCCGAAGGCGTCCTCGTCGGTCAGCTGAACATGAGCCACATCATGGAGATCGTGCGCGAGGATGCGGACGCGACCCTGCTCGGGATGGCCGGGGTCAAGGAAGAAGGCGAGCTGTTCGCACCGATCCGGTTCAGTATTCGCAGTCGCGGTATCTGGCTTGGCATCAATCTGGCAACGGCCTTTCTGGCCGCCTACGTCATTGGCCAGTTCGAGGCCGTGCTCTCGCAGGTCGTCGCCCTGGCGGTACTCATGCCCGTGGTGGCCAGCATGGGGGGTATTGCCGGGAGCCAGACCCTGACCGTGGTCATCCGTGGCCTGGCCATGGGTCAAATCGCCGGTACGAATCGTTGGTGGCTCTTGAACAAGGAGCTGTGGGTCGGCCTGGCCAACGGGATTATCTGGGCATTGGTTGTCGGCCTGGTGGCCCATTTGTGGTTCCAGGACCTGGCGATCAGCCTCATCATCACGCTGGCGATCATCATCAACATGACGGTGGCCAACGTGGCCGGGATCACCATACCGCTGACCTTGAAGCGCCTCGGCATGGACCCCGCACTTTCCGGAGCAGTCATCCTGACCACCGTCACCGACGTGGTCGGATTTCTGTCCTTTCTGGGGCTGGCGACGCTGCTGATTCTGGCCTGAGTTTCGTGTTTGAACCCTTCCCGGGCCTCGCGGCAGTCGCCGATCCGGGTACGCGTTCATGGGGCCCCGTTTGCGGCGCAGCGAATAACGACGCCGTACGATCCTCGGTTTCTGGCCGCAGATCGAAGCCCCGAACACCTGCTGGATGCGGGCGCGCCAGCTCTATCACGACCGCGAGGAGATCACGGTGCACGTGGAGCGGGGCTGAGCGGGGTGCTACTCGCCCTGGACCGTGATCGTGAGCCTGCGGGTTTGGGCGGCGTAGCGATGCTCCCAGAGGAAGAGGCCCTGCCAGGTGCCGAGGATCAGGCGGCCCTGGCCGACCGGGACGGTCAGGTCGTTGTGCGTGAGCATGGCGCGGGCGTGGGCGGCCATGTCGTCGTCGCCTTCCATGTCGTGGCGGTAGGCGGGGTCGCCGTCCGGGGCCATGCGTGCGATCAGGGTCTCCAGGTCGTGGCGGACGTCGGGATCGGCGTTCTCGGTCACGAGCAGGGAGGCGCTGGTGTGGTGCTGGAAGATATGACAGGTGCCGGTGGTGATGCCGGAGGCGCGCACGATGTGCTCGACCGCCTGGGTGATGTTCAGGGTGCCGCGTCCGCGGGTCTGCTCGGTCAGGGTGTCCTGATAGACGGCCATGCGTTTCCTCGAATACAAACAAAAAAGCGCCCGTAGGCGCTTGATCGTACTGCTAATTTGGTGGAGGCGGCGGGAATCGAACCCGCGTCCGCAGGACCTCCGCCTTCGGCTCTACATGCTTATTCTGTCTTTGAGTTTAACCAGCTACTACCCGACAGGCAGGGAATGCAGCTGGCGATCCCGGTTGAGTTTTAATGGATCCACGCCGGGCGCGCTTCACCACGAGCTTATGAGAGTCGACGCCCGATACTGGACGCATAAGCACGGCTCCAGTCGGACGGCATCTACCGGTTTTTAAGCGGCGAGTGCGTAGTTGTCGTCGTTGGCAACTATTTTTTTGCAGCGGTTTTTACGAGGTCCACTACAGCCTCGGCATGCACCTCAGGTTTCGCGACCCGCGTCGAAGCCATGTCGCCCCCAAGTACTGTCATGGACATGGTAGCGCATCCGAAGTTCCCCGGTCATGTGATTCTTCGGCGGGGTGAAGGTCAAAAGCGGGTTCACCACGGAGAACACTGAGGACACAGAGCAGGTCCATTCACAGGAAGATAGGAAGGCAGGAAGATTTACGATGGGACGACTGGCACTCTCCAGGACGAGTCTCGACATCCCCCAAAACCTTCTTGCCTTCCTGTCTTCCTGTAGACGGGCCCTTGACCTTGACGTTCTCCGTGCCCTCTGTGGACTCCGTGGTGAGATCGGTCTAACAGGTCCCGCGCGGGGGGCGGGTCCGGTACAATGCGCGGCTTTTGGGACGTCCGGTGCGAGGAAGCGCAATGCGGGTTGTGGAAGGAGGCGCGGCAGTCTCGCCGTTTCGGCTGCGGGCCCTGGAGGCAGGGCTGCGGACAAGCGTACCGGGCGCGGGCCCGGTCGTGGCCCGTTTTGTCTATTTCGTGGAGACGCGCCGCCGGCTGACTCCGGACGAAGAGGCCGTGCTGGCGCGCCTGCTGCGCGAGGGCGAGGACTGGGTGGCGCCCGGGTTCGCGGTAGAGCGCGAACTGGTCGTGATCCCGCGTTTCGGCACGATCAGCCCGTGGTCGTCCAAGGCCACCGAGATTGCCCATCACGCCGGGCTGGAGGACGCGGTCGAGCGCATCGAGCGTGGCATCCACTGGCAGATCGGAGGCGAAGCGACGGCCGGCGCGGATCTGGAGGCGCTTGCCGACCTGCTGCACGACCGGATGACCGAGGCCGTGATCGAGGACCCCGCGGCCGCCGCGCAACTCTTTCACAGCGAGACGCCGCGCTCACTGGCGCGCGTGGAACTGGGCGAGGACGCCCGGGCGGCGCTGGAATGCGCCAATGGCGAGCTGGGCCTGGCGTTGTCGCCGGACGAGATCGACTACCTGGCTGAGGGCTACTCCGCACTCGGTCGCGCGCCGACCGATGCCGAGCTGATGATGTTCGCGCAGGCGAACTCGGAACACTGCCGGCACAAGATCTTCAACGCCGCCTGGGTGCTGGACGGCGAGGCCGATGAACGCACGCTGTTCGGGATGATCCGCCAGACCCATGCGCGCCATCCCGAGGGGGTGCTGTCCGCCTACAGCGACAACGCCTCGGTGATCGCGGGGCACGAGGGTACGCGGCTGATGCCGGATGCGATCACCGGTGAATACCGTCGTGAATCGCTGGACCTGCCGATCCTGATGAAGGTGGAGACGCATAACCACCCGACCGCGATCTCGCCGTTCCCGGGCGCCGCGACGGGCTCGGGCGGGGAGATCCGTGACGAGGGGGCAACCGGGCAGGGGTCGAAGCCCAAGGCGGGGTTGACCGGGTTCTCCGTGTCCAACCTGCGGATCCCGGGCTTCGAGCAGCCCTGGGAACACGATTTTGGCCGCCCCGGCCGGATCGAGAGCGCGCGCCAGATCATGCTGGACGGCCCGATCGGCGCGGCCGCGTTCAATAATGAGTTCGGGCGGCCGGCGCTGGCTGGCTACTTCCGCACGCTGGAGATGGCGCTGCCGGATGCCGCGGGCGGCGAGACCCTGTACGGCTATCACAAGCCGATCATGCTGGCCGGCGGGGTCGGGTCGATCCGCGGCGAGCATGTACACAAGCAGGATGTGCCGGCCGGTACCCCGATCGTGGTGCTGGGTGGCCCGGCGATGCTGATCGGCCTGGGCGGCGGGGCGGCCTCCTCGATGGCGAGCGGGGCGAGTTCGGAACAGCTGGATTTCGCCTCGGTTCAGCGCGGCAACCCGGAGATGGAACGCCGCTGCCAGGAGGTGATCGACCGTTGCACGGCCCTGGGGGCCGGCAACCCCATCCTGTCGATCCACGACGTGGGCGCGGGCGGGCTTTCCAATGCGATCCCGGAGATCCTGGACGATGCCGGGCGCGGCGGGGTGATCCAGCTGCGTGACCTGCCGACGGCGGAACCAGGGCTTTCGCCGATGGAGCTGTGGTGCAACGAGGCCCAGGAACGCTACGTCCTGGCGATCGCCGCCGAGCAGCTGGAGACCTTCCGCACCCTGGCCGCGCGTGAACGCGCCCCGTTTGCCGTGGTGGGCGAGGCGACCGACGAGGGGCACCTGAAGGTCGAGGACAGTCTGTTCCATGAACCGCCGGTGGACATGCCCATGGGGATGCTGCTGGGCAAGACGCCGCGGATGACGCGCGAGGATCGGCGCCTGCCGCCGCCGGAGACGGCTTTTGACCCCGAGGCCTGTCCGCTCGCGGAGGCGCTGGAGCGTGTGCTGCACATGCCTTCGGTCGCGGCCAAGCACTTCCTGATCACGATCGGGGATCGCAGTGTGGGGGGGCTGGTCGCGCGCGATCAGATGGTCGGTCCCTGGCAGGTGCCGGTGGCGGACTGCGCCGTCACGCTGACGGATTTCGATGGCTACACCGGTGAGGCGATGGCGATGGGCGAGCGCACACCGCTCGCGATCCTGTCGGCCCCGGCCTCCGGGCGCATGGCGATCGGCGAGGTGGTGACCAATCTGGCGGCCGCGGATATCGAGGGCACGCAGGCGATTCGCCTGTCGGCGAACTGGATGGCGGCCGCCGGCGTGCCGGGCGAGGATGCCAACCTGTTCGACACTGTGCGGACGATCGCGGAGGACCTGTGTCCGGCGCTGGGGATCTCGATCCCGGTGGGCAAGGACTCGCTGTCCATGCGCACGGTATGGGAGACCGCGGCGGGGCAGGCGCGCCACATGCACGCGCCCGTCTCGTTGATCGTATCGGGTTTCGCCCCGGTGGCGGATGCGCGCCGGACCCTGACGCCCCAGCCGGACCCGGAGGCGGACGATCGGCTGTGGCTGATCGACCTGGGCGAGGGGAGCGCGCGCATGGGCGGATCGGCCCTTGCGCAGGCCTGGGGGCATGTCGGCGACACCCCGCCCGATGTAGTGGATGCCGGCCGCCTGCGAGCCTTTTTTGATGCCATCGCCACGTTGCGCCGCAACGGCCTGCTGTGCGCCTATCACGATCGTTCCGACGGTGGGCTGGTGACCACGCTGCTGGAGATGGCCTTTGCCGGACGCTGCGGGCTGGACATCGAGGTCCCGGGCGGCCATGCCCTCGCGGCGTGGCTGTTCAACGAAGAACTGGGCGCGGTCGTCCAGGTGGCGGCGGGGGCCGAGTCGGCCCTGCGCGATGCCATGGCGGAAGTCGGGCTGGAGGCCCACCTGCACCCCGTGGCCCGTCTGAGGGACGACGAGCGTGTCGTGATCCGGCAGGACGGGAGCGAGCGGCATGTGGCTACCCGGGCGGAGCTGCAGCGAACCTGGCAGGAGACCTCGGCGCAAATGCAGCGCCTCCGTGACGATCCAGAGTGCGCCGACGAAGAGCTCGCCCGAGTGGATGTCGATGGCGGCCTGCAGCCGCGGGTGACCTTTGATCCGGCCGAGGATGTGGCGGCGCCGATGATCGCGCGTGGCGAACGTCCGCGCATTGCGGTCCTGCGCGAACAGGGGGTCAACGGGCAGCTGGAGATGGCGGCGGCGTTCGAACGCGCCGGATTTGCGCCGGTGGACGTACACATGACCGATCTGCTCGACGGACGCCAGGATCTGGGCTCGATGCAGGGGATGGCCGTCTGTGGCGGCTTTTCCTATGGCGATGTGCTGGGTGCCGGTGGTGGCTGGGCGCAGACCATCCTGAATCATCCGGCCCTGCGCGATGCCTTCCAGGGCTTCTTCGAGCGCGACGAAACCTTCACGCTGGGCGTCTGCAACGGCTGCCAGATGCTGTCGCATCTCGCCCCGCTGATTCCCGGGGCCGACCACTGGCCGCGCTTCGTGCGCAACCGCTCCGAGCAGTTCGAGGCGCGCCTGTCGCAGGTTCGCATCGAGCCCGGGCCGGCGGTGCTGCTGGACGGCATGGCCGGCTCCGTGCTGCCGGTGGTGGTCTCGCATGGCGAAGGACGCACGCGCTACGCCGATGGGGCGCCGGTCCACGACCAGGCCGCACTGCGCTACGTCGAGGGCGATGACACCCCGGCCACGCAGTATCCGGCCAACCCGAACGGGTCGGTGGGCGGGGCCACCGGCTTCGCCAGCCAGGACGGACGGGCGCTGATCATGATGCCGCACCCGGAGCGCGTATTCCGCACGCTGCAGCACAGCTGGCATCCGAAGGACTGGGGCGAGGACGGTCCGTGGTTGCGGCTGTTCCGCAACGCACGGGTGTTCGTGGGCTGAAGTACAGCGGATCGATGGTCTATAACGAAGGCATTTGCACGGATGACGCGGGAGGCGGGTGCGGACATGGATGAAGCCGGTCAGGACGAGTTCCTCGGAGAGGACCTGCGCGTAAACACGGACCTGATGATCGGCCCGTCCAGTCGCCCGACCACCGATCCGGTGCTGGCGCAGCGTCTGATCGAAAGCCTCGACCTGTTCGACGATACGCACTCGCGCGGCTCGATGCCGCACGAGGACGAGGCCGCGCCCGAGGTGCAGCGCCTGGAGCACAAGCTGGACCTGTTGCTGCATCTGGTCGCCGAGTCGCTGCACCCGGAGCGCCCGGACCCGGTGGCGGTGACGATCAGCGGCCACGGGATCGTATTGCCCGCGGGCACACTGCCGGAGGATTGCGACCGCGTGGAGGTCTATCTCAGTCGCCTGCTTCCGCAGCCCTGCGTGTTCGGTGTCGAGACTCCGACAACCCGTGGAGGCCAGCAATTGACTCGCTGGGTGGGTGTCGATGGGCCGCTGGGGGAAGCCATCGGCCGCTGGATTTTCCGGCTGCACCGCCGTGACATCGCCGAGAAACGCCAGAAAGTTGACGGCAGTCGCAAATAGACCGGATACTGCGAACTCGATCACATCACCGGATGAGAACAAGCCGTTTCATCCGGGCGCATCAATCGGGAAAAGCGGTATGCAGGATTCTGGTGACAAGCAGGAGACGATGCGTATTGCGCTCAGCGGCGATGCGGGCGCCACGGACGCCACCCGGGCCATCCTTAACTGCCTCGGGTTCCAGGCCGAGACCCACGATAATCCCAACGATCTGACGGATGGCACGCCGGCCGCGGCCGTGTGGCTTTGCGGCCCGGCGGCCGAGCTCGATGCCCGCCTGCAAGAGCGGGCGGGTGATGCTGCTCCAGTCGTGGTCCAGCCCACCGATGGGGGCAGGGTTCAAGCCCCCGGGGTGGATTGTGTTGTGGAACATCCGCTGTCGATCGGAGGGGTTTCACAGGTACTGCAGTGGTTGCGCTTCGGGCGCGAACCGGGGTACGACGATATGCCCGGGCTGGTGGGGGTACATCCCACTATGCAGGCGGTGAAGCGTCTGGTGGGGCAGGTCGCGCGCACCGATGCCACGGCGTTGATCCTGGGCGAGACCGGCTCTGGCAAGGAAGTCGTGGCTCGCGCCATCCATAACGCATCGGATCGCGCGGACAAGCCGTTCGTGGCCGTGAACTGTGGCGCGATCCCGGGCGATCTTCTGGAGAGCGAGCTGTTCGGCCACGAGAAAGGAGCGTTTACCGGTGCGTTCACCGCCCGTGCCGGGCGCTTTGAGCTGGCCGAGGACGGTACGCTGTTCCTGGACGAGATCGGCGACATGCCGCTGCCGATGCAGGTGAAGCTCCTGCGCGTGCTGCAGGAACGGGTTTTCGAGCGGGTGGGTTCCAACAAGTCGATGCCGGCGCGCGCACGGATCATCGCGGCCACCCACCGGAATCTGGATGATGCGGTGGCGGATGGCAGTTTCCGGCAGGATCTTTTCTTTCGCCTGAGCGTCTTTCCCATCGAACTGCCACCCCTGCGCGAACGTACCAGTGACCTGCCACAGTTGATTGTGGCCTTGGAGGACCGGTTGCGGGAGCAGGGCATGACTCCGGCTCACCTGACACCGGCCGTTATCGCGCATCTGTCGCAGTTGGAGTGGCCGGGCAATATTCGGGAACTGGCGAATCTACTGGAGCAACTCGCCATCATGTATCCCGACCTTCCGGTCGACCTCGCTCAGCTACCGCCGCGGGTTCGCCCCGACGGGATCGAGGACCTGAACCTGGCGCCCACCGCCCCGGGTGCGTCCGAGCCGGGCGCCTCGGGAGCGAACCTGCTGGCTGGAGGCCTCCCGCCGGAAGGAGTGGACCTTCGCAGCTTCCTGAATGACCTCGAGCGCGACATGATTACGCGCGCCCTGGACGAGACCGGGCACGTGGTCGCGCGGGCCGCGCGGCGTCTGGGCATGCGCCGGACCACCCTGGTCGAGCGCATGCGCAAGTTCGGCCTGGGCAAGGCCTGACCCGACGCCGGGGGCAGCCCCCAGCGACGTGCGGCAGGGGTCGGAATCCCGTCACCCGGATCCGCGAACCGGGTTCCTTCCGCCGCCGGGGGATTGACGGTTTTAGCCCGGTGTCCCTTTATTACCCCGACTAGTCAATGACTTGCATTGATGGCGCGTTTTTTGCTGGATGTCTCCCGAATCTCTGAGGGAAGACGTCCATGTCGCGAGCCACAATCCTGTTGGTGGATGCCGAACCGGCCCTGCGCGAGGCCGTGGTCCGAGTGCTGGCCACGATTCCGCGGGTGCGATTGCAGACCTGCACCGCCGCGGCGTTGCCGCAGACCCTTGAGGGGACCGGTGCTGCGGCGGTGCTTCTGGCGGACGCCGCGGCGGTTCCCGCCGGACCCCTGCCGCAACCACGCTCTGCGTTTGCCGCCGTGAGCCTGGATGCCAGCCACGAGCGCGAGCTGGCTGCCATGCGGGCCGGGGTCGATGCGCACTTTGCGCTGCCGGAGATGGGGGAATCCCTGGCTCAGTGGCTGCGCCCACTGCTGGCATCCGGGCGCGACTTCGAAGCTCCCGCGCTGGTCGCCCGGAGTGCCGCGATGCAGGGGATCGACCGGTTTGTCTCGCGCATCGCGTCCAGCGCCGCGACCGTATTCGTCACCGGGGAGTCGGGAGTGGGCAAGGAAGTGCTGGCGCGGCAACTGCATGCGCGTTCGCCGCGCAAGCGGGGCCCGTTCGAGGCAATCAACTGTGCGGCGCTCCCCGAGGCGATGCTCGAGGCCATGCTGTTCGGACACGCCAAGGGCGCGTTTACCGGTGCGGTGGAGGCGCGGCCGGGCAAGTTCCAGCGCGCCCATGGCGGGACCCTGTTGCTCGACGAAGTGACCGAGATCCCCGTGCATCTGCAGGCCAAGCTGCTGCGCGCCCTGCAGGAGCGGGAGGTCGAGCCGCTCGGGGGGCGACAGGCGCAACGCGTGGACGTGCGGGTGATCGCGACCTCCAACCGTGACTTGCGCGCGGCGGTGGCCGAGGGCGAGCTGCGCGAGGACCTCTACTACCGTCTGAACGTTTTCCCCCTCTGCATTCCGCCGCTGCGCGAACGGCCCGAGGATATCGTGCCGCTCGCGCAGGCCCTGCTGCGCCGCCTGAGCGGAGGACGGCTGCAGGATCTCGACGCGGGCGCGCAGCGACGCCTGCAGGCGCATGACTGGCCCGGCAACGTGCGCGAGCTTGCCAACGTGATGGAACGCGCGATCACGCTCCACGAGGACGAGACCCCACGGGTGACGGCAGAGGCGGTCTGGCTGGACGCCGACATGTTGGGCCCTTGGGCCTCGCCGAATGCCGCCGGAGTCGCCCCGCACGCGCCGGGGCACGCGGCAGAGGGCATCGACGAAAACCCGACACCCATGCTGGAGCAGACCCTTCAGACCCAGGAGGGCCGGGTGATCCTGAACGTCCTGCGGGAGTCGGGCGGGCGCCGCAAGGAGGCGGCGGATCGCCTGGGAATCAGCCCGAGAACATTGCGTTACAAGCTGGCGCGCCTGCGCGAGCACGGCTTTGCGGTGCCCGCATCCGGCTGACGCCGAGTGGCCTGGCATGTCGATTGCTTGATGATTTCCAGACAGAACCGCAACACGCCGGGTCCGTCCTGCGGGACGGTCCGGCGTGACGAGAAGCCCCGGGGGTAATGACCATGAGCGAGATGCAGATCCAGAACGTCCTGCAGCAGATGCGTCAGTTGACGCAGACGAACGGGATCGAGGGTACGAATCCGGCCCAGCAGGTGCGCGACCCCCAGCGCGTGGGCGGCGCGGACTTCCAGAACGTGCTGACCGAGTCGCTGCGCGGCGTGAACGAGACGCAACAAACGGCCTCCGACCTGCAGACCCGTTTCGAGCTGGGCGACGACAGCGTGAGCCTGCCACAGGTGATGACAGCCATGAGCAAGTCCAGTATTGCCTTTGAGGCGACCAACCAGGTACGCAACCGGCTGCTGACCGCGTACCAGGAAATCATGCGGATGCAGGTCTGATCGGCCGGACGGGCTGAGGGAGAAAACGGACGATGGCCGAGAATGCACAAACCCTGCCGGCGGTGGTAACCGGGGGCATCAAGGAGTTCAACGGGATGCCCGCGGGGCGTCAGCTGGCCCTGATCGGGATGCTGGCGGGTGCGATCGTGGTGATCGTGGCGCTGCTGTACTGGGCGATGCGGCCGACCTATGTGCCGCTGTTTCCGCGCATGGATGCGGAGGACGCGGCGGAGGTGGTGCAGGTGCTGTCCCAGGCCGGGATCCAGTACCAGGTGGATTCCACGACCGGGCAGGTGAAGGTGCCTCAAGGGGATGTGGCCGATGCGCGCTTGCAGCTGGCGAGCGAGGGGCTGCCGCGCTCCGGGGACCTGGGCTTCGAACTCCTGCAGGAAGACACCGGCCTGGGCACCAGCCGCATGATCGAGGGGGCACGCCACCATCGCGCGATGGAGGGCGAACTCGGCCGCACGGTCGCCTCGCTGGACGCTGTCGAGCGGGCGCGGGTGCATATCGCCGAGGCCGAGCAGTCGGTGTTCGTGCGCGACCGGCGCCCGGCCAGTGCCTCCGTCGTGGTGCACCTGCGGGGGAATCGCTCCCTGAGCGAGTCGCAGGTGGGTGCGATCGTGCACCTGGTAGCGTCCAGCACGTCGGACCTGGATCCCGAGCGCGTGACCGTAGTGGATCAGCGCGGGAACCTGCTGACCCAGGACGGGGCCGAGTCGGGCATGGGCGGCAGTGGCGATCGCCTCAGCTTCACCCGGGATGTGGAAAACCGTTACACCGACCGGATCCGCGACCTGCTGATTCCGATCGTGGGTCGCGACAAGGTCCGGGTGCAGGTGAACGCGGACATCGATTTTTCGCGCACCGAGCGCACCGAGGAGCTGTACGATCCCGAGACGATCGCGCTGCGCTCCGAGCAGACCCGCGAGGAAGAACGCACGGGCTCCGAGGGCGGCATGGGGGGCGTTCCAGGGGCCCTGACTAACCAGCCGCCCGAGGGTGGGGCGGTGGGTGCCGAAGACGATGAGGGCGGTGTCCAGCCGGCGCCGCTCCCGGGCAGTCGCAGTACCAACGTGACCCGCAACTACGAGGTGGACCGCCGGATCAATCACATCCGCGAGATGCCCGGCGGCGTGCAGCGGGTGTCCACCGCGGTCGTGGTGGACTTCCGGCAGGAAGTGAACGAGGACGGCGAGACCGTGCAGGTGGCGCGAGATGCGGAAGAACTGGACCGCATCGAGGCGCTGGTGCGCGAGGCGGTTGGCTTCAATGCCGAGCGTGGCGATACGATCAACGTGGTGACGGCCCCGTTCGAGGCACCGGTCGAGGAACTTCCGGCGGAAGAGATCGCCTTCTGGGAGCAGCCCTGGTTCATCGAGGTTGTCAAGATTGTGGCGGCGCTGTTGCTGGCCCTGATTATCTTGCTGACGGTGGTGCGACCCGCGATGAAACATCTGATGAAGCGCCCGCCGGCCCCGCCCCGTCGCGAGGATGAGCGCGAGGCCTTGACCGACGAGTCCGGCGGAGAGGCCGGTATGGGGCAGGGGCAGAGCGAAGGATCGGCCGTGGCCGCGCTGACCGGGCCCAAGGGACCGGACCAGCAGGAGATGGATCTGGAGGCCGTGCGCGAGATGGTCCGCGAGGATCCCAAGCGCGTGGCACAGGTGATGAAGACGTGGTTGGGTGACGATGGCCGCTGACAAGAACTCCAATCTGGAAGGCGCCGAACGCGCCGCCGTGTTCATGATGAGCCTCGGCGAAGATGCCGCCGCCGAGGTCATGCGCCACATGGGGCCCAAGGAGGTGCAGAAGATCGGCACCGCGATGGCCTCGATGGACCGCATCTCCCGTAGTGACGTGAACGCCGCGCTGCACGAGTTTTCCACCCATGTGCAGGAACAAACCGCGCTGGGTGTGGGGGCCGACGAGTACGTGCGCAGCGTCATGGAGAATGCGCTCGGCGACAAGGCCTCGGGCCTGATCGACCGCATCCTCCTCGGGCGCAATTCCAAGGGGATCGAGGCGCTGAAGTGGCTGGACCCGCGTGCGATCGCGGACATGCTGCGCAACGAGCATCCGCAGATCGTGGCCATCGTGCTGTCGCACCTGGATTCCGACCAGGCCTCGGACACCCTGCAGTATCTGCCCGGCCGGGTGCAGTCCGACATCGTGATGCGCATCGCCACCATGGACGGGGTCCAGCCCCAGGCGCTGCAGGAGCTGGACGAGATCCTCGACCGGCAACTCTCTGGCAATGCAGCGAGCAAGACCTCCATGCTGGGCGGGGTGCGTTCGGCGGCCAACATCATGAACCTGATGGAGGGCTCGCGGGAGGCCGAGATCATGGATACGATCAAGGAGTCCGACTCCGACCTGGGCTCGCGGATCGAGGAAGAGATGTTCGTCTTCGAGAACCTGGTGGACATCGACGACCGCGGGATCCAGACGCTGATGCGCGAGATCCAGACCGAATCCCTGGTGCTCGCGTTGAAGGGCGCCGACGACGACCTGAAGGACAAGATTTTCCGCAACATGTCCAAGCGCGCCGGCGAGATGCTGCGCGAGGACCTCGAGGCCAAGGGCCCGGTCCGCGTCAGCGAAGTGGAAGCCGCGCAGAAGGAGATCCTGTCGGTGGCCCGGCGCCTGGCGGAGAACGGCGACATCGTGCTGGGTGGTGGCGGTAGCGAGGCCATGTTGTGACCGACAGCCCGGCGGCCAGGCTGTATACCGACGCCTCGGCGTCGCTGTGGGAGCCGCCGGAGATCGGCGAGGATGGCGTACACCCCCCGCGTCGGCTGCCCACCGCCGCCGAGATCGAGGCGATCGAGGAAGAGGCGCGCAAGAACGGCTTCGAGGCGGGGTATGCCGAAGGCCATGAACTGGGGCAGAAGGAGGCCGAGAAGGCCGCCCGCGCGCGCGAGGACAAGAAGCTGCGCGAGACCGTGGCGGCCCTGGAGGCCGTTGCCGGCGGACTGGCCGACCCGCTGGCCGACGCCACGGACGCCCTGGAGCCGGAGCTGCTCGCGCTGGTGACCGTGCTGGCCCGGAAGGTAGTGCAGAGCGAACTGGAATCCCGGCCGGAACAGATCCGGGCGGTCCTGGACGGGGCGCTGGCCCAGCTGCCGGGGCGCAACCAGGAGGTGCGCGTTCACTTGAACCCGGATGATCAGGGACTGGTCGAGACCTACGGGGAACGCTCGGACACGCGGATTACCTGGGTACCGGACCCAACGCTGGCGCGCGGCGGCTGCCGGGTCGAGGCGGGCGCGGCGAGTGTGGACGCCAGCCTGGAACGGCGGCTGCAACACGCCGTGGAGGCGCTATGGAACGGCGAAGCCCCGATGGCGGACGACGACGCGCCCTCACAGGGCCCGGCGGCAACGCGCCCTGAAACGGGCCCGAACCCGGAGGATTCATGAGCACCCCGATCGACGACCTGCGCCGCAGGGGACGCGAACGCCTGAGCACCGGTCTTCTGGATCGCCTGCAGCAGACCCGGGGGCGGGTGGAACGGGTCAACCCGCCGCAGTCGGAAGGCCACCTGTCGCGCCTGACCGGGCTCACGCTGGAGGCCGAGGGCTTGCGTCTGCCGATTGGCGGGCGTGCCCTGATCCATGGCGAGACCGGGGACCCGGTGCCGGCCGAGGTGGTCGGCTTCCAGAACGAACGCACCTTCCTGATGCCGGAGGAACTGGCCACCGGCCTGACACCCGGGGCGCGTATCGAACCGCTGGACAACCAGCGCCAGATCCCGGTTGGCGAGGGGCTTCTCGGCCGGGTGATCGACGCCAACGGCCGGCCACTGGACGGGCAGGGCCCGATCCGCACCCATGACTTCGGGCCGCTGGCCGGGCGGCCGATCAACCCGTTGCAGCGCGCACCCGTGCGCGAGCCGCTGGATGTCGGGATCCGCGCGATCAATGGACTGTTGTCGGTGGGGCGCGGCCAGCGTCTCGGTCTCTTCGCGGGCTCGGGGGTCGGCAAGAGCGTGTTGCTGGGGATGATGACCCGCAACACCACGGCGGACGTGATCGTGGTGGGCCTGATCGGCGAACGCGGCCGGGAAGTCAACGAATTCATCCACGAGATCCTGGACGAGGAATCGCGCACCCGCACGGTGGTGGTTGCGGTGCCGGCCGACCAGTCGCCGCTGCTGCGCCAGCATGGCGCCTGGGTGGCCACAGCGGTGGCGGAGCATTTCCGCGATCAGGGCCTGCATGTGCTGCTGCTGATGGATTCCCTGACCCGTTTTGCCCAGGGGGCCCGCGAGATCGCGATGGCGATCGGGGAACCGCCGGCCTCCAAAGGCTATGCGGCCTCGGTGTTCGCGCGCCTGCCGCAGCTGGTGGAGCGCGCCGGCAATGGCGATGTCGGGGGCGGCTCGATCACGGCCTTCTATACGGTGCTGGCCGAAGGCGATGACCAGAATGATCCCATCGTGGACGCGGCACGCGCGATCCTCGACGGCCATGTGGTCCTGTCACGCGAGGTGGCGGAGACCGGGCGCTATCCGGCCATCGATGTGGGTGCGTCGGTCTCGCGCGTGATGTCCTCGCTGATCACGCCGGAACACGAGCGCGCCGCACGGCGTTTCCGCGACCTCGCGGCAACCTACATGCGCAATCGTGACCTGATCGCCGTGGGCGCCTATCGCAAGGGCGCCGACCCTCATCTGGACGAGGCGGTGGTGATGCATGAACGCCTGGAGGCCTATCTGGCACAGGGTCGCGATGAGGCCATCGGCTTCGACCGCGCACGGGATGATCTCCTGGCTCTGGTGGGCGCGGCGGCATGAACCCGAAACGCCTGGAACGGCTGTTGCGCCTGCGCCGGATCGAGGAGAGCGAGGCGACGCGCCAGCTGGGTGAGCGCTTGCAGCAGCTGGATGCCATCGCGGGTCAACGCGAGCGGCTGGAGACGTATCAGCGCGAATACCTGCAGGCGACTCTGCCGGACGATGCGAATGCCCTGAAGTGGCTGGCGGGGATGCGCGACCAGTTGCGCTCCGCGCTGGAGCAGCAGGATCTGCGTATCCAGGCAGCGGAGTCGCAGGTAGAGACGGCGCGCCAGGAATGGCTGGAACGCCATCGCAACAGCCTTTCGCTGGAGAAGCTGCTTGAACGCCGGCGGGCCGAGACGGCCCAGCATGACGCCCGGCGTCAGCAGACCGAGCAGGACATGTGGGCAACTCGACAGGCCCATGCGCGCGACGAAGACGCGCGTTGGCAGGGTTCTTGAATGACCGTGACTATCGATTGAGGCGAGGGCCCGGGGATCACCCCGGCATACCGAGGATCCGGACATGATCGCGACACAGAATACTGGCCAGGGCATGCTGCCGCTGCTGCAACTGCTGGGCGGCGGCTCGCTGCAGGACCTGGATGGCATGAAGGGCCTGAAGGGCGGGCTCGAGGGCCAGGAGGGCGAGGGTTTCCTCGCGGTGCTGGAGCCACAAATGGAGGCCCTGCTGGCCCGTCTGGGCGTGGCGGAAGACGAGCTCGAAGGGCTGGACCTGGAGGCGATGCTTGCACGGCTGCAGGAGCTTCTCGACGGGCAGGGCCTCGCCGCCGGTGCCGAAGGGGATGGCAAGGGCTTGCCGGTCGCCGCCCTGATCGGCGCTGTACAGGAGCCCGGGCGACCGGATGCCCCCCGGGGCGAGTCGGGCCCGGGCCGGAGCGGCGCCGAGGACCGGGGGCTACCGGTCAAGCCATTGCCCGCCGCGGTTATGCGACTGTTCGTGGAGGCGAGCCAGGCCTCCGGGGGGCGTGACGGGGTGGCCGCGCTCAAGCCCGATGTCCTGGGCGGCCAGGGCGGCCAGGGCGGGCTTGCGCGCGACAACGTGCTGGAGATCCTTGCCCAGTGGATGACGCAGGGTGGGGATGAGTCGCGACGCGGGCGCACGGACCCCCTTGCCGGTGTCCTCCCGGTCGCCGGTGCGGGGCAGGCCGAGGCCGGGGAGGCGGCCCGGGCCATGCCCAGGCTGGATCTCACCCGGTTGCTGCAACAGCCCAACGGGGCGCGCGAATTGGCGGACCAGGTGCGGATGCTGGCCCAGGCACAGGGTGGACGCACCGAACTCAAGTTGCACCCGCCACAGCTGGGCAGCCTGGATGTCCGCGTGCTGGTGGAGGGCGATCGCACCAGTATTCAGTTCATTAGTGCCAACCCGGTGACCCGGGAAGTCCTCGAAGCGGCCATGCCGCGTCTGCGTGACAGCCTGGCGGAGAGCGGCCTGATGCTCGAGGATGCGACCGTCTCCGACCAGGCGGCCGAGGAACAGGCCGAGCAGGATGCGCACGGCAGCGCCCCGGCGGATGGCGAGGCCAGCGAGACCGACGAAGGCGAGAACGAGGGCAGCACCCTCTCGATGCTGAATCGGCGCCTGGACCTGTTTGCCTGACCCGGCTCGGGCGGAGTGCGGTTGGCCGTGGCTTGCATGCGGGCGGCGAATCGGGGCATCGCTGCCCCCCGGCGGCGCTTCTCCGTGGTGAGCCACGTGCTGCCGCCTTGCCGCCAAGATTCCGTCTTTCCCTGGCCACGGGCGGCCGATTCTTGACGTTCTCCGCCATGGTTTTTCCCGAATAACGCTCGAATCCTCGCATCATCCCTCTCTAAGTATCGGTTTTAGCGAACTAAATCGAACTCTGGCATCCGCCTTGCTATGGTCTGCACCGAGAGCAAATCCTCGGTTTACCGGACAGCGGGTGCGACATGGCGGAGAAGGAAGTCAATCTTGAGGAAGAAGAAGGCGCAACCCCGAAGAAGGGTGGCAAGGGCAAGCTGATTGTCCTGATCCTGATCGCGGTGCTGCTGCTGGCAGGCGGTGCCGGCGCCGCTTGGTTCTTCCTGGTGGCGGGGGACGACGAGACCGAAGAGGTCGAGGCCGGCCCGCCCGAACGCTTCTACACCAGTCTGGAGCCGATGACGGTGAACATCGAGGCGCCGGGTCGCATCCGCTACCTGCGGGCGGAACTGAGCCTGGTGACCCATGACGCGGCGGTCGAGGAGGCCTTCGAGCGGCACATGCCGGCGATCCGTAACGACATCCTGGGCATCCTGGCGGAACAGCGCTACGAGGATCTGAACACGCGTGGGGGCAAGGCGGAACTGGCGCAGGAGCTGAAAGAGGCGATCCGCGAGATCCTGGCCTCGCGCGATGCGCCGGATGCGGTCGAGGCCGTGCTGTTCAACGAACTGGTGATGCAGTAGGAGCCCCGTCATGGCACAGACGGATATCCTCAGCCAGGACGAGATCGATGCCCTCCTGCATGGTGTGGACGAGGGCGATGTCGAGACCGAAGACCCGTATCCGAGTGACGGCCAGGCTCGGGAATTCAACTTCGCCACGCAGGACCGGATCGTGCGTGGGCGGATGCCCACGCTGGAGATGATCAACGAGCGCTTCGCACGCCATCTCCGGGTCCGCCTGTTCAACGTCCTGCGCCGCTCCGCCGAGATCTCGGTGGTGGGCACCCGCATCACCAAGTTCTCCGAATACATGCACTCCCTGTTCGTGCCCACCAGTCTGAATCTGGTGCGGGCGCATCCGCTGCATGGCACCGGGCTGTTCGTGTTCGACCCCAAGCTGGTGTTCATCCTGGTGGACAACTTCTTCGGGGGCGACGGGCGCTACTACACCCGTATCGAGGGGCGTGACTTCACGCCGATGGAGATGAAGGTGGTGCACGGGGTGCTGGAGGGTGCCTTCGAGGACATGCAGAAGGCCTGGCAGCCGGTGATGGAACTGCAGTTCGAGTTCCTGAATTCGGAGGTCAACCCGCAGTTCGCGAACATCGTCTCCCCCACCGAGATCGTTGTGATCAGCGAGTTCCACATCGAGCTCGACGGGGGCGGCGGCAACCTGCACGTCACCCTGCCGTACTCGATGATCGAGCCGATCCGCGAGCAGCTGGATACCGGCATCCAGTCGGATCGCTCCGACGTCGACCAGCGCTGGATGCACGCGCTGCAGGAGGAGATCCAGACCGCCGAGGTCGAGATCAGCTCCATCCTCGCGGAGACCGAGGTCACCGTCCGCGAGCTGCTGGATATCCAGCCCGGCGACATCATTCCGGTCGACCTCCCCGACAAGATTTCCCTGCAAGTCGAAGACATCCCGATGTTCCGCGGGAAGTTCGGCGTATCCAATGGGCTGAATGCGATCCAGATTTCGGAACGCATCATCAAACGATAGAGGGCCGCAGCATGGCAGACACCGACGATCCCAAACAGGACAACCCCGGCCCGGAAGAGGAAGCCGCCACCGAGACTTCGGAAGCCGAGGGTGGTTCCGACGACCAGGCCCTGGCCGACGAATGGGCCGCCGCCCTGGCGGAGCAGAAGGACGATGACGGCGAGGAGGCCGCCGATCCGGATGCACTGCTCAACGAGGCGCAAGGCGGCGGCGCTGGCGAATCCGAACAGGAGACGCCGAAGTCCGAGAAGAAGGAGCGCAAGCACAAGCCCGACCCGGGCGCGGAGACGCTGCAGCCGGAACAACTCTCCGGCGTGGTGCAGGGCGACGGCGAGGAGATGAACCTGGAGATGGTGCTGGATGTACCGGTGACCATTTCCATGGAGATCGGCCGTACGCGCATCCCGATCCGCAACCTGCTGCAGCTGAACCAGGGCTCCGTGGTGGAACTGGACCGTCTGGCCGGCGAACCGCTCGACGTGCTGGTCAACGGCACCCTGATCGCGCACGGCGAGGTCGTGGTGGTCAACGAGAAATTCGGGATCCGGCTGACCGATGTGATTAGCCCCAGCGAACGGATTCGCAAACTCAAATAGCCATGAATCAACGGTATACGCACATATCGGCCCTCGTCCTGACGGCCGTCACGGGGAGCCTCTGGCCGCTGACCGCGTTCGCGGAGGGCGGTAGCAGTGGCGCCGCGGGGTATCTGGCTCAGCTGATCGGCGGCCTGGTGCTGGTGATCGGCGCGATCGTCGTCCTCGGATGGGTGCTGCGCCGGACGCAGGGCGGGCTGAACCGTGGCTCTCAGGTGATCGAGATCGTCGCGGCGCGTTCGGTGGGCGCGCGGGAACGGCTGGTGCTGGTCCAGGTTGGCGACGAACAGGTGCTGGTCGGGGTGGCACCCTCCGGCATGCGCGCGCTGCACACCCTGCGCGAGCCGGTGACCGCGCCGGCCGGCGAGGCCCCGGACTTCTCCGGCGTGCTCAAGCGGGCCGTGAGCCGTCGCGCCCCGGCGGCGGGCGAGCGAGGGCAGTCGTGATGTCGCGGCTGCTGCGCATCGGCCTGGCGCTCGGTCTTCTGGCTCTTCCCGGGATGGCCGGGGCACAGGTGGCCCAGGGGATCGAGGCCCTGACCGTAACGACGGACGGGAACGGGGGCGAGACCTATTCGGTGACGCTGCAGATCATCCTGCTGATGACGCTGCTCACCCTGCTGCCGTCGATCCTGATCATGATGACCGCCTTCACCCGCATCCTGGTGGTCCTGGCGATCCTGCGCCAGGGACTGGGGACGACCCAGACCCCCTCCAATCAGATCCTGATCGGCCTGGCCTTCTTCCTGACCCTGTTCGTGATGGCGCCGGTCTTCGAGGAGATCTACGACACCGCGTTCGTGCCCTATGTCAACGAGGAGATGGGCACCGAGGAGGTGCTGCAGGCCGGGGTACAGCCGCTGCGCGAGTTCATGCTCGCGCATACCCGCGAGAGCGACATTGCGATGTTCGCCGAGATCAACGGCATCGACGGGTTCGAGGAGGCGGACGACATCCCGCTGAGCCTGCTGGTACCGGCGTTCATCACCAGCGAACTCAAGACCGCGTTCCAGATCGGCTTCCTGATCCTGATTCCGTTCCTGATCATCGACCTGGTGGTGGCCTCGGTCCTGATGTCGATGGGGATGGTCATGCTTTCGCCGCTGATTATCTCGCTGCCGTTCAAGGTGATGCTGTTCGTGCTGGTGGACGGATGGGCGCTGATGATGAACACGCTTGCCACCAGTTTCTTCGTCTAGGAGGTCCGGATGACACCCGAATTGGTCGTTGATGTGGGGCGCGAGACCCTGACCGTGGTGGTGCTGCTCGCCGCGCCGCCGCTGTTGACCGCGCTGGCCGTGGGCCTGGCGATCGGCATGCTGCAGGCGGCCACGCAGATCCAGGAAATGACCCTGTCCTTCATCCCCAAGCTGCTGGCGATGTTCGCCGCCTTGCTGATCAGTGGCCACTGGATGCTGGCACTGCTGATCGACTACACCGAGCGGCTCTACGAGGGCGCGCCGGGCATGGTGGGATAGGCAATGACCCTGGCGGCGGAACAGCTGGTGCTGTGGGTGGGGGCGGTCCTGTGGCCGTTCGCGCGCATTGGCGCCATGCTCGTCGCCATGCCGATCTTCGGCGCCGATACGGTCAACGCGCGAGTGCGCATGGGGCTGGCGTTGCTGCTGGCGATCTTCGTGGCCATGCAAGGGCCGGTCGTGCCGGATATCGATCCGCTGAGCCTGGAGGGTGTGGTGGTGACGCTGCATCAGGTCGCGATCGGTGTGTTCATGGGGTTCATCCTGCAAATGGTGTTCTCCGCCGTGACCCAGGCCGGCGAGGTGATCGCCCTGGGGATGGGGCTCGGCTTCGCCTCCATCGTGGATCCGGCCCAGGGGGTTCAGGTGCCGGTGGTGTCGACCATCTTCGTGATCTTCTCGACCCTGCTGTTCCTGGCGATGAATGGCCACCTGATCGCGCTGGAACTGATGCTGACCAGCTTCGAGACCATGCCGATCGCGCCCACCGGCCTGAACGCGGAGGCGTTCTACGCGCTGGTCGCGTTTGGGTCGACGATGTTTGTCGGGGCCGTGCTGGTGGCGCTGCCGGCGGTGGCCTCGCTGCTGCTGGTGAACATCTCCATGGGGGTAATCACCCGCGCCTCGCCGCAGCTGAACATCTTCGCGGTGGGGTTCCCGATGATGATCCTGATCGGGTTCGTGCTGCTGATGTTCACGCTTCCGGGTCTGCCGGAACGCTTTGGCGAGCTGATGCTCGAGGGCTTCAACCTGATGCAGACCCGGATGGGATTCTGACATGGCCGAGAACGAGAGCGGACAGGAAAAAACCGAAGAGCCCACTCCGAAACGCCTGCGCGAGGCGAAGGAGAAGGGACAGGTTCCGCGATCGCGCGAACTCAGCACCTTCCTGGTGCTGATGGCCGCGGGGGCGTTTATGTTGATGTACGGCCCGAATATGGGCGCGCAACTCGCTGAACAGATGAGCAGTCGTCTGGATTTCGAGCCGGAACTGGCGTACGACTCCTCGCTGCTGCTGCCCTACCTGGCCCAGGAACTCTTCCGCACCCTGCGCACCCTGTTTCCCCTTTTCGGGGTGTTGATCGTCGCGGCGGTGATGGCGCCGATCGTGATCGGGGGCGCGAACTTTTCCTGGAAGGCGGCAGCGCCGAAGGCCTCCAAGCTGAATCCCGGCAAGGGACTCAAGCGGATCTTCTCGTGGCAGGGCCTGATGGAGTTCGGCAAGACCTTTGCCAAGTTCGTACTGATCTCCAGTGTCGCGGTGGCCGTGCTCGCGACGTTCTCCGACCGGCTGCTGATGCTTGGCTACGAGCCCGTTCATCAAGGTATTGCCCACGCCGCCACGCTGGTGCTGGGCACCTTTATCGCGGTATCGGC
Source organism: Thioalkalivibrio sp. AKL19 (assembly GCF_000420165.1). GTDB lineage: Bacteria > Pseudomonadota > Gammaproteobacteria > Ectothiorhodospirales > Ectothiorhodospiraceae > Thioalkalivibrio. Next base: position 259,927 of record NZ_ATUK01000013.1, on the reverse strand, counting down.
GGCCCTGATCGTGGTGGCGGCGATCGATGCGCCGTTCCAGATGTGGAATCACCAGAAGCAACTGCGCATGACCCGGCAGGAGGTCAAGGACGAATACAAGGAGACGGACGGCAAGCCCGAGGTGAAGCAGAAGGTCCGGCAGCTGCAGCAGGAGATGGCGCAGCGGCGGATGATGGAAGAGGTCCCGAAAGCCGACGTGATCATCACCAACCCGACGCACTATGCCGTGGCCATCGTGTACGAGGCCTCGCGCATGGCAGCCCCCAAGGTGGTGGCCAAGGGTGCCGACGAGGTGGCCGCGTCGATCCGGGCTGTGGCGGACGAGCACGCGATCATCCGCGTCGAGGCACCACGCGTGGCCCGTGCGATCTATTTCACCACCGACCTGAACCAGGAGATCCCGAACGGCCTGTTCGTCGCCGTGGCACGCATCCTGGCCTACGTCTATCAGCTCAAGCGGGCCGATGCCGACGCGCAGATGCCGGATGACCTGCCGGTGCCGGAGGATTACCTCGATCCCGACAAGCAACGCGGCAAGCGGAGGGATCGCTGATGGCCTTCCTCGACCGCCTGGGCAATGTCGGCAAGTGGGGGCTGGGCGCACCCATCCTGCTGATCGCGATGCTCTCCATGATGGTGCTGCCGTTGCCGCCGCTGGCGCTGGACGTGCTGTTCACCTTCAACATCGCGTTGTCGCTGGTCGTGATCATGGTCGCGGTGTACACGCCGCGCCCGCTGGAGTTCGCGGTCTTCCCGACGGTGCTGCTGGTCGCCACCTTGCTGCGCCTGGCCCTGAATATCGCCTCGACCCGCGTGATCCTGCTCGAGGGCCACACGGGAACCGATGCCGCCGGCAAGGTGATCCAGGCATTCGGTGACTTCGTGGTGGGGGGCAATTACACCGTCGGCCTGGTGGTGTTCGCCATCCTGATCATCATCAACTTCGTGGTGGTGACCAAGGGCGCGGGACGTGTTTCCGAGGTCAGCGCCCGCTTCACCCTCGATTCCATGCCCGGCAAGCAGATGGCGATCGACGCCGACCTGAACGCCGGCATCCTGACCCAGGAAGAGGCGCGCAAGCGGCGCGAGGAGATTGCCAGCGAGGCGGACTTCTATGGCTCCATGGACGGCGCCTCGAAGTTCGTGCGCGGTGACGCGATCGCCGGGATCCTGATCCTGTTCGTGAACATCATCGGCGGCTTGACCATTGGGGCGGTCCAGCACGGCATGTCCATCGGCGATGCCGCCACGAATTACGTGCTGCTGACAATCGGCGACGGTCTGGTCGCGCAGATCCCGTCGCTGGTGCTGTCCTCGGCCACCGCGATCATCGTGACCCGCGTGACCAGCAGCCAGGACATGGGCCAGCAGGTCTACGGGCAGATGTTCTCCAACCCGCGCGTGCTGTACGTGGCCGGTGGCGTGATCGCGGCGCTGGGGATCGTGCCGGGCATGCCGAACGCGGTGTTCCTGGGCCTGGCGGCACTGATCTTCGGCGGCGCCTACCTGCTCAAGCGCCAGGCCCGCGAGGCCGCGGTGGAGGTCGAGCGCATCCCGCAGGAGGACGAGGGCGGGGCGCGCTCGGAGGACCGCGACCTGACCTGGGAAGACGTACCACCGGTGGACCTGGTCTCGCTGGAGGTGGGCTATCGCCTGATCCCGCTGGTCGATCGCACCCAGGACGGCCAGCTGATGGGGCGGATCAAGGGCGTGCGGCGCAAGCTCTCGCAGGAACTGGGCTTCCTGCTGCAGCCCGTGCATATCCGCGACAATCTCGAACTGAGCCCGAACGCCTACCGCATCAGCCTGCTCGGCGTCACGGTCGCCGAGGCCGAGGTCTTTCCCGACCGCGAGCTGGCGATCAATCCCGGCGAGGTCTTCGGGACGGTGCCGGGCACACCGACCAAGGACCCGACCTTCAACCTGGATGCCCTGTGGATCGATCCGGCCGACCGCGACCAGGCCCAGGGCGCCGGCTACACGGTGGTGGACTGCTCCACCGTTATCGCGACGCACCTGTCGCAGGTGTTCCGCGAGAACGCCCACCGCCTGATCGGGCACGAGGAGGCACAGCACCTGCTGGATCAGCTGGCGCGCCATTCGCCGAAGCTGGTGGAAAACCTGGTCCCCAAGACCCTCTCGCTTTCCATCGTCCTCAAGGTCCTGCAGAACCTGCTGGCCGAGCAGGTCTCGATCCGCGACCTGCGCACGATCGCCGAAACGCTGGCAGACGAGGGGGTGAAGAGTCAGGATCCCGGCACTCTCACCGCCGCGGTCCGGGTCGCGCTGGCGCGTTCCATCGTCCAGGACCTTGTGGGACCGGAGGACGAGCTGCCGCTGATCGCCCTGGACCCTTCGTTGGAACAGCTCTTGCATAAGTCCCTGCAGGGCAGTTCGGGTGGCACGGTTGGACTGGAGCCCGGGCTGGCGGAGCGGCTGCAACGCTCGGTCGCCGACGCGGCCCGCCGCCAGGAAACGGCCGGACAGCCGGCGGTCCTGGTGGTGGCGCCGGAGATCCGGTCCTGGATCGCCGGATGGCTGCGCGGCGCGGTTCGCAGCCTGACCGTGCTGGCCTTCACCGAGATTCCGGACAATCGCCGGATCCGGGTGGTCGCCACCGTCGGGCAGGAAGAGTCGCAGAAGCAGTCCGCCTGAACCACAAGATGAAGGGTTCCGCCGCGCGAGCGGCGCAGGAGATAAAGCATGAATGTCAGACGATATCGGGCCCGCGACATGCGTGACGCGATGCGCCAGGTGCGCGAGCAGCAGGGCGAGGATGCGGTCATCCTGTCCAGTCGCCGGGTGGATGGCTGGCTTGAGGTCGTCGCGGCGCTCGAGGACGGGGCCTCTTCGGACCCGGTCTGCGAGCCGGAAACCGCGAACCCCGGCCGCGCGCCGCATCCGGCGGCCGAGCCTGCACGCGAGGGCGCGACCGGGCAGGCCGCGCCCTCGTGGCCGGCGGATCCCGAGCTCACCGCGATGCGTCAGGAGCTGCGCGACCTGCGCAGCCTGATGACCCGCCAGTACGCCGAGAGCGAGGAGGCTCGCTGGGCGGCTCGTCACCCGCTGGCGGCGGAATGCAAGGCGCGTCTGATCGATCGCGGTTTCAGCGAATCCCTGGCGCGCAGTCTGGCCGGCAGCATCCTCGACGACAGCTCCCCCGAACAGGCCTGGGAACGGCTGCGGGCGCGCCTGTCCGGCGCAATCGCCACGCACCGACCGAGTATCCTCGACGAGGGGGGGCTGCTGGCGCTGGTGGGGCCGACCGGTGTCGGCAAGACCACCACGCTGGCGCGCATCGCGTTGCGCCAGATCCGCCGCATGGGGGCGGATTCGGTTACGCTGGTCACCCTGGACAGCCAGCGCATCGGGGCCACTCGCCAGTTGCAGGCCTTTGCCCAGATGGCGGGGATCTCTGTGCGAGTGCTGCAGAACGCGCGGGAGTTGCGCGAGCTGGCGCGGCGCGTGGAGGATGGGCACCTGATTCTGGTGGATACTGCGGGGCAGGCCCCGCGGGCGGTGGAGGATGAATCCCTGTTCGCGCATCTGCCGCCGGATATTCGCGCCGAGAGCTGGCTGGTGGTGTCGGCCACGACCGAGGGCAACGCCCTGCGGCGGGTGCTGGAGGCGTTTCGCAAGGCGGAGCCCTCCGCGCTGGTACTGACCAAGCTGGACGAGGCGGAACAGCTGGGCGAGGTGCTTTCGGTGCTGCTGGACCAGCACCTGGGCCTGGGGTTCGTCAGCGATGGGCAGCGCATCGCGGAGGACTTCCACCGGGTCGATACCGGACATCTGACCCGCCTGGCGCTGGACGATGACGCCGGGAATGCCGGTGCGGCGGGGAATGCCCGGGAGACCTGGGCCGCCGAACGTCTGGCGGAGCTGGACCCGCCCCGCCGGGCGGGTACGCAATCGCGCCCGGTACGCAATGCCGAGCCTGCGACACTGGAATTGATTCAGCCGGTTGGAAAGGGGCGTTATGCCACGCACTAACAAGCCTTTGAAGGTCATTGCGGTCGCCTCGGGCAAGGGCGGGGTGGGCAAGACCAATGTATCGGTGAACCTGTCGGTGGGCCTGGCCCGACTGGGTCGTGAGGTCATGCTGTTTGACGCCGACCTGGGACTGGCCAATGTGGACCTGCTCCTGGGCATGCGCCCGGAACGCACCCTGCATGACCTGGTGACGGGAGACGTCGAGAGCCTCGAGGATGTCCTCGTGCAGGGCCCGGACGGCGTCAAGGTCGTGCCCTCGGCGTCGGGGATCGCCGCCATGGCGAACCTGACGCCGGCCGAGCACGCCGGCCTGATCCACGCCTTCAGCGCCTATCGCAAGCCCCTGGATGTCCTCATCGTGGATACCGCGGCGGGGTTGCAGGAGTCCGTCACCTCGTTCTGCCGGGCGGTGCAGGAAACCCTCGTGGTTGTGTGCGACGAACCGGCGTCGATTACCGACGCCTATGCCCTGATCAAGGTACTGCACCGGGATCACGGTCTGCGCCGCTTCCGCATGGTCACCAACATGGTCAGCGGACGCGAGGGTGCCGATCGACTGATGCAGAAGCTCAATACCGTCTGCGGCAACTACCTGCCGGAGGTGGTGCTGGACCTGGCCGGCTATATTCCCATGGACGATCACCTGCGCAAGGCCGTGCAGAAACGGGCGCCGGTGGTGCAGCAATACCCCGGGAGTCCAGCCGGAAAGGCGTTTGCGGAACTGGCGCGCACAGTGGATCGCTGGCCGGTGGGTGGCGGTGACCACGGCGGCGTCGGGTTTTTCGTGGAACGAATGCTGCAGAGCGCATGATGACGACGCGTAATCGACTTTCCGGCTATCAGGCAACGTCCTCCGCGTGCGGCGGGCACGAACAGCTGATTGCCGATCACGTCGAGCTGGTGCATCGCATTGCGCACCACCTGATGGCGCGGCTGCCGGCCTCGGTGCAGGTCGACGACCTGATCCAGGCGGGCATGATCGGGTTGCTGGAGGCCGCGCGGCAGTTCGAGGGCGGGCAGGGTGCGACCTTCGCCACCTATGCCGGTATCCGGATCCGCGGCGCCATGATCGACGAGTTGCGTCGCAGCGACTGGACCCCGCGTTCGGTCCACCGCAACAGCCGGCGGATCGCCGCCGCGATCCAGACCGTCGAGGCGCGCGAGGGGCGGTCCGCACGAGGCAGTGAAGTGGCCGCAGAGCTCGACGTGCCGATCGACCAGTACTACGACATGTTGCAGGACCATGCCGGGGCCCACCTGTTTGCCCTGGACGACCTTGGCGGCGGGGAGGATGGCGCCGACCGCGTGATCGAGGGGCAGGAGGCATCGCCCGCGGGCACGCTGGAGGCGGGCGAGTTTCGCGCGGAGCTGGCCGAGGCGCTGGACGATCTTCCCGAGCGCGAACGCCTGGTACTGTCGCTTTATTACATCGAGGAACTCAACCTGCGCGAGATCGGTGCCGTACTCGGCGTGACCGAGTCGCGCGTGAGCCAGATCCGGAGTCAGGCCACGATCCGGTTGCGGGCCCGTCTGGGCTCGTGGCTCGAAGACGGCACGGCTTTGCAGTTATTCTAAAACCCACCCTACGAATCCCGGAGTGACGTGTGGACAAGGGAATGAAAATTCTCATCGTGGACGACTTTTCCACGATGCGACGCATTATCAAGAACCTCTTGCGCGATCTCGGCTTCAACAACACGCAGGAAGCCGACGACGGCAGCACCGCGCTGCCGATGCTGCAAAATGGTGATTTCGACTTCCTGATCACCGACTGGAACATGCCGAACATGCCGGGTATCGACCTGCTGAAGGCCGTGCGGGCGGATCCGAACCTGAAGTCCATGCCGGTGCTGATGGTGACCGCCGAAGCCAAGCGCGACCAGATCGTGGAGGCCGCGGAGGCGGGCGTGAACGGATATGTGGTCAAGCCGTTCACCGCCGAAACGCTGAAGGAAAAGATCGACAAGATCTTCGAACGTATTGAAGCACAGGGATAAGTGATCCCCGGTGTTGAGTACGTACGCCGCCCGTTACGCCTGCAACGGCGGACGTGACCCGGCTCCTTCGGCGCCGCATCAGCAAGAGGCTCCCCATGACTGAACAGGAACACCCACCGCGCGACGGCCAGCTCGAGCTTGCCCGGCAACTGGTGCAGACGCTGGAGGCGGGCGATGACGCCGGTGCCCGGGCACTGGTACAGGATCTGGCGCGACCGTATGACCGCGAACTCTTCGACGAGCTGGGCAAGCTCACCCGCGATCTCCACGAGGCCCTGCAGAGCTTTCGCGGGGATTCACGCCTGGTCGAACTGACCCAGGCCGAGATCCCCGATGCAAAGGAACGCCTGAACTACGTGGTGACGATGACCGAGCAGGCCGCGCACGACACGATGAATGCCATCGAGTCGAGCCTGCCGATCGCGGAATCGTTCAGCCAGCAGGCGGCCGACCTGACGGCGAAGTGGACGCGTTTTCGCAACCGCCAGCTTTCGGTGGACGAGTTTCGCGACTTCGCCCGCGAACTGGACAGCTTTTTTGCCCAGGCGGGAGAGGACACCGAGGAGTTGCGCCGACTGCTCTCCGAGGTCCTGATGGCCCAGAGTTACCAGGATATTACCGGCCAGGTGATCCGCCGGGTGATCCAGCTGGTGACGGACCTGGAGGAGAACCTCGTGTCCCTGATCCGGCTCTCCAGCGGCCGCATGGAGCAGGTCGAGGCAGCCGAGGCATCGCTGGAACGCAACGAGGAAGATCGCGAGGCGGACCGCAAGGGTCACGGTCCCAGCGTGCCGAAGACTCAAGATTCCGGCGCGGATGTCGTTCAAGGACAGGACGAGGTGGACGATCTTCTATCGAGCCTGGGCTTCTAGGCCATCCCCTCATGCGAATGGCGCCACGCGACCGGAGAGAATGAATGGCCATCGACCCCAATGACGAAATCCTTCAGGACTTCCTGATCGAGGCCGGGGAACTGCTGGAGGGGCTCAACGAGCAACTCATCGACCTGGAGCAGAACCCGGACGACCGGGATCTGCTCAATGCGGTGTTTCGCAGCTTTCACACCATCAAGGGCGGCGCCGGCTTCCTGAGCCTGGATCCGCTGGTGACCGTGTGTCACCACGCCGAGGATGTCTTCAACCTGTTGCGCAACGGTGAGCGGCGGGCCGACAGCCACCTGATGGACACCATGCTGCGCGTGCTGGACACCCTGAACGTGATGTTCGGCGACCTGCGTTCCGGCGTGGATCCCACGCCGGCCGAGGCGGACCTGGTCGAGGACCTGCGGCGCATGGCGAACAACGAGGACGTGGCGGCGGAGGCGGCCGCACCACCGCCTGCACCCGAACCCGAGCCCGAGCCACCGCCGACGCCGGATGCGGAATCCCCGGCCGACGGCGACGCCATGGTCGGTGCCGATGACGAAATCACAGATGACGAATTCGAGGCCCTGCTGGACAGCCTGCATGGTGACCAGCCCCCGAAGGCCGTGGATGCCGACGGAGGCGACGAGGTGCCTGAAGGTTCCAACGCAGAATCCGGCGCGGCCGAGGCCGGGGGCTCGGGTGACGTAATCACCGACGACGAATTCGAGAACCTCCTGGATGAACTTCAGGCCAAGGGGGCCGGTCCGGCGGCCACCGGGGCGGTCCCGGCATCCAGCCCGGAACCCGAAGAACCCGGCGAGCCCGTGGCCGAACCGGCCGCGGCGGCCGCGCCCGAACCCGAAAAGGCACCGGAGCCTTCCGCCGCCGGCGGCCAGGGCGGGGGTAGTGCGCGCGCCGGGGGTGGGGCCGAGGCCGGAGGCCGGTCCGCGCCGCAGGGCGAGACCTCCGTGCGTGTCGATACCGAGCGCCTGGACGAGATCATGAACCTGGTGGGCGAACTGGTACTGGTGCGGAATCGCCTGAGCATGCTGCGTTCCCAGCATGTCGATGACGAACTGGGCAAGGCGATCAGTTCCCTGGCCCTGGTAACTTCCGACCTGCAAACGTCGGTGATGAAGACCCGGATGCAGCCGGTGAAAAAGGTCTTCAACCGTTTCCCGCGGGTGATCCGCGACCTGTCGCGAAACCTGGGCAAGGAGATCGAACTGGAGATCTTCGGCGAGGATACCGACCTCGACAAGAACCTGGTCGAGGCCCTGTCGGATCCGCTCGTGCATCTGGTGCGCAATGCGGTGGACCACGGTGTCGAGACGCCGGATGTGCGCGAGGCGGCCGGCAAGCCGCGCAAGGGCACGGTCGTGCTGGGGGCGGCCCAGGAAGGCGATCACATCGCACTGCTGATCAAGGACGATGGTGGCGGCATGGACCCGCAGGCCCTGCGCCGAAAGGCCGTGGAGAAGGGCCTGATGGAACCCGCGATGGCCGAACGCATGACCGATCGCGAGGCCTTCAACGTGATCTTCATGGCCGGATTCTCCACCAAGACCGAGATCTCCGACGTTTCCGGCCGCGGGGTCGGCATGGACGTGGTCAAGACCAAGATCTCGCAACTCAACGGCACCATCGAGATCGACTCGGAGATCGGCGTGGGCACCACGCTGCGGGTCAAGCTGCCACTGACCCTGGCGATCCTGCCCGCGCTGATGGTGATCCTGGATGGTCGGCGTTTCGCCATCCCGCTGGCCTCGGTATCCGAGATCCTCGATCTGGACCTGACCAAGACACACTACGTGGATGACCAGGAAGTCATCATCGTGCGCAAGCAGGCGCTCCCGATCCATTACCTCAAGCGCTGGCTGAAGCCGGGGCACGAGCCCGAGCCGCGCAAGGATGCCCACGTGGTCGTGGTGCATACCGCGGACCGCAAGGTCGGTCTGGTGGTGGACGACCTGGTGGGCCAGGAAGAGGTCGTCATCAAGCCCCTGGGCCAGAATCTGCAGGGCGTGAAGGGGCTGGCGGGTGCCACCATCACGGGGGATGGCGGAATCGCGCTGATCCTCGATGTCTCCGACCTGGTGACGATCCTGATGCGGCAGCTGCAGATGTCCGGCCGGCCGCGCCGCGCATCGCGCTCGAGCGAGGGCTGAGGATGCCGATCAGGGTTCTGGTAGTCGACGACTCGGGCTTTTTTCGCCGACGCATCGCGGAGATCCTGGACTCCGACTCGGGTATCGAGGTGGTCGGCTCGGCGGAGAACGGCGAGCAGGCGATCGAGAAGGTGCGGGAGCTCGACCCCGATGTCGTGACCATGGACATCGAGATGCCGGTTATGGACGGCATCACGGCTGTGCGCAAGATCATGGCCGAACATCCGCGGCCGATCCTGATGTTCTCCAGCCTGACGACCGAGGGCGCGCAGGCGACCCTGGACGCACTGGAGGCCGGGGCGGTGGACTTCCTGCCCAAGCGCTTCAGCGACATGGCGGGTGACGAGGACAGCGCACGCATGCTGCTGCGCCGTCGCGTCCGCTCGCTGTCGCGCAGTCGGGCGCGCTCGGCCAGTGCCCCGGGTAGCAGCGCTCCGGCCCGCGAGGCGCGGCCGACGGCGCGCCGGGAAGAGACCGATCGCCAGGCCGCCGCCGATGCCCGCAAGCCGGCGGCCCCGGTTGCAAGCACGCGACCGCCGACCCCGCTGCGTCAGTTGCGCGCGGTCCTCATTGGTACCTCCACGGGCGGACCGGTGGCCCTGCAGGAGGTGCTCAAGCCGCTGCCGGCCACGTTCCCGCTGCCGATCGTCCTGGTACAGCACATGCCGGCCAGCTTTACCCCGGCCTTCGCCGAGCGCCTGAATGCCATGTGTAACATCGAGGTACGCCAGGCGAAGGACGGCGACGTGCTGAAGCCGGGTGTGGCCCTGCTGGCACCCGGGGGTATGCAGATGACCCTGGAACGCGGCAGCCAGACCCATGTGCGTATCGCGGAGAGCCCGCTCGGTACCATCTACAAGCCCAGCGTGGATGCGGCATTCACCTCGGCGGTGGACGCGCTGCGCGGCCAGGTCCTGGCGGTGGTGCTGACCGGCATGGGTGCGGACGGGCGCGAAGGCACGCGGGCGCTGAAGGCCGAGGGTGCCCAGGTGTGGTCGCAGGATGCGGCCACCTGCGTGGTTTACGGGATGCCGGCCGCAGTCGCCGAGGCGGGATTGTCGGACCACGTCTATCCGCTGCCCGAGATCGGGCCCGCCCTGGTCAAGGGGTTCTGCTGACATGGATATCCTGAGCCTCATCGGGGTGACCCTGGGGCTGGTAGCGGTGCTCGGGGGGAGCATTGCCAAGGGCAGTGGGCTGGGGGCGCTGTGGAATGCCGCGGCCTTCGTGATCGTGGTGCTAGGGACACTGGGGGCCACCTTGGTACAGGCCCGGATGTCGGTGTTCATGCACGGCATGCGCATCCTGCCCTGGGCCTTCAAGCCGCCGAAGGTCGACAACCGGGCCATGGTCGAGCAGATCGTCGAGTGGTCCCACGTGGCCCGCAAGGAAGGCCTGCTTGGGCTGGAGACGCTTGCCGACGAGGAGAGCGACGGGTTCGCGCGGAAGGGGCTGCAACTGCTGGTCGACGGTAGCGAACCGCAGACCATCCGCCAGATCCTGGAGGCGGATCTCGACAATCGCGAGCAGTTCGACATGCAGGGCGCGAAGGTGTTCGAGAGCATGGGGATCTACGCACCAACCCTCGGGATCGTGGGCGCGGTGATGGGGCTGATGGCGGTGATGCAGAACCTCGCGGATCCGAGCAAGCTCGGGGCGGGGATCGCGGCCGCGTTCGTCGCCACGATCTACGGCATTGCCTCGGCCAACCTGCTTTTCCTGCCGGTCGCAAACAAGTTGAAGTCGATTATCCAGAACCGTTCCCAACACCAGCAAATGCTGATGGAAGGTCTGATCGCCATTGCCGAGGGTGAAAACCCGCGGAACATTGAAAGCAAGCTGAGTGGCTTCATCCACGAGTGAGGTCACCATGGCGCGGCGCAAGCGGGCAGAGGAGCACCAGAATCACGAGGCATGGGCCATTCCCTATGGGGATCTGGTCACGTTGCTGCTGGCGTTCTTCGTGGTGATGTACGCCATCTCGTCGGTGGACGACGGCAAGTACCGCGTGCTGTCGGAATCGCTGGTGGATGCGTTCCGTGCGCCGATGCAGGCCGAGCCGATTCAGGTGGGCGACCCGACCGTGGCGCGCGAGCGCAGCCCGCAGGACCTGCGCGCCCTGGTCCCCATCGAGGTGCAACCCGGCCTGGTGGAAGACGGCCCGCAGCCGATCGACATGGCCCTGAGCGGGATGCTGGACGATGCGCCCGATGATGACGGAATGCAGGCGTTCCTCGACGAGCTGGCCGAGACGGCTCGCGAGATCGAGCAGGCGATGGCCCAGTGGATCGAGGACGGCGATCTCAGTGTTACCCGCGAGGCCTACTGGCTGGAGATCGAGATCACCAGCCGTCTGCTGTTTCCGTCCGGTTCGGCAACCCTGAACCCGCAGGCTGAGGACCTTCTGCAGGAGGTGGGCGGCATCCTGGCGCCACGGGTGTCGCGGATCCATGTCGAGGGGCATACCGACAACGTGCCCATCCAGACCGCGGTCTATCCTTCCAATTGGGAGCTCTCCTCCGGGCGGGCGGCGGCGGTCGTGAGTGTGTTCGAGGGCGCCGGGGTCGATCCGGAGAACCTGGTCGCCCTGGGTTATGGCGAGCACCGCCCGGTGGCCAGCAACGACACGCCCGAGGGGCGTGCCGAGAACCGGCGCGTGTCCATCGTGGTATTGCCCGGGGCACGTCCACGCGCCGAGGGCGCGCAGGAACCGGAGCGCCTGCGCGAGGATCTTCCGCCCGCACCGCTCCCGACGGATGGAGATGCACCATGAAGGTCTGGGCGGTTGCGAACCAGAAAGGCGGCGTCGGCAAGACCACCACCACCGTGACACTGGGCGGCCTGCTGTCCGGTCCGGAACAGCGTGTTCTGCTGGTGGATGTGGACCCGCATGGTTCGCTCACGGCGTACTTCGGTCATGATCCGGAAACCGCCACGCGCGGGGTGTACGAGCTGTTCAGCCAGTGCGCCGAGGGCGAGGAGCCGGACCCGAACGGGCTGATTCGCGAGACGCGGTTCCCCGGGCTGGATCTGCTGACCGCGAGTACCGCGCTGGCCACCCTGGATCGTCAGCTGGGCACCCGCAGCGGCATGGGGCTGGTGCTGCGACATGCCCTGGAGAAGGTCGCCGGGCAATACGACTACGTGTTGCTCGATTGCCCCCCGATGCTGGGGGTGCTGATGGTCAATGCCCTGGCGGCCTGTGACGAGTTGCTGGTGCCGGTGCAGACCGAATTCCTGGCCCTGAAGGGGCTTGAACGGATGATCAATACCCTGAAAATGGTACAGAAGTCGCGCAAGGCCGAGCTGCAGTACCGGATCATCCCGACACTGTTCGATCGGCGCACGCGCGCGGCGCACGAGGCCCTCGCGGAACTCCGGCGGTTGTACGGCGACGACGTCTGGCCCGGCGTGATCCCGGTCGACACCAAGTTCCGCGACGCCTCAAGTGCGGGACAGCCGCTGTGCTTCATGATCCCGGATGCGCGCGGCGTACTCGCCTATTCGGACCTGCTCGAGGCTATCGGCGGGCAGTTGTCGGAACCCCATGAACGGAGGCGGCGCGGATGAAACGGTCCACGGTCGACAACCTGGCCCTCAAGGCGGAGCCGGAAGCGCTGGACGACTACTTCGGCAGCCTGCTGGACGAGCCGCCACCTGCCCGACCGCTATTGCGGCCGGATCTCCTCGAACCCCCGCCGCCGGCGCCGGCTGAGGAAACGCAGGCCCCGGTGCGCGAAGCCCATCCGGTGCGGACAGCCACGCCCGCGCCCATTGTCGACGAGGCCCCACCAGCCCCGCCGGCCACGCCCGTCGAGCAGGAGTACCTGCGACCGGAGCAGCCGTTCTCCGCCCTTGTGATCGAGGCGGGCAACCTGACGCTTCTGGCGCCGCTGCATGCCCTTGGCGGGGTCGCACCGCTGGACAGCCTCGAGGTGCGGCCGACCCCGAATCATTCGGTCTGGTACCTTGGGCTCGCCGATACCAAGCAGGGCCGGGTCCAGCTGATCGACCTGGCCGCGGTCGTGACCCCGGAAGATCGCGACTACGAGCCGGATACCGCCCGGCAGGTCGTCTTCCTGGCGGGGTCGCGGTTCGCCCTGGCGTGCCGGGCGATCCACGGGACCCGGGTGATCCAGCCGGATTCGCTACGCTGGCGCAGCCACCGTCGGCGCCTGCCCTGGCTGGCCGGGGTAGAGCGCGAAAAGATGGCTACGCTGCTGGACCTGGAAGCGCTCGACCGAACGCTGGATGAAGGCGGCTGGGACTGATGGGCTCGACGCGCATTCAAGCATCGCGGCAACCGGCCGATAACCCGGTCAGGACGACACCACAGGGCGGCTCCCGCCTGCACGGAATATCGAGGACGACATGAGCAGCGCACAAGACGTAGAAGCCATGGCCAAGGCCGACACCGCTCCGTATGTGACCTTCAGCCTCGCGGAGGAGACCTACGCGATCGATGTGCTGCAGGTCCAGGAAGTCCTCAAGGTCACCGAGATTGCGCCGGTGCCCGGTGTTCCGGATTACATCCTGGGCATCATCAACCTGCGGGGCAACGTGGTCACGGTCATCGATGCCCGGCGGCGCATGGGGCTGGACGATCGGGAATCGGACGAGGCCTCGCGCATCGTGATCATCGACGTGGACAACCAGAACGTCGGGATCCTGGTCGATTCGGTCTCGGAGGTCGTGCGGATCGCCCCGGACGCGGTCGAACCGGCCCCGGAGGTGGGCAATGACGACAGCAGTCGTTTCATTCAGGGCGTGACCAGCACCGAGGAGGGCCTGACGATCCTCGTGGACCTGAACAAGCTGCTGTCGGACGAGGAGTGGGCCCAGTTGCGCGAACTGTAATTACTCGTGCGGGGTCTACACTCGAGAAGGACAAGGACCATGAGGCGGTAGGGAAGCACTGATTACTGTACACACTCGCGTTGGCACCCCAGGTTGTCCGAGACAAGGCGCGTCGTGCGGCGGGTAGTGGTTCTACCCGCAAGCGGGGCAACGCAGGATCGGGGAACCTGGGGTGCCAACCCCGAAGGGGATCGGTCGCCCCTTTGTTGAAAAAACGGGCGCGGGAACGGCGTTGCGGCGCCCTTGTGCAGAGAATGCACTGCACGGCAGTCACCGCGCCATGTTCTTACGCAAAAGCGACTCGAGCGCGAGTGTGTACCGTGATCAGTGTTTCCCTAACCGGGAGGTGAGCCATGGTCGATGAGCTGCAGCCGGACCGGACCGTGCGTCCGGTTCACACAGCCGTTCCGGGTCGCCAGCTGAGCGATGACCATGACCGCGATCCGGTGTTCCGGCCCGCCGTGCGTCCGACCCAGCAGCGCCCCCCGCGCAAGGAAGAACGCGGCAAGCGCCGCGGCTTGATTGACGATTACGCCTGAGGATTCACGCGAACCCTTTTCCGGAACCCCGGGGCCGATGGGCGGGCTTGGGGTAATTTCTGCTCACGCCGATCGGGCTGACCCGTGTCTCGCTGGTCATGCGGCCATGATTCACGCGACAATCGGGCCGCCGCGGTTTTCGGAAGAGGGCGAGCAATGGGAGAGGGAATGTTGATCTGGCTTGCCGCGTTGATCGCGCTGCTGGCGACCATCGTCGCCGGGTTTGCCGTCGGGCTGGTGATCCTGTTGCGTCGCCAACTGGCGGCGCTACGCCAGGACTATCAACGCCAGGCCACTTCGGTCATGGCCCTGCAGGGTGCGATGAAGGCCTTGTCCGAGGGGGTCGCCACGCACGGCCAGGCACAGGCGTCCGTTCAAAGGGCGCTGGAGCGGCTCCATGATCAGCACAGCGAGTTGCGCGCCCGCGAGGGCGACAGCGGCGCCTACGAACAGGCCATTCGGCTGATCCAGCAGGGCGTGGGGCGAGAGGAGGTTCGCCGGCGCTGTGGCTTGACCTCGACCGAACTCGATCTCCTGTTCAGCCTGCACGGTACGGGCACCGCCGGGGACGCGGGCCACGTGGGCCGTTCATGACCCCTGCTTCGGTCCACTCTCTCCTGCTCCGGGTGGACGTGATGGATCCTGGTAGCCGCTGGACCGGTCGTCGGGTGTAATCCCCGCCAGCAGGAAGACGAAGGCGAGGATCTCGGCCACCGCGACATAGAGCTCTTCCGGGATCTCGCTCCCGACGGGGATCTGGGCCAGGGCTTCACTGAGGGCCGGGTCCTGGTGGAGCGGGATACCGTGTTCCTCGGCGATTTTCAGGATCGCCTCGGCTGTCAGGCCCGCGCCGCTGGCGGTAATCTTCGGCGCCCGGCGCCGGTCCCATTCCAGTGCAACAGCCCTGGAGGGGGGCGATTCCCGGTGCGGGAGACGCTTCCCGGTATCCTTGCGTTTCATCGGATCAGGCCTGTTCGTCGACCATGCGATGTGCATTCGCCGGTCGCGGGTCCGGATCGACGGAACCCTGACGGACCGACAGGCCGGTGACCGTGAGTTCGCGTTCGGCGAGACGGTCACGCAGATACGCCATCTCGCCGCGCAGCCGCGTAACGGTATCCGGCTCGCTTGCCGTGAAATGGACGCTGACTCCGCCATGATGCGAGGCCACCGCAACCCGGGTGGGCCCCAGATCGCCGAGGTCCAGCGTCAATACGATGGACCAGGGCGCCTCGCCATCCCCGCCGGTAGCGGGTTCCCGCTGGATCTCGCCGAAGATGCCCTGGATCCCCTGGTCGCTGCGCAGGGGGAGCTCGAAGAACCAGCGGTTGTTGCCGGGTTCGTCGCTGGCAAAGGACTGCAGCGACTGGAGTTGCAGCGATGTGACCCGCTTGAGCAGCCCTTCCAGCAAGCCGGTCAGCGCGGGCAGCGCCGGGGATGACGCGGTGGCGGCAGGGGCGGGGGACTGCGCGACGGGGCGCGGCTCGGGGCCCTGTCGAAGCTGATCGGCCGCCCGTAGCAGCTGGCCCTTGAGATCCGCCGCGAGTGCATGCGTCGGGCCCTGACCACGGGCGGCCAGCCCCAGCATGGCCTCCATCCAGAGCCCGGAGTTCTGAACATGCTGGCGCAGGCTGTCGGGCTGCGTAAGCTGTCCGGGGGTGGGCAGGATCGCGATTAGACGCTGGAGGGCGGGCGCGCCCTGGGTTGCCGCCGCCAGATTCGGCGCCGCCTCGCCGCGCGCGCCCCCCGCCGGGGGGGTAAGGAGGCCCTGGAGGGCCGGACCGAGAGGTCGGGCACCGGGAAGCTGGTGGCGCAGTTCCTGTCCCAGCCATTGTTGCGCCGTATTGGCCGGCGGGCTCGCGGGGCGGGGCGCGGTGCGGTCCGGGGCTAGTGGCATCAGGCGCACTTCGAGGCGGGGCTCGGTGCGGGTGATCTCGGCCAGCATTGCCGTGCCGCCGGCGCGGTTCAGGAGCGGTTCGGGCAGGGCGCCGGCCAGTTGCGCGGTGACCACCGGCGCGGGGGGTGCCGCGCGCGGCGCCGCCGGTGTCAGGCCCCGGGCGGCGGCCGGTTCGAGTCGCAGGCGGACGCTACGATCCGGCAACACGTCCAGAACACGCACCTCGATGCGCGCCCCTGGCTGGAGGCTGGGGCGCGCGCCGCTTCCCGAGCCGCCGGACACGTTGCCGGGCGGCGTCCAGCCGGGTATGCGGGGTCCGCCTAGGTCGACCATCGTTGGGTCCTGGGTGCAAAGCCTCAGCATCGCATACCGCGGGGCAGGGGGCGAAACGCCGCCGGCTGGCGGTCGCGTTTGTTATCCTTATGCCCTGTTGATCGGGACGGTGATTCGATGTCGAAGATACGAGTACTGATGGTCTGCCTCGGCAATATCTGCCGCTCGCCGATGGCGCACGGGGTCTTCGAGGCACGGGTCCGCGCGCAGGGCCTGGAGGACGTCATCGAGGTGGATTCCGCGGGAACGGCGGGGTACCACGTGGGCGCGAAGCCCGATCCCCGTGCACGACAGGAGGCGCGCTCCCGTGGCTATGATCTGGAACATCTGCGCGCACGCCAGCTGGAGCCGGAGGATTTCCTCGAGTTTGACTACATCCTCACCATGGACGATGCGAATTACCGCAACGCCGAACGCATTCGTCCGACGGACAGCCGCGCGGAGTTGCTGCGGTACCTGGATTTCGCACCCCAGTTCGACGACCACGAGGTCCCCGACCCGTACTACGGTGGGGATGACGGGTTCGTGCATGTGATGGACCTGGTCGAGGCGGCCGCCGACGGGCTGCTGGAGCACATCCGCGAACGTCACACACTCAAGGCATCCTGACACCGACGGGATGCGCCCCGCGTTCCGTGCCGGAGGCGGGAAGGGCCTGCTGGGCTGATCCGCGCATCCCTGGCCGGGCCGGATTCCCCGGCCGGCATACGTCGCATGGTCCGGCGTTCCCGGTTCCGCAACGACAAGGGGCCCGCCGGATGGCGGGCCCCTTTCCCGTAGTGCCGGAGGAAACCCGGAACCTCCGGTCAGTCTTCACCCTTGCGGTTCGGGCTCTCGGTGGCCGGCTCCGTCGACTCCGCGGCGGGCTTGGGCGTCGCGGGCTTTTCCTCTTTCGTCTCGGCAGGCTTTGACGAGGCAGTGGAGGCGGCCCCTTCATGACCTTCGTTGCCGGGCGTGTCGTCCCCTCCGGCTGGCCTGGAGCGCTGCGCCTTCGGCTTGGCAGGCTTCTCCGGCGAGTCCTCGGGCGGTGTCCCGGCCTTGCTTTCCGGCTCGGTGGAACGGGCCGCGGTGCGTGTGCGGGCCGGGCGCTTTGCAGGGGCCTGTACGCGTTTCCCTTCGCCCGGGGCGGCTTCCGTCGCCTCGGCCTTCGGTGCGGTTTCCTTCGCGGGCGGTGTAGCGGTTTCGGGTTGCCCCGGACCGTTCGCCTCGCCGCCGGCCGCCGGGGTCACCTCGTTGGCGGAGGCATCGGAGGCCGGCTTGCGCCCGCGGCCGCCGCGACCGCGCCCCCTGGCGGGGGCGCCGTCGTCCGGAGCGCCCTTGGCGGAGGCATTCGCGGGATCGCCACCTGCCGGAGCATCCTGCGGGCCCGCGCCTTGGGCGCCGTCCTGGGGCTGGGGCCGTTCATCACGGGGCTTTTCTTCACCGGCCTTTCCGGCGGCGGGGGCCGTGCCCCGGGTGGCGTCGCCATTTCCGGCTTCCGGCGTGGAGGCCTCGCTCGCGGGGTTTGGCGTGCCCTCGCTTCCGGTTTCGCCTGCATTGTCGCCGGTGCGGGCACGGCCGCCGCGGCGGCGGCCACCGCGACGCGAGCGCCGAGAGCGGGAGCGCGCCTTGCTGCCGTCGTCTTCATCGGATTTCTCCGGGCCTTTTCCGCCCGGCGCCTCGCTCGCCTCCGTGGCCGGGGCGTCGTCCTTGCCCCGTGGCGATTTTTCGGCCGGCTTGGCGTCGGCGGGCTTTTCGCCGCCCTTGTTTTCGGAACGGGCCTCGGGACTGCGGCCTTCAGCGACGGGCTTCGCCGATTCCCGAGCCGCCGCCTTGTCGCTGTCGCCATCCTTCTTGCCGCCGCGACGCGTCCGCCCCTTGGCGCCATCGGCCCTGGCCGTGTCCTCCTTGGAGGTTTCCGGCTTGTCGGGGCCGGCCTTCTTGCCCTTGTCCCCGTCGTTGCGCTTGTCCGCGGCCTTGCGACCGCCGTTGTCGGTCTTCTTGCGGCCACCGCCACGGCCGCCGTTGCTCTTGCCGCCGCGATTGCCTTCGCCGCGCCGCGCACGCTCGCCTTCCTTGCGATCGTCTTCCTGTCCCTCTTCCTGGGTGCTCGCGGGGGCGGCGTTGGGGAACAGCGAGGACCAGATGCGGGCGAAGAAGCCCGGCTGGGGTACCGGATCGGCGGTCTCGGGGGCGGTGGGGGCCGTTTCGCTGACCGGGGCCGGTCCCGTCATCTTGACGCCCTGGACCAGGGGCTTCTCGACCTTGCTCCGGCGCTCCTGGTGCGGATCGCTGTCGTCCTCGACGATCTCGACGAGTTCGTGCGAGCCGCGGTCGCTGATGGTCTCCTCGCGCTCGTCACCGCGAACGCGGCGGACCTCGAAGCGCGGGGTGAGATATTGCGGGTTGGGGATGATGCTGATGTCGACCTTGTGGCGGTCCTCGATATCGGTGATCGATTCACGTTTTTCGTTCAGCAGGAAGGTGCCGACGTCCACCGGGACCTGAGCCATGACCAGGCCGGTGCGGTCCTTCATGGCCTCTTCCTCGATCAGGCGGAGGATCGAGAGGGCCAGGGACTCCACGCTGCGGATCTGTCCATGTCCCTGGCAGCGCGGGCAGGTGTTCTGGGAGGACTCGCCCAGCGAGGAACGCAGGCGCTGGCGTGACATCTCCAGCAGACCGAAGCGGCTGATGCGCCCGACCTGGACCCGCGCGCGGTCCATCTCCAACGCCTCGCGCAAACGGTTTTCAACCTCGCGCTGGTGCTTGTTGGCGTTCATGTCGATGAAATCGATCACGATCAGGCCGCCCAGGTCCCGAATGCGCAGCTGCCGGGCGACCTCCTCGGCCGCCTCAAGATTGGTGTGGAAGGCGGTCTCCTCGATGTCGCCGCCCTTGGTGGAGCGAGCGGAGTTCACGTCGATGGAGATCAGGGCCTCGGTATGGTCGATGACCAGTGCGCCGCCGGAGGGAAGGGTCACCTCGCGGTCGAACGCGCTCTCGATCTGGCTCTCGATCTGGTAGCGGTTGAACAGCGGGACCGGGTCGTCGTAGCGCTTGAGCTTGCGCAGGCTGTTCGGCATCACCAGGCGGACGAAGTCCTCGGCCTGCTGATAGACGTCGTTGTCATCGATGATGACTTCGCCGACGTCGTTGCGCATGTGATCACGCAGGGCGCGGATGATGACGTTGCTTTCCTGATGGATCAGCGCCGGGGCCTTGGCCTTGTCCGCGGCCTCGGTGACGGCGGCCCACAGGGCGGTCATGTAGTCGAGATCCCACTGCAGCTCTTCGGTGCTGCGACCCACGCCGGCGGTACGGGCGATCACGCCCATACCCTCCGGCATATTCAGGCCGGAGAGGGCATCGCGCAGGGACGCGCGATCCTCGCCCTCGATGCGGCGCGAGACGCCCCCGGCCTTGGGATTGTTGGGCATCAGGACCAGATAGCGGCCCGCAAGGCTGATGTAGGTCGTCAGCGCGGCACCCTTGTTGCCGCGTTCTTCCTTCTCGACCTGGACCAGGAGCTCCGTGCCTTCCCTCAGGAAGTCGCGGATCGGCTTGTCGCTGTCGTCCGGGGCGCCAACGGCGGTATGCGCAATCTCCTTGAACGGGAGGAAGCCGTGGCGATCAGCACCAAAGTTGACGAACGCGGCCTCGAGGCTGGGTTCGACACGGGTAATCTTGGCCTTGTAGATGTTGGCTTTCTTGCGCTCGCGCGAGGGCAGTTCGATGTCGAGGTCGTACAGCCGCTGGCCGTCGACCATGGCGACACGCAGCTCTTCGGGCTGCGTGGCATTGATCAGGATCCGTTTCATGCAATGGACTCGGTAGGGCGTCCTGGCATCCGGCAAGGATCAATGGGAACCCGGGTGCGGCGATCGAACGGCGGCACGGCAACGCTTGCACGCGCGTGCTCGCCGCGGCGGCGCGTAGCGGAAGCCAGCGCGCCAGCCAGGTGTTCACCAGCAACCACGGGATCAGTCGCCTGCGGGAGGCGGTGCCGGGGAGACAGGACTGGGTTAGAAGAAATAGCGTCACAGTGTCGCTTTCGGGCGATGGCCCTTCGACCGGCAGCCGTTGCTGGCTGGTGGATCGAAGTGGCAGGTGATTCGAGGCGCGTTGCCGGCGTGTCGCGGGAACGTACCGTGCGCCAATGTAGGGCATAACCCCCGGTCTGGGCAAGTTTTTTCGGCCGCAAAGGCGGCGGGTGCAGTAGCCCGGCGGGCGGTGCTCGGGTAGGATCCCGCGCCATGAAAGGACGCCAACAACCCTCCGGCCCGCGGAGCTTCCAGGTCACCGAACGTGGCGACGGGCAGCGGCTGGACAACTTCCTGCTGCGCGAACTCAAGGGCGTGCCCAAGGGGCTGATCTATCGACTGGTGCGGCAGGGCGCCGTCCGTGTGGACGGGCGCCGGGCCAAGGCGCACAAGCGTCTGGCCGCGGGCAACGAGGTCCGCGTACCCGACCTGGACCGTCCGGAGGTGGCGACGATCGAGATCCCGCCCAGGGTCCTTGAGCGCCTGCGCCAGGCGATCATCCACGAGGACGACGACCTGCTGGTGCTGGACAAACCCTCCGGACTGGCCGTGCATGGCGGAAGCGGCCTGGCCTTCGGGATCATCGAGGCGATGCGCCAGTTGCGGCCGGATACCGAGCTGGAGCTGGGGCACCGCCTGGACCGCGAGACCAGTGGGTGCCTTGTGCTGGCCAAGCGCCGCGCGGCACTGCAGGACTTCCATACCGCCCTGCGCGAAGGGCGGGTGGAGAAGCGCTATCTGGCTCTGCTGGTGGGACGCTTCCCGACGGATCAGCCAATCGCATGCGATGCCCCTATCGCCAGTGGACGCCAGGACGATGGCCGCCGGCGGATGAAGGCCGGGCATGCCGACCCTGGGGAAGGGCGTGCCCGCACGGCGCAGAGTGTCTTTCTGCCACTGGAGGCACACGGGGCCTTCCAGCTGGCCGAGGTGCGCATCGGCACCGGACGCACCCATCAGATCCGCGTCCACGGTCAGTCCATCGGGCACCCGGTGGCGGGCGATCACGACTACGGCCTTCCGGACGCCAACCGCAGCCTGCGACGACATGGCCTGAAGCGCCTGTTCCTGCACGCGCAGGCGCTGGCATACCAATCCGCCGACGGTGAACGGCATATCTTTTCGGCGCCCATGCCCGGGGAACTGGCCGACGTCCTGGCCAGCCTGGATGCCGGTGACGGGGAGGACGCATGATGCCCCCCTTGTTGCCCCCGGTGAACGGACAACTGCGCCTGGTCGTGTTCGACTGGGACGGGACGCTGATGGACTCGCCGCGCCGTATCATCCACTGCCTGCAGCGTGCGGCCGTGGAGATCGGTGCCCCGGTGCGCGACGAGGCGGCCCTGCGCAACATCATCGGACTCGGCGTGCAGGCCGCCGTACGCGAGCTGTATCCGGATGCCGATGACCACTTCGTGGAGCGCTTCGCGACGGCCTATCGGGCGTGTTATCTGGAGGCGGAGGATGCCCCGGAGACGCCCCTGTTTGCGGGCGTCGCCGCGCTGCTGGATTGGCTGGAGGCACGCGAGGTGCTGCTGGCCGTGGCGACCAGCAAGTCGCGGCGCGGCCTGGATCAGGCGCTGGAGGCCACCGGGCTGGGTGGCTACTTCGTGGCCACGGCCACCGGGGATGAACATGCGTCGAAGCCGAATCCGTCGATGCTCGAGTACGTGATGGCCCGGGCGGGGGTGGAACCGGTCCGCACGCGCATGGTCGGTGATAGCGTTTATGATCTCGAGATGGCACGTCATGCCGGCGTGCCGGCCGTGGGCGTGACCCACGGCGTGCACCCGCCGCAGCGGCTTGAGAGCGCGGGGGCGCTGGCACTGCTGCCCGATCTTGACGCACTGCTGGAGGCATTCCGGCAGGCCGAAGGCGACAATTAATCAAGGAGCCACGATGGGCTGGGCAAACGACAACAAACCGGGCTGGGAACGCGAGACCCTGGAGAAGCTGGTCCAGGCGCAGGTGATCGAGCAGCGCCGGGCCCGGCGCTGGGGCATCTTCTTCAAGCTGCTGTTCTTCTTCTACCTGGTTGCGCTGCTGATCCTGGTGCGTGGCGGCGACATGGGCCTCGCGGGGATGTTCGAGAGCGAGCGCGAACCAAGCGACCACGTGGCGGTTGTCGAGGTCGAGGGCCTGATTGCCTCCAGTGCGGCGGCCAACGCCGAGGACATCTCCAAGGTGCTGAACGAGGCCTTCGAATCCGAGGGCACCCGGGCGGTGATGCTGCGCATCAACAGCGGCGGGGGCAGCCCGGTACAGGCGGCCAACGTCCACGACGAGATCTTGCGGCTGAAAGAGAAGCATCCGGATACCCCGGTCTACGCGGTCATCGGGGACGTCGGCGCCTCGGCCGCGTATTACATAGCCGTGGCGGCGGACGAGATCTATGCCAGCCAGGCCAGCATGGTGGGCTCGATCGGGGTGCGCATGGACAGCTTCGGACTGGTGGACCTGATCGACAACATCGGCGTGGAACGTCGCCTGTTTACCGCGGGCGAGAACAAGGGGTTTCTGGATCCGTTCCTGCCGCTTGACGAGGGCCATGTGGACCACCTCGACGGCGTCTTGCAGGGCGTGCACCAGCAGTTCGTGGACGTCGTACGCAGCGGGCGCGGCGATCGTCTGGTCGAGCGGGACGACCTGTTCAACGGTCTCATCTGGACGGGCGACCGCTCGGTGGAGCTGGGACTGATCGACGGCCTGGGCACCGATCGCAGCGTGGCCCGCGACGTGATTGGTGTGGAGAAGCTGGTGGTGTTCAAGCCGCGTCGGAGCCCGTTGCAACTGCTGTTCGAGGATCTCGGGATGGCGGCCTTTCAGCAATGGACGACCTGGGAGTCCACGCCCCAGTGGCGCTGAGGCGGACCGCGATTCCGGGGAAAGGGGTCAGGAGCGGTCGATTCGTGTCACCCGGGCGATCATGCCGATCACCGGGTGATCCAGGTAGAACAGGTCCTCGCCCGAGTTCATGCGCTGGCTTCCCCGCACGGTGATCGCGCGGGGTGGCTGGTCGTCCGTCGGTTCGTCTACGTGGTAGATCAGGTCGGTCTCCAGGTGCAGGAAACGCCCCACCCAGACCCGTAGTCGGCCCTCCAGCTCGAAGCGTTCTTCCCGGTCTTCCATCAGCGGACGGGGCGACAGACCGCGTTCGGCCCCGATCGGGTCGTGTACCCCCAGGCGCCGGCCCTGCTGGACCCGCAGCCACGGTGCCGAGGCATGGTCGCGGCCGGTCTGGTCCCAGGCCAGACGCGCGATGATGCGTCCGGCACCGGAATCCTCCACGCGCCGCACCACGCGCTGCAGCTCGAAGCCCCGGCGGGAACTGCGATAGATCCGTCCGTCCAGTTCGGATTCGCCGAAGACCGCCTCACGCGGTGCCGCGAGCTCCATCTGCAGCCGCCGGCTCTCGTCCGTACGGTGCTCGAAGATCACCAGTTCAATCCGGTATTCGCGCCCCGCCTGGGCGAGCACCGGGCCAGCAGCTCCGGCTACGGGCAGGGCGGCGAGGCCGGCCAGCAGGCGGCGGCGGAAAGGATTCGGGGCTTCGGACGGGGTGTTGGACATTCAGGCGGCCTGTTGTTCGGGGCTGATCGTGTTCAGTAGGCGCAGGACGGCCTGCGCGCGGGCTTCCAGTGTCTCCATCGGCGCGAAGAAGCGGAAGGCCTTCTGGCCATCCAGTTTGTACGCCTGCGGATCGGATTGCACCAGCTGGATCAGGGCCGCGATGTCCAGATTGGGACTCGGCCCAAAGACGAGGCGGCCGCCGGCCGGGCCCAGTTCCAGCTTGCGAATACCCAGCGGGGTCAGCTTCAGGCGCAGGCGAGCGGCCTCGAACAGAGCCCTGGCCGGATCCGGCAGCAGACCGAAGCGGTCCACCAGTTCGACCTCCAGCTCGCGCAGGGCTTCGGAGGATTCGGCGCTGCTGATGCGCTTGTAGAGGATCAGGCGGGTGTGCACGTCGGGTACGTAGTCGCCCGGGAGCAGGGCCGGCAGGCCCAGTTCGACTTCGGTCCCGGTGGCCTCGGGGGCCTCCAGTTCCGGCATCTTGCCGGAGCGCAGGGCGTTGACCGCGCGGTTGAGCAGGTCGTTGTACATCGAGAAGCCGACCTCGTGGATCTGCCCGCTCTGCTCGTCGCCGAGCAATTCACCGGCGCCGCGGATCTCCAGATCGTGGCTCGCCAGGGTAAAGCCGACGCCCAGGTCTTCCAGCGACGCAATCGCCTCCAGGCGCTTTTTCGCGTCGGCGGTCATCGCCTTTTCCGGCGGGGTGATCAGGTAGGCATAGGCGCGATGGTGCGAGCGGCCGACGCGGCCGCGCAGTTGATGCATCTGCGCCAGGCCCAGCTTGTCGGCGCGGTTCATCACGATGGTAT
This sequence comes from Thioalkalivibrio sp. AKL19, assembly GCF_000420165.1. Taxonomy (GTDB): domain Bacteria; phylum Pseudomonadota; class Gammaproteobacteria; order Ectothiorhodospirales; family Ectothiorhodospiraceae; genus Thioalkalivibrio. Next base: position 234,876 of record NZ_ATUK01000013.1, on the reverse strand, counting down.
TGGCGGTGGGGACGTCGATGCCGGTCTCGATGATGGTGGTGCACACCAGGATGTTGTAGCGTCGGTGATAGAAATCGAGCATCACCTGTTCCAGCTCGCGCTCGCGCATCTGCCCGTGGGCGATACCCACACGCGCACCGGGCAGGAGTTCCTGCAGGCGCTGGGCGGTGCGGTCGATGGTGTTCACCTCGTTGTGCAGGAAGTACACCTGGCCGCCGCGCCGGATCTCGCGCAGGCACGCCTCCTGGATGATGGCGTCGTTCCACTCGTTGACGAAGGTCTTGATCGCCAGCCGCTCGCGCGGTGGCGTGGTGATCACCGACAGGTCGCGCAGGCCGGCCAGCGCCATGTTGAGCGTACGGGGGATCGGGGTCGCGGTCAGCGTGAGCATATCCACCTCGGCGCGCATCTTCTTCAGCGCTTCTTTGTGGCGCACGCCGAAACGCTGTTCCTCGTCGACGATCACCAGGCCGAGGTTGGAGAAATCGAGATTCGCCTGCAGCAGCTTGTGGGTGCCGATCACGATGTCGACCTTGCCGTCCCTGAGCCCCTCCAGCACCCCGGCCTGCTGCTTGGCGCTGCGAAAGCGCGACAGCGATTCGATGCGCACGGGCCAGTCGGCGAAGCGGTCGGTAAAGTTCTGGTGATGTTGCTGCGCGAGGAGGGTGGTGGGGACCAGTACGACCACCTGCTTGTTGTTCTGGACCGCGACGAAGGCCGCGCGCATCGCGACCTCGGTCTTGCCGAAGCCCACGTCGCCACAGATCACGCGATCCATCGGACGGGTGTCGGCCATGTCGGCCAGCACCGCGTCAATGGCCTGCTGCTGATCCAGGGTTTCCTCGAACGGAAAGCCGGCGGCGAAGGCGTGATACTCGGCGGTGTCGGTATCGAAGACCGTACCCTTCTTCGCGGCGCGGCGCGCATGGATGTCGAGCAGTTCGGCGGCCACGTCCCGGGCCTTTTCGGCCGCCTTGCGACGGGCCTTGCTCCATTGCTCGCTGCCCAGGCGGTGCAGGGGGGCATGCTCGGCATCCGCGCCCGTGTAACGGCTGATCAGGTGCAGCGAGGACACGGGGACGTAGAGCTTGGCCTCGTCGGCATATTCCAGCGTGAGGAACTCGGACGGCTGGCCATTGAAGTCGAGGGTCTGCAGGCCCAGGTACCGGCCCACGCCCTGTTCCTCGTGGACCACCGGGGCGCCGATGGTGAGGTCGCTGAGGTTCTGGATGATCGCATCGGCATCGCGCGTGGTGCGGTTGCGCCCACGGGTCTGGCGGGCGCGCTCCCCGAGTAGCGCGGCCTCGGGGGCAACCGCGACGCCCTCCGGCAGGACGAAGCCCTCGCCGAGGGCCGCGACGGTCACGTGCAGGCCCGGTTCGGCGTTCAGGAAGGCGTCCCAGTCGTCCACCGCGTGATGCGCCACGGCCTGTTCCCGCAGCAGGGTCAGCAGGGCCTCGCGGCGCCCGGCGGATTCCGCCGTCAGGAGGACGCGCTGTTGTGTCGCGACGAAGCCTTTCAGGCGCTGGGCCGGATCTTCCCGACCCTGCTGCATGCCCAGTTCCGGCAGGGGGTCGCAGGCAAACGGTATCTGCGCGCCACGATCCTGCGGGAGCGGGGCGGCCGGATCGCCCAGGCCGATACCGGCATGCTCGCGCAGCGCGCCGGCCAGGCCGTCGAGGTCGAGGTAGAGGCGCTCCGGCGGGAGCAGGGGGCGGTCAAATTGATGGCCAAGCTGCTCGAAGCGGTCGCGAATCTCTTGCGCGAATTCCTCGGCGGCCCCGGCGATGTTGCCGACCTGCACGACCTGTGCGCCAGGGCAGTAGTCGAACACGGTATCCATGTGTTCGAAGAACAGCGGGAGGTAGGCCTCGATGCCCGGGGGGACCAGACCCTCGCTGATGTCGCGGTACACGGCGTGGCTGGACGGATCACCGGAAAACTGCGCCCGGTAGCGGGTCCGGAACTCGCTGATGGAGGTCTCGTTCAGCGGGAACTCGTGGCTGGGCAGGATCTCCAGGCGTTCCACCTTTTCGGTGGAGCGCTGGGATTCCGGATCAAACCGGCGCAGGGAGTCGATCTCGTCGTCCAGGAACTCGATGCGGACGGGTTCGTCGGCCCCCATGGGGAACAGGTCCAGGATCTCGCCGCGCGCCGCAAACTCGCCATGGCTGATGACCTGCTGCACGGCACTGTAGCCGGCCTCGGCCAGGTTCTCGCGCAGGGTCATGCGATCCAGGCGCTGGCCGGTCTGCAGCGAGAGTCCCTGCGTGGTCAGCCAGTCGCGGGGCGGAAGGCGCTGCATCAGGGTAGAGACGGGCATCAGCACGATGCCCCGCTCCAGCCCCGGCAGGTGATAGAGCGTGCGCAGGCGCTCGGAGATGATGTCTTCGTGCGGCGAGAAGACATCGAACGGCAGGGTTTCCCAGTCCGGCAGGCGCAACAACGGGAGGTCGTGGTCGCCGGCGAAGAATTCCCACTCCTCCTGCCAGCGGTCGGCGGCCTCGTTGGATTCCGTGATCACCAGCAGGGGCCGGGTGAATGCGCCAGCGTTGCGGGACAGGGCAAGGGTGGCCGCCGAGGCATTAAGCCCCGACCAGACCTCGAAACCGGATCCGGGGAAGCGACCGGGCTTGAGCGGGTTGCGCCGTTGTTCGGACATGGGCCTGTGCGGTCGGGGCTGCGGAAAGGGCCGCGATTATACGGATTCCGCCGGACGGGTGCGCGTGGTCCCTTGAGGGTCAAGGGCGGCTTGACCACGGAGATCACGGAGAGGTCCAGGTCACGGGCGATTTACAGGAAGTTTGGAAGACGGGAAGGGAGTTGGGGGGGAAGGGCTGGGCCCGTTGGCTCACCGGGAAGCGTGCCATGGGTGCGGGGCTTGCCGCGGCCCCAACATTATCCCTCTTCCGAGCTTCGCGTCTTCCTGTGAATCGTTTTCCTCCGAGTCCCAAGCGGTCTCTATAGCCGTGCCCCGGTGTCAGTCGGGGTCGATGTAGCGATTCAGGATGGGGGCGTAGGCGTCGATGCGGCGGTCGCGAAGGAAGGGCCACTGGCGGCGCACGGCCTCGGTCCGCGCGCGATCCAGCCGGGCCACGAGGATCTCGGGCTCGGCCTCGCCGGCCCGGGCCAGCATCTCGCCCTGGGGGCCGGCGACGAAACTGGTCCCCCAGAAGGTGGCGCCGGATGACTGACCGGAAGGGTCCGGTTCGTGGCCCGTCCGGTTGCAGGCGATCACCGGCAGATTGTTGGCCACCGCGTGGCCACGCTGGACGGTGATCCAGGCCTCCTGCTGGCGCTGCTGTTCCTGCGCCGTGTCCTGCGGATCCCAGCCGATCGCCGTCGGGTAGATCAGGACCTCGGCGCCGGACAGGGCCATGATGCGCGCGGCCTCCGGATACCACTGGTCCCAGCAAACCAGCACGCCGAGTCGGCCGACGGAGGTGTCGATCGGGACGAACCCCGTATCGCCAGGGGTGAAGTAATACTTCTCGTAGTACCCCGGGTCGTCCGGGATGTGCATCTTGCGGTAGGTGCCAAGCAGACGGCCGTCGCGCTCGAACACCACCGCGGTGTTGTGATAAAGCCCCGGGGCGCGACGCTCGAACAACGAGCCGACGAGGACCACGCCATTCTCCCGCGCGATGGTGGCCAGGCGCTCGCAGCTGGGGCCGGGGACTGCCTCCGCGGTGTCGAAGGTGGCGAGGTCCTCGGTCTGACAGAAGTAGGGGCCGGTATGCAGCTCGGCCAGCACCACCAGTTGCGAGCCTTTCGCGGCGGCCTCGGCCACCGCAGTGGCGGTGGCGTCGAGGTTGGCGTCGACACTACCGGCATCACGGTGCTGGACGAGGGCGACGGACAGGGTCGTGCTGGACATGGGGCTGGCTCGCTTGCGTGGTTATTCCTGCGGTATACCGAGGGCGGCCGCGGGGTATTGCATGGTCAGGCAGTGCAGGCTGCCCCCCTGGCGGATGATCGCCCGGCAGTCGATCTCCACGATCTCGCGGCCCGGGAAGGCCTCGGCGAGACGATCCCGCGCCACCGCGTCGGCGGTATCGTCGTAGACCGGCAGGAGTACCGCTCCGTTCAGGATCAGGAAGTTCGCGTAGGTCGCGGCCAGGCGGCGTCCATCCTCGACGATCGGGGCGGGCCACGGCAGCGGGATCAGCCGGTAGGGCTCGCCGGAGGCTTGGCGCAGGGCCTGCAGCTCCTGCTCCATCGCCAGCAGCTCGGGATAATGCGGATCCTGCGGATCGTCGCACTGGACATAGGCGATGGTATCGGGGGCGCAGAAACGCGCCAGCGTGTCGATATGGGCATCGGTGTCGTCGCCTTCCAGCTGGCCATGGTTCAACCAGAGGATGCGCTCAGCGCCCAACCATTGTCCGAGCGATCGTTCGATCCCCGGACGGCCCAGCTCGGGGTTGCGCGTCCCGGAGAGGAGGCAGCGCGAGGTGGTCAGCAGGGTCCCGGCACCATCGGATTCGATGGAACCGCCCTCGAGAACCAGGCCGGTGGGTTCCGGCACGCAGCTGCCGAAGACCCCCTGACTGGCCAGTGCCCGGTTAATCCCGTCGTCCAGTTCGGCCGGGTACTTGCCGCCCCAGCCATTGAAGGTGAAGTCCAGCAGGCGCGGCTGGTCGCCGTCGAACACGGTGATTGCGCCATGGTCGCGGGCCCAGGTGTCGTTGCTGGGGGCGAGGGCGAACCAGAGCCGGTCGGGGCGGATGGCCGTCTCGGCGAGAAAGCCCGAGATCTCCTCGATGTGCTCGGGATCACGCGCCACGATGATGACCGGTTCGAACTGGCTGATGCTGGCCGCGATGAGCGCAAACACCGGGTGCACCCGGTTCAGGACCGGGGCCCAGTCGGTGCCGTCATGCGGCCAGGTGAGCTGGATCGCGCCTTGCGTTTCCCATTCGGCCGGAAGGCGGCGCTGCGTCGATGCCGGGGCGGTTTCGCCCGTGCTCATGGACGATCGGCGCTGGATCCGTTGCGCACGGCGCTGTGCAGGACGTACTCGCCCTCGAAGACCACGGTGAAACCGGCATAGTCCCAGCGCGTGATGGGCGGGTCACCCACCGTGGCATGGCGCTTTTCGGGCTCGCCATGCTGGCGGATGACAGCGGACTGGCTCTGCCCGCGCGTCGGAACGCCTTCACGTTCCTTCACGGTAAAGCCGCCGTCCGGGCTGCGCAGGATGTCGGCCGATGCGGTGGCCATGGCACCGCCCAACAGCGCCAGCACGAGGGCGCCCGCCGCGTTGCGCAGAGGGCTGCGCCACCGTGTGCGGGGGTTCTGAGTGGGGGTCGAGGCGTTGCGTTTCCCTGGCATGGCCAACTCTCCGTTTGCTGGATGGCACCATGGTAGCGTCAAGTGTGACGCCGTGCCTCCCCCCGGCGCGCGACATCCCGGGCTATAGGCGCGACCCCGTATCTCTGGCATGATTTCGCGATGTTCCGCCCTCTGACTCTCGCCATCGGTCTGCGCTACACGCGCGCCAAGCGGCGCAATCACTTCATCTCGTTCATCTCGGTGGTGTCGATCATCGGGCTGGTCCTTGGGGTGATGGCGCTGATTACCGTGTTGTCGGTGATGAACGGCTTCGAGCGCGAGCTGCGCGAGCGCATCCTCGGGATGGCATCACACGCGACGATCCGCGAGGCCAATGGCGGCCTGCGGGACTGGGAGCGCCTGCAGCGCGAGGCACCCGAAATCGATGACCGCGTCGTGGCGGCCGCGCCGTACGTTCAGGGCGAGGCGATGCTGAGTGCCCGCGGGAACATCTCCGGAGCCCTGATCCGTGGTGTGGAGCCCGCGGCAGAGGAACGCGTCGCGCGTATCGGCGAGCACATGCTGCAGGGTGAACTGGGGAGCCTGGAGGCGGGGCGTTACCGCGTGGTGCTCGGTCGCGAGCTTGCGGCCGAGCTGCGCGTTCGGATCGGGGACTCGATCATCCTGATGGCCCCGCAGGCCTCGGTATCACCGGCCGGGGTGATGCCGCGCATGCGGCGATTCGAGGTGTCCGGACTGTTCGAGGTCGGGATGTACGAATACGACCGCGGCACGGCATTTATCCATCTGGAAGACGCCCAGGCGGTGTTCCAGATGGGCGAGCAGGTCACCGGGCTGCGGCTGCGCCTGACCGACATGATGGAGGCGGGGGTGGTCGCGCGGGATGTCGCCGCACAGCTGGACGGATTGTTCCGGGTTTCCGACTGGACTCGTCAGCACGCGAACCTGTTCCGCGCGATCCAGATGGAGAAGATGGTCATGTTCATCATCCTCTCGCTAATCGTGGCGGTCGCGGCCTTCAATATTGTCTCGACGCTGATCATGCTGGTGACCGACAAGCAGGGGGATATCGCCATCCTGCGAACGCTCGGCCTGTCGCCCGCCGGGGTCATGGTGATCTTCATGGTCCAGGGAGTTGTGATCGGAGCGATCGGGATCCTGCTGGGGACGATCGCCGGCGTGGCGCTGGCCGCGAATATCGACGTGGTGGTGCCCTTCATCGAGCGTGTCTCGGGTGTCGAATTCCTCTCCGCCGAGGTTTATTACATCAGTGACTTGCCGTCGGAACTCAAGCTGTCGGATGTACTCCGAGTCGGGGTTCTCGGCTTCCTGCTGACGGTGGTGGCCACGCTGTTCCCGGCCTGGCGCGCGGCCCGGACCCAGCCCGCGGAGGCGCTGCGCTATGACTGATCGCGATACGCCGGTGCTCGAAGCGATCGGGCTGGAACGCCGCTTCCGTGACGGCAAGCTGGATGTCGCCGTGCTCAGCGGGGTCGATTTCGCCCTGCAGCCGGGGGACCAGACGGCGATCATCGGTGCCTCGGGCAGTGGCAAGAGCACGCTGCTGCACCTGCTGGGGGGGCTGGATCGCCCGACTTCGGGCGAGGTCCGGCTGCTGGGCACGGACTGGACACGCATGAGCGAGGCCAGGCGCGGGCACCTGCGCAATCAGCATCTCGGGTTTGTCTACCAGTTTCATCACCTGCTGCCCGAGCTGACGGCCGCCGAGAACGTGGCGCTGCCGCTGCTGATCCGCGGGCAGTCCAACCGCAAGGCGCGGGAAGAGGCACGTCACTGGCTGGAGCAGGTCGATCTGGGACACCGCCTGGAGCACAAGCCGGCGGAGCTCTCCGGCGGCGAACGCCAGCGGGTCGCGATCGCCCGGGCGCTGGTGACGCGCCCCTCGGCCATCCTGGCGGACGAGCCGACCGGAAACCTGGACCAGGAGCGGGCAGCGCAGGTGTTCGATCTGCTCCGCGCCATGAACCGTTCCACTGGCACCGCCCTGGCCCTGGTGACCCACGACATCACCCTCGCACGCGAGCTGGATCGTTCGGTCCAGCTGGTCAAGGGTCACCTCGAGCAGGAACCCTTCGACGGGCAGCTGGCCGTCCACCCATAGACCCGGCCTCCCGGCTGGGCCGGGGAGCCGGCCGGAGCAGACTTACGGGCCCGGGTCCCGATCCTCCGGCGTGCGCGTCTCCCGCCGACGCGCCGCTTCGCGTTCCGCCATTTCCTTGCGCAGGCGTCGCAGGTAGCGGCGGCTGCGCACGCGCTGGACCACGTTCAGGCGCCACAGGAAACGCACAAGCAAATACCCCGAGAGACTGGCTGCCGAACCGAGCAGCACGCTGCCCAGCAGCAGGGGCTGCCAGATGGTCAGTAGCTCCGTGGTGAACCATTCCCAGCTCCAGTCCAGGTGGATGTCGCGGCGGGGTTCGTCCAGGAGCTTGCGCCCGATCGTGTAGGCCAGATACAACATGGGCGGCATGGTGATCGGGTTGGAGATCCAGACCAGGATCACCGAAATCGGCAGATTCACGCGGACCACCACCGCCACGGCGGCCGCAATCAGCATCTGCATGGGCAGTGGCAGGAAGGTCACGAAGAGCCCGACGGCAAACGCACCAGCCACGGAGCGGCGGTTCAAATGCCACAGATCCGGCGACCCCAGCCGCGGCCCCAGCGGGGCGAGCGCCTTGTGCCCGCGCATGTGTTCCATGCCGGGAAACATCTTCTTGATGATGTGTCTTGCCATGTGCCGGGTTGCCGATGCTGCATCTCGTGCGGTCTCGTGACCGCGCCTGGGCCGTTCATTCTCGCCGATTTTGGCCGCCGGCTGCTTGTGCCGGCTGCCGCGCCGATCGCGGACCGTGTCGTGTCGCGGTTGCCGGGAGCCCGGCCGTGACGGGCTTCGCGCTCGGGCTGCTCGTCACGACCTGGGGGTTGCACCGGCTCCCGGAGCCGCTCGCGCTGACGCCCGGTCTCGTGGTGCTCCTGGTACTAATCACCATGACTGCGGCGGCCGGGCTGCGATGGCTCGGTATTCGCGCGACGTGCGCATGGACCGCGTCCCTGGGCGTGCTGGTCGCCTGGGCACTGGTTTTCGCGACGTCGACCGAGTGGCTCGACCGTTCCCTGGCACCTTCGCTCGCAGGCGAGGAAGTCACGGTGCGGGCCACCGTTACCAGTCTGCCGGAACACGCCGGGCACCGCAGCCGTTTCCGGATTGCGGTGGAGTCGACCCTGGCGGCGCCCGAGGGTTTCCGTGCCCAGGAGTTGCTGGTGTCCGCGTATCCGGCCCGGCGGTCGGTGGCACCCGGCACCCGGGGTGTCATGCGGCTGCGCCTGCGCCCCGCGACGGGGCCTGCGAACCCGGGTGGTTTTGACCGGGCCGGGTGGTATTACCGCGAAGGGTTGCATGGCTCCGCCACGTTGCTCGACATCGAGGTTCTGGGTGATGTGCCGGCGGCGGAACCGGCCGTTCCCTGGCGGGCCCGTCTCCATGGGACGCGGGCGTGGTTGCGCGAGCGCCTGGAAGCCGCCACTCCGGAGTTGCGCCATCCGGGGCTGGTACAGGCCCTGTTGATCGGGGATCGCCAGGCGATGACCCGGTCCGAATGGCAGGCGTTCCTGCGCACCGGAACCAACCACCTGATGGCGATCTCCGGGCTGCATGTGGGCCTGGTCGCCGGGTTTGTCGGGCTGCTGGCCGCCGGGGTCTGGCGGGGACTGGTCCCTGTGCAACGGCGAATGCGCAAGGCGGCCTTCATGGCGCTGGCCAGTCTGGCGGGCGCCGCAATCTACGCAGCACTGGCCGGTTTCAGCATCCCGACGCAGCGGGCACTGATCATGCTCGTCGCATTCATGGCCGCGTTGCTGTGGCGGCGCGAAGCGTTTGCGTGGCGGGGCTTGATGCTGGCCGCCATCGCGGTCGTGCTGTGGCAGCCAGCGAGTGTACTGGCCCCGGGGTTCTGGTTCTCCTTCGGGGCCGTCGCGGTGATCCTGGTGCTGTTGCAGGGACGTGCCGGCCGCCCCGGCTGGCGCGAGGCCGGGAGCATCCAGGTCTTGCTCGCCCTGGCGATGCTCCCGCTGAGCCTGGCCTGGTTCCAGTTGGGCTCCTGGGTAGCGCCACTTGCCAACCTGGTGGCGGTACCGGTGATCAGCCTGCTGGTCCTGCCTGTGTTGCTGGTGGGGGCCGGACTGGCGGCCTTGTGGGCACCGCTGGGACAGCCGTTCCTGCAGGCGGGCGATGCGGTGCTGGCGCTGCTCGTCGTCGTACTGGATGGACTGTCGGGGTTGCCCGTGCTGGTCGACGAGCGGCGGGTTCCCCTTGCCGCGAGTCTGCTGGGGGCGCTTGCCGTCGTGATGGCCCTGCAGCCCCGGTCGCGCCGGGCAGGGATCTGGGTCCTGCTCGCGGGCGTTGCGCTGATCCTGCCGATGCGCCCCGATCTCGAAGCGGGTGCGGTGAGGGCGCTGTTGCTGGATGTCGGGAATGGCCAGGCGATGGTGCTGCAGACACGGCATCACAATCTGCTGTTTGACGCGGGCCCCGGGCGTGAAGGGGGCTTCAGCGCGGGGGAACAGATCGTGGCCCCGGCGCTGCGAGCCGAGGGTGTGCGGCACCTGGACAGGCTGATCCTCAGTCATGAGCATGCCGCGCATACCGGAGGTGCGGACGGTGTCCGGGCGGCCATGCCGGTGGCGGAGACTTTGCGCCGGGTCCCGGACGGTGACCACGAACGGGCCTGCGAGGCGGGGGAGCGCTGGCACTGGGACGGCGTGCGATTCGAAGTGTTGCACCCACCGGCCGGCTGGGATGGGAGCTCGTCCGCCTCCTGCGTCCTGAAGGTGGAGACGGCCGGCGGTGTCCGGTTGTTGCTGACCGGCGGCCTGGGCGGGCTGGGCGAAGCGGTGCTGATGCGAGGTTTGCCGGAAAGGCGTGCCAGCGATCTGCTGGTGCTGCCGCGCGGGGCCGGTGGCGACAGTTTGAGCCGCGGGTGGCTGGAGGACGCCCGGCCGCGTTTGGCGTGGGCGAGTACGGATGCGAGGGGGCGGGGTCTGGCCGCCGAGGTGCGGGAGCGGCTGGGCTCCGCCTGCGTCCCACTGCAGGAAACCGGGCTGCACGGCGCATTGCGGCTGGAGGCGAATTCGGAACTGGAGGTGGCGCCCGGGCATCGTGCCCGCCAGCGGCGGCTCTGGCGGCCTGCGTCGCGCCCGCCGTCGCGCGGGCCGGAGGGGTGCAACCCCGCGTCAGGGGACGCGATCCACTGGTAGAATGACGTAATGAATCACGAACACTCCGACACCATCCGACCCATCCGCTTCCGCGACGGTACGCTCGAATTGCTGGATCAGCGGCGCTTGCCCCGGGGGAGCGTCTGGCAGACCTACCAGGACGCCCCCGCCGTGGCGGCGGCTATCCGTGACATGGTCGTGCGTGGCGCGCCGGCGATCGGTATTACCGCGGGTTTCGGCGTCGTGCTGGCCTGCCAGTGCGCCGTGGGGCAGGACGACTGGCGTGCCCGCGTGGCTGCAGACATCGAGACCCTGCGCGGTTCCCGGCCCACGGCGGTGAATCTGTTCTGGGCGCTGGATCGCATGCAGGCGGTCGTGGCCGCCAGCGAGTCGGTGGATGCGGCCGTGAGCGAGACCCGGGCAGTAGCCGAGCGGATGCTGGAGGCGGATATTGCCGGCAATCGTCAGCTAGGCGCCCTGGGCGCGCAATTGATTGAGCCGGGCCGCGGCGTGCTGACCCACTGCAATACCGGCTCGCTGGCAACCGGGGGATATGGCACTGCCCTCGGTGTGATCCGCGCCGCCTGGGACGCCGGGCGAATCAAGGAGGTGTTTGCCGACGAGACCCGACCCTGGCTGCAGGGCAGCCGGCTGACCGCCTGGGAGCTGGTTCATGACGGCATCCCGGTGCAGGTGCTGTGCGAGGGTGCCGCCGCCAGCCTGCTGCGCACGGGCCGTGTGGGCTGGGTGATCGTCGGGGCGGACCGGATTGCCGCCAATGGCGACACCGCGAACAAGATCGGCACCTATGGCCTGGCGCTGCTGGCCCGCGCCCACGGGGTTCGGTTCATGGTGGCGGCGCCGGTGGCAACCATCGATTTCGCGATGGCGGACGGATCGGGCATTCCGATCGAGCAGCGGGGCGAGGACGAGGTGCTGGCGCTGGCCGGACAACGGGTGGCGGCTGACGGCGCGCGCGGATACAACCCGGCCTTCGACGTTACCCCGGCGGAGCTGATCGATGCCATCGTGACCGAACGTGGCGTGGTCCAGGCCCCCAGCCGGGAGCGGCTGGCGGCCCTGCGCGAGGGCGCGGACGAGGAGCTGACCACATCCGGCAGCTGACGTCGGTGCAAATCGGTTCCGGCACGATCGCTTTCGGGGCTGAGAGCGTCGGAGAACCGTTTTGAGGGGCGAAAACCCAAGCCCCAGTGGTTACCCCTGTGGTATGATCGCGAGCTTGTTCAGACGGACGGCGTAACCCTCGATGGCTGAATTTGCCAAGGAAATCTTCCCGGTCAATCTCGAAGACGAGATGCAGCAGTCTTACCTCGATTACGCGATGAGCGTAATCGTGGGCCGGGCCCTCCCCGATGTCCGTGACGGCCTCAAGCCGGTCCATCGCCGCGTGCTCTACGCGATGCGCGAGCTGGGCAACGACTACAACAAGCCGTACAAGAAGTCGGCGCGCGTGGTCGGTGACGTGATCGGTAAATATCACCCGCATGGCGATTCCGCCGTCTACGACGCGATCGTGCGTATGGCGCAGCCGTTCTCGATGCGCTACATGCTCGCGGACGGGCAGGGCAACTTCGGCTCCATTGACGGCGACTCCCCGGCGGCCATGCGCTACACCGAGGTGCGCATGGCGCGCATCGCGGCCGAGCTTCTGGCCGACATCGACAAGGAAACCGTCGACTTCATCGACAACTACGACGGCTCCGAAACCGAGCCGGCGGTGCTGCCGAGCAAGTTTCCGAACCTCCTGGTCAACGGCTCCGCCGGCATCGCGGTCGGGATGGCGACCAATATCCCGCCGCACAACCTGCGCGAAGTCATCAACGCCTGCGTGGCGCTGATCGACGAGCCCGATATCTCCATCGACGGTCTGATGGAGCACCTGCCGGGTCCCGACTTCCCGACTGCCGGCATCATCAACGGCATCGACGGCGTACGCGAGGCCTACCGCACTGGCCGCGGCCGGGTGCTGATCCGTGCGCGATCGCATGTGGAGCCGCTGGAAGGCGGCCAGCGCGAGGCGATTGTCGTCACCGAGCTGCCCTACCAGGTGAACAAGGCGCGTCTGACCGAGAAGATCGCCGAGCTGGTCAAGGAAAAGCGCATGGAGGGCATCTCCGAACTGCGCGACGAGTCGGACAAGGACGGCATGCGCCTGGTCATCGAGCTCAAGCGCGGCGAGATGGCCGAGGTGGTCCTGAACCACCTCTACATGCACACCCAGATGCAGAACGTGTTCGGCATCAACATCGTCGCGCTGGTGGACGGTCAGCCCAAGGTGCTGGACCTGCGCCAGGTGCTGCAGGCGTTCCTGCGTCATCGCCGCGAGGTGGTGACCCGTCGCACCATCTACGACCTGCGCAAGGCCCGCGAGCGGGCCCATATCCTGGAAGGCCTGGCGATTGCCCTGGCCAACATTGACCCGGTCATCGAACTGATCCGCGCCGCCCCCAACCCGGCCGAGGCCAAGGCCGGGCTGCTGGCGCGCGCCTGGCCGCTGGGCGTGGTCAGCGACATGCTGGACCGGGCCGGCGCCAGCGCCTCGCGACCGGAAGACCTGGCCCCGGAATACGGCATGGGCGAGGACGGCTACCGGCTGTCCGAAGCACAGGCCCAGGCCATTCTGGATCTGCGTCTGCACCGCCTGACGGGGCTGGAGCAGGACAAGATCCTGGACGAATACCGCGAGTTGCTGGAGTTGATCGACGACCTGCTGGACATCCTCGGCTCGGGCGATCGGCTGCAGCAGGAGATCCGCAACGAACTGCTGGCGGTGGCCGAACAGTTCGGCGACGAGCGCCGCAGCGAGATCCGCGAGCGCCAGGCGAACCTGACCCTGGAAGACCTGATCGGCGAGGAGGACGTGGTGGTCACGTTGTCGCATGCCGGCTACGTGAAGTACCAGCCGGTGGCGGACTATCGTGCCCAGCGCCGGGGCGGGCGCGGCAAGGCCGCGACCAGCTTCAAGGAAGAGGACTTCATCGACCGGCTGGTGGTCGCCAACACCCACGACACCATCCTGTGCTTCTCCAGCCGCGGGCGGGTGTACTGGCTCAAGGTCTACGAACTGCCGCAGGGCTCGCGTGCCTCGCGTGGCAAGCCAATCGTCAATCTGCTGCCGCTGGAATCGGACGAACGTATTAACGCGATCCTTCCGGTTCGCGAATACACCCCGGACCACTACGTGTTCATGGTCACGGCGCAGGGGACGGTCAAGAAGACCCCGCTGACCGATTTCTCGCGGCGCCGGGCGTCCGGCATTATTGCGGTGGATCTGCGCGACGGCGACCATCTGGTGGATGTGTCTCTGACCGATGGCACCCTGGATGTAATGCTGGTTACCACCGCCGGCAAGGCGGTGCGCTTCCACGAGAGCGACGTGCGGGCCATGGGTCGCACCGCGTGTGGCGTCCGCGGTGTGCGCATGGAGGACGACCAGCGGGTGATCGCGCTGCTGAACGTCGACGAAGGCTCGGCGTTGCTGGCCACGGAGAACGGCTTCGGCAAGCGTACCCGCTTCGACGAGTTCCCGGTGCACCGCCGTGGCGGCCAGGGCGTGATCGCGATCCAGACCGAGGGCCGTAACGGCCTGCTGGTCGGGGCGTCGCGCGTCCTGGACGATGACGAGGTGATGCTGATCACCAACGGCGGAACCCTGGTCCGCACGCCGATCGACCAGATCCCGCTGATCGGCCGCAACACCCAGGGGGTACGCCTGATCCGCCTCGACGAAGGCGAGAACCTGGTGGAGCTGGCCCGCGTGGCGCAGCTGCAGGGCGAGGACGAAGACGATCCCGGTCCGTCCGAGGCCGGGGCAGACCCGGAGTCGGGTCTCGAATCCAGCGACGATGGAGAACATGCATGACGCGAGTGATGAACTTCAGCGCGGGGCCGGCGGCCCTGCCCCAGGCCGTGCTCGAACGGGCCCGTGACGAACTGCTGGACTTCCGCGGTTCCGGGATGTCCGTGATGGAGATGAGCCACCGTGGCAAGCCGTTCATGGCCGTCGCGGAGAAGGCCGAGCACGACCTGCGCAAGCTGATGAACATCCCGGAGGACTACTCGGTGCTGTTCCTGCAGGGCGGGGCGACCGGGCAGTTCGCGGCCATCCCGATGAACCTGGCCAACGGCCAGGGCATGGACTATGTCGATACCGGTGCCTGGTCGGGCAAGGCCATCAAGGAGGCCCAGAAGTACGGCCCGGTGAATATCGTGGCGAGCTCGCAGGCGAGCGGGTACGACTCGATCCCGGATCGCGCGACGTGGAACCTGGACCCGAACGCGGCCTTCGTGCACTACACCCCGAACGAGACCATCGGCGGGGTGGAATTCCCGGATATCCCGGAGGTGGGCGATGTCCCGCTGGTGGCGGACATGTCTTCCACCATCCTGTCGCGCCCGATCGACGTGTCGAAATTCGGCGTCATCTACGCCGGGGCGCAGAAGAATATCGGTCCGGCGGGCCTGACCGTGGTGATCGTGCGCAACGACCTGCTGAAACGAGAGAGGGGCGCGGTCCCGGCGGTACTGGACTGGGCGCTGCAGGCCGAGAATGACTCGATGTACAACACCCCGCCAACCTTTGGCTGGTACCTGGCCGGGTTGGTATTCGAGTGGCTGCTGGACCAGGGGGGCCTGGAGGCCATGGCCGAGGTCAACCAGCGCAAGGCCACCAAGCTTTACCAGTACATCGACAATTCGGCGTTCTATCGCAATCCCGTGGAACCCTCGGCCCGTTCCTGGATGAACGTGCCGTTCATCCTCGCGGACGATGCCCTCGACGGGACCTTCCTGAACGAGGCGGATGCCGCCGGATTGTCCTCGCTGAAGGGCCATCGTTCGGTAGGCGGGATGCGTGCCAGCATCTACAACGCGGTCCCGGAGAGCGCGGTGGACACCCTGATCGAGTTCATGGCGGACTTCGAAAACCGTCACGCCTGATCCCGCCCAAACGCAGTCACCGGTAGTACTACCGGGCCAGGAGGTCGTGATGTACCGGATCCAGACCTACAACAACATCGCGGTGCGCGGGCTGGACCGCTTCCCGCGCGATCATTACGAGGTCGCGTCGGATATCAATCAGCCGGACGCGCTGATGTTGCGCTCGTTCGACCTGCATTCCGTGGAGATCCCGGACTCGGTCCTCGCGGTCGGGCGAGCGGGCAGCGGGGTGAACAACATCCCGGTGGAAGCCTTGTCGGAGCGCGGCGTGGCGGTATTCAACGCCCCGGGCGCCAACGCCAACGCGGTGAAGGAGCTGGTGATCGCCGGTCTGTTGCTGGCCGCGCGCAATCTGCTGCCGGCCGCGGGTTATGTCCAGGAGCTGGACCCCACCAAGGAGGACTTCATGTCCGCGGTGGAGCAGGGCAAGAAGAAATTCACCGGCTTCGAGCTGCCGGGCCGGCGGCTGGCCGTCCTGGGCCTGGGCGCGATCGGGGTGGGCGTGGCCAACGCCGCCCGCGCGCTGGGCATGGAGGTGGTCGGCTTCGATCCCAAGGTCACGGTGGAGAATGCCTGGCGGCTGGATTCCGGCATCGAGCGGGCCCGCTCGGTCGAGGCGGCCCTGGAGGGTGCCGACGCGGTCACCGTCCACGTGCCATTGACCGAGAATACCGCCAACCTGGTCAATGCGAAGAACCTGGGGGGCATGAACACCGGGGCGATGGTCCTGAACCTGGCGCGTGAGGGCATCGTCGATGACGAGGCCGTGCGCGAAGGGCTGGATGCCGAGCGCCTGCACGCCTACATCACGGACTTCCCCGTGCAGGGGATGGTGGGCCACCCGCGCGTGATCACCCTGCCGCACCTGGGGGCCTCGACGACCGAATCCGAGGAAAACTGTGCGGTGATGATTGCCGACCAGCTCCGCGACTACCTGGAAAACGGCAACGTGGTGAATTCCGTCAACCTGCCGACGCTGGTGCTCGGTCGCAAGGGCGACACGCGCATTGCGATCGTCAACCGCAACCTGCCGGATCGCGTCGGACGCATCTCGCACACCCTGGGCGAGTCGAACATCAACATCCTGCACTTGATGAACGACTCGCGCGGCGATCTGGCGTACACCCTGCTGGACGTCGATGGCCATCCCGATGCGGCCACGCTGGACGCGTTGCACCGGATCGACGGCGTGTTGCGGGCCCGGGTGCTCTAGGTCGTGGCGGGGGATTCGCATTCGTCGCAGGCCGCGAGCGAGCCAGAGGACCTGGCGGCCCTGCGTGCACGCATCGACGCCCTGGACGCCGAGCTGCTCGAACGCCTGAGCGAGCGGGCCCGCTGCGCCGAGGCCGTGGCCCGGGTCAAGCGCCGCCAGGAGAGCGATCCGGTGTTTTATCGACCGGAGCGCGAGGCGGAGATCCTGCGCCGGGTGCGCGAGCAGAATCCCGGTCCGCTGTCGGGCGAGGCGGTCACCCGGCTGTTCCGCGAGATCATGTCGGAATGCCTGGCACTGGAGCATCCGCTTCATGTGGCGTATCTCGGGCCGGTCGGGACCTTCACGCACCTGGCGGCGCGCAAGCACTTCGGACATGCGGTGGAAACCCAGCCGCTCGCCTCCATCGATGCCGTTTTCGGCGCGGTGGAAACCGGCCGCGCGCAGTTCGGCGTCGTCCCCATCGAGAACAGCTCCGAGGGCGTGGTAACGCATACCGTCGATTGCTTCATGGACTCCTCGCTGCAGATCTGCGGCGAGGTCGTGACCCCGATTCATCACCACCTGCTGGCGCAGGCCGAGGATCTTGGCCAGATCCAGCGTGTACTGGCCCATGCGCAGGCACTCGCGCAGTGCCGCCAGTGGCTGGATACGGCATTGCCTCACGCCGAACGGGAGGCGGTTTCCAGCAACGCCCGGGCGGCCGAGATCGCGGCCCAGGATCCCGCAGCCGCGGCCCTGGCCAGCCAGGCGGCGGCCGAGCACTACAACGTCCCGGTCCGCGCGCAGCATGTGGAGGATCGCGCCGACAACACGACGCGCTTCCTGATCATCGGCGCCGGGACGACCGAGCCCAGTGGCGCCGACCGCACCTCGGTGATGCTGAGCACCGCCAACCGCCCGGGGTCACTGTATTCGCTGCTCAAGCCGATCGCCGAGGCCGGGATCAGCCTGACCCGCATCGAGTCGCGCCCGTCGCGCTGCACACCCTGGAACTACGTGTTCTTCCTCGATCTTATCGGTCACCAGCAGGACCCGCTGATCCGCGATTGTCTGGAGCAGCTGCGAGCCAGCGCCGACACCGTGAAGGTTCTGGGGAGCTATCCCCAGGCCGCCACCTGATTCGCCTACCCGACGTCCTTATCCGAATGGCCGAGGTTTTCCGCATGGCATCCAATCCCTCCGCATCCACTGCGGCCGGCGCGGCGTTTGATCCGGTCGCGCTCGCGGTCGCCGGTGTCCAGGGTCTGAGCCCGTATCAGCCGGGCAAGCCGGTGGCCGCGCTCGAGCGCGAACTGGGGATTACCCAGGCGATCAAGCTGGCCTCCAACGAAAACCCATTGGGGCCGTCACCGCTCGCGGTGGAGGCGGGGAGGGCGGCCCTGGCCGAGGCGCACGTCTATCCCGACGGCAATGGCTTCGAACTGAAGGCCCGTCTGGCCGAGCGCCACGGGGTGACGCCGGACCAGATCACCCTGGGCAACGGTTCCAACGAAGTGCTGGAACTGATCGCCCGCACCTGGCTCGCGCCGGGGCGCGCGGCCGTGTTTTCCGCACACGCGTTCGCCGTCTATCCACTGGTGACGCAGGCGGTGGGTGCCGAGGCACGGGTGGCGCCGGCACTGGCCGCCGACCATCCGTTGCAGCCCTTCGGGCATGACCTGGACGCGATGCGCGCCCGGGTGGACGAGGATGTTCGGGTGGTGTTCGTGGCCAACCCGAACAACCCGACCGGGACCTGGCTGGATGGCCGGACGCTGGAGGCCTTCGTGGCGGCGATGCCGGCGACCACCGTGGTCGTGGTGGACGAGGCATATTTCGAGTATGTCGAGGAGGCCGGGTATCCGGACACCACCCGGTGGCTTGAGCGCTATCCGAACCTGGTCGTGACCCGGACCTTTTCCAAGATCCAGGGCCTGGCCGGCCTGCGTCTCGGGTATGCCGTCAGCTCTCCGGAGATCGCGGATCTGCTGAACCGCGTGCGCCAGCCCTTCAACGTCAATGCCATCGCTCAGGCCGCCGGCCTGGCGGCGCTGGACGATGTCGAGCATGTGGCGAAGTCGGTCGCCATCAACCGCGAAGGGCTCCGGCAGGTCAGTGCGGCCCTGCGCGAGCTGGGCTTGCGCGTGATCCCGTCGGTCGGCAATTTCGTCACCTTCGACACGGACCGCGAGCCTGGCCCGGTATACGAGGCCCTGCTGCGCGAGGGCGTGATCACGCGCCCGGTCGAGAACTACGGACTGCCCGGGCATCTGCGCGTGACCGTCTCCACCCACGAGGACAACGCCCGCTTCCTCGCGGCGCTCCACAAGGCGCTGGCGTGATCGAACGGCTGGTGATCTTCGGGGTCGGCCTGATCGGCGGCTCCCTGGCCCTGGCCCTGCGCGAGGCAGGCGCGGTGCGCGAGGTGGTGGGTTGCTCGCGCAACGCGGACAACCTGCGCGAGGCGCAGCGCCTGGGCGTGATCGACCGGTGGACCACGGACATCGCGGCAGCCGCCGAGGGCGCCGACATGGGTGTGCTCGCGGTCCCGCTGGGTGCCATGGAGCCACTGGCCCGCGAGCTCGCGGCGGCCTGGCCCGAGGACAGCCCGTTGACCGACGTGGGCAGCAGCAAGCAAGCCGTGATCGACGCCGTGGGCTCCGGGTTCGGCGGCCTCCCGCGCGCCTTCGTACCGGGCCACCCGATCGCCGGCACGGAGAAGAGCGGGGTGACGGCGGCCTTTCCCAGCCTGTTCCGTGATCGCCTGGTGATCCTGACGCCGGCGGATGCCACGAACCCGCTGGCGACCGACCGGGTCGCCGCAATGTGGCAGGCCGCAGGCGCCCGGGTCGAGTACATGACACCGGCACACCACGATCGCGTCCTGGCGGCGACCAGCCATCTACCGCATGTGCTGGCCTTCACGCTGGTATCGTCGCTCGCCAACATGAGCGAGCGTGACGAGATCTTTCACTACGCCGCCGGTGGCTTTCGCGACTTCACGCGGATCGCCTCCAGCGATCCGGTGGTCTGGCGCGATATCTGCCTGGCCAATCGCGACGCCATCCTCGAGGTGATCGGACAATACCAGGCCGATCTGGAGAACCTGCGCGCGGCGATCGAGGGCCGGGATGCCGCGACCATCGAACGAAGCTTTGAACACGCCAAAGAAACCCGCGATCGCCTGTGCGACCCCGCGGATGCACAACTGGATACCTGAAACCCGATGAATACCTTTACCGTACAGCCCGGGGGCCAGCTTGCGGGCCATGCCCGCGTGCCGGGCGACAAGTCGATCTCGCACCGCGCGATCATGCTGGGTGCGCTCGCCGAGGGCGAGACGCATGTGACCGGCTTTCTTGAAGGCGCGGATTGCATCGCGACCCTGGAGGCGTTCCGCGCCATGGGCGTGGCCATCGAGCGGACCGGCCCGGGTGGCGTGCGCATCCAGGGCGCCGGGCTGCATGGCCTGAAGGCCCCCTCCGCGGCGCTGGATATGGGCAACTCGGGTACCGCGATGCGCCTGCTGTGTGGCGTCCTCGCGGGTCAGGCGTTCGACAGCGAACTGGTGGGGGATCGCTCCCTGAGCGGGCGGCCGATGCGCCGGGTCACCGAGCCGCTGGCAGCGATGGGCGCCCGGATCGATACCAGCGAGGCCGGGACGCCGCCGCTGCGTGTGCACGGCGGAGCACCGCTACGAGGGACCGATCATGTGCTCAAAGTGGCCAGTGCCCAGGTGAAATCGGCCCTGCTGCTGGCCGGTCTGTGGGCCGATGGCCGGACCTGCGTGACCGAGCCGGCGCCCACGCGCGATCACACCGAGCGGATGCTGGCCGGGTTTGGCTACCCGGTCGAGCGCGACGGGCCGCGCGCCTGTGTCCACGGCGGCGGCCGGCTGGTCGCGAGCCCGGTCGACGTGCCGGCGGATATCTCCTCGGCGGCATTCTTCCTGGTCGGGGCCTCGATCGCCTCCGGCTCGCGCATGCGCCTGGAACATGTCGGGATCAACCCGACCCGCACCGGGGTGATCGACATTCTGCGCCTGATGGGCGCCGAGATCCGCGTGCTGGACGAGCGTGAGGCGGGCGGCGAGCCGGTAGCCGACCTGGAGGTCGAGGCCGCGGCCCTGAAGGGTATCCAGATCCCCGAGCACCTTGTGCCACTGGCGATCGATGAATTTCCCGCGATCTTCGTTGCGGCCGCCTGCGCCCAGGGCGAAACCGTCCTGACCGGAGCCGAGGAGCTGCGGGTGAAGGAAAGCGACCGCATCCAGGTGATGGCCGATGGCCTGATGACCCTGGGCGTGGATTGCGAGGTCCAGCCGGACGGGATCCGGATCCGGGGCGGCGACGGGTTTGGCGGCGGCGAAGTCGACAGCCACGGCGACCACCGGATCGCGATGTCCTTCGCGATGGCGGGCTTGCGTGCCCGTGCCCCCATCCGCATCCGTGACTGCGCGAACGTGAGTACATCCTTTCCCGGCTTCGTGGAGCTGGCACGCGAGGCCGGGCTGCAACTGGAGGCGGCATGAGTTCGGAAGTTCCGGTACTGACCATTGACGGGCCCGGCGGGGCCGGAAAGGGCACGGTGTGCATGCGCGTGGCGGCCGCGATGGGGTGGCACTTGCTGGACAGCGGCGCCCTGTACCGGCTGCTCGGCCTCGCTGCGCGCCAGCACGGGGTGGAGCTGACCGACGAGGCTGCACTGGTGCGCCTGGCCGCCGGCCTCGATATGGATTTCGAGGTCAACCGCGACGCCACGGCCGTGACCACCCTCCTGGAGGGGGCTCCGGTGGACCAGCTGCTCCGCACCGAGCAAGCCGGCAGCGATGCCTCCCAGGTGGCCGCGATTCCCGCCGTGCGCGAGGCCTTGCTCGAGCGCCAGCGCGGCTTTGCCAAGGCCCCGGGGCTGGTTGCCGACGGGCGCGACATGGGCACGGTCGTGTTCCCCGAAGCGGACCTGAAGATCTTTCTGACGGCGTCGGCGGAAGAAAGGGCACGGCGGCGTTACATGCAGTTGAAGGAACAAGGACTTAGTGCTAATCTCTCCGCCCTTCAGGATGAGATGGAGGCCCGTGACCGTCGTGACCGCGAACGCAGCGTGGCCCCCCTCAAGCCCGCCGAAGATGCCTGGGAAGTGGATACCACGGACCTCGATATCGTCGGCGTGGTGGACATGATCCTGGAGCGCCTCCGGGACGTACTCCCGGAACAAAGCCCCCGCCCCGCGGAATAAGCCGTCGGAAGCGGGATCACAAACGTCTAGAACTGGTTGCAGGAAGTTTCTGCAAGCATTTGTTAAACCACAGGTTCACAAATCCATGAGTGAAAGTTTCGCGCAACTGCTCGAAGAGAGCATGGCCTACACCCAGATGCAGCCGGGTGCCATCCTCAGTGCCACCGTCATTGAGGTCACCCCGGAAGTCGTCGTGGTGAACGCCGGCCTGAAGTCCGAGGGGGTCATTCCCACCGAGCAGTTCATGAACGAGGAGGGCGAGCTCGAGGTCAAGGTCGGCGATGTCGTCGAAGTGGCCCTCGAGACCCCGGAAGACGGTTTCGGCGAGACGCGCATGTCGCGCGAGAAGGCCAAGCGTGCCAAGGCCTGGGACCGTCTCGAAGCCGCGATGGAAGAAGAGCAGTACGTCACCGGCAAGATCTCTGGCAAGGTCAAGGGCGGTTACACCGTCGAGCTGGGTGACATTCGTGCGTTCCTGCCGGGTTCACTCGTGGATGTCCGTCCGGTGCGCGATACCGCGTACCTGGAAGGCAAGGAGCTGGAATTCAAGCTCATCAAGCTGGATCGTCGCCGCAACAACGTGGTGGTCTCGCGTCGCGCCGTGGTCGAGCAGGAATACAGCGCCGAGCGCGAAGAGCTGCTGAAGAACCTGCAGGAAGGCGCTCAGGTCAAGGGTATCGTCAAGAACCTGACCGACTACGGTGCGTTCCTGGATCTGGGCGGCATCGACGGCCTGCTGCACATCACCGACATGGCCTGGAAGCGGGTCAAGCATCCGTCCGACGTGGTCGAGATCGGCGAAGAAGTCGAGGTCAAGGTGCTCAAGTTCGATCGCGAACGCATGCGCGTGTCGCTGGGCCTGAAGCAGCTGGGCGAGGATCCGTGGGAGAACATCACCCGCCGTTATCCGACTGGTACCCGCATCTTCGGCAAGGTCACCAACATCACCGACTACGGCTGCTTCGTGGAAATCGAAGACGGCGTGGAAGGCCTGGTGCACGTGTCCGAGATGGACTGGACCAACAAGAACGTCAATCCGGGCAAGATGGTCGCCATCGGTGACGAGGTCGAGGTGATGATCCTGGACCTGGACGAAGAGCGCCGCCGCATTTCGCTGGGCATGAAGCAGTGCCAGTCCAATCCCTGGGACGACTTCGCCGCCAACCACAACCGTGGCGAGAAGGTCCGTGGCCAGATCAAGTCGATCACCGATTTCGGCGTCTTTGTCGGCCTAGAAGGGGGCATCGACGGCCTGATCCACCTGTCCGACCTGTCCTGGCACGAAGCCGGGGAAGAGGCGATCCGCAACTTCAAGAAGGGTGACGAAGTCGAGGCCGTGGTCCTGTCCGTGGACCCCGAGCGCGAGCGCATCTCGCTTGGTCTGAAGCAGCTGGACCGCGACCCGTTCGCCAACTTCGTGGCCGAACACAGCAAGGGCAGCATCGTGTCGGGCACCGTGAAGGAAGTGGACGCCAAGGCCGCCGTGATCGAACTGGCCGACGGCATCGACGGCATCCTGCGGGCTGCGGATATCTCGCAGGACCGTGTTGAAGACGCGAGCACCGTGCTCAAGGTGGGCGACACCGTCGAAGCCAGGTTCATGGGCGTTGACAAGAAGACCCGCGCGATCAGCCTGTCGATCAAGGCCAAGGATCGTGCCGAGGAAGCCGAGATGGTGTCCGACTACGGCAGCAACGCCGGTAGCGGCACGACCCTGGGCGACCTGCTGAAGGAACAGATGGACAAGAACGACTAAGTCCGTTCCGCCCCGGCCCGCGGTACCAGAGGGTGCCGTGGGCCATTTTGTACCGGGAAACCGGATTTCCTTCCTGTCTGTGACGAGTGCCAGATGACCAAATCGGAATTGATCGAGAACCTCGCGCGGAAGTCGCCTCATCTACCGGCCCGGGATGTCGAGATGTCGGTCAAGGCATTGCTCGAACGCATGAGTCATGCGCTGGCCAACGGCCAACGAGTCGAGATTCGCGGCTTTGGCAGTTTTTCCCTGCATTTCCGGCCACCGCGGCTGGGACGCAACCCCAAGACCGGCGAAGGCGTTGCCTTGCCCGGCAAGCATGTCCCCCATTTCAAACCCGGCAAGGAATTGCGTGAACGGGTAAACGGCTCCGTGGAAGAGAGCGCCTAGACCGCCCATGGATGACCGGCGTCGTCAACAGGTTCGCAACGCCGTGGCCTTTGCCGCGCTGATCGTGATCTCTTCCGCTGTTGGCATTCTTGTGGTTTTGAACGAAGACCTGGTGACCCTGGCGCTTCCGGGCATCCAGATCGAGGCACCCTTGGTCGTGTTTCTCGGCATTGCGGCCCTCTTCGGGGTGGTCCTGGCCTCGCTTGTGCTGTGGCTTCGGCTGCGCCGCCTGCGCCAGAAGATCGCCGACCTTCGCGAACAGAACCATGCCCTCAAGGTCGAGGTCGAGCAGCTGCGTACCGCGCCCATGCGGGACTTCTACTAGTCGCGCGAAGTTCATGCGACGTCGTCCTTCCCTTCCTGATCACTTCGCACCCGGGAACCGTTCTCTCCCATGATCGATGACTGGTTCTGGTTGCTGCTTCCGATCGCGGCGGCTAGCGGGTGGTGGCTGGCACGTTTCGGTGTGCCGGAAGACCCCGAGGAGCGCGAGCCCTCGCTGGATCGCTATCTGGAGGGAGTGCGCCACCTGCTGGATGACCGCACGGATGATGCCCTGCAGGCCTTCATCGAGATGGTGGAGGTGGATCACGAGACCTTCGAGACCCACGTGATCCTGGGCCGACTGTTCCGGCGCCGGGGCGAGGTCGACCGGGCGATCCGCATCCACCAGAATTTGGTGGCCCGACCCACGCTGCCCGCGGCGCAACGTGCCCAGGCGCTTTGCGAACTGGGGGAGGATTTCCTCCTGGCCGGGGTGCTGGATCGAGCCGAGGCGGTGTTTCGGGAGCTGGCGGATTCGCCGCACCAGGCGGTCGCGGCGCTGGAAGGGCTGCGTCAGGTGTACGAGACGCAACGCGAGTGGGAACGGGCAATCGAGGTCGGCGAACGCCTCAAGGAGCACGGGGTTCCCCACGAAGAACAACGGCTTGCGCACTACCACTGTGAGCTGGCGCAGAATTCGCTGGACCAGGGCGACGCGGCCGCCGCCCGGACGCGCGCGGAACAGGCCGAGGTCCTGGTGCCCGGGTTGTCCCGGGCCCTGCTGATTCAGTCGGAGATCGCGGCACGGGCCGGGGAGATCCACGAGGCAATCCGGTTCGGACGCGAAGCGGTCGCCCGGACCCCGCAACTGGCGCCACTGCTGGTACCTCGAATCGAACGGTTGCATCAGGAGCTCCCCGGGGAAAACCGCCTGGGCCAGCTGGAGGAACTGCTGGATGATCTGGCCCGAAATCGCGGCATTACGATGGCGCGCATCGCACTGATGCGGTTGTACCGACGCACGGGAAGGCTGGACGCGGCCCTGGCGGAACTGGGCCAGATCCTGGCACAGCGCCCGGTACCGACATCGGGGCTGCTGGAAGCCGTGCGCTGGATGAAGATCCTCCCGGCGGTCCAGCAATACAGTACGGAATTCTCGGCATTCGAAAAGGCCCTGGCCGACCAGCTCGGGACCCAGCACCTGTACCAGTGCGTGAACTGTGGCTATCAGGGGCGAGCGCATGTATGGCAGTGCCCGAGTTGCCGCCGCTGGGATACCCTGCGCGGCCTGGATTTCGACATTGACCAGACGACGGAGGCCGCCGAGGAGGCGCTGATCCGCGAAGGGAGCCCCCACTCATGACTGTGACCCCGGAACCTGCAACACGCCTGATCGTGGCCCTCGACTTCGCCGAGGCCGATGCGGCCCTGACCTTCGCGCGCCAACTCGACCCGGCCCACTGTGCGCTGAAGGTCGGATTCGAACTGTTCGTCGTCGCCGGGCCCGACCTGCTGCACCGGCTTCACGATCTGGGTTTTAGGGTGTTTCTGGACCTGAAGTTCCATGACATCCCGAACACCGTCGCGGCCGCCTGCCGGGCGGCCGCGCGAACCGGCGTCTGGCTGATCAATGTGCATGCCAGCGGTGGCCTGGAGATGATGCGGGCGGCACACGAAGCGGTGCGCGAGACCAATGACACGAGCGCACTACTGGCGGTGACCGTACTGACTTCCAGCGACGCCGGCACCCTGCGTGAGATCGGCGTGAGCCGTGAGCCGGCGGAGCAGGTAGGCCTGCTGGGCGAACTAGCGATACAAAAGGCGGGGCTGGAGGGCCTGGTCTGTTCGGCCCAGGAGGCGGCCATGCTGCGACGCCGTCTGGGCGAACGCCCCCTCCTGGTGACCCCGGGGATCCGGCTGGAGGACGCGGCAGGGGATGACCAGAAGCGCGTGATGACTCCCGAACGGGCCCTTGCGGCCGGCGCTAGCGCCATCGTCGTCGGCCGGCCGATCACGCGGGCACAAGATCCGGCCAGGGCAATGGAGGCCTTCGTCACACGGCTGGGTGTGCCGAATGACGCTGTGGATTAAGGGGGTTTTCCCGGCCCGTTGATCCCGCTAGGATGCCCTTGGTGCAGGGATGCACCGGTCAACCAATGAAGATAAGGAGCGTTTTCATGAACAAGCTTTTTCAATGTGCGAAGTGCTGGGCCCTGGCGGGTCTTTGTGTCCTGCCACTGGTGATGGTGACCGCCTCGGGCGGGCAGCCGATCGACCTGAACGGGGCATCCGCCGAGGAACTGGCCGCACTGGACAACGTGGGCCCGGTCAAGGCGCAAGCCATTGTGGAACACCGGGAGGCCCACGGTGACTTTGCCTCGGTGCAGGCCCTGACCGAGGTTTCAGGGATCGGGGAGCGTACCGTGGAGATGAATCTCGACCGCATCGTCGTCGAGTAACGCGGTGGATGGCGGCCCCTGCCGCCATCCAGTTCCTGCCCCCGGTCGACGAGTCCGAAAGGATGCGTGGGCCGGGGGTTCGTTATGGAGCCATCAGGAGAAGGAATGAGCCAGAATCACGCCCCGATTCGTACCGCCGTTTTCCCCGTGGCCGGCATGGGCACGCGCTTTCTGCCGGCTACCAAGGCGAATCCGAAGGAGATGCTTCCAATCGTCGACAAGCCGTTGATCCAGTACGCGGCCGAGGAGGCCGTCGCGGCGGGGATCGAGACGCTGGTATTCGTCACCGGGCGCAACAAGCGTTCCATTCCGGATCACTTCGACAAGGCCTACGAGCTGGAACACGAGCTCGAGGAGCGCGGCAAGACCGAGCTTCTCGAGCAGGTCCGGAACATCGTCCCGCCCAAGGTCACGTGTGTCTACGTGCGCCAGTCCGATGCGCTGGGCCTCGGGCACGCCGTCGCCTGTGCCCATCCGATTGTCCGCAACGAGCCCTTTGCGGTCATCCTGGCCGATGACTTGATCGAATCGGCCAACGGCGGCGCGACGCGGCAGATGGTCGAGCAATACGCCGAGCACGGCTGCAGCGTGCTCGGGGTGGAAGAGGTCCCGGCGGACCGGACGCATCAATACGGGATCATCGATCCGGTGCAGACCGGTCCGCGGAGCTGGGACGTCAAGGGGATCGTGGAAAAACCCGACCCCGACCGGGCACCCTCCAATGTCGCCGTGGTGGGGCGCTACGTACTGACGCCGAAGATCTTCGAGATGCTGGCCACGCAGAAGCCGGGGGCCGGCGGCGAGATCCAGCTGACCGATGCCATCGCGCGCCTGCTGGATCTGGAGCGGGTGACGGCCTTCAACTTCGAGGGTCGGCGCTTCGACTGTGGCTCCAAGCTGGGCTACCTGGAAGCGACGGTGGAGTTCGCGCTCAACCATCCGGAGCTGAAGGACGACTTCGCGGCCTATCTACGGGACCGCTCCGCGCGCTGATCCCGGCGTCCGGCCAACGGCGGACTTCACCACCAGAAACGACGCTGGCGCGGCCGGATCGGCAGACGTCCACGCCAGTACTGGATCAGCAGGAAGCCGAAGGCCATGCCGCCCAGGTGGGCAAAATGGGCAATCCCGGCCAGCGTACCGGAGATCCCCAGGTATAACTCCAGCGCGCCGTAGCCGATGACGAAGTACTTGGCCTTGATCGGGATGGGCAGGAAGATCAGGAACAGGCGCTGGTTGGGGAACATCATGCCGAACGCCAGCAACACCCCGAATACCCCGCCCGAGGCACCGATGGTTGGATAGATCATGTCGCCGTTGCCGTGGGCGGTGACCATCAGCTGCACCAGTCCCGCACCGATCACGCAGATCAGGAAATAGATCCCGAAGGTGCGCGAACCCCACGCATTCTCGATCTGTACCCCCAGCATCCAAACGGCAAAGAGGTTCACGAACAGGTGGACCGGGCCGCCATGCAGAAAGCCGTAGGTCACCAGTTGCCACAACTGGAAGTCCGGAACCCGCATCCAGGTGCCGTCCTGGTGGATGGTCGCCGGCGTCCCGATGGGCCAGAGCCCGAAGTGACTGATCAGCCAGTCGCCCAGCCAGGGCATCGCCAGGAACAGCGCGACATTGGTGACCAGCAAAAAGCCGATCACCGGCGGCATTATGCTGAAGTCGGGATGCCGGGGATCCGGATGCGTCATGGCGCCGGGTGCCGGGTCACGATCCGCTGAAGTCGTCGGTTACGGCCCCGCGACTCGCCGAACCCACCGTACGCGCGTACTTTCCGAGGACGCCCCGGTCAAAGCGCGGGGCCGGGGCCTGCCAGGCGGCGCGCCGGCGTTCCAGTTCCGCCTCCTCGACGCGGAGCGCCAACCGGTTGTCGTCGGCATCGATTTCGATGATATCGCCATCGTGAACCAGCGCGATGGTACCGCCCGCGGCAGCCTCGGGTGCCACATGGCCGACCACCATCCCGTAGGTCCCGCCGGAAAAACGCCCGTCGGTGATCAGTCCGACCGCATCGCCGAGGCCGGCCCCGATGATGGCGGAGGTCGGCGCCAGCATCTCGCGCATTCCGGGGCCGCCACGCGGGCCCTCGTAGCGAATGACCAGGATGTCGCCCGCCTGGACCTGGCCGGCCAGGATCGCGTCCAGGCATTCTTCCTCGGAATCGAAGCAGCGAGCGGGGCCGGCGATCGCGGTCCGCTTGAGGCCGGTGATCTTGGCCACCGCGCCCTCGGTCGCGAGATTGCCCTTGAGGATGGCCAGGTGCCCGTGTGGGTACAGGGGCCGCTCCAGCGGGCGGATGATCTCCTGATCCGGGGAGGGCGTATCGGGGATCGCCGCCAGGGTCTCGGCCAGGGTGGCCCCGGTAATCGTCAGGCACTCACCGTGCATCAGCCCGGCATTCAGGAGCATCTTCATGACCTGTGGCGTGCCGCCCACCGCATGGAACTGGGTGGTGACGTAGCGCCCGGAGGGCTTCAGGTCGCATAGCACAGGGATCTTGCGGCGGATGCGCTCGACGTCATCGATGTCGAGTTGCACCTCGGCGGCGTGGGCGATCGCCAGCAGATGGAGCACCGCGTTGGTGGAGCCGCCCAGGGCCATGACCACGGCCAAAGCGTTTTCAAAGGCCTCGCGGGTCAGGATGTCGCGCGGACGGCGGTTCGCGTGGATCGCCTCCAGCAGCACCTCGGCCGATCGTGCGGCCGAGTCGCCCTTTTCCGGGTCCTCGGCGGCCTGGGTGGAGGAGCCGGGAAGGCTCATGCCCATGGCCTCGAAGGCACTGGACATGGTGTTGGCCGTGAACATGCCGCCACAGGAGCCGGCGCCCGGGCAGGCGTTACGTTCCACGCCCTGGAGGTCCTCTTCGGACAGATTACCGGCACCGTGCTGGCCCACGGCCTCGAAGGCACTGACGATGGTCAGGTCCTGCCCCTTGTAATGGCCGGGCTTGATGGTGCCGCCATAGACGAAGATGCCGGGTACGTTGAGGCGGGCCAGGGCGATCATCGCACCGGGCATGTTCTTGTCGCAGCCGCCGGTGGCCAGGATACCGTCCAGGCTCTGGCCATTGACCACGGTCTCGATGGCGTCGGCGATCACCTCGCGCGAGACCAGCGAGTACTTCATCCCGGGCGTCCCCATGGAGATGCCGTCGGAGATGGTGATGGTGCCGAAGGTCTGCGGCATACCGCCACCCTCTCGCACGGCCTGTTCGGCGCGGGCGGCGAGGGCGCCAATGCCCATGTTGCAGGGAGTGATGGTGCTGTGGGCATTGGCGATGCCCACGATCGGGCGCTGAAAGTCGTCATCCCCGAAGCCGACGGCGCGCAGCATCGCGCGGTTGGGCGTGCGGCGCGGGCCTTCGGTGACGACGCGACTGCGGCGGTTGTCCTGTGCCATGTTGCTTCCCTGTGCGGTTGGGTGGTGGAGGCGCCGGGTATGGAGACGGGGCTCGGCGACGGGCTCAATGGGCGCCGGGGTCGCCGTGGCGCGAATAACGGCCATTCATGAAGCGGTCGAAGAACTGGCCGAGGGCGGGATGCTCGATCTGCTCGCCGCCGGTATCCGGCTCCAGATGGCGTTCGGCGACGTAGGTACTGTGCGAATAACCATCCACCAGCACGTGATACCACGGTTGATCCCTGGGTGGACGACTTTTGGCCACGGTTTCGTACCATTCGTCGGAGCCGGCATACACCGGATCGACATCGACGATCACACCGCGATAATCGAACTTGGTATGGTGAACCAGCTCACCGACGGTAAAGCGTGTGCGTGTGGTCATGATCCCCTCTGTACTGCTTCGGTGCGCAATTCTCTATTGTGGACCTTCGCCGCCGGCGCGTGTTTCGAGATACGTCGTCGAGTGATGCCGATTCGCCTTGTCCGTAGTCCCTGAATACCCAATACGGTACCGCCATGAGTCGTAACCCGTCCGGCCTGGACCCCAGCTTCCACGTTCATATCCCCGAGGGCGACGATCGCGAACGACGCGTCTGCGACCATTGTGGGTTCGTTGACTACGAGAACCCGCGAATCATCGTCGGCAGCGTGGCCATCTGGGAGGATCGCGTGTTGCTTTGCCGCCGGGCCATCGAACCGCGCCGGGGTTACTGGACGCTGCCGGCCGGCTTCATGGAAAAGGGCGAGAGCCCGGCCGCCGGCGCCCGCCGCGAGGCCTGGGAGGAAGCCCGTGCCCACCTGGAAACCGATCAGTTGCTTGGGGTCTACAGCGTGGCGCATATCGGCCATGTACAGATGATCTACCGGGCGCGCCTGCTCAGTGATGCGATCGCGCCAGGCCCCGAATCGCAAGAGGTTGGTTTGTTTCGGTTCGATGACCTGCCGGGGGACCTGGCCTTCCCGTCGGTCACCTGGGCCCTGCGCCACTATCTCGACACACGCGATCAAACCGATTTTGCTCCGCGCTCGGCGCCTCTCGCCAACGCGGAAGGCGAGCCGCCCGGACTCTAGAGGACGGATCAATGTACCCGTTCGTGCGCGAGTCGCTTTTGCGTGCGGACAACGCGCGGTGACTGCCGCGCGGCCATTCTGCACGAGGCGAACCTAGTCCCCCCCACGCTGGGGCCCGTAGTGGCGGAACTTCTCCAGAACACGCTCCATTTCCGCGTCGTCCAGAAGCCGCGGCCCCCCGATCTGCAGACTGAGCACATACTGCTGTGCCAGGAGCTCAACCTCTCCGGCGAGCCACAGCGCCCGCTCCAGGTCCGGTCCGGTCGCGATCATCCCGTGGTTCGCCAGCAGGCATGCGGTGCGATCCTGCAGGGCTTCGACGGCAAGCTGCGACAGGGCTTCCGTACCAAAGGTGGCGTACGGCGCGCAGCGGATCGAGTTTCCCCCGGCGGCCGCGATCATGTAGTGGAGGGCGGGTATGTCTAGGCCCTGGATCGCCACCACGCTGGCATGGAGCGAATGTACATGGATGACCGCGCCCAACTCGGGACGCGCCTGGAGGATGGCACGGTGGAAATGCCATTCGCTGGAAGGCTTGCGATCACCGGTCCAGTGCCCGTCCCCGTCGACCTGCACCAGGTCATCCGGCTGCAGGGCTTCGTAGGGGATGCCGGAAGGCGTAATCAGCATGCCGTCGCCGTGACGCACACTGATATTGCCGGAGGTGCCCTGATTCAGGCCCCGGCGGTTGGTCTCCAGCCCGGCGTGGATGACGGCCTCGCGAAGGGCGGCCTCGTGGGTTGTGTCAGCTGACTGTTCTGGCATGTTTGCGGCGGCGAATGGATGCGGGGTGATTGTACCGGGTTCGCACGGAACCCCTCATTGGGCGTGGGGTCAACGGAGAGGGCCCGTCCGGCATGCGGGATCAAGACCGTGCTCATGGAAATCGGGCGGGCCTACCGTCTATATTGGGTCCCAATATCCGGTTCGCCAGATGCAGGCGAATCCTTTGTTCGGTACAGGGAGGAAACACCATGAAGAACGTAGCACGACTGTTTACCGCCACCACCGTGGCCGCCGCATTGACCATCGGGCTGGGCGCGACCAGCACCGTTCATGCCTTCGATGAACACGAGGCCACCATTGACTACCGCCAGGGCGTGATGCGCGCGATCGGCGGGAACGTCGGCGCCATCGCGGCCGTCGTCGTGGATGGCGCCGATTTTGGCGACAACCTGAAGATGCATACCAGCCAGCTGGTGGCGCTCAGCCAGGATATCCCGGGCCTGTTCCCGGAGGGCAGTGACTTCCCGGACACCGATGCCAAGGAAGAGATCTGGGACGACTGGGAGCACTTCAAGGAGCTCTCCAGCGACACCCAGGAGGCCGCCAAGGCCCTGCATGCGGCGGTCGAAGCGGGTGACGAAGACGAATATGCCATTCGCTTCCGCAACCTCGGGCAGTCCTGCCAGGCCTGCCACGACGACTTCCGCCGCGACTGATTCGCGGTGGTGCTGCGCAAGGAGGGGCTGACAGCCTGCCTGTCAGCCCTTTTTCTGGTGGCTGCGACGGCCCGGGCCGATGTTTCGATCGGCGAGCACGACCCGGCAGTCGGATCCGATGAGCAGATCGCCTATGGCGAGTATGTCCTGCGCGCCGGTGGCTGCGTGACCTGCCACACGGCGGACGACGGCGATTTCCTGGCCGGCGGACGGGCCATCGAGAGCCCGTTTGGCGCGTTCTACGGCCCGAATATCACTCCGGATAAGGAATACGGTATCGGAGACTGGTCGGAGGAGGACTTCAAGCGCGCCCTGCTGGAAGGCCGCGGCCCGGACGGGCGGCACTACTATCCGGCCTTTCCGTATACCGCGTACACCCGGATGCAACCGCGCGACGTGGAAGCCCTGTGGGCCTTTCTGCAGTCCGGAGTGGAACCGGTCGCCCGCGAGAACACTCCGCACGACCTGGTCTGGTATGCGCGGTTCCGGCCGTCCCTGGTGGGCTGGAAGTGGCTGCATTTCGAACCGGGAGCCTTCGAGCCCGATCCCGAGCAGTCGGACGACTGGAACCGTGGGGCCTATCTGACCAACGCCCTCGGCCACTGCATGGAGTGCCACACCCCGCGCACCCGGACCGGCGGACTGGACCTGAACCGCATCGGGGCCGGGGCCCGTCTGCCCGACGGCGATGTCGCACCGAACATCACCCCCGATCGCGAGACCGGGATCGGGCGCTGGGGCGAGCGGCATATCGCGCGCTACCTCGAGATGGGCCTGACCCGGGACGGGGACTTTGCCGGGGGCAGCATGGCCGACGTCATCGATCATGGCACCGCCCATCTTACTGATGCCGATCGGCGCGCCATCGCGGCCTATATCGGATCCCTCGATCCCATCGAGCACGAACCCGACTAGCGAGGGTGAAACAACTCACGCACCACGAGAAAGGGCCAGGTCGCAGTGACCTGGCCCTTTCTTTATATCTGGCTCCCCGGGACGGGCTCGAACCGCCGACCTAGTGATTAACAGTCACCCGCTCTACCGACTGAGCTACCGGGGAATTGGGCGCAAATCCTAATGGGGCGGGGCGAGGGCGTCAAGGAAAATCTGGCCACCTCGCGCCTTCACGCTGCCCGTTCTCGGATCAGCGGTGGCTTGCGACGAACTGGCGCAGGCGTTCCAGTGCCTTGTCGAGCTGGTCGACGCTGGTGGCAAAGGAGACGCGAACGTGGCCATGGGCCCCAAAGGCGCTGCCGGGGACGAGGGCAACGCCCACCTCGTCCAGCAGCTGCTTGGTCAGGGCCACGTCGGTGTCGATATCGGCGGCTTCCATGAGTCCGGTGACGCGCGGAAAACAGTAGAAGGTGCCATCGGGCATCCGGCAGTCGATGCCGTCGATGGCGTTGAGTCCGGCCACCACGTGGCGTGCGCGCTCGGCAAAGGCGGAACACATGGCGACCACGCAGCCCTGGTCGCCATTCAGCGCGGCCTCGGCACCGGCCTGCGCGATGGAGGTCGGGTTGGAAGTGCTCTGCGACTGGATCTTTTTCATCGCCGCGATCAGGTTCTTCGGCCCGCCGGCGTAGCCAATACGCCAGCCGGTCATCGCGTAGGCCTTGGACACACCGTTGAGGACCACGGTGCGCTCCAGCAGGTCCGGTGCGACGTTGACGATGTTCACGAACGGCGCCCCGGCAAAAAGGATGTGTTCGTACATGTCATCGGTCGCGATGACGACACGGGGATGGCGGCGCAGGACGTCGGCCAGTTCCGTCAGTTCCTCGGCCGAGTAGGCGGCCCCGGTGGGATTGGACGGGCTGTTCAGGAACACCAGGCGAGTGTTCGGGGTGATCGCGGCCTCGAGTTGCTCGCCGGTAATACGAAAACCGGCCTCCTGTTCGGCGCTGACGATCACGGGCCGGGCCCCCGCAAGCAGGGCGATATCCGGATAGGACACCCAGTAGGGCGCCGGGATCACCACCTCGTCACCGGGATTGAGCAAGGCCTGGCAGAGATTGAAGATGCTCTGCTTGCCGCCGGAGGAGACCAGGATCTGGTCGGGGGTGAACGTCAGGCCGTTGTCACGATCGAACTTGCGAATGATCGCGGCCTTCAGGCTGGCCGTGCCGTCCACCGGAGTGTACTTGGTTTCTCCGCGGGCAAGCGCGTCGATCGCGGCCTGCTTGATATGCTCGGGGGTATCGAAATCCGGTTCTCCGGCCCCCAGCCCGACAATGTCCCGGCCCTCGGCGCGCAGCTGTGCGGCCAGCGCGCTGACGGCCAGGGTGGGGGAGGGCTGGATGCGCTGGACGCGGTCGGAGAGCTCGATATCCAAGGGGTAGGCCTCTGTGTGATCGGGACAAGGGACCGCGTGGGCGGCCGGGTGCGAAATGATACTGAAATCAGGCGCGGAGGATAAGGTGCAGCCAGGCGAAGGCGAACAATTCAAGGTCGTGTCCGAGTACCAGCCGGCGGGCGATCAACCCACGGCCATCCAGGCCCTGACCGAGGGTCTGGAGGCCGGTCTGGCACACCAGGTTCTGCTTGGCGTGACCGGCTCGGGCAAGACCTTCACCATCGCCAACGTGATCGAACAGGTACAGCGTCCAACGATCATCCTCGCCCCGAACAAGACCCTGGCTGCGCAATTGTACGGGGAATTCAAGGAGTTCTTCCCGCACAACACGGTGGAGTACTTCGTTTCCTACTACGACTACTACCAGCCCGAGGCCTACGTCCCGTCGTCGGATACCTACATCGAGAAGGATGCCTCGATCAACGATCACATCGAGCAGATGCGCCTGTCGGCGACCCGCGCCCTGCTGGAACGGCGCGACGCGATCATCGTGGCCTCGGTCTCGGCGATCTATGGCCTCGGGGATCCGCGCAAGTATCTCTCCATGGTGCTGCACGTGGAGCGGGGCGACCGGATCGACCAGCGCGACCTGCTGCGCCGCCTGGCCGAGCTGCAGTACACCCGCAACGATACCGAGCTGCGCCGTGCCACCTATCGCGTGCGGGGCGAAGTCATCGACATCCATCCGGCGGAGTCCGACAACGAGGCCGTGCGCATCGAGCTGTTCGACGACGAGGTCGAGCGTCTTTCGTACTTCGACCCGCTGACCGGCGAGCAGCTGCGCACCGTACCGCGGCTGACGATCTACCCGAAGACACACTACGTGACGCCGCGCGAGACCTTGCTGGAGGCGGTGGACCACATCCGCGACGAGCTGAAGGAGCGCCTGGACTTCCTGCGCAAGGAGGATCGCCTGGTCGAGGCGCAGCGGCTGGAACAGCGGACGCTGTTCGATCTGGAGATGATCCTGGAGATCGGCTACTGCAACGGCATCGAGAACTACTCGCGCTATCTCTCCGGGCGTGCGCCGGGCGAGCCGCCGCCGACCTTCTTCGACTACCTGCCCAAGGATGCATTGCTGGTGATCGACGAATCCCACGTGTCGGTGCCGCAGGTGGGCGGGATGTACAAGGGGGACCGCTCGCGCAAGGAGACGCTGGTGGAGTACGGCTTCCGCCTGCCGTCGGCACTCGACAACCGGCCCCTGCGTTTCGAGGAGTTCGAAGCGCTGCAGCCGCAGACGATCTACGTGTCAGCTACGCCGGGCCCCTACGAGCGCGAGCACGCCGGGGCTATCGTCGATCAGGTCGTACGCCCGACCGGCCTGCTGGACCCCGTCCTCGAGGTGCGCCCGGCCGGGGCCCAGGTGGATGACTGCCTGTCCGAGGTACGCGATCGGGTGGAGCGAGATGAACGCGTACTGATCACCACGCTGACCAAGCGCATGGCCGAGGATTTGACGGACTACCTCTCGGAACACGGCGTGCGCGTGCGCTACCTGCACTCCGATATCGACACCGTCGAGCGCATGGAGATCATCCGGGACCTGCGCCTCGGCGAGTTCGACGTGCTGGTGGGCATCAACCTGCTGCGCGAGGGGCTCGATATGCCCGAGGTCTCGCTGGTGGCGATCCTCGACGCGGACAAGGAAGGCTTTCTGCGCTCCGACCGCTCGCTGATCCAGACCATCGGCCGGGCCGCTCGCAACGTGAACGGCAAGGCAATCCTGTATGCCGACAAGGTCACCGGTTCGATGCAACGCGCGATCGACGAGACCGAACGGCGGCGCGAACGACAGATCGAGCACAACAAGCTTCACGGCATCACACCCAAGGGAATCCGCAAGAACATCGCGGACATCCTCGAGGCGCGCAATGCCACGCCGGGATCCGGAGGTCGGCGCGGCCGCAAGGTGGCGGAAGAGGGCGCGGATTACCTCGGCGCGCCGGAGAACGCCGCGAAAGAGATCGAACGCCTGGAACAGGAGATGTTTGCCAAGGCCCGCGACCTCGAATTCGAGGAGGCCGCCCGCATTCGCGACCGCATCGAAAAGCTGAAGGCACTCGCGTTTCTCCCCGAAGCCTCGCTATCCTGAAAAGATGGCTCCCGCGGGAGCGTCGATCCGAGCCCCTTAGCGATGTCCGAAAACACCCCCTTGCCCCTCGGCCCGGTGATGCTCGACGTCACCGGGCTGGAACTGACCCCGGAAGACCGTGAACGCCTTCGCCATCCGGCCACCGGCGGGGTCATCCTGTTCGCCCGCAACGTGGGTGCGCCGGAACAGGTCGCCGCGCTGGTTGCGGCCATTCGTGCCGAACGCCCCGGCATCCTGATCGCCGTCGACCAGGAAGGCGGGCGGGTGCAGCGCCTGCGCGAAGGCTTCACCGCCATCCCGCCCATGCGGCAGCTGGGCCATGTCTACGATCTCGACCGCAACAAGGCCTGCGAGCTGGCGCGCGCGACCGGCGAACTGCTTGGCCGCGAACTGCGCTCCGTGGACATCGACTTCAGCTTTGCCCCGGTGCTGGACCGTGACCTGGAGATCAGCGAGGTCATCGGGGATCGTGCATTCCATCATGACCCGGACGTGATCGCGCGCCTTGCCGCGGAGCTGATCCGCGGCCTCGGGGCCGCCGGGATGGCGGCCGTCGGGAAGCATTTTCCGGGGCACGGCGCGGTGGCCGCCGACTCGCATGTGGCCCTGCCGGTGGACGACCGGCCGCTGTCCGAGATCGAGAACCAGGACCTGGAGGCCTTTCGCCCGGTCCTGGGCGATCTCGAAGGTGTCATGCCGGCCCATGTAGTGTACCCGCAGGTCGACGCCCAGCCCGCGGGCTTCTCGCGGGTCTGGCTGCAGGACATTCTGCGGCGCGAGCTGCGCTATCGCGGCGCGATCCTCAGCGATGACCTGGCCATGGTCGGGGCCGAGAAGGTGGGTGATCCAGCCGAGCGGGCCACGGCGGCGCGAGCGGCCGGCTGCGACATGGTGCTGATCTGCAACCAGCCGGAACAAGCCGACACCATTCTTTCCGCTCAGGCAGGTCAGCCCCTGTCACCCGAGGCACGGCGCCGCCTGGAGCGGTTGCGGGCGCGCCCGGTGGAGGCCGACAGACACCGGATCACCGCGCTGCGCGCACAACTGGCGCACTGGCTCCAGGCCAGCCAGCTGGCGATTGCATGAGCCCATCAAAGTGGATTGGCGCCCGCGAGCCGAGGCGCCTATAATGCGCCACCGGTTTGCAATTGAGCAGCTATTAATATTCACACTCACCACTGAAGTTGGAGATCCAAAATGGCCGACAAGCTCCTGATCGTCATGGTCAACACCGACCCGAGCAACGCTTCCGAACTGGGTGCCCCGTTCTTCCAGGCCACCGTCGCCGCCGCCATGGAATACGACGTTGAAGTCGTGATGACCGGCCGTGCCGGGGAACTCGCCAAGAAGGGTGTGGCCGAGAACCTGTTCGTGCAGGAAGGCTCCAGCAAGAGCGTCTACGACTTCATGAAGGACGCCCACGAAGCCGGCGTCGTGATGAAGGTCTGCACCCCGACCCTGGACCTGTGGGGCAACGACCTGATCCCCGAAATCGAAGAAACCGTGGGCGGCGCCTACGTGATCTCCGAGGCAATGGACGACGACACGGTCACCTTTACCTACTAAGGTCTCCGACGTTTGTTCGCTAGCCGGCCGGCCCTTGTGCCGGCCGGTTGCGTTTCCGGGGCCAGGAACGGCGAGGGCAACCTTGCCGATTGCGCGGCGCTCGGACATGATTTCCCCGCACTGACACCCTCAGGACATGCCATGAGCCCGGAACAGGCCCGAGCCACCCTGCGTGATGCCGACTGCCTCTTCAGTCGCGATGCCGTCGAGATGGCCATCGACCGCCTGGCCGAACGCACCGCGGCGGCGTTGAAGAACCGCAACCCGCTGGTGATGGGCGTGATGAACGGGGGTGTGGTGCTGATGGGCGGACTGCTGACCCGCTGGTCGTTTCCGATGCAGGTCGACTATCTCCATGCCACCCGTTATCGCGGTGGCACCCGTGGTGGTGACCAGCTCCACTGGCTGGCACGCCCGCAGGCCGCGTTGAAGGGGCGTACCGTCGTGATTGTCGACGACATCCTCGACGGCGGCATCACGCTGGAAGGGATCAAGACCTTCTGTGTAGAGCAGGGGGCCGAGCAGGTGATCTCGATCGTCCTCGTGGACAAGCACAACCCCGAGCGGGACCCCGCGATCACCGTCGATTACGCGGCCCTGGAGGCGCCCAACCGCTATCTGTTCGGATACGGCATGGACTACCAGGATTATCTGCGCAATGCTCCCGGCATCTTCGCCGTGGCCGACCACTAACCACCGACGTTCGAGGCGTTCATGTCCGCACCCCGTATTGCCGTGATTGGCGGCACCGGCCTGACCCGGCTGAAGGATCTGGAGATTACCCGGCGCCAGGTGATGCACACGCCTTTTGGCGAGCCCTCCGGGCCGCTGGTGTTCGGCCGCCTGAACGATACCGAGATCGTGTTTCTGCCGCGCCATGGTGCCCGGCATACCATCCCGCCGCACCAGGTGAACTACCGGGCGAACATCTGGGCCCTGCACAACGCCGGTATCGACAACGTGGTGGCGGTGGCCGCGGTCGGCGGGATCGCCGAGGAAATGAAACCCGGTATCGTCGCAATCCCTGACCAGATCATCGACTACACCTGGTCGCGCGCCAACACCTTCTTCGAAGGCGGCGACCTGGAAGAGGTGACCCACATCGACATGACCTGGCCGTACAGCGAGTCAGTCCGCCAGACCCTTATCCGGGCGATCGACGAGCTCGGGATCGATGCGGTGGAACACGGTACCTACGGAGCCACGCAGGGGCCGCGCCTGGAGACTGCCGCGGAGATTGACCGTCTCGAACGTGACGGCTGTGACCTCGTCGGTATGACCGGCATGCCGGAGGCGGCGCTGGCGCGCGAACTCGGGCTGAATTATGCCTGCTGTGCCGTGATCGCCAACTGGGCGGCCGGACGCGCCGAGGGCGAAATCACCATGGACGACATTGCCGCGAACCTGGACGTGGGCATGAGCCGGGTGAAGCAGATCCTCACGCACGTAATCAGCAGTCTTTCCTGACGAGAATCCGTCCCGGCCGGGGAGAGTATTCCAACGCCGGGCATTCGCCATCCGTTCCGCTATACGACACCGTCACATCCGTGGCCATTCCGCTCCAATCTACGATTTAACATAATATGTATTATGCGACATTGAGGATGGGCGGGTCTCGACCTGAATGACCGGGATGCTGCCATCGAAATCACCAACACGGGCTGCGCCAGGCTCGATCTCGCACGTCAGGCGCGCACCGCCTTTTCGATGCCCTCGGTCATCACCTCGACGAGGAAGTCGATCTGTTCCTCGGTGATCACGTACGGTGGCATCAGATAGCTCACGTTCCCCAGCGGTCGCAACAGCGCACCGCGTGTCAGGCCGTGGCGATAGATGTGCAGTCCGCGACGTTCCTGCCACGGATACGGGGTGCGCCGGGACTTGTCCTGCACCAGTTCCACCGCCGCAATCATGCCGTGCTGGCGCACGTCGGCGACATGCGGATGCGCCTTCAGTGGTTCAAGTCGTTTCTCGATATGGGCGGCAAGCTCGCGGTTTCGCTCAAGAACGGGATCGGATTCGAAGATGTCCAGTGTGGCAAGTGCGGCCCTGCACGCGAGCGGGTTCCCGGTATAGGAATGCGAATGCAGGAACATGTTGAGCTTTTCGTAATCGTCGTAGAACGCCTGGTAGATGGTATCCGTGGTCAACACCGCCGCCATGGGCAGATAGCCGGCGGTCAGTCCCTTGGACAGGCACATGAAATCGGGCGTGATCGGCCCCTGTTCGCAGGCGAACAGCGTGCCCGTGCGCCCGAAGCCGACCGCGATCTCGTCCGCGATCAGGTGGACACCGTGACGGTCGCAGGCTTCGCGCAGTAGCCGCAGGTATTCGGGGTCGTACATGCGCATGTGACCGGCGCACTGGACCAGGGGCTCCACGATGACCGCGGCGACCTCGTCGGCATGTTCCGCCAGGGCCTGCTCCATGTGGACAAACTGGCGGCGCGCCACATCGGCGCAGGTTTCGCCGTCTTCGCGGTCGAAACAATCCGGTGCCGGCACGGTGACGACGTCCAGCATCAGCGGTTCGTAGGTCGCGCTGTACAGCGGTACGTCGCTCACGGACAAGGCGCCCAGGGTCTCGCCGTGGTAGCTGTTGGACAGGCGAATGAAGCGGGTCTTCTGCGGGCGATCGACGTTGCGCCAGTAGTGAAAGCTCATCTTCAGGGCGACCTCGACCCCGGCGCTGCCGTTGTCCGCCAGGAACACCCGGTCCAGGCCTTTGGGGGTGATGTCGATCAGGCGTTCGCACAACTCGACCACCGGCTCGTGGGTGCAGCCGGCGAGGATCACATGCTCCAGCCGGTCCAGCTGGTCCTTGACCGCATCACCGATGCGCGGGTTGGCATGCCCGAAGAGGTTGACCCACCAGGAGCTGATCGCATCCAGGTAGCGGTTGCCGTCGAAATCGTGGAGCCAGACACCCTCCCCGCGCTGGATCGGGAGCAGCGGCAGGGTCCCCTCCTCCCCGTAATCCTTCATCTGGGTGCAGGGATGCCACAGGGCACGCAGGTCGCGGTTCTTGAGGGTCTCGTTGTCCATGTGGCTCATTGTGCCAAACCGCCCGCCGCGGCGGATTCAGTGACCGGATTCGGCCTTCATGGCCGCCAGTTCGTCTTCGAAAAAGAACCGGTCCTCGCCGAAGGCCGGTTCGAGCTGATCCAGCCAGGTGGCCTGTTCGTCATAGCGCGCGAAGAACGGCCGCTGCACCCAGTCGGGATTGCGCGCCTGAATAAAGCGCAGCACGAAGACCTTTTCGCCGTGGATCTCGGCCACACCCTGGATCTCGACCTTGCCGGGTTCGGCGCTCATCGAGGGGCCTCGCGCGGTGCGCCCGAGTCCCGAGACCTGTTGCATGGCCTCGCGGTAGATCTCCCAGGCCCGCGCGAGCGGGACCTCGAAGTACCGCCGCGCACCGGTATCGCGCTCCACGAACATGTAGTACGGGACGATCCCGAGACGCACCTGCTCGCGCCAGAGATCGGCCCAGGCGGCGGGCTGGTCGTTGATGTGCCGGAGAAGCGGGCCCTGGGCGCGGATCTCGGCGCCGGTGTCGCGCACCCGCCGGATCGCCTCGTGGGCGATCGGGGTGCGCAACTCGTTGGGATGGTTGTAGTGCGCCATCAGCGCCACGTGCTTGCCCGCCTCGGCCAGGCGTTCCAGGAGGCGCAGGAGTTCGTCGGCGTCGCTGTCGGTTACGAAGCGATAAGGCCAGAACGTCAGCGCCTTGGTGCCGATCCGGATGGTCTGGACATGTGCCAGCTCCGGCTCCAGCAATGCCTCGAGATAGGCCTTCAGGTGCTTGGTTTTCATCACCATCGGATCGCCACCGGTCATCAGCAGGTCGCTGATCTCCGGGTGGCCGCGCAGGTAGTCGTGCAGCATTTCGGCGTCGGTACTGGCGATACGCAGCGCCTTGTCCCCGACAAACTGGGCCCAGCGAAAACAGAAGGTGCAGTAGCTGTGGCAGGTCTGTCCCTGGCCGGGAAAGAACAACACGGTCTCGCGATACTTGTGCTGCAGGCCGTCGATGGCCTCCCCCGCCTCCTCGCTTGGGCGGTTGAGCTCGATCTGCCCCGCCGGATGCGGATTCAGCGCCTCGCGCAACTCGCGCGCCAGGGCCTGGATCTCGGCGCGGTCCGCCCCCCGGCGGTGCAATGCCGCCATGCGTTCGAACGCCTCGGGGGCGAGCATGTCGCGTTGCGGAAAGGTCAGCT
The DNA here is from genome assembly GCF_000420165.1 of Thioalkalivibrio sp. AKL19. Classification (GTDB taxonomy): domain Bacteria; phylum Pseudomonadota; class Gammaproteobacteria; order Ectothiorhodospirales; family Ectothiorhodospiraceae; genus Thioalkalivibrio. Next base: position 191,922 of record NZ_ATUK01000013.1, on the reverse strand, counting down.
GGAACATCGGGTCGTCGGGCACGCGCTCCCAGTCGATCAACTCGTCGATCACGTAATCGTTGACCCGGAACGGCAGCACGCTGGCGACCACAGCCATCTCGAAACGCATGGCCCCGGGAAGCCGGTTCAGGGCGGCAATGCGGTCCATCGAACGATCATTGAAGACACGAAATTCGCGCGGCTCGACCACGCCATCGTGCGGGTCTCGGTAAAACTGGACAACGGAATTCATCCGCCCCTCCTGTACTGACAAGGTGCACGGGAACGCGAACCCGGCGCGGGGAGACCGCTGCAGGGACCAGGGCAATCCACCAGTGCAATGAGCCGGGCCCGGGTGGCTTGTGGGCAGCCGGGCGCGGACACGGGGAAATCGAGGATGCGGCAAATTAACAACTTGCCGGCGGAATCACAACAAGCGTATGACCCTGGGTTCGCGGTTCCATGCGCCTTCAGCGGACCACAAGGCGCGGTTGCGGTGTTCTACGTCCCGGCGGACTGGGTTACCCTTCGGGTCCTGTTCAGGAGGATCGCATGCACCCGGAATTTCCACAGGAAGGGATTATCCATCTCAACCATGCCGCCGTCGGGCCGTGGCCCCGACGAACCGAGGAGGCCGTCTGCCAGTTTGCGCGCGATAACGTGGCCCATGGTTCGCGCGACTACCTGCAATGGCTCCAGCGGATCGACGCGACCCGCGAGCTGGCCCGGGCCCTGATCGGCGCGGCATCCGCGGAAGACATCGCCTTCGTGAAGAATACCTCCGAGGCGCTGTCGATGGTGGCCTTTGGTCTGGACTGGCAACCGGGCGACAACGTTGTCTTCCCCGCGCACGAGTTTCCTTCCAACCGCGTCGTGTGGCTCGCGGCGGCGGAACGCTTCGGTATCGAGGCTCGCGAGATCGACATTGGCGAGGAACCGGAACGTGACCTGCTGGCCGCCTGCGATGGGCGCACCCGCCTGGTGGCGACCAGCGCGGTGCGCTATGACTCCGGGATGCGGATCGATGTCCAGGCACTGGGCGCCGAGCTCCGTTCGCGCAGCATCCTGTTCTGTGTCGATGCAATCCAGCATCTCGGCGCCCTGCCCTTTGATGCGCCCGGCTGCCATGCCGACTTCGTGATGGCGGATGCCCACAAGTGGATGCTGGCACCGGAGGGGATTGGCGTGTTCTACGTGAATCCGGAGAGCCGTGAACGCCTGACGCTGCAGGAATACGGCTGGAACATGCTGGCGCACGCCGGTGACTTCTCCAACCCCGGGATCGAACCGGCCCGGAACGCCCGGCGTTTCGAACCGGGGAGCCCGAACATGCTCGGGATCCATGCGCTGCACGCCAGCCTGTCCCTGCTACTCGAGGTCGGCCTGGAGACCATCGACCACGAGATCCGCGAACACTGGCTGCATCTCGAAGAAGGTCTGCGGGCGCAGGACTGCCGGATCCTGACGCCGCGCGCCCGACGGGCCGGCATCATCACATTCCGGCCTCCGGTCGAGGACCTCGATGCCCTTTACGCCCGGCTTCAGGCACACGGGGTCCTGTGTGCCCAGCGGGGCGGCGGAATCCGTTTTGCGCCGCACTTCTATCTGGACCGTGAGCAGATCGATCAGGCCCTCGAGGTACTGGGCGAGGCCATCCGCGAGACCCGCGCGATCCCGGTGCGCTGACCGTACCGGTTGCCGGCAACGCGGGTAGCGGCGGGACGAGGCGATCGCCTGGCCTCATGGGCCGGGGCCATGACGGAACGGGAGTCGCTGCGGCCGGGCTAGAACGTGTGGGTCTTGCGATCGGAGTTGAGCATGCCGCCCAGGTGTTCCTCGATCCGGCGGTGGGTCACACCCTTGTCCGACTTGTTGAACTGAACGCCGATCCCGCGCAGGCGATTGCCCTGGGCACGCGGCGGGGTAATCCAGACGACGGTACAGGGCGTCGGCAGGCGATCGGAATCCTCCAGCAGCGACAGCAACAGGAAGACCTGGTCTCCCAGCTTGTAGGCCTTGTCGGTGGGGATGAAAAGGCCGCCATTGGTCACGAACGGCATGTACGCCGCATACAGCGCGGGTTTTTCCTTGATTGCCAAGGTCAGCATGCCCTGCCCGGCCATAGACCCTCCCGTGGTGACCAGAAATCGTGCTCGGTCGGGCAGTATCGCCCATCGCACCGATACGGCGCCACCCCGGGGCGGCACCCGTCGCGAACGTCGCGTTATCTGCGCAGAAAGCTCAGTGCGATGTCTTCCATGCGCAACTGCGGATTCAGCTGGCGCGTGGCCTGGCGTTGCCAGACGAGCGCCTGCGCGGAAAGTTCGGCCAGGCGCCGGGATCCCGTGCGCCGCGCAAAGCCCTCCAGCTGGTCGCGCGGGAACTGGCACCCGAATGCGTCCGGTTCGCCGCTGACCAGCAGCCGCTGCGCCGCGACCAGCAGGGCCTGGATGCGCGGAATCAGGGACTCCGGCAGGCTGCGCTGCATGGTGCTGGCCATCACGCTGATGCCCTGGCCACGCAAAAGCGTGCTCAGGGCCTCGCGGTCCTGCTCCCAGCGCCCCATACGCTCGGGGTCGGTGAGGATCTCCCGGGCCGCCAGTGGACGCCCCAGGCTGGCGGCGTAGGCCTCGTCCACGGCCCTCGCATCGTCCGCGAACCCCCGCAGCCACTGAGTGGCGTCGGCCGGGTCCGGGGTGGGGATCTCGACCATCTGGCAGCGGCTGCGGATGGTCGCCGGGAGTCGTGCCGGCTGCGCCGCCTCCAGGATCAGCATGGCGCCCGGTGGCGGTTCCTCCAGGGTCTTGAGCAGGGCGTTGGCAGCATTGGTGTTCAGGGCGTCGGCCGGACGGATGAGGACGCAGCGCAGGTTCCCCGAGCCGGAAAGGGAGAGAAAGTCGGTCGCCTCGCGGGCCGCCGCGATCAGGATCTCCTTGCCGGCCTCCTCGGGTTCCAGGCTCAGGACCTCCGGGTGCACGCCGCCGACGAAGCTGCGACAGGCATTGCACTCGCCACAGGCGGCCTCGGTGCCGGTCGCGCGCTGACACAGAAGGGCCTGGACCAGTGCCCGGGAAAGGAGCACCTTGCCCACCCCTGTGGCGCCATGGAGCAGCAGGCCGGTAGGCAGGCGTCCGTCACGCCCGCGCCGGATCAGGGACTCCCAGGGCGAGCGTAGCCAGGGCGGGAGGGTCTCGGTTGTCGTGACGGTGTCCATGTCGCCCCTACCCCTCGAGTGCATGCAGGGGCAGCCGCTCGCGAACCCCCGCAAGGATGCGTTCAGCCACCGTGTCCGGGTCCGAGGCGCCATCGACGACCAGGTACCGATCGGGGGCCCCGGCCGCGCGCTCGCGATACGCGTCGCGGGCACGCTCGAAGAAGTCCACCGCCTCGCGTTCGATACGGTCGCGCCGGCCGCGCTGCACCGCCCGTTCCAGTCCAGCTTCAGGCTCAATATCCAGCAGGATGACCAGGTCCGGCCGTAGCGCCCCCTGCAACCAGGTTTCCAGCTCGGCCACGCGCCCGGAACCCAGGCCACGACCTGCCCCCTGATACGCAAACGACGCATCGGTGAAGCGATCGCTGAGGACCCACTCCCCGGCCTGCAGCGCGGGCCGGATCACCTCCGACAGGTGCTGGGCGCGCGCGGCAAACATCAGTAGCAGTTCGGCCTCCGCGCACATGCCGGGGAGGTCCGGATCCAGCAGCAGGCCGCGCAGCCGTTCGCCCAGTGCGGTCCCGCCGGGCTCGCGGGTGTTGCACACCGGGTGACCCGCGGCCCGCAGGGCGGCATCCAGGCGCTCCATCTGGGTGGTCTTGCCCGAGCCCTCGATGCCTTCGAGCACCAGGAAGCGGCCAGGATGGGGCGAGCGATCCATGCGCAGGGACTCCGGTTAGCGGTTGCGAATGCCGTAGCGGCTGCCGTCGCCGCCGAGCTGGTAGCGAATCACGGCCTCGCGGTGTTCGCGATACGTCTCGGAGAAATGATGACTGCCATCGCCGCGCGAGACAAAGAACAGGTCGTTGGTATCGGCCGGCCGGGCCGCGGCCTGCAGGGCCGCCCGCCCGGGGAGCGCGATCGGCGTCGGCGGGAGCCCGACCCGGGTGTAGGTGTTGTAGGGATGGTCGCGGTCGAGTTCGTCGCGCGTCAGCCGTTGCACGCCCGGTTCCTGCACATACAGGAGCGTCGGATCGGTCTGCAGACGCATGCCGCGTTGCAGGCGATTCACGAACACGCCGGCCACGCGGTCGCGTTCGTCGCCGCGCCCGGTCTCGCGCTCGATGATCGAGGCCAGGATGAGGAGTTCGTAGGGCGAGTCCACCGGGTGTTCCTCGATGCGGTCTTCCCAGGCACGGTCGAGATGCAGGCGCATCGCCCGGTGCGCGCGCTCCAGCACCGTCAGGGCATTGGTCCCGGATCCGAAGAAGTAGGTATCCGGAAGGAACCAGCCCTCGGGATGTTCCAGGTCCGAAAGACCGAGGGTCTCGAGCAGGTTGTGCACGCCGACGGATTCGGGCGGACCGACCAGCTCGGGATGCTCGCGCAAGGCGGCCAGCGCCTGACGGATGGTCCAGCCCTCGGGGAATGTCAGGCGGTGCTGAACGACATCGCCACGGGCCATCGCGTGGAGCAAGTCGCGCGGCGTCATCCCCGGGGTGACCGCATACTCCCCTGCCTGCAGACGCGGGGCGATTCCCTGCCGACGGCCATAGACCTCGGCCACCCATGCGGAATCGATCCAGCCCCGCTCCGCGAACGACTGACTGACCGCGCGCAGCCCCTGACCGGATTCGAGTTGGTAACGCTCCGACGTCTCCAGCACCAGCGGCGTATCCAGTTGCGCGCGGTAATCCTCGCTCAACCACCACGCGGCCACCAGGGCCAGCACCACCACGAAGGCCAGTACGGCGAGACTAATCCGCTTCATGCAACGCGATTCCCATTGGATACAGCGGATCATCCTGCCACGCGGGCCCCGGCTTGTCCGCTTCGACCCGTCGCGCCGGGGTCAAACCGAGGCGCGCACTTGTGACGTAGAGGCCATCCGCCTGTTCCAAACGGACCGGGTCCGGATAGGCCTCGACGACCTCGAACCCGAACCGGGCCGCGTGATCCCGTATCCAGGCGCGCCGGGTCCCGGCGATCCCGGACTGCTCGACCGGCGGCGTCACCAGGCGGCGCTTTTCGCGCAGCCACAGATTGCCCTGGGTCGCACTCACGACGCGCCCAAGGGCATCGTCGAGGATCGCCTCGTCCCATCCCGGCTGCCAGCTGCGTCGCGCCATCACGTGTTCCAGGCGACTGGTGTGCTTAAGCCCCGCCAGGGCCGGATTCACGCCCACCGGGACCTCCGAATGGCCCACGATCAACGGTGCCCGCGCGTAGGGTGGTGTTTCCTCAATGGGCGCCCCCCCGCTCACAATCCGTGTGGGGGTCGCGTTCTCCGGCGGCGCATAGCCCCGCGGCCCCTCGCCACGGGTCAGCGTCAGCCGCACCAGGCAGCTGCCCGGCACGGCGACCCGGGCGACCTCCGCCAGGATCTGTGGCTCGTCCGGTTCCGGGAAACCCAGCTGCTGCAGGCCCCGCCAGAGCCTGTCGCGGTGATACGCCCATAACTGGGGTCGACCGGCGCGTACAAGCAGGGTCTCGAACAGTCCGTCGCCCAGCAACAGACCGCGGTCGAGGGGCGCAATCCGGCCTTCCGCTTCTCCGTTGACCAGGATCACGCCACGTCCTCGTTCGCGCCGCCGAGCGCCTCCAGAAGGCCACGTGCCTTGTGCCGTGTCTCCTCCAGTTCGCGCTCGGGATCGGAGTCCGCGACGATCCCGGCGCCGGCCCGGAAGCGCAGTTCGTTTCCGCGCACCACGAGGGTACGGATGAGGATATTCGTGTCCATGCGCCCATGCCGGCTGACGTATCCGCAACCGCCGGTATAGGCGCCGCGTGGGGCATGTCGTTCCAGTTCCTGGATGATCTGCATGCTGCGGATCTTCGGGCAGCCCGTAATCGTGCCCCCCGGAAAGACCGCGCGCAGGACATCGGCCGCCGTGGTCCCGGCACGCAGGCGTCCGACTATGCTGGACACGATGTGGTGCACCCGGCGGTAGCTCTCGATGGTCATCAATTCGGCCACCCGGACGCTCCCGGTCTCGGCGACCCGTCCAACATCGTTGCGTTCCAGGTCCACCAGCATCACGTGCTCGGCCCGTTCCTTTAGATTGAACGTCAACTCACTGAAAAGGCGCTGGTCCTCCTCGGCATTCGCATCCCGCCGTCGCGTCCCCGCGATCGGCCGGGTCTCGACCATGCCCGCCTCCACCGACACCAGGCGCTCGGGCGAAGAACTGATGACATGCGCACCCGGGAGTTGCAGCCAGGCCGCAAACGGTGCCGCATTCGCCTCCCGCAGGCGCGCGTACAGCACCGCCGGATCCAGCGCCGCGCGGGCCGTGGCGTGCCATTCCCGCGACAGGTTGACCTGGAAGGTATCGCCGGCCCGGATGTATTCCAGCCCCCGCTGCACCGCGTGGAGGTACTGTTCCGGGGGCTCTTCCCGCAGGGCAAGGCCGGGCAGCGCTTCGCTCCTGGCCTCCACTGCGCCTCGCACTGCCGCGCAGTCGGACTCCACCTGCTCCCGCCGCGCCGGCACTCCCTCCTCGTCCACCCACCAGGTCGTGCCCTCATGGTGATCATGGATCAGGGCGCCCGGGAAACGGGTCACCAGTGCGTCCGGCAGCCATGGGTCACCCCGGCACCGGCCCAGAGCCGGTTCAAGGTGCCAGGCCAGTTCGTAGCCCGCGTAGAGGAACCACCCCCCTAGGAAGGGCAGATGGGCATGAGCGGCATCATCAGCGTCGAGTGCCGGCGACCGGGCGAGATCCTGATCCAGTGCGCCGAGCACATCGTCCGCGGATGCACTGGAAAGCGTCCGCCCGGGAAAGGCAAACAGGATGGAAAAGCGTGCGGGAGCCTGCCCGATGAGGGCCGACTCCAGCAGGTGCGGATAGCGTTCGGGGAAACGCCGCGCCAGGGCCGCGAAATCGACCCCGGCGGCCAGTTGATGGACCGCCATGGCGGCGCCGCAGCGTCAGATGCTGCGGAACACCAGGGTGCCGTTGGTGCCGCCGAACCCGAACGAGTTGGACAGCCCGACCTTGGTATTCATCTCGCGCGCCTCGTTGGCGACGTAATCGAGATCGCAACCCTCGCCCGGGTTCTCCAGGTTGATGGTTGGCGGCGAGACCTGGTCGCGCAGCGCGAGGGCCGTGAACACGCCCTCGATGCCACCGGCGGCGCCCAGCAGGTGGCCGGTCATCGACTTGGTCGAGTTCACCAGCAGCTTGTAGGCATGATCGCCGAAGGCCTTCTTCAGCCCCTGGGTTTCGGCCAGGTCACCGGCCGGGGTCGACGTCCCGTGGGCATTGATATACCCGACCTCTTCCGGATTCACGCCCGCATCCTTCAGCGCGCGATGCATGCACTTCGCGGCGCCCGAGCCATCCTGTACGGGCTGCGTCATGTGGTGCGCATCGGCATTCCAGGCGAACCCGGCGATCTCGCAGTAGATGTTGGCCCCGCGGGCCTTCGCGTGCTCGTACTCTTCCAGCATCATCACGCCGGCACCGTCACTGAGCACGAAGCCGTCGCGGTCCTGATCCCAGGGACGCGAGGCGCGTTCCGGGTCGTCGTTGCGGGTGGACAGCGCCCGCGCGGCCGCAAACCCACCAATGCCGAGGGGCGTGGTGGCCATCTCGGCGCCGCCGGCAACCATCGCGTCGGCATCGCCGTAGGCGATCATGCGCGCGGCGTCACCAATGTTGTGGGTACCGGTGGCGCAGGCCGAGACGATGGAGATGTTCGGGCCCTGCAGGTTGCGCATGATGGACAGGTTCCCGGCCACCATGTTGATGATGGCGCTGGGCACGAAGAACGGCGAGATCTTGCGCGCCCCGCCCTTCAGATACGCGCCGTAGGAGCGCTCGATGTACGGCAGACCACCGATCCCGGAGCCAATGGCGACCCCGATGCGCTCGGCGTTTTCCTCGGTCACCTCCAGCCCCGAATCGTCCAGGGCCTGCAGCCCGGCGGCGATCCCGTAGAGGACGAAGGTGTCCATCTTCTTCTGGTCTTTCGTCGGGACGTAGTCATTGGCCTCGAAGTCCCGAACCGCACCGGAGATCTTTACCGGCATCTCCGAGGCATCGAAGACATCGATGGGGGAAATGCCGCTCTTGCCGGCCTTGATGTTGCTCCAGGCCTTGTCGATAGTGGATCCGACCGGGGAGACGATCCCCAGTCCGGTAATCACGACACGTCGCTTAGCCAATGATGTTCTCCTCGAAAGACTGAAATACGCGTTCAGCGAAACGACGAAGGGCCGCCCTGCGCGCAGGAAGGCCCGTTCGCGTCGTCCTGACCGGCGCCCGGAGGCGTCGGATCAGTCCTTCATGTGCTCGTTGATGTAATCGATCGCCTGCTGCACGGTGGTGATCTTTTCCGCCTGCTCGTCGGGGATCTCGGTCTCGAATTCCTCTTCGAGCGCCATCACCAGTTCCACCGTGTCCAGCGAATCCGCACCCAGGTCGTCGACGAAAGCGGCGGCGTTGGTCACGTCCTCTTCCTTGACTCCCAGTTGCTCGACAACGATCTTCTTGACGCGTTCTTCAATGCTACTCATGGTTCAGAAATCCCCTTCGGTGTGAGGCGGCTTCGTTGAAAGGTCCGCCATTCTAGAGAAAAGCCCCGCCGCGATCTAGCGATCCGCGCAGCGGGCCATAAGGGCGGCCTGCGGCCGGCCCGTCGTGATCAGTGCATGAACATCCCGCCGTTCACGTGCAAGGTCTCGCCGGTGATGTAACCCGCCTCTTCCGAGGCTAGGAAACCCACCGTCGCGGCGATCTCCTCCGGCGCACCCAGCCGCCCCAGCGGGATCTGTCCCAGCAGAGCCTCCTTGGTGTCGTCACCCAGATCGCGCGTCATGTCGGTGTCGATGAACCCGGGGGCCACGGTGTTGACCGTGATGTTGCGGCTCCCGACCTCGCGCGCCAGCGAGCGGGCAAAGCCTGCCAGTCCCGCCTTGGCGGCCGCGTAATTGGTCTGCCCGGCGTTGCCGGTGGAGCCCACCACGGATCCGATCAGGATGATGCGCCCACGGCGCAGCTTCATCATGCCCTTCAGCAGCCGCTGGGTCAGGCGCACGGCGGCGGAGAGGTTGGTGTCGATGATCGCATCCCACTCCTCGTCCTTCATGCGCATGAACAGGTTGTCGCGGGTAATGCCGGCATTGTTCACCAGCACCTCGATCGCCCCTTCCTGGTCCTGGATCGCCTTCAGGCCGCCGGCGACGGATTCGGCATCGGTTACGTCCATTGCGATACCGCGGCCGCCCCATTCCTTCAGGGCCTCGGTGATCCGGTCGGCGCCGGCCTCGCTGGTGGCGGTGCCGATTACCTGAAGGCCCTGCTCGGCCAGTCGGCGTGCGATGGCGGCGCCGATTCCGCGGCTGGCGCCGGTGACCAGGGCTACACGTTTGCTGTCGGACATGGTTGTGCCTTTGCTTCAGTAAAAGGGATTCACGACGACGGGGGTGGCTGGCCCACCCAGAAGATCCCGGGCGAGCCGGCTCAATCCCGCCCCAGGCGCTCGAGGGTGGCCTTCAGCGTATCGCGGTCGGCGACATCGAACAGTTCCAGTTCGCGGTCGATCCGCTTGGCCAGACCGGTCAGCACGCGCCCCGGGCCGCATTCGACCTGTACCGCCACGCCCTGTCCGCGCAGCCCCTGTACGATCTCGACCCAGCGCACCGGACGATACAGCTGTGCGGCGAGATTGTCCTTGATCACCTCGGCGGAATCCGCCGGTGCTGCCGTCACATTCTGCCAGACCGGGATCGCCGGCGGGTTGAAGGTGGTGCGGTCCAGCGCGGCCTGCAGGCGATCCGCCGCAGGGCGCATCAGCGCACAATGCGAGGGGACGGATACCGGCAGCTTCAGGGCTCGCTTGGCCCCCGCATCCTTCGCCGCCCCCACGGCCCGCTCGACCGCCGCCACATTACCGGCGATGACGATCTGGCCCGGGGCGTTCAGGTTGACGGCCTCCAGTACCTCGCCCCCCGCGTGCTCGTCGCAAAGACCCCGCACCGCGTCGTCCTCCAGCCCCAGGATCGCGGCCATCGCGCCCTCGCCTTCCGGTACGGCGGCCTGCATGGCCCGGGCGCGTTCGGCCACCAGGCGAACGGCATCGGGAAAGCGGAGCACCCCGGCGGCGACCAGGGCGCTGTATTCGCCGAGGCTGTGCCCGGCAACCGCCTGCGGACGCGCGGACGTCTGTTCGCTCAGCAGCCGCCAGGCGGCAACCCCCGCGGCCAGCATCACCGGTTGCGTCCATTCCGTCTGGTTCAGCTGCTCCACGGGCCCGTGCTGGCACAGGCTCCAGAGATCGGCGTCGAGGCAGTCCGACGCCTCCTGGAAGGTGTCGCGGACAATGGCATGATCGTCGCCCAGATCGGCCAGCATGCCGGTGGACTGGGAACCCTGCCCCGGAAAAACAGCTGCCCAAGATGTTGTCATTCGCAATGGTCTCGCGCGTGAAAGCGCGCGTAGTGTAGGCGGTCCGTTAAGTGTCGGCAAACGCGGAGGATAGGCGTGCCTCGCGCGGCCACCGCCCGGTTCAGCCGCCCCTCTGATGCGACCAGCAAGCGGCGCGAGGCGCGTCATGACTTGTGTTCCACCGGCGCATCCGGATAATGTCGCCACCTTGATTCAATACGAGAGGAACTGTATGGCGAAGGAAGACGAAATCGAGCTGGAGGGCACCGTCGTCGAGACGCTCCCGAACACCACCTTCCGGGTGGAGCTCGAAAATGGGCACACGATCACGGCGCACATCTCCGGAAAGATGCGCAAGCATTACATCCGGATCCTGCGCGGTGACAAGGTGATCGTGCAGATGACGCCCTACGACCTGACCAAGGGTCGCATCGTCTACCGCAACAAGTAAGTTCCCTCTCCTACGAAGAAGCCCCGGCCGGACCGGGGCTTCTTCGTTTGCGGGCCCTTGCGGACCCGCCTGCGCCGAACCGCCGCGTCAGGACGACACAGCCGCCTCCTGAATGTCCAGTTCCAGGCCGGACTCGCCCAGTCGGACCACCACTTCCCCGCCATGCGCAAGGCGCCCGAACAGCAGCTCGTCGGCCAGGGGCTTCTTGATGTGCTCCTGCAGCGTGCGCGCCATCGGCCGCGCGCCCATCTTGGCGTCGTAGCCGTGCTCGGCCAGCCAGGCCCGGGCCTCCGGCTCCACGGTCAGGTGCACCTTCTTCTCGTCGAGCTGGGCCTGCAACTGGATCAGGAACTTGTCCACCACGTTCAGGATGGTGGCCTCGTCCAGCGGGCCGAACTGGATCGTGGCATCCAGGCGGTTGCGGAACTCCGGTGTGAAGGTGCGCTTGATTGCCTCCATTGCATCGCTGGAGTGGTCCTGCTGGGTGAACCCCACCGACGGACGATTCGCCTGTTCGGCGCCGGCGTTGGTGGTCATCACCAGGATCACGTTGCGGAAGTCCACCTCGCGGCCGTTGGCGTCGGTCAGCGTGCCGTGGTCCATCACCTGCAGGAGCACGTTGAAGACATCCGGGTGCGCCTTCTCGATCTCGTCCAGCAACAACACGCAATGCGGATGCTTCAGGATGGCGTCGGTCAGCAGACCACCCTCGTCGTAGCCGACATAGCCCGGCGGGGCCCCGATCAGGCGGGACACGGTGTGCCGCTCCATGTACTCGGACATGTCGAAGCGGGCCAGGTGGATGCCCATCTGCTGCGCCAGCTGACGCGTGACCTCGGTCTTGCCCACCCCCGTCGGGCCGGCAAACAGGAACGAGCCAATCGGCTTGTCCATATCGCCCAGCCCAGAGCGCGCCATCTTGATGGCGGTCGCCAGGGTCCCGATGGCCTCGTCCTGGCCGAAGACGGTCATCTTCAGGTTGCGGTCGAGGTTGCGCAGGGTCTCCTTGTCGGAGCTGGAGACCGACTTCGGCGGGATGCGCGCGATCTTGGCCACGATCGTCTCGATATCCTGCACGCCAATGGTCTTCTTGCGCTGGCTGACCGGCTGCAACTGCCGACTGGCCCCGGCCTCGTCGATCAGGTCGATCGCCTTGTCCGGCAGGAAGCGGTCGGTGATGTAGCGATCGGCCAGCTCCGCGGCCGCCCGCAGGGCCGGTTTGGTGAAGCGCACGTTGTGGTGCATCTCGAACCGGGACTTGAGCCCGCGCAGGATCTGCTCGGTCTCGTCCACCGTCGGCTCCGGCACCTCGATCTTCTGGAAGCGCCGCGCCAGGGCGCGATCCTTCTCGAAAATGCCGCGGTATTCCTGATAGGTGGTGGACCCAATACACTTCAATTCGCCCGAGGCGAGCATCGGCTTGATCAGGTTGGAGGCGTCCATCACCCCGCCGGAGGCCGCGCCGGCCCCGATGATGGTGTGGATCTCGTCGATGAACAGCACCGCCCCCGGCTCCTTCTTGAGCTGGGCCAGCACGCCCTTCAGGCGCTTCTCGAAGTCACCCCGATACTTGGTACCGGCCACCAGGGCGCCGAGGTCCAGGGCATAGACGGTGGCGGATTCGATCGCCTCCGGCACCTGGTCGTCGACGATGCGCCGGGCGAGACCCTCGGCAATGGCGGTCTTCCCGACGCCGGCCTCGCCCACCAGCAGCGGGTTGTTCTTGCGCCGGCGGCAGAGGATCTGGATGGTCCGCTCGATCTCGTGATCGCGACCGATCAACGGGTCGATTTCGTCCCTGCGTGCCTTGTCATTGAGGTTGCTGGCGTAGAGCTGCAGCGCGTTGGTCTTGTCGTCGCGCTCGCCTTCCACCGGCTCGGCCTGGGACTCGTTCGGGGTGGGCTGCGCCCCGAGCTCGTCCTCGCCCACCTTCGAGATGCCGTGCGAGATGAAATTGACCACGTCCAGGCGCGAGATATTCTGCTGGCCCAGTACGTACAGGGCCTGGCTGTCCTGCTCGCCGAACAGCGCGACCAGGACATTGGCGCCGGACACCTCCTTGCGTCCGCTGGACTGCACGTGGAACACCGCCCGTTGCAGCACGCGCTGGAAACCCAGCGTCGGTTGCGTCTCGCGCGAATCGTTCGGCGGGATGCGCGGCGTGTTCTCGTCGATATAGGCCTCAAGCTCGTCACGGATGCGATCGAGATCGCCCCCGCAAGCCCGCAGCACCGTGGCCGCGCTGGGATTCTGCGCCAGCGCCATCAGCAAGTGCTCAACGGTCACGAACTCGTGACGTTTTTCGCGGGCCTCTTTGAAGACCATGTTCAGGCTGAATTCGAGTTCCTTGTCGAGCATGGGAGTCAGGCCTCCTCCATCGAGCAAAGCAGTGGGTGCTGATGACTGCGGGCGTAGTCGTTCACCTGCGCCACCTTGGTCTCGGCCACATCCCGGGTAAAGATGCCGCATACTCCCTTGCCGCGCGTGTGCACGTGCAGCATCACCCGGGTGGCCTTTTCGCGATCCATGCTGAAGAAGGTCTCCAGTACCTCGATCACGAACTCCATCGGCGTGAAATCGTCGTTGAGCAGGACCACCTTGTACTGTCGCGGTGGCTTGAGCTCCGGCCTCGATTCTTCGACCGTTACCGAGTCGTCTCGATCGGGGTTTTGGGGCTTGTCTTCACTCATCGGTCGAACTCGCGCCTTCAGCGGTTACTCGTTTGGGTCGTCTCCATCCTCGAATGGTTCCGGGCTGGGGCCAAGTGCCCTTACGGACACTCCGACCACCTGCTGCCCGTTCGTCACATATGCTTGATCATAGCCTCGCCGAAAGCCGAGCACGCGATCGGCTCGACGTTATCCATCAGCCGGGCGAAGTCATAGGTCACCTCGCCGGCACTGATCGCGCCGCCCATGCCCTTGACCACCAGGTCGGCCGCTTCGGACCAGCCCAGATGCCGCAGCATCATTTCGGCAGACAGGATCAGCGAGCCAGGGTTCACCTTGTCCTGGCCGGCGTACTTCGGCGCGGTCCCGTGGGTCGCCTCGAACATGGCCGTGGTATCCGACAGGTTCGCACCCGGAGCGATCCCGATGCCACCCACCTGGGCGGCCAGCGCGTCGGAGATATAGTCGCCGTTGAGGTTGAGCGTGGCGATCACCGAGTAATCCTCCGGACGCAGCAGGATCTGCTGCAGGAAGGCGTCGGCGATGACATCCTTGACGACGATCTCGCGCCCGGTCTTCGGGTTCTTGAAGGTCTGCCACGGACCGCCGTCCAGATCCTTCGCACCGAATTCCTCGCGTGCCAGCTCGTAGCCCCAGGCCTTGAAGGAGCCCTCGGTGAATTTCATGATGTTGCCCTTGTGCACCAGGGTCACCGACGGGCGATCGTTATCGATCGCATATTCGATGGCCTTGCGCACCAGGCGCTTGGTGCCTTCGCTGGAGACCGGCTTCACACCGATCCCGGCGGTCTCCGGGAAGCGGATCTGGGTGACCCCCATCTCGTCCTGCAGGAAGTCGATGACCTTCTTGACCTCCGGGGTCCCCGACTCGAACTCGATCCCGGCGTAGATGTCCTCGGAATTCTCTCGAAAGATCACCATGTCGGTCTTCTCCGGCTCCTTCAGCGGGCTCGGGGTGCCGTCGTAATAGCGCACCGGGCGCAGACAGACATACAGATCCAGCTTCTGACGCAGGGCCACATTCAGGGAGCGGAAGCCGCCACCCACCGGGGTGGTCAGCGGACCCTTGATCGACACGCGATAGTCCTTCACCGCCTCCAGGGTCTCGTCAGGCAGCCCGGAGTCGTCATCGTAGACCTGCGTCGCCTTCTCGCCGGCGTAAACCTCCATCCACTCGATGGCCTTCTTGCCGCCGTAGGCCTTCTCCACCGCCGCATCGGTCACCCGGCGCATCACCGGGGTGATGTCCACACCGATCCCGTCACCTTCGATGTAGGGGATCACCGGATGATCCGGCACCTGCAGCTTTCCCTGGTCATCGACGGTGATGCGTTCGCCCTTCTCCGGGACCTGAATGTGCTGGTAGGCCATGCAAACTCCTTGTGCGGAACTCGAGAAAATCGATGGGTTGATTGCGTATGGCTCGATTATACATGCCGAAACGCCGTTTCCGGTGGGCGAAGGGGTACGGATTGCGCGTTCCGGAATGGCAGCCTGCCCCGGCGGCTGCGTTATCATTCGCCGCATGACCGACCGCCTCCCCTGTCACATCACCGTGGCCGCCGTGATCGAACACGATGGTCAGTTCCTGTTTGTCGAGGAAACCGATGGCGGGCGCCGGGTCCTGAACCAGCCGGCCGGACACCTGGATGCCGGAGAGGACCTGATCGGCGCGGTGGTACGCGAGGTCCGGGAGGAAACCTGCATGGCGTTCACGCCCGACGCCACCCTGGGTTGTGACCTGCTGGAGTTGGCGGGCGGGGCCGTGATTCTGCGCGTCACCTTTTCCGGTGCGGCGACCCCGCTGCCATCGCCCGCGCCGCGCGACCCGGCGATCCATGCCCTGCACTGGCTGACCCCCGAGAGGGCCGAACGCGACTGGCCGCTGCGCAGCCCGCTGGTGATGCGCAGCATCCGCCGATACCGCGAGGGCCTGCGGCTGCCCCTGGAGTCGGTCGGCAGTCTTGTGCGGACCGCCGCGCAATGACCGGTCGCGAGCGCGTCATCATCGGCCTGTCCGGCGGGGTCGACTCCGCCGTCGCGGCCAGCCGTCTGCTGGAGGCCGGCTACCGCGTCGAAGGCCTTTTCATGAAGAACTGGGAGGATGACGACGACGCCGAATACTGCGCCGCCGAGGCCGACTACGAAATGGCCCGCGAAGTCGCCGACTGCCTGGAAATCCCGCTGCACAAGGCCAACTTTGCCGAGGACTACCGCCAGCGGGTGTTCGCCCGGTTCCTCCATGAATACGAGGCCGGGCGTACCCCGAACCCGGACATCCTCTGCAACCGCGAGATCAAGTTCCGCTCGTTCCTCGACCACGCCCGCGAGCTGGGCGCCACCCGGATCGCCACGGGTCACTACGCCCGGGTGCGCCACCACGCCGGCTACAGCGAACTGTGTACGGCAGCCGATGCCAACAAGGACCAGACCTACTTCCTCCACACCCTGACCCAGGAACAACTGCGCCCCGCCCTGTTCCCGCTGGGCGACACCCCCAAGGACCGGGTCCGGGAGCGGGCGCGCGAACTGGGCCTGCCGAACCACGCCCGCAAGGACTCCACCGGGATCTGCTTCATTGGCGAGCGACGCTTCCGCGACTTCCTCGCCCAGTATCTAAAGGCCTCCGGGGGAGACATGCGCACCCCGGAGGGCCAGGTGGTCGGTCGCCACCAGGGCCTGATGTTCTACACCCTCGGCCAGCGCCAGGGCCTGGGGATCGGCGGGGTCGACGGCTTCGCCGAGGCCCCGTGGTACGTCGTCGACAAGGACCTGGAGGGCAACACCCTGGTCGTCGCCCAGGACCCGCTGCACCCGCTCTTGATGAGCCCCTCGCTGACGACGGAGCCCGTTCACTGGATCCACGATGTACCGGTCCCTGGTGAACCACTCCAGGCCCGCTTGCGCCATCGCCAGCCCCTGCAGGAATGCCGGGTGCAGGCACTGGACACGACCGGCGCCACCGTGGTCTTCGACATACCCCAACGGGCGGCGACGCCGGGGCAGTCCATCGCCTTTTACCGTGGTGATGTCTGCCTGGGCGGGGCGGTGATCGCCACACGAACCACGAATGCGCCGTGAGTCTCCCAGGCCACTTCCGGTATAGTGGCCGCTGCCCGGCGACCCGACTCCGACCCACCCAAGGAACCGACTGGTTTGGACCGCTCCGATCACAACCGCACCCTGGCGCTGGCCGCCCTCTTCCAGTGCGCGAGCCTGGTCAAGGATCTGGCCTGGCGCGGCAATTGCGACGAATACGAATTCGAGGTCCTGATCGGCAGCCTGTTCGCCTTCGACGCCGAGACTCCCGAGGCCGTCTACCGCGAGGCGGTCAGCCTGCGCAGTGGCCTGGAGCGCATCGAGAGCCAGTTGCAAAACGGCAGCAAGCCGCCGGACATGGAGATCACCCGTTACGCCATCGGGCTGATCTTCCTCGAGCGCAAGCTGCAAAAGCGCGACGACATGCTGCAGAAGCTGACCGACGGCCTGCAGGGCGCCCAGCGCCAGATCGACTACTTCCACATTACGCACGAAAGCGTGATTGCCCGGCTGGCCGAGATCTACAAGGAGACCATCTCCGAGCTCGGCCCGCGCATCATCGTGCAGGGCGAACAGAACAACCTGTCCAACCCCGAAACCGCGGCGCGCATCCGCGCCCTGCTGCTGGCCGGGATCCGCGCGGCGGTCCTCTGGCGCCAGGCCGGCGGATCGCGCTGGAAACTACTTTTTGGCCGCAAGCGGCTGATTCGCGAAGCGAACGACATCCTCAATCGACTCAATACCTGAACGCGGAAGACGCACATGAGCCACGCTGACCCCAAGAACACCCGGACCCTCACCGCTGGCGGCCGCGAATGCCGCTACGTGCCGATCACCGACGATGCCCGGGCGACCGACCTGCCGTTTGCGCTGAAGGTGCTGCTGGAAAACCTGCTGCGCTTCGAGGACGAGCGCACGGTGCGCCGCGCCGACATCGAGGCCTTGCTGGACTGGGATCCGAAGGCCGAACCGACCCAGGAGATCGCGTTCCGTCCGGCGCGCGTGCTGCTGCAGGACTTCACCGGGGTGCCGGCGGTCGTCGACCTCGCCGCGATGCGCGATGCCATGGAGGCCCTGGGCGGTGATCCCAAGAAGATCACACCGCTGCAGCCGGCCGAGCTGGTCATCGACCACTCGGTGCAGGTGGATGCCCACGGCAACGCCAACGCGATGAACCTGAACGCGGAGCTCGAATACTCGCGTAACCGCGAGCGCTACAGCTTCCTCAAGTGGGGCCAGCAGGCGTTCGATACCTTCAAGGTGGTGCCGCCAGATACCGGCATCGTCCACCAGGTGAACCTCGAATACCTGGCGCGTACGGTGTTCGTGGACGACCAGGCCGAGGGGGGCTGCATGGCCTACCCGGACACCCTGGTCGGGACCGACTCCCACACCACCATGATCAACGGCCTGGGCGTGCTCGGCTGGGGCGTGGGTGGCATCGAGGCCGAGGCCGCGATGCTCGGCCAGCCGATCTCCATGCTGATCCCGCAGGTCGTGGGCTTCCGCCTGACCGGCAAGCTGGCCGAGGGCGCGACCGCGACCGACCTGGTGCTGGTGATTGTCGAGACGCTGCGCAAGAAGGGCGTGGTCGGCAAGTTCGTCGAGTTCTTCGGCGACGGCCTGGCCGACCTGCCACTGGCCGATCGCGCCACCATCGCCAACATGGCCCCGGAATACGGCGCCACCTGCGGCATCTTCCCGATCGATGACGAGACCCTGACCTACCTGCGCCTGACGGGGCGCGACGCCCAGCACATCGAGTTCATCGAGGCCTACGCGAAGGCCCAGGGCCTGTGGCGCAACGACAACGCCCCGATCGCCCGCTACAGCGACATGCTCGAGCTGGACCTGTCCACCGTGGAGCCGAGCCTGGCCGGGCCCAAGCGGCCGCAGGACCGTATCCCCTTGAGCCAGGCCGGTGCCACCATTACCCGCCATCTGGACACCATGCTCAAGGAACGCGACAGCGGCGCCGACGAACCCGCCGAGGCGGAGCGTTTCGCCGCCGAGGGCGGCCATACCGCGGTCGGGGTGGAACACCAGGCGGAGGAGCCCCACCACACCGCCATCGAGATGGACGGCGAGACCTTTACCCTGGATCACGGCGATATCGTGATTGCCGCGATCACCTCCTGCACCAACACCTCCAACCCGTCGGTGATGCTGGGCGCCGGTCTCGTGGCCCGCAAGGCGCGCGAACTCGGCCTGCAGGTCAAGCCGTGGGTGAAGACGTCCCTCGCCCCTGGCTCGCGCGTGGTCACCGACTATCTCGAAAAGTCGGGTCTGCTGAAGGACCTCGAGCACCTGGGTTTCCACGTGGTCGGCTACGGCTGCACCACCTGCATCGGCAACTCCGGTCCGCTTCCGGAACCGATCTCCGAGGCCATCATCAAGGACGACCTGATCGTCAGCTCGGTGCTCTCCGGCAACCGCAACTTCGAGGGCCGCATCCATTCCGAGGTGCAGATGAACTTCCTGGCCTCGCCGCCGCTGGTGGTCGCCTATGCCCTGGCAGGCCGCAGCAATATCGACCTGTACAGTGATCCGATCGGCGAGAACGCCGCCGGTGACCCGGTCTATCTGAAGGACATCTGGCCGACCACGGAAGAGGTGCGCGAGACAGTGGCCAGCCATGTCGGCGCCGGCAGCTTCACGAGCGCCTACGGCGATCTCTATTCCGGCGAGGACCGCTGGCGCAATCTGGAGGCCCCGCAGGGCGAGCGATTCGACTGGCAGGAAGACTCAACCTACGTGCGCAACCCGCCCTACTTCAAGGGCATGGGCATGACGCCTATGCCCTGGCACGACATCCAGGGCGCGCGCGTGCTGGCCCTGCTGGGCGACTCGGTCACCACCGACCACATCTCCCCGGCCGGCTCCATCGCCAAGGACAGCCCGGCGGGCCGCTACCTGGAATCCAAGGGCGTGAAGCCGGCCGACTTCAACTCGTACGGTTCCCGTCGCGGGAATCACGAGGTGATGATGCGCGGCACCTTCGCCAATGTGCGCCTGCGCAACCTGCTGGCGCCGGGTACCCAGGGCGGGGTGACCCAGCACTTGCCGGACGGCGAACAGATGTCCATCTACGACGCGGCCATGCGCTATCAGGAAGAGGATACCCCGCTGATCGTGATCGCCGGCCAGGAATACGGCACCGGCTCCTCGCGCGACTGGGCCGCCAAGGGCACCCTGCTGCTGGGCGTCAAGGCGGTCATTGTCGAAAGCTTCGAGCGCATCCACCGCTCCAACCTCGTCGGCATGGGCGTGCTGCCGCTACAGTTCCTGCCCGGCGAGAACGCGGCCAGCCACGAACTGACCGGGCGCGAGACCTACAGCATTACCGGCGTGGAGAACGGCGAAGCCCGCGAGGCCACGGTCACGGCCGTGGATGACGACGGCCAGCGCAAGACCTTCACGGTACGCGTGCGCCTGGATACCCCGCAGGAGGTGGACTACTTCCGCCATGGCGGCATTCTCCCGTACGTGTTGCGCCAGCTCGCCGCTTCCGCATAAGGTCTGATCCATGGGGCGACGGATATCCACGGAGTCGGTACAGTCCGGTCAGACGCTGGCGACGGCGGTGCATGACCGTTCGGGCCGTCTCCTGATCCCCGCCGGCATGGTCCTCCAGGACAAGCAGATTCGCGTGCTGCTGTCCTGGGGCATCAGCACCGTCGAGGTCATCGAGGACGAACATGCGGCGGCCAATGACGGCCAGGACACCCCCCCGGAGACACCGGCGGCCGCCCGGCCCACGCCGGAGATGGAGGAGCAAGCCGATACCATCCTGTCCGAGCGCTTTCGTCACTGTGACGTGACGGCCCATCCGATGGACGGGATCTACCGCCTGGCCCGCGAGCAGTTGCTGGACGAACTGATGCGCCGCGGCCCCAACGCCCGGAGTGCGTAATGACGGTTGCCGAGTTTCTCGAGCAGGACGACGCGCTGTGCAGCTTTTCCGGTAGTTACAACACAATCTTCACGCGCCTTAGCGACCCGACCGCGAACGTGGCCGGGATTACCGAGGCGGTGGAGCTGGACCCGACCATCGCCGCCAAGACACTGCGGATGGCCAACTCCTCCCTGTACGGGTTCCCGGAACCGATCGACACCCTGCACCGGGCGGTGTCCATCATTGGCCTGCAGCAGATGCGCCAGATCGTGCTGTCGACGATCGTCATCGAGCATTTTCGCGGTCTGCCGGTGATCGGTGTGGACATGGAATCCTTCTGGCGCCACAGCATCGCCGTGGGCGTTCTCAGTCGGTCCATCGCGCGTTTCCGGCGCGAGGCGAACATCGAGCGCCTGTACCTGTACGGGATCATGCACGACCTGGGACGACTGCTGCTGTTCCTGCGCCTGGGCAGCCGCACCGAGGAACTGATCAACATCCGCGAGCGCGAGCAGTGCCTGCTGTTCGAGGCCGAGCGCGAACTGCTCGGTTTCGATCATGCGGCGATCGGCTCCGCCCTGCTGGAGGAATGGGGCATGGCCCCGGCCCAGGTAGAGGCCACGCGCTACCACCACGCCCCGGACCAGGCCCGCGCGTTTCCGGTGGAGACCGCCATCGTGCACGTCGCCGACAGCATCGCGAATTCGCTGCGGCTGGGATCGTCCGGCGAGCGGTTTGTGCCGCCGGTCGCCCCCGAGACCTTCGACCGCATCGGCCTGGAGATGCCGATCTACGAAGACATCATCGGCCACGCCCGCAAGCATCTGGACCAGATGCAGGCGATCCTCCTCGACTGAGCCCGTATGCAGGCAAAGGACGCTGTTGCATGAGCCCATCGTACCGAACGCCCGAGGAGGTCAACGCCCTCCATGAGCGCATCCGCTTCCTCGAGGAGGCCCTGGAGGCCAACGCCTACGCGATGGACGTGCTCGCCTCGACCACGGCGATCTTTGGCGACACCGACCGCAACCGCAGCCCCGAGCTCATCATCCAGAACACCATCGAGTCCATCCGCCGCCTGCTCCCGGCGCAGGACATGGCCGTGTATGTCCTGGACAACGACTGTTCCTTCAACCTGGCCTACCAGGAACAACCGGGCGAGCTGGAGCCGGACCTCGCGGATACCGTTGAACAGCTCATCCAGGACGGGCAGTTCTCCTGGGCGCTGCACCAAAATCACCCGGTCTGCCTGCCCTCCCCGGCGGCGGGCGACAGCGTGCTGCTGCACGTCATCTCCACGCGCACCCGCATTCGCGGCATGTTCGTCGCCCGCTTCCACCAGGCGGAGCTGCAGCGCTACGAGATGATCCTGTCGACGCTGACCATGGTGCTGTTCAACACCGCCTACGCGCTGGAGAGCGCCGACCTGTTCCAGATGATGGACCGGCGCCAGAAGGCCCTGCAGCGGATCACGGAACGCCAGTCACGCGAGCTGCTGCACCACATGTCGCACGATTCGCTGACGAACCTGCCCAACCGGATGCTGTTTAGCGACCGGCTGTCACAGGCCATGGAGCGCCACGCGGACAATGCGGGGCACGTGGCGTTGATCCTGCTGGATCTCGACAACTTCAAGCGTACCAACGACTCCCTCGGCCACCGCGCGGGCGACGAGCTGATCCGCAAGGTCGCCCAGGATCTCTCCGAGCTCCTGAACCAGGCCCGCGAGCGTTCGGGCCGCCACCTGCGGACCACGCTGTCGCGCCTGGGCGGCGACGAGTTCGGCATCCTCGTCGAGGACGGCCAGGGACTGGAAGGGGTGGTCCGTCTGGTCACGGACGTCGTGCGCAAGACGGCCACCGAACGCCAGATCTTCGACCAGCCGGTGGTCAGCAGTGTCTCCTGCGGGATCGCGATCTACCCCTACGACGGCGAGGATCCGGATACCCTGCTGGGCAACGCGGACGCCGCGATGTACGAGGCGAAGCAGCGCGGCCGCAACGGGTTCCGCTTCTACACCCAGGATCTCAACGCCCGGACCTTCCGCCACTTCGAGTTGGAGAACGAACTGGGCCAGGCGATCGCCAATGACCAGCTCGTGCTGCACTACCAGCCGAAGGTGGAACTCGCGAGTGGACGCATCATCGGCGCGGAGGCCCTGATTCGCTGGCAGCACCCGAAACTGGGCCTGCTCCCGCCGGGACACTTCATCGAGCTGGCCGAGGACATGACCCTGATCGAGGAGATCGGGGAATGGGTCCTGCGCCAGGTCTGCCGGGACCTTCAGTCCCTGCACATGCCGGAGGAGGAACTGCCGCGCGTCGCGATCAATGTCTCCGCCCGCCAGCTGCGCCAGCCGGACCTCGCCGGGGGGTTCCATCGCATCATCCGCGAGGCCGGCATCCCGCCCCGCTGCATCGAGCTCGAGCTGACCGAGACCAGCATCATGGACGACCCGCAGGGAGCGGCCCGGGTCTTCCAGCGCCTGCGCCAGGTGGGGATGTCCCTGGCGGTCGACGACTTCGGTACCGGCCACGCCTCGCTGATGCAGCTCAAACAGATCCCCGCGGACACGTTGAAGATCGATCGTTCCTTCGTGAAGGACCTCGACCAGGGCGAGGGTCACTCGCAGATCGTGCGCGCGATCGTGCTGATGGCCCGCACGCTGGGCCTGGACGTGATCGCGGAGGGCGTGGAGACCGAGCGCCAAGCGCAAGTCCTGCAGGCGCTCGACTGCCATACGGCCCAAGGCTATTTCTACTCGTACCCGGTCCCGTTTGCCAATTTCCGGGAGCTGCTCCGCCCGGCCGTGGTGCTTCCCGTCGAGACCGCTTGACCGTTCCCTATCCGTCCTGCGGCCCGGTCAGGACCGCCGGGTCGAGCAGCGCCTGCAGGCGTTCGCGCGGGATGTCCGTGTGTTCCGCCGCTACGTCGACGATCGGGCGCCCCGTCGCGTAGGCCTCCTTGGCGATGCGGGCGCCGGCCTCGTAGCCGATCTCCGCGTTCAGGGCGGTCACCAGGATCGGGTTGCGATCCAGGGCGGCGCGCAGGACATCCTCGTTCACCGTAAAACCGGCCATGGCCCGATCCGCCAGATGACCGGCCGCACGCGCGAGCAGGCTTGTCTGGTTGAGCAGGTTGTCGGCGATCAGCGGCAACCCCACATTCAGCTGGAAACTGCCCCCCTGCCCCGCGGCGGCAATCGCGGCATCCAGCCCGATTACCTGCTGCGCGGCCATGATCACGGCCTCGGGTATCACCGGATTTACCTTGCCCGGCATGATCGAACTGCCCGGCTGCAGGGCCGGAAGCGCGATCTCGCCGAGCCCGGCCAGCGGCCCCGAGTTCATCCAGCGCAGGTCGTTCGCGATCTTGATCAGGCTGGTGGCCGTGGTGCGCAGCTGGCCGGACAGCTCGACCGCCGTGTCCTGGCTGGCCAGGGCCGCAAACCCGTTGGGCTCGCGTTCAAAGGCAATGCCGGTGCGTTCCGCCAGGCGCCGGGCCACACGGTCACCAAAGGCGGCGGGGGCGTTAATACCCGTGCCCACCGCCGTGCCGCCGATCGCCAGGCGATTCACCCGGGTGCGGGTTTCGCGCAGGCGTTCGACGTCCAGCTCGAGCTGTGTACGCCAGCCCGACAGCTCCTGGCTCAGGCGCACCGGCATGGCATCCATCAGGTGGGTGCGGCCGGTCTTCACGATCTCGGTCAGCTCGCCCTCGCGCCGGGCGATGGTGGCGATCAGGTGGCGCAGGGCCGGAATCAGCTCCTGTTCCAGCTGGACCGAGGCCGCCACGTGCAGGGCGGTCGGGATCACGTCATTCGAACTCTGCGAGCGGTTCACGTGATCGTTGGGATGAACCGGCAGCGACTCGGTGGAGGCCAGGTGCGCGATCACCTCGTTCATGTTCATGTTGCTGCTGGTCCCGGAGCCGGTCTGGTAGACGTCCACCGGAAACGCGTCGGCATGCTCGCCGCTGGCGACCGCCTCGGCCGCCGCCACGATCGCGGCGGCCACCTCGGGCGTCAGTTGTTCCAGGGCCTGGTTGGCCTCGGCGCAGGCCGCCTTGGTCTGGGCCAGTGCATAAATGAAGGCCGGGGGCAGCGGCCGCTGGGCGATCTGGAAGTTGTCCACCGCGCGCTGAGTCTGGGCGCCCCACAGGGCCTGTTCCGGGACCTCCACTGTCCCGAGGCTGTCCTGTTCCTGACGCGTTGCGGGCTTCGACATGCCTTCCTCCTGGTTTGCGCGGGTGCGATGCTGTATTGCAGTTGAGCGCCTTAGTATACTGCGCCGCCTGTCCCGAACCCGACCCCGGAATTCCCATGTCCCTGAGCCCCCTGACCGCGATCAGCCCCGTCGACGGCCGCTACGCCCGCCACACCCGCGACCTGGCCCCCTATTTCTCCGAACAGGGCCTGATGCAGGCCCGCGTGCGGGTGGAGATCGCCTGGCTCAAGGCACTGGCCGCCGAACCGGCCATCCCCGAGGTCCCGGCGCTGACCGACGAGGCCGGCGCCTTCCTCGACGAGATCGCCTTCAGCTTCGACGAAGTGGCCGGGGCGCGCGTCAAGGAGATCGAGGCGACCACGAACCACGACGTGAAGGCGATCGAGTACTACATCAAGGAGCAGATGGCGGACCGCGGCGACCTGCAGAGCCAGATCGAGTTCGTGCACTTCGCCTGCACCTCCGAGGACATCAACAACCTCGCCTATGGCGTAATGGTCCGCGAGGCCCGTGACATGGTGATGCTGCCGGCCCTGGATGCCGTGCTCGCCCCGCTGCGCGAACTGTCCGGCCGCTTCGCCGAACAGCCGATGCTCGCGCGCACCCACGGCCAGCCCGCCTCCCCCACCACCATGGGCAAGGAACTGGCCAACGTGGTCGCCCGCCTGGAGCGCCAGCGCGACGAGATCGCCGGGGTGGCCTGTCGCGGCAAGATCAACGGGGCGGTCGGCAACTTCAACGCCCATGCCGTCGCCTATCCCGAGGTCGACTGGCCCGCGCTGTCGCGCCGGATGATCGAGGGCCTGGGTCTGGAGCCAAATACCCATACCACCCAGATCGAGCCGCACGACTTCCTCGCG
This sequence comes from Thioalkalivibrio sp. AKL19, assembly GCF_000420165.1. Classification (GTDB taxonomy): domain Bacteria; phylum Pseudomonadota; class Gammaproteobacteria; order Ectothiorhodospirales; family Ectothiorhodospiraceae; genus Thioalkalivibrio. The sequence continues at coordinate 166,238 of NZ_ATUK01000013.1, read as the reverse complement.
GAGCTGTTTCACGCCTTCATGCGCGCGAACACCATCCTGCTGGATGCCGCGCGCGACATCTGGGGCTATATCTCGCTGGGGTATTTCAAGCAGAAGGTCGTGGCCGGTGAAGTCGGCTCCTCGACCATGCCGCACAAGGTCAACCCGATCGACTTCGAGAACGCCGAGGGCAACCTGGGCCTGGCCAACGCCCTGTTCGACCACCTGGCGAGCAAGCTGCCGGTCTCGCGCTTCCAGCGCGACCTGACCGACTCCACCGTACTGCGCAACATCGGCCCGGCGTTCGCCTGGTCGCTGATCGCCTACAAGGCCTTCGGCCGCGGGCTCGGCAAGCTGGAGATCGAGCCGGGACGCCTGGCGGAGGATCTGGACCAGAACTGGGAGGTTCTCGGCGAAGCGGTGCAGACGGTCATGCGCCGCTATGGCATCGAGTCGCCCTACGAGAAGCTCAAGGAGCTGACGCGCGGACAGCGCATCACCCCCGAAGCATTGGCGGCGTTCATCGATGGGCTCGACATCCCGGAAGAGGCCCGCGCCCGCCTGCGCGAGCTGACACCGGGCACCTACACCGGCATCGCCGACCGACTCGCCCGCGACATCTGATCCGGCGCGCGGCATGGCGGCCCCGGACCCGAACCAACCGCTCGCCCTGCTCGGCGGCCTCACCCCCGCCGAATTCCTGCGCGACTACTGGCAGCAGCGCCCGCTGCTGGTGCGCGGCGCCATCCCCGGCTTCGACAACCCCATCGAGCCCGACGACCTCGCCGGGCTGGCGACCGATGCCGACGCCGCCAGCCGTATCGTCAGCGGTCATGTCGATCGCCAGGACTGGGATGTCGAGTACGGGCCCTTCGATGCCGAGCGCCTGGGCGGGCTGCCCCAGCGTGACTGGACGCTGCTGGTCACCGATGTCGAGCGCTTCTGGCCCGGGGGTCCGGAGTTCCTCGCGCGCTTCGACTTCGTCCCGCGCTGGCGCCGGGACGACCTGATGATCTCCTATGCCCCGCCCGGCGGCTCGGTCGGCCCGCATGTGGACCAGTACGACGTCTTCCTGTTCCAGGCCGCCGGGCGACGCCGCTGGCAGATCCAGGACCCGCCCGGATCGCTGGCGTGCCACGACGACCTCCCGCTGGCCATCCTGCAGGCGTTCGAGCCCACAGAGTCCTGGGAGCTGGGGCCCGGCGACCTGCTCTACCTGCCGCCCGGACTGCCGCATTACGGCATGTCCCTGGACAAGGCGTGCATGACCTGGTCGGTCGGCTTCCGGGCCCCGACCATCCTCGACGTACTGACCGGCTTTCTCGAGGAACGCGCCAACGTGATCGGCGACCAGGCGCGCTTCGAGGATCCCGGTCGGCACCCGGTCACGCATGCCACCGAGATCCCGGCGGCGGACCGGGGCGAACTGCGCGCGGCCCTGCGCGCGTTGCTGGCGGCCGAGGACCACGACCTGGACGCTTACCTGGGCCGTTTCCTGACCCGACCGGCCGGAAACGTGGAGCTCGCCCCGCAAGACCCGTCGCTCGCGGCCCGCGCGACCCCGGCGACCCGGTTCATCGTTCATCCGGGCGTGCGGCGCGCATGGTTCCGCGGCCCGGACGGTCCGGTGCTGTGCATCGCCGGCACTGACTATCCGGCACAGGCCGTTGCACCCGAAGTGCTCGAGACCTTCTGTGGCGCCGACACGCTCAGCATCGCGGAGTGGGAGGAGGCAATCCCCGCGATCCGGCAGGTCCTCGCGGACGGGCTCGAGGCCGGCTGGCTCGCGCCGGACGACCCGGCCGAATAACCGGGCACGCCCGTCGGGGGTCGTCAGGCGGCCCGAGGCAGACAGGCCTGCGCCGCCTGCACGATCAGTTCCGGCCCGGCGTCCGCCTGGTGGGCACCCTCGGTCAGGATGCGGCGCCACCGGCGGGCCCCGGGCTCGCCGTGGAACAGCCCCAGGATGTGACGGGTCAGGCGGGCCAGCGGAACGCCGTCGCGGCGCATCTGTTCCGCCAGCGCCAGGATGCCGTCCAGCACCGCTTCGCGAGTGGGGTCCTGCGCCGCGCCGAAATACAGGCGATCGACCGCGGCCAGGCTCCAGGGCTCGTGATAGGCCTTGCGGCCGAACATCACGCCGTCCACGTGTTCCAGATGGCTGCGGGCGCCGGGCACATCGTCCAGTCCGCCGTTCAGCACGATGGTCAGGTCCGGGAATTCCGTCTTCAGGCGGTACACGCGCTGGTGGTCCAGCGGCGGGACGTCGCGATTGTCCCTGGGGCTCAAGCCCTGCAGCCAGGCCTTTCGCGCATGCACTACGAAGTGCCGGCAACCGGCCTGTGCCACGCGTTCCACGAAGGCATGCAGGTCCGCCTCCGAATCCTGGTCATCAATGCCGATCCGGTGCTTGACGGTGACCGGGACATCCACGGCCTGCCGCATCGCCGCGACGCAATCGGCGACCAGGCCCGGCTGTGCCATCAGGCAGGCGCCGAAGGCGCCCGACTGCACGCGGTCGGAAGGGCAGCCAACGTTCAGGTTGATCTCGTCGTAGCCGCGCTCGGCCGCGATCCGGGCGGCGTCGGCCAACGTGGCCGGTTCGGAACCGCCCAGTTGCAGGGCCAGCGGGTGCTCCACCGGCGCATACCCCAGCAACCGGTCGCGATCGCCATGAATCACCGCGTTGGCATGCACCATCTCGGTGTACAACAATGCCCGCCGGGTCAGCAGCCGATGGAACCGGCGACACCAGGTGTCCGTCCAGTCCATCATCGGTGCCACCGAAAACCGCGGGTCGGGAGCGGATCCCGCGTCACTCATCAGCGAAGCCTCCATGCCTTGCGGGCGGCATGGCCACACCAGAAAGGATTGCCATCATGTCGGAAAGCGAAGTCCCTGAAACCTTTCTCGATAGTGTCTCACACATGGTCGACCGGGCCATGGCGTACCTTGAGCTGCCCGAGGGGGCCCGGGAGGCGCTGAAGACCTGTGATTCTGTCATTCAGGTGAGCTTTCCGATCCGTTTTCGCGACCGCATCGAAGTGTTCAGCGGCTGGCGGGCCGTGCACTCCGCGCATCGGATGCCGTCCAAGGGCGGGCTGCGCTTTGCGGCGACCATGGACCAGGAGCACGCCGAGGCACTGGCGGCCCTGATGACCTACAAGTGCGCCATCGTGGATATCCCCTTCGGCGGTTCCAAGGGCGGGCTGCGGATCGACCCGCAGAAATACGACGAATGGGAGATGGAACGCATCACCCGGCGTTTCGCCCACGAACTGATCCAGCGCGACTACATCAGCCCGGCCCAGAACGTGCCCGCCCCGGATGTCGGGACCTCGCAGCGCGAAATGGCCTGGATCATGGAGACCTATCGCGAGCGCCACCCGGAGGACCTGGACCATGCCGCCTCGGTCACCGGCAAGCCGGTCGAGCTGGGGGGCATCGTCGGTCGCCTCGAGGCGACCGGGCGCGGCGTGCAGTATGCGCTTCAGGCCTTCTTCCGCGAAGGCTCGGCGGCCCGCGAGGCCGGTTTCAAGGGCGGCCTGGGCGACCAGCGCATCATCATTCAGGGCTTTGGCAACGTGGGCTACTACGCCGCACGCTTTCTGCAGCACGATGACCACGCGAAGATTGTCGGCGTCATCAAGAGCGATGGCGGGGTGTATTCCGAAGACGGTATCGATGTTGAGGCGCTGCACGACTACGTGCGCCGCAGCGGCACCATGGAGGGCTTTGCGGGGGTCGAGTTCGTGCGCGATGGCAACCGCATCATGGAACGCGATTGCGACATCCTGATCCCCGCCGCGCTGGAAGGGGCGATCCACCGCGACAATGCCGACCGCATCCAGGCCCGCCTGATCGCCGAGGCCGCCAATGGCCCCTGCACGTGGGAGGCGGATCAGGCGCTGCGGGACCGGGGCGTCACGATCCTGCCCGACGTCTATGTGAACGCAGGCGGCGTCGTCGTCTCCTACTTCGAGTGGGTGCGGAACCTTTCCCACATGCGCTTCGGGCGCCTGGAACGCCGGTATGACCAGGCCCAGGGCCAGCACATCGTCACGGCCATCGAGATGATGACCAACGAGAGCATCCCGGAATGGATTCGTGACGCCGTCGTGCGCGGGGCCGAGGAGATCGACCTGGTCCGCTCGGGCCTCGAGGACACCATGCGCGAGGCCTTCCGCGAGATGCACGAGGTCCGCGAGGTGGAAAGCAACGGCGAGATCCTTGACTACCGCACCGCTGCCTACCTGATCGCCCTGCGCAAGATCATCCGCGCCCGCAGCGACCTCAAGCTCATCTGACCGCTATAGTCGGCGACTGGAGGGCGGGCGGCAGGGGGGAATCTCTCCCCCGGCCCGGCCCGCTACCCGGCCTGCCCGTAGCGCGACTCCAGCGCCGCGAACAATGCCCGCAGGCCCATGGCCTCGCCCCCCTTGGGCCGACCCGGCCGTGCGCGCTCGTTGAAGGCCATGATGTCGAAATGCATCCAGGTCGTCCCCTCGGGGACAAACTCCTTCAGGAACAGACCGGCCGTGATGGCCCCGGCGAGGCCACCGCTGGAGCTGTTCGCGATGTCCGCGACGTCGCTGTCGAGCATGTACCGGTACGGCGCGTGCAGCGGCAGCTGGCAGACCGGGTCGTCCCATTCGCGGGCCGGTTCGACCAGCGCCCGGGCCCAGCCCTCGTCCTGGGTGAGGCAAGCGCTGATCTCGGTCCCCACGGCCACCCGCGCAGCCCCGGTAAGGGTGGCGAAATCCACCAGCAGGTCGGGATGGAAGGCCCCCGCACGATCCAGCAGATCGGCCAGCACCAGCCGCCCCTCGGCGTCCGTGTTGTCGATCTCGATGCGCTTGCCGTTGCGCGCGGTGAGGACGTCCCCCGGCCGGAAGGCCCCGGCGCCGATAGCGTTCTCCACCGCGCCGACCAGCACGGTCAGCCGGAGAGGCAGATTCTGCGCCATGATCAGCCGCGCGAGGCCCAGCACGATGGCGGCCCCGCCCATGTCCTTCTTCATCTGGCGCATGGAATTCCCGGGCTTGAGGTTCAGCCCGCCGGAATCGAAGCACACTCCCTTGCCCACCAGCACCAGCGAGGGCGCGTCCGGCGGGCCCCAAGTCAGCTCGATGACCCTTGAACCATGGTGACTCGCCGCGCCCACGGCATGGATGCAGGGGAAGTCCTGCTCCAGCTTGTCGCTGTCACTGACCACATGCAGGCTGCAACCGAACTGCTCGGCCAGTTCCCGCGCCGTCACCGCCAGGTTGGCGGGCATCATGTCGGCCGCCGGGGTGTTGATCAGGTCACGGGTGAGGCTGATGGATTCGACGAACGCCAGCACCCTGGCCGGATCCGCGTCCTCCGGCCAGACCAGGCGTGGCGCGCGTTCCGGGGCCTCGCGGTAGCGGTCAAAGCGGTACCGCCCCAGACCCCACCCGATCGCGGCGAGGTTCTGCACTTCGGGGTTGAGAAAATCCGTCTCCAGGCGATAGTCCCCCGTACCCAGGGATTCCGCCGCGCCTGCCAGCATCCAGATCGGCGTCTCCGCATCGAAGCCGGCCAGGACCGCCTCCAGCCCGCCCTCGGCGTTCGGGATGCGCAGGGTGGCCCCCGGCTCCGCCTCGAACCCGGAGGCCTCCACCCATTTGCCCCAGCTGGCCGGGGCACTCTCCAGGCGAACCGGAAGGGATTCGCGGCTGACCGGGATCAGCAAAACGGCGGTTTCCGACGACGCAACAAAAACAGAATCCACGCGGCTTTCCTCGACAACGATTCAAAGCCTCCATAATACGCACCTTGTCGATCCCCCGGGATCGCTCCATGCAGGGAAACCCCGACCGCTACAGGACGTGACCATGACGCCAGCGCTGGAAATCCGCGGGCTGAAGAAGACCTACAAGAACGGATTCGAGGCCCTCAAGGGCATCGACCTCGAGGTGGCACCGGGCAGCTTCTTCGCCCTGCTCGGCCCCAACGGGGCCGGCAAGTCGACGACCATTGGCATCATCACCTCGCTGATCAACAAGACGGCCGGAACGGTCAAGGTCTTCGGTCACGACCTGGACACCGACCTGCAGGCGGTCAAGCGCTCCATCGGACTGGTCCCCCAGGAGTTCAATTTCAACAACTTCGAGCCGATTGGCGAGATCGTGGTCAATCAGGCCGGTTACTACGGGATCCCGCGCCGCGAGGCCTGGGAGCGCTGCGAGCACTACCTGAACGAACTGGGCTTGTGGGAGAAGCGCAAGGACATGGCGCGCACACTCTCCGGCGGCATGAAGCGGCGCCTGATGATTGCGCGCGCCCTGGTTCACGAACCACGCCTGCTGATCCTCGACGAACCCACCGCCGGCGTCGATATCGAACTGCGCCGTTCCATGTGGGACTTCCTCACCCGGATCAACACCGACGGGCGCAGCATCATCCTGACCACGCATTACCTCGAGGAGGCGGAGACGCTCTGCCGCAACATCGCGATCATCGACGACGGCGGCATCGTCGAAAACACCACGATGAAGCAGCTGCTGGCCAAGCTCGAGACCGAGACCATGGTGCTGGATCTCAGCGAGCCCCCGCCCGGCATCCCGCAGGATGCCCCGATCGTCCTGCGCCAGATTGACGATCTGACGCTGGAAGCGGACATCCGCAGTGGCCAGCACCTGAACGACCTGTTCCGCGTGCTGGATCAGGCCGGCATCCGGGTTCAGAGCATGCGCAACAAGTCCAACCGGCTGGAGGAGCTGTTCATCCGCATGACCCGCCCCGGACAGAGCCCCAGTCACCTGACACCGGGCGCCAGCGGCACCACCGAGCAGCCGGAGAACCAGGCATGAGCGACTCGCACCTGCGCCACTACTGGACGGCCTTCCGCACCATCGTCACCAAGGAGGTCCTGCGTTTCGCGCGGATCTGGGTGCAGACGGTCCTGCCCCCGGTAATCACCACCGCGCTGTACTTCATCATCTTCGGCGGCCTGATCGGCGAGCGCATCGGGGAGATGGAAGGCTACCGTTACATGGACTTCATCGTACCCGGCCTGATCATGCTGGCGGTGATCACCAACAGCTATTCCAACGTGGTGTCGTCGTTCTTCGGGTCCAAGTTCCAGCGCCACATCGAGGAGCTGCTGGTCTCGCCCATCCCCAACAGCGTGATCATCCTCGGGTTCATCTTCGGTGGTGTGGCCCGCGGCCTGTCGGTGGGCGTTGCGGTGCTGCTCGTCTCGCTGTTCTTCAGCCCGCTCAGCATTCACAACCCACTGGTGATGCTGGTCATCGTGCTCATGACCTCCATCCTTTTTGCCATGGCCGGTCTGATCAACGGCGTGTTCGCGCGTACCTTCGACGATATCGCCATCGTCCCCACGTTCATCCTGACCCCGCTGACCTACCTGGGTGGAGTGTTCTACTCGATCAGCCTGCTGCCGGAGTTCTGGCAAGGGGTCTCCATGCTGAATCCGATCCTCTATATGGTCGACGCCTTCCGCTACGGCAGCCTGGGGCACAGTGATTTCCCGATCGCCATGTCGTTTGCAATCATCGCCGGCTTCATCGCCGTCCTCTACGGCATCGCCCTGGTGCTTCTCAATCGTGGAGTCGGGATCCGATCCTGAGGAACCTCGGCGGCGAAACGGCCCGCGCGCTCCGGCGGACGGTGTTTATTGCCCGAAAAAACGTGGTATAAAGCGGAAACTCTCCGGGGCAAGGGCCATATGGGTTACAGCAGAAAGACATCGCATTTCTTTCTGGCGGGCACCGCCGGACTCGCCATCCTGGTGGGGACCAGCCTCCTGCTCGCCTCCCAGCCTGCCGAGACCTCCCAGCCGCTCCCGATCGGTGCCGGCAACCCGCTCCCCAACGCCAAACTGTCGCTGGCGCAGGCCGACCACCCGGCCGGCGGGGCCGGCATCAGCCCGGCATCGCTCGACAAGGGCGCACAGACCGTCGCGTTCGCCACCGACATGATGGACGAGCCCGCCCCCGGCTTTGACGACACCACCGTCGACCCCGATGCCGAGGCCCCCACCTCGTACGAGACCTTCGATCTCGATGGTGACGCCGATTCGGTCTCCGAGGCCGAGGCCACCGATGACGAGTGGCACAGTCATACCCTGAAGGACGGCGAGCGCCTGACCGGCCTCTGGGAGCGCGAATGGGATCTCCCGCTCGCGACGCTCTACCGGCTGCTGGACGATGACGACAACGCCTCGATCCTGAACCGGGTGCGTCCCGGCCAGGAGATCGAATGGCAGGTGGACGACGAGGGCTACCTGACCCGCATGCGCCTGTGGACCTCTCGCGCCAGCGGACACGAATGGATCCGCGAGGCCGATGGCTGGGACTTCGAGCGCGCGGAAGTCGAGAACGGTCGCGAGGTCAGTCACCTGATCATCAACGCGGAGATCGACGGCAACATCGCCTCGGCCCTGACCGAACGCGCCGATATTTCGCCGGGGGCCGCCAACGCCCTCGCCGTGCTCCTGGACCGCTACCTGCCGGTGCGCACGCACGCCCGCACCGGGGACCAGTTCACGCTGCTGGTGGAACAGGAAACCCTGGTGGGCGACGATACCCCGCACAATCTGCGCCTGCTCGCCTTCGACTACGAGGGCGAACGCATCGAGATCCGCGCCGCGCGCAACGTCAACGGGCGGTTCTACACCCCCGAGGGCGAGAGCCTTCTTCCGCCGTTTGATCGCCGACCGTTTGCCGGAAACTACCGCATCAGCTCCAGCTTCAACCCGCGCCGTCGCCACCCGGTCACCGGGCGGGTCGCCCCGCACCACGGGACAGACTTCGCCATGCCGGTGGGCACCCCGATCCTGGCCCCGGCCGATGGCCGCGTCACCCGCGTGGAGAACCATCCCTACGCCGGACGCTTTATCGTCATCGAACACGGCCAGGGCTATTCCACGCGCTACCTGCACCTGGACCGTCAGCTGGTGCGCCCCGGCCAGACCGTGGAACGCGGCGACCGCATCGCGCTGTCCGGCAACACCGGGCGCAGCACCGGGCCTCACCTGCATTACGAGATTCACGTGAACAGCCGGCCGCAGAACCCGATGCGCGTGGAGCTCCCGGAAAGCGATGCCCTGGAAGGCGACGAGCTCGACCGTTTCAAGTCCATCAGCCAGACCCTGCTGGCACAACTCGACAACGGGGTTCGGAACCAGCAGGTTGCCTTTACCTCGTTCGACGAACTGACGCGCTGACGAACTGACCCGTCCACTCCCTGTACCGCTCGCGGAGCGCAGAACCCTGCGCTCCGCCGGCTTTTCCGGACCCGTGACCTCCCACTCTCCGCGCCCGATCCTCGACTGGGCACGCCTCGAATGGCGTGACGGCATGCCCTATGCTGTCGACTACGGCGACGGCTATTTCGGCTCCCGGGACCCCCGGGCCGAGGTCCAGGAGGTCTTCATCGAAGCCAACCGGCTGCCCGGACGTTTCGCGGGATGCCGGCACTTCGCCATCGGCGAGACCGGCTTCGGCACCGGCCTGAACCTCCTGCAGACACTGGACCAATGGCGGCAGTACGCGCCACGCGACGCCTTTTTGTCGCTGCTGAGCCTGGAGGCCCACCCGCTCTCGCCGGAAGACCTTGCCACGCTGCATCGTCATCTGGGGCTGGATGATCCCGACAGCCGGGCCCTGCGCGAGCAGTACCCGCCACCGGTTCCGGGACTGCACCGCATCGAGTTTCCGGGGGCCCGGGCGGTGCTGACCCTTGGCCTCGGCGATGCGGCTCCCCTGCTGGCCCAGGTCCGGGGCTACATCGACGCCTGGTTCCTCGATGGCTTCGCGCCCCGCAGCAACCCCGCACTCTGGAACACCGGCGTCTTCCGCCAGGTGGCGCGGCTGTCCGCGCCCGGGGCGACGTTCGGGACCTACACCGCGGCGGGCCAGGTCCGGCGCGATCTGGAAGCCGTCGGATTCACGGTCCAGCGGGTGGCCGGCCACGGGCACAAGCGCGAACGCCTGACCGGAACTTTCCAGGGCCCACCGGCGGAACCGCCCTTCCCTGTCGCCCATGACGCTCGGCATGTCGCACTGGTGGGCGCCGGCCTCGCCGGGCTCGCCACGGCGCATGCCCTGCAGCGGCGCGGTATCCGCACGACAATCTTCGACCCGGACGGCGTCGCCGGGGGTGCCTCCGGCAACCCGGCCGCCGTGCTGCTGCCGAACCTCCATCCCCGGGACACCGAGCTGAACGATATCGCCCTGGCGGGCATGCGCCGCACCCGTGCCCTGATCGACGAGCTGGAAGGCACAACCCGCGAGACGCTTCGCCTGGCATCGGGGGTGGCCTTCCACGGGATCAGCGCCCACGGCCAGAAACGCGTCACGCGGCTGCGCAAGGCCGGCCATGCGGCGACCGGTCTGCTATTCGACCCGGAGGGGCCGCGCTGCGCCGATGCGCCCCATCTTTACTACCCGCAGGGCCTAGCGGTGGACATGGCGGCCCTGTGTCGCGCCCTGGCCCGTGACCTGCCGCCCGTGCGACCGGAGCCAGTGACCGGGGTCGAGCCGGGAACCGTACCGGACGGTGGCGTGCGCCTGGAGACCCCGGCGGGGACGGAGGCGTTCGACGCCGTCGTCCTGGCCAATGCCGCCGGTTGCGGGACATCCCTGTGTCCGGAACAGGCCACGATCTCGACCGTTACCGGACAGATGACCCGCATTGCAGCCCCCCTGCCCGACTGGGGCGGATACGTTGCCACCGGTCAGGGCTACTGCATCCCGGGGCCGGGCACCAGCGCCTGGATCGGCGCGACGTACCGCCGCACGGAGGGCGCTGGCGAGGCCCGCGACCGCTCCCCCCTCGCCGAGGACGATGCGGCGAACCTGCGCCACCTTGCCTGGGTTCCGGGCCTCGAGCATGCCGAAGCCATCCAGGTTCTGGACCACTGGGCCGGCGAACGGGCCGTCGTGCGGGACCGCCTGCCGCTCGTCGGCCGCAGCCGGCTGGACCGGCACGGACGTATCCTGCTGAACCTTGCTCACGGCTCTCGGGGCCTGTTGTATGCCCCCCTGGCGGCCGAATGGCTGGCCGACCATCTACTGGGACTGATCGAGCCCCTGGAGGCCGCCACCGCGGCACGTCTCGACCCCGCCCGGCATGCGGATCAGGGCCCGGGCGGTTCCTCCGAGGCGTAGGCCACGGCATCGCGGGCGGCGGCCTTGACGCGATACATCGCGTGATCCGCCGCCATCATCAGGTCCGCGAGACGCTGGCCGTCTCGTGGATAGAACGCGACGCCAATGCTGCAGGACAAGGACTGTTCCACCGCCTCCATGTGACCGGGATGCAGCTCGAAGGGCGCGCTGAATGCCTGCCGCAGGCGTTCCACCAGGCCCCGCGCCTCCTCCGGCCGATGCAGGGGAGCACTCAGCACGATGAACTCGTCGCCCCCCAGACGAACCAGCAGGTCATCCGGGCGCAGACTGCCGGCCAGGCGCCGGGCCAGCTGGCGCAGCAGATCGTCCCCCACCGCGTGGCCGTACTGGTCGTTCACCGGCTTGAAGCGGTCCAGATCGATGAACAGCAGGGCCAGCTGGCCTTCCTTGCGATCCGCCCGCGCGGCCAGCCGCGGGAACGCTCGCTCCAGCGCGGCGCGGTTGGCCGTCCCCGTCAATGGATCCTCCCAGGCGAGGGCCTGCATGCGATCCTCGAGCTTTTTGCGTTCGGTCACGTCCAGGGCGTGCCAGACCACCGCGGACGTGCCTTCAAACGGCGTGTGAATCGGCCGTACGCGCGCCTCGTACCAGCGCGTTTCCTCCGGCGCGACGGCGGGGTCACCCCCGTGAAACGCACTGGCGTGGAGGCGGTACTGGATCTCCTGCATCCGGCCTTCGCGCAATGCCCGCTGCACGAGACTCGAGAAGCGCCGGGCCACCTCGTCCGGCAGCAGCTCCGGGAGGCTGTGCCCCGCGGCAGAGGTGCGCGGGTCGCGGCCTCGTCGGGCCTCCCCGAACACGCGCAACACCAGCCCGTCCTCGTCAATCACGAGGGCATCACCCGGCATGGCCTCGAACAGCGCGTCCTGCAGATCGCGCGCCTCGCTGAGGGCATTGAACAGCATCCGATTTTCGTGCACATCGACAAAACTCAGCAGAGAAGCCCGTTGCCCCTCCCAGTCGATCGGCACCCAGCGCAACAGATGGAAACGCTGGTCCCCACCCGACACCCGCACACGGATCTCGCGCCCACGGGGTTCCTGCGGCACGTCGGCACTGGAGAAGTCCAGCTCCGGCGGCAGGCGCGCACGGTCGTCGGGGTGGATCACGTCCAGCGTGGAAAGGGGCTGGCCAGGTGTTGGCGCCACCCCGGTCATGCGCTCGAAGGCCGGATTCGCCCACAGGATCCGTCGCCCGGCGACCACCAGCGTCGCGTCCTCCAGGCGATTGACCAGCGCCTGATAGCGCGTCAGGGCGTCCCGGCGTTGACGCATGCCCTGCCCGATGCGGAAGGTGTAGCCGCTGACCGCCACCACTCCCACCACCCCCAGCACCCACCATGCCGCAGGCCGGGCCGTCGCCGACGGGCTCGGAAGCGGTTCGGCCACCATGCCCCACTGCCCGCCGGCAAAGTTCACATCGAATTCCAGCGGCGCGCCGGCGACATCGATGTCGCCGGGGTTGTAGAAAACCTCGCCCTCGGCACCGGTACCGTCCCGGCCACGCAGAGCCACCTGCAGCCCGCCGGGTCCCGGATCGAGGCCGGCCTGCTGCAACAGGGTGTCGAAGTCCAGCGCGATGCTCGACAGGCTCCATGGATTGCCCGGGGCGGATACGTCTTCCGGCTCGGTCAGGACTGGGGCCCGCACCAGGAGCCCGCGTCCGCCCTGGGCCAGCGGCCAGGGCCCTGCGACGACGGTCTCGCGACTCTCCAGCACTCGATGGAAGGAGGCGGACTGCTGCGGATGCCGGGCCAGATTGAGCCCGATAGCGTCCTCGTTGCCCTCACGCGGGTAGACCAGTTCGAGGATCTCGCCGCGTGCCAGGGTCAGGGATCGAATCAACTCGGGCTGCCCGCGATACAGCCGCTCCGCGGCACGGGCAAACTCGTCCTCGTTCAGCTCCGGATGCACATAGGCGTAGGCGGCAAGCCCGATCGTCGCGTGCACCGAGGCGTTGAGCACACTTTCCAGGCGCGAGCGGAGGCTGTTCGCCTCGGTCGCGAGGGTCTGCTGATAGCGTTCGGCCATCTGCTGCTTCCAGCCGTGGTCGATCGCCAGGAACAGCAACGCGAACAGTGCCCCCGCAAGAAGCGCCGCGACCACCGAGCCCGTGACATGAGGCTCGGTGGTTCGGACCCGCGTCGAAGACGTGGCCGCGCGGGCATCCGATTCTTTTGTCGTGTCCGGGGGTGGGCTCATGCCGCGTCTTTTTGGGCCTCGCAGAGGATTCTACTATGCGTCATCGGCCGGCGAACGGAAACGGTCAAGCGCCCGCACAAGACCGCTTCCCAGACGGAAACGTTCCGTCTTGGCGTCACCGCACCTCGTCCTGCCCCCGGACCCTGCGCAGAAACGCCTGGCGGAGGCGCCAGCTAGGCAAGTGGCGGCCGATCCTGCGGTAGAGGTTGGAGCGAAAACGCCGGTCAGCGGGAATGCGGTAGCCCAGGCCTTCCTCAAGCGTCCAGGTGCAGGGACCGCAAAAGCCACACGGTCGCCCATCGCGGGTGGGCTGATTACAGAACCAGGTCCGCTCCAGAAGATCGTCGAAGCCGGCCTCCTTTGCTGCCCGCTGCATTCCGATTTTGGAAGCGTCCAGGATTGGAAACTGAAACCTCGACAGCAGCAGACCATCCACCGCCTCCACCAGCTCGGTGGCATCCTTGTTATGTCTGTTGCGCTGCGCCCAGCTTATGGCCTTGTGTGCCTTGTCATCGACATGAACGCAGAGTTCCAGCCGACCGCCGGTCTCGCTCATGGAGTACTGCGACAGCCACATGTATTGCGATCCGAGGCGGAACTGTCGGTTCAGGGGACGGAACCAGGCCTTAACCTGTTCGGGCACCTCGATATCGGACTTCTCCCGCCGCTTCGGTAAGAGGATTCGATCCCCGAAGCGGCGGTTAGCACGTCCGCGGATGGCCTCGATGGTTTCCTCCTCGATCTCCCAGGATCGACGATCTCGATCCCGCACGTAATGTGGCTGGATCATTTCCTCGTGCCGTGCCAGCAGATCCAGCACGCGGAAGGTCGAGTCCCATCCCCCGGTCCACAGGATATCGATCATTGCTGTCCGATTTCGGCTCATCAGGGCCTCCCGGGCGACACAGATGCGACGCTCGTGACCACGGCCCCACGGCCTCGTCTGCGTGCGACTCAACTACAAAGCTTCAGAGCAGAGCATAGGGGCTGGAACTCTTGTTTGCACAAGAACAAGGCCACCCTGCGGTTCTGCTCCCGCATGCCGGACGCCTGGGATATTCCGTAGTTCGAGGAAGAGCGCTCGGCCAGCGGACCTGGCGGCCCAGGCTCAGGTGACATGTTGGTCACAAGGGCGTGGCCACAAATAGGGCCCGAAAACGGGGCCAACGGTCACCGATGGTTTTTTCTGGTGGGGACGGCCGGAATCGAACCGGCACGGCCTTGCGGCCAGCGGATTTTAAGTCCGATGCGTCTACCAGTTCCGCCACGCCCCCGGAGCGGCCGTATCATACCGTGCGTGCCGGGGCACCGCACCCGCGTCCGGCGCACCTACTCCGCTTCGGCCGCAGGCATCTCCGCGACCGGCAACGGCACATGCAGCGACGCAGCGATCGCCCGCAACAACTCCACCTCGGCGATCACCGTCTCTCCCCCATGGGTGATCGTGGCCAGCATGGCGGTGACCAGACGCTGCTTGTCGGCCGGGCGCAGGGCATCGAGTGCCTCCAGTATGCGATCGAGGCCGTCGGCCCAGGTGGACGCATCGGCCGCCCCCTCGAGCGCGGCCGCAATCCCGTCATCGTCCGGATCCGCGACCGCGAGGGCGACGAGCCCCGAGTGCAGGGCCGCCCGCGCCTGCTCGGGATTGTCCGGATGGCCGTGGTGAGCAAGCACGGCGAGGACGTCCCGGGCATGGCTGGCCAGGTGATCCAGACGTTGCCGCCCGCCCGGGCGGGAACGCGCGGGCTGATCCAGATCGCGAAGCTGACGCCGCAGCAGGCGCCCCGTGGCATATTCAAAGGCCGACACCCGGCCATCGGCGCGGATCAGCTCGTCGATCAGCGTTTCCAGCGCCTGACGCTCCTCGCGCGGGCGCTGGCGCACGACCGGGAAGCTCATCTCCAGCAGCGGGATCCGCAGGTCCGGGCGCAGTTCTGGTTCGGCATCGAGCAGCGTGCGCACCCGGGATTCACTCTCGGCGCCCCGCCTCGCGGCAATGCGCAGCAGCTGATGGTCCTGCACCTCGGCATCGGCGCTGATCAACAGATAGAGCAGGACCTCCACACCCCAGGCATCGGAATGCGCGGCGCGTTCCAGCGGCCCGGGCATCGCCGCCACCAGGAGTCCGGCCCCGAGGATCTGCGCCAGCCCCGGATCGCCAATGTTCTCCATCAGCTGCCCCGGGTTCAGAAACAGGTTGCCGGGCTCGGCCGCCGGCTTGCGGTCGCGCGCCTCGGCCTCGGCCCGGGCCTCCTGTTCCGTACGGCGGGTCTGCGCATCCTTCTCCATCTGCTCGCGGATCGTCTCCAGCTCCTCCGGATCGAACCCCGGCTCGATCGCCTGGATGCGCCGGACCAGCGGCGGATGCGTCGCGAACATCTGCCCCAGCGCCCCGGAAGCAAACAGCATGTGCCCGACCTCTTCGGTATCCGCGCGCAGCGCCGTCTGCCCCGCACCGATCTTCTTCAGGGCACCCGAAATGCCATCCGGTTGCCGCGTGAACTGCACGGCCGAGGCATCCGCGAGGTATTCCCGCTGGCGCGAGACGGATGCGCGAATCCAGCGCCCGAAAAACAGCCCGATATAACCCACCACCATCAATGCCAGACCCGCGGCGACGATGCCGCCGGCATTGCGGTTGTTGCGTGACAGGCGCATGGCGAGCAGCACGCGCTGGCCGATCAGGGCCATCACCAGGATCCCGAACAGCATGCCCATCAGGCGAATGTTCAGGCGCATATCGCCGTTCAGGACATGCCCGAACTCGTGTGCCACCACCCCCTGCAGCTCGTCGCGATCCAGCTGTTCCAGCGCTCCCCGGGTCACGGCAATGGCTGCGTCATCCGGTGAGTACCCGGCCGCGAAGGCGTTGATGCCCGCCTCCTGCTCCAGCACATAGACCTCGGGCACCGGCACCCCGGAGGCGATGGCAATCTCCTCCACTACGTTCATCAGGCGCCGCCGCAATGGGTCGCGGGTGTCCCCGTCCACGCGCGTCCCGCCCAGTTCGCGGGCGACGGTGCCTCCGCCATCGCGCAGGCCGAGGGTGCGGTAGAGACTGCCCAGCCCGATCAGCCCCACCGTCAGCACGGTCGTCCAGACCATGACGCCGACATTGCGGGACAGGAAGTCCCGGGTCAGCCAGGGTTCGCCCGCCGCCACCGGCTCGGCCTGGCCGAACAGCGCCAGCACGATCGCATTCATCACCAGCACGATCGCCAGCACGGCCAGACCGAACAGGAACAGCAACCAGCGGGTCCGACGCTGCGCCCGGTCCTGATGCTCGAAGAAATTCATGGCGCCCCGGCAATCAGGAGAAGTTCACTTGAACAGGCTCGCGCTTCTGCGGATCCTCGATCTCCAGCAGCTGCGCCGGGCGAAAGCCGAAGTTGTTGGCGATCAGGCTGTTCGGGAACATCTCGCGCAGGATGTTGTATTGCATGACGGCGTCATTGAAACCCTGACGGGCATAGGCAACCCGGTTCTCGGTGCTGGTCAGCTCTTCGGACAACTGCATCATGTTCTCGTTGGCCTTGAGGTCGGGATAACTCTCGGACAGTGCGAATAGCCTACCCAACGCCCCGGAAAGCCCCTGCTCCGAGCTGGACAGCTTGCGCACGGCGTCGGCGTTGGTCGGATCGCCCGCCACTTCCTGCAGGCTCTGCTGGGCCTGATTGCGCGCCTGGATGACCGCCTCGAGGGTGTCACGCTCGTGGCTCATGTAGCGTTCCGCGACCTTGACCAGATTGGGAATCAGGTCGTAACGACGGGTCAGCTGGACATCGATCTGCGCAAAGGCATTCTTGTAGCGGTTGCGCGAGGTCACCAGGCGGTTGTAGGTCCACACGCCCCAGATCACCAGCAGAACCAGTATCCCGAGTACCACCCAGGTCATATCCATGCGGCCGCTCCTTATCGGTTGACGGTCCGAGTGTACGCGGGAATGCCCTCGCCATCACACGCGGGCAGACGCCATCCGGTCGCCTGTTTTAAGCTTGCGACGGTCCTTTCCCGGAAGCATGCATGAATCTCTCCACCCTCCTTGGCATTTTCGGCAGCCTGCTGGTGTTCGGCAGCGTTATCGCGTTTTCCTCGCAGGACCTCGACGCCTTCCTGAACCTGCCCGGCCTCGGCATCGTGGTGGGCGGCACCATCGCGGCCACGCTGATGAGCTACCCCTTCCACGAAGTGATGCGCGTGTTTCGCGCCGGCGCCAACGCGATCCGCGAGGAGCGCTACGACGTCACCCAGGACCTCGAGGAGATCGTCCAGGTCTCGCGCTACTGGTTCTCGCAGAACCTGCGGCGCATCCAGGATCGCCTCGACCAGATCCGCAACCCGTTCCTGCGCACCGGCATCCAGCTGGTCATCGACGACACCCCGATGGACGACGTCTCCGACCTGCTCAACTGGCGCATGGCCCGCCTGCGCGCCCGCGAACAGGCCGATGCCCAGATGTTCCGGACCATGGCCACCTATGCCCCGGCCTTCGGCATGCTCGGGACGCTGATCGGGCTGATCAACCTGCTGCTGACCACCGAGAGCGACGACTTCACCGTCATCGCGGTGAACCTGGGCATCGCCCTGATCACCACGTTCTACGGCATCCTGCTCGCCAACCTGGTCTTCCGGCCCATCGCCATCAAGCTGGAGCGGCGAACCGAGGAGCGGGTCGTGCTGATGACCATGGTGCTGGAGGGCATCATGCTCATGCGCAAGGGGCGCTCGCCGGGCTACATCCGCGAGACCCTGCGCTCGTTCATGGAGAACCACAGCGACGAGATCCGCCAGGCCCCGCTCAACGGCGAAGATCCCGCGGCCGAGGAAACGCGCGATCCGGACGAATCGACCGAGCGGCGCTGACCCCATGCCCGGCCCCGCCTATTCCACCTCGGAACGAGCCGCCCTGCAGGCGGAGATGGACGCCCATGCCGCCACCCGCCCGGAGCAGGCCTTTCTTGGGTCCTACCCGGGGGAGCGCCAGCGCGACGACGAACACGCCTGGATTCTCACCTACCTGGACGTCCTGACCCTGGTCATCGTGGTGTTCGTAATCCTGTTGACCTTCATGGACCCGCGCGAGGACGACCCACGCGCCGTCTCGGCCAGCCCCATCGCACTGGCCCACCCGGATCGCAGCGCTCTCGTCGAGCCTTTGGTCCATCCCGCGCTGGTGGAGGCGCCCATCCTCGAACCCGCCCGTACAGAGGATCCGGCCGTCGCGGAGGCGGACCCGGAGCATCCATCGGAGGTTGAGGTCGAGGCTGGAGACTTGCGCACCCGCGCCCCCGACGGTGTAGACGTCGTCGAGCAGCCCGGCCGGCTGGAGCTCCGCATCCGCGACGACATCCTGTTCAGCACGGCCCAGGCGGACCTGCGCCCGGATGGAGAGGCGCTGCTGGAGGATCTGCTCCCCATCCTGGAAGATCACGCGGGTCCCGTCACCGTGGAAGGTCACACGGATAACGTCCCCATTGCGACCGAACGCTTCCCGTCCAACTGGGAGCTGTCCTCGGCGCGCGCCTCCGGCGTCGTTCGGTACCTGGTCACCCGCGGGGTGGCACCTGGCCAGTTGCGCGCGGTGGGTCGTGCCGACACCCTTCCGGTCGCCCCCAACGACACCCCCGGGGGGCGCGCGGAGAACCGACGGGTTTCGCTCATTCTCGAGGCCGAGACACCCTGACGGATTCCCGCAGCCCGACACGCCTGCAACGCGCCTCGGAGATCCAGAAAAAAACCGTTCAGGCCTTACCGATACGGTATCCAAGCGGTTCTTGATCCAGATCAAGACGCATCCGACTCCACCCACGCCGTGGCCGCACGATGCTGCTAGATTGTGGGCAAGGAATTTCCATTGGCATTTGCCGGCTCTTGAGGTCAGGGAGATACGACCATGTCCGGATGGTGTTTGCGAAGCGCGGTGGCGTTTATGGCCGTAACCCTGTTGAGCCTGGGCCCGGCGTTCGCAAGTGGCGAAGAAGTATCCGTGACCCTGCAGATGCCGTCCGGGGATTCCGCTGAAGCGGCGTACTGGGCCGGCGACCCGGACATGCCCGCGATCCTGATCCAGCATGGTTTTCTGCAGACCCATCATTTCCCCACGGTACGCCGTCTCGCGACCGCGCTCGCCGACGCGGGATACAGTGTCCTGACCCACAGCCTGACACTCGGTATCGACCGGCGCACCGCCAGCCTGCCCTGCGAGGCCGTGCACACCCATTCCATGCCGCAGACACGGGATGAAATCGCGACGTGGGTCGAATGGCTCCACGAACAAACCGGTCAGGAACCCGTCTTGATCGGCCACAGCGCCGGCAGCGTGAACCTGCTGGACTACCTTGCTCACTCCCCGGGAGCCCCCGTGGGATATGCCATCTTTATCAGTGTGACGTTTTTCGGGTACGGCGAAGTCGCTTTTGAATCCCCCGAACATGCTGCCCGCGCCCGTGCGGCCCTTGCCCGCAACGATCCCGGGCTGGAGAAATTCGCCCTGGGTTTCTGTCACGAGTATGTCACCACGCCCGCGGCATACCTTTCCTACTACGACTGGGACAAGCAGCGCACCGATCAGGCCTTCCAGTCGATCGGCGTTCCGTCCACGCTCATTGCGGGCAGTGGCGATGACCGGATCGACCTGGAATGGATCGAGACCTTACGACAGCATGGTGCGGAGGTTCGCATTGTCGACGGCGCCAATCACTTCTTCGATCAGTTGCACGAGTTTGACCTGCTGGACGAGATCGAGTGGGCCCTCCAAAGGCAACAGGCGCAATGATCCGAACGCGCATCCCTTCCATCACGCACTACGCTCTCCTGCTGGCGGCGGTTGCCCTCGTCACGCTCGCCGGCTTCGGACTCTACACCTGGCACCAGGTCGACCAACTGCGCGGGGAGATCCACGAAAGTGCTCGCGAGGCCGCGCGTCAGGAGCTTGCCAACGCGCTGGAGCGCGTCCGCACGCAGGCGGCACAACAGGCATCCCGATTCGCCCGCTGGGAAGAGGTGCGCCAGCAGCTCGGCACCCCGCAGTACTATGGCTACTGGAAGAATCACCGCATGCACCAGGCCGGGATTCTGGCCGACCGGGTCCTGGACGCCCAGGTTTATGACCATGAGGGGGTCGCCCTGGCGAACTCGGACACGGTCCATTTGCCCGGGATGATTGACCTTCCGCCTCCCGATCCACGTGCGGTGCGGGGCGACTCAGAGCCGCTTTTGATGGTCATCGAGGCAATCCCGCCGATCAATGGGGCCCAGGCGCCGCCGGGCTTCGTCGGCCTGAAGAGCCGGTTTCTCGATGCCCTGCGCGAGGGACATGTGTTCCGCTTTATCGATCCCGAATCCATCCGCTTCGATTTTGGCGAGCAGCACGCGATCCCGGCGAGCGATCTCGTCGGGCACGCCCGGTTCGATCTTCGCCCCAACCCCATGGCCGACCAGGTGGAGGAACTACTCTCAGGGGCCGTAATCAATCTCGGGGGCATCCTGGGGATCATTACGCTCGCCCTGTTCGCCACGCTCGTTTATCTGATCGTGCGCCCGCTGCGCCACATTTCCGGCCATATCGACCGGCTTCGCAAAAGCGCCGGAGGCCTGGTGCTGGAACGTGTCGGCGGGGTATTGCCCATCGCGGAAACGGAGAAGATCCGCGAGTCGCTGAACTCCTACCAGGCCCAGCTCCAGGACGTCCATTCGAGCCTCGAGGAGAAGAACCGCGAATTCTGGCGTATCGCGCACCATGATGCCCTCACCGGTGTGCGCAACCGCCGGGCCTTTGACGAATACTGGGACACCCTTCCGCGACTGGCCGCGCGCCACACCTACCCGGTGTGCTTTGCCCTGTTCGATATCAATCACTTCAAGGCCATTAACGACAGCTATGGTCATCCGGTGGGTGACGCGGTCCTGCAGGCTGTGGCGCGCAACATCGACGAGGTCCTGCGGGACGGGGAACACCTGTTCCGCATCGGCGGCGACGAATTCGCGGCGATCCTCCTCGACTGCGACCAATCGGGCGCCCGGAGCCTGGGTGAGCGTTGCCTGGAGCGGATCCGGATGACCGATTTCAACCGTTTCGGGGTGCGGGAGCCGATCAAGGTCAGCATCGGCATGGCCGTCGCGCCTGGCAACGACGAGGCGTCTCTTCTGGCTATGCAGTGGCAGGCTGACGTTGCCATGTACAAGGCCAAGCGCCCGGGGTCCTCGCATGTCGTGATATTCACCCCGGAACTGGCGAAGGATACGCAGGGGCTTTATTCGAACTGGATCAACAATGCCGTGTACGAGGCCGTGACCCGGGGAACCGGGATTCGCATGAGCTACCAGCCGGTTATCGCACTCGACGACCGTCATGCCTCTTATGTCGAGGCCCTTCTGCGCATCGAACACATGGACGAAGTCATCGGCCCGGCCGATATCTTTCCCGTCGTCGAGGCGCGTCGCCTGGAGGTCGACCTGGACCGGGCCATACTGAATCGCATTCTCCGGGACCTGCGAACCTCCCAAATCCCGGCCGGCCTCGGCATCTCGATCAACCTCTCCGGCCCCACCGTCGTGAATTCCGGAATCGCCCAGTGGATGGAGGCGTTCGTGCCCTTCCTGCAGGACCGGCAGATCATCCTCGAGGTCACGGAGACTGCCCTGATCACGGAGATCGGGCAGGCCACGGAGAACCTCCAGCAGCTTCGCCAGCAAGGTTTTCAGGTTGCCCTCGACGATTTTGGCAGTGGCTACTCATCCCTCCGCTACCTCGCATCCATGCCCGTGGACACGGTCAAGTTCGACATCAGCCTGATACGTTCCCTGGATTCCCCGGACCAGCATCAAATCGTCGAGAGTCTGGTTCAAATGATCGCCGATGCGGGCTACACCACCGTGGCGGAAGGGATCGAAGCGGCGGAACAACTCAGGCGTGTCCGGGACCTGGGATTCAACTTCGCTCAGGGCTACTACCTCGGAGCCCCCGCCCCACTCTCGCAGGGGCTGCCACCCGCCCTGCCCGCCTCTGCAGGCACCGGCCGGACCTGACGGTTCACCCGAGGGCCCCTCCCGCGATCCCTGGTTTGTCGCCCAACCGGTGACTGCCAGATGGGCCTCGCGGGCATCCGGTCGATCCGCAACGGCCGTCTGCTCGCCGACGCCACGCGCGACCCTGCACCGGTTCATGGAAAACCCGCGCGACAAGATCCGTCAGGCATAGCGCCACAATCCGCAATGGCCCCGTGCGCCATCCCGGTCACCCTCTCCGGACGGACCACTCCGACCACAGCACCCCGTTCGCGGCATTGCCCCACCCCACGGTACGAAGCCTGGGCGTTCCGATCGAAACGTCGCCTCCGGGCAACCCGGTAGCGCCGGACGCTGTGCCGGGGCAGCTTCCTGACAGGGCCACTTGACGCCGAAGACCCCCGCGCCGAATATGCATTCTGCTTCAAGCTTATGGAGGCTGGCTTGCGCACTGGACGCGGATCGCTGTTCGGCGATTTTCTCGACACCACCAACCACTGGGACAAGCTGATCGCGCTGGTCGGCGCGATCATCGGCCTGTACCTCTCGCTGGAGGTCGCCGCGTCGGTTACCGAGAACGGCATCAACGGGCTGATTCTCGCATCCCTGGGCGCCACCGCCGTCCTGCTCTTCGCTGCGCCGCACGCCGCCCTCTCGCAGCCATGGAACGTCCTAGGCGGGCATGGCGTGGCGGCCATCGTGGGCGTCCTCGCGCGGGACCTCCTGCCCCACCCGCTACTGGCGGCGGCGTTCGCCGTCGGACTGGCGATCTGGCTGATGCATTACCTGCGCTGTCTGCATCCACCCGGCGGCGCCACCGCCCTGTATGCCGTCGTGGGCGGCGACTCGGTAGCGGCCCTGGGACCCTGGTTTCTGCTGCACCCGGTCCTCAGCAGCGTCGGGGTCATGCTGCTGGTCGCCGTCATCATCAACTATCCATTCCCCTGGCGGCGGTATCCCGCGCGCCTCACGCCCCCACCCGAAAGCCCGGGGCAGCCGCCCCTTGGCGCCCTGGAACAGGCCGGACTCGGACGCGCCGATCTCGAACATGCCATGCGCGAGATGAACCTCTACCTCGACCTGACCGAGGACGATCTTGCACGCCTGTACCTGCTGGCCCGGCGTCATCATCACCACCCCGACCCCATTACGCCGAACGCGATCCGGCCCGGCACCTGTTTCAGCAACGGGAAGGGCGACGCGGACTGGGCCGTGCGGCGCGTGCTGGAACACGACTCGGGATACGTGACCTACCGCAACCTGGCGGGCCCGGAAGCCCCGCACACCGGTCGCGCAACGCTGGAGGAATTTCTCGACTGGGCGCACCACCAGCTCGTCCCCGGGGACAGGACTGCCGCATGAGCCGTTTGGGGCTGCGGGGTTGCCACGCTTATACTCCGCGTTTTCCAGGTCTCCGTAGCTCAGCTGGATAGAGCAGCCCCCTCCTAAGGGGCAGGTCGCAGGTTCGAATCCTGCCGGGGACACCATCTCCCGCCGGCGCCGGGCATTCCCGGTCTGGCGCCGCGCCCACTTCGGTCGTAAGGTAGGCAAATGGCTACGCTGACGACCGAACAGTCCAGCCGCATGATCGACCTCCTCGCCCCGCTGATTGGCATCCAGGGCGAGGTGGACGGCTGCATGGTGGAACTCATCGAAGTCCTCGACGAAGGCCCGCGCGGGCTGCCCGGTGTGGCATTGATGACGATGGGGGCCGAACGCCGGATTCAGACCAACCAGTACGGCAACCCGTTATGCCGTCACTCCGAGGTCCGCACCCTGTCACTGCTGTCCGAGGTCGAACACGACCTGCACCCGGTCCTGCGCCAACTGCTTCCGGAGTCGGTGGTCGCCGACATACGGGCCCTCCTCGCCGACTGAGGCGCCTGCCTCCCCGTGCTACCCGTCGCCGTTGCACGGCGGTTTGCCGGCCTCGGCCGCCTTCACCATGGGCTCGAGACGCGACCACACCGCGTCCAGAAGATGGGGCTGGGCCGCCTCGCTGGGATGAATTCCGTCGTCCATCAGCATGCCGTCTTCGAGCAGGATGTCCTCGAGAAAGAACGGCTCGAACGCAAGCTCGCGGGCCTCGGCCAGATCGGCATACACCGCCTCGAAGCGTTCGGTGTAACGCCGCCCGTAGTTGGGCGGGATGCGAATACCCAGCAACAGGGTCTCGGCACCCGCGGTCTCGATGGCCTCGACCATGGCCTCCAGGTTTTCGCGCATAGCGGCCGGTGGCAGGCCGCGCAGGCCGTCGTTACCGCCCAGGGCCAGGATGACGAGGACGGGCGCGGTACGGTCCAGCACCTCCGGCAACCGCGTCCGGCCACCCGCTGTGGTATCACCGCTAATGGATACGTTCTCCACCTCCCAGTCCCGCTCGCGCTCCTCAAGGCGCTCTTCCAGCAAGGCCGGCCAGCCGGCAGACTCGGGCATGCCATAGGCCGCGCTGAGGGAGTCCCCGAAGACCAGGATCGTCAGGGGCTCCGGGGAAGGATTTTGACCTTCCGGGGAATTCGCGGCCGCTCCGGGACTCCATAGCAACGCGATCAAGCCCATCACGACCAACGGAATACGCAACATGGATGCATCCTCGTCATTTGTACTGGAAGCCCGGGACCTCGAGCAGCGGATCAACGGACCCAGCGGCCCCCTGGACATCCTGCGCGGCATCTCGCTGGCGGTCCAGGCGGGTGAGACGGTGGCGATCCTCGGAGCTTCGGGCTCCGGAAAGTCCACCCTCCTCGGGTTGCTCGCAGGTCTGGACGCCCCGAGCGCGGGAGAAGTTCGCCTGCTCGGACAAACGATCAGCGAACTGAACGAGGACGGCCGGGCGGCGCTGCGTGCCGGCCGGGTCGGTTTCGTGTTCCAGTCGTTCCAGTTACTGCCCGCCCTGACGGCGATGGAGAACACCCTGCTGCCGCTGGAGCTCAACCCGGCCCATGCCGGCCGTGACCAGGAGACGCTGAGCCTCTGGGCCGAACAGGCCCTGGAGCGGGTGGGCCTGTCCGAGCGTGCCGCGCACTATCCGCACCAGCTTTCCGGTGGCGAACAGCAGCGCGTGGCCATTGCCCGCGCGATCGTCGATCACCCGGCCGTGCTCTTCGCCGACGAACCCACGGGGAACCTCGACGGCAAGACCGGCCACCGGATCATCGAACTGCTGTTCGGGCTGGCGCGACATCCCGACCGCGACGGACCGGCCACGGCCCTGGTGCTGGTCACGCATGACCCCGAAATCGCCGGGCAATGCGATCGCATTATCTCCATTCAGGACGGTGTGCTGGCATGACCTTGACCCGGAACCGGGGCCGCGGGCCCCTGCGCGCGCTGCTAAGGGGCACCTGGCGCGAATGGCGCTCGGCCGAGCTACGGGTACTGGCCGCCGCCCTGGTGGTGGCGGTCGCCGCGGTCGCGGCCGTCGGCTTCTTCACCGACCGGGTCGACCGGGGCATGGCCCAGCAGGCCACCGCGCTTCTGGGTGGCGACCTGGCGGTCGTCAGCGACAACCCCCTGCCGGCGGGCTGGCCGGCCGAAGCCGCCGAATACGGCCTGGAAACGGCCCGGACAGCCTCTCTGCCCAGTGTGGTCTTTTCCACCGACGACGAATCCCGCCTGGCGGCCCTGCGTGCGGTGGAGTCGAGCTGGCCGCTCAAGGGCGAGGCGCGGATCCGGCCTGGACGAGACGCCGACGAACAGACTCGTGACCTGGGCCCGGAGCCCGGGACGGCCTGGCTCGAGCCGGCGCTGCTTGACGCCCTTCGAATCGAGACCGGAGACCGGGTCGAGGTCGGCGACCTCGATCTGGAGGTCACCGGCGTGATCACCCACGAGCCGGACCGCGGCAGCAACCTGCTCGATATTGCCCCCCGCCTGATGCTCGCGTTCGACGACCTCGAGGCCAGCGGCCTCATCGGCCCCGGGAGCCGGGTGCGCTACGAATTCTTTGCCGCGGGCCCGAGTGCCGGGGTTGAGGGATTCCGTGGCTGGCTGGAGGACGAACTGGAATCGGGTCAGCGCCTGCTGGGGCTGGAAGACGCCAACCCGGAACTGCGTACCGCGATCGAACGCGCCGAGCGATTCCTCGGGCTCGCCTCGCTGATGGCCGTGCTGCTCGCCGGAGCGGCGATCGCCGTAGCCGCTCACCACTTTGCCCAGCGCCGCGCCGATCCGGCCGCGGTGATGCGCGCGCTGGGCGCCAGCGGCCGCCAGGTCCTGCTGACCTATTTCGGTCGGGTCGTGCTGGTCGCCCTGGTGGCCAGCGGGATCGGCCTGGCGATCGGCTTTGCCGCCCAGTTTGTCCTGGCGGCGCTGCTCGGGGACTGGCTGGCCGGCGATCTGCCGCCGCCCGGATGGCGCCCAGTGATCGCGGGCATCGGGGTCGGGATGATCACGGCCGTGGGCTTCGCCCTGCCCGCGCTGCTGCGCATCGGCCAGGTCTCGCCCTTGCGCGTCCTCCGGCGCGACCTTGGGCTGCCGCCCACCTCGGTGTGGTTATCCGGGGCACTGGCGCTTCTGGCCTTTGGCGGCCTGCTCTACTGGCAGGCGGCCGATCCCGGACTGGCTGCCTGGGTCCTGCTGGGGACAGCCCTGGCCATCGCCCTGCTGTCGGTGCTGGGCATGGCGCTGGTGCTGGCCCTTCGGCCGCTGCGCAATCGCGGCGGCATGGCCCTGCGCTTCGGCCTGGCCAACCTGTCCCGGCGCGGGGGGTTGAGTGCGGTCCAGCTGGTCGCGTTCAGTGTCGGGATCCTCGCGCTCCTGTTGCTGGCCATCGTCCGGGTCGACCTGCTGGAGGCCTGGGATGCCAGCATCCCGGAGGACGCGCCCAACCAGTTCTTCATCAACATCCAGCCGGGGCAGGAACAGGCGTTTGCGGACCGCGTGGAGGCCGCCGGGCTCGAGCGCCCGCAACTCGACCCGATGATCCGCGGGCGCCTGATCGAGATTAATGACGACCGGGTGCGTCCGGAGGACTTCGACGACGATCGCGACCGCCGGCTGGTGGACCGCGAGTTCAACCTGTCATATGCGGAAACCCCGCCCGAGCACAACCGGATCGTCGACGGGCACTGGTTCGACGCGCAAGGACAGGATCCCGATACGGGCTGGTCGGTCGAGGCCGGCCTGATGGAGCGTTTCGACCTCGAGATCGGGGATTACCTGACCTTCCGGGTCGGCGGGCAGGCCATCCGGAGCCCGATCACCAGCGTCCGTGAGGTCAACTGGGACAGTTTCCAGGTCAATTTCTTCGTCATCGGGCCCCCTGGGCTGCTGGACGAGCAGCCGCGCACCTTCATCACGGCCATGCACGTGCCCGACGACCAGCGCTCGGCACAGAACCAGTGGCTGCGGGAGTTCCCCGCGGTATCGGCCATCGACGTCAGCGCGATCCTGGCCCAGGTGCGCGACGTGATGGACCAGGCCACGCGAGCGGTTGAATACGTCTTCCTGTTCACGCTGATCGCCGGCCTGACCGTGCTGTATGCGGCGGTTCAGGCCACCCGCGACGTACGCCGGCGCGAAGCCGCCCTGCTGCGCACCCTCGGGGCACGCCGCGAGCATATCCGCAACGGGCTGCTGGCCGAGTTCGGGGCCCTGGGGTTGCTGGCCGGCTTGCTGGCGGCCGTCATCGCCACCGCGGTTGGCGCCCTGCTCGCCTGGCAGGTGTTCGAGTTCGACTACAGCGTGAACCCGCTGACCTTTGTATACGGGATCGGCGGCGGGACGCTGGGGATTGCCCTGGCGGGCTGGCTGGGAACCCGACGGGTGCTGGATCAGGCACCGCTGGCCGTACTGCGGGGCCCGGAATGAGCCGGCCCGCTTACTTGCCGCTGTACATGATCTCCACGTCGAGGAAACCGAACAGGACCAGCAGCGCCAGCGCCCAGAGGTAGAACGAGAAGACCTTGAGGTTGGCGCGGTACAGGAAGAACAGGACCATCTTCAGCGACACGATGCCGACCAGGGCGGAGACCACGAAGCCAACCGCCAGGGCCGTCCAGTTCAGCTCCCCCAGCCCGTTGCCGTTCAGAACATCCAGCGACTGCACCGCAGTGGCGGCGAGGATGGTCGGAATCGCGAGGAAGAAGCTGTACTCCGCCGCCCAGCGCCGCTTGAGCCCGGTAAACAGGGCGAAGGTGATGGTCATGCCGCTGCGCGAGAGCCCCGGGATCAGCGCAAAGCCCTGAGCCACGCCGATGATGGTGGCAATCTTCGGGCTCAATTGGCGCAGGCCCAGGGGGCGGCGCTGGAGCCGGTCCGTCCACCACAGCAGTACCCCGGTCAGGCTCAGCGTGCCCGCAATAAGAGTCGGGTGGGCAAACACCTGCTCGAAGCCCGCCTTCAGGGTGAAACCGACCACCGCGGTGGCGAACACCGAGAGCACAACCAGCAGGGCCAGGCGCAGGAACAGCATTTCACGTCCGGCCGACCCACGGGCCGCGGCCCATTGCCAGCTCTCCCGGGCAATCCCGCCGGTGAGCCGGACCAGGCTCTTGCGGAAGACGAAGACGATCGAGACCAGGGTGCCGACATGCACCACCAGGTCGAAGAGGATCATCTCCGGGCTTTCGGGCGGTGGCAGAGGTTCGCCCTGGCGGATGAGCCAGTGCTGGGTCAGGACCAGATGGGCGGTCGAACTGACTGGCAGAAACATGAAGATGCCCTGCACGATCCCGAGCAGGATGGCGACCCAGACTGTCATTGCAGGAGCGACTCCGTGATCCCGAGGCGGGGCGCAGTATACGGAAAACGCCCGGAACACGCCGGGAATCGTATCGCACCCGGGCAGGTACCCGGTTCACGCACCCCACCCGCGGCGGGTCAGACCCGGAATTGCGTGGTCAGCCCCCGCAGCTGCTCGATCCGCCCCACCAGGGCATCGGTCTCGCTGGCGGTGGCCTCGGCATTGCCCGCCGTGACCTGCGCCCCCTGGCTGACCTCGGTGAGGGTCCCGTCGACCTCGCGCGCGACCTCCGCCTGTTGTGACACCGCCCCCGAGATCTCGTTGTTGAGATGCCGGATGCGTTCGACCGCGGACCGAATGGCGTGCAGGGCCTCGCCGGCCCCGGCGGCCTCGTCCACCCCGGCCTCGCCCCTTTCGCGGCTGCGCTCCATCGCGCTGGCCGCCGAACGCGCGCCGCCCTGCAGCCGCTCGATCATCGCCTGGATCTCGGTCGTGGACTCCTGCGTCCGGGTGGCGAGCGTGCGTACCTCGTCGGCCACCACGGCGAATCCCCGTCCCTGCTCTCCGGCACGAGCGGCCTCGATGGCGGCATTCAGGGCCAGGAGGTTGGTCTGCTCGGCGATTCCCCGAATCACGTCGAGGACCGACCCGATCTGGTCCGATTCGGTCTGCAGCCGCGACACCTCGGCGTTCGCGGTCCCGATCTCGCTGGCCAGTTCGCGCATCGTCCGGACCGTGGCATCCACGACCTCCGATCCGTTGCGTGTCTCGCTCTCCGCCTGATCGGCGGCCTCGGAAGCCGTACGGGCGTTCCGGGCGATCTCCTCGGCGGAAGCCGTCATCTGGTTCATCGCCGTGGCAACCTGCCCCAGACGGGCCTGCTGTTGCCGCACCTCCTGGTTGGTCTCCTCCGCCACCCGGTGCAGCGTGCCGACGGAATCGCCCAGCTCGCGGGCATGTTCCACCATCTCCGACACCATGCCTTGCAGGCGCTCGATGAAGGCATTGAACAGCCGCGCCAGCCGGTCGATCCCGTCATTTCTGGGCGCCTCGATACGCTGACGCAGATCGCCCTCGCCCTCCGATACCGCGCGGAATCGCGTCGCCAGCCGGGCCAGGCGCCGCCGGATCATGAACACGAACAGGAAGTACACCACCACGACGACGCCGATCGCGACGCCCAGCATCATCGCGTTGACCTGCCAGGCCGCGAGCTCAAGCAGGCGGTCCACCTCGGCCGCCACTTCGGCCTCCAGGGCCGGCGTGGTCTCGTGCTGCTGCATCACCCCGGTCAGCGTGCTCTCCATGCCGCTTTTCAGGGTCGCCGTGTGCCAGAACACCGCCGCGGCCGCGATCAGAAAGAACACCCCGACGATGCCGCTCAGCGCGAGCGAGAAACGCCCCGCCAGCGAAAGGCCACTCAGCCACCCGTTTCCCCGCTCCATTGAATCCCCCTGGTCCCAGTCCATCCCGGCCATTGCACGTTAACGGCCCACGGTGGCAATCCTGAAGGTCCCGGTCGCTTCCAGCACAACGCTCGTCCGGAACTGTTGAAGCGACTCCGGGTCGGTAACGGACGCGTACTGCCCTAACGTCGTGACCACCGCGCTTGTGACGAAAGTCCGGAGCGATTAAGGTTCAACGAAATATACGTTCAAGCATATCCTTCGAAACCAGCCGACGATCCCCCTATGCAACTCACCCGTTATACCGACTTCTCCCTTCGTGTCCTGATGTACCTCACCGTCCAGCCGCGCGAACAGCGCGTGACCGTCAGTGACATCTCCGAACAGTTCTCGATTCCGCGCAACCATCTGGTCAAGATCGTCCACCAGCTCGGTCAGAAGGGCTACATCATCACCCGCCGCGGCAAGGGGGGCGGCATCTCGCTCGCCTGTGAGCCGGGCGAGATCAACGTGGGCAGCGTCATCCGCGACATGGAGCCCAACCTGAACGTGGTCGACTGCGAGAACCCCGTCTGCCCGATCCTGCCCGGCTGCCAGCTGCGTGGCGTGCTCAATGATGCCCGCGATGCGTTCCTGGCTGTGCTCGATCGCTACACCATCGCGGACGTTACCCAGGCCCCGGACTATCTCTACGGACTGCTGAATCCCAGCAAGAGCGCCTGAACACCCTTATCCTTCGGCCATGGATCGGCTGAACCCTGCATCCCCGGCTTGTACAACCCGCCCCAGGGCCACCACCGCCGCGGGGGCGATGGCCGTGGTCCTGCTGGCGCTGTGGACCGCGGGCCCGGCACAGGCCCGGGTCGCCTGTCCCGATCCCGGCGCCGAGCGGACGCCGCTCTCCGAACTCCGGGCGGGACAGGTCGCCGAGGGCAACGCCGTCATCGTCGAAGGCGTCGCGACCGGCGTATTCATGGGGCCCGACCAGCTCGACGGGTTCTATCTGCAACAGGGATCGGGGGCGGATGCCACGGGCCTGTTCGTCTATGCCCCGCGTCAGGACCCGGTCGAGGCCGGACAGCGTCTGGAGGTGCACGGTGACTTCAGCCGCCACCGCGGCCGGCCGCAAGTCTCGCGCCTGCATCGGGTGGAAAACTGCGGCCACGCGGGCCTGCCCGACCCCATCCCGTTGCGCCTGCCCGAGGATGCCGACCGCCTCGACGAACACCGCGACCTGCGTGTGCGCCTGACGCAGGCACTAACCGTGACCGCCAACCACGACCTCGGTCGCTACGGCAGCCTGACCCTCGCTGCCGGCGGGCGGCTGATCCATCCCGGCCAGACCGGGCGCCCGGGGACGGATCGGGACGCGGCCCGCCAGATCGAACTCGATGATGGCAGCTACCGTGCCAACCCCGATCCGATCCCCTATCTCGACCACCAGGGCACCCGCCGCGCGGGAAGCCGGGTCGAAGGCCTGACCGGCATCCTCACCCGGGCCTTCGGCGAGTATCGCATCCACCCCACCGAGACGATTGACTGGTCCGGCGGGGAACGACCGGCACCCGTGCCGGCCCCGGCGGCGGGCCACCTCCGCATCGCAACGGCCAACCTGGAGAACGATTTCGTCACCCTGGGCGAGCGCGGCGCACAGACCCGGGCGGAACGCGATCGGCAGACGGCCAAGCTGGACGCCCTGCTCCAGGGACTGGACGCGGATCTGCTCGGCGCCGTGGAACTGGAAAATGCCGCAGCCGCCCGCACCAAGCTGGTGACCCGCCTGAACACACGGCACTCCGAACGCGGCCAGTACGCCGCCGTCGCGCACCCGGCGCCTGGAGACGACGCCATCAAGGTCGGCCTGCTTTACCGGCCCGAACGCCTGCGCCTGA
This sequence comes from Thioalkalivibrio sp. AKL19, assembly GCF_000420165.1. Taxonomy (GTDB): domain Bacteria; phylum Pseudomonadota; class Gammaproteobacteria; order Ectothiorhodospirales; family Ectothiorhodospiraceae; genus Thioalkalivibrio. Next base: position 133,889 of record NZ_ATUK01000013.1, on the reverse strand, counting down.
TCGCGTCGGCCGCCGACCGCGACGACGTGCACCATCGGCCACCGCTGCTGGGCTGGTTCGCACCCACCGGAACCGACGAGCGTTTCGGTGCCGTGGTGGTTCACTTCAAGGCCAAGAGCGGGTGTCCCGACGCGGGCGACATCGACCGCGGCCAGGGGTGCTGGAACGAACGCCGCACCGCGCAGGCCGAGCGCCTGGTGGAATGGCTGCGCGAACAGCGCCGCGGCGAATATGCCGACACCCCCATGCTGATCCTCGGCGACCTGAACGCCTACGCCACCGAAGACCCGATCCGGACCCTGACCGCCGCCGGGAAACGCGATCTCGTCCACGACAACCCGGCCCGGGCGCATACCTATGTGTTTCGCGGCCAGGCCGGGCAGCTGGACTACCTGCTGGGCCCCGAATCGCTGCGCGTACGCGTAACCGATGGCGCGACCTGGCCGGTCAATGCGGATGAACCCCGGTTCCTCGGGTTTGACGGGCGCGCACCCGCCGAGGGCCCCTGGCGCGCCTCGGACCACGACCCGGTCTGGGCCGATCTGCGTCTGGACTGACTGTGGCCTCCGCGGGCCGCGCCCACGCGCCGAAACGGTTCATGGTCGCGATCCCTGAACCGCAGACACAGGGGTGCGGTTAAGGAGACGCTGATTTAATCGCACGTCCGCGTTGGTGCCCCCTGTTTTCCGAGACAAGGCACGTCGTGCAGCGGGTAGTGGTTCTACCCGCAAGCGGCGCAACGCAGGATCGGGGAACAGGGGGCACCAACCCCACAAGCCATTGAACGCAGGGGCTCGGCCGGCCGTTTTTGATAACAACGGGCGTGGGAACTGCGTTGCGGTTCCCTTGTGCAGAATGACTGCACGGCAGTCACCGCGCCTTGTTCGCACGCAAAAGCGACTCGAGCGCGGACGCGCGATTAAATCAGCGTCTCCTTAAGCGCAGCGAAACGCAGCACTTCCCGCGTCGTGCCAGTTCCTTGATGGGATTCGCTCCGCTCATCCCATGCTACGTCCCTGGACTGAGCCGGTTCTCCCCGGGCCGCGCCCGCACGTCCGGCCGGGCCCTTGCCACTTAGGAGCGCGCGCCCGGCTCCGTCGGGGCGGCGGCTTCCGCCTCGACATCCGACACGTTGTCGACGATGCGCACCGGTAGCGGGCCGCCCAGACTGCCCAGGGTGCGTTGCGGGAACGGGATCTCGATGCCTGCCTCGTCCAGCGCCGCCTTCACGCCCTCGTGCATGGAGTTGCGCAGATCCAGGAATTTCTCCCGCCGTGCCCAGACGGAGAACTGGATTTTCAGCGCGGAGTCCCCGTATTCGAGGAAGATGAACAACGGCTTGGGTTCCTCCAGGCACACCGGATTGCCCTCCGCCACCGTCATCAGGATGTCCCGCAACTGCTTGAGATCGGTGTGATAGGCCACCCCGACCTGCATGTCGAGCCGACGGATCGGGAAGCGGCTGAGGTTGGTCAGCTGGGATTTCACCAGGCTCTCGTTGGGCACCCGCACCATCAGGTTGTCGAAGGTCCGAAGTTTCACCGACAGCGGGTCGATCGAGAGTACCTCGCCGGTGGCATCCCCGACCTTGATCACGTCCCCGACGGAGAACGGCCGCTCGCCAATCAGGAACAGCCCCGAGATCAGGTTGGAGGCCGATGTCTGCGAGGCAAAGCCGAGCGCGACCGTCAGGATGCCGGCCGCGCCCAGCAGCACGGTCAGGTCGAACCCGAGTTCGCGCAGCGCCGAGGCCAGCACCAGCAGCACGATCACGTAGAAGCTGATGCGCCGGGTCAGCATCACCTGCTGGGCGTCGAGCTTGTCCTCCAGCATCCGCGCCAGTCCGCGCGACACCAGCCGTGCCACCAGAAGGCCGACCAGCAGGTACAGCACCGCGCGGATCGCCGCGAGAAAGGCCTCGCTGGTCACGAAGGCCTCGGCCGCTTGTAGCCATTCATTCATGGTGTACGTGGCTCCCTACTGAAACAGGGCGGTGAACGCCCGCACCATCAAATGCCGTCCCCCGGCCTGGCGAGGCTCGGCAATGCGTCGCGCACCGGCCGCCACGGCCGGTGGCCCGGAGTCGATCTTCATCTCTGCCATGTCGCGGTCCTCCTCGCGCTCCATGCGCACCGCCGGGGTCCACAGCCGGTGGTGCTCGTCGGCGTAGACCGGCAGACGCGGCACCGGCAGGTTCACCCGCTCCAGGAACAACGCGTCGTCCGCCTTGTTGGCAATGGTCAGCGGGGTCACCACGCGATGCGGCCGTTCCGGCACGTCGGCCAGGTCCAGGCGCGCCTGGGTGCGGGTGGCATAGCACAGTTCGCCGTTCACGGTGCTCGCGCCGAACCACGTATCGGAAGGCGTGTAGACCGGGAATTCCTGTACTCGGGCCGGTCCCAGGTACAGCTGCACCCAGGCCGGCGTACTCAGATAAAGCGTGACCTCCCCCTGGGACGGCACGTAGAAAGGATCCTGCGGACGGCTCACCATCGCCCGGTCCGCCAGGGCCACGCGCAATTCCGGCTCGGTGCCGACCGGAGAGCCGGCGAAACGCAGCCGGTCCTTGGCCGATTCCGGAAACGCATCATTGCAGGGGACATCGATCGCCAGGGTGGCATCGGCGGAGTCGCGAGGACGTTCGAGCACCAACTGCCATTCCTGATCGCCGTGCAGCAGCCAGAGATCGAGCGGCCCGATGGACCAGCGGCCGTGCTGCCCAGCAGCGAGCGGCCGGCGGCCCCACCAGGCCGCGGGATCGGTAGGGGTTGTGGAGGTCTCCGGCATCGTCCCGCCCTTGTTCACGAAGGCCCACTGTAAACCAGATCGGCGCTTCCGGGGATCGGGCCTGCCCGCCCCTTTCCCGGCCCGACGGTGGCCACCACCCGGGATCGTGGCGCTGTATCCCGCGCCGCCCCGCACCCGGCTACCTTGATCAGAACAGGTCCATCTGGCCCTCGGCATGGGCCTTTCGCGGCCGCGCCGGCGGCTGGAACTGGCCGCAGTCCAGTTCCACGAGGCGCCCGGCCAGTCCCGCGCGCCGCCGGGCCAGCCGGAAGCGCTGGCGCAACAGCTCGGCGTAGGCGCCGGCCCCGCGCATGCGATGGCCGAAGGTGGCGTCATACAGCTTGCCGCCATGCGCCTCCCGCAGGCGCTGCAGGATGTGGTCGGCCTTGAGCGGATGATGATGGCGCAGCCAGTCCTCGAACAGTGGCGCGACCTCGCGCGGGAGCCGCAAAAGCACATACCCGGCCGCCACCGCGCCGGCCGCCGCGCCCGCCTCCAGCAGTGATTCCAGTTCGCCATCCGTCAGCACGGGGATCAGCGGCGCCACCAGAACGTTGACCGGCACCCCCGCCGCGTTCAGCCGCTCGATCGTCTGCAGGCGCCGCTGCGGAGCCGCGGCGCGTGGCTCCAGATGGCGCGACAGGCTCCGGTCGAGGGTGGTCAGCGAAACGGCAACCTGGACCAGCCCGCGTTCCGCCATCGGCGCCAGCAGGTCCAGGTCACGCTCGACCAGGGCCGACTTGGTCACGATTGATACTGGGTGTCCGGTCTCGGCCAGCACCTCCAGAAGCTCCCGCGTGATCCGCCATTCGCGCTCGACGGGCTGGTAGGCATCCGTGTTGATGCCCAGGGCCAGCGGCGTCACCCGGTGCGAGGGCCTTGCCAGCTCGCGCCGCAGGCACTCGGCCGCACCCACCTTGGCGAACAGGCGGCTTTCGAAATCGAGTCCCGGCGACAACCCCACGTAGGCGTGTGCCGGTCGAGCGAAGCAGTAGGAGCAGCCGTGTTCGCAGCCGCGATAGGGGTTCAGCGAGAGCTCGAATGGCACATCCGGCGACTGATTCCACGACAGCACGCGGCGCGGGTGCTCGACCGTGACCTCGGTGCGCAGCGGTGGCGGGGCCTCGCCATCCCCTTCCCACCCGTCATCGAAGGGTTCCCGCCGGGTTGGCTCGAAACGCGCGTCCGGGTCCAGGGTCGCGCCGCGCCCTCTCAGGGGGCCATGGAGCGGGTTCATCGCGCAGGGCCGTCCATGCGCTCGCATAGCTGGCGAAAATAGCCGGACTCCGAGACCATCCCCCGGCCATCACCGCTGCGATTCAGGCGATCCAGCAACACGCGCAGGCGCCGGGCGGCATGCTGGCGCGAGGCCTCGTCGTCCGCCGCCTGCAGCAGGGCCTCCACGGAGGCGATCTCGCCCCGGATCTGGACGGCCTCGGGCACATAACCGGCGTTCTTCATCACCCGGTAGGCCATGCGCAGCTCTTCCGGCACCGCGCTGTCGTCATCCAGTTCCAGGGGCTGGCCGCTCCCGGGGAGATCGTCGAATTCGCCCCGACGCGCCGCATCGGTCAGTTGCGCCTCGATTTGTGCCTCGGTCAGCAGCATCTCGTTCCCCGTAACTGCGGCGGCTCACCTACCCACGCATTGAGCCCTGGATGGATTTACCGTAATGTCCGGCCCTTCTGCACAAGCCCCCTCACGGAGCCGATGGCACTCACCCAGGGAGACAAACCGTCGGCGTCCTCCGTGCATGCCCTTGCACCGGCGCGGGAGGCGCTGCGGGCCGACCCGCGCTTCGACTCCTACCTGACCCGGCAGATCCCGGTCCTGGTGGCCTTGTCGCTGCTGCCGGGGCTGGGATATATCCTGCTCGGCACTCTGCACGGCGCATTCACCGCGGCCGTGTCCTGGTACGCCGTGATGGCCGCCGCCTCGCTGTGGGGGCTGCAGCTGTACTGGCGCTACCACCGATCGCCACTGGCCCCCGAGCAACGCATCCGCTGGCGGATCCGGCTCACCCTCTTTCTGTACCTCTATGTGGCGTTGTGGACCGTAATCTTCCTGGTCTTCGTCCGCCTGGACTCCCAGAACCTCCACTATATCGCCATCTTCACCCAGATCGGCGCCACCACCGTGGTGGCGGCCCTGCTCTATCCGGCCCCCTGGGTGTTCCGGCCGCTGATCCCCGCCATGATCGCACCGCTGGCGATCTATTTCCTGCTGATCGGGGACTGGTACGGGTACGTCCTGGCGGCCTTCTCGGCGACCCTGGCCCTGGTCCTGTACTACGCCGCGAGCAGCAGCTTCGGCCTGCTGCGCGACAGCCTCCACCAGGCCTCGCACGACGCCCTCACCGGCCTGAACAACCGCGCGGCCTTCATCGAGCACCTCGAAGAGAGCCTGGAGGTGCTGCAGCACCACCGCCAGCACTCCTTCCTGCTGCTGATCGATCTGGATCACTTCAAGACGGTCAACGACCTGCTGGGACACGACATCGGGGACGAGCTGCTCAAATCCGTGACACGCGACTTCGCCAACGCCCTTCCCCCCGGCCATCACCTCGCCCGCCTGGGCGGTGACGAGTTCGTGATCGTCGCCCCTGGCAAGGGCGACCGCCAGACCTGCGAGCGCGCCGCCCGCCGGCTGGCGCGCTCGCTCCTGCAGGTGGTCAAGACGCCCTACATCATCCGCAGCCACCACCTGCACGTGAGCGCCAGCATCGGGATCCGCCTGATCGAGCCGGACCACCCGGTCGACTCGCATCAGCTCGTACGCGAGGCGGATATTGCCATGTACGAGGTCAAGGACCGCGGCCGCGACGGCGTGGTGGTGTTCAGCGACGAGTTGTCGCGGGCCGTAGAGCGGCACTTGCAGATCGAACGCTGCCTGCATTTCGCGTTGCACAACCGCGAGATCGAGGTCCTGTTCCAGCCGCAGGTGGATGCCACCGGCCATATCCGCAGCGCCGAAACCCTGATCCGCTGGCAAAGCGCCGAGCTCGGCCCGGTCTCACCGGCGGAGTTCATCCCTATTGCCGAGCAGACCGGCTACATCAGCGAACTGGGCGACGCGGTCATCGCGCGCGCCTTCCAGGCCCTGCGCGACTGGGACCGCACCGGATTCCACCTGGAGCAGCTGGCCATCAACATCAGTCCGCGCCAGCTGGTCCACCTGAACTTCGTGCATCGCATGCAGGAGCTGATCGCCCGCTACCTGGACCGCGAGCACGCCCACCGCATCACCCTGGAGATCACCGAACACGTGGTGGCCGAGGATACCGACCGCGTCATCCACATCATGCAGGCCCTGCGCCAGATGGGCCTGCGCTTCTCCATGGACGACTTCGGGACGGGCTTTTCCTCTCTCAGCTATCTCAAGCGCCTGCCCTTCGACGAACTCAAGATCGACCGGAGCTTTGTCCGTCAGGTGGACCACGACGCCGACGACCAGGCCATGGTACGCACCATCTGCGATATCGCCCGGCAGTTTCGGCTACAGGTTGTTGCGGAGGGGGTCGAGACGGACGCCCAGTACCAGTGGCTGGCAACCCATGGCGACCTGCGTTTTCAGGGCTACCTGTTCGCCCGCCCCATGGACGCGGATGCCTTCTTCGCGCACGCCCGGGGCGCGCCCGAATCGCTGCCCATTCCCGACCCGATGCACCGGGCCGTGTAGGCAGCGGGCCCGCCCCGGTCAGGCGCCGCCCGTTGCGGCCGGCACGACCCAGAGGGTCAGCGACAGCAGGATCCCCGTGAGGCTCACCCCGATGATGGGCAGCATCATCACCCCGGCCAGGGCCTCGCGCCGAAACAGGCGCATGGCCATTCCGCCCAGGGTCAGCGTCCACCCGATCGCCACAAAGAACGCCAGCGCGTTCAGTTCGGCCCCCCACAGCAGGATCAGGGCCACCGGCAGACCGAGATTGAGGATCACCACCCCCATTTCCTGGCTGCCCGCGGCACGCCCGGCGGACAGCGCATAGGCATAGGCTGCCCAGACCATCAGCAGGCCAAACCCGAGCGCGCCGGCCGCCGGCGAACTGAGCGGGGCACGCAGGATCGCGGCACCGGCGGGCTCCAGCCTGACGCCGAGCGCGATAATCAGCAACGCCACCCCGAGACTGATGGCCATCCAGAACCACAGGGTTCCGCGTTGCACGTTGGGTTCCGTCATGCCGGTGTCCTCATCCTGTCCATTGTCTACTACCCTGCTGACCGCACCCGTAGTGCCGGGTTCGGCGAGCGCGTTTATTGAGCCAGTTGCCAGGCGATGGTCTCGCCCGCGCGCAACGGCACACCCGGGTCATGCCCGAACAGTACCGCTTCCGGTACGTTCCACGGGGAGCGCTCCAGCGTCAGGGTGTCGGTGTTGCGCGGCAGCTTGTAGAAATCCGGTCCGAAATGGCTGGCAAAGCCTTCCAGCCGATCCAGCGCCTCCGCCGCGGCGAAGGCCTCCGCGTACAGCTCGATGGCCGCGTGCGCGGAATAGATCCCCGCGCAGCCACAGGCCGACTCCTTCGCGTGGCGCGGATGCGGCGCACTGTCGGTCCCCAGGAAGAACCGTGGGTGCCCGCTGGTCGCCGCCTCCAAAAGGGCCTTGCGGTGACGCTCGCGTTTCAGGATCGGCAGACAGAAGTGGTGCGGCCGCATCCCGCCGGCGAACAGCGCGTTGCGGTTGTAGAGCAGATGCTGCGGGGTAATGGTGGAGGCAACGTGTTCCGGCCCGTCGTGGATGAACTGCACGGCGGATTCGGTGGTGATGTGCTCCAGCACCACGCGCAGCTCGGGGAAGTCCCGGATCAGCGGTTCCAGGTGGCGCTCGATGAACACCGCCTCGCGGTCGAAGATGTCCACGTCCGGATCGGTCACCTCCCCGTGGATCAACAGGGGCAGGTCCACCCGCTGCATGGCCTCGAACACCGGATAGCAACGGCGGATATCGGTTACCCCGCTGGCAGCATTGGTCGTGGCGCCGGCCGGGTACAGCTTGACCCCGTGGATGAACCCGGAGGCCTTCGCCGCGTCGATCATCCCCGGGGTCGTGCCCTCGGTGAGATACAGCGTCATCAGCGGCTCGAAGTCCGCCTCCTCCGGCAGCGCCGCCAGGATGCGGTCACGGTAGTCGCCCGCGGCCTCGACCGTGGTCACCGGTGGCTTCAGGTTGGGCATGATGATCGCGCGGCGGAAGCGGCGCGCGGTATCCGGCAGCACCGAAGCGAGGACGTCGCCGTCGCGCAGGTGCAGGTGCCAGTCATCCGGTCGGGTCAGGGTCAGGCGGTTCATCCGTAGTTCCCTTCACAGGGGCTCGTCAGGCACGAGCCGCGTCACAGTCATGAGTCATCAGGATAACGCGTGGCGCAAGTCGGACTCGGTCCAGCCCTCCACCGTCACCGTCTTGCTGCGCGAGGTCGCGCCAGCTACCACCTCCACGGCCGACTTCGGGCAACCCAGTTCGGCCGCCAGCAGCGCAATCACGGCCTCGTTGGCGCGGCCCTTCTCCGGCGGCGCCCGCACTTGCAGCTTGAGGGTGTCGCCCATCCACCCGGCCAAGGCGTTGCGCTTGCTGCCCGGCGCCACCTTCACCTTCAGCCGGGCCACGGGGCGATCTACCCGGCCGGGCGCGTCGCCATGTAGGCGCTGAAGACGCCGAGCTGGACATTGCGCTGCACGTCTTCGAAACCGACGGATCGCAGGGTTTCCATGATGTCGTCCGGGGGGACGCACTGATCGATGGTGTCCCAGAAATAGCGCATCAGCAGTTGCCCGTCCGGGTCGCGGGTGAGCACCTTGCCCACAAACGGCACGAAATCGCGGAAATAGAAGCGTGCCAGGCCAAACTGGAACTTCGTACGTGGCCGCGAGACCTCGAGGATAGTGCAGCGCCCGCCCGGCTTCAGCACGCGGAAGTACTCGCTGAACAACTCGTGCAGGTCGCGCACATGGCGAAGCCCATACCCCATGTACAGACGGTCGTACTGCTGGTCCGGCAGCGGCATCTGCTCGCCCAGGCTCTGGATGAAGGTGGCATCCATCTTGGTGCGGGCGATATCCATCATGCCGCGGCTCGGGTCGACGCAGGTCAGGTGATCGTCCCCCACCACCTTGCGGATCTCCTCCGCAACCGGGCCGGTGCCGGTGGCCACGTCCAGCACCTCCATACCGGCCTCCAGACCGGATTGTTTCAGGACAAACCGGCGATACGACTGGCCGGTGCCGAAGAAGCCCACCCGCAGGATGCGGTCGTAATACGGGGCGGTCCGGTCAAACAGGTCGTCGACGTAGGCGCGGCGGCTGGCCTCGTCGCCGTAGTAGTCCTTCAGGACCGGGTGCGGCTTCTTGGTGGTCGGCTGCATTGCGTGTTCTCCCTGGCTAGGGACCGGTGACCACCCTCTCGCGGCAGTCCGTCCGGCCCGGCATCAATCCGTCATGGTATCGCGAGCGTCTCCGTCAGACGCTCCGAGTACAGTCCCTCGATCTCCACCAGCAATTCCTCACGGCAGATATCGCCGTGCAGCAACAGCCAGGGTACATCGTGGCCCAGGCGTTCCCGCAGATGCGCCTCGGCGGCCGGCGCGTCGGCGGCTCGGCGCAGGTAGACCTTCAGTGCCGACAGCTCCCGCGGGGCATCGGCGTGGACCGGGTGGTGCGTGGCGGCCTGTTCCAGCAACACCCCGATGTTACGCAGGCTCTCGTCGATCTGCGCCCCCAGGTCCCCGACATGCCGGCTTTCATGGCCCACGATACTCGCCGTTCCGGAGATGAACAGTTCGGCGGCCCGCGGCCCCGACTGCCACAGGCTGGCGCGCGCAAACGAGGGGCTGCGCGGGCCGTACTGGCGCGGGTAGCGGTAGGCACTGACCTGGCGCGGATTCTCGATCCGGGCCGCGGCCTCGCGCGTGGCAATGAAGTAGATCAGCAGCCCGTCGGAATGCGTACCGATCGCAGTGGCCGCCGGCAGGATGCGTTCGTACGCCGGCAATGCCTCGAAGACCCGCGCGCGCCCGCTGCAGAAGCCGCGATAGCGTTCCTGGCCGTCCACCGGGTCATTGATGGCGGGGAGATAGTTCCACACCCGCACGAGGTACTCGAAGCCCAGCGCCCGGCAACCCGCCAGGATCTCCCGATAGGCGCGTTGCGTCACCGGATCCGGGTCTTCGATCGCGTCCAGCGGCGCGGTCCAGCATCCCACCAGACACTCCTCGCTGCGCAGGTACGTCAACGCCCCTTCCGCGCCAGTCTCCCCGGCGGCTCCACCCGGCAGGGACCAGCACTCCACCCAGCCCGAACCACCACCGAGCGGTTCCAGGCCCACGCGGATCTCCAGTTGCCCGGCCCGGTGTTCGACGCCACTGGATCCGCCAAACCGGATCACCACGGGTGCCACCGCACAGTCGGGGTCCTCTTCACGACGGTAGGTAACCGTCAGCGGACTTTTTGCGGGAGGTTCGATCATTCGGTGGCACCGGGAGCCAGCGCTCCCCATGGGCATCCATTCCGGCCGGGACAGCGGCGCAGTCTACCAATCTCCCACGATGGAGACACGGCATCCGTGCGCAGTCCGGGATTCCGGGATGCTGCGAGGCTCCATCTCACGGCTCGGGGAGCGACAGGCCCGCATCAAGCAGAAAGGCGCGCAGGCCGTCGCTGTAGGCCTCCCCGGTGGCCAGAAAGGCGTCGTTGTGGCCCCCTTGCATCTCCAGCAGGCGGCCGTCTCCGGCTGCCGCATGCAGGCGTTCGGCATGCTCGAACGGCACGATTTCGTCCTGCGGGCTGTGGGCAAACAGAATCGGTGCCGTGATCGCCTCGACGCGACCCAGTGTGTCGTATTCGTGGCGCAGCAGCGCCCGCACCGGCAGCCAGGGGTAGTGGCGCACCCCGAGATCCGCGGCCGAGGTGAAGGCGGACTCCAGGATCACCGCTGCCGGCTCCACGCCGGTGGCCAGCTCCGCCGCCACCGCCGCACCCAGCGAACGACCAAACACCACGATCGCCTCCGGCGGGATCGAGCGCTCCTCCGTCAGGTACTGCCACGCGGCGCGGGCATCCAAGTAGGTCCCCGCCTCGTCGGGTCGCCCGGCGCTCCGGCCATATCCCCGGTAGTCGATGATCAGGACCGCCAGGCCCAGCTCGTGGAATTGCTGCAGCGAATGCAGGCGGTGGCCGATATTGCCGGCATTGCCATGCAGGAACAGCAGCACGGGGGTATCGCCGTCTGGCCCTGGCATAAACCAGCCATGCAGACGCACGCCGTCCCCAGCCACCAGCTCGACATCCTCGTAATCCAGCCCGATGCGCTCCGGCGTGCTGGTCACGTTGCTGGAGGGCATGTAGATCAAGCGGTCCTGGGTGAGGAAGATCAGCCCCGTAAACAGGACATAACCCAACCCCGCGAGACCCAGGATCTTGAACACGTTGACCATGCCCCGATCCTGACCCCCGATCTCGTCTCACGCAAGCCTCTCGCCGGCCCGCGCGGACCGGTACAATGCCCCGAACGGTTTCGCTGGAACATCCCCGCCCCATGCGCCATTCGCTGCTCACCAACACCGACCTGCAGGGTCTCGACCGTGACGCGCTGCTGCGCCATTTCGCGGGCAACCAACCCCTGGACGACGCCACCGGCCAGCAGCTGGCCGAGGCGCTGGATCGCGCCCTGGAAGCCGTCGATGCCGCCGGTCTCGAGTCCCACCCGATGGATGTGGCGGAGATCCTGCGCCACCTCAACGTGGATCGGCAGACGCTGATCGCGACCCTGCTCGTGCCCGTGTATCTGGCGGACCTGCTCAAGCCGGCCCAGCTCGAGCAGCGTTTTGGTGCGGCCATCGCCCGGCTCACAACCAACGTCGCGGCCCTGGTTCGCCGCCGATTCGAGGCGCCGGCGGGCCGGCCGGAACAGGCCGAACGCCTGCGCCGCATGCTGATGGCCATGGTCGACGACGTGCGTGCCGTGCTGATCAAGCTGGCGTTCCGCGTGCAGCACCTGCGCCTGCTGGTGCGGGAAGCGGATGACAGCGCGCGCGCCCTCGCCCAGGAAACCCTGGACGTCATCGCGCCGCTGGCCAACCGCCTGGGCGTCGGCCAGCTCAAGTGGGAGATGGAAGACCTCGCCCTGCGCATCCTGGAACCGGAAACCTACCGCGAGATCGCACGCGGGCTGGAAGAAAATCGAACAGAACGCGAAACCTACGTGGAGGACTTCGCAAAGACTCTGAAGAGCCGGCTGCAGTCCGAGGGCATCCAGGCTCGGGTCTTCGGCCGCCCGAAGCACATCTACAGCATCTGGAAGAAGATGCAGCGCAAGCGTACCTCGCTGTCCGAGTTGTACGACCTGCGCGCCACCCGGGTGATCGTCGACCAGCTGGCCACCTGCTACACCGTGCTTGGCATCGTGCACAACGACTGGCGCCACCTCCCCAGCGAATTCGACGACTACATCGCCAATCCCAAGGACAACGGCTACCAGTCCCTGCATACCGCCGTGGTCGGACCGGAGGGCAAGGTCGTGGAGGTGCAGATCCGCACCCGCGAGATGGACGACTTCGCCGAGCTCGGGGTGGCCGCGCACTGGCGCTACAAGGAAGGCGGGCGCGAGGATCAGGCACTCAACCGTGCCATCAACAACCTGCGCCAACTGCTGGAGGCCGCCGACAACAACGACCAGAACCTGCTCGACGAGATCCAGAGCGAGCCGCTGCACCAGCGCGTGTTCGTGCTCACGCCCCAGGGCGAGGTGCTGGACCTGTCCCAGGGCGCCACCCCGCTGGACTTTGCCTACGCGGTGCACACCGAGGTCGGCCACCGCTGCCGCGGGGCCAAGGTCGACGGTCACATCGTCCCGCTCACCTACAAGCTGAAGTCCGGCGAACGCGTCGAGGTCCTGACCACCCGGGAGGGCGGCCCCAGCCGCGACTGGCTCAACCCCAACCTGGGATATCTCAACACCGCCCGCGCCCGCTCCAAGGTCCGTACCTGGTTCCGCCAGCAGCACCAGGACGAACACCTGGCCACCGGCAAGCACCTGTTCGATCGCGAATGCCAGCGCCTGGGCTGCGGACAGGATCTCGACCGCAGCGCCCTCGCCGAGGCCATGAAATACCAGACCTTCGACGAGCTGCTGGTCGCGCTGGGTGCCGGCGACATCACCACCACCCAGATCGCCGGGCGCATCGCCCAGCAGATGCGCGAGACCCGTGGTCGCGACAAGACCGCTGTGCAGCCCGCGCCCCAGCGACCGCGCCGCCACGATGGCGAAGCGAAAGAAGACGATATCAAGATCCGGGGCGTCGGCGGCCTGCTGACCACCCGGGCGCGCTGCTGCAACCCGCAGCCCGGGGACCCGATCATCGGCTTCATTACCCGCGGCGCCGGCGTCTCCGTGCACCGCAGCGACTGCGTAAACATCCTGCACATGCCGGAGGAAAAGCGCGGCCGCCTGATCCCGGTCTCCTGGGGCGAAGAGCCCGAACGCGAGGCCATCACCCTGGAGGTCGATGCCCACGACCGCCCCGGCCTGCTGGGCGAAGTCGGCAACGCCTTCTCCGAATGCGGCATCAACCTCCTGCGCGTAAACACCGAAACCAACCGCGAAGACCGCAGCGTCCGCATGGAACTGGAAGCCGAATTCAGCGACCTCGGCGAACTCAGCCACCTCTTCGACCGCCTCCAATCCCTCAGCAGCGTCCAAACCGTCCGCCGCCTCCCCCCAAACCCCTGACCCCGCCACGTCATCCCGGCCCTTGCCTACCCAGCCTGTCATCCTGGCCGCAACGCCCTCCTTCCCGTCCCCCGGCCGCACGCCTTCCCACCCTGTAGCGCCGGCCGCGCCCCACCCGGCCCGTCATCCCGCCCGGCCCCAGCGCCCACTTTTCCCGTCATCCCGGCCGTAGCGCCCCCTTGTCCCGTCATCCCGGCCGTAGCAAAGCGGAGAGCCGGGATCTCCCACGCCGGATTTACCCCAACGTACGGGCAGCCTACACCGCAGAGATCCCGGATAACTGCTCCGCAGTTTCCGGGATGACGTCGGTAGCTACGACCTGCTTCTTGGCCCTTCACACCAGCGCCAGGCTCACCCTCCTGACCACAAGCGAGCCCCCCGTCATCCCGGCCGTAGCGAAGCGGAGAGCCGGGATCTCCCACGCCGGACACACCCCAACGTACGGGCAGCCTACACCGCAGAGATCCCGGATAACCGCTCCGCGGTTTCCGGGATGACAAGTAGGAGTCAGAGGAATCCCTTGTGCCTCCCACGGACCAGGGCACCCGAAACGCGGTGAACGCGCGACGACCGCAACATCCATGGCAAACTCAACACCTGGCCTCGCAAGGACGCGAACCATGGAAAAGCACCCGGCGGTCTACATCCTGACCAACCGGCGAGAAGGCACCCTGTACACCGGGGTCACCAGCAACCTCCCCAGCCGCATCGCCCAACACCGCGACGACTTCGTACCCGGCTTCACCCGCCGCTACAAGCTCTACCGCCTCGTCTGGTTCGAACAACACGAGTCCATGGACGAAGCCATCCGCCGAGAAAAGCAGATCAAACGCTGGCGACGCCCCTGGAAGATCGACCTTGTCGAAACAGAAAACCCCACCTGGAGAGACCTCTACGACAACCTCTTCTAGCCGATTCGCTTAGTGGCAGACTCGAAGTTGGCAGGGCACCCGCTCAACCCGTCATCCCGGCCGCAGCGCAGCGGAGAGCCGGGATCTCCCCACGCCAGATTCACCCCAACGTACGGGCAGCCCACACCGCGAAGATCCCGGATAACTGCTCCGCAGTTTCCGGGATGACAACAGGTTTGTGGTGATTCCGAGTACTTTTCGCGACGCCTGTCCGGCTAGACGCCCCCCCCTCATCGTCATCCCGGCCGCAGCGAAGCGAAGAGCCGGGATCTCGCACGCCGGATTCACCCCAACGCACGGGCAGCCCACACCACGAAGATCCCGGATAACTGCTCCGCAGTTTCCGGGATGACAAAAGGTTCGTAGCGATTCCGAGTGCTTTTCGCAACGCCTGTACGGCTAGACGCTCCCCCTCATCGTCATCCCGGCCGCAGCGCAGCGAAGAGCCGGGATCTATCACGTCGGATATCGCCCAGAGCTCGGGCGACCCTGGCCGTGGAGATCCCGGACAACCGCGTTGCGGTTTCCGGGATGACGGGAGGGGATAATCGGGCTTTTGGGAGTAACGGAGAAGTTTCGACCCGTTGCGGGACCGCGTTAGTCGCTCGGCTTGCCCGGGTTCGCCCGCATGGTATGCCGGCGGGTCGTTTCGTACGCGGAGATACCCCGGCGACCGCTGCGCAGGTCTCGGAGTTGCCGGCTTACATCGGCCTGCCGCGCCTGGAGCTCCGGGAGGTGCTGCTCATAGAAGCGCGCCAGGGACTGCAAGGCAGCCCGCAGTGAGGTACCGTCGTCATCCCGCTGCGGGGCGGGTTCAACGCCAAAGGCGCGCTCTACCAACGCACGGGCAATCCCGTCCAGCTCCTGTAAACGGTCCCAATCTTCGTCGGCCAAGGCGGCATCCATGGCCCCCCGAACGCCCTCGATCCCGTCTTCCAGCGTGACGCTGGCGTCCGGTGCTCCCGACTGGGAGGCGGTATGCGAGGACATTCAGCCAGCCTTGCGGCGTTCCTGGGGAGGAATGTCGTCCCAGCCTGCCTTGATCTCCCGGATCAGCGAGGACACCTCATCCAACACCGCCGGATCATTCTGCACATTCGCCTCCAAAAGGCGACGGCTCATGTACTCGTAAAGCGCATCCAGGTTTCCGGATAGCTCCGGGCTGTGCTTGTGGTCCAGCACCGCGCGCAGTGCTTCCACAATGTCGATCGCCTTGCCGATCTTCTCGCCCTTGAGAGCCACATTACCCTGCTGCATCGCCCCTTTCGCGACCGCAATCCGCTCCAGTGCGCCCTCGAAGAGCATCTGGATCAGGCGATACGGCTCGGCCACCTGTGCCTCCGCCAAAGCGCCCGACTGACGATACTGGTTCACGCCCCGATTCATGCCTGGTCCGTACATCCGCTCTTCTCCGTTATCCGTTCGCCGTCCCCGCCGGCACGCCTTAATGACCCGCCAATCACCTGCTGCGGTTCTGCGCCAGCGGCATATTGGCTAGTTGCCCCATCAGGTAGTCGCCACTGCTTTGCAGTTGGGCGACAGTCTGGTCCATGCGCGAAAACTGCCGCACCAGACGCTGTTCCAGCTGTTCGATCCGAGTATCAAGGCGTTCTCGATCTTCCCCGATCCGGCTCAGATCGTTTTGCAGGCCATCAGTGCGCATCTGCAGGATGCCCTGGGAGCCCAGGAACGAGCTCAACACGTCATTCATCCCGCCGGCGACCTGGCGCACCGTCTGCGAGATGTTTTCGAACCCGTCCTCCTCGACCGCCTCACGGAAGCGGTCGGAATCGAAACGCAGCGTGCCGTCCGAGTTCGTGGTAATCCCCAGCTCGACGAACATGGTGTTGCTCGCTCCGGGCACGTCGGCTCGTTGCATCAGTGCCGAAGAAAGCTGGCCCTGGATGTTTCGCACTGTCCCGTCGCCCGTCAGGATCGAGGCCTGGCGCTCGTCGGCATCGTAAGCCGTCAGGTCGCGCATCTGCGAAACAATCGCGTTGTAGTTCTCGACAAATCCCGCAACCTGTTCACGCAACCCATCGCGGTCTTCCGATACGGTAACGTTGACCGGGCCCGTGGTGACCTGACGCAACTCGATCTCCATGCCTTCGATCGCATCGTCCAGCGTGTTGGAACTGCTGGTCACGGTCATGCCATTGATTGTTGCGATGGCGTCGCGCGCCTCCTGGGTCTGCTCCAGGTTGCTGGATGCGAGGCGGCCAATACCTTCATTGGCCGGGTCCGGATCGCCATCCACCGACACCGAGATGGTGTTGTTCTCCCCCGTCTCGTTCGCACTGAACACCAGGCGCGAACCCTGGCCGTCGTTCACGATGGACGCGGTGACACCACCATCAGCCGCGTTCACCGCATCGCGAACATCGCGCAGCGTATCGCCCTCGCCCACGTCAATCTGGAACGCTTGACCCGCCCCGACCTGAATATTCAGTCGCCCGGCACCCACCTCGTCGTCACGACTCTCGAAGGCACCCGCCTGGCTGGCGACCGCCTGAGACTGCGCGAGCTGCTGGACCTCCAGCGACAGGCGGCCGTTGTCCGCCGTACCGTCTGTGGTGATCGAGGCCGCATCCTCGTTCGACATCTCCACGGTCTGTTCCGGGCGAAAGCGCGACAGATCAGACATGGACTGCTGCGCCTGATCAATGCCGCTGCGAAGGGCGCCAAACGCCGAAACCTGGGCCTCCAGCCGCTCCTCGCGCTGGTTCAAACGGTTTTCCTTCGGGGCCCTTTCAGCCTGAACCAGCTCACCTACCAGCTGATTCAGATCCAGCCCGGAACCGACACCCAACGAACTGATCGCCATCTTCTTGCTCCTCGGCATTCGACGTCTCGAAGCCATTGCAATCGCTATACCCTCTACAACGACAGACTATCCCAAATCTTGAGCCCACCACAGAAAAAACCCGCTCAAAGCCGCACTTCAGTCCCAATCGGGTTTACCCGCCCCGCTCCAGGCTCAGGCCATCATGGCGAAGCAATCTCCAAAACCTGACACCAATCGCCAACCGCCCCTGCCTCCATCATCCCGCAGCTTCCCGTCATCCCGGAAACTGCCCAGCAGTTATCGGGGATCTCCAGAGCAACGGATGCCCCATCCGTGTGGACCTTCCAACGATGGAGATCCCGGCTCTTCGCTGCGCTACGGCCGGGATGACGATAGTAGGACTTTCGTCGTGGAGATGGGTGGAGCAGGCGTAACCGCAATCACGGCCCCGGAAGCACCAGCCAATACGATGGCGCAAACACTGGAAACGCATCCCAACCCCCAACCCCGTCATCCCGGAAACCGCGAAGCGGTTATCCGGGATCTCCGCCATGAAAGTGGCACAAACGTCGGGGCATCCCCCAGCATGGAGAGATCCCGGCTCTCCGCTCCGCTACGGCCGGGATGACGCGATGGGGGCGCTACGCCCGGAATGACGATCAAGGGAGCCCGGCCTGGAGGATGGCAAGAATGCCCCCAGGGCCCGATGCCTACTCGAACATTCGAAATTGCCGCCCAAAATCCGTCATCCCGGAAACCGCGCAGCGGTTATCCGGGATCTCCGCCACTGAAGGTGGCACAAACGTCGGGGCATCCCGGCGCAAGAGATCCCGGCTCTCCGCTGCGCTACGGCCGGGATGACGTTAATGGTGGCCGGCATGGTCTGCGGCTCCGATGACGATGCCACAACAAAAAAAGCCGGACCCATGCCGGATCCGGCTCAATCAATCAAACACGTTGGCGGTAGAAGCGAAGCCGTCAGGCCTTGTCCACCAGTCCAGTCCCGTCCAGCCCCTGATCTTCCTTGAACTGCTCAACCAGGGCCAGCACCGCCTCCGGTGGTATCTGCCGGATCACGTTCTCGCGGTCACCGTCCATCACCGTGATGACCGTCCGGCCACTCACGTCGTCCACCGCGAACTCCAGCGAACGCTTGCTCGATTGCAGATAGTTATTGATCGATTCCACCACTTTCTCGAGATCCGACGCCTCCACCGGCGGCGCCGATCGAGGCGTCTCCGGTGACCGGGTGCGGGTTTCTTCCCCACTCCGCGGGCCTTGATCCGGACCGGAAACACGAGAATCCGCGGCGTCCATCCCCGGACGATTGTCCGATGCCGGACCCCGCGGCGTCATCAAGACTGGCGGTGAAGTGACATTACCCACCTGATCACTCATGGCACTGTCCTCTTCAGACGGAAGGAGGGCCGAGGGAACCCCGGCGCCTCCGTCCTTAACCTACCCTGCGTACGGCTCTTACTTACTGCAGCAGCGCCAGGGCGTTCTGCGGAACCGCGTTGGCCTGGGAGAGCACCGAGGTACCCGCCTGCTGCAGGATCTGCGCCCGGGTCAGCTCGGCGGTCTCGGAAGCGAAATCCGCGTCGCGGATACGCGACCGGGAGGCCTCGAGGTTCTCCGTCGTCTGGGTCAGGTTGGAGATAGTCGACTCGAAGCGGTTCTGGATTGCCCCGAAATCACTGCGGATGTCGCTGACTTCAGTCAATGCGACATCAACACGCTGAATCACGTCGTTCGCACCAAAAACCGTCAGAACATCCGCGTTGCCAAGGTTGCCGGAATCCGCCTCGTATTCTTCGGCAAAGCCCAGCTCCGTGGCTGCGGCGCCGTCAAACGAAATGGCTTGATCCGAACTAATCCGCAGATTTCCGTCCGCATCGATCGCAGCGAATGCAGAATCCCCAAGCGCTTCGGACACTGCAGCGAGCAACTCATCCGCATTCGCGTATTCGCCGTCCGCCACCGCTACCGGATCAAGGTCCCCGACCGTGATGTTGAAATCGTCAGATACCTCCAGTGTCCCCGCTTCTTCCCCATCAGTATGCGTGGCTACAAACGTGGAATTATTGAAATCGCCCGAGTCCCATTCATTCACGAGCGCGATCTCCATGTCCGACCCATCGGTCCTCGAGATCACCAGATCGCCGTCACCGAGGCTACCCGTCTTAGTGTAGGCCCCATCGGAATTCTCGACGAATGCATCAATGGCCTCCTGCACTTCTGCACCGGTCAAGGACTCGCTGGCAGCCCCAGAAGTCTTCGAAAACACCGTCTCGTTATCAATCGATAGAGTGAATTCTTCACCAGCGGCATCCGATGTTCCATCGGTGAAACCAGTGTCAGCTCCGGAAGTGGTCGCAATAGCATCCGTGAAGACGCTCGCCAAATCGCCTTCAGCTACGGCCAGCGAACCCAGCGCGTCAAGTCGCGTGCTGGATTCCAGATTGAGATCGATCGTTTCACCAACGTTCGCGCCCACTTGAAATTTGGCGTCGCCAAACGAGCCATCCAGAATCTTCTGGCCATTGAACGACGTTTGCGATGATACGCGATCGATTTCCTCCAGGCGTTGCTGAACTTCCCGGTTCAGGGCTTCACGGTCAGACTCTGAGTTGGTCGCGTTCGCCGACTGTACGGCCAGCTCGCGGATCCGCTGCAGGTTGTTCTGCACTTCCTGCAGGGCGCCTTCGCCGGTCTGCGCCAGGGAGATGCCGTCGTTCGAGTTGCGCACGGCCTGGTTCAGACCGCGGATCTGGGTGGTGAAGCGCTCGGAAATCGCCAGACCGGCCGCGTCATCCTTGGCGCTGTTGATACGCAGGCCCGAGGACAGACGTTCCAGGCTCTGGGCCAGCGCGCCCTGAGAGTTGCTCAGGTTGCGCTGGGCGTTCAGGGAAAGAACGTTGGTGTTAATTACTTGGGACATGATCGCTCTCCTGTAGAGTCGTTCGTCACCGCCTCGGGCGGTTCTGGTGAACGGGTTGATCCCCGCTCTCAGAAGCCTTAACGACCCTTGCCCAGGAACCTTTAGCCCTGCATCGAAATTTTTTTCGACCCGCGGCAATTCCTTGCCGCCCCCAGTTCCTCCGGCCGCGAAACCGTAACGCCACGCACCGATGCCCAGCCATCATCCGGACCGCACTCCGCCCACCAGGGCCTTCTCGGTCATCCCGGCCGCAGCCCCTGTCCTTCATCACCGGCCGGAGCGAAGCGAAGAGCCGGGATCTCCTCATGGGGGAACACTCCGACGTCTGCGCCACCCCCAACGACGGAGATCCCGGATAACCGCTGCGCGGTTTCCGGGATGACGGGGGTGGGTGGTCATTCCCAACGTGCGTGCCTCCAGCCAGTGCGCATCCCCCGGCCGTTATCCCGACGAGCCCCTCCTTCGCCATCATCCTGGCCGCAACGCACCCCTTCCCGTCATCCCGGCCGGAGCAAAGCGGAGAGCCGGGATCTCCCCACGCGCGAACACCCCGACGTCTGCGCCACATTCAGCGGCGGAGATCCCGGATAACCGCTGCGCGGTTTCCGGGATGACTCGGGTGGCGGGACCGCACGGAAACGAGGGCCGCGACCCGGCCGCTCAAGGGTGGCGATTACATCCCGTCATTGCGAGGAGCCGCAGGCGACGTGGCAATCGGCTGGCAGGGCGCAAGGCGTTTTAATCCAGCACTCTGCTTGTCCCGAGCGCTTGCTTCGTCGCTGTGCTCCTCGCAATGACAGAGGTGGTGGATTCGCGGCTGGTTCGCGGGCTGACGGTGGTGGAGGTCGGAGGTGAGACGGTTCGGGTATATGCCCCAGGGCCTTGATATACTTGAGCGATGCGCCTGACGGACGAACAACAGACGATCATCCGCGAGGAAGTGCGCCGTGCATTCGGGCCGGATGCTCGCGTGAAGCTGTTCGGCTCGCGCGTGGACGATGCCGCGCGTGGCGGCGACATCGACCTCTACATCGAGGCGGACGGCACACCGAATGAACTGCTGGACCAGGAACTGCGCCTGTACGTGGCACTGCAACGCCAACTGGGCGAACGCCGTGTGGATATCGTCGTGCATCCGCGCGGCGCGCCGCCCCGCCCCATTGATACGCATGCCGACCGCACGGGTGTGGCCCTGTGACCGCCGCAACGCCACAGCAACGGCCCGTTCGCCTTGCCGAGCGGGTCGATCGCGAAGACGAACATCTGCTCGGCGTTTCAGAGGCTTTGTACACAGGACCCGGAATTCAACCTTGGCTCCACACCACCCACGCAACGCGATAGTCCACCGCCGGTCCCGCTACTGTAGGAGCCCAGCCCTCTGGGCGATCGGGCCGGGCATCTGGCATTGATGAAGGTAAATCGCCCAGAGGGCTGGGCTCCTACAAGTGTTACCCCGCCAACGAGGGGGCTCAGATCAGCCAGGTGGTGCCGATGCGATGATCGGGTGTGGCACCGGGGATCAGGTCCATCAGGAGCCAGCCGAAGATCAGGGTGATGAAGGCACCGCAGAAGATGGTGGCCACGAACAGGCCGATCCGGTTGCCGCGGCGCAGGCCGATGATCTCGCGCAGCGACCAGTAGATCAGCCAGAGGGAATACAGGATCAGCAACAACGCGATGCCGTTGCCCCAGGGCCACGGGAACGCCGCGACCACCTTGCCGACCCAGGCGGGCAACAGCCCGACCGTGACGGCGAGCATCGCCCGGTCCGGGTGCGAGTAGCCCTGGAACAGATCGGTCAGGTAGTGCGCGGACCCGGCCATCCCCAGGACCCCGATGCTCATCGCCAGCACGCTGTAGACGCCAAAGCCCCAGGCGCCCGGCATTGCCTCCGGCGGCAGGCCGGGCGGGATCACCTGGTAAAGCCATTGGCTCGCGACCACACTCACCAGCAGCACCGGCAACGCCAGCCGAAGGAATGTCTGCCACCACGGCGGGGCGGGTTCGATTGCCCGCGCATCACGCACCGCCCCAAGCGGGTTTACGAGCGAGCGCAGGGTCATGCGGGCGGGGTTAAGTCTCGCAGTCGAGGTCATTGCGAAAGTATGCGGCAATGACGTGACCATTCGATGACAGGTTTTGCTAACTTCCGACATACCTCATCCGGATCCTGCAACGGGAGACACATCATTGGCTCGCTTGACGATTCGTTTGCCTGACGGGAAGTACAAACGCCTGAAGGCGTTGGCACGCGAACGCGGCACTAGCGTAAATCAGCTCGTGGACGAGATGGCCATGCTGATGATTGCCGAGCACGACGCGGAAACCCGTGTCCGGATGCGCGCCGAGCGCGGTCAGGGCCAGGAGCAAGAAGGGCTTGAGCTGCTGGACAAGGCGATGGGAAGGGCCTCGCCGCATTAAGGAAACACTGATCCATGTACACGCTCGCGCTCGAGTCGCTTTTGCGTGCAAGCAAGGCGCGATGACTGCCGTGCAGTCATTCTGCACAAGGGAATCGCAACGCCGAGCGCGCGCCCGTTTTTGATAACAACGGGCGGCCGAGCCCATTCGGGGTTGGCACCCCAGGTTCGCCGATCCTGCGTTGCGTCTTTGCCGGTAGAACCACTACCCGCTGCGCACCGCGCCTTGTCTCGGAATACCTGGGGTGCCAACGCGAGTGTGTACATGGATCAGTGTTTCCTTCAGGGCTAATGGAGCCCAAGCGTTAGCACCAGGATGACCAGCACCGATGTCTCCACCAGCTCCAGCGTGGCTCCGACGGTGTCGCCGGTGAAGCCGCCGAGCCAGCCCTTGAGGAGGTGGGTCGCACCCCACAGCAACAGGCCGACGGCGACAAGCGCTGGTATCACCCCCCAGAGACCGGAGACCATCCCCAGTATCAGGCTCAGCAGGGCCGTGGCGCCGACCACGCCGATCGCGGCCCTGCGCGGCAGGTGCTGCGCCATCTCGGCCCCCAGCCCCACCGGGTTCACGTAGGGCGTGGTCAGGAACAGTACCGGAGGCACCATCCGCCCCAGCACGATCGCGAGCAGCAGGGCCATCCACGCCCCCGTCTCCATCACGGCCACCAGTGCCGTGCCTTTCAGCAACAGCACCAGGATCAGGGCGGCGACCGCCATCGGGCCACAGGCAGGATCCTTCATGATCCCGCGGGCACGCTCCGGGTGCCGCTGACCGCCGACCCAGGCATCCACCGTATCCGCCAGCCCGTCCAGGTGCAGCGCGCCAGTCAGGGCCACCCAGAACGTCAGCACCAGGGCCGCGACAAGAAGCGCCGGCGCCCCGGGAATGGCGGACAGCGCGATTCCGACAATCACCACGATCAGACCCAGGATGAGCCCGACCAGCGGATAGGTCAGCACGGAACGCCCCAGATCCTCGGGGCGCGGCTCCAGCGCGGGGGTCGGCAGGCGTGTGAGGAACTGGATGGCCAGCCAGAGGGGTGTTATCACGGGGTTCATGTCAGTGCCCGTTCGGTCTCTGGCGTCATGGGTTCGAGGCCCGGGCCGGGTCCACAGGGGCGGTTGCTCCCCCGGAGCCCCGGCCCTGCCGTAGGAGCGTGCTTGCACGCGAAGCCCCTGCCAGAGTCCCGCGCGGGCAGGGGCTTCGCGTGCAAGCACGCTCCCACAAGAGCCCTCACAAGATCACCCACAGGGGCTTTCCGCACCAAGGGCAGGAGATTCATGGATAGGGCTCCCATGGCTCGACAATATGCAGGGAAGCGAGCGGGACGTCGATGCTCAAGAGTTTTTCCAGCGGCCAACCCTCCTGCAGGGCACGGATCAGGCGGATGACCCCGCCGTGCGCGATCACGAGCACGCGCTCGCCTTCGTTCGGCGCCAGGTCATTCCAGCCGGCGACGACACGCTCGCGAAAATCCGAAAGCGACTCACCATTGGGCGGCGGGTGATTCAGCGGATCCTGCCAGAAACGGCCCAGAGCGTCGGCATGCGTCTCCATCAGCGCCGCCGCCGTACGGCCTTCCCAGTCGCCGAAATCGAGTTCGGCCAGGCGTTCGTCCACGGCGAGTGGCACACCCGCCTCCTCGGCAAACGCCTCGGCAGGCCCCAGGCAGCGCATCAACGGCGAGCAGACGACGCGATCCCAGCCGGCGTCACGCGCGAGTGTGTCGCGCATCGCGCCCCAGCCGGCTTCCGTTAGCGGGACATCGCTGCCGCGACCACAAAACCCCTGGCCGGTGGTCTCGCCGTGGCGCAGCAGGCCGATGCGTGCGGAATCCGTGCTCAACCGGCCTCTCCACTGACACCCGCCTCGGCGAAGGTGGCCATGCCGGAGTGCAGTTCGCAGGCCAGGCGCAGCAGGGGCACGGCCGTGGCCGCCCCGCTCCCCTCGCCCAGGCGCATGCCGAGATCAAGCAGCGGCTCGGCCTCCAGCGCCGCCAGCAGGCGCTGGTGACCCGGCTCCGCCGAGGTATGAGCATAGAAGAACCAGTCCGCCGTACCCGGGCACAGGCGCTCGGCCACCAGCGCCGCCGAGGTGCTGATGAAGCCGTCCACCAGCACCGGCAGGCCGATCTGCCCCGCAGCGATATACGCCCCGGCCAGCCCCGCAATCTCGAAGCCACCCAGGCAGCGCAGGCTGCCAAGGGCGTCGCCCCGCACGTCCGCATGGGTCTGTAGCGCCTGTTCGATGACCTCGGCCTTGTGCCGGACCCCATTCTCATCCAGGCCCGTGCCGGGCCCGGCCAGATCGGCGGGCGGCAGATCCAGCAGGGAACAGGCCAACGCGGCGGCGGAGGTCGTGTTTCCGATCCCCATCTCGCCGCCGACGAACAGTTGGGCCCCGCTGCGCCGCGCGCGCTCCGCGCACTGGCGGCCGGCGTTCAGGGCGCGTTCCAGTTGCGCCGACGTCATGGCCGGCTCGCGTGCGAGGTTCGCGGTGCCGGGGCCCAGGTTCAGTTGCTGCACACCGCTGACGGCGGGCGGCTCCGCAACCGTGCCCAGGTTGATCACCTCGATAGAGGCGCCCAGGTGCCGCGCGAGCACGGAGATTGCCGCCCCGCCAGTGGCGAAGTTCGCGACCATTTGTGCCGTCACGGCCTGCGGAAAGCGCGAAATGCCTTCGGCCACCACGCCGTGATCGCCGGCAAACACCGCGATGTGGACGTTCTCCAGCGCGGGCTTTTCCTGGCCCTGCATCCCGGCCAGGCGTTCGGCGATCGCCTCCAGTTGCCCGAGCGACCCGGGCGGCTTGGTCAGCTGGGCCTGCCGTTCAGCCGCGGCCTGCCGGGCGGCGGCGTCCAGGGCCGCCGGCGGCACCTGCAGCCAGTCACAGTCTTCGGTCACATGTTCTCCCTATTCGATCCGTCTTCGCGGGCAAGCCCGCTCCCACAAGGCTGCCGCACATGCATTTGTGGGAGCGGGCTTGCCCGCGAACCCTCGTCACCCTGGTCGCAGCAAAGCCCACCCTGGATCACAGAAGGTCACCCTTGAGCACATGCGGGAGGCCGGCGACGGTGAGGACGACGCGGTCCATCGCGGGGGCCAGGCGCTGGTGGAGCCAGCCGGCCTCGTCGGCGAAGCGACGTGACAGTGCGTCCATGGGCGTGATCCCCATGCCCGTTTCGTTGGAGACGAACACCAGCGTGCCCGGCAGGCGCGGAACCGTTTCGATCAGGGCTTCGCGCTCACGCTCGATCCGGCACTCGTCATCGGTGCACAGGAGCTGGGTCAGCCACAGGGTCAGGCAGTCCACCAGCAGGCACTGCTCCGGTCCTGCGGCCTCCTCCAGCGCCCGGGCCAGGCCCGTGCCCGCCTCGACGAGGCCCCAGTCTCCGGGCCGGTCGGCGCGATGGCGTTCGATCCGGCGCGCCATTTCGGCATCGTCCGCGCGCGCCGTCGCCACGTAGGTCACGGGCAGGCCGCTGGCCGCCGCCAGTTGTTCTGCCAGCCGGCTCTTGCCCGAGCGCACGCCACCCAGTACCAGGGTCTTCATGCGACTGGCTCCGTCGATTCGACTTGCAGAAGGGTCAGTATGCAATTCATATCCAGGTGTTCTTCCAGAGAATCGGCCAGGCGCTCCAGGCCGCGCTCCCGCGCCGTTGCCAGGTCTTCCCCTTTCTCCATCCCGCTACGCATTCCCGCCCATTGCAGCAAGGCCTCGGCGGCGTCCGATGTATCGAACACGCCGTGGACATAGGTGCCGGCCACCGCGTCATCCGTACTACGCGCGCCATCCGGGCCGTGTTCCAGCTGCAGTAGCGGCCGCTCCAGGCCGGGCCCGGACGTCACACCCGCATGGATCTCGTAACCTTCTACGCCGGCTTCTCGATCCAGCACGCGGTCTCCGCGCACTCGCTCCAGGTGCTTCTCCGGGGCGAGCCGGGTCTCGAGATCCAGCCAGCCCAGCGCCGGGGTGGAGCCCGGCTGGCCCTCCACCCCATCGGGATCGTGCACGGCGTGGCCCAGCATCTGGAATCCGCCGCAGATCCCCAGGACCTTGCCGCCATAGCGCACGTGCTGCCGCAGCGCTTCTTCCCAGCCCTGCTCGCGCAGCCAGGCGAGATCGGCGCGCACGGACTTCGAGCCCGGCAGGATGACCAGGTCCGCGGGCTGCAACGACTCGCCCGGCCCGACAAAGCGCAGATCCACCGCCGGGTGCAGCCGCAGCGGATCGAAATCCGTATGGTTGGAGATGCGCGGCAGTGCCGGCACGACCACCTTCAGCGCGTCCGCAGTCTTCTCGGGCATCGCCTCGCGCGGCAGGGCGTCCTCGGCATCCAGATAAAGCCCGTGCAGGTACGGAATCACGCCGAGCACCGGCTTGCCGGTTTCCTGTTCCAGCCAGTCCAGGCCGGATTGCAGCAGGCCGATATCGCCGCGAAAGCGGTTGATCACGAAGCCCCGCACCCGCGCGCGCTCCGTTTCGCTCAAAAGCGCCAGCGTGCCCACCAGATGCGCGAAAACTCCGCCCCGGTCGATGTCCGCGACCAGGATCACCGGGCAGTCCACGGCCTCGGCAAAGCCCATGTTGGCAATGTCGCCGGCACGCAGGTTGATCTCCGCCGGCGATCCCGCGCCCTCCACGAGGACGTGGTCGTACTGTGCGGTCAGGCGGCCATGCGAGGCCAGCACCGCCTCGCGTGCCACCGGCTTGTAGTCGTGATAGGCCCGGGCATCCAGCTCCGCCGCCGGCCGGCCGTGGATGATGACCTGCGCCCCCTGGTCCGAGCTGGGCTTGAGCAGTACCGGGTTCATGTCCGTATGCGGGGCCAGGCCACAGGCCGCCGCCTGCAGGGCCTGGGCGCGTCCGATCTCGCCACCATCCATAGTGACCGCGCTGTTCAGCGCCATGTTCTGCGGCTTGAACGGCACCACCGACAGCCCGCGCCGGTGCAGCACGCGCGCCAGCCCCGCCACCAGCACGCTCTTGCCGGCATCCGAGGTCGTGCCCTGCACCATCAGCGTCGTTCCCATCAGGACGCCCCCAGTGCCTGTTCCAGGCGCTTCCATTCGTGTTCCTGCCCCGGCAGGCCAAAGCGAAGGCTACCCGGCTCATCAAACCGCCGCACGAGGATGCCCTGCGCGCCCAGGTGATCCTGCCAGCCTGCGGGATCGTCCTCGCGGCACCACTGAAACAGCGCGGTGCCGCCGGCGGGTTCCAGCCCCTGGTCGCGCAGCAAGTCCGCCAGGCGCTGGCCACGTGCCTGGAGCATGGTGCGTGTCTCGGCCTGCCAGGCCCGGTCCGACAGCGCCTGGGTGGCGATCCAGCGGGACGGTCCGGCAAGACCCCACGGGCCCATCCGGGCGGCCAGTCGCGTGCGCAGCGTGTCCTCCGCGATGACAAATCCCACGCGCGCCCCGGCCAGGCCAAAGAACTTGCCCAGCGAGCGCAGCACCACCAGCCCCTCGCGCGGCGCGTCCTTCGCCAGGCTCTCCTCCGGTGTAACGTCCATGAAGGCCTCGTCCACGATCAGCCAGCCGCCACGCACGGCCAGGGCCGCATGCCACGCCCGCAGGTCCGCGCGGTCGAACCGTTGCCCGGTCGGATTGTTCGGGTTGACCAGGACCAGCACGTCCAGGCCGGGCAATGCGGCCTCGATCGAGTCCCCATCCAGCGGGACGACGTCATGCCCGGCCCCGTGCCAGGCCCGGGCGTGTTCGTTGTAGCTGGGCTCGAGGATGCCCACGCGCGAAGGGCCCTCCCGTAGCGCGGGCAGCAGCTGGATCGCGGCCTGGGAACCGGGCACCGGCAACAGCGCCCCGGTCCCGTAATAGGCGGCGGCTGCGGCCTCCAGGCCGTCGTCCGGTTCCGGCAGGCGCGCCCAGGCCCCTGGCGGCAGCTCGCCCGCGGGGTAGCCATGCGGGTTGATGCCCGTGGAGAGATCCAGCCAGTCGGCCTCGGGGATCCCGTAGCGCACGGCCGCCTGGCGGATACCACCCCCGTGCACCTGGATCAACGCCTTCGGCTCCGGCGTCTGCATCGATTGGGCCTCAGAACAGGACAACGACAATCACCCCGGCCACAATGAAGGCCATCCAGATGGCCAGCGCACGATCCAGCAGCGCAACCGCCTGGCGAATGCCTGCCGCGTCGGGCATGCGGCCCATCCCCAGGCGGGGTCGCCACTCGCGCTGCCCGCCATAGGGTGCCGCCCCCCCCAGGACCACGCCCAGCGCACCCGCCCCCGCGGCCATCACCGGCCCCGCATTCGGGCTCTTCCAGCCGGCGGCCTGCTCGCGCCAGCACTGCAGCGCGTCCCGGCCGCGCCCGGCCAGGGCATAGCCCAGTGCCGTCAGGCGGGCCGGGATCAGGTTCATGGCATCGTCCAGGCGCGCGGCGGCCCAGCCAAACGAGCGAAACCGGTCATTGCGGTAGCCCCACATCGCGTCCAGCGTGTTCACCATGCGATAGGCCACCACGCCCGGCGCACCGGCCACCAGGAACCAGAAGATCGTGGCGAACAGCGCGTCGTTGCCGTTCTCCAGCACCGACTCGATGGTCGCGCCACTCACCCCGCGTTCGTCCAGGGCCGCCGTGTCGCGGCTGACCAGCATGCCGACACCGGTGCGCGCGCCAGACAGGTCATCCTTTTCCAGGGCCTCGGCCACCACCTCCGCATGCTCGCCCAGGCTGCGCCAGCCAATCGCCAGCGTCAGGATCGCCAGCGTCAGAAGCCAGCCCCAGGCCAGCGAGGTGCCCAGTGCGGCCAGCACCACCCAGGGCAGGACCAGCGCCGCGAGAAGGAGCGCTCCGCGTACACGACTGGGCGCATGCCAGCGGGATTCGGCCCAGGCGGCCAGGCGGCCGAATCCGGCCAGCGGATGGAACCGCCGTGGGTCGCCAAACAGTCGGTCCAGGATCAGGGCGCCGATCAGGATCAGAAAGGTGCTCATGCCGGGCCGCGCCCGGATGCCCCATCCGGACCCGTGACGGATTCCCGCGCATCCGGGGACTCGGCCAGCTCGCACGGCGCGCCCCAGCGATCCTGGAAGACCAGGTCTTCCAGGGGGCGCCGGGTATCCCAGCCCGCCGTCTCCAGCATCGGCCGGTCATAGAAGCGCTCCACATGCCCCAGGCACAGCACCGCGATCGGGTACCCGCCTTCGGGCATGTCCAGCCGATCGGCCAGCCAGTCCGGATCGAACAGGGAGACCCAGCCCATGCCCAGGCCCTCGGCGCGGGCGGCCAGCCACAGGTTCTGGATCGCACAGGCGGCGGAACAGAGGTCCATCTCGGGGAGCGTCCGCCGGCCGAGCACGTAGCGCTCGCGGCCATCGGTCAGGGCCACGACCAGCAGCTCGCCCGCCTCGCGGATGCCCTCCAGCTTCAGGCGATGCACCTCCGCCGCGCGCTCGCCACAGGCCTCCGCGGTGCGGGTCTGTTCGTCCGCCGCATGGGCGTGGAGCGCCTCGCGCACCGCCGGGTCGGTAATGCGCAGGAAACGCCAGGGCTGCATATAGCCCACGCTCGGCGCGCGATGCGCCGCCTCGAGCAGCCGCCGCAGGATCTCGGCGTCCACCGGATCCGGGCGAAAATGCCGCATGTCCCGGCGCTCGTTGATCGCGCGATAAACCGCGGCGACCTCGTCCGGCGAGAAGTCTGTCCGGGACGCGGCACCGGGATCGGCGGATGGACGGGTATTGCAGGACATGCGAAGGCGGCTCCCGGCTGCGGGCAAGATGGGCGCAAGGGTTCAGCGGGGGCCCGGACACCGCTCAGCCGTACCCACGCGTGCCCGGACGGGAAAGCGGGATGATACGCGTTCCCCTCCCCCCTCTCCAGTGACCCCGCCACGTGGACCGGGAACCGCAGAACTCTGGCTGCGCCCAGGCACCTGGCATACGATTGGGACGGGCGAACGAACCAGCGCGGCGCCATGTACCGGCGCAACCACCCGAACCAGCACGCGCCTCCTCAGGCTTCTCCGGCACGGCGGGCCGCCTGACGCGCCGTGCACCAGACGGCCGGTGCGCCGATCAGCAGCCCGGCAAGCGCTCCATAGCGGTGGGATTCCACGACAACCGGGCCTCCCAGCCAGTCGCTCGCCCCCGCGACCCCGACACCTGGTTGCAGGGCCTCCAGCGCCAACTTGGCCAGTAACAGCAGCAATGCACCCGCGCCGATCAGGGGGCTGTGGCGAAGCGCCGCGAGTGCCCCGGCCGCCAGCAATCCGTGCAGCAGTCCGGAAAGCCCGACATACCAGAGAACTTCGGGATGGAAGACCATCAGGGCCGCGGACTGGCTCAAGGCGATCACCAACAGCACGGCAAGCCACCCGGCCAAGGGCAGCATCCGTCCGAAGAGATGCCACACGAGAAACAGCCCCGCCAGATTCAGGGCCAGGTGTCGCCAACCCAGATGCACCCAGTGCCCCGTGACCAACCGCCACACCTCACCGTTGATCACCGCCGGCCGCTCGTACTGCATCACGGCGCCGACCATCTCGCCCGACAGAGCAATCAGCAGGGCCGGTAGCGCAACCAGGAAGGGGAACAACTGCCAGCGGAGAGACCGTTTCAGCGTCACAAACTCGAACCCTCTGAACCCGTTCCGCCCGGACCGGTTACGACCGCCCCGGGGTCGCGGCGGGACGGCAACGGCGCCCAATGCATCCCGGTCCCGCGTTGCACCCCGAAGCGTTCAGTAAGGGGCGAGCAGCATGACGATCGGTCTGGACGCCACACCCCACGCCGGTCTCGAAAGACATGGAGCCCCACGCGGACGCCGATCAATCAGCGTGTCTCAACTGGATCGGCGTTTTGCTGGAATCGAACGCCGGCGCCACAAGGTGTCAGTAGCGCCGGACCAGACCAATGCCGAAGAAGTCGTGATCCGATCCGTCACTGCGATAGCGATCCACCGACAGTCGGGAGGACCAGCGCTCGTTCCAGTGCCAGGACGCGCCGGCACCGATCACGCCCGACGTGCCGTACACCGTATGGCGTTCCCGCTCGCTGCCTACGCGCAGGTTGTAGCGGGCCTGCCAGTGCCAGACACCCGCACGGGCAAACACATCGATGCGCTCGTGGACCGCCCAGCGCGCCGTTCCCACCAGCTCCAGGCCCCGCCCCGAAGTCGGCCGGATACCCTCCAGGTCATCCACCTCGAGCCCGGCATCCACGTCCCGGAATCTCGTGGTGATCTCGCCCAGATCCGTATAACCACCCTCCAGTCCGAAATGCTCGGTAAAGTGGTACCCACCGAACAACCGCCACGCCCCACGCGTACGGTCACTGACCCGGGCGCTACCCGCAATCCCCGCACGTTCCATGTCGTCGGTCACGCTCGCTGAACTGACCCCGCCGGTGCGCGCATACCCGAGTTGACCCCCAACGTACCAGGGGTGGACCTCGTCGTCCGAGCCACCGCCGGCCTGGACGGTCATGGGTACCAGTAGCAGACCCGGGACCAACAGTGCGGCTCCACCGATCGCTCCCGGGGACAGGCGCCGCCGGACACCCCGGCCACGACCCACGCGAGCGGCCAGTAGCAAGCCTGCGAGACCCACGATCAGCCAGCCACCGAAGGCGCCGCCACCCCCACTGGTCAGCTTGGCATCCTCATCGCCTCCGGCGCCCGCAGGCACCGCCAACGTACCCGGGTCGGCAATCACCCCGTTCGGGTCATTGCCGCTCAGGTCATTGGGACCCCCATCCTCGAGAATCAACCGTACACAGTGGTAGCCCTCGTTCAGGCCCGCCTCCCAGCGGTCGGAACCTGGCCAGGGGCACGCGTCTCCGCTGCGTGCCGCCGAATGCAGACGATTGGCGTCGTCCTGGACAAAATCCTTCCAGCCATCAGCACCGTGCCACTTGCGCCACGTGGCATCCGCCGGAATGGACTCGTCGTCCGCCAACGGGATCACCACGGGCACCGATTGCCCCGGATGCTGCAGATCGAAGACCTCGAAATCGACCAGGTACCCCAGGTGCTCGAAATCCGGATCATCGCGGTTCAGGGCCAGATTGCCGCCACCGTCGTGCAGATCATCCGAGTTAATGCCGGTGCCGAAACGACCCGCGTCCCAGGAAACCCGCTCCGAGGTCTGACCCATGCGAACGCTATAGCCTTCCGGCGTAGCGAGCATCACCTCGCGATCACTGCTCACGCAGTGGCCAGCGCCGACCCGGCGGAACGTACCCTCCGGACAGATGGGCAGGCGATGGGCTTCGTCCCGGTCGCGAATGGCCTCCTGATACTCATCCGGAATGGTTTCGACCACGCGCAGGCGACCCAGCGCCGCCCCACGCCGCGCGCCATCGGTGACCGTGACCTGGAAGCCATGGCCGTCCCCGGCCAACTGTTCCAGCCCATTAGCGTCATCCGTGATGATGATCGTGTGACCACCATTGCCACTGAAACCGAGATTCGGATCGCTCCCGTTCCAGTCGTAGGAATAAGTGCCGGCATCCCCCGGGGTCACCGACAGGGTGACATCACCCTCCCCGACCTGAACCACGCCATCCGCGATTTCCTCGGCTGCGCCTCCAGTGCCCTGCTCGATGGTCACCCGCACCGACAGCGGGATCTCCTGTGCAGAGCGCAACTCGATGACGTGCTCCGCCGGATCGCCCAGGACGGCGTGCTCGGGCCCGTCGCCCTGAGTGAGGGTGATGCCGATGATCCCGGTAGTCGCATCCGGCGTCACCTTCAGGGGACGAATCCGCTCGTGCTCTCCGTCTTCGAACTTGAACTCACCCTCTGTCAGTAGCCCCGCCCCACCATTTTCGGTTTCCAGGCCCTCCGACTCGCCGATGAGATAAACCCCGGAGAGGGTGTACGGAACCACCACCGGATACTGCCCTGGCGTGCCTTCCAGCACGGCCCGGATTTCGACCTCCTCGCCGTCGGTGCCGAACTGGCGCGTACTGCTGAAGGCCACCTGCGGGCGCACCTCGAACTCGATGGAAAAGGTGTACGCCCCATCTTCGAACTGAAGCGTGTAGTGTCCGCCACGGCTTGCCTGGAAGACGTAGTAGCTCTCGTCATCCACGCGCAGGATCGTGGCACCGCCATCGGGGTCGGTCAGCAGAACCGGCCCGGTGGCCGTTCCGAGGTCGTGCGTATCTTCACCCCGTGACACGGTCCCGGAAGGCGTGACGTCGCCAAACGGCACACGGAAACGTACCGGCTCACCGGTAGCGATGCTCTGATCGTCCAGCAGATTGCCCGCTTCGTCGTAGATGCCGGGCGCCTCATCGTCGATACGCACCTCACCTTCGATTTGACCGGCAATATCGCCAACGTTTTCTCCCGTCCCGGTCACGCCGCCCTCGACGTGAGTGCCGTCCAACTCGCTGTTAGCAATAACGCCGCCTACGCCGCCCACGTGGTCATTCCCATCGACATCGCCGCTCACCGTGGAGCCACTGATGCTGCTGTCGTTGACCTCACCGCCGATACCGCCGACGTAGTCCTGGCCCTCGACATTACCTTCAATGGCGACGTTGTCGACGCTGCTGTCGTTCACCTCGCCGCCGACGCCACCGACATGGTCGCCGCTACCGGTGACATCACCCGTAACAGTCGTGTCGGTAACGGTGCTGCCGTCAAGCTCACCACCGATACCGCCGACGTAATCCCGACCCTCCACGTGGCCGGTGACGGTGGTATCGCTGATGGTGCTGTTGCTGACCTGCCCACCGATACCACCAACGTAGTCACGGCCCTTCACCTCACCATCCATGGTGATGTGGTTCAGCTCGGCATGGTCGATGGTGCCAGCCAGGCCGCCGATGATGTCGTTATCACCTCTATCGATGCGGCTTGCATCGTCGATGGTGACGTTGTCGATACGGGCCGGGTTGCCCTCCTCGCCGGCGATACGATTGGCGAGCAGGCCGGAGCCCCCATCGGCATCGTCATTGACGCTGCCTTCGATAGTCAGGTCCGCCACCTCGGCACCGGGTCCGATTGCGTCGAACAGCGGCTTGCCGTCAAGACCTTTGATGCTGCGGACAACCCCGTCGTCGCTGCTGGTCAGTGAGCCGGTGAACGGCTCGGCCTCGCTGCCGATGGGCTGCCAGTCGACGCCGTCCAGATCGATGTCACCCATCAGGACGTAGTGGGCGGTCGGATCGTCGCCGATCAACGCCAATTGTTCGGGGGTGGCGATCTCATAGGGGCTCTCCGGCGTACCGTCACCGCCCGCAAAGGGGTAGATCACCCAGGTCTGACCACCGGCGCCGGCCTCCTGCCAGCTCAGGCGCGGGTAGCCCGGTTCGACCTCACCCGACACCCCGATGTCCCAATCGTCCTTGAAGGTGGCCAGGGTCGCCAGCTCGGTCGAGGTCCGGCCATAGCCCGCATCCCCCATGCCGTTGCTGTTGACGGTGCTGTCGAAGTAGGCGTGTTCAACGGTAACGCTGCCGCCCTCGCTGCCCAGCAGGCCGCCGATAGGGGCGCTGCCCTGCACCGAGCCGCTGGCGTAGCTGCGGCTCAGCGTGCTGCTGCCACCGAGGCTGCCGATCAGGCCGCCGACGGTCTGGCTGCCGCCGTCGCCGATCGCGCCGGTGGCATAGCTATCCACCACGCTGCCGTCCCAGACCTCGCCGACCAGGCCGCCCAGGTGGCTGGTACCACTGACGTTGCCGGTGGCCAGGGAGGCCTCGACCCCGCCCTTCCAGATGTAGCCGACCAGGCCGCCCTGGTGGCTGACACCGGAGACGGTGCCGGAGGCGGAGGCATTGCGCACGGTGACCTCGCCCTCGATCAGGCCGATGAGACCGCCGGCGTTGCCGTTCTGGGTGGTGACATCGCCTTGGGCGTGGACGTTCTCTACGATGATGGCATCACCCGACTGGACGAGGTCACCGAACAGGCCGCCGCTGTTGCCAAGGGCGGTGCTCTCCTTGACCACCGCCACATTGGTAGAGGCATCGACCACGGATCCACCGGTAACCAGACCGATGAGCCCACCTGTATTGCGCAGATCACCTTCCACACGACCCGTCGCGCGGACACCCTCGATGGTGCCCCAGGAACGGGCCGCCAGGGAGCCGGTCTGGTCGCCGCCGACGATGTCGACATCGGCCAGGGTCAGATCCTTGACCACGGCGTCGGTGCCCAGCTCGGCGAAGAGGCCGATATTGGACTCGCCTGCCCGATCGATGTGCAGACCGGTGATGGTTTTGTCATTGCCGTCCAGCTGTCCGGTGAAGTTGGGGATGGGCTGCCAGCCCTTGCCGTCGTGGGCGGCATCGGAGGCATAGTCTCCGTAGCCGGCAGAGGCTGTACCCAGATCGGCATCCAGCTGGTAGTGGGCATCCGGGTTGTTGCGGATGGCGTGCAGGTGCCCCCATTCGGTGATCAGGTAAGGATTGGCCTCGCTACCCAGGTTGGTTTCATCCACCGTGGCGCCGTCGGTGTTGCCCGTCAGCGTGGTGCTGCCGCTCTCGCTGCCGCCGATACCATCGACCTGCTGGTCACCGGTCACCTCACCATTGACGGTGTTGTCTTCGATGGTGCTGTCGGTGATGGCGCCACCGATGCCGCCGACCTCCTCGGTACCCTCGACACTGCCCTCTTCCGTCAGCTCGCTGTTCTTGACGGTGCTCTCGTCGATGCTGCCACCGATACCGCCGGTCTTCTTGTTGCCCTTGACCTTGCCCTTGACGGTGGCGTTATCGATTTCACTGTCATTGATGTCGCCACCGACGCCGCCGGTCTCGTCGCCACCGGTGACATCACCATTGACCTCGACATCGCTGACCTTACAACCGTCAATGCCGCCACCGACACCACCAGTCTTGTTGCCACCGGAGACGTTGCCGTCAACGCGGATGGTATCCAGCACGCAGTTGGCGTTGTCGGAGCGATTGATCTGGCCGCCGACACCGCCGACGTTGCTGCCTTCGCCCTGCACCCCGCCATTGACCTTGACATTCGTCAGAGTGCTGCCGTCGATCTGGCCACCGACACCACCCACGTAGTCGTGGCCCGCGACATCGCCATTGACGGTGGAGTACTCGATGCCGTTGTCGGCAGGGGTGCCGCCGACACCGCTGATGTCGCTGTCGGCAATGGTGCCGCCGACGCCGCCGACATAGTTGCCGCTGCCGGTGACATTGGCGTCGATGGTCACGCCATCGATCGTGGCGTGCTCGATGGTGCCCGCCAGGCCGCCGACGAAGCTGCCAC
Source organism: Thioalkalivibrio sp. AKL19 (assembly GCF_000420165.1). Classification (GTDB taxonomy): domain Bacteria; phylum Pseudomonadota; class Gammaproteobacteria; order Ectothiorhodospirales; family Ectothiorhodospiraceae; genus Thioalkalivibrio. The sequence continues at coordinate 97,126 of NZ_ATUK01000013.1, read as the reverse complement.
CGCTGATGGAGCTGTCGTTGTCGATGGTGACATTGCGGATGACGGCCTTCTCGTCCTCGCTGCCCTCGATGGCGTTGGCCAGCAGACCGGCGTAGTCACCGGCGTCGCTGTTGACACTTTTCTGGATGTTCACGTCCGAGACCTCGGCGCCGGGGCCGATCACATCGAACAGCGGCTGACCGTCAAGGTCGCTGACATTCACCTGTTCGCCATCGGCGCTCTTCAATGAGCCAGTGAACGGCTCCTCGGCACTGCCGATGGGCTGCCAGTCGACATCTTTCAGGCCAATATCGCCGGTCAGCGCGTAGTGGGCATCGCTGCCGCCACCCAGCGCAGTACCAATGAGCCCGAATTCCTCCGCATCGGTGACCTGCCACGGGTCGGCCTTGGTGCCATTGCCGTCCAATACAACCGGGGTCACCGTGACGGACTCGGAGTGTTCTCCCTCCATACCATTGGCGTTGGAGGCGGTGACCTGGAAGGTGTACTCCTCGGCCGCCATGCCTCCGTCAACCTCGACCACGCAGCCGAGGGGTTCGTAGACGTCATCGAGCCGACACCACGGCCCGTCTTCCTCCAGAACCGTTGCCCGGGTCCGTTCGTCGTCTTCGTCGGTAAGGAATTGCTGCCAGGAGCGGATCACCGGGTACTCGACCTCGGCGTCAGAACCCTTCTTGCCGTAGACAGTGAAATCGGCCAGGTCGACATCGTCCGCATTGTCGGGGAGGTCCCAACGCAGGGCCGCACGCTCGACACCGGCAAAGCCCTCCAGATTCCGTGGCGCATTCGGGGTCTCGTTGGCCTCCTGAAGGTCCACATCGACCTGATAGGTCTCCGAGTCGCGGTTGCCGCGATCGTCCTGGATGCCGACCTCCACCTCGTAGGTCCCCGACTCTTCGGGCTCGCCCTCGCGGAAGTGCAGCTCGTTGTCGTTGCGCAGCTCGAAGCGCTCCGCATCGGGGCCGGAGACGAAGAGTTCACCCTCGCCGTCGTAATCGATGGTTGCTACCAGGCTGTCATCCCCTTGGGTCCATTCGAAGGGCTCGGCACCGGCCTCGGTGGTGATGCTCGGGGGGTCCACGGCCTCACAGGTGCTGGCGGCCACGCGCAGTGAACTCAGCTCGTGGTAGTTGTGCGCTCCGCCGGTGGAGGCGGTCAACGACAGCCGGAACTGCTCGGGCAGTGTCCCCTGATTGAACTCATCGGCGAGCACGTTGACCTCGTCGACCAGGGTCTCGTACTCGTCGCTATCCGGCTTGGTGGCGCGCTGCACGGTGACGCGGATCACGCCCTCCACCGAATCGGTGGCGTCGATGAGCACCCGATAGCGGTGGCCGTTGTAGCTGCCGTCGAGCTTGGGCTGCAGGTTGGCCGGGGTGCCGGTCAGGTAGCGGTAGTCCGGCGCGGACCCGCGCAGGGAGACGGCGTTGCGGCGGAAGCCGGGGCCGCCAATGCGCCCTTCGTTACTGTTGGCGAAGTTGCCCCAGGAATCGATACCGATCCCCAACCAGCCGTCCTCAAAACCGTTGCCACCGGAGCGCTGGGCATAGCCCAGGGAGCCGCCCGGTGCCCCCACGGAGGGGTGTGCTTCATTCCAGTCGGAGAGCACCACGGCCAGGCCATCGGCACCGCTGCCGCCGTAGATATGGGCGACGAAGTCCAGCTCCACCCGGCCGGTGGAGGGGATCGGCACGTCCTTGGTGATGCCGGTGGCGCGGTTGCCGCCGACATCGGTGAGGCGCAGGCGGTGGTTGTTCGGATCACCGCCGATGCGCACGACCTGCGGGGTGTAGTTCTGGCTGGCGAGGATCTTCCAACCAGTGAGCACGCCGCTGTTGAAGTCGTCGTGGGCGTAGCAGACGTTCAGGCTGCCGTCGGCATCGGCCGAGGCGTCGGGGTACTGCCCCTCCTCGACCACGATCAGCGCACTGCCCTCGTCCACGCGCAGGGTGGAGCCGGGGGGCAGTTCGTCGTCCAGGCTGCAATCGACGCCCTGGCAGTAACTGATGCGCCCGTCGGGATGGACCCGTGTACGGGTGGTGACCCCATTGGTGGTGTTGACGCTGGAGATACTGCCATCGGGGTTGATGGTGCTATCGGTCTCGCCACCGTCGAACTGCACCGTGCTGGTCTGGCCATTGCTGCCATCCAGGGTGATGGCCCCGGAGGCGCTGTTGTCGGCGCCCTGGGTCACCCGCACGGTGTCGCCGTTCAGGTTGGTGTAGCTGGTGGTGACGCTACCGTCGTCATTGACCACTTCGGTGGCACCCGACGGGGCGCTCACGGTGACGTTAGAGACAGGCGTGATCGTCACCGAATGGGATTCGGCCCCGGTGCCACTGGCATTGGTGGCCGTCACTGTCACGGTGTATTCGGTACCGTTGCTCAGCCCGGTGACAGTGCAGCTGGTCTCCTGGCCGTTCGCGGTCTGACAGGTATGCGTATCGCCACCGTTGGTGGCCGTAACGCTGTAGTGGCTGATGGGGCTGGCGCCATCATCGGCCGCCGTCCAGCGCACCGTGGCCTGGGCGTTGCCCGGCTCCGCCGTTACCTCCTGCGGTACGCCCGGCACGGCAGCGACGGCCAGCGTCGCGATCCCTTGGGCAAGGAAGGCGCTGGGCTCATCGTGTTCCTCAATGGTGAGCTCGAAGTCGTAGCGACCGACATCGCCGCCGGGGGTCCATTCGACATTTTCAAGCGCCGTGCGTACGGCATCCGCCGTGCCGTGGAAGGCGATCTCCTGCTGCGCAGTAAAGCTGCCTCCCTCGGTTTGTGTCAGACCAGCAGTCGTAGTAACCGTAAGGGTGCCGCCATCCGCCGCAATACTAATGCCGACCTTGAGATCCGCCGTTGCCTCTTCAACCGCTGTCGGCAAGCCGATGCCGACAGACTGCTCAGCACCACCAGCCGCAGCGGTGAGCGAATCCACCGTCACGCCGTTGGTGGAGCGCAGGGTGGTGCTGCCGTTGCCGAAGTGGGCCTCGCTGGCCTCACCCGGCAGGCCGCCGAACTCGATCAGGTAGTTGTTAACGTCTTCTCGTCCAAGTACGAAATCGTACCAGTACTCAGGGCCCTGGCTATGTTCAGAATGCGTCCACTTGGTCGCGGCGTAGTGCTCGCCGCCATGATCGTTATTGGGCTCCGTGTCCGGCCAATTGGCGAAGCGCCCCGCCACGGTGTGGCCGGTTTCCTCATCCCCCGCCCAGAACTGGGTGCACGCCTCGGGCCCGGTGACCCAGTACCAGCGACCCTCGGCCTGATCACCGGCCTCGGGGTCAAAATCATCCCCCTGCGTGGTATAGACGTTTGAGCCACAGGCCTGCTCGATGGCGGCTCGGTGGTCGCTGGCACCGATCCAGAGATCCTCGGCGTCCACGCGCTCGGCGATGAAGTCATTCTCTTCCTGGCTGGTAATGGTGGCCAGGTAGCCGGTCATGCCGAACAACTCCTGTCCGGCGGCTGCATCCCGAGCATCGGTCCAGTTCTTGTCACTGGACTCCACCGGTTTGTAGTAGTGGCCGTTGTCCGGGTTGAAGAAGACGCCGTCGGACGCCTCGGTGACGCTCACCTCCAGCACCACGTCCTGGCGGTTGAGCGGCGCGGTCCACTCCAGGTGCTCTTTCAGCGCCGTGGTCACCGCCTCACGGCTGCCTTTGAAGCCGATGGTGCGCTCGCCGGTGAAGCTGTCGTAACCGTGCTCCCGCGTCAGCCCGGTCGTGCCGGTGATGCTCACCGTACCGCCCCCCTCGGGAACGCGGACGTAGGCGAGCAGTTTGTCGCCTGCCATCTCATCGAAGCCTTCGAGGGTGACCGGCACATGGACGGTCTCGCCGCCCTCGATGCGCGGCAACTCGGGCAGGCTCACCGTGCCCTGGTTGGGACGTTCGGGGACCGTCTCCGGCAGTGCATAGCGCACCACCACGATGCCGGAGCCGCCTGCACCGCCTTTGGTGTAGTCGCCGCTGCTTGCCTCACGCCCGATACCACCGCCACCGCCGCCGGTATTGGGTACGCCCGGCTCACCATCCTGGCCGTGCTCCGCGTCACCACGGCCGGCACCACCGCCGCCCAGGCCACCAAGCCCGCCGTCCGGGGCCTTTCCATCGGTGAGTCGTGCGGTAGCACCGCCACCGCCGCCACCAGCGTACCAGCGAGCCTCGCCAGTGATAGTGGAGAGCAGGCCCTGGCCACCATCACCACCACCACTGTCATTGATAGAGCCACGGATACCAGGCCCACCGGCACCGCCGCCACCACCACCGGCGGCCTCACCTCCACCTGTGGCAGTGGTTACATCACCGCCACCAAAGCCCTGCCCCGGCTCACCAGAACCGCCCTGGCTGGTACCATCACGCCCGGCACCACCGCCGCCAGAGCCACCTGTTTGACCATTATTGGCGCTCCAATCGGCACCACCGCCACCGCCCATGGCCTCGATCACACCAAAGACGGACGCCTGCCCGGACTGGCCCACCAGGTCGCTTCTTTCTGCAAGCACTGAATCATCCACCGAGCCACCGGCACCAACGGCAATCGTGTAGCTCTCACCAGGCTGTACGGCCTTGCTCCCCGTAAGGAAACCACCGGCACCGCCACCACCGGTGCCTTTGGAGTTCGCGTCGCCAGCCGGAGCGCTACCTGCCGCACCACCGCCGCCAAGCACCAGGTACTCGACCTCGGTGACGCCCTCGGGCACCACGAACTCGTGCGCCATCTCCGGATTGAGGAACTGGTGGACCACGAAAGTCTGGCCATTCTCCTCGATGGTGGTGGTCCGGGTATCCGCCGTATCAACGACCTCGAAGCGGACCTTCACCACGCCGGAGCCGCCGTCACCACCGTCGGTACCTTGGCTGACGCCCCAGAAACTGGTGCGGCCACCACCGCCGCCACCGCCACTTCCGGTATTGGTGGTGGCGTTCTGTCCTGACCAATCGTTATCGCCGTGGCCGCCAGTGCCTCCGCCTTCGGTACTCGGCCAAGTACCCCATCGGCCACCGCTGCCGCGACGGGCCTTGTTGTAGTTACCGCCACCGCCACCACCGGCGTAGGTACCTTCAAAAATCTCGGACTCCCTGCCTGCGCCACCATTGCCGCCGTGCTGGTTGCTGCCGGAACTACCGGCACCACCGGCACCACCGCCACCACCAGCGCCGGCACCGCCCGTAGTGCGCCCACCACGGCCACCGCTGTGGCCCTGCTCACCGGCGCTGGAACCTCCCGAGCCATAGCGGGTGCCACCCCCACCGGAGCCACCATAACGGCCGGTATAGCTGCTTCTGGGAAAGCCTCGTGCGCCACCACCGCCGCCGACGGCCTCGATCCTTTCGACACTGGATTCGATCCAGCTTGCACTGCCATCGCCCCCGGCCGAGGAGTCGGTTTGGTTATCCGGGCTGCCGCTGCCGCGGCTGCCGCCGCTGCCCACGTAAAGGTTCAAGGTGTCGGTCGGTCCGACCGCCATGGTGCCTTCGACGAAGCCGCCGGCACCGCCACCACCACCGGCATTGCCGTTGCCACCGCCACCACCACCACCGCCACCAACAGCGAGATACTCGATCTCGCTGATGGTGTGCTCATCGTCTTCCAGATACTCGGAGAGATTGAGCGCATGCGCGCCCGTGTCCGTGAATTCGCAGGTGTAGGTATTGCCGTCCTGGTCACAGGTCCCGTCCGCCTGCACCGCTCCCGCCACCAACGCCATGACGGCGCCAAGGACCAGGGGCGAATGCTTCAGCCCAAGGCCCAGAACCTGCGGCAGGGCATTCAGGGAACGGCGGGGACTGGCGGACATGGCAAATTCTCCCGTGCTGTCACGGTTTTTTTGAACTTCGTCACATTGGAACCGTCGCGGCCCTGCCCGTCCACTCACGGACTCTCACCATTCCTCTCATCACGGATCCGGAAGCAACGCCTGAACATTTGGCCAAGCGGCAGAAAGGTGTACTCTTTGGCCTCCAGCTAAACGGCCACACTGTGGTGTCTCATGACCGCAGGCCTCCCATCTGTAACCGACCAGGCGTTCAGTCGGATCATGCAAGACGCCCTCAATCCCAGCGAACCCAGCGCCATCCGTATCGCCATTGTCGAAGACGACGTGGATCAGAGCGCCAGCATGGCGGAGTACCTGGCCATGCAGGGCTGCACCGTATGGACGGAAGAAAGCGCGGCGGGCTTCTACCGCCAGTTGGTCGCCCAACCGGTGGATGTGGTGGTGCTGGACATCGGTCTGCCCGAGGAAGACGGCTTGAGTGTGGCGCGCCACGTCATGGAAACCGGTATCGGCATCATCATCGTGAGTGCGCGCTCACAGCTGAATGACCGCCTGGCAGGGCTTGAGGCGGGCGCCGATGTCTACCTGACCAAACCCGTCGACCTGCGGGAACTGGCCGCCCACGTCGAAGCCTTGTCCAGACGGCTGGCGGCCAGCAGCGGCCAGTCGGACGCCGGCCTCCGTGGGCCCGAACCCACCTGGCGCATACTCCGGGAAGGACGTTGCTTGTACTCACCGAATGGCCAGTGTGTGGATCTGACCCCCAACGAATTCGCCTTCCTGGAGTGTCTCGTCCACGGTGGCGGCAAGGTCTCGCGGCTCGATCTCGCCACCGTACTGAGCGATAACCCATCCCAGTTCCGCTTCCACCGCATCGATGTATTGATGAGTCGCCTGCGCAAGAAGGTCGAGTCGTGCACGGGCGATGCCCTGCCCCTGGCCACCGCCCCACGGCAACGGCTGGAGTTGACCCGGCCGTTCACGATGGATTGAGCCCGGTGCCCCGCATCCGCCCGGCCCTGCTGCTGACCCTGCTGCTCGCGCTTTTACCGGCCCCGTCGCTCCTCGCAGCCGCCGACGACGTTCGCGTCAAGGGTCTGGTAATGGGCGAAGACCCCAGTGGACAACTGGGTCCAGCGGAGGTGGCGGCCGGCGCCATCCCGCTCAGCCCCTTGCCGCTGGCGAAGGATCGCCACCGGCTTGGCGCCAGTGATTCCGCCTTCTGGCTGAAGCTGGAAGTGACCAACGATCGCCCCGAAGCGGTGTTGCGCTGGCTGGAGGTCGGTCAGGCGCGGCTGCGGGAGGTGACCTATCACGAACGCATTGATGGCCGCTGGGTCACCCGCCCCGGAGGCCGGGCCGTCCCCTTATCGGAACGGGAACTGCCGACCCTGACGCAGGTGTTTTCCGTGGACATCCCCGCGCATGCATCAAAGGAGCTGCTGGTCCGCGTCGCCAGCGACACGCCCATCGTGATCCACCCACAACTCCATGCCACCGCGGAGCTACTCGAAAGGGAACGCAGCGCCACGCGGCTGGAGTATTTCATGGCCGGCGCGGTCATCCTGATGCTGCTGTTCGGGGTGGTGATGTGGCTGATGCTGCGCGAGCCGGGCTTTCTGGTCTTCGGCTTGCTGAGCCTTGCCTTCCTCCTGTTCCGCTGGAGCATCAAGGGGATGGCCTTTCGCGAATTCTGGCCCGAATCCCCCGACTGGACCCGGCCGGCCATCGGCCTCTCGCTGTCGCTGGTGGGGATGCTGCTGCTGATCCTGCACCGCATCTTGCTGCGGACCCGCGAGCTGTTTCCGCGCATTGACCGGGTGTTGATCGGCCTGATCTTCAGTTTCGGCCTGATCGGCGTACTGTTCCTGTTCCTCCCCCATCGGCCGATGATGCATTTCCTCGCGCTGTGGGGGCTGAGCATCGCCCTGTTCAGCCCCGTTCTCGGGTACATGGCGTGGCGCAAGGGGGTGGTGCTGTGGGGCTACGCCTTCGCCGGCTACGTCCTGCCCTGGCAGGTCACCAAGCTGCTTTACTTTTCCAGCATCGGCTGGCTGCCCCGGGTACCCGCTGCGTTCTCCGAACCGGCCATGGCGATTTCGGTGTTACTGGCCTCGGTCATCGTCCTCGCCGGGCTGGGGGCACGCGTGGTCCTCGAGCGGCGCGAGCGCATGCGCAGCAAGGAAGAGAAGCGGGCTGAACTGGAACGGCTAGTAGACGAACGCACCACCGAGCTCGACACGGCCCGCCGGACGGCGGAGACCGCCCTGAGTGATCATCGCCAGTTTCTCGCCATGATCTCCCACGAGCTGCGCTCACCCATTGCCTCCATCGCTTCGGCCTGCACGGTGCTGGATGCCCAGCGCGAACAGGGCACCATTCCGCCCGCCAAAGTCCTGCAGCGAATCCGTCGCGCGGTCAACCGTATGACCGGCTTCATGGACAACCTGCTGACGGAAGACCGCTTCGAATCCGACGCCTGGAGGGTACGGGCGGAGAGTGTTGCCTCGCGGGCCTTTCTGGAAGAGGTGGTTGAACACGCTCGCCAATCCGTAACCCGCCACGAACTGTTACTGGACGTCGGGGCCATACCCAGTGAGATGACCTTCGACCCCGCCCTGGTCCGCGTGGCGCTCCTGAATCTCATCGACAACGCAGCCAAGGTCGCCCCCGAGGGCACGCAGATCACTGTCATCGCAGAGCCCGGTGGCTCCGATCGCGTGAATCTTAAGGTGGTCGACGCGGGACCGGGCCTGCAAAACGCTGCCCCGGAAAAGCTCTTCGAAAAATTCACCCGGGGCGACAACATGTCGCAGATCGCGGGGGTAGGAATGGGGCTCTACCTTGTGCGACGCATCGCGAGGCTCCATGGGGGGGATGCGAGCCTCATGGCCGGTCCTGACGGTGGTGCGAGCGCTTCCCTGACCCTCCCGATGAAATCGTAAAGCGCACACGGCAAGGCCGCGGCGCATCCGGGGCACCGCGGGTCAACGGCTCGCTCAGCCGCTTGTCACCAGTCCCAACGGGGAAGCGGCGTGCCCGCCGGGGCAGCTGTTATCATGACGCGCGCTGTCGGGACGGGCCGCCGGAGAGGCTGGATCCTCCGGCTGGGCATGCCACCGCCGAATATCGCCGGCGAACACCCGCGCCAGCCCCGCCCGCACCGTTGCCCGACCCTACGGAACCAAGGAACCTTTCGTATGTTATACCGTTCGAGACTGGTGCTGGCACTGCTCGCCACTTGCGCCCTCCTGGTGAGCCCGGCCAGCCATGCCGATACCGATGCCGTCTCGGTGACGGATGACACGGATCGGCAGGTACGCCTGGAAGCCCCGGCCACCCGCATCGTCAGCCTGGCCCCGCACATCACGGAGGTGCTGTTCGCCGTCGGCGCCGGGGACAAGCTGGTCGGGGTGACCCAGCACAGCGACTTCCCGCCGGAAGCGGAGAGGATCCCGCGCATCGGGGGCTACAGCCGCATCGACCTGGAACGCGTCGTACAGCTCGACCCGGACCTGGTAGTCGCCTGGCGCAGCGGCAACTCCGCCTCGCAGATCGAGCGCATGCGCGAACTCGGACTGAACGTCTACGTCTCCGAGCCCCGCAGCTTCGAGGGCGTCGCCTCCAGCATGCGCCGCATGGCCCGGCTTGCCGGTACCGAGGATCAGGGCCAGGTGGCCGTACAGGCCTTTCTCGACGAGATCGAAACCCTGCGTCTGGACTACGAGGACCGCGCTCCGGTACGCCTGTTCTACCAGGTCTGGGAACAGCCGCTGATGACCGTCAACGACGAGCATCTGATCAGCGAGGCGATCCGGCTGTGTGGCGGCGTGAACGTGTTCGGGCACCTGGATCGGCTGGTGCCGCGCATGGATCGCGAGGCGGTGATCGAGGCCGACCCGGAGGTGATCATCGGCGGCGGCATGGGCGAGGATCGCCCCGACTGGGTCCTCGCCTGGGAGCAGTGGGAGGACATGACGGCCGTGCAACGCGACAATCTGTACTTCATTCCGCCGTCGCTGCTTCAGCGTCATACCCCGCGCATCGCGGAAGGCACGCGGCTGATGTGCGAAGAGCTGGAACGCGCCCGCTCGCGCCGGACCGACTGATCCCCCGTGACCCGCTCCTTTCTCCTTGCCACTGCGGTGCTGCTGCCCGCGTCGCTGCTGGCGATCCTGATCGCGCTGGCCTTCGGCAGTGTCGCCATCGCGCCGGCCGATCTGCTCGCCGTCGTGGCGGGAGACGGGAGCCGGCTGCACGACACGCTGGTCCTGGAGCTGCGCCTTCCGCGCGCGCTGGCGGCCTTCGCGGCCGGCGGGCTGCTGGGGCTGGCGGGGGCCCTGATGCAGGTGCTGCTGCGCAACCCGCTGGCCGACCCCTATGTACTGGGCCTCTCCGGTGGTGCGTCCGTCGGGGCCCTCCTGGCCATGCTGGCCGGCCTGTCGATGTTCTCCGTTTCCCTGGCCGCATTCGCCGGGGCGCTGTTGTCCACGGTGATCGTATTCGGCCTGGCGCACGGCACCGGTAGCTGGACCCCGACGCGCCTGCTCCTGACCGGAGTGGTGGTGGCCGCGGGCTGGGGCGCCATGATCAGCTTCCTGCTGGCGGTCAGCCCCACGGCCGAGTTGCCGGGCATGCTCTACTGGCTGATGGGCGATGTCTCCCATGCCCGCAACCCCTACCCTGCCTGGATCGTGCTGGTACTGGTCGTGCTGCTGGCGCTGCCACTGGGCCGGACCTTGAACGTCCTCGCGCGCGGCCCGATGCAGGCGGCCGCGCTGGGCGTGGCCGTGCGGCCGGTGGAGTGGAGCATCTATATCGCGGCGGCGCTGATTACCGCGACCGCGGTGATGCAGGTTGGCGCGGTGGGCTTTGTCGGACTGATCGTGCCGCACATGCTGCGCCTGATCTTCGGTAACGACCAGCGCGTGATCCTGCCGGCATCGGCGCTGGGCGGCGGCATCCTGCTCACCCTGGCCGACACCCTGGCGCGGACCATGATCGCGCCCGAACAATTGCCCGTGGGCGTGATCACCGCAATGCTGGGGGTACCCGTGTTCCTGTTCCTGCTGTACCGGAGCCGCTGATGCCGCGCACGCCCCATTCCGCCCCCGCGACCCGCCAGCCCCACGACGACCCGGGCCCGGGCGCGCGCAGCGTCCATCAGAAGCCGGGCCCCGATACCCTGCTGGCCACGGACGACCTGGTGATCGACATCCCCGGACGCCCCCCCGGCGCGCCCCTGGAACTGACCGTCGACCCCGGGCAATGCTGGGGCATCCTCGGCCCCAATGGCGCCGGCAAGAGCACGCTGCTGCAAACCCTCGCCGGCCTGCGTGCCGCGCGCGCCGGACGCATCGATATCAAGGGGCAGGGCATTTCCACCCTGCCCCGGGCGGAACTCGCGCGCCGCCTGGGGCTCGTCTTCCAGACGCACCACGACGGCTTTCCCGCGACGGTTCTGGAAACCGCCCTGATCGGTCGCCACCCGTACCTGCGCCCCTGGGATATCGAGACCGCCGAGGACTACGCCCGCGCCCGGGCCGCGCTCGCGGAGATGGATCTCGCCGACCTGGAGGACCGCATGGTCGACACCCTGTCCGGGGGCGAACGCCAGCGCCTGGCGATCGCGACGGTCCTGACCCAGGACCCCAGTCTGCTGCTGCTGGACGAGCCCACCAGCCAGCTGGACCTCCACCATCAGGTGGCCGTTCTCAATCGCGTGCAGGCGATCGTCGCGCAGGAACACCGTGCCGCGGTCCTGGTCCTGCATGACGTGAATCTGGCCGCGCGATACTGCGACCACCTGCTCCTGCTGTTCCCGGACGGGCAGGCCTGCTGGGGCCCGACAGCCACCATGCTGGTGCCCAGCGCGCTGGAACGCCTGTACAACCAACCCCTGAGCGTCGGCGAGGTGGACGGCCTGCCCGTTTTCCTGCCGCGCAGCGAGTGACCCGATGGAGTTCTTCCGCACCCTGCCCGCCACGCTGGACGCCACTGGCCTGCAGCAGAGGCTGAATGTCCCCGCCCTGCCCGGCCTCAGCGATGCCATCGACACACTCGTCCAGGACGAAGGCCCGGATGCCGGCGTTGTCTACTGCCTGTGGGGCGAATTCCGGGTCCATCGGGAGCTGATCAACGGCGGCGTGCGCTTTTCCCTTCCGGAATGCCCCAATGGCCTCGCCTGGACGCTGACCACCGGTCACCCGCCGGAACCGCGGGCCGTCACCCTGCACCTGACCATCAATCGTCAGGAACACGATCCCGATTTCATCGAAAGCCTGGAGATGTTCGCCGATTCCTGGGCGCTTTCGGCCACCTGACAGAACGCCCCATGACGGGAAACGATGCAATTTTCTTTTCGTTTCATGGTCGGTATGGTGCAGATCTGTTGCGAAGGAGAACGCCATGAACCCGACACCGCCGGACAGCGTGAAGAACTCTCATCCCACCCAGGACGGGGCCGGGGTGAAGATTCGGCGCATCCATGATTTTAGTGGCGGGCTGGATCCCTTCCTGATGCTGGACGAACTGAAGGCCAGCGCGCGCGAGGACTACATCGGCGGCTTCCCCTCCCATCCGCATCGCGGTTTCGAGACACTGACCTACCTGGTCCATGGCGGCCTGACCCACGAGGACTCCATGGGCAACCAGGGCCGCGTCGAGGCCGGCGAGGCGCAGTGGATGAGCGCCGGCCGCGGCGTGATCCACTCCGAGATGCCGCTGCTGGATGCCGACGGCCTGCACGGCTTCCAGCTGTGGGTGAACCTGCCCGCCGCGCGCAAGATGGACCCGCCGCGCTACCGCGACGTGCGCGCGGACGCGATGCGTCACCTGCCGGAAGACGACGATTCGTTGCGCTTCAAGGCCATTGCCGGCTCCTGGCAGACCAGCGCCGGGGACACCGAAGGCGCGCTGCCGCAGATCGGCGAAGGCGCCGCCATGGCCGACCTCATGCTGCCCGCCGGCTATCGCCTGTCGCTCGCGGTCCAGCTTGAGGATCGCGTGCTGGCCTACGTGTTCGACGGCGAGCTGACCGGCCTGGCGACCGGCCAGATGGGCATCTGGCGCGGCCACACGCAGATCCACCTGATCGCGCAACAGGACGCGCGGGTACTGTTGTTCAAGGGCCGTCCGCTGGGCGAGCCGATCGCCCACTACGGCCCGTTCGTGATGAACACCTCCGAAGAGATCGAACAGGCCATCAGCGACTACCAGTCCGGCCAGCTCGCCGCCGAACCGGCCAGCATGGACTGACGCCCGGGGCCAAGCCGGGTCTGGCAGGGGCTTCGCCGCCGAGGCGGCTCCTACGGGTGACAGGGACCCGTCTGCCACCCGTTCGCCATGCGCCTGCCTGATGGGCAATGACCTTCAGACCTCCGTGCAGGATGGGATGAGCGCAGCGAATCCCATCTAGCGGCCTGGATGACCCTGAACATCGTCGCGAATCGGGTCCGTCCATGTAGGAGCCGCCTCGGCGGCGAAGCCCCTGCCCGCGCCGGAGCACCCACACGGTCCCACCCCGCTACAACGCCGGATCCCCCTCGTCCTCGCGCGCCCAGCCCATGGTGCGCTTCACCGCCTTCTTCCAGCCGCGGTAGTACCCTTCCCGGGTGGCCGCATCCATCTCCGGTTCGAACACCCGGTCCAGCCCAGTTTTTTGCGCCAGCTCGTCGCGGCTCCAGAACCCAACCGCCAGCCCCGCCAGCCAGGCGGCCCCCAGCGCCGTCGATTCGGTGACCGCCGGGCGCTCGACCCGCACCCCGAGCATGTCCGCCTGGAACTGCATCATCACGTTGTTCGCCACGGCCCCGCCATCGACCCGGAGGGCCTTCAGGGCGATCCCGGAATCCTGCTGCATCGCCTCGATCACATCCCGCGTCTGATAGGCGAGCGAATCCAGCGTGGCGCGCGTGATGTGCTCCTTGCGCGTGCCCCGGGTGAGTCCGAAGATGGCCCCACGGGCATACATGTCCCAGTACGGGGCCCCGAGCCCGGCGAACGCCGGCACCACGTAGACCCCGTCGGCGTCCGCCACCTTGCCCGCGTAGTACTCCGAATCCTCCGCGGAATCGATCAGGTGAAGCTCGTCGCGCAACCACTGGATCGCCGCCCCGGCAATGAAGATCGAGCCCTCCAGTGCGTACTCCACCCGGCCGTCCAGCGACCAGGCAACGGTCGTCAGCAGGCCGGAGCGTGATTCCACGGGCGCCTCGCCCGTGTTCATCAGGAGGAAACACCCCGTCCCGTAGGTGTTCTTGGCCATGCCGGGCTCGAAGCAGGCCTGGCCGAACAGGGCCGCGTGCTGATCTCCCGCCACCCCGGCAATCGGGACCTCCGCGCCGCCGAACATCTCGGCCCCGGTCACCCCGAGAACACCACTGGAATCGTGGACCTCCGGCAGCATTGCCCGGGGAATGCCGAACCGCTCCAGGAGCTCCGCATCCCACTCCAGGGTGTGAATATTGAACAGCTGGGTGCGCGCGGCGTTGGTCACGTCGGTCACGTGCCGCTCACCGCGGGTCAGGTTCCAGATCAGCCAGCTGTCCACCGTGCCGAAAGCCAGCTCGCCCCGCTCCGCCCGTTCCCGCGCCCCGTCCACGTGGTCGAGCAGCCAGCGCAGCTTGCTGGCGGAGAAATAGGCGTCCACGACCAGCCCCGTTCGCTCGCGGATCATCGCCTCGTGACCCGCCGCCTTCAGGTCGTCGCAGAACGATGCGGTGCGCCGGTCCTGCCATACGATGGCGTTGGCAATCGGTTCGCCCGTCGCCCGATCCCAGACCACCGTGGTCTCGCGCTGGTTGGTGATCCCGATCGCCGCGAGCCGGGACGGCTTGATGCCGCGGGTCTCCAGGACCTCGCGTGCCACGCCAATCTGTGTGCCCCAGATCTCCATGGCATCGTGTTCCACCCAGCCCGGCTTCGAGTAGATCTGGCGAAAGTCCTTCTGCGCCACACCCGCGATCGTGCCGGCTCGGTCAAACAGGATCGCCCGGCAACTGGTGGTTCCCTGATCCAGGGCCAGGATGTAACGCGAATCGCTCATGACGGGCCTCCCGTTTCCGGATTCAGGCAGCGGCGTCCTCGATCAGCTCGATGGCATTGCCATCCGGGTCGCGCACGAACGCCGCCGGGCGCCCGGACCGGCTGCGTTCAACCACCACCCCGGCAGCCTCCAGACGCGCGACCAGGGCCTCCAGGCCGAGCACCCGCAGCGCCAGGTGGCGGTCCTGCCCACAGCGCACCGGGCGTTCCACCGGGTCGGGATTCGGTACCTCCAGCAGATGCAGGGCCTGACCGCCGCCCAGCGCGTACCACAGACCGGGAAAACCGAGCTCGGGCCGTTGCAGCCGCTCCAGCCCCAGCTGCCCCTCGTAGAAGGCCGCGGCCACCACGGTATCGGCCACCACCAGGCTGGCGTGATGCAGCCCCTGGATGCCGGGCTTGGCCTCCCCGGACGTCATACCCGCATCATCCCCGAAGAAGGCTCGAGCAACACAATCGCCTGCGCCGCCACGCCCTCCTTGCGCCCGGTAAAGCCCAGGTGCTCGGTGGTCGTGGCCTTCACGCTGACCGCCCCGACATCAAGCCCGGTATCCGCCGCGACATGCTCGCGCATGCCGCGCACATGCGGAGCCAGCTTCGGTGCCTGCGCGATCACGGTCGAGTCGATATTGACCGGGCGCCACCCGGCCGCGGCCACGCGCTGGATGGTCTCGCGCAGGAGGGCGCGGCTGTCCGCACCGCGAAACGCCGGGTCGGTATCCGGAAAGTGCTGGCCGATATCCCCCAGCGCCGCGCCGCCCAGCAGGGCATCGCAGACCGCGTGGATCAACACGTCGCCATCCGAGTGCGCGACGAATCCGCGCTCGAACGGGATCCGCACCCCGCCGAGCACAAGGTGATCGCCGTCCCCGAAGGCATGGACATCGAACCCCTGACCAATGCGAAACCCGCTCATGCGCTGAACCGCCCTTCCAGCCGCCCTTGCTGCATCAGGTAGAGGCGCGCCAGCTCGAGATCCTCGGCACGGGTGATCTTGATGTTCATCGCGGAGCCCTCGATCAGTCGCGGGGCTTGCCCCAGAAACTCGATGGCACTGGCCTCGTCGGTCACCGGATGCGCTGCCTCGCGGGCCCGCGCATTGGCCTCGCGCAGCACACCCAGCCGGAACATCTGCGGCGTCAGGGCCCGCCAGACGCGTGCCCGGTCCAGGGTCCGCTCGACGTGCCCGGTCCCGTCGCTCCACTTGATGGTGTCGGTGCTGGGGCTTGCCAGCAGCCCGCCCACCGGATCGTCGCGCAGCTCGCGCAGCAACCGGTCGAGGTCCGCCACCGGAAGACAGGGACGAGCCGCGTCATGGACCAGGACCCAGTCATCCTCGTGCGCCCGCTCGGCGAGAAACTCCAGCCCGTTCTGCACCGAGTCCGCGCGCTCCGCGCCGCCGGCCGCGCGGAACAGCCGCCCCCCGGCCAGCGGCAGATCCAGGGCATCCGGATCGACATCCGGGCCCATGACCAGCACCACGCCGCGGATCCGCGGATGTTCGAGGAAGACGGAAAGGGTATGCGACAGGATCGTGCGCGACCCCAGCGTGAGGTACTGCTTGGGGCGGTCCGAGCCCATGCGCCGCCCCACACCCGCCGCCGGGATCAATGCCCAGAAGGCCGGCTCCCGCCCGGATCCACTACCAGCGTCAGCCATCAAAGGGATCCTCCGGTGGCAGGGTGTCGGTCGCCGGTTCCGCATCCTCGGGTACGCGCGAATCCGGACCCGGGTCGGTCTCGCCGGCCGATCCTGGCAGCGGCTCGACGTCCAGCGTCGCGGGCTCGTCGTCGCCCACCACGAAGAAGAAGATCTCGTCCTCGCGGATCATGCCCAGGTCGCGGCGGGCACGCTCCTCGACCGCGGCCGTACCCCCGCGCAGGTCGCGAACCTCGGCCTCCAGGGCCTGGTTGCGCTGCTCCAGCTCGGCATTCGCGGCCTGCTGGCGCTCTACCTGCTCGCGCAGGTCGCGCACGTCGCGCCAGCTCCCCTCGCCCAGCCACAGGGGCCATTGCAGCGCCAGCAGCACCAGCGCCAGACCGATCAGCAGGCCGCGCATCAGCCGAACTCCGAATGCAGGGACAGAAAAAGCCCTCGCCCGTGCGCCGCGACAAACGCGGGAGCGACAGGACGAGGGCTTTTGCGAGTGGCCAGCATGCCCGGCATTCTACGAGCCCCGCACGGCCGGGGACAGGAACCGCACCGCAGGCTGCAGACGGCGTGATCGACACGGCGGACCAGCGTCTGGATCAGCGCCCGAAAGTGAACGCCGACATGCCGGGATAGGTGGCCCGCGGCCCCAGGTGCTCCTCGATGCGGATCAGCTGGTTGTACTTGGCCACGCGGTCGGACCGCGACAGAGAACCGGTCTTGATCTGGCCGGCGCGGGTGGCCACCGCCAGATCCGCGATGGTCACGTCTTCCGTCTCGCCGGAACGGTGCGAGATCACCGCCGTGTAGTTGGCCTTGCGCGCCATCTCGATGGCTTCCAGCGTCTCGGTGACCGTGCCGATCTGGTTGAGCTTGATCAGGATGGAGTTCGCGACACCCTTGTCGATGCCTTCCTGCAGGATGCGGGTATTGGTGACGAACAGGTCGTCGCCCACCAGCTGCACGCGCTCGCCCAGGCGCTCGGTCAGGGTCTTCCAGCCGTCCCAGTCATCTTCGGCCATCCCGTCCTCGATGGTCAGGATCGGGTACTGGTCGACCCAGTGGGCGAGATAGTCGGAGAATTCGTCCGCCGAGAAGGCCTTGCCCTCGGAGTCCAGGTGGTAGCGCCCGTCGCGGTAGAACTCGGAGCTCGCACAGTCGAGGCCGATCCAGATGTCCTCGCCCGCCTTGAAGCCGGCATTGTGGATGGCCTCCAGGATCACCTCGATCGCCGCGGAGTTCGACGGCAGGTCCGGGGCAAAACCGCCCTCGTCGCCGACCGCCGTTGCCAGCCCGCGCCTGGAGAGGACCTTCTTCAGCGCGTGAAAGACCTCGGCGCCATAGCGCACGGCCTCGCGCACGGACTCGGCCCCGACCGGCAGGATCATGAACTCCTGCATGTCCACGCTGTTGTCCGCGTGCGCGCCGCCATTGATGATGTTCATCATCGGCACCGGCAGGAGCGTGGCATCCGCGCCACCCAGGGTCTCGAACAGCGGCTGCTCGCGATCCGCCGCCAGGGCGTGCGAGGTGGCCATGGACACGGCCAGCAGGGCGTTGGCGCCCAGGCGCGACTTGTTCTCGGTCCCATCCAGCTCGAGCATGCGGCGGTCGACGGCGGTCTGGTCCAGCTCCATGCCGCGCAGCGCATCGCGGATCTCGCCATTCACGTGGCCCACCGCCTTCAGCACTCCCTTGCCGCCGTAGCGCTTCTCGTCGTCGCGCAGCTCCAGGGCCTCGCGGGCGCCCGTGGAGGCGCCGGACGGCACCGCCGCGCGCCCCATGGCGCCGGAATCCAGGACAACATCGGCCTCGACCGTCGGGTTGCCCCGGGAGTCGATGATCTCGCGGGCGTGAATCTCCGCAATCTGGGACATGCTCTCTCCTTGAAAAATACCCGCCCGGGCGGGACCGCCCGGGACGCTTTATCGAATCAATGGGTCGTTAGCCGAGGCCGTACTCCGCCTCGGCGAACGGCTGCGCCTTGGTCGCGGCGTCCAGCGCCTTCAGCGTCTTCAGCAGCTCGGCCATCTTTGGCAGTGGCCACGCGTTGGGGCCATCGGACAGGGCCTTCTCCGGGTCCGGGTGGGTCTCCATGAACAGTCCGGAGACACCGGCCGCCACCGCGGATCGCGCGAGTACCGGCACGAACTCGCGTTGCCCACCGGAACAGGCACCCTGTCCGCCCGGCTGCTGGACCGAGTGGGTCGCATCGAACACCACGGGGCAGCCGGTCTGGCGCATCTGGGCCAGGCCGCGCATGTCGGAGATCAGAGTGTTGTAGCCGAACGAAACCCCGCGCTCGCAGACCATGATCTGGTCATTGCCCGCCTCGCGCGCCTTGTCGACCACGTTGCCCATGTCCCAGGGTGCGAGGAACTGGCCCTTCTTGATGTTCACCGGGCGGCCCTGGCGCGCAACATTCTGAATGAAGTTGGTCTGGCGGCAGAGGAAGGCCGGCGTCTGCAGAACATCCACCACACTGGCGACCTCGTCCAGCGCCGTATCCTCGTGCACGTCGGTGAGGACCGGCACGCCGATCTCCGACTTCACCCTGTCCAGGATGCGCAGGCCCTCGGCCATGCCCAGGCCCCGGAAACTCCGGGTCGACGAGCGGTTGGCCTTGTCGAACGACGACTTGTAGATGAAGGGGATGCCCAGGTCGTCGGCCATCGCCTTCAGCGCGCCAGCCGTCTCCAGGGCCATCGCCTCGGATTCGATGACACAGGGGCCTGCTATCAGAAAAAAGGGCCGGTCAAGGCCGACTTCAAAACCGCAAAGCTGCATGCTCTGTCCTGTCCGCCAGCCGCCACCCTCCGGGCGCGGCTGCTAAAGAATCGTGTATCGGCGCCCTATTCCGTCAGCGCCGTGGTGGTTTCCGGCTCGCGCGCGTCCTGGTAGACCCGGGCGGCACGCACGAAACCGGTAAACAACGGGTGCCCATCCCGCGGGGTGGAGGTGAACTCCGGATGGAACTGGCAGCCAACAAACCACGGGTGCTCCGCCAGTTCCACGGCCTCCACCAGCTCACCGGACTCCGACACCCCGGAGATCCGCAATCCGGCGGCCTCCAGCCGTTCGCGGTAGGCATTGTTGAATTCGAATCGATGGCGATGGCGTTCTTCCACCGTCTCGCGGCCATAGGCCTCGGCAATGCGCGAGCCCGGCGTCAGGCGCGCGTTCTGGGCGCCCAGGCGCATGGTGCCGCCCAGGTCGCTGTCGGCGTCACGTCGCTCGATGCGGCCTTCCTGGTCCTGCCACTCGGTAATGAGCGCGATCACCGGGTGCGGCGTATCGGGGACAAACTCGGTGCTGTGTGCCCCTTCCAGGCCCGCAATATCCCGCGCGAACTCGATTACGGCCACCTGCATGCCCAGGCAGATCCCCAGATAGGGCACATTGTGCTTGCGGGCGTAGCGCACGGCGGCGATCTTGCCTTCCACGCCGCGCTCGCCGAAGCCGCCGGGAACCAGGATGGCATCCAGCCCCTCGAGTTCGCGGGCGGCCTCGTCCTCCGCTCCCTCCAGCTTCTCCGAATCGAGGTAGCGGATGCGGACCCGGGTCCCGACCTGCACGCCGGCGTGGGTCAGGGCCTCGTTCACGGACTTGTAGGACTCGGTCAGGTCGACGTACTTGCCGATCATGCCCACGGTCACCTCGGACTCCGGGAATTCCATGGCATTGACCACGTGCTTCCAGTCCGAGAGATCCGCCTGCGGCGCCTCGATATGCAGCTTCCGCAGCACGATCTCGTCGAGCTTCTGCGAATGCAGCCAGAGCGGAATCTTGTAGATGTTGTCGACGTCGACCGCGGATATGACGGCCTTCTCCTCGACGTTGGTGAACAACGCGATCTTGCGGCGCTCGCTGTCGGGTACCGCCTGGGTCGAGCGGCACAGCAGGATATCCGGCTGGATGCCGATGGAGCGCAGTTCCTTGACCGAGTGCTGGGTCGGCTTGGTCTTGATCTCGCCGGCGGCCTCGATAAACGGCACCAGGGTCAGGTGCATGAACAGGGCGTTCTCGTGCCCCAGTTCCACCCCCATCTGACGGATCGCCTCGAGAAACGGCAGGGATTCGATGTCCCCGACGGTACCGCCGATCTCGATCAGGGCGATGTCGGCATCGCCGGCCCCCTCGTGGATCGAGCGCTTGATCTCGTCGGTGATATGCGGGATCACCTGCACGGTGCCGCCCAGGTAGTCGCCCCGGCGCTCCTTGCGGATCACGTTCTCGTAGATCTGCCCGGTGGTGAAGTTGTTGCGCCGGGAGGTCTGGATGCGCACGAAGCGCTCGTAATGGCCCAGATCGAGATCCGTCTCCGCGCCGTCCGCGGTGACGAAGACCTCGCCATGCTGGAACGGACTCATGGTGCCGGGATCCACGTTGATGTACGGGTCCAGCTTGAGCAGCGTGACCTTGAGCCCGCGGGCCTCGAGGATCGCTCCCAGCGAGGCGGATGCAATACCTTTGCCCAGAGACGAGACCACGCCTCCGGTAATGAAAACAAAACGCGTCATGCGGGAAACCTGGCTGGGAGCTGACAAGCGCCCCACCCCGGCTCGCAACGGCAATCCGGGGTGGGCCGAAAACGCCTGAAAGAGTACCAGAGCGCCCGCCCCCGCTCAATCGGAAGGCGCGGGCAACTCCTCGTTTCCGGCCGCCGGTGACAGCGGCCGGAATGCCACCAGCGTCATGTCGTCGCGGCGCGGTTCGCCGTCGCGGTAGTCCTCCAGCACCCGCACCACCGCGTCGATCTTGGCGGACAGGTCGCGCCCGCTCTTCTCGGCCAGGACCTGGCGCAGGCGCCGACGTCCGAACAGGCGCGGCGGCTCCCCGCCCACGTGATCGTGCGCCCCGTCGGTGATCAGGAAGAATTCGACACCCGGCTCCACCGGCACCTCGTGGTCCACCGGCTGGGCGGGTTCCAGACTGCGGTAGCCGAGTCCCCCGCGCACGCCGCGAATCTCCTCCACCGCGCCTCCCCGGTCGATCATCAGCGGCAGCCCGACGCCGGAGAAGGACAGCACACGGTCCTCCGGGCGGTAGACGCAGACCGCCGCCTCCAGGCCGTCGTCCGAATCGGAATCGTGGCCATCCTGGCGCAGGCGCGAACGGACCAGCCGGTCCATCTCGCGCAGGATGGCAGAGGGCTCCATCAGGCGATGTTCGTGGAGGATACGGTCCAGCGCCGAGGCCACCACCAGGGTGATGAAGGCACCCGGCACGCCATGCCCGGTGCAGTCCGCGACCACCAGGATGCTGTGACCGTCGATGGCCTCGACCCAGAAATAATCGCCCCCCACCAGGTGCAGGGGCTCCCAGTAGATCTGCACCTCGTCCATGTGCCCATCGAGGGCGTGCTTGTCCGGCAGCATCGCGGTCTGGATGCGCCGCGCATAGCGGATACTCTCCACCACAAGGCGATTGCTGCGTTCCAGCTCCCGGTTGGCCTCGTCGACCTTGGCCAGGGCCCGTTCCGTCTCGGCCTTCTCGTCTTCCAGCTGCCGAGTGCGTTCCTCGACCCGGCGTTCCAGGTCCGCGTTCAGGGCCTTGAGCTCCCCGCGGGCGCCATCGCGGGCATCCAGACCGGCCTGAAAGGCACGCAGCAGGCGATCCAGGGAACGCCCCAGCGCGCCCAGCTCGTCGTTTTCGTGATGCCCCAGGCGTGGCATGGGCCACTGGGCGGGCTGATCGGGGTCGGTATCCGCCACCGCACGCGAGATCTTGAGCATGGGCCGCAACATCAGCACATAGAACAGCACCACGACCACCAGCGACACGATGACTGCCTGCGTGACGCTGGTCAGGACCCCGGTCTTGAGCCGGTTGACGAAGGCCATCCCCAGCACGCCGGGGTCGAGTTCAATGCGCAGCCGCCCCACGCCCTGGACGTTGCCACGGGTGTCCGGATAGCGCAGTTCGCGCTCGTGTTCCCGCAGGTCGCCGAACAGCCATCGCGACCATTCCCCGACCTGCGACTCCACCTCCCGCTGGTCCTCGGCCAGGGTGTTGCCGAAATCGTCCAGGATCTCGACCCGCCGGATCTCGTCGAACACCAGCAATCCCTGGACCAGTGAATCGGCCTGATCGGCGCTCAACTGGAACGCGGCCTCCGCGGCCGGCGGCTCGACCAGGCGTTGCAGGCGATCGATCTGGGACTGGGTCTCCGCCCGGAAGGCATTCCAGTCGGAGGCGATCACATAGGCGCTACTGAGGAGACTGAGGGCAAGCGCCGCCAGAAGCGTGGCGACGGCCAGCTTGGCAACGAGACTTCGATTGCGCCGCCGGGCCTCCGGCATCATCCGTGATCGCCGTGCGTTTGCACGATGACACGGTTGCGCCCTTCGTTCTTGGCGCGATAGAGCAGATCGTCCGCCCGCGCGACCAGTTCCCCGGCATCCGGCCAGGGGCTGGTGGTCACCACCAGGCCGATCGAGACCGCCAGCGAGAGCGGCTCGCCCTTCCAGTGGAGCGAGGCATTCTCCACCGCGCGGCGGATACGTTCGGCCAGATCCACTGCCGCTTCGAGCTCCAGGTCCGCCGCCACCACGAGGAATTCCTCGCCGCCCATCCGTCCGGCGTACTGCTCGGCGCTCAGCTCGCCGCGCAGGATCTCGGCAAAGCTTTCCAGCGCGAAATCGCCGGCGGCATGGCCGTGGGTGTCGTTCAGGGCCTTGAAGTCGTCCAGGTCGAGCATCATCACGGCGAGCGAGCGCGCCTCCTCGCCGACACTCTCGGCCATCCCCTCCACGCAGTCGATCACCCGCCGGCGCGAGAACAGGCCGGTCAGCGCGTCTTCCAGGGCCAGGCGCTCCAGTTCCGCGGTCAGGCGCTCACGCTCGTGGACCTCGTTGGAGAGGGCGTTGTTGAGCTGGGCGAGGTGCTCGGCCTGCTCGCGCAGCTGGCGGTTGGCTTCCTGAAGATCGGCCTGCATGCGATCGCTCATGCGCATCATGCGCCGCTGCGCGCGGTAGCTCTCGGAGTAGGCCTTGGCCAGCACCTTCACGCCATCCGCCACGGCATCCAGCGCCTCGAGCATCTGTTCGGAGCGCTGCATGATCGCCTTTTCCTGCTCGAACAGGGAGAAGTCCGCGAGTCCGTCCACGTCCTGCCCGTCGCGGGGCCGGTTCGAGGGATCCGTGGGGTCGTCGCGAGAGGGGGCGGTCATGTCAGCGGACACATGCGGTAGTCGGCGTGTTCGAAGTCCTCGGAGAAATCCTCGCCGAACTCCTCCATGGTCTCGTCATCCTCGTGGTAGCACCAGTTGATCCGGACCTTCAGCCCGGCCTCGGCCCCGTCTTCCAGGATCTGGAACATGTTCATCAGGGCCTTCGCGGTCGACGAGTTGAAGTAGATCATTTCCACCGTGAATTCCACCTCGTCGCTGGCCCGATCCTCGATCGCCTGCCGCAGTCCCTGGGTCAGTGGGCCATAAAAGTTGGCCGCATCCTCGGGGTAGGACTCGCCCGACAGCCGGTATTTCCCGGCGGAGAAATCGAACTCCACCGCAGGGGTCCGGTCGGTTGCCTCGTGCTCAATGGTTTCGACGACTGCCATCAGATGTAGGCCTTCAGGACAAAGTAGGAATGGGCGTCGGAAATGTGCTGGAAGTCGAACTGGATGGGCTCGCTCGCCCTCCGTGCGATCTCGATGAGGCCGATGCTGCCACCCTTGCTGCCCTCGTCCGGCGGCTCGCGCAGCTTTTCCTTGTAGAAGCGGCGCAGTTCGTCGCTGTCCATCCCCGCCAGCTCGCGCAGCCGCGCGGCCAGCGTGTCGGCATCCTTGCGCCCGATCACGTTGCCGCAGATCACGAAGAACTGGCCATTCTCCGATCCGACCGTGATCATCCCCGAGCTCAGTTCGACGGGTGGCTCGGCATCGTGCTCGATACGCTCGGCCGAATAGCGAATGATGTTCTGCACCTGTTCCACGAAGACCGAAAACACCCGGTTCACAGTCTTCGTGTCGGTCGATTCGAGCCGGATCTTCTGGCGCAGCGCGTCCCCCAGGGCCTTCAGGATGCCCTCGGAGATATACCCGGTGAACGAAAAGATAATGCCGCGCCGGGTCATGTTGCGCTGGAAACCCAGCACTTCTTCGGCGATCAGGGCTGACGCGTCGGCCCGGGCCTCGGCTGTCTCACTCATTCCGCTCTCCATTGCGGTTCAGGACCGCCTCTACAATCGCCGCATAGCGCCCGTCGGCCCGCATGGCATCCAGCTCTTCCTGCATGCGCTCCAGGGGCGCCCGCTCGGTTTCCGGATGGCAGGCCAGCGACATCACTGTATCGTTGAACGCGAAAAGGGATTGCAGTTCCCCGATGCCCTCCTGCCGGGCATACCAGGGCGCCAGGTGTTCCCCGCTCACCCAGACGTCAATGCGATTGGCGGCAAGCTTGCGGGCGTTCAGGCGGTCATTCGGGGCGGTATCGACGGGAATCCCCTGCCGTTCGACATACAGCGCCACGGCATCGTCGCGATACCCCCCAACCCGGTACTTGCCGAGTTCCTCGAGGGAGGACGCCTCTATATCGGCCCCCTCCAGGACGAACGCGTGCCACTGGTTCTCGACCAGCGGTCCCACCCAGGTGAACAGGTCCTCGCGTTCCGCGGTGCGCGTGGTGGAGAAGACGCAGGTGCCGGGCTCCGACTGGGCCTCGGCATAGGCGCGACTCCAGGGCAGCAGACGGATCTCCGCGTCCACCCCGGCGGCTTCCAGCAGGCGGTCCATGACCCGGACGGAGATCCCGTCCAGCTCGCCGGATTCGGTCTCGAAATTGAATGGCGGGTAGCTTTCGGTGGTGAGCGTCAGGGAGTCCGCGCTCAGGGGTGCCGCGAGCAGCATCCCGGCCGCCAGCAATGCCATGCCCGTACGTCGTCCGCACTGTGCCGCGAGACCTGTCACGTGCCGCTCACCCAAGACCCATGGAGACGGCCCAAGAATTGTCCGATTCGGGCGGTCCCGTCAACTGCCGGCATTATCCAACTTCGGCCACAGGACCGCCACAATCGCGCCATCCGCCTGACGCAACAAGGGAATCCGGTGGCGTTCCCAGGGCGCGATCCCGCGTTCCTGCATCAGTTTCTTGAGGGGCCGGCGCCCGGCCGGCGTCGCGACGCGCTCACCCCCACGGCGATAGCTAACGGTCAGGTGGGCGTTCGGGTCGACGCCCAGCTCCCCCAGCCTCTCTCGGTCCAGTCGGCGTCCGTCCGCCAGGACCAGCTCCGGCTGGTCCGCCGGCCAGGCCTGATCCGGCGGTATCTCGATGTCCGTCTCCTGCCGCTTCGCCCCGGCATGCAACTGGTCCCGATAGCACCGCATCCAGCCATCGGCCCACTCCACCTGCGGCGCGGCCCCCGGGTTGCCCGCCGCCACCTGGCGCAGGAATTCGCCCAGCCGCTCGTGCCCGGGCGGCCGGAGGTCCTGTTCCCGCAACCAGTGCCGCACCAGCCCGCGGGCCGTCGCGGGATCCAGGGACCGCAGGGTGCCAAGATCCAGGGCACCGGATACCGGGCCCTGCGCCTGTTGCATTTGACCGGCGAAGTACGTCCGCAGTTGGTCGGCTGCCTCGCGCTGCCAGCCGGCGGCGCGCGCCAGCCCACCCACGCCACCAAAGCGCTCGCGCAGCAACGGAAGCACGGACTGGCGCAGGAAGTTGCGATCAAACCGGGTATCACGGTTGCTGGGGTCGTCGTACCAGGCAAGGCCCTCGCGCTCCGCGTAGTCAGCCAGCGTCGCCCGTGGCAGGCCCAGCAACGGCCGTCCCAGCCAGGTGGCCTCCTCTCGCCGCAGGGGCCGCATGGCCTGCAGCCCCTCGGGTCCGCTGCCGCGCAGGGCGGCCAGCAGGAAGGTCTCGGCCTGGTCGTCGGCGTGCTGGCCGCTGAGGATCAGATCGGCCGCCCCCAGGCCCTCGCGCAGCCGCGCATAGCGAGCCTCGCGCGCCGCCGCCTCGAGCCCGTTCGCCTGGGGGACGAGCGGCTCGAGCTCGCGCACCTGCAACGAACAGCCGATGCCCTGCGCCGTCCGTCGGCAGTGCGCGGCCTGCTGTGCGGCATCCGGGCGCAGGCGGTGGTCGACGTGCATGGCTTCAAGGCCGGGGATGCCCAGGCGCGCGGCCGCATGCAGAAGGACCGTGGAATCGAGCCCGCCACTGAAGGCGATGCGCACGCGCTGGTAACCGGGGTGGATCTGAAGAAACGCCCGCAGCGCCGCAACCACGGGATCGGACGCGGCCGCGCCCGCGTCCGGATCAGGAAGTGGCTTCCTGGAAGGCACCGTAGTCCATCAGGCGGCGGTAGCGCCGCTCGAGCCGCTTGCCCGGATCCAGGCCCTCGAGCCCGTCCAGGGTCTCCAGAAGCGCCGCACGCAGGCTCGTGGACATCGCCTCGGGGTCACGATGGGCACCCCCCAGCGGTTCCGGCACGATGCGGTCCACCAGCCCCAGTTCGTTCAGACGCTCCGAGGTGATTCCCAGCGCCTCGGCGGCCTCCGAGGCCTTCTCGGCGCTCTTCCAGAGGATGGAGGCGCAGCCTTCCGGCGAGATCACCGAGTAGGTCGAATACTGCAGCATCAAGGTGGCATCACCGACCCCGATGGCCAGCGCCCCACCAGAGCCGCCCTCGCCGATCACCGTGGCGATGATCGGCGTGTCCAGGCGCGCCATCACCCGCAGGTTGCGCGCGATGGCCTCGCTCTGGCCACGCTCCTCGGCCCCTACACCGGGATACGCCCCCGGGGTGTCGATGAAGGTCAGCACGGGCATGCGGAAGCGCTCGGCCATTTCCATCAGGCGCAGGGCCTTGCGATAGCCCTCCGGTCGCGGCATGCCGAAGTTGCGGTAGACCTTGTCGCGTGTCTGGCGCCCTTTCTGATGCCCGATGAGCATCACCGGCCGGCCGTCGAGACGGGCCACGCCTCCGACGATTGCCGGGTCGTCGCCATAGGCCCGATCCCCGTGCAATTCCTCGAACTCGTCGAACAGGTCGGGGATGTAGTCGAGTGTGTAGGGACGCCGGGGATGCCGCGACATCTGGGCGACCTGCCAGGGGGTGAGCTTGGCAAAGATGCTCTCGGTCAATGAGCGGCACTTGTCTTCCAGGCGCTGGATCTCTTCCTGGATGTTGACCTCGGCGTCGTCGCCGACATAGCGCAGATCGCGGATCTTCGCTTCCAGTTCGGCGATGGGCTGTTCGAAGTCGAGAAAGTCCGGATTCATGCAGAGTCCCGAAGGCTTGTTGGTGGAGGCCGGCCAGGGAAACACTGATCCATGTGCACGTTCGCGCTCGAGTCGCTCTTGCCCGCGGGCTGCCTTGCGGCCGACCCCCGGCTTTCAATGACTTGCGGGGGTTGGTGTCCCGTGCTCTCGATCCTGCGTTGCCGCACTTGCCGGTAGAACCACTACCGGCGGCGCACCGCGCCTTGTCTCGGAACATAGGGCACACCAACGCGAACGTGCACATGGATCAGTGTTTCCCAAGAGACGCGAATTGTAACCAATCGCGGCAATCCCCGCTCCCGTTCGCGGACGGAATCTCCCGGCCTCCTTACCGTCCGTACAGCACCTGGGCCTCGCAATCCGGCCCCAGGGATTGCTGGATGCCTCGCAACAGCCGTTCGTCCGGCTGGATCGTCCAGCCCTCCGGCAGACTGATATCGGCCTCCAGCCCGTCCCGCCGGTAGCACATGTGCACCCGGCAAGTCCCTTCGCGATGCGCCTCCATCAGGCCGCGCAGATGGGCGACCTGCTCGGGCACCACACCCTCCAGGCACAAGTGCAGCGCGCGCGCCCACTGTGCCCGCGCCTCGTCCAGGCTGTACACGTCCCGGGCGCGCATCCGGATACCCCCGGCGTAGTCATCCAGCGTGACCGTGCCCTCCGCCACCAGCAGGGCATCCGGCTCCAGGCGATCCTTGTAGCGGGTGAAGTCGTCGTTGAACAGCACGACTTCGGCACGCCCGCTGCGGTCGTCCAGGGTCACGATGCCCATGCGCCCGCTCTGGGTGTTGCGCACCCGAACCCCGACGATCAGGCCGGCAATGCGGACGGTTTCCTGCTTGCCGCGCCACTTCTGCCCCTGCGGTTCGTCCGGCCGATCCTCCAGCTTCGCCTCCAGCGCCTGCAGTGTCGTTCCGGTCAGCCGCAACAGCTCGTCCCGGTAGCGCTCTACCGGGTGACCGGTCAGGTAAAGACCCAGGGTGTCCTTCTCGCCGCGCAGCCGCTCGTCGTCCTCCATCTCCTCGAGGGTCACGCTTTCCGGGATGACGGCCGCGGCGGGGTCTCCGAACAGGTCCACCACGCCCAGGCTGGCATTGCGCTCGGTCTGCTCAGCCGCCGCGACCGCCATGGGGATGTCGTTTAGCAGCGTCGCGCGATTGGCGCCCAGTCCGTCCATGGCCCCGGCTCGCACCAGCGTCTCCAGCACGCGCTTGTTCAGCTTGCCGAGATCCACGCGCTGGCACAGGTCCACCAGCCCGTGGAAGTCGCCGCCCTCGCCACGCGCCTTCAGCAGCGTGTCGATCGCGGACTCGCCCACGCCCTTGATCGCGCCCAGGCCATAGACGACCGTCTGCGCATCGCGACAGGTGAAGCGGTAGTCGGACTGATTGACGTCCGGGGGCAGGACCTCCAGGCCCATGTTCCGGCATTCCTCGATCAGCCCGACAACCTTGTCGGTGTTGTCCATGTCGGCGGACAGCACCGCGGCCATGAACGGCGCCGGATAATGCGCCTTGAGCCAGGCCGTCTGATAGGCGACCAGGGCATAGGCCGCGGAGTGCGACTTGTTGAAGCCGTAGCCGGCGAATTTCTCCATCAGGTCGAAGATGTAGGTCGCAACCCCTTCGTCGACCCCGCGCCCCAGCGCGCCCTCCAGGAAGATCTCGCGCTGCTTGGCCATCTCCTCGGGCTTCTTCTTGCCCATCGCGCGGCGCAACAGATCCGCACCACCCAGGGTGTAGTTGCCCAGCACCTGGGCGATCTGCATCACCTGCTCCTGGTACAGGATGACGCCGTAGGTCGGCTGCAGGATGGGCTCCAGGTCCGGGTGCGGGTACTCCACCTGGGCGCGCCCGTGCTTGCGGTCGATGAAGTCGTCCACCATGCCGGACTGCAACGGACCCGGGCGGTAGAGCGCCACCAGCGCGATGATCTCTTCGAAGCTGTCCGGCTGCAGGCGGCGGATCAGGTCCTTCATGCCGCCGGATTCCAGCTGGAACACGGCGGTGGTCTGGTAGTCCTTCAGCAGGCGGAAGGTCTCGGGGTCATCCAGCGGGATCGCATCGAGATCGACCTGCACCGAGGCATCCATCTTGCGGACGTTATCCACCGCCCAGTCGATGATGGTGAGCGTGCGCAGGCCCAGGAAGTCGAACTTCACCAGGCCGACCGCCTCGACGTCGTCCTTGTCGAAGTGGGTCACCAAGGAACCACCGTCGTCTTCGCAGTACAGCGGCGAGAAATCCGTCAGTGCGGACGGCGCGATCACCACCCCGCCCGCATGCTTGCCGGCGTTGCGGGTCAGGCCCTCGAGTTTCTGCGCGAGGTCGATGATCGCGCGGACCTCCTCGTCCTCGTCATACAGGGCCTTCAGGTCCTCGCTCTCGGTCAGGGCCTTCTGCAGCGTCATGCCCAGCTCGAACGGGATCAGCTTGGCAATGCGGTCGACGAAACCGTAGCCGTGCCCGAGCACGCGCCCGACATCGCGCACGACCGCCTTCGCCGCCATGGTCCCGTGGGTGATGATCTGCGAGACCTTGTCGCGCCCGTAGCGCTCGGCGACGTAGTCGATCACGTCGTCGCGTTTCTCCATGCAGAAGTCGACATCGAAGTCGGGCATGGAGACGCGCTCAGGATTCAGAAATCGCTCGAACAAAAGTTCGTAACGCAATGGATCCAGATCGGTAATTCCAAGCGCATAGGCGACCAGAGAACCCGCGCCGGAGCCACGCCCCGGCCCCACCGGGATCCCGTTGTCCTTGGCCCACTGGATGAAGTCCGCCACGATCAGGAAGTACCCGGGGAAGCCCATCTGGCAGATCACGTCCAGCTCGCGCTGCAACCGCGCCTGGTAATCTTCCTGCGGCGCAAAGCAGAAACGCTCCAGGCGGGCGGCCAGCCCCTTCGCGGAGGTCTCCCGCAGGTGGTCCTCCACCGTATAGCCCTCGGGCACCGGGAAGTCCGGCAGCACCGATTCGCCCAGGGTCAGGCTCACGGCACAGCGCCGCGCGATCGCCACGCTGTTCGCCAGGGCCTCGGGGATGTCCGCGAACAGTTCGCCCATCTCCTCGGGCGAACGCAGGTACTGGGCCTCCGAGTAGCGGCGCGGGCGGCGCGGGTCATCAAGGGTCACGCCATCGTGGATACAGACGCGGGCCTCGTGGGCCTCGAAATCCTCGGGCCGCAGGAAGCGAACATCGTTGGTCGCCACCACCGGCAGGTCAAAGGCTTCGGCCGCGGCCAGGGCCTGCTCGATCCAGGCCTCCTCGCCCGGACGATCGCTACGCACCAGCTCGAGATAGAAACGCCCCGGGAAACGCTGCATCCACGGTTCCAGGTCTTCGGGCAGGAGGGCCCGAGCCGTCCCCGAACCATTCACGAACAGCCCGTCGATACCCCCCGACAGCGCGATGAGGCCCTCGGCCGCCGCGTCCAGCCAGGCGCAGTCCACCCGCGGGATACCCTTCTCCTGGCCTTCCTGCCAGGCCCGGGAGATCAGCCGGGTCAGGTTGCGGTAGCCCGGGTCGTTCTGCGCCAGCAGGGTCATGCGCGCCAGGCTGCCGTCGGCGCGCGCATCGCGCACCAGCACGTCCGCCCCGATGATCGGCTGCACGCCCTGCCCAATCGCGGCACGGTAGAACTTCACCAGCCCGAACAGGTTGCAGTGGTCGGTCACCGCGACCGCCGGCATCCCGCCCTCGACCACCGCATTCACCAGCGGCTTCAGGCGGACCAGGCCATCGATCAGGGAATATTCCGAATGCACCCGCAGATGCACGAAGCCGGGACGATCTCCACTCATGTCCCATCCCCCTGTTCCCGCGCCGCCAGGGCGCGGGCGACGGGCCCGAAGCTGCGCCGGTGCTGCGGACACGGCCCCAGTGTTTCCAGCGCCGCCCGGTGGGCCGCGGTGGGATAACCGGCGTGACGGTCAAAGCCGTAATCGGGGTACTCCGCGTGCAGGTCGTCCAACCAGCCATCGCGGGCGACCTTCGCGATGATCGAGGCCGCGCTGATGGCCGGGACCGAGCCATCCCCGCCCACGATGGCCTCGGCCGTCCAGGGCCCGTCGGGGGTAAAGCGACCGTCGACCACGAGGTGCGCCGGCGCGATGGACAGGCCCGCGACCGCGCGTTGCATGGCCAGCAGCGTCGCATGATGGATGTTGAGCGCGTCGATCTCCGATGCCTCGGCCCGACCCAGCGACCACGCCAGGGCCTCCGCGCGGATCTGCGCGTCCAGCGCCTCCCGGCGTTTCGCCCCGAGCTTCTTGGAATCGGTCAGCCCGGGGCAGGCGTAGCCCTCCGGCAGGATGACGGCTGCGGCGACCACCGGCCCGGCCAGCGGCCCGCGCCCCACCTCGTCCACGCCGGCGACATGGCGCTGCGCTGCCTCTGTCATGGAGTCTCCACCACGGTGAACTGCGGGAAATCGCCCGGACGCAACCATGCGCCGCGCCGGGGATCCGTTACAATAGCGCCGAAAATCCTAGCACACCCCCTCCGGATCCGAGCCTACCCATGTCCCAAACCCCGTTACGCTGCGCCGCCATCGGCGTGGGCCACCTTGGCAAATGGCATGCCGCCAAATACGCCGCCCTGCCGGACACCGAGCTGGTCGCCGTGGTCGATGCCGATTCCGAAACCGCCAACCGCATCGCCGCCGAACACGGCTGCCGGGCGGAGACCGATCATCGCGCCCTGATCGGGCAGGTCGATGCGGTCTCCATCGCCGCCCCCACCACCCTGCACTACGACATCGCCCGGGACTTCCTCGAGGCCGGCTGCCACGTGCTGGTGGAAAAGCCGATCACCGCGACCCTGGACCAGGCCGAGGCCCTCAACCAGATCGCCGAGCAACAGGGCGTGGTCCTGCAGGTCGGGCACCTGGAACGCTTTAACGCGGCGCTGCGCCGGCTCACCGAGAGCCCGCTGCACCCGCGATTCATCGAATCGCACCGCCTGGCGCCCTACAAGCCGCGCGCCACCGATGTGTCGGTCGTCCTCGACCTGATGATCCACGACATCGACATCATCCTGTCGCTGGTGGACGCGCCTCTGACCGAGATCCGTGCCTCCGGCGCCCGCGTGCTGACCGGCGACATCGACATCGCCAACGCCCGCCTCGAGTTCGCGAACGGCTGTGTGGCCAACGTGACCTCCAGCCGCATCAGCACCAAGTCCGAGCGCCGCATGCGCATCTTCCAGTCGCATGCCTATGCCTCGGTGGACTTTCAGAACCGCATCCTGTCGCTGAACCACATCGGCGAGCCGGACCCCGAGACCGGCGCCCCGGCCATCCACCGCGAAGAGAGCGTGTTCGACGAAGCCGACGCCCTGCTGGCCGAGATCCAGGCCTTCGTGGCCGCCGTGCGCGGTCAGGGCCCGGTGGTGGTCAGCGGCCGCGACGGCCAGCGGGCCCTGGAAACGGCCAGCCGCATCACCGACCTGGTCTACGAGAACCTGAACATCATGAGCCGGGCCGACGGCCCGCACAGCCACCTCGAAGGAGTCAAGCCGTGATCCCGATGGTCGACCTGCAGCGCCAGTACCAGAGCCTGCGCCCCGAAATCGATGCCGCCCTACAGGAGGTGCTGACGGGCGCCCGCTTCATCCTGGGCCCCAACGTGCAGGCCCTGGAACAGGAGCTGGCCAAGTATCTGGGCGTCGAGCACGCGATCACCTGCGCCTCCGGCACCGATGCCCTGCACCTGGCCCTGGCCGCGGCCGGAATCGGCCCGGGTGACGAGGTTATCACCACCCCGTTCACCTTCATCGCCACCGCCGAGGCCATCCGCTATGTCGGGGCCGACCCGGTATTCGTGGACATCGACCCGCGGACCTTCAACATCGACCCGGACCAGGTCGAGGCCGCGATCACCGAGCGCACCCGCGCGATCCTGCCGGTCCACCTGTTCGGCCAGCCGGCGGATATGCCGCGGCTCCAGGCCATCGCGGAAAAGCACAAGGTGATGATTGTCGAGGACTGCGCGCAATCCTTCGGCGCGACGGTCGATGGCGTGCAGACCGGCGCCGCCCACGCATTTGGCTGCTTCTCGTTCTTCCCCAGCAAGAACCTCGGGGCCTTCGGCGACGGCGGTCTGGTTACCACCAGCTGCCCGTCCTCCGCCGAGGCCCTGCGCCGTCTGCGCAACCACGGCTCCAGCGAGCGCTACTACCACGACGAGATCGGCTACAACAGCCGGCTGGACGAGATGCAGGCCGCGATCCTGCGGGTGAAGCTGCCGCACATCGATACCTATAACGCCGAGCGCCGCCGGGTGGCGGCGCGCTACCGCGATGGCCTGGCCGGGCTGCCGGTGGAGGTGCCGTTCGA
The DNA here is from genome assembly GCF_000420165.1 of Thioalkalivibrio sp. AKL19. Taxonomy (GTDB): domain Bacteria; phylum Pseudomonadota; class Gammaproteobacteria; order Ectothiorhodospirales; family Ectothiorhodospiraceae; genus Thioalkalivibrio. Next base: position 63,104 of record NZ_ATUK01000013.1, on the reverse strand, counting down.
GGATGGCATCGGGACCCACGTGTATCACCAGTACACGCTGCTGACCGATCACCGCGACGCGATCATGGAGGCCCTCAAGGCCGCTGACGTGGCCTGCGCGATCTACTACCCGGTACCCCTGCACCAACAGAAGGCCTTCGCCGACCTTGCCAACCGGCCGGACTCACTGCCCGTGACCGAAGACGTCGCCGCGCGCTGTCTGTCCCTGCCGGTGTTCCCGGAACTCGAGGACGCCACCGTCGACATGATCTGCGGGAAGATCCGCGAAGCGCTCGCATGACCCCACCCCGCCACGCGCCTACCGGAGCCCGGCGCCGGCAATGACGCAGCATGTGGTGGTCTGCGCCGGCGAAAGCTCCGGGGACGCCCTTGGGGCCGGGCTGGTCCACGAGCTCTCCGCGCTGGAACCCGGACTGCGCTACTCGGGTATGGGCGGGACCCAGATGCGCGCCGCCGGTGTCGACACGTTGATCGATGTATCCGAACTGGCCGTGGTGGGCCTGGTCGACGTGCTGGTCAACTATCCACGCCTGCGCGGGCTTTACCGACGCATGACCCGGCATCTGGAGACCACGCGCCCGGACTTGCTGGTGCTGGTCGACTACGTCGAATTCAACCTGCGTCTGGCGGCCCATGCCCGACGTCTGGGCATTCGGGTACTGTTTTATGTCAGTCCGCAGCTGTGGGCCTGGCGTGCGGGACGCATCAAGCGGATTCGCCAGTCGATCGACGCGATGGCGGTCCTGTTCCCGTTCGAAACCGAGGTCTACGAGACCGCCGGCGTCCCCGTGCGCTATGTAGGCAACCCGCTCGTCGACCGGGTTCAACCGCCCCAAGCACCGATTCGGGAAACGCTGGGCCTGGCGCCCGCCACGCGCCTGGTCGGCCTCCTGCCCGGAAGCCGCAGTGGCGAGCTGAAACGCCACTGGCCCATGCTCGTGGATACCGCCCGGCGCCTCCATGCAACACATCCGGACCTGCGGTTCGCGGTGTCGCTGGCTCCCGGCGTGACCGCCAGCCGCCTGGCCGAACTCGCAGCCTGCGACGACCTTCCAGTGCAGTTTGTAGGAGGTGACGCGGAGACCCATTCCCTGATGGCTGGTGCCGACCTGCTGCTGATCACCTCCGGCACGGCGACGCTGGAGGCCGGCCTGCTACAGGCTCCGATGCTGGTCTTCTACCGCATGGGGGCGCTGAGTCATGCCGTCTTCTCCCGGCTGGTCCGGCTCGAGAACATCGCCCTGGTCAACATCGTCGGCGGTGAGCGCCTGGTGCCCGAGTACCTGCAACACGATGCCACCGCCGAGCGCCTGGCCCGCGACGCCGCGGACCTGCTCGACCGCCCCGCGGCCCTGGAAGCGATGCGCGATCGCCTGGCGCAGGTGCGTGAACGCCTGGGCGATGGCGGGGCGGATCGGCGAGTCGCCGAAATGGCGCAGGAACTCCTCCACCACGGGCATCTGCTGACCACCAAGACCCATCAAGCCACTTAACGAACCACACCGCTTTCTTGATTGCACCACAGAGGACACAGAGTGCACGGAGAAGGTCAAGCGCGGTTCACAGGAAGATGGGAAGGCAGGAAGGGGGTACACGGGTGGGGCCCCGGCTGGCCGGCAGCATCTGTAAGCTTTTGAGGGATCGTCGTTGCGAGTGTCGCGCGGCAATCTTCAGTGAGGACGAGGCGCCCTCGCCGTCCGCCACGTCGCTTTGCGCCCCGGGATGACGAATTCGTCGATCCCCTGGATTGCACACCGGTCATGGCCAATTCCGTTTGCGGCTGCAGCCACCGCCCGGCCAAAAGACCCGTTTCCTTGAAACATACGAACCTGAATTTCTTGCCTCTTCCCAACTTCCTGTGAATCGCCCTTGACCTCGACCTTCTCCGTGCACTCCGTTTCCTCGGTGGAACAATGACACGGGAGTCGGGGTGCAATGTCAGTGGGGGCGGCCACCGCGCAGGATGCCGCGGCGACTGCCCCGCACGAAGCCGATCAGGTTGCGCACCTCGGGCACATCGGTCTCCTCGAACATCGTGTCCAGGTGGCTCTCCCGACCGGCGCGGCCCCGCATCCCCTGGATGAACACCCGATGAAGCGCCTGGATGGCCTCGTTGGAGAAGCCGTTGCGCTTGAGACCCACCTTGTTGATCCCGATCAACCGCGCATAGTTGCCGCTCGCCAGGCAATACGGCGGCAGGTCACGGTTGAGCGCCGCACCCATGCTGGTGAAGGCGTAGGTCCCCACCCGGCAGAACTGGTGGACCAGGGTAAAGCCGCCCAGCGTCGAGTGGTCCTGGATCTCCACGTGCCCGGCCAGCGAGGTGGCATTGGAAAAGATGATCCCGTTCCCAATGGTGCAATCGTGGGCGATATGGACGTACGCCATGATCAGGTTGTCATGGCCGATCACCGTCTCGCCCAGCCCCTTCTCGGTGCCCCGGTGCAGCGTCACCGACTCGCGGATCACGTTGCGGTCGCCGATCACCAGCCGGGTCGGTTCGCCGCGGTAGCTGGTGTCCTGGGGTTCCTCCCCGAGCGAGGAGAACTGAAAGATCCGGTTGTCACGCCCGATTTCGGTCGGCCCCTTGATCACCACGTGCGAGCCGACCCGGGTGCCCGCCCCTATCTTCACATTGGCGCCGATGACCGAGAACGGCCCGATCTCCACCGAGCTGTCGATCTCGGCGCTGGGATGGACGTCGGCCCGCGGGTCGATCACGCCGGGATTTCCTGGCCGGAACACATCAACTGCGCGGTGGCGCACACATCGTCGCCCACCTTCGCCACCGCATCGAAGCGCCAGATGCCGCGCACCGTGCGCTTGAGATCAACCCGGAGGTGGAGCTGGTCGCCGGGCACCACCTGGCGCCGGAAGCGCGCCTCGTCGATCCCCACAAACAAATAGAGCTGCTGCTTGTCCTGGTTCTCGTTGCGTGCCTCCTCGGTCTTGAATGCCAGGAGGCCGGTGGCCTGGGCCAGCGCCTCGAGGATCAGCACACCCGGCATGACCGGCTTGATCGGAAAGTGCCCCTGGAAATAGGGCTCGTTGATGCTGACGTTCTTGATTCCCGTCAGATAACTGCCCGCCTCCCAATCCAGCACCCGGTCCACCATGAGGAACGGGTAGCGATGCGGCAGGTAGCGCATGATCTCCTGGACGTTAAAGTCATCCACGCGGGTGTCCTTTTTCTGATCCTTGTTGTGCCGCATCCGGACCGCTGCGCGGACGTTCAATACGACGCTCGATGCGACCGTTCCCCACAACACGGGTCGGGTCCGAATATTCCCGGGGTCACCCCCGTCCGGCTAACGCGCCAAACGGCGCAATCGAGCCAGCATGCGATTCCACAAACGCGCCTCTTGATGCGGGACCCCCGAGGCGTAGTGACCGGACCGGTCGATGGACCGCGTGACCAGGGTCATCGCATGAATCGTGACGTGATCCGCAATGGAAAGATGCCCGAGGATCCCGGCGCCGCCCCCGATCGCGCAGTGCGCGCCGATCCGGGCGCTCCCCGCGATGCCGACACAACCGGCAATGGCGGTATGGTCGCCAATCTCGACGTTATGGGCAACATGAACGAGGTTGTCGATCTTCACACCCGTGCCAATCCGGGTCGCCTGCAACGCCCCGCGGTCAATGGTGGTATTGGCGCCGATTTCCACATCAGACCCGATCTCGACACCACCCAGTTGTTCAATCTTCTCCCAGCCCTGCGCGCCTGCGGAGGCGAACCCGAAACCGTCGGCCCCGATCACGCAGCCGCTGTGAAGGATGCACCGCTCCCCCACGACGACCCCGGCGAGCAACGAGACCCCGGGATGCAGGAAGGTACCCTCCCCGATCGTTACCCCTTCGCCCACCACGCACCGGGCCTCGACGACGACCCCCGACCCCACCGATGCCCCGGCACCGATCACTGCTCCCGGCCCGACAAACGCATCCGCGGCGACCCGCGCCGCGGGATCGACAAAGGCCCCCGGATGGACCCCGGCAGTCCGCGCACGCCGAATGGCGCCGAGACATTGGCTCGCGCGGGCATACCCCAGATAGACATCATCCAGGTGAATCAGGGTGCGGCCCGGCACGGCTTCCACGTCCGCCCTTTCCGGGACCAGGATCACGCCAGCGGCACTCGCCCGCAGGGCTTCGTCCTGGCGCTGGGTGTCGATGACAAAGCTCAGGTCTCCAGGGCCGGCGGTCGCCAGCGGGGACAGACCGGTGATGCGGCGCTCGCCGTCCCCGGCAAGCCGCCCGTCGAGCGCCTGTGCCAGCGAGCGGGCCGAGTACCCGCCGTCAGTCTCGCTGCATCGCGGCAAGGATGTCGTCCGTGATGTCGATCCGGTCGCTGGCATACAGCACGTTGCGCTCGGTCAGGATCAGGTCGATGTCGCGTTCGCGGGCGAGATCGACGATGGCATCGTTGATCCGCCGCTGGAGCTTGGCCAGCTCCTCGTTGCGACGCACGTTGAGGTCCTCGCTGAAGCTCTCCTGCGCACGCCGGAACTCGCGCGAGCGCTGCGAAAACTCGCGTTCCAGGTCCGCGCGTTCCGACGGGTTCATCAGGTCCCCGTCACGTTCCAGCCGATCCCGCAGGCGCTGCAACTCCTCGCGTTCCGCCACCAGTTCGGAATCACGCGGGGAGAACTCGCGTTCCAGCTCGCGCATGGCCTCTTCCGCCTGGGGCGAATCCTCGAGGATGCGGTTCATGGTGACAAAGGCCACGTTCTGCGCACCGGCCACGGCCGGCAGTGCCAGCCAACCGCTCGCCACCAGCATCACCGCCGCCAGCCAGGCAACTCCGGATCTCATACCGCCTCCCGATGCCCTTGCATCGCTTGCACCGATCATCCTCAGAAGCTGGCCCCCAGGAGGAACTGGAAGCGCTGCAAATCATCGCCCGGCTGGTTATTGAAGGGTTCTGCCACGCTGAAGCTCAGCGGGCCCACCGGCGAGAACCAGGTCACCGCAACACCGGCCGATGCACGCAGTTCACTGGTATCGAAATCCGAGACCTCGTCGAACACGTTGCCGGCGTCCACGAACGTGCTCATCCGTACCGCATCGTTATCCGCGGCAAACGGCATCGGGAAGAACAGCTCCGCCGACAACGTGGTCCGGAAGCGGCCGCCATAGGGATCGTCGTTCGAATCCCGGGTCGCGGTCTGTCCGTCCCGCAACGGACGCAGGTCACCCAGACGGTTGTCCTCGTATCCTCGAACGGAACGGATGCCGCCCGCAAACAGGCGTTCGTAGAACGGGACTTCATCGCCGCCGTAACCATCCGCATACGCCAGTCCGGCGGACAGGCTGAAGGAATAGCGATCGGACAGCCGGAAGATCTCCTGACCGGAATAGGTCAGCTTGTAGAACTCACGGTCGCTGCCCGGCACCGCCACTTCCAGACCGACACGATGCCGTCGCCCTTCCGACGCGAAGGTGGTGCTGTCCCGTGTGTCGTGAATATAGCTCGTCTCCAGCTTGTAGAGGTTCGCGGAGTCGCCGAATTCGTCCAGCTCGTCGATGATCTCGTCCGGGGTCCCGATACGGGTGTCAGACCGGTCGACCGTCTCGATCTCGATGTTCTCGAAGCCTGGCCGTACCTGGATTCGGTCGAACTCCGAAAGCGGGATCCCGTAGGTCACGTCAAATCCATAACGGTTCGACGAATACCGCGAGATATTGGCCTCCTCGGCATCGATCTTGCGGTAGAACACGGAGAAACCGCGACTTGCTCCGGACGGGGTGAAGTGCGGATTGGTCACGCTCATCCGGAACAGCTGGTTGACGTCGCTGGTACTCACCTCCGTGGAAAAGCGGTTGCCGGTCCCGAGGAAGTTGTCCTGCGTCAAACTCGCGGTCAGCAGCAGGCCCTGGTTCTGCGAGAACCCAGCGCCCAGGGACAGGGCCCCGGATTGCTGTTCCGTCACCGTGATATTGAGGTCCACCTCGTCATCGGTGCCGGCGACCCGTTCGGTCTCCACGTTCACGCTCTGCACGAACGGCAGCCGCTGGATGCGCACCCGCGAACGCTCGATCAGCGCCCCGTTGTACCAGGCGCTCTCCATCTGGCGAAGCTCACGGCGATAGACGCGTTCCTCCGTGTTCTGGTTGCCGGTGATCCGGATGTTGCGCACGTAGACGCGGGGGCCCGGGTCGACGAAGAACGTGATCGACACCTCGCGGTTATCCTCGTCCACGTCCGGAACCGGATTCACGTTGGCGAACGCGAAACCTTCACGGGTCAGGCGCTCGCTGATGCGCTCGGCGGATTCGGTCACCTGGCTGCGCGAGAACGGCGCATCGATGTCCACCTCGATCAGCTCTTCCAGTTCCTCGCGCGGGATCACGAACTCCCCGGCGAGGTCGACACCGGTCACGGTGTAGCGCTCACCCTCGTCCACGTTGATGGTGATGAACAGATCCCGGCGGTCCGGCGTGAGTGTTACCTGGGTAGAGTCGATATCGAACTCGAGAAACCCCTGGTCCAGATAATGCGAGCGCAGCTGCTCCAGGTCTCCGGAGAGCTTCTCCCGCGAATAGTTGTCGCGGCGGCTGAAGAAGGCCCACCAGCGCGGCACGCCGGACTCGAACCCGCGGGTCAGCTCGCGCGTGCTGAAGCTCTCGTTGCCGACCACGTTGACCTGGCGGATCTTCGCCACCGGCCCTTCCGCGATGTCGATCTCCACGTCTACCCGGTTGCGCGGCAGGTCGACGATCTCGACATCGATCTGCACGTTGTAGCGGCCGCGGGCGAAATACTGCTGCCTCAGCTCGCTCTCGATCCGGTCCAGCATCGTCCGATTGAACACGCGGCCCGAGCGCAGGCCGGCGGAATTGAGGGCCTCGCGCAGACCCTCGTCGGGGATATCGCGGTTGCCGGAAAAATTGATCTCGTTGATGGCGGGGCGTTCCGAGACGATCACCACCAGCACATCGCCACGCCGGGCGATCTCCACATCATCGAAGAAACCGGTCTGGAACAGCTCGCGGATGACCTCCGGGCTGCGACTGTCGTCGAAGGTATCGCCCACCTGTACGGGCAGATAGCTGAGGGCGGTCCCGGCGGTGATCCGCTCAAGCCCCTCGATCTCGATGTCCTCGATCTCGTAGGCCTGGCCCCAGGCCGTACCCGCCAGGCCCAGCAAACCGACCAGGGCCATTCCTCTCAAGCTGTTTCGCGCCATGCTCTCCGCCAAAAAAAAGGCCGCTCGGCAGGCCAGTCGAGGGCACCCGGAACAAAACTCCCGAATGCCCGCGCCTAACCGAACAGTCGTGTCAGGTCATTGTACAGGGCCAGTGTCATCAGGCCCGCGATCGCCAGCAGACCCACCTGCTGGCCGATAATCTGGGTGCGTTCCGACACCGGACTACCCTTCACCGCCTCCGCGGCGTAGTACAGCAGATGCCCACCGTCCAGCATCGGAATCGGCAGCAGGTTGATGATCCCGAGCGACACGCTCACCAGCCCGAGAAATCCCAGAAACGCCGAGATCCCGATCAGTGCCGAGACCCCCGCGAACTCGGCTATGGTAACCGGTCCGCTGATATTTTTAACCGACGCATCCCCGGTAATCATTCGCCACAGGATCCCGAGCGTCAGCACCGACACGTCCCACGTGCGCTGCGCGCCCGAGACGAACGCCGACACCGGCCCCTGGCGAACCAGCACGGCCATGTCCCGGGCCGCCGCCTGATTGGTATCCACGCCCGCACCAATCCGGCCGATCATCCCGCCGTCATGTTCCACCGCCTCGGGCATCATGCGCAGTTCCAGGGTGCGCCCGTCCCGCTCCACCGTCACGCGAAGGTCCGCCTCCGGTTGCGCGCGCACAACTTCGACCCAGCGGTTCCAGTCGGCCACGGGCTCGCCGTCCACGGCCAGCACGCGATCCCCCGGCTCCAGCCCGGCCGCCGCCGCGGGACTCCCGGCCTCCACGGTACCAATGCGCGGCTCCAGCAGGGGCCGATAGGGCTGCAGACCCAGCTTGTCGAGGAACTGCCCCTCACCCAGCAGCGCCTGGCGATCCCGCAGGTCGACCTCTCGCACGACTTCGCGGCCATCGGCATCACGGACCAGCAGCGTTACGGCCTCGCCACGCACCGCGTGATCCAGCAGCCGCAGGTTGGCCTGTTCCCAGTCCACCACCGCGCGATCGCCGACCCGAAGGATCTCCTGCCCGCGCTCGAGCCCGGCCTCGGCGGCCGGTGAATCCGGCGCAACATCCCCGAGAATCGGCTTGATACCGCCCACGCCCACCATGAACATCACCGCGTACACAACGACCGCCAGCAGGAAGTTCGCGGCCGGTCCTGCCGACACCACAAAGGTACGCGCCCCAAGCCCCTTCTGGTTGAAGGCCCTCGGGACCTCCTCCGGCGCGACGGCCCCCTCGCGCTCGTCCAGCATCTTCACATAGCCACCCAGCGGCAGCGCGGCGACCACGAACTCGGTCCGATCCCGTCCGAAATGGCGCTTGTACAGCGGACGACCGAAGCCAACGGAGAATCGCAGCACCTTCACGCCCATCAGACGGGCCGCCAGGTAGTGCCCGTATTCATGCACGGTCACCAGCACGCCGATGGCCACCGCGAACGCCAGCAGGCTTGTCAGGAATGTCATGACACCACTTTCCGGGCGTTCGCGACCTGTTCGCCGGCGATCTCGCGCGCCCGCCGGTCGGCGCCCAGGACCCGATCCAGCGAATCCACCGGCTCCGCATCCATCGCGTCCAGGGTCGCGGCGATGACCGCCGGAATCTCGCTGAACGCCAGGCGTTGATCCAGAAACGCCTCTACCGCCACTTCATTGGCCGCATTCAGCACGGCGGTGGCGGTCCCGCCCTGTTCCAGCGCGCGATAGGCGAGCCCCAGCGCCGGGAAGCGTGCCGCCTCCGGTTCGAAGAACTCCAGCTTGCCCATGGTCAGCAGATCCAGTGGTTCGACGCCCGACTCCATGCGCTCGGGCCAGGCCAGGGCATGGGCGATCGGCGTCCGCATATCCGGATTCCCGAGCTGGGCCAGGACCGAACCGTCGTCGTAGGCAACCATCGAGTGCACAATGCTCTGCGGATGCAGTACCACCTGGATCGCCGCCGGCGGCACCGCAAACAGCCAGCACGCCTCGATCACCTCCAGGCCCTTGTTCATCATCGTCGCGGAGTCCACCGATATCTTGCGCCCCATGTCCCAGTTTGGATGGGCACAGGCCTCGTCGGGGGTGATCCCGCCAAAGCTGCCCAGCGGACGGTCGCGAAAAGGGCCGCCGGATGCTGTCAGCCAGATCCGGCGCGCCCCGTGCGGGGTCACCGACTCCGCACAGACATAGCCATTGGGCAGGCACTGGAAGATCGCATTGTGCTCGGAGTCGATCGGCAGCAAGCAGGCACCGGAACGGCGCACGGCATCCATCAGCAAGGCCCCGGACATCACCAGGGCCTCCTTGTTGGCCAGCAACACCCGCTTGCCGGCCTCGGCCGCGGCCAGCGTCGGCAGCAGCCCCGCAGCCCCGACGATCGCCGCCATCACCGCATCGACCCGCGCTTCCCGAGCCACATCCGCAAGGGCCTCCGGTCCCGTCCGGACCTCGGTCTCTGCACCCGCGGCCGCCAGCGCCGTGCGCAGGGACTCGGCCGCCTGCGGCTCGACCATGACCGCCACCTCGGGCCGGTGCGCAAGGCACTGCTCGCGCATTCGCTCCACATTGCGATGCGCCGTCAGCGCATGGACGCGAAACCGCTCGGGCTGACGCGCGACCACGTCGAGCGTGCTCATGCCGATGCTGCCGGTCGATCCGAGAATCGTGATGTTCATCGTGTTCATGGACACCTGCCTGCGTTCGCGCTACGCCGCCACCGACGGCATCGGGACCAGCGCCAGCCAGAGCAAGCCGGCCAGAAAGACGGGGGCCGCCGCAACCATGCTGTCGAACCGGTCCAGAATACCCCCGTGGCCGGGCAGCAAGGAACCACTGTCCTTGGCTCCGGCCTCGCGTTTCAGGATGCTCTCGAAGAGGTCACCCACGACCGAGACCAGACCGATCAGCACTGAAAGCAGCAGGAACACCAGCGCATCCATCGGGTCGAGCCCCCACACCCCCGCCCCCACGATCGCGAAGGCCAGCACGGTCAACAGCCCCCCGAATAGACCCTCACGGGTCTTGCCGGGGCTGATATGGGGCGCGAGGGCATGCCGGCCGAACGTCTTGCCGGCAAAGTACGCGCCCGTATCCGCCAGACCGACGAGCACGACCAGGTAGACCACCAGCAGGGGCGCCAGGGCATGCAGCCAGACCAGCGCCATCCCGGCCGGGACCAGCGCCACGATGGCCGCCACCGCAAAGAGCGCCCCCCGCCGGCCGTGCGCCTCCCCTTCGTGTTCGCGATAGAACGGCAGGATCAGCAGTACGACCAGCCACCAAATCAGGGCCAGCCCGAGAATCAGATAGTGCATAGCCGCGACCGGCGCCACGCCCAGTGCGAGCACCGGAGCGCCCACTGCCAGTACCAGCGACCCCCGCGGCGCCGCGCCCTCGAGCCCGGCCAGCCCGGCCCACTCCCAGGTCGCGAGACCCAGGACCAGCAACACCAGCAGGAGGACCGCCCAATTGGGCCCCCAGGCCACCAGGCCCAGGGCTGGCAGGCCCAGGGCGGAGGCCGTCAGGATGCGCTGCCTAAGCACTGGGCACCTCGCCCGGCTCCGGTCCCGCCGCGCTGGCTATCACCCGACCGAACCGACGCTGCCGGCGCGCATACCAACTCAGCCCTTCCTGAAGCTCGGCCGTGCTGACATCGGGCCAGAAGGTCTCGATGAACAGAAGCTCGGCGTAGGCGGACTGCCACAGCAGGAAGTTGCTGATCCGCCGTTCGCCACCGGTGCGGATCAGCAGGTCCACGTCCGGCAACCCGGCGGTGCTGAGATACCCGGAGAAGCTGGCCTCGGGATCCGGTGCTTCGTCGCCGCCCGCGACCCAGCGGCGTGCCGCCTGGAGGATGTCCCAGCGCCCGCCGTACCCCAGCGCCACCACCAGGCGCATGCGTTCGTTGCGTGCGGAGGCCTGCTCGGCTTCAGTCATGCGCGCCTGGAGATCCTGCGGAAAGCTTGCGCGATCACCGATGAAGGTCAGGGCAATGCCGCGTTCGACGAGTTCCGGGAGTTCCGCCTCGATGGCGGACACGAACAGCTCGAACAGGGCCTCGACCTCGTCGCGGGGCCGGGACCAGTTCTCGCTGCTAAAGGCAAAGAGAGTCAGCGTGTCGACGCCCTGTTCGGCGAAGAAACGAACCGCCTGGCGCGTGGCCTCCAGCCCGGCGCGGTGCCCCTCGGAGCGAGTCAGGCCACGGGCTTCGGCCCAGCGCCCGTTGCCATCCATGATAATGGCCACATGCGCGGGCAACGCCTCGCTGGGTGTACTGGAAACCGGCATCGCGGGCGCCGGTCAGACTTCCATCAGCTCGGCTTCCTTGTCCGCGAGCATCGCATCCACCTTGGCGATGTGATCGTCGGTCAGCTTCTGGATCTGATCCTGTGCCTTGTGCTCGTCGTCCTCGGACATTTCCTTGTCCTTGACCAGCTGCTTGAAGGCGTTGTTGGCATCCCGCCGGATATTGCGCACGGCCACCCGCGCATGCTCGGCCTCGGCGCGCACGACCTTGACCAGATCGCGGCGACGTTCCTCGGTCAACGCCGGCAGCGGCACCCGGATCGTCGTCCCCATGCTCGCCGGATTGAGCCCCAGATCGGAGGTCATGATGGCCTTCTCGATCTTGCCCACCATGTCCTTCTCGTAGGGCACCACGGCCAGCGTCCGCGCGTCTTCCGCCGTGATGTTCGCGACCTGATTGATCGGCACTTCCATGCCGTAATACTCCACGTGCACGTGCTCGAGCAGCGTGGGGTGGGCGCGTCCGGTGCGGATCTTCGACAGCTCGTTGCGCAGCGCTTCCAGGCTCTTGTCCATGCGCTCGCGCGCATCCTTGATGGTGGCGTCACTCATTGCGGGATCCCTCGACCAGGGTGCCAACCGCCTCGCCCATCACGAGCCGTTGCAGGTCGCCCCTGGCAAACATGTTCATTACACGAATCGGCAGGCCATTGTCGCGGCACATCACCAGCGCCGTGGTGTCCATCACGCCCAGGCGTTGTTCCAGCGCGTCGTCGAACGTCAGGCGCTCGTAGCGCCGGGCGTCCTTCGTGGTCACCGGGTCGGCATCGTAGACCCCGTCGACCTTGGTCGCCTTGATCATGATGTCGGCGTTGATCTCGATCGCCCGCAGGCTCGCCGCGGAATCGGTGGTGAAGAACGGATTGCCGGTACCGGCCGCAAACACCACGATGCGCCCCTTTTCCAGGTGCCGCACCGCACGGCGGCGGATGTAGTCCTCGCACACCTGGTTGATGCGGATCGCCGACATCACACGCGAGAAGCGTCCGGCCCGTTCGATCGCATCCTGAAGCGCCAGGGCATTGATGACGGTCGCCAGCATCCCCATGTGGTCGCCGGTCACCCGATCCATACCACCCTGCGCCAGCCCCGCACCACGGAAGATGTTGCCGCCACCGATCACGATGCCGACTTCCACCCCCATGCGGGAGAGCTCCGAGACCTCTTCGGCCACCTGCGCCAGGACATCCGGGTCAACCCCGTAGGATTGCTGGCCCATCAGGGCCTCCCCGCTCAACTTCAGAAGGATGCGCCGGTACGCGGGCTGGCTGTCCTGACTCATGAGGTTCCTTGTCTCGGGCTCGTTTATTCTCGCTCGCCAGATTTTTCTGGCCTTTTATCCGGAAGCGGCCGCATCAAGCGGCCGCCCCGGGGTTCTGCTGCCTCAGGCGCCGCGCGCCTGGGCCATTACCTCTTCGGCGAAGTTCTCGGTCTTCTTCTCGATGCCCTCGCCGACCTCGTAGCGGATAAACCCGGACACGGAGGCCCCCTTGCTTTCCAGCAGCTGGCCCACGGTCTGGTCGGGATCCTTCACGAACGGCTGGCCGACCAGCGTGATCTCGCCCAGGTACTTGCGAATCCGACCCTCGATCATCTTCTCGATGATGTTCTCGGGCTTGCCGGACTCCTCGGCCTGCGCCTTGAAGATCGCGCGTTCCTTGTCGAGCATCTCGGTCGGAACCTGGCTCTCGTCCACGCATACCGGGTGGCTGGCCGCGATATGCATCGCGATGTCCTTGGCTAGCTGCTCGTCGCCGCCGTTCAGGCCGACCAGGACGCCAATTCGGGCCCCGTGCTGGTAGAAACCCAGCGCGCCTTCGGCCGACATCCGTTCGAAACGACGCACCTGGACATTCTCGCCGACCTTGGCGATCAGCTGGGTGCGCTGCTCTTCCAGGGTCTGACCATCGACCGTTTCGGCCATCAGGCCTTCCACCGAATCGGCGGAGGTGTTCAGCGCCACCTTGGCGCACGTCCCGGTGAAGGCACGGAAGTTGTCGTCGTTGCCGACGAAGTCCGTCTCGCAGTTGATCTCGACGATCACGGCGCGCGAACCCTCGCTGGCAATCTCGACGCGGCCCTCGGCGGCAACCCGGTCGGCCTTCTTGTCGGCCTTGGCCATGCCTGACTTGCGCATGGCCTCCACGGCCGCTTCCAGGTCACCCCCGGTCTCGGTCAGGGCCTTCTTGCATTCCATCATGCCGGCGCCCGTGCGCTCGCGCAGTTCTTTCACTTGTGCAGCAGTAATCTGCATCGTTGCGTGCTCCTGAATCATGCTCGGGTCGGCCGCCTTCGTGGCGACCGACCCCGGTTATCAAGCGGGGTTGGCGGGCGACGCGGTGTCGGAACCGTCAGTGGAGGCCGCAGCGGCCGGTTCGGCGAATTCTTCTTCGCTCACACCGCCGGTGCTGACCGCGCCCTTGGCTTCGATGATGGTATCGGCGATCGCCGCCACGTACAGCTGGATCGCGCGCATCGCATCATCGTTGCCCGGGATCACGTAGTCCACGCCTTCCGGGGAATGGTTGGAATCGACCACGGCCACCACCGGGATGCCGCGCTTCTTCGCCTCGGCCACGGCGATCTTCTCGTAGCCGACATCGATCACGAACATCGCGTCGGGCATGCGGTTCATGTCCTTGATACCGCCCAGGCTGCGGTCCAGCTTGTCCTTCTCGCGGCGGCGGCTCAGGGCCTCGCGCTTGTTCAGGACCTGGAAGCTGCCGTCGGCGTCCATCGTCTCGAGGTCCTTCAGGCGCTTGATCGACTGCTTGACCGTGTTGAAGTTGGTCAGCATGCCGCCCAGCCAGCGATGGCTGACGTGCGGCATGCCGCAGCGCCGCGCCTCTTCCGCCACCACATCACGCGCCGAGCGCTTGGTGCCGACGAACAGGATCTGGCCACCGTCGGCCGCGATCTTGCCGAGGAAGTTCAACGCATCGTTGAACATCGGCAGGGACTTCTCGAGGTTGATGATATGAATCTTGTTGCGTTCCCCGAAGATGTACGGGGCCATCTTGGGATGCCAGTAACGCGTCTGGTGGCCGAAGTGCACACCGGCCTCCAGCATCTGTCGCATAGTCACGAGGGACATGAGTTTTCTCCTGTAACGGGTTGAGCCTCCACGCATCCCGATCTGAAACCCGAACCGAATCTTCTTCGCGAGCGGGCACCCGACAGACCGTGCCGATACGTGTGTGGATTAAGGTTTCGAATGCCGGCCCGGCAAAGGGCGGCTTCCGGCCCCGCCGAATTGCCAGCGAGGCGCGCGCTTTATAGCATAGGACGCTTATCCGAACCAAACGCCGAGCCCCTCCGGGCGCCGCGGCGGGAGCCCTCATGTCCGTTTCCATCAAGACCCCCGAAGAAATCGAACACATGCGCGTCGCCGGCCGGCTGGCCGCCGAAGTCCTCGAGATGATCGAGCCCCACGTGCAGGCTGGCGTGACCACCGGGGAACTGGACCGGATCTGCCACGACTACATCGTGAACACCCAGGACGCCATCCCGGCCCCGCTGAACTACCGCGGCTTTCCAAAGTCGATCTGCACCTCGGTGAACCACCAGGTCTGTCACGGCATTCCCGGTGACCGCAAGCTGAAGAACGGCGACATCCTCAATATCGACATCACGGTCATCAAGAACGGCTTCCATGGCGATACCAGTCGCATGTTCGTGATCGGCAAGGCCGGCATCCAGGCCCGGCGGGTCATCGACGTCGCGCGGGCCAGCATGTACCTCGGCATCCAGCAGGTGCGCCCCGGTGCCACCCTGGGCGACATCGGGCACGCCATCCAGGAATATGCAGAGGCCCAGCGCTGCTCGGTCGTGCGCGAGTTCTGCGGTCACGGGATCGGTCGCGGCTTCCACGAGGATCCCCAGGTCCTGCACTACGGCAAGCCGGGCACCGGCATGACACTGGAAGAAGGCATGTGCTTCACCATCGAGCCCATGATCAACGCCGGGCGTCGCCACACGCGCATCCTGGCCGATGGCTGGACCGCCGTGACCAAGGACCACAGCCCCTCGGCACAGTGGGAACACACCATCCTGGTGACGGCCGACGGCCACGAGATCCTGACCCTGCGCAAGGACGAGACACCCCCGCAGGAGATCGCCGCCTGATCGCGGACTTTCTCGTCCAATTCCCGCTGATTCGAACCGCCCAACCTCCGGAGCTCCAATGAATCCTGCGGGCAGCACCCCCGGCGAACTCGATACCCCCGCGTTCACCCCGGACTGGGGCGAGGACTACCAGCGGCTCAGCCGCAACCCGGGGAACATCGCCCTGTTCCGGGACCGCCGGCGCGCCATCCTGGAGCAGCAATACCAGGGCTTCCGGGACGGCATGCCCATCGCGGAGCTGATCCACGGGCATGCCCGGCGCATCGACGAACTACTCAAGCTGATCTGGGCCCAGAAAGGTCTCGCGGATGACGACCAGCTCTGCCTGATCGCGGTCGGTGGCTATGGCCGCGGGGAACTGCACCCGGCCTCCGATATCGACATCCAGATCATCCTCGAGGGCGAGCACGACCGCGCCCGCTTCGACCGCATCAGTGACTTCGTGACCTTCCTCTGGGATATCGGCATCGAGGTCGGTCACAGCGTGCGCAGCATCGAGGACTGCACCCGCGAGGCGCGCGACGACATCACCGTCGCGACCAACCTGATCGAGGCCCGCTACCTGGCCGGCCACCTGGGGCTGTTCAACGACTTCCGCGGCGCCATCGAGCCCGACCGCATCTGGGACTCACGCAGCTTCTACGCCGCCAAACTGGCGGAGCAGCAGGCCCGTCATCGTCGCTTCGGCGAGACCGCCTATCGCCTGGAACCGAACGTCAAGGAGGGCCCCGGCGGCCTGCGCGACATCCAGATGATCGGCTGGGTCACCAAGCGTCATTACGGGGCCGAACGCATCGAAGAGCTGGTGTCGCTGGGCTTCCTGCGCGAGGGCGAGTTCCGCGAGATGATGGAGGGACAGAACTTCCTCTGGCGGGTGCGCTTTGCCCTGCACATGCTCTCCGGCCGACGCGAGGACCGCCTGCTGTTCGACCTGCAGCGCCAGCTGGCCAACACCTTCGGCTTTGTCGACCAGAACCACAACCGGGCGGTCGAGCAGTTCATGCAGCGCTACTTCCGCACCATCAACGACCTCGAGCGCCTGAACGAGCTGCTGCTGCAGCACTTCAACGAGGCCATCCTCGACGACCCCGAAGCCCTGCAGGATCCGGTGCGCATCCACCAGCGCTTCCAGATCCGCGGAGGCTACCTCGAGGCCGCCCACGACCAGGTCTTCATGATCTATCCACCGGCCCTGCTGGAGGTCTTCCGCCTGCTGCAGGATCATCCCGAGATCCAGGGCATTCGCGCGTCCACCATCCGCCTGATCCGTGCCCACCGGCACTTGATCGACGGTCATTTCCGTCGCAACCCGGTCTGTCGCGACCTGTTCATGGCCATCCTGCGTGCCCCGCGCGGCATTACCAGCCAGCTCCGGCGCATGAACCGCTACGGGGTGCTGGGCAACTACCTGCCGGCCTTCGGGCGCATCATCGGACGCATGCAGTACGACCTGTTCCACGCCTACACCGTGGACGAGCACACCCTGAACGTGGTGCGCAACGCGCGCCGCCTGGCACTGCCGGAATTCGCCCACGAACAGCCGCTGGCCCACCGGATCCACAGCGAGCTGGACCGGCCCGAGCGCCTGGTGCTGGCGGCCCTGTTTCACGATATCGCCAAGGGCCGCGGCGGCGACCACTCCGAACTGGGGGCACAGGATGCCCTGCACTTCTGCCAGCAGCACGGCCTCTCGGATGCCGACGCCGGCCTGGTCGCCTGGCTGGTGCGTTCCCATTTGCTGATGTCCCTGACCGCCCAGCGCAAGGACATCTCCGACCCCGAGGTCGTCCTCGGCTTTGCCCGCGAGGTGGCCACCCGCGAGCGGCTCGATTTTCTCTACCTGCTCACGATCGCCGACATCCGCGGGACCAACCCGGAGCTCTGGAACAGCTGGAAGGATTCGCTGCTCCAGACCCTCTACCACGCCACCCGCAATGTCCTCGAACGGGGACTCGACACCCCGCCGGACATGGACGAGCAGATCCGCAAGACCCGCGCCGAGGCGCTCGAACGGCTGCAGCAACAGGGATTCGAACCCGACCAGGCGCGCCAGTTGTGGGACGAACTCGACGACGAATACTTCCTGCGCCACTCCGCCGACGAGATCGCCTGGCATGCCCGGGCCCTGATCCCGCTGGAGCCGGAAGACCTCCCGCTGATCCTGGTGCGCCCCAAGACCTCGCGCGGGAGTACCGAGATCTTTGTCTACGCCGATGATCACCCGCAGATCTTTGCCCGGATCACCAGCGCCCTGACCCAGCTCGGGCTGGATATCGTGGATGCCCGCATCATCACCACGGCGGGCGGGCGCACGCTCGACACCTTCCTCGTGCTCGAAAGCGGTGGCGGACAGACCGTGGACGCCGGCTATCGTGCCGACGAGATCCGCCAGAACCTCGAACGCGCACTCGGACACGAAGGCGGCATCCCCAACCCGGCCTCCCGGCAGCTTCCGCGCCGGCTCAAGCACTTCGACGTCGACACCCGGATCGAATTCGAGCCTGCCCCCGGCGGCCATGCCACGCGCATGCGGCTGCGCGCCCTGGACCGGCCGGGTCTCTTGTCCACGATCGGGCATGTCCTGGGGGACCAGGGAATCGACGTTCGAACGGCCCGCATTGCAACCGCCGGCGAACAGGTCGAGGACAGCTTCCTGCTCAGTCGCCCCGGCCGCCGCGCGCTCCCCGAGGAAGATCAGGCCCGGCTGCGTCAGGCCCTGCTCGAGGCGATCTGAGACCTCGCCAAGGCACCGTATCGTCGGCTGGCTCCGCGCGGTTCAGCGTCCGCGCGCCTCCAGAGGAAGAGGTTCCGGCTCCGGGGGCGCATCGCCCAGCAGGCGCGTCTCGAAGTCGGTCAGCACACTGAACTCGACCCGGCGCGAGGCCCGGCGGTCCTCCTCGCCCTGCTCGTCCAGCACCCGCCGCGAGGAGGACAGGCCGACCGCCGCGACCCGCGAGCGAAACCAGTCGGCCTCCTGCAGCGCCTCCAGCTGATAGGCGTATTCCAGAACCGCGCGCGTGCGCCGCTGGCTCAAGTCCATGTTGCCGAAATACGCCTCCAGCGCATCATCGCTTCCCGCCCACTCGCTGGAGGTATGGCCCTCGATCCTCACCTCCCGGATCACCTCGGCGAACGGGCGCAACTGCTCGGCGTAACGCGGCATGAAATCGGCCAGGATCGCCTCGAAACGCGGGCGTATGGTCGCAGAGCTCCGCTCGAACAGGACCTCGGGCTCGCGGAAGCGAAGGGTCAGGCTGTCGCGGTCCAGTTCCGCGTTCCAGCGCGGGAGGTCCTCGCGAAACTCTTCCTCCAGCACCGAATAGATCGCCGCGCGCAGTGCCGCCGCCTCGTTTCGCACCTCGGTGTGCGCCGCGCTCTCGCGCTCCACCTGCACCATGTGCAGCAGGGCCAGAAACAGGAAGATCATCATCAGCGCGGCCATCAGGTCCGCGACCGCCAGCCAGTGCGAGCCCTGGTCGGCCTCGCTCCCGCCACCGGCCCCTCGGCGGCGACGCCGACGCGCCAGCCAGGCAAACATCAGCTACGCCCGCCCGCGGATACCGCCGAAGCGGCGCGTCCGCCGCTCCAGCGACCCTCCGCCGCGTGGCCCGCCTGAACGGCGTTCTCGATGCTCTCGAGCATGGCCTCCAGACGCGCATCCATGGCCGGGAAGGCCTCGGTGGCCCGGTCGCGCAGCGCCGCGATACTGCCCAGCAGCGCCTCCAGCTCCACCGTTTCGCGACGCAGGCTGGACAGGGTCGACTCCTGATCCTCCACATGCCGGGTAATCTGCAGCGCCTGGCCGGTCATCCGTTCCAGAGTCTGCTCGGTCTGCTCCACCCCCGCCCGCGCCTGATCGAATGCGCGATGCAGCGTGTCCATCTGCTGACGATACTGCTCCTGCCACTCCACCAGGCGGGCCACGGAATCATCGAGGCGCCGGAAATTCTCCCCGAACTGCTCACCCAGGCGGTTATTGAAGTCGTGGATCACCCGTTCCAGGGCCTCGACCAGGTGTCCGCTGCTCATCTCCGTGATCCGCTCGGCCATGCCGTCCAGGGTCCGGGTCAGTTCGCGGTGCTGCTGCTCCAGGCGGGCGTCCAGGCGCTGATCCAGCGCGCGCACCGCCTCCACCACGGCCAGCGACGCGTCACGCTGTTCCGCCGCCAGCGCGGCCTGGCCGGATTCCGCGTCCGGCGTGCCGCTACGGTCCGCCTTTCCCGATGCAGCCGGTGCCGGTGCCATCACCTGGACGACGCGCAGTACCGCGGCCAGCAGGATGCCGACGATACTCGTGACGAACGCCAGCTTAAGCCCCTCCAGCAGGGCGGGTATGCTGGCCTCCACCCGGGCCGCATCGAAATCCAGCAGTCCGATGGCGACACCCAGAAAGGTGCCCAGGATACCCAGTGTCGTCAGCAGCGCGGGCGCCGCGCCCTGCAGGGCCTCGGCCCGCCGCAGCGCCGTTGCGGCCAGTCCCGCGAGGAACAGCCCGAACAGCAGCAGCGCGAAAAACCCGATGACCGTCAGCGGGCTGAGGCCCTGCAGCGTGGCCAGCAGGGCCTCGGCAATCCGGTCCAACATCCCCATTCTGCAATCTCCTGTCGTACCCGCGGCACGCTCGTGTGTCTACAGTCCCGGGGAAGCAAGAAAGAAGCCAGTTGAGTCTGCGGCATTCGGGCGGGCCTCGCGGCCTATTCGACGATTTATTGACGGCCGCCACGAAAACGGGCGTCAGACGGCCACCCAAAAGCGTCAGCTTGTTGTCCACCCGGATTGCCGATTTCCGGATTCGAACGGGCTGCCCGATGCTCCATGGGTCCAGACGTGCTTTACTCGATACCAGACCCGCCACATGTACGGAGGGGGCGCGCCGACATGGTCACGCTACCACCCAGTCAAGCCCGATCCCGGCGACCGCTGCGACTCGCCCGGCACGCCGGTGCAGCCCTCGGCTGGCTACTCCTGGCCCTCGTGGCGCTCCCCGTCCCGGTTCAGGCGACCGATGATGGGCGCGTGCTGGGCATCCAGCCGTTCCTCAGTCCGCCAGCACTGTTTGAACGCTATGCCCCACTGCGTGACTGGCTAGCCACGGAGCTTGGAGTCCCCATCCGGATTGAATCGGCGCGCACACGCGACGTATTTCACCGGAGGCTCTCCGCCGAACGCTACGACCTGGTCTTTACGTCACCGCACGTGGTACCCATCCTCGCGGAGGAAACAGACTATCGTCCTGTTGCCGCGACCCGGGACCGGTTGGCCATCCTGATAGCCGTGCTACCCGAGTCAAACATCCACACCGTCGAGGACCTCGCGAACGTCCGCATCGCGGCGCCCTTCCAGGAGAGCCTTGCCGCGGCCTTCCTGAGTCAGACGCTCTCGGAGATTGTGTGGCCAGAAGGATCTGGCCCGCCGAACGTCCGCCACCATCATCATCACAGCGCCGCCGTCACCACCTTCCTCCGTGGCGAGGCGGAAGGCCTGGTTCTGGTCACGGATGGCGATCTGGTCGACACGCAACGTCGCGCTGCGACGCCTTCGATGTCGATGTCGCTCGGCGACGGGACCCTTGTACGGGTCATTTCCGCCTCGCCCAGCTTTCCGGGAATGACCCTGCTGGCCCGCCAGGAGTTGCTTGCGGACGCCCCGGACCTGACGGAACGTCTGCGCGCCCTTCAGGACACGCCCCGGGGCCAGCAGGTACTGCGCAGCATACGGCACCGGGGCTTCATGGCCGTCGAGGAAACCGACTTTCGACCTTTTGCCCAGAGGGCGTACCAGCGCAAACTGCCCTCCCTCGGGAACACGGATGATTGAGCGGCAGAACCCCCGCTCCGATCCGTCTGCGATGGGCATCGACTGCCTGGTCCGGTAGAATCAAGAGCGTTAACAACCATTCCCGTCGCGCCACCAGACACTGGCGCGCACGCGACCCGGATATCCCCATGACCCTGCCCGGCCTGGATCCCACCGATTTCGGCCCGTCCATGACCGTTTCGCCCGGACGCGGCGGAACCAGGTCCGCATGCGCCTGAATTTCGCCTGGCAGATCATCATCGGCACGGTCGCGATCCAGGTCGCGATGGTGGCGGTGCTGATGTTCAGCGGCATCTCCCAGGTGCAGCAAAACCAGTCGCAGATGCTCGAGCGTTTTGCCGAGCAACAGGGCCGCCTGTTGTCCAGCGCGCTGACCCCCGGGCTGGCCTACGCCGACCCGGCCATGCTGCAGGACCTGCTGGACCTGGTCGCGGACGATTCCCACGTGCTCTACGCCGTGGTGCTCGACACTCAGGACCAGCCGATGGCCTCGGTAGGCATCTCGCCGGACGCGATCCCCGACGCTTCCGACGGCATCCGTACCAGCCCCGGACAGATCGAGATCCTCCGCGAGATCGAACTGGCCGGCCAGCCTCTCGGCACCCTGGCGGTTGGCTATTCCACCGACGCCATCGACGCCCTCTCCGCCGACCTGCTGGAACGCAATGTCCTGCTCGCCCTTGTGGTCCTGCTCCTGTCGATGATCGCCGCCGTCATCTTCAGCCTGATCATCACCCGCCGCCTGCGCCTGCTGAACCAGGGCGGCAAGGCCCTGGAGGCCGGCCACCTGGACCACCGGATCCCGGTGCGTTCGCACGACGAGTTCGGAGACCTGGCGCGCACCTTCAACGATGTCGCGGCCCATCTGGGCACCACCCAGGCCACCCTGGAACAGCAGAACCAGCAGCTCAACCGCTCGGTCGCGCGACTGGAGTCCATGCTGGGGGGCGCCAATGCCATCCTGTGGGAGGCCAACCCCGCCACCCACGAATGGGAGTTCGTGGCCGGCGATACCCGCCACCTGTTGGGGTTCCCCGCCCGGAACCTGGGCCGCGGCGAACTGCGGGCCCGCCATATCCATCCGAGCGACCTGCCGCGAGTCCAGAACGCCGCCCGCGAGAGCCGGCGCCAGTCGCGCACCGTGGACTACCGCTTTGCCCATCGCGACGGCCAGTGGATCTGGTTGCGCGACATTCTCTCCTGGGCCACGGATGCCGACGGCCGCGAAAGCCTGCGCGGGCTGACACTGGACATCACCAGCCACCGGCGCACCACCGATGCCCTGGCCGAGAGCGAGAATCGCTACCGCGACGTGGTCGACCATATCTCCGAGGTGATCTTCCGGACCGACGCGGATGGCTGCTGGACCCTGCTGAACCCGGCCTGGGAGAACCTGACCGGCTTCAGCGTGGAAGAGACCCTGGGGCGCCCGATGTGCGACTTCGTCGCACCCGAGGACCACGACGACGCGCGCAGCTTCTGCGCCACGCTGCTGGAGGGCGGTTCCCACGCCCAGTCCGAGGAGATCCGTCTGCGCACCCGGGACGGAGACATCCGCTGGGTCAGCGTCTACGCCAGCGCCCGCTTCGACGATCACGGGCAGGTCATGGCCACGTTCGGCACGATGACCGACATCTCCGATCGCAAACAGGCCGAGGACGAGATCCGCCGTCTGGCCTTCTTCGACGGGCTGACCCACCTGCCCAACCGCACCCTGCTGCATGACCGCCTGGGCCAGACGCTCGGCAACACGGAGCGCAACCACGTGCATGGCGCCTTGCTGTTCATCGATCTCGACAATTTCAAGGACATCAACGACACCCTCGGACACGCCGTGGGCGACGACCTGCTGCGCCAGGTCGCCGAGCGCATGCAGGACTCGGTCCGCGAGGCGGACACCCTGGCCCGGCTCGGCGGCGACGAGTTTGTGGTCATCCTCAACGATCTCCACGCGGACCCGGCGCGCGCCGCCAGCCAGGCCGAGGCGGTCGGGCGCAAGCTGATCGACATCCTGCGCGAGCCCTTCGAGCTGGCCGGCCAGAAACGCCACATCACCCCGAGTATCGGGGCCACCCTGTTCAGCGGGCGCAGCCTCGGCGTGGAAGAGATCCTGAAGCAGGCCGACCTCGCGATGTATCGGGCGAAGAACGCCGGCCGCAACACCGTGCGCTTCTACGACCCCGCCCTGCACCGTGCCGTGGAGGCCCGCTTCGAACTCGAAAGCGAGTTGCGCCATGCCCTCGACGGCGACGACTTCAGCGTGCACTTCCAGCCCCAGGTGGATGCCTCCGGACGCGTCATTGGCGCCGAGCTCCTGCTCCGCTGGATGCATGCCACCCGCGGGGCGATCTCGCCCGGCGAATTCATCCCGCTGGCCGAACAGACCGGCCTGATCGTCCCGATCGGACGCCAGGTGATGCGCGCCGCCTGCCGACAACTGGCCGCCTGGCGACACCAGCCCGCGTTCCGCGACCTGACACTCTCGGTCAACGTCAGCGCCCGCCAGTTCCGCCACCGCCACTTCGTGCGCGACCTGGCCCATGTCCTCGAAGAGACCGGTGCCCCCGGGGAACGCCTGAAGCTCGAACTGACCGAGAGCATGCTTCTGGAGAACGTGGAGACCGTGATCGCCCATATCGAGGAGCTGCGCGCCCTGGGGATCGAGTTCTCCCTCGACGACTTCGGCACCGGCTACTCGTCGCTCGCCTACCTCAAGCGCCTCCCTCTGGCGCAGCTCAAGATCGACCAGTCCTTCGTCCGCGATGTGCTGGACGACCCGAATGACGCCGCCATCGCGCAGATGGTGGTCAATCTGGCCCACACCCTCGACCTCGACGTGATCGCCGAGGGCGTGGAGAACGACCAGCAGCGCGCCTTCCTCTTCGGCCTTGGCTGTCGCCATTTCCAGGGCTACCTGTACGGCCACCCCGACACCCTGGCAACGCTCGAGGCACTGGTGCTGCGCCAGTCCGGCAATGGCCACCCGGCCGCGAATCACTAACTGTTCGATTTAATCGAATATGAAAGGCCGATTTTCGGCATTTTCATTCGTATAAATCGGATCTATGGTACCGGGTAATCCATTCCTGACGAGCGGAGGCACGTCGAACATGAGCACCAAGATCCTGATCCTGTACTACTCCACCTGGGGCCACATCGAGCAGATGGCCGAGGCCGTCGCCCAGGGCGCCCGGGAGGTCCCGGATACCCAAGTAACCATCAAGCGCGTACCCGAGCTGATGCCGGACGAGGTGGCCCGCAACGCGGGCGCCAAGCTCGACCAGGCCGCGCCCATCGCCAGGCCGGAAGAGCTGGCGGACTACGACGCCATCATCATCGGCACCCCGACCCGTTTCGGCCGGATGGCCGCGCAGATGGCGAACTTTCTCGACCAGACCGGGGCCCTGTGGTTCGGCGACAAGCTGGTCGGGAAGGTCGGCAGCGTCTTCGGATCCACCGCGTCGCAACACGGGGGCCAGGAGACGACGCTGGTCTCCACCATCGTCAATCTCCTGCACTTCGGCATGACCGTGGTTGGTCTACCCTACACCGAGAAGCGCCTGCTCGATGTCAGCGAGGTCTCCGGCGGCACACCCTACGGGGCGACCACGCTGGCCGACGGCGACGGCTCGCGCCAGCCGAGCGAAAACGAACTGGGCATGGCCGCCTCGCAGGGGCGTCACGTGGCCGAGGTCACTCGGGCCCAGTGCCTGGGGCGCAACGCCGGCTGACCCTCTGCGGGCAGCTACCGAAGGGTCTACATGCCCTCGCCGGACATCGTCCGGGGGCGAACCCGGTCGGGCACAGGCCCGACCGCACCCACCGCGGACGTCGATCCGCAGCACGACAAGGAGAAAATGGAGATGGACAACATGCTAGACGACAGTGGCAAGCTCATCCTGCGCCTGGCCCTCGGGATCATGATCCTGTTGCACGGCATCGACAAGATCAGCGGCGGTGTCAGCGGCATCGAAGGCATGCTGACCAATGCGGGGCTGCCGGCCATCCTTGCCTACGGCGTCTATATCGGCGAGATTCTTGCTCCGATCCTCGTGATCATCGGCCTGTATGCCCGCATTGGCGCCGTGATCATTGCCATCAACATGGTCTTCGCCATTGTCCTGGCGCATACCCACGAGGTCTTCGAACTCACCAGCCATGGCGGCTGGGCCCTCGAACTTCAGGGCATGTTCCTGTTCGCGGCAATCGCCCTGGCCCTGACCGGCCCCGGCCGGTTCGCGATCAACCGCCTGTAATCTTCACGGCGACCCGGGGCGGCGCAATGCCGCCCCTTTCGGGTACCATGCGCGACCCTGACCCACGCGCAGACCGTCCGCCATGAGCAATGCCCAGACGCTGATCCTCGCCGCTCCACAGATCCTTCCGGTTGTCCCCCGCGACACCCTCCTGCAAGACCACGCTCTGATCATCCGCGACGGAACGATCCACGCAATCGAGCCACAGGCGACCGCGCGCGCCAACCATCCCGAGGCCGTGTACCGCGATCACCCCGGACAGATCCTGATCCCCGGCCTGGTGAACGCCCACACCCACTCCGGGATGAGTCTGCTGCGTGGCATCGGCAGCGACCGCCCGCTGATGGAATGGCTCAAGGGCTATATCTGGCCGGCCGAGGGGCGGCTGCTCTCGCCCGAGTTCGTGCGCGCCGGCACCCGGCTCTCCGTCGCCGAGATGCTGCGGGGTGGCACGACCTGCTTCAGCGACATGTACCTGTTTGTGGAGGATGCCGCGCGAGTGGTCGACGAGACCGGGATCCGCGCCTCGCTGGGCCTGACCGTCTTCGATTTCCCCACCCCCTGGGCCAGCACCCCCGACGAGTACTTCCAGCGCGGCGCCGATGTGGTGGCCTCCTGGGGTCAGCATGACAGGATCGCGTTCAACGTGGCCCCGCACGCGCCCTACACCGTTGGCGACGCGAGCCTGGAACGTGTCGCCGAACGGGCCCGCGAGCTGAACGCGCCCATCCATATGCACGTCCACGAGACGGCCAGCGAGGTGGCCGACGCCCTGCGCGAACAGGGCGAGCGCCCCCTCGCCCGCCTGACGCGCCTCGGCATGCTGGACCAGCCCTTCATTGCCGTGCACATGACCCAGGTGGACGCGTCGGACCTGGATCTGCTGCGCGACCGCCCGGTGTCCATCGCCCACTGCCCGGAGTCGAACCTGAAACTGGCCTCCGGCTTCTGTCCGGTCACACGCTTGCAGGACGCCGGCATCAACGTGGCCCTGGGCACCGACGGCACCGCCTCCAACAACGACCTCGACATGATCGGGGAGATGCGCACCGCCGCGCTGCTCGCCAAGGGCGTCAGCGGCGATGCCGCCGCCCTGCCCGCCACCGCCGCGCTGGAAATGGCCACGCTCGGGAGTGCCAGGGCCCTGGGGCTGGCGGATCGAATCGGATCGCTGGAACCCGGCAAGCAGGCCGATGTGGTCGCAGTGGACCTGCAGGCCCTGGAACTGCAGCCCGCACACGATCCCAGCGCGCAGATCGTGTACGCCGCAACCCGCGATGCCGTGCGCGATGTCTACGTGGCCGGCCGGCCGTTGCTCCGCAACCGCGAACTGCTTACGCTGGACCCGCAGGACCTCCGCGCCGAAGCCGATTACTGGCGCATCCGGGTGCTGGAAACCCAGCCGCCCATTGCCTGAGGGAAACACTGATTGATGTACACGCTCGCGTTGGTACCCCAGGTTTTCCGAGACAAGGCGCGGTGCGCAGCCGGTAGTGGTTCTACCGGCAAGGGCCGCAACGCAGGATCTGGGAACCTGGGGTACCAACCCCAAGGGGCTCGGCCTCTTTTGCGTGGGAACGGCGTTGCGGTTCCCTTGTGCAGAATGACTGCACGGCAGTCACCGCGCCTTGTTCGCACGCAAAAGCGACTCGAGCGCGAGCGTGTACATTAATCAGTGTTTCCCTGAGCGAGACCGACCCCATGAGCCCCCAATCCCATACCGAGCCGCAGTCCCATTCCCAGGCGCACACGAACGTCGATAGCGCCGAGATCCACAAGTTCACGCACCGGGCGCACGAGTGGTGGGACCCCCAGGGCCCGTTCGCAACGCTGCACGCGGTCAACCCGCTGCGCCTGAAGTGGATCGACGGTCAGGCCGACCTCGCCGGCAAGAAGGTACTGGACGTAGGCTGCGGCGCCGGCATCCTCTCCGAGGCAATGGCCGTGCGCGGCGCGCAGGTCACCGCACTGGACGCCGGCGCCGAACACCTGGAGGTCGCCCGCGAACACGCGACAGAAGCCGGGCTGGAGATCCACTACCTGCACACCACCGCCGAGGCGCACGCCGAACATCACGCCGGTGACTACGATGTGGTGACCTGCCTGGAGATGCTGGAACACGTACCCGATCCGGACGCGGTCA
Source organism: Thioalkalivibrio sp. AKL19 (assembly GCF_000420165.1). Lineage (GTDB taxonomy): Bacteria > Pseudomonadota > Gammaproteobacteria > Ectothiorhodospirales > Ectothiorhodospiraceae > Thioalkalivibrio. The sequence continues at coordinate 35,317 of NZ_ATUK01000013.1, read as the reverse complement.
TCGACGCACTGGTAAAGCTCGTGCGCCCCGGCGGCTGGCTGTTCCTGTCCACCATCAACCGCACGCCACGCGCCTTCGCCGAGGCGATCGTCGGGGCGGAATACATCCTGCACATGTTGCCCACCGGCACCCATGAATACGGCCGCTTCATCCGCCCCTCCGAACTGGGCGCCGCCCTGCGCCGTCACGGCTTCGAGGTCACCGCGATGACCGGCCTGACCTATTCGCCCCTGAGCGGGCGTTATCGCCTGGTCGCCCGCACCGACGTGAATTACCTGATGGCCGCCCGTCGGGGCGACGCCGGCAGCGACGGATGACCCGCGATCTCGGATCGGTCCTGTTCGACCTCGACGGGACGTTGCTGGATACCGCCCCGGACATGCATGCGGCGCTGGTCACCTTGATGGCCGAACACGACCGGGCGCCGCTGGCGTTCGAGGTCGTGCGTAACTTTGTCTCCCACGGCTCCCGGGCCCTGGTGGATCTCGCCTTCCCGGACGCCGATCCCACCTTTGCCGAGCATCTCAAGAAGCGCTACCTGGAGATCTACGCCCGCGACCTGTGCCGGGCCACCGCCCTGTTTCCCGGACTGGCGGAGCTGCTGGACGCCTGCGAGGCCCGCGGCTGGTCTCTCGGAGTGGTTACCAACAAGCCGGGCTGGCTCACCGATCCGCTGCTCGAGGCCCTCGGGCTGCATTCGCGCATGGCGGCCGTGGTCAGCGGCGACACCCTGCCGCAGCGCAAGCCCGCCCCGGAGCCCATGTGGCTGGCAGCACGCCAGACCGGCCTGCCCCCGGAACGCCACTGCTACTGGGGCGACGCCGAACGCGACATCGCCGCCGGGCGGGCCGCCGGCATGGCCACGCTGATCGCCAACTGGGGCTACATCAATGCCGACCAACGCCCGGATCAATGGGGCGCCGATGCCGCCCTGGAGGAACCGGGGGATTTCTGGTCCTGGTACGCCGGCACCCCCGCCCCGGAGCGCAGCCTTGCAGGCTGAGCCGTCCGTTCCCACCCTCCCGCGCTGCGGCCAGGAGGCCTGAGTCGCGATGTCGGCCCATGTCCGTTCGGCCTACCGCCATTGCCGCCAGCGCGCCGCGGCGCATTACGAGAACTTCCCCGTCGCCTCCTGGCTGCTGCCCGGACGCCTGCGCGGGCCGGTCGCGGCGATCTACTGCTTTGCCCGCGATGCCGATGACCTGGCCGACGAGGACCCGCGCCCGGTCGCCGAACGGCGCCAGGCCCTGCTGGCAATGCAGGAACGCGTCCAGATCCTGGAGGACCCGGCCGCCGAACACGAGCCGGAGTGGATCGCACTGGCCGACGCCCGCGCACGCTTCAACCTCCCGGCGGCACCGTTCTCCGACCTGATCGACGCCTTTCTGCAGGACCTCGAACAAACCCGTTACGCCACCTTCGGCGAGGTGATCGACTACTGCCGGCGTTCGGCCAACCCCGTCGGCCGGTTGCTGCTGCACCTCAATGGTGATCCCACCGAGGAGATGCTGGGCCATTCGGATGCGATTTGCTCCGCCCTGCAGCTGATCAACTTCTACCAGGACCTGCAGCAGGACCTTCAGGAGAACAACCGGATCTACCTGCCGCAGGAAGAGATGGACCAGTACGGCGTCACCGAGGCAATGCTCGCAGCCGGAAAGACCACCTTCCAGCTACGCAACCTGATGCAGTTCCAGTACGCCCGTGCCGACCGCCTGCTGCGGGCCGGCGCGCCCCTGGGCGGCATGCTGCGCGGGCGCATGGGACTGGAAATCCGGGCCATCATCAACGGCGGCGCTCGCATCCTCTGGCGCCTGCGCCAGCAGGATGACGTCTTCGCCCGCCCGCGCCTGCGCACCCGCGACGCCTGGATCATCCTGAGCCACAGCCTGCGTCCGCGCCGGCGCGCACGGGCGCGCTAAACCACCCTGCTGTAGCGCTGCTGGCCTTCGGTGGCCAGGTAGGCGTCGAAGGCCATGGCCACGTTGCGCAGGAGCAGGCGGCCGCGCGGCAGCACGTCCAGACGCCCACTTGCGATGCGCACCAGGCCGTCGGCCTCCATGCCCCGCAGCCGCTGCAGGGCATCGCCGAACACCTCGCCGAAGACGATCCCGTGGCGCGCCTCGATCGCGGCAAAGTCGATCCGGGAGTGGCACATCAACTCGCTGATCACGTCCCGCCGCAAGCGGTCGTCGGCACTCAGCTCCAGGCCGCGAAAGACCGGGAGGCGACCGGCATCCAGGCGCGCATAGTAGGCGTCCAGCTCGCGCAGGTTCTGGCTGTAGGTCGCGCCGACCTTCCCGATGGCCGTCGGCCCCAGTGCCACCAGGTCATACTCCGCGCGCGTGGAATACCCCTGGAAATTCCGCTGCAGGGTACCGGCTCGCTGCGCCTCGGCCAGTTCGTCGTCCGGCAGGGCGAAGTGATCCATGCCAATGTAGACATAGCCGGCATCGGTCAGCCGCTTGATCGTGGTCTCGAGGATGGCGAGCTTTTCCGCGGCATCGGGCAGGTCGGCCTCGCGGATCTGGCGCTGGGTCTTGAACATCTGCGGCAGATGCGCGTAGTTGTAGATCGCCAGGCGCTCCGGCCGCAGTTCGAGGGCGCGTTCCAGGGTGCGGGTGTAGGTCTCCACCGTCTGCAGCGGCAGGCCGTAGATCAGATCGAAGTTGGTGGACTCGAAACCATTGGCCCGGGCCTGTTCAACGGCCTTCGCCGTCACCTCGAAGGGCTGAATGCGATTCACCGCCCGCTGCACGTCCGGATCGAAATCCTGCACCCCGAGGCTGATGCGGTTGAACCCCAACTCGCCCAGGAGCGGGATGGTGCCGGGGCGGACTGCGCGCGGATCAATCTCGATGGAGAATTCACGCGCGTCACTGTCATCGAGCCGGAAGTGGCGGCCCAGTGTCTCCATGACCCGACGCAGATCCTCGTCCCCGAGATAGGTCGGCGTGCCACCGCCAAAATGCAGCTGCCCCACCCGGCGATCCCGATCGAACAGCTCGCCCTGCAACTCGGCCTCGCGCTCCAGATAGTGAAGATAGCGCTGCGCGCGCTGGTAATTACCGGTGATCACCTTGTTGCAGGCGCAATAGAAGCAGACCGTGTCGCAGAATGGGACATGTACGTACAGCGACAGCGGGCGCGCCGGTTCCGCCCCGTTGGTCGCCTGCGCCGCCTCGGCATACACCCGGTCGTCGAAGCCCTCGTGAAACTGGGGGGCGGTGGGATACGACGTGTAGCGGGGCCCGCTCACGTCGTAGCGACGCAGGATCTCCGGATCAAATACCAGGCGTTGTTCCATCGGGTCCCCCCTCGGGCATGCTCCGCCGATTTACGGCTTCGGAGTCCGACAGGCTACGGCCAGACCCCGGTACCCGGCTTGATACAGGTCAACAATCCGCTTTCGGGGGCCATCTCCCGCCCTTCGCGCTGCCTGTGCTAGCCTTCCCTCCCTGTTCGACAGCCGCCACGCGAGAGCGCATGTCCCCCGACGAATATTGCGAGGAGAAGGCCGCCCGGAGCGGCTCCAGCTTCTACTACGCGTTCCGCTTCCTGGAGCCGGATCGCCGTCGCGCGATCACCGCGCTGTACGCCTTCTGCCGCGAGGTGGACGACATCGTCGACGAGGTCAGCGAGGAGAGCATCGCCCGCACCAAGCTCGACTGGTGGCGCCAGGAGATCGAGCGCCTGTTCGAGGCCGAACCCCGCCACCCGATCACCCAGGCACTGCAGCCCCACATCGCCGCGTTCGATCTCGGTCGCGAATACTTCGACGAGATCATCGACGGCATGCAGATGGATCTCGACTACGACAGTTACCCGGACTTCACGACGCTGTCGCTGTACTGCTATCGCGCGGCCAGCGTCGTGGGCATCCTGTCTGCCCACATCTTCGGCTACAGCGACCGTCGCACGCTGAAATACGCCCACGACCTCGGCATGGCGCTGCAACTCACCAACATCCTGCGCGACGTCCACGAGGATGCCATGCGCGGCCGCGTGTACATCCCGATGGACGCGCTGCACAAGCACGGCGTAAAACCCGAGGAATTCCAGGTCAACATTACCGCCGACCGCCACCGCGCCCTGTTCGCGGAACAGGCGGAACGGGCCCGGCTCTACTACGACCGCGCCGAGGAGCACCTTCCCGATGCCGACCGCTACGCCCAGCGCCCCGGACTGATCATGGCGGCGATCTACCGCACCCTGCTCGACGAGATCGAGGACGACGGCTTTCGCGTACTCGAGCACCGGGTGCGGCTCACCCCGATCCGCAAGCTCTGGATCGCCTGGCGCACCGCACGCCGCCTGAAGCGCGAGCATCGGCGCCGCGCGGGCTGACACCATGGCCTCCGGCTCTCCCGCAGCGCCCGTCGCCGTGGTCGGTGCGGGCTGGGCCGGGCTGACCGCCGCCCTCGCCCTCGCGCGGGCCGGACAGCCCGTGCACCTGATCGAGGCCGGCAGGACCCCCGGCGGTCGCGCCCGCAGCCTGGAGCTGGACCAAACGCCGCTGGACAACGGCCAGCACATCCTCGTGGGGGCCTGCCAGCAGACCCTGCAGCAGATCCGCGCAGTCGACATCGACCCCGAGTCGGCCTTTCACGCCGTCCCGTTCGGCCTGCGGATGTTCGATCCCGGCGGCCACGCACCGGCGTTCGTCCTCGAACCGCGCTCGCCCCGGCTGCCGGCGCTGGCCACAGCCCTCTACCGCTCTTTGCCCGGCCACGCAACCGGCGTCCGGCTGCGCGCTCTGATCGGTGCCGCCGCGATGCTCCACCGCCCCCTGCGGCACGACCTGCCGGTGCTCGACTGGCTGCGACAGCGGCACCAGCCCGAGGCCCTCGTCCAGCGCCTGTGGGACCCCCTGTGCCTGGCCGTGATGAACACCCCGACCCGTATGGCCTCCGCCCGGATCTTCCAGAACGTCCTGCGCCTGGCCCTGAATCACGGCCCCCAGGCGGCCCAGCTCCTGATCCCGGCGCGCCCCCTGGGCGAGCTTTTCCCGCAACCCGCCTTGCGCGAACTGCGCCAGCGCGATGCATGCGTGGAACTCGGCCGCCGTATCACGGCCATCGAGCGCGACGCGACGCACCCGGACGCTCCCTATCGACTGCACGACCGTCAGGGCGGGACCAGCACCGCGCGCGCCCTGATCCTGGCCACCCCGCCCACCGCGACCGCCAGCCTGTTGCCGTCGGATCCCGGCTGGGACGCCACACACCAGGGTCTCGCGGCCATGGGGGCCGGCAGTATCTGCACCGTTTACCTGCGTTACCCGCGCCCGGTGACGGACCGTCCGCCTCTCCAGGGCCTGCTGGACCAGCATGGCCAGTGGCTGATCCCCCGGCACGTGGCGGGTGCGCCGCACTGGCTGGCGATCGTGATTTCCACCGCCGACGACCTCGCACCGTTGACGGCCGACGCTCGATGGCGCACCGTCGCCCGCTCGCTGGCGCGGACCTTTCCCGAACTGGGGGAACCCGAAACCGGCCACAGCGTCTGCGAGCGCCGCGCCACGGTGGACGCCCGGGTCGATCTGGATCACCAGCGGCCGCCAGCCCGCACGCCGTGGCCCGGCTGCTATCTGGCGGGGGATTACCTGACCCACGCACTGCCGTCCACGCTCGAAGCGGCCGTACAATCTGGACTAGAATCGGCGCACCTGTTCCTGGAGGACCATCCTTGACCGACCTCGATATCCCCCGCCTCCTCGCCCATCGTCCCGAGCCGGGCGCCTTTGACCAGCGCGTGATCCTCGTCACCGGGGCCGCCGACGGCATCGGCCGCGCGGTCGCCGAGGCCTGCGCCGCGGCCGGTGCCACGGTCGTCCTGCTGGACAAGGACCTCAAGGGCCTGGAGGCGGTCTACGACCGCATCGAGCAGGCCGGCCATCCGCAGCCCGCGATCTATCCCCTGAATCTCGAAGGCGCAACGGTCAAGGACTACGGCGACCTGGCGGAGAACATCCGCGACTCCCTGGGCCGCCTCGACGGGCTGGTGCTGAACGCGGGCTGGGCCGGCGCCCTGATGCCGATGAAGAACTACGACCCCGAGCTGTGGTTCAAGGTCATCAACAGCAATCTGCACGGCCCGTTCTTCCTGACCCAGGCCGTGCTGCCGCTACTGGAGGCCAGCCCCACCGGGAGCCTCGTGGTCTCGACCCAGAATGCACGCAAGGCCTTTTGGGGCGCCTTCGGGATGGCCAAGGCCGCGCAGGACGCCCTGATCGACATCCTGTCGCACGAACATCGCAACGAGCCACGCTTCATCCACGTCAATGGCGTGGACACCGGCCCCGTGCGCACCCGCTTCCGGGCCGGCCACTATCCGGGGGAAAACGCGGAACTGCTGCCCGGCCCCGAGGCGGTGGTGGGTCCGTACCTGTACTTCCTCGACCCCGGCGACCGAACGACCACCGGCCTGAACATCAGCCTGGACGGGCAGGTACCGGCTCCCGAGCCAACCGCGTCCTGAGGCCGCTCAGCCGCGGACGCGCGGCGGTTTGCCTGCCGGACGCCCCTTCCGGCGAACCTTGCCCGCCGCCCGCGGCTTGCCACCTTTCGGCGCCACGGAGCGTCCGGCGCCCTTGCCGGCCGGCGCGGGCTTGCCACCCGGACGAGCCGCGGCCTCTACCCCATTGTGCTGGGTCTGGAAGGTCTGACCGCGCTTCTTCAACGCCTTGCCGCCCCGGGTAATCCGCCCACCCGCGGACGGCCTCGCCGACCCCTGACCCGTTCCGGCCGGCTGCCACGTCGGCACCAGATGGTGCTTACCGTTGCCGATCAGGTCGGCCCTTCCCATCCGCTGCAGGGCATCGCGCAGCAGTGGCCAGTTGTTCGGGTCGTGGTAGCGCAGGAACGCCTTGTGCAGGCGTCGCGCACGCACCCCCCGCGCCACCGGGACCCGTTCGCTGGCCTTGCGCCGGATGCCACGCAACGGATCCCGCCCGGAGTGCCACATGGCCGTGGCCAGCGCCATGGGGCTGGGCAGGAATGCCTGTACCTGATCCGCGCGAAAGTCATTGCGCTTGAGCCACAACGCCAGCTGCAGCATGTCCTGATCCGTGGTGCCGGGATGCGCGGCGATGAAATACGGGATCAGGTACTGCTCCTTCCCGGCCGCCTTCGAGTACTTCTCGAACATGGCCTTGAACCGGTCATAGGTCCCCATTCCCGGCTTCATCATGCGGGACAGTGGCCCGGTTTCAGTATGTTCCGGCGCAATCTTCAAGTAGCCACCCACATGGTGGGTCACCAGCTCCTTCACATATTCCGGGGACTCGATGGCAAGGTCGTAGCGCAGCCCCGAGGCGATCAGGATCTTCTTGATCCCCGGCAGGGCCCGCGCCTTGCGGTACAGCCGGATGAGCGGTGCATGGTCGGTGTCCAGGTTGCTGCAGATGCCCGGGTACACACAGGACAGCCGCCGACAGCTCTGCTCGATCTTCGGGTCCTTGCAGGCCAGCCGGTACATGTTGGCGGTCGGCCCGCCCAGGTCCGAGATCACCCCGGTAAACCCGTCGACCTTGTCGCGGATCTCTTCGATCTCGCGCAGCACGCTGTCCTCGGACCGGCTCTGGATGATCCGCCCTTCGTGTTCGGTGATGGAACAGAACGTACAGCCGCCGAAACAGCCGCGCATGATGTTCACCGAGAAGCGGATCATCTCCCAGGCCGGGATGCGGGCATCCCCGTAGGAGGGATGCGGCGCGCGCGCATAGGGCAGATCGAACACCGCGTCCATCTCGGGTGTCGACAACGGGACCGGAGGCGGGTTGAGCCAGACCTCCTTGTCGCCATGGCGCTGCACGATCGCCCGCGCATTGCCGGGATTGGTCTCCAGGTGCAGTACCCGCGAGGCATGGGCGTACAGCACCGCATCGCCCTTCACCTGCTCGAACGCGGGGATACGAATGACCGTCCCTTCGCGCGGCGTACCACGCGGGATATGGCGCTGAAAGCGCACGACCTTCGCGCCCGCCTCCGCCTCGCCCTCGACAGCCTGCGAATCCTGCGCCTCGGCATCGGCGCAGGCCGCCGGCGAGACCATCGCGTAAGGGTCGGGGTTGGCATCCACCGGTCCGGGGGTATCGACCTCGCTGGAATCCAGCTCCACGTATCCGGCGGGCACCGCATCGCGCAGGAAGGCCGTCCCGCGCAGGTCCGTGATCTCGCGCGGGTGCTCGCCCGCCGCGATGCGATGCGCCAGCTCCACCAGGGCACGCTCGGCGTTGCCGAACAGCAGGATGTCGGCGCGCGAATCGAGCAAGACGGAGCGGCGCAACTTGTCCTGCCAGTAGTCGTAGTGCGCGATCCGGCGCAGGCTCGCCTCGATTCCGCCGGCCACGACCGGCACGTCCTTGTACGCCTCGCGGGCGCGCTGGGCGTAGACGATCACCGCGCGGTCGGGACGCCTGCCGTGCACATCCCCCGGCGTGTAGGCGTCGTTGGAACGGATCTTCCGCTCGGCCGTGTAGTGGTTGACCATCGAGTCCATGTTCCCGGCGGTTACGCCGAAAAACAGGTTGGGCCGCCCCAATGCGCGGAACGGCTCGGCCGAAGTCCAGTCCGGCTGGGCGATAATACCGACCCGGAACCCCTGCGCCTCCAGCAGCCGCCCGATGATTGCCATGCCGAAGCTCGGATGGTCCACATAGGCATCACCGGTGACCAGCACGATGTCGCAGCTGTCCCAGCCGAGGTCTTCCATCTCCTCGCGCGTGGTCGGCAGGAACGGCGCTGTGCCGAAGCGCTTGGCCCAGTAGGGCTTGCGGGCAAACAGGGAATCGGGGACAGCGGACATGACCAGGCTTCTTCCGGCGAGCGCCGGCAACAGGAAATCCGCGCATTACACGCCCGGGGCGCCCCGAGATCAACAGGGCACGCCCGCGGGCGGGGCTTCACGCGACCGGGCCCGGAGGCCCCCGGCCGGACCTCATGGCAGGACTTGTGTCAGTAGCGCTCGATGAACAGGTCGATCGCAGGGCTCAGTGCCCCGCGCCAGCGCTGGGCCAGGGATTCGTCCCAGCGCGGGTCCACCTCGCGGGCCGTCTCCACCATGCAGTTCAGCCACACCCCGTAGAGCTCCGGCTCGACCGGCACCCGGCCATGACGGCTGTGCACCTCGGCCATCTTTTCCATCGTCGGCGCCACGAAGCTTTCGCCCTCCGCATAACTGATTGCGGTGGAGATCGCCTGGCCCAGGGCCCGCTTCTGCTGCGACCAGTTGGTGGTCCGGAATGCCTGCGCCACTCGTTCGTCAGCCGCGAGGAAGCGCTCGTAAAAGCGATCCACGAAGTGGCCGGCCCGCCGGCAACGTCCGTAGCTCTGGTGCACGTCGGAGTAGCTCATCCAGTCCCCCATTTCCGGAAAATCGCGAGTCTAACGGGATTGTCCCGGGACCGCCTGATCCAGATCAAACGTCGGCGATCCCACCACCCCTGCTATAACCGGGAGGTCCGGCCAGGTGCAACTCGACCAGAGTATCCACCACGGGGGCAATCACCGCGCGCCATTCCTTTTCAAGGGTCGCGTCCCAATCCGGGTCGGTTTCCCGCAGGGATTCAACCAGGCTCTCCACCCAGACCGGATAAAGCGTTGGCTCGATTGGAACCTCGCCATGCCGACTGTGGACCTGAACCACCCGGTGGATCCCGTCAGCAGCGCCCGATCCGGACCCCTCGTGATGCATGACCGCATGGATGGACTGGTCGAGGATTAGGCGCTGGCGCTCGGCGGAGTAACGCCCCAGCGTTTCGGCCACACGAACATCCGCTTAGGGAGACGCTGATTTAATCGCGCGTCCGCGCTCGAGTCGCTTTTGCGTGCGAACAAGGCGCGGTGACTGCCGTGCAGTCATTCTGCACAAGGGAACCGCAACGCAGTTCCCACGCCCGTTGTTATCAAAAACGGGCGGCCGAGCCCCTGCGTTCAATGGCTTGTGGGGTTGGTGCCCCCTGTTCCCCGATCCTGCGTTGCGCCGCTTGCGGGTAGAACCACTACCCGCTGCACGACGCGCCTTGTCTCGGAAAACAGGGGATACCAACGCGGACGTGCGATTAAATCAGCGTCTCCTAGAGAAACCGGGCAAGAAACCTGGCCAGGAAGGCTTCGTCCATGCGGCAGCGCTTGTAACTTTGCCCAACATCAAGATCCGTCAGAGTCTGAATCCCCGGAAGGCGCGGACCAGCCCGCCTTCCACACATACATCACGCATGATGGATTCCGAAGCGGTCACGTGTCGCCGAGCACGCCCGCGTACTGAATCCCGGCCAGGCGCGCCAGATCACGGTCGAAGGTCGTCAGGTCGTTGGGGCCGAAGTCCTCCAGGCTGGCGTGCCCGCAGGCTCGCGCCAAAACCTTCATCAGCTCGGTGGAACCGTCCAGGAAGCGTCCGAGCCGCTCAGCACCCTCCTGCGGATCGAGGCGACTGCGCAGTTTCGGATCCTGCGTCGCGACGCCGCTGGGGCACTGGTTGGTATGGCAAATCCGGGCCCCGACGCAGCCCACGGCCTGGATCGCCGAATTGGCGAGGGCGATTCCGTCCGCGCCCAGCGCGAGGGCCTTGACGAAATCCGTCGGCGTGCGCAAACCGCCGGTCACCAGCAACGTGACCCGCCCGGATGCCCCGTTGGCATCCAGGAAACGCCGTGCGCGGGCCAGCGCCGGGATCGTCGGCACGCTGATGTGATCGCGCAGCAAGGCCGGCGCGGCCCCTGTGCCACCCCCGCGCCCGTCCAGGATCAGGTAGTCGGCCCCGGCCTCCAGGGCAAATGCGAGATCCGTCTCGATATGGTTCGCCGACAGCTTGAAGCCGACGGGAACGCCTCCTGTCTTCTCGCGGACCTCATCGGCAAAGCGGCGGAAATCGGCCGGAGTCTGCAACTCGGCACTGGCCGCCGGCGAATGGGCATCCTGGCCGGCCTCGATTCCGCGCACCCGCGCGATCTCGTCGCTGACCTTGCTGCCCGGCAGCACGCCACCCACGCCGGTCTTGGCGGCCTGGCCCGCCTTGAAGTGGAACGCCTGGATCTTGTCCAGGACGTCTTCGGAGTAGCCAAACCCCGCCGGGCCCAGCTCGAACAGATAGCGCGAGTTCTCCGCCTTCTCGGCATCCAGCATCCCGCCCTCGCCCGAGCAAATGCCGGTTCCGGCCCGTTCGGCCCCTCGGGCCAGGGCAATCTTGGCCTCGCGCGAAAGCGCCCCAAAGCTCATGTCCGACACCAGCAGCGGGATGTCGAGTTCCAGCGGGCGCCGGGCCTCGGGCCCGATCACCAGGGACGTACCCACGGCGGCGTCCTCGTCCAGCGGGCGTGTGGCCAGTTGCGCCGCCAGAAGTTGCAGGCCATCCCAGCTCGGCAAGCGATCCCGCGGCACACCCATGGCCACCGTGGTCCCGTGCCGACCCACCCCCTCCAGCCCGTCCCGGGCCAGCGCGTGAATCCACTCGACGTGCGGCTCCGTCTCGCTGTTGCGCGGGGTCGGTGCCGCGTCCCGGGCATCGGCCTCGGCAGCGTCCGCGTCCGCCTTGCTCGCCGGCCCACCCACGGCATCCGCGTCGAACTGCGCATGCGTCCCGTCGCAGTACGGGAGGTTGCCGGATTGCTTGCACTGGCACAGATAGGCCTCGCCGTCCTCTTCCGCGGTGAACACCAGGGGCTCGATCCCCGAACCCTCGTGCGAGCCATCGCAGAACGGCTGATCCTGCGAACGTCCACAGCGGCAGAAGGCGTACTCCTCGCCCTTTTTCAGCTCCACGCCCCGGGGTTCCACTGCGGCGATGATCGGTTCGGCCATCGGATGCTCCTTGCGTTCGTTGTGTTCGCTCCCAACTGTGACAGCGAAAGTCGCACAAATTTCCGAATCCCTCGCGCCGCCGTATGATGACAACGTCTTGTCCAACCACGGGGAACCGCATGACCACCGCCGACCACCGCCACACCCGCCGTGACTACACCCACGCGGAACTGCGTCGCCGCGATCTGCGGGACAACCCACTCGGGCTTCTCAACGAATGGCTGGAGGCAGCCCGCGAGGCCGGCAACCCGGACCCCACGGCCATGATCCTGGCCACGGCCGACGCCGATGGCCAGCCCTCCGCGCGCACCGTATTGCTCAAGCACGTCGATGCCGAAGGTCTCGCGTGGTATACCGATTCGCGCAGCCGCAAGGGTCAGGACCTCAACGAAAATCCCCGCGCCGCGCTCCTGTTCTACTGGCCCGAGACGGAACGCCAGATTCGCGTCGAGGGGCCGGTCGCCGCCCTCCCGGGCGAACTGGCCGACGAGTACTTCCACCAGCGCCCGCGGGGGAGTCAGCTCGCCGCCGCGGCCTCCACCCAGAGCCACCCGGTCGCGGACCGCAACGCTCTGGAACAACGCGTACGCGAGCTGGAACAACAACACCCGGAAGGCGACATCCCGCGGGATCCCGCCTGGATCGGCTACCGCCTGCAGCCGGAACTGTTCGAGTTCTGGCAGGGGCGCCCCAGTCGGCTGCATGACCGCTTCCAGTACCACCGCGTCGGGAATGACTGGGAAATCACCCGACTGATGCCGTGACCCGCCACCGGGGCCGCTACCGCTCCGGCAACCGAATCTGCTAGGATTCGCTCCGCCGTGGCGGCTCGACCCCGCCCGGTGCAAAAAACGGAGAGGTGCCGGAGCGGTCGAACGGGGCGGTCTCGAAAACCGTTGTACTCTCGCGAGTACCGAGGGTTCGAATCCCTCCCTCTCCGCCAAACATTAGCAAAGGGGCCCGAGCGGCCCCTTTCGCATGTCTGGCCCCGGCGGTTTCGGGGTTCGAACCCGAGGAATCGAAAATGACGGTTCGACTGGCAGCGCGCAGCGATGCCAGAACGTCGCCGCAGGCGACGACCCGGAGGGCGAGGCACGAAGTGCCGAGTAATCCCTCCCTCTCCGCCAGATTCAAGCAAGGGGGCCCGAGCGGCCCCTTTTGCATGTCTGGCCCCAGCGGTCCAGGGATTCGAACCCGAGGAATCGAAAATGACGGTTCGACTGGCAGCGCGCAGCGATGCCAGAACGTCGCCGCAGGCGACGACCCGGAGGGCGAGGCACGAAGTGCCGAGTAATCCCTCCCTCTCCGCCAGATTCAAGCAAGGGGGCCCGAGCGACCCCTTTTGCATGTCCGGCCTCTGCGGTTTCGGGATCCGAGCCAGAGGGATCGAGAAACGACCGTTCGACGGGTAGTGCCAGAACGTCGCGGCAAACGCCGGCCCCAAGGACGCGGCGTCGCACTAGGTCCTCCATCCGACAACGCCCAGTTCATTCCGCGCGACGTAGTCCGGGCACAAAAAAAGCGGCCCGGTTTCCCGAAGCCGCTTTTCCGTGATCCGAAATTGGTGGGCGGTACTAGGTTCGAACTAGTGACCCCTGCCGTGTGAAGGCAGTGCTCTACCGCTGAGCTAACCGCCCGGAGCGCGGACAAGATTAGGGTTCAAGCGCGCGAACGTCAAGCATTTCATGGCGAACATCCGGCTGCCATCAACACCCGGGTCGGGCCACGCAGCACCACCCCGGTTGCCAGCCCGCCCCCCTTGCCAGACAATGCCCGACCTCGGAGAGGTGGCAGAGCGGTTGATTGCACCGGTCTTGAAAACCGGCAGGGGTGAAAGCCCCTCGAGGGTCTCGACAAGGCGGCTCAGCCGCCGCAGGACGTTGCCGCCAGGCAACGCCCGAAGGGTGAGGCCCGCAGGGCCGAATCCATCCCTCCCTCTCGTGGCCGCCAGGCCACGCAGCACCACCCCGGTTGCCAGCCCGCCCCCCTTGCCAGACAATGCCCGACCTCGGAGAGGTGGCAGAGCGGTTGATTGCACCGGTCTTGAAAACCGGCAGGGGTGAAAGCCCCTCGAGGGTTCGAATCCCTCCCTCTCCGCCATCTATCACTCCCCGCGCCATCGCCCGGCCTCCCCGTCCAACAGCCGACCGGTCGCCCCCGACCCATAGCTGATCTGACATGTGTCATATAGAACAGGTTAGATAGAAGAAAATATACTCACCCCCTATAATCAGCGCCACTTCCCGATTGCGCCCGCGCCCCTACCGGGCCAGCGCTGGCTGCCAGCACTGCGACGACGGCCCTGGCAGACCAACCGGCCCTGATCCCCCCCGGGCCCTGGCACTCGGTTTCGCGCCGTCGTCGATCTTTAAAACTGGCCAAGTGAGCGACCCGATGAATTCGATCCTGCTGCGAGTGTTTCCCTTCCTGAGCTGGCGCCCCACGAAGCAGACGCTCAACGCGGACCTCATCGCCGGCATCTCGGTCGCCCTGGTCCTCATCCCGCAGTCCATGGCCTACGCCCAACTCGCCGGTCTGCCGCCTGTCTACGGGCTGTATGCCTCCCTGCTGCCCGTGATGGTGGCCGCACTCTGGGGCTCCTCCAATCAACTCGCGACGGGCCCAGTGGCGGTGGTCTCGCTGCTGACGGCCTCGGCGCTGATCCCACTGGCAGCCGAGGGGTCTTCCGAATTCATCATGCTCGCCATTGCCCTGGCGTTCATCGTCGGCGTTGTCCAGCTGATGCTGGGGCTCTTCAAGCTGGGGGCGCTCGTCAGCTTCATCTCGCACCCGGTCATTGTGGGCTTTACCAACGCGGCAGCCATCATCATTGCGCTCTCGCAGCTGAACAAGATCCTGGGCGTCCCGATCGATACCAGTGGTCACTTCATGCTGGGCCTCTGGGGCGTCCTCATGGAACTGGGCAGTATCCATTGGCCCACGCTTGCGTTCGGTGTCGGCGCTATCGTCCTGATGGTGCTGATGAAGCGCTTCACCCCCAAGGTCCCGGGTGTCCTCGTGGCCGTGGTCGTGGCCATCCTGGCGAGTTGGGCCATGGGATATGAACAGAAGGCCGAGACCTCCATCGAGCGGATCGCACCGGCCGAAGTGCTCACCCTGGCCCAGGGTATCGAACGCGAAGGCGAACGCCTGGCCGAACTCGACGACCAGATCCGCAAGCTGGAAGCCGAGCTGCAGGAACAGGAAGGTGCCGAAGCGGTCCGGCTCCGCCACGAAGCCGACCAGCTGCGCCTGCAGCGAGATGAGCTGCGGCCCGAACTGGCCGGCATGCGCGACGAGATCCGCGATATCACCCTGCGGCGTGTCCCCGGAGCGGAAGGCGAACCGGACCGCTTCGTCGCCGACGATCACCTGACGGATGCCGAGCGCGAACGCGCCGAGCGGGCCGCCTGGCGCATCGAACGTGTTGGCGACGATACCGTCCACCTGAACGGTGGCGGTGCCGTGGTGGGCAACGTGCCCCAGGGGCTCCCCGCCTTCTCGATCCCGGAGATTACCTTCGGCACCTTCACGACCCTGCTCACAACCGCCTTCGTCATCGCGCTGGTCGGCTTCACCGAGGCCATTGCGATCGCCAAGGCCATGGCCGCCCGCACCGGCCAGCGGCTGGATCCCAGCAAGGAATTGATGGGTCAGGGGCTGGCGAACATTGCCGGTGGTCTTACCCAGGGCTACCCCGTCAGCGGGTCATTCTCGCGCTCGGCCGTCAACCTGAACGCGGGCGCCAAGACCGGACTGTCATCGGTCTTCACGGCGGTCATCATCGGCCTCGCCCTGCTGTTCCTGACGCCGCTGATCTATCACCTGCCGCAGGCGGTCCTCGCGGCCATCATCATGATGGCGGTGGCCGGCCTGGTGAACTTCAAGGCCATCAAGCACGCCTGGATCGCCAACAAGCATGATGGCGTTGCCGCTGTTGTGACCTTCGTGGCGACCCTCGCCATGGCCCCGAACCTGGATTACGGCATCCTCACCGGTGCCGGCCTGGCCATCGTGCTCTACCTGTACCGCACCATGCAGCCTCGCGTGTCGGAGCTGGCCCGCTACGAGGACGGCACCCTCCGCGAGGCCAAGCGCTACGGTCTGGAGACCAACGAAAAGGTCGGGATGATGCGCTTCGACGGTTCACTCTACTTCGCCAACGTGCCGTATTTCGAAGACGCGGTCCTGGACCTGGTGGCCCGACATCCGCAGGCGAAGTACCTGATCGTGGTCGGCAAGGGCATCAACGAGATCGATGCCTCCGGGGAGGAGGTCATCCACCAGCTCGTGCACCGCCTCAAGGCGCGCGGCATCACCCTCGTGTTCGCCGGCGTGAAGGCCCAGATCATGGAGGTCATGCAGCGCACCGGGCTGGACGAAATCATCGGCAAGGACAACATCTACAAGTCCACGGACCACGCGGTGAAGACCATTTCGGAGAAGGTCGGCGAGCCCATGCAGTAGCCCACGCCGGTCCCGTTTTTCCATGGCCGGGCGGATGCCCCGGAACGGCCATGGAAACGCTGCAACGCGCCGCGCTTGTCGCTACACTGTGGCTGTTTCGAACCCATTGAGGAGTTGACCCGTGTCCCGAGACCAGATCGTCCGCTCGAGTCGTAATCCGTCCAGCACTGGCTCCATCAGCGAGACCATCTCGACCAACAAGGTGATCCGGCAGACCTACATGCTGCTGTCGCTCACCCTGGCGTTCAGCGCGGTAACCGCGTTCATCGCCATGGCGGTCAACGCTCCGCCGGTGCACTGGATCATCATGCTTGGCGTGCTGATCGGGGGTCCGTTCGCCATCCACGCCGCCCGCAATTCCGCGCTCGGCATCGTGCTGACCTTCGCCTTCACCGGTGTCCTGGGCTTCTTCCTCGGCCCCATCCTGAGCATGTACCTGGGGCTGCCGAACGGCCCGCAGATCGTCGGCAACGCGTTTGCCGCCACGGCCATCGCGTTTGTCACGCTCTCCGGCTACGCCCTGGCCACCAAGAAGGACTTCAGCTTCCTCGGCGGCTTCCTGGTCGTCGGCCTGATCGTCGCCCTGCTGGCCATTGTCGCCAACCTGTTCCTGGCGATCCCGGCGCTGTCGCTGGCCATTTCTGCAGCGGTCGTCCTGCTGCTGTCGGCGGCCATCCTGTTCGACACGAGCCGGATGATTCACGACCCCGAGGCCAACTACATCGTGATGACCGTCTCGCTGTACGCCAACCTCTATGTGATGTTCCTGCACCTGCTGAACCTGTTCCACGCCTTCATGGGCGACAACTAAGGGTCCAGCGCTACGCGCAGGTACACGTTCTAGGGCCCCGCTGCGCGGGGCCCTTTTCGTTGGACATCGTTTGCACAGACTCCCGGGGAAGTCGGCCCATGAATCAGCTCCAGAGCGGCGTCTTTCTCGACCTGAACACGGTCGACCGGGACGATCTCGACCTCACCGAACTCCGCGCCTGTCTGCCCGACTGGACCTTCCACGACCGCACGCGTCCCGACGAGCGCGCCGAACGAATCGCGGACGCCGAGGTGGTGATCACCAACAAGGTCGAGCTGGATGCCGACCTGCTAGCCGCCGCCCCCCGCCTGCGACTGATCTGCGCCGCCGCGACCGGCTTCAACAATATCGACGTCGCCGCCGCCCGTCGCCAGGGCATCGTCGTCAGCAATGCCCGCGACTACGCCACCGACTCGGTCGTGCAGCATGTCTTCGCGCTGCTCCTGACCCTGGTAACCCGACTGGACGCGTACCGCACCGACATCCGCGCAGGTCGCTGGAGCGCCTCGGACCAGTTCTGCCTGCTCGACCATACCATCGGTACCGTGGCCGGGATGCGCCTCGGCATCATCGGATGGGGCGTCCTGGGCCAGGCGACCGCCCGCGTGGCCGAGGCCTTCGGCATGGAAGTCCTGGTCGCGGAGAGCCACGATCCCGTCCGCAGCGCACAAAAAGACCGCGTCCCACTGGATCGCCTGCTCTCCCAGTGCGACGTGATCAGCCTTCATTGCCCTCTCACGACCGCGACCCGACACCTCATCAACGATGCGGCATTGCAGCGGATGCGTCCCGGGAGCCTGCTGCTGAACACGGCCCGCGGCGGGCTGGTCGATCCCGACGCGCTTGCCCGCCACCTGCGCTCCGGGCATCTCGGCGGTGCCGGCATCGACGTCCTCGAGCCGGAACCCCCGCCGGCGGAGCATCCCCTGCTGGCCGACGATATTCCGAACCTCGTCCTCACGCCCCACACCGCCTGGGCCGCCCGAAGCGCCCGCCAGCGGGTGATTGACGAGGTCACGGCCAACATCCGCGGCTTCGCGAGCGGCCAGCCGCGCCACGTGGCGGAATGACCGGCATGGACACCAAGGCCCTGCAACAGCGCATCGAGGACCTGGAGATCCGCCTGGCCCACCAGGAGTACACCCAGGAGGAGCAGGCCCGCGTCCAGCTGGAGCTGCAGCAGGCCAATACCGAACTGCGCCAGCAGGTCCAGTGGCTGCGGGATCGCCTGCGTGACCTCGAGGAGCGTGGCGGCGCCCCCGAGGGCGCGGAACCCCCACCGCCGCACTACTGAACCCATGCCGCTCGAGGTACGTGCCGCACCCGGTCACGAGGCGGAAGCCGAGCGAT
Source organism: Thioalkalivibrio sp. AKL19 (assembly GCF_000420165.1). Lineage (GTDB taxonomy): Bacteria > Pseudomonadota > Gammaproteobacteria > Ectothiorhodospirales > Ectothiorhodospiraceae > Thioalkalivibrio. The sequence goes on along the minus strand of NZ_ATUK01000013.1, from coordinate 16,888 downwards.
TGCGCGAGGCGCTCGCCGGCTATCACCACGAAGGTGAGGCCGAACTGGTACTGGAGGCGGGAGACCACGGCCTCCAGCTGATTCGCGAGGACACGCGACCCACGCTGCGGCTGCACCTCGACTTTGCTGCCGGACGCCTGGGCTATCGCCTTGCCCATGCCGGCCATCAGCGCGAAGGGCTCATCCGGGCCTTCGGCAAGCTGCCGCGCGACGGCCAGGTACTCGACGCCTCTGCCGGACTCGGGCGCGACACCCTGCTGCTGGCCGCGCACGGCTTCCAGGTAACGGCCTGGGAGCGGCACCCGGTGGTGTATCAGCTGCTGGCCGATGCGCTGGCTCGCGCCGCCCTCAACCCGGAACTCGCCGCCATCATCGGGCGCATTGATCTGCGCGAGGGCAAGGCCAACCCCGATCGTGTGGCCCCGCCCGCGATGGCCGCCGTCTTCGATCCCATGTTCCCGGAGCGCGCCAAGCGCGCGGCGGTCAAGAAGGACATGCAGCTGATCCAGGCGCTAATGCCCGAGGCGGCCGACCCGGACGCGGAGCAGACCCTCGCCACCTTGCGCCGCCACGTGGAACGCCGCGTGATCGTGAAACGCCCGCTGCAGGCTCCGGCCCTCGGCCCGGACACGCCCCAGGCGAGTGTGAAGGGCAAGAGCGTGCGCTTTGACCTCTATCCTGCCACCACCCCCTCGCGGGAAAATGGGTGACCCGACGGATCTCGCGCAGCATTCACGGACTTCCCAGGATCAGCCGGTCGTCCCCCGCGAAGCGGTAATCCGGAATCGGCAGGTTCCGGCGGGCCGACTGCTCGGCGTATACCCGACCGGCTCCGTCGTAGCGCCCGCCCCGGCAACGGTCGACGAACCCGCCACTCCAGCCATCGGCCTCTTCCGGGTGTACCAGGTCCAGTTCGCAACCCAGGTCCGTACTCTCGCCAATGACGACCAGCCATTCCGGCCGGAAACTGCGCAGCGGCAACGCCAGCCCGTCCGGCTGCTGGCCCCGGCGCGCCGCCGGGTCCACCAGCTCGTCGTCATCCGCCAGTGCGGCCTGCCAGGCGGCATCACGATGCACCACCAGCACATGCCGGTTCCCGTGGATGAACCGCCCCGCCTCGCCCGGGGTGATTTCCGCAAGATCCACCCGAAGCGTCTCGCCGCCGGTATCCACCGATCCGGAAAACGCGTATCGCAGCATGATCCCCACCAGCAGCAAGGCGGCCCCCAGCACCATCAGCTTCATGACCGCGCGGATCCGCACCCGCGCCAGTGAATCGTTCCCGACTTGCACCCGTGATCTCCGTTTGCCGCGCCAACCGGCGAAAACACTTTGCCTGAGCTCAGCTCCCCCCTACACTAGGCGGCATGAGAGGACCCAACCGTTCCAACCGCACCTATGTCGGTCTGTACAACGACATGTACGCCGGCATGACCCCCATCGGCAATTTCATCCGCGATGCCTGGGTGTTCGGCATCCTGCCGGAGACCGAAACCTGCGATGGCTGGGATGTCTCGCGCATCCAGATGCTGCATGACCAGGTCAATGCCGAGTGGGACAAGTACGACCTGCGTATCAGCAACCTCCCGCCCGAACTGCGCGAACGTCACGAGCGCATCCACCAGGAGGCGATCGAGCGCGCCCGCGAACACGGCTGGGTCCCCGGCCAGGACATCGACAGCGAGATGGGCGACGACGCCTGATGGGCGGTGGCGAACCCCTCATACGCCCCCTGATCGTCATCGCGGCCTTGCTGGGCGGGGTCGCGGTCATCCTCGGCGCCTTCGGGGCCCACGCCCTCCAGGAACGCCTCTCGGAACACGCGTTGTCGACCTGGCACACAGGGGTCCAGTATCACTTCATCCACGCCCTGGCCCTGTTGCTGTTGGCCGCGCTGTGGGCACACCTGGCCAACGGCTGGGCCGCGGCCAGCGCCGTCGCATTCGTGATCGGCATCCTGCTCTTCTCCGGCAGCCTGTATGCCCTGGCCCTCGGAGCACCCCGCATCCTCGGGGCGATCGCGCCGCTGGGCGGAACCGCCTTTATCCTCGGCTGGGCGGGGTTGGTCATTGCCGCCTGGCGCGGCTGACCTATAATCGCGCCCTGCCAGCCCCAACTTCACGACCGGATCGAGCGCCCCATGAGCCAGACCTCCTTCGCCGTATTCGCCGAGAAAACCCTCGACGACATCCAGACCCGCCTGAGCGAGCAGAGCGCCCTGGATGACCTGGACATCGACCTGATCGACGGGGTGATGACGATCGAATTCGACGACGGCGCGCAACTGATCCTGAACCGCCAGGAGGCCGCCGAACAGATCTGGCTTTCCTCGCCCGAGGGTCCCGCCCACTTCGGCTACTCCGAGGAGGAAGGCGCCTGGATCGACGATCGCAATGGCGAAGACCTGCACGCGACCCTGGTGCGCGTCATCGAACAGAAACTGGGCGTTCCGGTCGAGCTCTGAACGCACAACCGCTGGATCAGTGTTTCCCTAATCCGCTTTACCCGACCCTTCCTTCGGTTCGTCCTGGCCCGCCGCCGCGCGCTCGTCCGCGGTCGGCGGATCGTCTTCAAGGGCGCGCAGATGCGCCTCGACCTCGGCCAGCACGGGGTGGGGCTTGTCCTGCTCCAGCGCCACATCGATCGCCCGCAACGCCTCCACCGCCTGCGGATCCCCCCGCAATGGCATACGCGCGACGCCCAGCGCGAGCATGCGGAACTGGCGGAACACCAGGTAGCTTACGGTCGCCACCACCAGCGCGCCCCACATGTTGTCCTGGAACCACAGCCATACGGCCGCGCCGTAGCCACTGAAGGTCAGTACGAAGATCCCCAGCGCCACGCGATGGGATCGGGCGACGATGCCTTCCAGCACCTCGCGGTTACGAATTACGAAGTCACGTTCGAAATGCAAAGCTCGTTCCTTGTCTCAGGTGACGCGGTCGCGGGCCGGTTCAGGGACGTCCCGGCTGCTGGGCGCGCCAGCGCTCGAACGTCGGGTGATCCTCGTAGCCACGGGTCAGCACGTAGTCCATCACGTTGCGCAGTCGATTCAGGTGCACCACCGAATCGATGCGGATGATCTCCTCGCCATGCTCGTCGAAAAAGATCAGCGTCGGGGCCCAGTGCACGTCCAGCTCGGCCGCCCACTCTTTCGCGCTGGTCCGCTCGCCATCCGGGGTCAGTACCGGGGTGTCGGCATCATCGGCATCCAGCTGGACGGCATCCATCAGCGCAATGCGCTCCAGAACCTCGTCCTGCTGCAACGGCTCGGAGTGCAGGATATCGCAGGCGTGACAGGCCTCGCGCTCAAAGAACACCACGAGGGGACGGTCCGCGGGAACCTGGCTGCGATCCAGCGCATACGGCTCGCCGGCGAAGAAGTCACGCTGATTGATGTCGTCCAGATCGAACTTTGGTGGCGGATCGGCGCGGTCCAGGTAGTCGCGGAAGCTCTCTTCCCGGTCGTGCCGGTCGATCACGTACTCCAGCAACGCACGGAATCGGTAGGGCGGGTAATAGCCGCGCATCTGGTGGATGCGCTCGCCGTCCTCGTCGTAGAAGGCAATCGAGGGCGTGAAGTTGAGCCGCTGTTCCGCCGCATAGCGGCGTTCGATCCAGGTCTCGCCGTCGAGATCCGTCACCTCGCGAGTACCCAGGGCGTCGATCGCCACGACATTGAAATGCGATGCCAGGTACTCGCGGATGTCGTCCTGCGCGAAATTCTTCTCGAACAGGGCCTCGCAGTAGGGGCAGTCATCCATGCCGAAGTAGACGGCCAGTCCCATCTTGCCCTGCTCCACCGCGTCTTCCAGGTCCTCGCGCAGGTCCAGAAAGCTCAGTTCGAACCAGTCGGGGGTGTGCAGGCCGATCGGTCGCGGCGTGTCGTCGAACACCAGCCCTTCATCCGGCTCCGCCACGTCGTCGTCGGCCAGCACGGACGTCCCCGTCACTGCCCACGCCAGCAACAGCGCCGCGAGGAAGGCTAGCGAAGCGGGGCGACGAATTCCGGGGGAGAGACGTTTCACGTGGCAAGTTTCCGAATGGGCCTGCTAATCGGACGGCGGCTCCAGCACCGAGGTTCCCCCAAGATACGGACGCAGCTTCTCGGGAATGCGGATCGAACCGTCCGCCTGCTGGTGATTTTCCAGCAACGCCACCAGTGCCCGGCCCACCGCAACCCCGGATCCATTGATGGTATGCACCAGCTCCGGGCGTTCGCCCGCCTTTGGCCGGAAGCGTGCCTGCATGCGGCGCGCCTGGAAAGCCTCGAAGTTCGAACACGACGAGATCTCGCGGTAGGCGTCCTGCGCCGGCAGCCAGACTTCCAGGTCATAGGTGCGCGCGGCGGCGAAACCCATGTCCCCGGCGCTCAACAGCATCACCCGGTAGGGCAGCTCCAGCGCCTGCAACACCGCCTCGGCATGTCCCAGCAGGGCTTCCAGGGCCGCGTTCGACTCGTCCGGCCGCACGATCTGCACCAGTTCGACCTTCTCGAACTGGTGCTGCCGGATCAGCCCCCGCACATCGCGGCCATAGCTGCCCGCCTCGGAACGGAAACACGGGGTATGCGCCACCATCCGCAGCGGTAGCGCGTCGGCCTCCAGGATCTGCTCGCGGACCAGGTTGGTCAGCGTCACCTCCGCGGTGGGGATCAGGCGGTAGCGCTGGTCACAGTCCACCGCGAACAGATCCTCGTCGAACTTCGGCAGCTGACCGGTCCCTTCCAGCGACTCCGGGTTCGCCAGGTAGGGCACATAGGTTTCCTGGTATCCATGCGAGCCCGTGTGCATGTCCAGCATGAACTGGGTCAGGGCCCGGTGCAGACGCGCCATCTGCCCGCGCATGACCACGAAACGCGAACCGGCCACCCGCACCGCCGCCTCGAAATCCAGCCAGCCGCCCGGCAGGCCCAGGTCCACATGATCGCGCGGCGCGAAGTCAAAGCCGCGGGGCGTACCCTCGCGCCGGATCTCCACGTTGGACTTCTCGTCCAGGCCATCCGGCACATCCGCCTGCGGGAGGTTGGGGATCCACATCAGCAGCGTGTCCAGTTCCTCCTGAACATCATGCAGATCGGTCTCGCACTGCTTGAGCTCATCCCCCAGCCGACCGACCTCCGCCTTGAGCGGCTCGATGTCCTCGCCCCGCGCCTTGGCCTGCCCGATGCTCTTGGACCGGGTGTTGCGCTCCGCCTGCAGCTCCTGGGTGCGCACCTGCAATGCCTTGCGCCGGGCCTCCAGGGACTCGAAACGTTCGCGGTCCAGGGTGTAGCCACGCCGCGCGAGCGCGGCGGCGGTCGCGTCCAGATCCTGACGCAGGCTGCGGATATCAAGCATGACGGCTTTCCAGTGAGGGGTTGCGGGAACGACGGAGAAGTCTACGGTTGCCACTCCACGACGTCCACGATGCAGCGGTGCCCGGGAGACCCTTCCTGGCGACGCTCACGAAGCCACAGGCCCGACACCCAGCACCCAGCGCGTCCCGTACAGCCCCGCGGCTGCGGCCAGCACGCAGGTCAGCATGCTCGCCAGCATGTACCCCAACGCCCGGGTCCAGGCACCGATATCGAGCATATGGACCACCTCGAGGGAAAACGTGGAGAACGTCGTAAAGCCCCCCAGCACCCCGACCACCAGCAACAGTCGCCAGGCGGGATGCAGCTCCAGGCGCTCCACCAGCATCACGGCGAGCACACCGATCAGGAACGAGCCGAGAATGTTGATGCCGAGGGTCCCCCAGGGGAAGGCGCGACCAAACTGCGCCACCATCCACTCCTGCATGCCGAGGCGCAGGGCGGAACCCAGCGCACCGCCCACCGCCACTGCCAGGTAGGAACCCATTCCGATGCCCATGATCCCGCCCTGCTTCCCAAAAAGGCCTACAGTTTATGCGATCACAGCGCGTGTACCCAGCAGACCCCTACCATCGAATGCATGAGCGCGAATCCATCCATCGCCCCATCCGAGACGGCCATGCAGGCACTGGCCGCGGTCATCGAGATCCTGGCAGCCGAGCTGCCATCCGATGCCCTGGTACTCGAGGCGGCGGAACGTCGAGCCTACGAGTGCGACGGGCTCTCCGCCTACCGCCAGGTCCCGGGCGCCGTGGCGCTCCCACGGACCCGAAACGAGCTCCTGACCTGCCTACGGGTCTGCCGCGAACATGGTGTACCGATCATTCCGCGCGGGGCGGGCACCGGCCTGTCGGGCGGGGCACTGCCCAGCGAGACCGGGCTGCTGCTGTCCATGGCCCGCTTCAACCGTATTCTGGAGATCGACGCGGACAACCGCTGTGCGGTGGTCCAGCCCGGCGTCCGCAATCTTGCGATCTCCGAGGCCGCCGCGCCCCAGGGGCTGTACTACGCGCCGGACCCCTCCTCCCAGATCGCCTGCTCCATCGGCGGCAACGTCGCCGAGAACGCCGGAGGGGTGCATTGCCTGAAATACGGGCTCACCGTGCATAACGTGACCGGGCTGGAGATCGTCACCCTGGACGGCGAGACCATCCGGCTGGGGGGCAAGACACTGGATAGTGCCGGCCTGGATCTGCTCGCCTTCATGGTCGGCTCGGAGGGCATGCTCGGCATCGTCACCGAGGTGACCGTGCGCCTGCTCCCGCGCCCCGAACGCACCCAGGTCCTGCTGGCCCGATTTGACGATGTCGACACGGCCGGACGCGCAGTCGCCGGGATCATCGCCGCCGGCCTGATCCCCGCCGGCCTCGAGATGATGGACAACGCCGCCATCCGGGCCGCCGAGGACTTCGTTCATGCCGGCTACCCGGTGGAGGCGGCGGCCATCCTCCTGTGCGAACTCGACGGCACCAACGCCGAGGTATCCGAGGACATCATGGTGGTGCGCCGGAAGCTGCTGGATCTCGGTGCCACCGAGGTACGCACCGCCCGTGACGACGCCGAGCGGGCCCTCTTCTGGGCGGGGCGCAAGGCGGCCTTCCCGGCTGCTGGCCGCATCTCGCCCGACTACTACTGCATGGACGGCACCATCCCGCGCCACCAGCTCGGGACCGTGCTGGAACGCATCAACAACCTGTCGCGCGAGCACGGCCTCGGGGTCTGCAATGTCTTTCACGCCGGCGACGGCAACCTGCACCCCCTGATCCTCTACGACGCCAACCAGACCGGACAGCTGGAGACGGCCGAGGCCTTCGGTCAGCAAATCCTCGAGCTGTGCGTAGAGGTGGGGGGTACCGTTACCGGCGAACACGGCGTCGGCGTGGAAAAGCTGGACGGCATGTGCGTGCAGTTCGCCGCCTCGGAGCTGGAACAGTTTCACCGCCTCCGCCGCGCCTTCGACCCGCTGGGCCTGCTCAATCCCGGCAAGGCCGTCCCGACGCTGGCCCGCTGCGCTGAATTTGGCCGCCAGCACGTGCATGGCGGGCAGCTGTCGCATCCCGACCTGCCCCGCTTGTAGGATGACGGGCCCGACCGAACCGAGCGCGCGCCCCAGCATGCCCAGGGCCACCCTTGCCACCGCACTGGCCGACGAGTTCTCCGGCGCCGTCGATGCCACCCTCAATGCCCTGCAGGCGCTGATCCCGCTGGACATCTGGATGGTGACACGGGTCGAGGCCGACGACTGGATCGTGCTGCACACACGCGGCCGCTCACCGCGGTTCCGGCCGGGGGCGGCGTTCAGCTGGCAGCATTCCTACTGCCTCCACATGAACGCGGGCGACGGGCCGAACATCGCCGCCGATGCGAGCACAGTACCGGCCTATGCCAGCGCCCCGATCAACGATATTGCGACGATCGGCTGCTACATCGGATTCCCGCTGTACGATGCGAACGGCCACCTCTTCGGCACCTTGTGTGGCTTGCACCCGGACCCCATGGACGCGGACATCGACCGCCACGAGCCCGTGGTCCGCGCCCTGGCCGAGTCACTGGTTCACGTGCTGCGCCTCAGCGAACGGGCCGAGGTACTGGACCGCCTGCGCCAGCACACCGCCCTGGCTGCGCACAGTGATCCGCTGACCGGCGTGCTCAACCGCCATGGCTGGGAGCTCGCCCTGGACGCCGAGGAGACGCGCTGCCAGCGGAGCGGCCAACCGGCCGGCGTCATTGCCCTCGACCTGTTTCCGGACCCCTCGCCACGGGGCACCACCGGGTTCCACGACGATACCGACCTCATCCGCGCGATCCTCGCCCTGCAGGGGCTGATCCATCCCACCGACCTGATCGGTCGACTCGGCGGCAGCCAGTTCGCCCTGCTCGCCAGCCAGTTGAGCGAGATCCCGCTCGCGCAGCGCGCACAGACCCTGCAACAGTCCCTCGCCGAGCAGGGAATCCCAGCGGCCGTCGGGCACGCCATGCGCGAGGTGGGCACCGGCAGCCTCGAACACGCACTGAAGCGCGCCACCCGCGCCATGCGGCAGACACCACAGGCCGCGTCGGCCTGACCGCGGCCTCCCTGTATCAAACCGACACCCGCGCCTTCTCGACGGAATGTCCCATGCCCCGAAGCACCGATCCACTCGACGCCGCCCCCTCCCCGTTTAACCTCGGGGTCGACAACGCCCTGAAGCTGCTCCACCGGATCGCCCCACTGGACGTCTGGATGCTGACCCGTATCGAGGACAACGAGCAGATCGTGGTGCGTGCCGACGACCACGGTTACGGGATCGAACCAGGCACCGCCTTCGACTGGGGCAACTCGTTCTGCATCCGCATGCTTGCCGAACGGGGCCCACGCATCGCCCCCGACGTGCAGCAGGTCCCCGCCTACCGAGAAGCACTGGCGACCCTGGACAACCCCCCCGCCATCGGCAGCTACATCGGCTTTCCGGTCCAGGACCACGAATACGGCATGTACGGCGTACTCTGCGCGATGCATCCGGAGGCCCTGTCAGTGGACCTCGAAGGACACGCCGAGGAGATCGAGTCCGCCGTGGCCGTGATCGAGGCCCTGCTCCGGCAGCGCCGCCAGATCGACGAACTCGAACGCGAACGCGAGGCCCTGAAACTCGAGGCCTACAGCGACGCCCTCACCGGAGCCCGCAATCGGCGGGGCTGGCAGATCGCATTGAACGCGGAGGAGCAGCGCTGTCTGGATCACAGCCTCCCGGCAGGCATTATCGCCCTGGACCTCGACCACCTGAAGGCCGTGAACGACCAGGAGGGCCACGACGCGGGTGACCAGCTGATTGCCGCGGCCGGAAGGGCCCTGCGCGACGCAACTCGCGAGAACGACATCGTGGCCCGCCTGGGCGGCGACGAGTTCGCCGTCCTGCTGCCCGACACCCCGGCCGACAACCTCCCCGAAATCGCCAGCCGGCTGCGTTCGGCCCTGGACGCCGCCGGAGTCGCCGCCTCCATCGGCTACGCCTGCCGCACCGTCAGCGGCTCCCTGCATCAGGCGCAGGCCAACGCCGATGCCGCCATGTACACGGACAAGCGCCAGCGCCGCGGACCGCCCGCCCCTTAACACGCCGGCCCCAGGCCCGCCGCCACACGCGGCCGCCACGACACACGAACCGAGATATTCGCGGCGCAGAACCGACCGGCGTCGCGGAGCCGCCCGAAGCCCGCTGCCGCAGGGCCGCCTTTGGTTTACCATTGGGGCATCCGCATCCGGACGACCCCTTTCCCACGAGGCCGTTTCATGAGCAAAACCGTCACCCTGACCGACAACACCACCGGCAAGAGCATCGAGCTGCCGATCCAGGAGGGCTCGCACGGCCCGAACTGCCTGGATATCCGAGCCCTGTACAAGGAGCTCGGCTACTTCACCTACGACCCGGGGTTCATGTCCACGGCCAGCTGTCGTTCGGACGTCACCTTCATCGACGGCGACGTAGGCACGCTGCTCTATCGCGGCTATCCGATCGAACAACTCGCCTCGGAGAGCACCTACCTCGAGGTGTGCTACCTGCTGCTGAACGGCGAGCTGCCCTCCTCCGACGACCTCCACGACTTCTCGCGCATCATCAAGGAACACTCGATGCTGCACGAGGCGGTACGCCGCTTCTTTGACGGCTTCCGCCACGACGCCCATCCGATGGCGATCATGGTCGGGGTGGTTGGCGCGCTGTCGGCCTTCTACCACGACAACGTCGACGTGCATAACCCGGATCACCGGCGCATCGCCGCCCACCGGCTGATCTCCAAGATGCCCACCATCGCCGCCTGGTCGTACAAGTACGCTAACGGTCAACCGTTCATGTACCCGGACAACAACCTGTCCTACACCGCCAACTTCCTGGCGATGATGTTCGGCGTGCCCAGCGAGCCCTATCAGCCCAACCCGGTTTTCGTGCGCGCGCTCGACCTGATCCTCATCCTGCACGCCGACCACGAGCAGAACGCCTCGACCTCCACCGTACGCCTGTCCGGCTCCTCCGAGGCCAACCCGTTCGCCGCGATCTCCGCCGGCATCGCCTCGCTGTGGGGCCCGCTGCACGGCGGTGCCAACGAGAAGGTCATCCGCATGCTCGAGGAGATCGTGCACTCCGACAAGAGCGTGGAGGACTTCGTCGCCCGAGCAAAGGACAAGAACGACTCCTTCCGCCTGATGGGCTTCGGGCATCGCGTCTACAAGAACTACGACCCGCGGGCCAAGATCATCCGCACGATGTGCCATGAACTGCTCGCGGAAATGGGCGACATGGGCGCCGACAACCAGCCCCTGTTCGACGTGGCCATGGAGCTGGAACGCATCGCGATGGAGGACGATTACTTCATCGAGCGCAAGCTCTACCCCAACGTGGACTTCTACTCCGGCATCATCCTGCGCGCGATGGGCATCCCGCTGAACATGTTCACCGTGATCTTCGCCCTCGCCCGCACCGTCGGCTGGATCTCGCACTGGAACGAGATGATGCAGGACCCCGAATCCCGCATCGGCCGCCCGCGCCAGCTCTACACCGGCTACCCCTCGCGCGAGTACGTCTCCATCGAAGAGCGCTGAGCCAGAAGCCCCGGCAGGCATCCGGATCGGCACGCCCTCCAAACGCAAAAGGGCCAGCCCTGAGGGCTGGCCCTTTTATTGCGCCGGACATGCCCGGCGGTCAATCAGCGAAAGATGCTCTCGTGCCGGGTTTCCATCATCTGCGGTGCTTCCGGCGGGCACACCGAGTCCGGATCGATGCGTGCATGCTCGTCGACCAGCCCCAGCTCGGCGGCGGTCGGCATATCCCCACGCGAAATCTCCAGATACTCAAGCAACCGGCCAAGACCGTTCAGCGCCCGCGCCTTCGCGATTTCCATGTCGTGCTGCGCATTGATATAGGCGCGGCTGGCCTCGAAGTACTCGTTCTCGGTGTCCAGCAGGTCCAGCAGGCTGCGCTGGCCGATACCGAACTGCTGTCGGTAGGCGGTCCGCACGCGGTCGGAAGAATCGCGATGCTGACGCAGGAAACGCAGCTGGCTTTCCAGGGAACGGACGTCGTTGTACGCCACCGATACGGTCTGACGGACGTTACGGCAGACCACTTCCTGCTGGTCACGCGCCTGATTGAACTCCTCCGTGAACTGGCGTACGCGCGCCTGGTCGGTTCCACCCCGGAAGAGGTTGAACGTCATCATCACCATTGCCGAGGTGTCGTGGACCCGGATGTCCTCCCGTTCCAGCAGATCGTTCTCGTAGGCGTGACGCAATTGCAGGTCGACCCGGGGGTGGAAGGCCGCACGGGCGACGTTGCGTTGCGCCTGCGCCGCCTCCATGTTCCTCAGGGACGCAAACATGGCCGGGTTCATGGTGACCGCCTCGGTCAGCGCCTCCTGCACCGTCCCCGGGATGGGCTCTTCGGAGAAGGTTCCGACGAGATCCGCCCGGCCATCGGCCGGCATCTGCCCGACGACGCGATAGTAGCGGGCATTGACATCATGCAGGTTCTGCCGCTCGGTCAGAAGGTTGGATTCCGCAAGCGCGAGGCGACCGGCCGCCTGTTCCAGATCCACGCCCCGGCCAACCCCGCGCTCGGTTTGATCGACGATCTGATCGTACACGTCCTTGTGGGCGTCGTAGTTTTCCTGCGCCAGGTCCACCAGCAGCCGCTGACGCTGCACGTCGGCAAACGCCCGAACAGCCTCCAGCGCGATATCCTCGGTCGTCTCCCGCAGCTCGAAGAACCGGACGCGCTGGATCTCGCCAAGACGATTCACCTCGCTGGCGGTCTCGAACCCGTCATACAGCATCTGCGTCAGCGTAATATCCACGCCGCGCGGGTTGCGCGAGAAGGTGTCGAAACCGTCGTCACTGGAACGCTGCCACTGGTAACCCGCGCGCGCATTCAGATCGATCTCCGGCATGAACCGGCCGCGCGCGCCAGTCTGCTCTTCGCCGGCCGCACGAAATGCATGCCACTGCGACTGGACCTCCGGATTGGAGAGTACCGCCTCCATGGCGGCGTCCCGGAGTTCCTGTGGCGGCGCTGCATGCGCAGACACCCCCACCGCCATCGCCACGGCCGCCGTCAGTCCGACGAGAGCCCCCTTGCTGGTCACAGACCCGAATCGCTTCATCGCTCTTGTCCTTTCATTTAGCGTGGACACCCCCCAGAACGACCTCTGCCGGGCTTTTTTTCTTGCCGGTCAGAAAAGTTCTGGTTATCAAAACTTCTGAATACTAGGGACCGCCCCCAGGCGGCACAACTCTCGTTTCCTTTGCCGACTAACGCTCGCTAAACGGAAAACGAAAAAAAAGTGATATGAAGGATGATTTTCTCCTTGCGAATCTGGCTTTCGCCGTCAGCGTAGCCCATCATCAGGTGAGACGCGTAATCCTCACTCACCGGAGGGCACGCCCACGTGCTTTTGTCCTGTGCCCGTACCCCCCCGCAAATGATCCGGCTGCTCAGCGTCGTGCTGATGCTGGCGCTGGGCACGTGGACCCTGGGTACTTCCGACGCGGGGCTCGAAGACTTCGCGCAACTGGAGGAGGTCGCCGCCATCCGGTACGGCCCGGAGACCGCGGACCGGGTCCGTGAATGGCGCGAGTTGCTCGAATCGCTGGCAGACGAAGACGAGCAAACCCAGATCGCACGGGTGAACGAGTTCTTCAACCGTCTATTGCGTTATCAGGACGATCAGATTACCTGGGGCCAGGAGGACTTCTGGGCCACGCCGCTGGAGGCCATGGACAAGGGTGCCGCCGACTGCGAGGACTACTCGATCGCCAAGTACGTCAGCCTGCGCAAACTGGGCATCCCGGATGAACGTCTGCGGCTCTTTTACGTGCGCGCACGTATCGGCGGCCCGGGCAGCAACCTGAGCCAGGCCCATATGGTCCTGGGCTACTTCGAAACTCCGCGCGATGAACCCCTGGTTCTCGACAATCTGATCACCCGTATCGAGCGCGCCGGGGAGCGCGACGATCTGACGCCAATCTTCTCGTTCAACAGTCGGGGCCTCTGGCCCGACGGCGCGTCACAATCGGCGGCCGATCCCACTGCCAGGCTGTCCCGCTGGCGCCGGGTCCTGGAACAGCTGGCGGAATACGGTCTCGATCTTGAACAACCCATCAACCCGACCCCATAAAGAGGGCGCAGGCATGACGTTGAGAAAACAACTCTGGATCGCGGTGGCCATCATCATGCTGCTCGCGCTGCTGGTGAGCATCGTCGCCAGCACGTTGTCGGCACGCAACTACCTGGCCCAGCAGATCCTGACCAAGAACATCGACAATGCCGCCTCGCTTGCATTGTCGCTGTCCCAGCTGCCCAAGGACGATACGACCGTCGAATTGCAGATAGCCTCCCAGTTCGATACCGGCCACTACCGCCATATCCGGCTCGAGGATCCCTCGGGCGAACTCATGCTGGAACGACACAACCCCGAAACGCCGCGGGGTGTCCCGAACTGGTTCATCGACACCCTGAACTTCGATGTCCGCCCCGGGGTGGCACAGGTGTCCGACGGCTGGTCGTCCTTTGGCACGCTGATCGTCGAGAGCCAGACCAATTACGCGTACGAAGAGCTCTGGGCCGGCACCCTGCGCCTGACGGCAATCTTTACCGCCGGGCTTCTGATCATCGGCCTGCTGGGGTCGTTCCTGCTCGGGCGACTTATCCAGCCCCTTCGGCATGTCGTGGAGCAGGCCGAGGCGGTCGGCGCACGCCGCTTCATCACCACCCCCGAACCGCGCACATGGGAATTCCGCGCCCTGGTGCGCGCCATGAACCGACTGACCGAGCATGTACGCGTAATGCTCGTGGAGGAGTCGAAACGGCTGGAGCGTCTGAAGACCCGACTGCAGCACGATGACGTGACGGGCCTGCTGGCCCGGGAGCCCTTTCTCGCCCGCCTGCAGGCGACGCTGGATAACCGGCATGCCGGTTCCTCCGGCAGCCTCGCGGTGCTCCGCATCCACGATCTGGCCACGATCAACCAGATCGTCGGCCACCAGAACCTCGATGCGCTGCTCGCCCGGATCGCGAAGGTCGTGGAACAGGCCGTCGCCCATACCGAGTATGGCGCCGCCGGACGGCTCAACGGCTCCGACATCGCGGTTTTCGGCGACAGCATCGCGGACAGTCACCGGTTCGCGCAGTCCCTGTTGAGCGGGGTCCGGGACGCGCTCGGCGACGACGCACCCGACGCCCTGACGCTTCATGTGGCCGCGACCCTCTATCACCCCGAGGACACCACCGGGGAAGTTCTCGCGCGAGCGGATCTCGCGCTGGCACGTGCGGAACTGGAGCCCGGCGATGCAGTCGCCCACGAGCCCCACGCCACCCTTCCCTATTCGGACCAGAATCAATGGCGCGCGGCCATCACCGACGCGCTTGACCAACACGGGGTGGAGCTGGGCCGGTTTGCGGTCATCGATGCCGACCATCAACTGATGCATCACGAAGCCCCGATGCGCCTGTTTCTAGACGGCGAACTGCGCCCTGCGGGCTATTTCATGCCCTGGGCGGTGCGCCTCGATCTGATCCGACGGCTCGACGACGCCGTCCTGGAAGCCGCCTTGTCCCGGCTGCAGACCGCCGGCGAACGCCTGGCCATCAACCTCTCGGTGGACAGCCTGCGTGACACCCACTTCCGTCAGACCCTCGAATCCCGGCTACAGCAAGACCCCCAGGCGGCGGGACGCCTGTGGGTCGAGTTCCCCGCTCGCGGCGCACTGGCACACCCAGCGGAACTGCGCGATCTCTGTCGAATCGCTCGCCTGACGGGGTTCACCGTGGGGCTCGAACACGCGGGACCGGAAGCCTTTCAGGCGCACGACCTGACCACCTTTGGCCTCCATTACGTCAAGCTGCAGGCTTCCCTGACCCACAGCGTGCATCGCTCCAGCGAGACCCAGGCCCTCATTCGCGGGCTTTGCACCCTGGCCCACTCCATCGGGATCCTTGTCATCGCCGAAGGCTGTGACATCAGCGACGACATCGAACTGCTGATGGACGCCGGCATCGATGCCGTCACGGGGAGCGCCGTCCGGGAACCGACGCGTTAGGGAGGCGCCGATTCAATCGCGCCGGATCGCTGGCTTCCGCATCTTCACTCGTGCACGGAGCCAGCTGCCCGCCCTGAGCGGTCCAGAAACGGCCCGGTACTCGCCCCGCACGAACCCGCCTTTCTCAGGGATTCCCTTCCGGCACAGAAAAAGGCCCGGGCCGCATCGCGGCGCCGGGCCCTTGATCCCGATGGCAGGGACCGCTACTGATCGATGGAGAGATGCCCGTTTTCGATCAGGGTCTGGATAAAATCGTACGACGAGTCGAAGCCATTCATGCTGACCCCTTCCAGCGTGATGGCGTAATCGGCACCGCCCGTGTCACTCTCCAGCATGCCGCCCGAGCTGATGTGCAGCACGGTACCCTCGCCCTGCGCTTCCGCCATCAGGTACTGGTCGATCGTCTCCTGGCTCGCGCTGGACAGGAGCTCACCGAGCGTGATCTGTGCACCGGGATCGTTGCTCTCCAGGCTGAAGCCCTGGATCACGAAGCGTGCTGGATCCTCCATGCTGCCTTCACCACCCTGCGACACGACAAAGATGTCCTGATCCGAATCGACCGTCAGGAAATTCGCCCCGAAGTCATCGGCTTCACCGAGGGCATCGACCACTTCCGCGGCAAGCGCCTCTTCGCCACCCGCGGGATAGAACTCCGCATCCTCGCCCTGACCCACCTGTACCGAAAGATCGACTGGCTTCACCGCGAACGCGCTTGCGTCCCCACTGGCTCCAGGACCCGTGCTCCCACCCTGGAATGCAATAAAGGAGAACGTCTCGCCACCGAGCTCCAGGAAGCCGTTCTCGTTCACATC
Organism: Thioalkalivibrio sp. AKL19; assembly: GCF_000420165.1. GTDB lineage: Bacteria > Pseudomonadota > Gammaproteobacteria > Ectothiorhodospirales > Ectothiorhodospiraceae > Thioalkalivibrio. Next base: position 657 of record NZ_ATUK01000013.1, on the reverse strand, counting down.
GCTTGCCAGATCACGGGCACCACCGATCCGCACACCCTCGGCGTCGTACAGGTGATAGGAACCGCCGTTAATGGCGCCCAGGATCTGGAACACGGCCGTATCGGCCGGGCTGACCAGCGTAAAGAGCAGGGCCTCGCCGAACTCGATCGCGTTGGGGTCATCCGAAGCCCCCTGATGGTCGATCGCGAAAAACCCATCCTGATGCGAGACGGCTGCACTCTGCGAACCGGTCTCCTTCAGGTTGTTCGCATTCGCCATCGTGCCCTGAACATCACTGCCGCCCACCGTGTGGGCAGAAGCCAGCAGATCCGGCGGCTCTTCGCCACTCGGCTCGGGCACGGGAGCCACGCCACTACCGGTATCCACGAGATCGTCCATCCCGGACAGGACCACCGTGCCCTCGATCGTTACATTCAGCTGGTTGCCATCCACCTGGCCGGCGCGAATCGCAGCGGCCCCGGCCTCGGTCAGGACCACCACCCAGTTACCCGAGCCGTCCTGAGCCAGCGCCAGGTAGGCTGTATCTCCACCCACGATACTGTAGGCGATCGCCCCGGCCAGCGACGGGTCCAACCCGTCCAGGTTCAGGGAATGCGACACGTCGAACACGACATCCCCAGCAACCGCTTCACTCGCCTCCTCATAGCCGTAGCCAGT
>NZ_ATUK01000012.1 GCF_000420165.1 Thioalkalivibrio sp. AKL19 | reverse complement strand
GACCCGCACCGGCTGGACGTATCTGGCGGCGGTGCTGGACCTGTTCAACCGCAAGGTGGTGGGCTGGTCCATGAGCCGAAGGCTGGATGCCGAGTTGGCCTGCAGTGCGCTACGCATGGCGCTGCAGAGCCGGCAACCCGAGCCCGGTCTGCTGGTCCACTCCGACCAGGGCTGTCAGTACACCAGCGACGCCTGGCGGCGTGTGCTGGCGCAGCACGGCGCCCGGGCCAGCATGAGCCGGCGGGGTAACTGCTGGGACAATGCGGTGGCCGAACGCTTCTTCCTGAACCTGAAGATGGAGCGGGTCTGGCGGCGGGACTACGCCAACCATGTCGAGGCCACCCGGGACATCACCGACTACATCGTCGGCTTCTACAACGAGCGCCGAATGCACTCGACCTTGGGCTACCTGTCGCCCAACGCCTACGAGCGAAAATGGACAGCCGAACCTCCTATCGAGGTGTCCGAAATCGCTTGACCACTACATGCATCCAATGCACCTTCATCCAAAGAAATCCTTCCGACCTTCCCATCTTCCTGTCAATGCTCTTTGGTTTTTCGGGCGCTTGGTGGTGAGCAGCAGGAAAGGCCCGCGCATCTTGCGTCCACTTTCGGGGTGGCGGGGCATGCCGTAGCCTGTGTGCGACTAGTTTACGAACCGCGAGAGGAACCCCATGAGCGATACCCTGCAGTTGTCCGGCGAACTGATCCAGAAGGTCCAGGATGTGCTGACCGAGGTGGATCCGAAGGCGCAGCAGCCCATCGTGGCCGTGCAGTATCTGAGTGCGATTACCGGGTTCATGGTGGCGCAGATGCCCGAGTCGGTGAACGAGCGCAAGGAATACCTGAAGCAGCTGTCCGAGTTCACCGAGTCGGTGTTCGTGGACGTCGAGAGCCGCAAGCAGGCCGCCCCACCGCCGCAGGAAGCCAGCGGCGTGTGGCGCCCCGGCGACAACTGACCGGGAGCGCTGGCGGGTCGCCGATCGGCTGGGAGAACCGGGCGGCCCGCCGGGTTCGGCGGTCAGCCTTTGTCGTCGCCTTCGTTGCGGTCCTTGCGCATCTGGCGCAGCATGGCCTCCTGCTCGTTGAAGCTGGGCATGCGCCGCTTGCCCCCCGCGTCGCGGTCCCGGTCGTTGGCCCCGGCCAGCCCGGACTGGCCGGGCTTTTCGGCTTCCTTGATCTGCCGGTATTCGTCCAGTTCGCGGCGGGCATCCTCATCGCTGGTGTAGCGTCCGCGATAATCCTGCGGTGGTTTGTGGCCCTTGCGCAGGAAGACCTGCTTGCGCAGTTCCTTGTTGTAGTCGGTGACCCGGCGGTCGATCCACCACAGGTCGACCAGCGCCCATAGCACGCCGATGCCCAGCGGCACGAGCCACCAAGAGGCCGGCGCGAAAAGAACGGAGGCGAGGGTGGCCGCACCGAGCAGCAGAAAGCCGGCGCCCCCCAGGGGCTCGCGCAGGTAGAAGCGGTGCAGCCCCAGCGGGAACAGGACCCAGGCGGCGTAGGCCGCGGGTCGGGTGCGCATCTCGCGGGCGAGTCTGGCGTTGACGGACTGCAGTCCGCCGCCTTCCAGGTCCAGCTCCTTCCAGGCCTTGCTCATCCCTGTCTCCGTTGCGTTCGCGTATGGGCCCACGGTAGCGGCATCCGGTGATGCCGGGCGATTGTGCGGGTGCCGCGCGTGGGTTTTCGGGGGTTGCGGGTCCTGCACGCGGATCCGCGTGGGGAGCGCCGTTCTCCCGTGGGCGCGGCCCGGGGCGACAATCCCCGGGGGCTCAGTCCTCTTCGCGGGTGGGATCGCGCTCCAGCAGACGGCGTACGGTCTCGCGGACCGGGCGGCCTTGGTAGAGCACCGCGTGGACCTCGGCGCAGATCGGCATTTCGACCTCCAGTGCACGGGCCCGCGCGACGGCGACCCGGGCGGTCTCCACGCCCTCCACCGACTGCCCCACCCGCGCGCGCGCGGTTTCGAGGTCCAGCCCCTCGCCCAGCATCCGGCCCAGGCGCCGATTGCGCGACTGGTTGTCGGTGCAGGTGAGGATCATGTCCCCCAGCCCGGAAAGGCCGGTGAGGGTGGTCGGACGGGCGCCGACCGCCGCGCCGAAGCGCTGGATTTCCGCCAGCCCGCGGGTCATCAGGGCGGCGCGTGCGTTGGCACCGAAACCCGCACCATCGGCGATTCCGGTGGCCACCGCGAGCACGTTTTTCAGTGCCCCGCCCAGTTCCACACCGATGACGTCGGTGTTGCGATACAGGCGCAGTGAACGCCCGTGCAGGGCTTCGACCAGGCAGTCCATGTGGCCCTCGTCGCTGGAAGCGACGGACAACGCCGTCGGCTGTTCCTGCGCGACTTCGGCGGCGAACGAGGGGCCGGAGATCAGGGCCGGCGGGCGCTCCGGTCCCAGTTCCTGCTCCGCGATCTCGTGCAGCCAGGCACCGGTGGCGGTCTCCAGGCCCTTGGTGGCCCAGGCCACCACCTGCTCGCGCCCAAGCCGCGGGGCGAGCCAGCGCAGGGTCTCGCGGAAGGCACCGGAGGGGACCGCGAGCAGAACCAGATCGCGGTCATCGACGCTCGCGGGGTCGGCGGTGACGCGCAGGCTGTCAGGGAAGCGTTCGCCCGGCAGGTAGCGGGCGTTCTCGCGCTCGTGTTCCAGCCGCGCGGCGGTGCCGTCATCGCGCACCCACAGGGCAACGTCGCCATGCAGGCGGGCCGCATGCAGCGCCAGCGCCGTGCCCCAGCAGCCACCTCCGAGGACCGCGATGCGCATCCTAGGGAAACACTGATTCATGTACACGCTCGCGCTCGCGTTCGAGCTGCTTTTGCGTGCGAACAAGGCGCGGTGACTGCCGTGCAGTCATTCTGCACAAGGGAACCGCAACGCCGTTCCCACGCCCGTTTTGGTCAACAACGGGCGGCCGAGCCCCTTCGTTTATGGATTTGTGGGAATGGCACCCCAGGTTCCCCGATCCTGCGTTGCGTCGCTTGCGGGTAGAACCACTACCCGCTGCGCGACGCGCCTTGTCTCGGAAAACCTGGAGTACCAACGCGAGTGTGTACATGAATCAGTGTTTCCCTCGGCGCCTCGCGTCAGGCCTGCTGGCTGGGTGCGGCCTGTTCGCCGCCGGCCTGCTGCTTCTGCTCCTGCAGGTGCTGGGCGTACAGGGATTCGAAGTTGACCGGCTGCAGCAGCAGCTGCGGGAACCCGCCCTTCAGCACCAGATCGGCGACGGTCTCGCGGGCGAACGGGAACAGCACGTTCGGGCAGTAGGCGCCGAGGAGGTGGTTGCGCTGGTCCTCGGGGAAGTTCCGCACGATGAACACGCCCGCCTGCTTGATCTCCACCAGGTAGGCGGTCTTGCCGTCGGATTCGGTGGTCACGGTGAGGCCCAGTTCCACCTCGAAGGCCCCGGCCGCCTCGTCGATCGGGCGCGCGTTGGTGTTCAGCTGGATGTTGGTCTCGCCCTTCCATTCGCGCATGAATACCTCGGGGGAATCCGGGGCCTCGAACGAGAGATCCTTGATGAAGACCTTCTGGATGGAGAAGTCGGGGCGATCGTTCTGTTCGCCCTGGGCCGCGCCGTTGCCGCTGTTCGGGGAGTTTTCTTCAGCCATGGTGTTGTCTCGCAGTCGTCTTGAATCGAAGCATTGTAAGGGGGATGGGCAGGTGCCGTGCGGGCGCTATGTGGCGCCGGGGGCCGGAGTGGCGCGCGCCGCCGGTTATCCCGGGGTGTGGTCGGCCTTCGGCTCGACTCCGGCGTCGCTGACCACACGCGCCAGTTCGCCGCTGGCGTCCATCGCCTGCAGTTCATCGAAGCCGCCGATGTGGGTCTCGCCGAGGAAGATCTGCGGGACCGAGGTGCGACCGTCGGCGCGTTGTTCCATCTCGGCGCGCAGGCCCGGTTCGCGGTCGACGGCGTACTCCGCGAACGGGTAGCCGCGCTGGTTGAGAAGGCGCCGGGCGAGCAGGCAGAACGGGCAGCGCCCGCTGGAGTAGACCTCGAACTGCATTACTTCTTCTTGATGGGCATGTTGGCCGATTGCCAGGCCTGGATGCCGCCCTGCAGGTTGACCACGTCCTGGAACCCGGCCGCCGTGAGCTGCTGGGCGGCGCTGGCCGATCGGTTGCCGCTGCGGCAGTACACCACCACCGGCTTGTCCTTGTATTTCTCGATGTCGCCCATGCGCTTTTTCAGGCTGCCGAGCGGAATGTGCTTGGCACCGCCGATGCGCCCTGCGGCGACCTCGCTGTCCTCGCGTACGTCCAGCACCAGGGCGTCGTCCTGGTTGATTACGCGCACCGCCTCGGCGGGGGAGAGCGAGCGGTACTTGCGGTTCAGGCGCCGCAGCTCGACGAACAGGATCATCCCGATCACCGCCAGCAGGGCGCCGGTCAGGATGGGGTGATTGGCGAGAAATTCGGGCAGGCGTTCAAGCATTCGGGAGACCGGATCGGAGGGGTGATTGTCAGGAACTGCAGAAAACGTCCTGCATCATACCGATCAGGCGCAGGGTCCGGGAGTCCCCCACCCGGTAGTAGACCCGGTTGGCGTCCTTGCGCGTGGCGAGAATGCCCTTGTCGCGCAGGATGCCCAGGTGCTGCGAGATGTTGCTCTGGGACGTCCCGACCTGATCGACGATTTCCTGTACGCTGATTTCGCGATCGCCGAGAATGCAGAGAATCTTCAGACGCAGCGGGTGGGACATGGCCTTGAGCGAGCGCGAGGCACGCTCGATGTCCTCGTCCTGGGACATCAGGCCGTCTTCGACGTACAGATCGTCTTCAACCGTTTCGTTGCTCACGGCACACCTCTCTTGCGAGCGAGGGGAATCCTCGCAACCGGGTCAGAATATAAGAACCTAAACGTACCCCGATATGCGAATCTGCGCAATCTTGAGTCACCCATGCGGTTTCCGCGCCCCGTTCTGGTGCGTGTTCCTGGTCGCCTGTCTGCTCCCGTCCGGGGCCGCGGCCCTGGAGCCGGAGGCGGAGCTGCGCGAGACCCGCGAGGCGATCCAGGATCTGGAGCGCAGCCAGGACGAACGCCAGGTGGCCCTGCAGAAGCTGGAAGGGCTGCTTGCGGATGCCGCCCGCGGGACCGAGGCCTCACGCCGGGAGTTGCGCGAGCTGGCCCAGGCCCGTTCGCGTCAGGAGGCGGTTGTCGCCGACCAGGAGGAGCGCGTCGCGGCAGCCCGCGAGCGCCTCGAGGAGGAGCGTCGCGCGGCAGCCCGGCTGGTGCGCGACCAGTGGCAGCGCGAGCGCCATCCCGGGCGCATCGACGGGCAGTCCGGTGCGGACCGTCACCAGGCGGCATTCGCCGCGCGCATCCGCGAGGCGCGGGAGCAGGCGCTGGAGGTGCTGCGCGACCGGATCGAGGCCCTGGAGAAGGCGCGCGAGGCCCTGGCGCGCGAACGCGCGGTGCTGGCGGAGCAGGAAGAGCAGGCCCGTGCGGCGGTTGCCGACCTGGAGCGCGAGGAGGCGCGCCAGCGCCAGGCGATGGCGGAACTGGAGGCGGCCATCGAGGACGAGGCCCTGGAACTGGAACGGCTACAACGCAATGCCGAGACGCTGGAGGCGGTGATCGAGGAGGTCGAGGCGCGCAGCGCGGCACGTGCCGAGGCCCCGGGTGAGTCGGCCCCCCCGCGCCCGGATGTGGCCTTCGCCGAGCTGGAGGGCGAACTCCCGCGCCCGGCGGAGGGCCGGGTGATCCGCAGCTTCAATGATTCCCGGGGCAGCCGGCTGCGCTCGCGCTGGCGCGGGGCCGTGCTGGACGTGGAGAACGGCGCAGCCGTGCGTGCGGTGCATTACGGGCGGGTGGTCTACGCCGACTGGATGCAGGGCTACGGCTTCCTGGTGATCGTGGATCACGGCGAGCGTTACCTGACGCTCTACTCCAACGTGGAGGAAATCCTGGTGGCCGAAGGCGAGACGGTCGGCGCCGGCGGGCAGTTGGCCGTGGCCGGCGAGGGCAGCGAGGCGATCGCGCCCGGTCTGTACTTCGAGATCCGTCACAACGGCGGGCCTTTGAACCCTGAGGCCTGGTGGCCCTCTCAGTAGGGGATGGGATGTGACTCCGTTCCGGCAAAAGGCCGGTCGTCGGCGTGCATTCGGGCACCCGTCACAGTGCCGGTGCTACCATCTTCACAACTAGTCACCTCATGTAACGAGGAAAGGTAATGAGCAAGTCTTGTCGCACCGGATACGCCCTGATCGTCGGACTGGTCGTCGGGGTCATGTTGAGTGTCTCGGTGGCCGTGTATGCCGACCGCGACAATGGCGCGCAGTCCGCCCTGCCGGTAGAGGATCTGCAGCGCTTCACCGACGTTTACATGCGCATCAAGCGCAATTACGTCACCGAGGTCGATGACAAGGAGCTCCTGGACAACGCGATCCAGGGGATGCTGTCCGGCCTGGATCCGCACTCGGCCTATCTGGACGAGCAGGACTTCGAGGACATGCAGGTCGGGACCTCCGGCGAATTCGGCGGTCTGGGCATCGAGGTCGGCATGGAAGACGGCTTCGTCAAGGTCATCGCGCCGATCGACGACACCCCGGCCAGCCGCGCGGGCATCGAGGCCGGCGACCTGATCATCCGCCTGGATGGCGAGTCGGTGAAGGGCATGTCGCTGTCCGACGCAGTCGCCAAGATGCGCGGCGAGAAGGGCTCGGATATCACCCTCACCGTCCTGCGCGATGGTGAGGACCGACCGATGGAGATCACCATCACCCGTGACGTGATCCAGGTGCAGAGCGTGCGTTCGGAGGTCCTCGAGGACGGCTACGGCTACGTGCGTATCAGCAACTTCCAGCAGCGCACGGCGCGCGACCTTGTGCGGGCGATCGAGGACCTGCAGGAGCAGGGCGAGCTGAAGGGGTTGGTGCTGGATTTGCGCAACAATCCCGGCGGCATCCTGAACGGGGCCGTGGGCGTATCCGACGCCTTCCTCGAAGAAGGCCTGATCGTCTACACCGAAGGTCGGCTGGAGGATTCGCAGTTCCGCTACCAGGCCTCGCCGGGGGATGTTCTCAAGGGCGCGCCGATGGTCATCCTCGTCAATCGCGGATCGGCCTCCGCCTCCGAGATCGTGGCGGGTGCGTTGCAGGACCACCGGCGGGCCGTGGTTATGGGGCAGAACACCTTCGGCAAGGGCTCCGTGCAGACCATCCTGCCGTTGACCCAGAACACCGGGATCAAGCTGACCACCGCGCGTTACTTTACCCCCGAGGGCCGTTCGATCCAGGAAGACGGAATCGATCCGGACATTCGTCTGCAACAGCTCGTGGTGCAGCGCTCCGACAGTGAAAATGGCGGTGCCCGCATGGGCCGCGATGGCCTGCCGGAGGCCGTGGATGGGGACGATGACGAGGCCCTGGCCGAGCGCGACTATGGGTTGAGCGAGGCGCTGAACCTCCTGAAGGGGCTGGACTTCTACAACCGCCGCTGAGCGCGACCGACGGAGGATTGATGCCGAACGTACTGGTGCCCCTGGCTGCCGGGGCCGAGGAACTGGAGGCAGTCACCATCATCGACCTGCTGCGGCGGGCGCAATTCGAGGTCACCGTGGCCGGGCTGGAGCCCGGGCCGGTGACCTGTTCGCGGGGCACGGTGATCCAGCCGGATACCACCATGGACCAGGTGCTGGATACCGCCTTTGACCTGATCGTGTTGCCCGGAGGTCTGCCCGGGGCCAATCACCTGCGCGATGATGCCCGGGTTCAAGGGATGTTGCGCGCGCAGGCCGAACGCGACGGCTACCTGGCCGCGGTTTGCGCCGGGCCCAAGGCGCTGGCCGAGGCCGGACTGCTGGCAGGTCGCAGGGTGACCTCCTTCACCGGGGCGCTGGACGATGCCGGTATCCCGTCCACCGGGGCCCCGGTGGAGGTCGACGGGCGACTGGTCACGGGGCGTGGTCCGGGTGCCGCGATGGACTTCGCCCTGACCCTGATCGAACAGCTTGCCGGCCGCGAGGCCCGCGACGCCGTCGAACGCCCCCTGCTAAGACCCTGAATCCTCCATCCCGAAGCGCGCCAAGGCGCAAGAAAGTTCAAGAGCGATTTACAGGAAGGTGGGAAGATAGGAAGAAATTCTTGTTGAGTACTCCGCTGGTAATCGCGGTGCCCTCAACCCCTTCCAATCTTCCCGTCTTCCTGTCGATATTTTTTCCCTTGGTGCCTGCGTGGAGGAAATCACTTTTCGGTTATCCCACGGTGGCGTAGCGGGTTGCGGTGCCCAGCCAGCGTTCGATGAGGGCGGCGGCGCGGGGTGGGTCGGTCTCGACCTGTGCGGCCAGCGTGGTGGCCTCGTCCAGCAGGTCCTGGTCGCGGGCCCAGTCGGCAACGCGAAAGCTGCGATCGCCGGTCTGGCGGGTGCCCAGCAGCTCGCCGGGGCCGCGCAGCTTGAGGTCCACCTCCGCGATCTCGAAGCCGTCGTCGGTGCGGCGCATCGCCTCCAGGCGTTCGCGGGCGGTCTCGCCCAGCGGGGGGCGGTAGAGCAGCACGCAGGCGGAGGCCGTATTGCCGCGCCCGACCCGGCCGCGCAGCTGGTGCAGCTGTGAAAGCCCCATGCGTTCTGCGTTCTCGATGATCATCAGGCTGGCGTTGGGGACGTCCACGCCGACCTCGATCACCGTGGTTGCCACCAGCAGGTCGATCGCGCCCGCGCGGAAGCGCTCCATCACCGTGTCGCGCTCGGTTCCCTTCATGCGTCCGTGGGCCAGTCCGATGGTCAGCTCCGGCAGCGCCTCGCGCAGGCGTTCGGCGGTGGCCTCGGCGGATTCCGCCTCCAGTTGTTCCGATTCCTCCACCAGCGGGCAGACCCAGTAGGCCTGGGTACCGGAGCCGCAGGCGGCGCGGATGCGTTCGATGACCTCGTCGCGGCGCTCGTGGCTGATCAACGCGGTGCGCACCGGGGTGCGCCCGGGAGGGCGCTCGTCGATGACCGAACTGGCCAGTTCCGCGTACAGGGCCATGGCCAGGGTGCGCGGGATCGGGGTGGCGGTCATGATTAGCTGATGTGGCATCCGGCCGTTGCCCTTGTCGCGCAGGGCCATGCGCTGGTGCACGCCGAAGCGGTGCTGTTCGTCGATGATCGCGAGCCCCAGGTGGTGGAACCGGACCTCCTCCTGGAACAGGGCGTGGGTTCCGATCGCGACCTGGCGCTGGCCCCCGGCCAGTTCCGCGAGCAGCTGGCCGCGCTCGCCGGCGGTCTGGCGCCCCCCCAGCCAGGCGATCTCCACCCCCAGCGGTTCCAGCCACTGGGCGAGGTTGCGTCCGTGCTGGCGGGCCAGGAGTTCGGTCGGGGCCATGAAGGCGACCTGATAGCCGGCCTCCACCGCCGCCAGGGCGGCGGCGACTGCAACCAGGGTCTTGCCGGAGCCGACATCGCCCTGGACCAGGCGGTTCATCGGTTGTGGCCGGGCGAGATCGGCGAGGATCTCGCCGGTGACGCGCTCCTGTGCCCCGGTGGGCTCGAACGGGAGCTGGTCGCGCAGTTGTTGCCACAGCCGGCCGGGTGGCTGGATAACCGGGGCGCGGCGTGTGTCCTCGGGCATCCGGCTTTGCTGCATGCGCGCGAGCTGGTGGGCGCAGAGCTCTTCCAGGGCCAGCCGCGTGCGCGCCGGACTCCGGTTCTCCGGGGTGTCGAGGGCGCCCAGGGCCTCGGCCTGTGCCGGCGGGTGGTGCAACTGTTCCAGCGCGGCGTGCAGGCCGGGAAGGCCCTGCCGGGTCAGCTCGGGCAGCAGGTCGGGCAGGGCCTGCATGCCCGGCAGGGCGTGCGCGACCAGCTGGCGCAGCAGCTTCTGCGAGACGCCTTCGGTGGTCGGATAGATCGGGGTCAGGTGCGACTCCAGCGCGGGCGGAGTATCGCCCACGGTCTGGACCTCCGGATGCACGCATTCCAGCGCGCCGGGCATGCCGCGTGGCTCGCCGAAGGCGCGGATCCGCGTGCCCGGGCTCAGGCGCCGTTGCTGGTTGGCGCCGAAGTGGAAGAACCGCAGCAGGATCCGGGCCTGGGCGTCGGCCAGGGTCACCACCAGCATGCGCCGGCGGCGGTGGATCACCTCGGCCTGGGTGACGTGGCCCTCGAACAGCGCGGCCAGCCCCGGGCGCAGGGCGGCGATCGGGGTGAGCCGGGTGCGGTCCTCGAAGCGCAGGGGCAGGTGGAACAGCAGGTCCCCGGCCTGTTCCAGGCCCAGGCGTTCGAGGCGCTCGGCCACGGCCGGACCGACGCCCTTCAGCGTGGTCAGCGGGGCCTGCAAATCCACCGGTCGCGCTCGCGCGGCGCGATCAGCCGCGCGGGCACCAGGCGATGGCGTCCATCTCCACCTGGGCGCCCTTGGGCAGGGCGGCCACGCCGAGCGCGGCACGCGCCGGGTAGGGCTCGCCGAAGACCTCGCTCATGATCTCGTTGACCAGGGGGAAGTGGGTCAGGTCGGTCAGGAAGATGTTCAGCTTGGCAATGTCGGCGGTGCTCGCGCCCGCCGCCTCGAGGACCGCCTGGAGGTTGGCGAACACCTGGCGAATCTGGTCTTCGATACCGCCGCCGACCAGTTCCATGGTGGCTGGGTCCAGCGGTATCTGGCCGGAGAGGTACAGGGTGTCCCCGGTACGCACGGCCTGCGAATACGGGCCGATGGCGGCCGGGGCGTTTTCGGTCTGGATAATCTCGCGCGACATGCGGGCTCCTCGTGCAGGCGGGTTCGGGGGCTCGAACAGGCGAGTGGCCTGTTGCTGACGCGTCATTCTAGGGAAACGCTGATTAATGTACACATTCGCGGGGGCAACCCGGGTTTCCCGCGGGCGACGCCGATGATTTCGCCCCTCCTGGGTGGCGGGGCCTCGGCAGCGTGGCGTCAGGATGGATACACTGCGGACCCATCGGACAACGTGACAGAGGAAGCAGGCAATGACGGGATACGCACTGGCAAACGTGCTGCATGTACTGGCGGTGGTGATCTGGGTAGGGGGCATGTTCTTCGCCTACATGTTCCTGCGGCCGGTGGCCGGGCAGCAGCTCGAGGGCGCGGCGCGGCTAAAGCTGTGGGAGGGCGTGTTCGCGCGCTTTTTCCCCTGGGTCTGGGCCTCGGTCCTGGTGATCCTGGTGACCGGCTTCTACATGATCTTCGGGGTGTTCGGCGGCATGGGGGACGTGCACCCCAGCGTGCACACCATGCTGCTGCTGGGCCTGATCATGATGGCGATTTTCGCCCACGTGTTTTTCGCGCCGTTCCGGCGCATGCGCCAGGCCATCGCCGCGAACGACACCGAGGAAGGCCTGCGCCGGCTGGGGCAGATCCGCATCCTGGTCGGGATCAACACCGTGATCGGCCTGGCGACCATCGTGGTGGCCTCGGGCGGGCGCCTGCCGCTGTAAGTGCGCTACCAACGCGCAAGCGCCGGGTGCCACACGAGCCGGGGCGTGGCGGGTGGTTCAAGCAGGACGGCCGCGTTCTGGCCGAAGGCCTCCAGCCAGTCTGCGAGTAGATCGTCGGGCAGGTCTGCGATCGCCAGCGCGGGTTCGTCCGGCCATTGGCCGTCCGGGTCGCGATTGCGGGCCGGCCAGACGCGCAGACCGCTTTCGGCCACGGCCTTTTCCAGCCGGCGCTGGCGTTGCGTGTTTTCCGCGTTGGTGAGCGGCCGGCTGCTCGGGTTCCAGGCGGTTAGCAGCACCAGCCGCTGCAGGCCGCGAGCGGCCATCCAGGCCGCGGCATCCTCCGCCGGCCGGCCGATCTGCAGGCTGAGTGGGCCGTCTCCGGTATCCAGCTCGTAGTCGGCCCTTCGATAGGCCCGCTCCAGTTCTGCCAGCCGCCGCCCTGACGGGGGTGCTTCCGTGCGTTCGCGGCCTTTCCGGTTGCGGCCCTCTCTTGTATTGACAGACATCTCGCGGCACCCTCGCGGCTGGATCGTGCAGATGCGATCGATCAAACCGGGGTAACGGGATGCGCGTCAAGGATGTGACAGCGGTTGGTGGTGCCTGGCTGGCAGCCGTCGCGCGTGCATCCGTCGTCCCGCCCGCACCCCGGGGGGCTTGAGCCGCGATGCCTCCGCGTCCTTTCGTTCCCGGCCTGACCAGTGCCTTTGTCGTGGTGCTGCTGCTGGTGGCGGTGGTCGCCGTGGCCAGCTGGCTGCGCGTGCAGCAGCTGCAGAACGACGTCCAGGCGCTCACCGAAGAATACGTGCAGAAGGTGGACCGCGTGCATCGCATGCGCAGCCTGGTGCGCGAACGCATGCTGCGCGCCTCGCTGGTGATCAGCGCCGAGGACCCCACCCTGCAGGATCGTTACCACCGGGAATTCCGCGAACTGGCCGAGCGCTTCCTGGAAGCGCGCGCGGGGGCCGAGTTGCTGGCCCGGACGCCGCGTGACGCCGCGTTGCTCGCGGAACTGCGCGAACTGACGGCCACCGGCGCCCCGATCCTCTCCGAACTCGTGGACATTGCCCTCGCGGGCGGGCGCAACGAGGCACTGGCGATCCTGTATGCCGACGCCATGCCGGTGCAGGAAGAGGTGCTGGAACAGATGGAGGCCATCCTCCGGGCCTTCGAGCGCGACAACGAGGAGGCGGTGACCGCCATGGCGCAGCGCCACGAACAGGCGCAGCAGGTGACGCTGGTCGCGACCGCCCTGACCGTGCTGATCATGTTGCTGATGTGGATACGGGTGAGGCGACGGATCTGGCGCGACCATGACGCACTGCGCCAGGAGCTGGAAGGGCGCCAGCAGGTCGAGGCGCGCCTGCGCGAGACGCAGGCCGGACTGGAGGCGGCGGTGGCCCGCCGCACCGCGGCACTGCAGGAGACCACCGAGCGCCTGGAGGAAGCCCAGCGGATTGCCGGGGCCGGGTACTGGGACTGGGATATTCGCGGGCAGCGCATGAACTGGTCGTCACATGTCTACGAGCTGTTAGGTCTCGACCCCAAGACCGAGAGTGCGGGCTTCGAGGCCTACATGAGCGCCATTCATCCGGAGGACCGCACCCGGGTGCGGCGTGCGACCAACGAGGCCCTGGACCGCGAGACCTTCTACCGGGTGGATCATCGCGTGGTGCGCCGGGACGGCGGGATCCGCCATGTCCGGGTGGAAGGCGAGATCGATCGCGATGCCGAGGGACGGGCGGTACAGGTGCTGGGAATGGTGCGTGATACCACCCGCGACAAGGCCTCGGAGGAGCGCCTGTGGCACCAGGCGCATCACGATTCCCTGACCGGGCTACCCAATCGCAGCCTGTTGCAGGAGCATCTGCAGCAGGCCCTGCGTCGGGCCCAGCGTTCCGGCGCCGGACTTGCCCTGGTGGTCTGCGATCTCGATGGCTTCAAGCCAATCAATGACCGCCTGGGGCATGACGCCGGCGACGTGATGCTGGTGACCGTGGCGCGGCGCCTGCGCGAGGGGGTGCGCGACAGCGACGTGGTCTCCCGCGTGGGCGGCGACGAGTTCGTGCTGCTGCTGGAGAACGTCCGCGATCCGGATGCGGTGACCGGTATCGGGCTCAAGCTGATCGAGCGCTTCGAGGAGCCGGTGGAGGTGAACCGCGAGTCGGTCCGGGTCGGGCTCAGCATGGGGGCGGCGCTCTATCCCGGTGACGGCGACCATGCAGAGGCGTTGCTGCAGCGCGCGGATCGCGCGATGTACCTGGCCAAGGAAGAGGGCGGCAGCCGTATCGTGCTCTACCAGGAGTGCCCGGATGCGGCGCGGCGCGAGACCGATCTGGCGCTGCGTCGGCGCGGCGCGCTGGGTTGCGGGCTCGAGGACCCGTCCGCCGGCGACTGACGGCTCACAGCGTGTCCAGCCGCGCGACCAGTTGGTCGTGGGGCAGGGGTTCGCTGAACAGGAAACCCTGGAAGTGCGTGCAGCCCAGGGCCAGAAGCTGTTCCCGCTGCTCCGGGTGTTCGACGCCTTCGGCGATCACGTCCAGCTCCATGTTGCGCGCGATATCCACGATGTTCTCGATCAGCGTCCGGTCGCCGCCCACCGCCAGTTCCTGGACAAAGGACTTGTCGATCTTCAGCTCGTCCACCGGAAGGTCGCGCAGGTAGGCCAGCGAGGAGTAGCCGGTGCCGAAGTCGTCCAGCGCGATGCGGATCCCCAGCCGGCGCAGTGCGCCGAGCTTGGCCATGGCATCCGGCAGGTCACGCAGCAGGCCGGATTCGGTGACCTCGAGCGTCAGCGCGTGACCGTCCAGCCGGTATCGGCGCAGGCGGGCATGGAACTGCTCGACGAAGTCGGGGCGCGAGAGCTGCCAGGGTGACAGGTTCAGGGCTAGTCGCGGCGGGCGCAGACCCTCGGCCTGCCACTGCGAGAGCCGCTCCAGGGCGTGATCCAGGACCCAGTTGCCAATCCCGTGGATCAGGCCGGTCTCCTCCGCCACCGGGATGAACAGATCCGGAGCGACCCTTCCCAGTTCCGGGTGATTCCAGCGCAGCAGGGCCTCGATGCCGATCAGGCGGTCGGCGGCGTCGACCTGTGGCTGGTAGTGCAGGTCCAGTTCGCCGCGTTCCACCGCTTGGCGCAGGCCGTCCTCGATCTGCAGGCGCGCATGCGCCTCGTCCTGCAGGGCATGGCGGTAGAACTGCACGCCGCCGCGGCCGGCGCGCTTGGCCTGATACAGGGCGATATCGGCGTGGCGCAGGGCATCCGCCGAACTCTCGCCGGCATCCGGGTAGCACACGCACCCGAGGCTGGCCCCGACCCCGAAGGTGCGTTCGCCAATAACGATGGGGCGTTGCAGGGCCTCGAGGATGCGTTCGGCAATGGCCAGGAGCTCGGACTCGAGCACCTCGCGCGCTTGGTCGCGCGGGGGCAGTACCACGGCGAACTCGTCGCCCCCGAGGCGCACGATCAGCGCGTCCTCGGGGGCGTGGCCGCGCAGGCGGTCGGCGACCGCGCCGAGCACGGTGTCGCCCACCGCGTGGCCGAGGGCGTCATTGATGGTCTTGAAGTGGTCCAGGTCGATCAGGATCAGCCCGCCGTGCAGCCCACCGGCGACGGCCTCCTCGATGTGCCGGGTCAGGTCATCATGCAGGCGGGTGCGGTTGGCCAGTCCGGTCAGGGCGTCGTGGTAGGCCAGGGCATGGATATGCTCCTCGGTATGCAGGCGTTCCAGTTCGGCGCCCGCGCGGTCGGCCATGATCCCGAGGATCTCCATCGCCTTGTCGACATCCTCGACCGGGCGGCGGTTGACCATCGCGATATGCCCGAGCAGCGTGCCCTGGCTGTCGAGCATCGGGGCACCGAGGTAGCTCTCGGCCTCCATTTCCACCAGCATCTCGTCGCGCGGGAAGCGGCGCTGTACGTCGCAGGGATAGATGCAGGCACCGATATCCAGCACGCGTTCGCAGGGGGTCTCGGCCAGGTCGTAGCGAAAGTTTTCCACGATGCGCCCCTGGGCGCACAGGGCAACGGTCTCGACCACTCCGGGCTGGTCCGGGGCCTCGGTGCCGATCAGGGCATAGTCGGCTTCGAACAGATTGCTCAACTTGAGCACCAGCTGCTGGAAAAACTCCTCGCGGGAACGCGCCTGCAGGCCCTCGGCGATCAGACGCAGGGCATCCTCGCTGCGGTGTGCGGCGGTGATGTCCTCCTGCATCACGATCACGTCCTGGACTTCGCCGCGCGCGTCCTGCAGCGGGTAGACGCAGCCTCTCAGCCAGCGCTCGCCGACGGGGGCGGGGCTGTCTTCGTCGAGCCGCCCGTCGGGGGTGTCCGGGGGGGTGTAGGGCAGGGGGCCGATCTCGCGGTATTGCCCGCGCAGGGCGTCTTCGAGCGGTTCGCGGAGCTGGCGGTCAATGGCATCCGGTCGCTCCAGGACATTGCCGCCCGGACGGGCGGCACGGGCGCCGTGCATCCGCGCCCAGGCAGGATTGCTCTGGCGGATCTCGCCCTCGGGCGTGAGCACCTGGATGCCGATGGGCGATTGTTCCACCAGTGCGCGAAAACGGCCCTCCGAGTCGCGCAGGCGTTCGCCGGTCTCGCGGTTCAGGATCAGGCTCATCATGACCACCATCACCACGTAGCCGAACGGCGCGAGTGGTGGCATCTCGAGCGCGCCGGCACGGGCCAGTACGCCCTGTACGGTGAACAGCACGAAGACCCCGATCCCGCCCAGCAGGAGCAGGGTGGTGACCTGGCGGTGGCGTCTGTAATGCCGGATCAGCGTGGCCAGCGCGAAGCCGAACACCAGGAAGACCGCGACAACGCCGAAGCTGAACCAGGGGCTGATAGTGCCCACGGCCAGGGCCACGGTCTCGCCCCAGGGCAGTTCCAGGATGCGGAGTTCGTCGATGCTGCGGAACTGCATGCTGTAGGGCTGCAGGGTGTTGACGATCCAGGTGATCGCCAGCAGGACCAGCAACCCGGTGATCAGCCAGCGGGCGGAGGTGCGCGTATGCGCCGCGACGAAGGCGGCAAACAGCACGTAGAACGGGCCCAGAAGATAGACATTCAGCGTGAGTGCGCGGGTGTAGGCCTCGATGCTGTCGGCCTGGTAGGTCTGGGCCGACCCGATGGCGAGCAGAACCATCAGGGCGCACATCGCGGCGAACAGCCGGTGCTCGGTACGCCGCGCGCTCTGCCGGCTGTGCAGCAGGTGGCTCAGGGTGGCGTAGGCCGCCAGACCGGCGGCCAGATAGAGCGAGGGAACCAGGACGCCGTTCATTGGCTCTCCGGAGCGGTTTCCGCGTGTCGTAACATCCCTTTACTCCCCTGCGGCGAAGCGATCCGGGCCTGGTCCGGTGCTCGTGTGCCCTGTCGCTACAGTACAGTACAAAAGACCACGCGCGTCCGCCCAGGTTCGTGCAGCCGGCCGGACCGCGTCGGGCTAACGCGGTCTCTACGTCGGCGGATGGGCCTGCAGGCTCGGACTACAGATAGGGTGTGAGCAGGCGGGCGGCGCCGTCGCGCAACTGCGCGGGGAGCGGACGCGCGCGTACCTCGTCGAGCGTCAGGGGATGCGACTGCTCGCGCAGATGGTCGGCCCAGGTGGCCAGCTCCCCGCCCAGCCCGGCATCCAGGCATTCCAGGTTGAACTCGAAGTTGAGGCGCAGGCTGCGCGGGTCCCAGTTGGCGGAGCCGACCAGGGCCCATTCGCCGTCTACCAGCATCAGCTTGGCGTGGTTGAACGGGGGCGGCGTCAGCCACAGGCGGCAGCCGCGCTCCAGCAGTTCGGCCTGCTGGGGGCGGCTGGCCCATTCCACCAGCCGCAGGTTGCTGCGCGCCGGGATCAGGATGTCGACACGCACGCCGCGCAGCGCCGCGGCCTTCAAGGCGCCGGTCAGCGCCACGTCCGGCAGGAAGTACGGGGTGACGATGGTGACCCGTTCGCGCGCCTCGGCCAGGGCTGACTGCAGGGTGAAGTTCAGGACCTCGAAGTCCTCGTCCGGGCCGTCGGGCAGGCCGCGACAGGCGCGGGCCCCTGCGCTCTCGGTGTTCTCCGGGAACCATCGCGGACCGTCCAGGCGTTCCCCGGTGGCGAACAGCCAGTCCTCCGCGAAGACCCGTTGCAGCTGGCTGCAGGCCGGCCCGCGCAGCTCGAAGTGGAGGTCGTGGATGGGGCGCGGCCCGGGGTCGGTGTGGCTGTGACCGCGGCGGATGTTCATGCCGCCGGTGAAGGCGCGGGTACCGTCGATCACCAGCATCTTGCGGTGGTTGCGCAGGTTGAACGCGGCCAGGCTGCGCGGCAGGTGCACGGGCATGAACGCGGCGGCCGGGATCCCCGCCCGGCGCAACTGGCGCAGGGTGTTGCGGCGGCTGTAGCGGGCCCCGATAGCGTCGATCAGGATGCGCACCTGCACGCCCCGGTCCTGTGCCTGCTGCAGATGGGCGACGAAGCGTTCGCCCACCCGGTCGTAGTCGAAGATGTAGGTGGCCAGGGTGATGCTGTGGCGGGCCGCGTCGATGGCATCGAGCATGCGGGCATAGGTGCGGTCGCCGTCGAACAGCGGTTCGATGGCGTTGCCCCCCGCCAGGCGAAACGGGCTCAGGCGATCACCGGAATGCAGCAGGCGCCGCCAGCGTTCCGGGGGCTCGGCAAGGGTGGCCTCGCCGGCACTGGGATCGGCGATCAGGTAGCCCTCGCGCAGCGCGTGGGCCCGCCGGCGGATGCGGTTGACCCCGAAAAGCCAGTACAGGAGCGAGCCGCCCAGGGGCAGCAACACGATCAGACCGACCCAGGCGATGATGGTCCCGGTGTCACGTCGCTGCAGTAGCGCATGCACTACGCTGATCGCCGCCAAGGCGAAAACGGCGGCGGCGACGATACTGGCGATCCAGCCTGTATCGGGCACGAACGGACTCCTTGTGTGCGTTTTCGGATCGCCCCGTGGAACGTCGGGCGCGTGCCCGCTACAGTACGCGGGCCCGGTCCGGGGTAAAACCCCGGCCCCTCCACGTTCGCGAGACCATCGATGACCGATATCGAGACCCCCAGCCTGTTCGCCAACAGCGGCGAGCAGCTGCCACTGAAGGACTTCACCGAGAAGGCGTACCTGGACTACTCCATGTACGTGATCCTGGACCGTGCGCTACCGCATATCGGCGACGGCCTGAAGCCCGTGCAGCGGCGGATCATCTATGCGATGAGCGAGCTGGGGCTCTCCGCCACCGCCAAGTACAAGAAGTCCGCGCGCACCGTGGGCGACGTGCTTGGAAAGTTCCACCCGCACGGGGACTCGGCGTGCTACGAGGCGATGGTGCTGATGGCGCAGCCGTTCTCCTATCGCTATCCGTTCGTCGACGGGCAGGGCAACTGGGGCTCGCCCGACGACCCGAAGTCGTTCGCGGCGATGCGCTATACCGAGTCGCGCCTGTCGCGCTATGCCCAGCTGCTGCTCTCCGAGCTGGGGCAGGGCACGGTGGACTGGGTGCCCAATTTCGACGGGGCACTGGAGGAGCCGAAGATGCTCCCGGCACGGTTGCCGAACGTGCTGCTGAACGGCGGCTCCGGGATCGCCGTGGGCATGGCCACCGACATCCCGCCGCACAACCTGCGCGAGGTCGCCGCCGCCTGCGTGCACCTGCTGGAGCACCCGAAGGCAACGGTGGCCGAGCTGTGCGAGCACCTGCCGGCGCCGGATTTCCCCACCGAGGCCGAGATCATCAGCCCGCCGGCCGACTTGCGGAAGGTCTACGAGACCGGGCAGGGCTCGATCCGAGCCCGCGCGCGCTACGAGCGGGAAGGCGACGACATCGTGGTGACGGCGTTGCCGCACCAGGTCTCCGGGGCCAAGCTTCTGGAGCAGATCGCCAGCCAGATCCGGGCCAAGAAGCTGCCAATGGTCGAGGACCTGCGCGACGAGTCCGATCACGAGCACCCGACCCGCCTGGTGATCACCCCGCGTTCGAACCGGGTGGACGTCGAGGCGCTGATGGCGCACCTGTTCGCGACCACGGACCTCGAGAAGACCTACCGCGTGAACATGAACGTGATCGGCCTCGACGGCCGGCCGCAGGTGCGCGAC
Source organism: Thioalkalivibrio sp. AKL19 (assembly GCF_000420165.1). GTDB lineage: Bacteria > Pseudomonadota > Gammaproteobacteria > Ectothiorhodospirales > Ectothiorhodospiraceae > Thioalkalivibrio. The sequence continues at coordinate 312,424 of NZ_ATUK01000012.1, read as the reverse complement.
CTGGCGGGGCTGCTGGGCGAGTGGCTGGAGTTTCGAATCGAGACCGTGCGCCGGCGCCTGCAGTGGCGCCTGGAGAAGGTGCAGGCCCGGCTGCACGTGCTGGAAGGCCTGCTGATCGCCTATCTCAACATCGACGAAGTGATCGCGATCATCCGCGAATACGACCAGCCCAAACCCGAGTTGATGAGCCGGTTCGGCCTCTCGGACATCCAGGCCGAGGCGATCCTGGAGCTGAAGCTGCGCCACCTGGCAAAGCTCGAGGAGATGAAGATCCGTGGCGAGCAGGACGAGCTCGCGAAGGAGCGCGACCAGCTGGAGAAGACCCTGGGTTCCGAGCGCCGCCTGCGCACCCAGGTGCGCCGCGAGATCGAGAAGGACGCCGAGGACTACGGTGACGCGCGCCGCTCGCCGCTGGTCCAGCGTGCCGCCGCGCAGGCGCTGGACGAGTCGGCGCTAGTGCCCACCGAGCCCCTGACCATCGTGCTCTCGGAGAAGGGCTGGGCACGCGCGGCCAAGGGCCACGACGTGGATGCCACCGGTTTGAACTACAAGGCGGGGGATGCCTTCCAGGCCGCGGTCACCGGACGCAGCAACCAGCCGGTGGTGTTCATCGACTCCACGGGCCGCACCTACACCATCGCCGCGCATACCCTGCCGTCGGCGCGTGGCCAGGGCGAGCCGCTGTCCGGCCGGGTGAACCCGCCGGAGGGGGCGCGCTTCGTCGGTATGGCCACCGGGGCGGAGGAAGATCGCTGGCTGCTGGGCTCCGATTACGGCTACGGCTTCATTGCGAGGCTCGGCGATTTGCTGGGTCGTCAGAAGGCCGGCAAGAGCGTGCTGAGTGTGCCGGCCGGGGCGGCCGTGCTGCAGCCGGCGTCGGTGCGCAATCCGCACGAGGATCACATCGCGGTGGTGACCACTCGCGGCTACCTGCTGGTGTTCCCGGTGATCGGTCTTCCCGAACTGGCGCGCGGCAAGGGCAACAAGCTGGTCGGTATCCCGTCGGCCGCGCTCAAGGACGGCTCCGAGCGGGTGCTCGGGGTGGCCGTGCTGGGCCCGCAGGACACCCTGATGGTGCATGCCGGCAAACGCTTCAAGGCGTTGGCACCGGCCGAATGGGCGGAGTATGTCGGCGAGCGGGCGCGGCGTGGGCGCCAGCTCCCGCGCGGTTACCAGAACGCGGATCGCCTGGAAGTGCGTCCGGCCTGAACCGAGAGGCCTGCCGGTGGTCAGTGAAGCGGGTGGCGCTTGAATTCGCCCGCGCTGTCCCGATTGTTGCGTCAACCCCTGGTCATTATTGATGGAGTACAGGAAAGCTTCATGAAACGTATTGTGCTGTTTCTGGCGACCAACTTCGCCATCCTGATTGTCCTTAGCATCACCCTTCGCATCCTCGGGGTGGAAAGCATCCTCGACGAGCAGGGGGTCGATCTCGACCTGACCGCGTTGCTGATCTTTGCCGCCGTGTTCGGTTTCGGCGGCTCGTTCATCTCGCTCGCCATCTCCAAGTGGATGGCGAAGAAGACCATGAAGGTCCATGTGATCGACAAGCCGCGCAATGCCACCGAGCAGTGGTTGCTGGAGACGGTGCAGCGTCAGGCCAAGCAGGCCGGGATCGGCATGCCGGAAGTGGGGATCTACGACTCGCCCGATCCGAACGCCTTCGCCACCGGCATGAGCAAGAACAATGCCCTGGTGGCCGTGAGCACCGGGTTGATGCAGAACATGGGGCAGGGCGAGGTCGAGGCCGTGCTGGGGCACGAGGTCGGCCACGTCGCCAACGGCGACATGGTGACGCTGGCGCTGATCCAGGGCGTGGTGAACACCTTCGTGATCTTCCTGTCGCGCGTGATCGGTCACTTCGTGGACCGGGTGATTTTCAAGAACGAGTCCGGTCACGGGCCGGCGTTCTGGATCACCGCCATCGTGACCGAGATCATCCTCGCGATCCTGGCCTCGATCATCGTGTTCTGGTTCTCGCGGCAGCGCGAGTTCCGCGCCGACCAGGCCGGGGCGGAGCTGGCCGGTCGTGACAAGATGATCGGGGCGCTGGAGTCGCTGGCACGGGCCTCGGGCCGCCCGGTGGACATGCCCGACCAGATGGCCGCCTTCGGGATCCGCGGCGGTATGGCCCAGGGCCTGAAGAAGCTGTTCATGAGCCATCCACCGATCGAGCAGCGCATTGCCGCGTTGCGTGCCAACGGCTGAGCAACCGCGTTCGGGTGCAATACAAGGGCCGTCCTTCGGGGCGGCCTTTTTCGTGGGCGGCCTCGGCAGTCAGACAGGTCTCAGCCGGTCCGAATCCGGATGGCGGCCATGGATCCGGGTGCCGTGTGACGCGGGAGGCTGCGTTTCGCGGTGCTCGCTCACACCCTGCAAGACTTCCAAGCGCCCCGCCCGGGGCGTCCCGGCTGCGCTCAGTAGCATCGTAGGATGCGTTGAGCAGAGCGAAACGCATCGGTTTCGCTCAATAGTAGCGGCCGCGCCCGGGCTGGCCGCCGCCGGCGAGGGCCGCGTCGCCGACGAACGGATTGCTGCGGCGTTCCTCGCCGAAGGTCGACTCCGGGCCGTGGCCGGGCACGAACCGGGTGTCGTCACCCAGCGGCCAGAGCTTGTCGGTGATCGATGCGATCAGCGCGCGGCCATTGCCGCGCGGAAAGTCGCTGCGCCCGATCGCGCCGTGGAACAGGACGTCCCCCACCAGGGCAAGCCGACTCTCGGGGTCGTGGAAGACCACGTGGCCGGGGGTGTGGCCGGGGCAGTGCAGTACCCGGAGCGTGGTCTGCCCCAGTTCGACGGAGTCGCCGTCTTCCAGCCACTGGTCGGGCACCAGCGGCGGGATCTCCGGGAAGCCGAAGATCTGTGCCTGGGCCGGGAGCTGGTCCAGCCAGAAGGCGTCGTCGCGATGCGGCCCGATGACCGGGGCGCCGGTGCGCGCCGCCAGCTCGGCGGTTGCCCCCACGTGGTCCAGGTGGCCGTGGGTCAGCAGGATCTTCTCCAGGTGAACGCCCTGGTCCCGGGCAAGGCGTTCCAGGGTCTCGGCATCCGCGCCTGGATCGACCCATGCCGCCGCTCCGGTGTGGTCGCACCAGATCAGGGTGGCGTTCTGCGCCAGTGGTGTGACGGGGTGGCTCAGGTGACGAAGCATGGCGGTGAATCCGTGAACGCAATCGATTTTTGGCGAGTCCCCGGCGGCTCGTGTACGCACCCGGGAATAGATTTGGCACAAGCGCGTCTTAAGGGGTATGCAGGTCTTCAAGAGTACGTGATGTGACGAGATGGTGAAATTTGCGACCCCCTGCGCTTTCACCAGTTGACAACAATATCGTCATATTAGAAGATTTGCATACGCTAATCGCTGTCCCCCCTGTCAGCGGTTAGTGGACTCCTCCATCCTCCTTTGGTGGTTTTCTTGGCGCGGGCTTCGACCCGCGCTTTTTTTTGCCTGCAATTCGCTCGCGCGTCCCGGCGTGTCTACCATGTCCCCTCCCCGGACATCCTGCGGATCGCCAACCTGCCATGCCCCGACGCCTGAACAGCCTGCGCACTGCGGTGTTGTCTTTCGTGCTGCTGCCGCTCTTGTTGCTGATGGCGGCGGTGGTGGCATTGGGTCTGCGCGAATTCCAGATCCAGATGGAGAACCGCATGCAGGAGGATATCGAGCTGGTGGCGCGCTCGATCCGGCTGCCGGTATCCAGTGCGATGCTGCAGGATGATGTCTCCGGCGTGCAGCAGTCGCTGGATTCGCTGTTCCAGATCGAGGAGGTGTTCGGGGTGTACGTGTACGACGCCGAAGGCCGGATGGTGGCCGCCAGCGGGCCGCCCAGCCCGACCCTGCAGCGCCGCGGAGAGGCCCGTGTCATCAGCGAGACCGGGAGTCTCGGTGCCTTTGGCGAGCATCAGGGTCGCGAGACCTTTTCCTTCTTTCTGCCGCTGTCCGATCCGGCCGGGCGGATTGTGGGGCTGTTGCAGGTAACCCGTGATGTCACCCCGTTCCGTGCCTTCGTGACCCAGCTCCAGTGGCAGGGCGTGTTGCTGATGCTCGCGGTCAGCGTCCTGTTTCTGATGGTGGTGCTGCTGGGATACCACCGCGCCGTCGGCCGGCATGTGTCGCGGCTGATGGACGCAATGCACGCGATCGGTGATGGCCAGCGTGGCCTGCGCGCCCCGGAGGACGGGCCGGCGGAGTTGCGCGGGTTGGCGGTGTCGATGAATCAGATGATGGAGCGCCGCGAGGCCTCGGAGGCGGAACTGGAGGCGCAGCGGCGCGAGCAGGTGCGCCTGGAAGAGAAGCTGAGGCACTCGGAGAAGCTGGCGGCGATCGGCCAGCTGGCGGCGGGCGTGGCGCATGAACTGGGAACGCCGCTCGGGATCATTGCCGGGCGGGTACAGCGCGCTGTCCGGCACCTGCCGGAGGCCGACCCCGCCCGCAAGGAGATGGAGGCACTGCAGGCCGAGCTCGAGCGGGTGGAGACCATCGTGCGGCAGTTGTTGGACTTTGCCCGTCGCAATCCGCTGCAGGAACGCCCGCTGGACCTCGCGCAGCTGGTCGGTGATCTGGTCGAGCGGGTGCGGGATCGCCATGCGGCGCGCGCGGTGCGGTTCCATGTCGAGGGCGGGCCTCTGGTTGTGGCAGCCGACCGGCTGCGTCTGGGCCAGGCGCTGGAGAATCTCCTGGAAAACGCGGCGCAGGCGGCGGCAGGGGAGGTCCGGGTCCGCTGGCAGATGGAAGAGGACCGGGCCGTGGTGGTGGTGGCCGACGACGGCCCCTCTGCCGGGCGCGGGATCGGCGACGAGCAGGCCGCGCGCCTGTTCGAGCCGTTCTTTACGACCAAGCCCACCGGCGAGGGAACCGGACTGGGGCTGGCCGTTGTCCAGGTGGCACTGGAGGATCACGGCGGTACGGTGATGCTGGATCGTAGGGTGCCCGGCGAGACCCGTTTTGTCGTGTCCCTTCCGCTCACCACGGATGACCCGCAGGAGCCGAGCCCATGAGCGAACCCTTGAATGCGCCCGAGCATGCCCCCGCCGTGTCGCGCGAGGCGGTCCTCGTCGTGGAGGACGATCGCGGGCATCGCGAGTTGCTGAACGAGGAACTGACCGAGGCGGGATACGCCGTCACGGCGGTCGGCAGCGCCGAGGACGCCGCGCAGGCGCTCGCGCAGGAGGCGTTCAGCCTGGTGGTGAGCGACCTGCGCCTGCCCGGCGCCGATGGCTTCCAGGTGCTGCACGATGCCCGCGCCCGGGTGCCGGCACCCGGGTTCATCATGCTCACGGGGTTCGGAACTATCGACCAGGCGGTGGCCGCGCTGAAGGCCGGGGCCGATGATTTCCTGACCAAGCCGGTGGATCTCGATCATCTGCGCCTGGCCGCGGACCGGGTGACCGAGGCAAGGCGCCTGAAGGACGAGGTGCGCCGGTATCGCGAGGTGCTGGCGCAGTCCGATGGTTTCCACGGCATGCAGGGACGCAGTCCGGCCATGCTGCAGCTGTTCGACCTGATCCGGCGGATCGCGGCCGCCGACGGCAGTGTTCTGATCACCGGCGAGTCCGGGACCGGCAAGGAGCTGGTGGCGCGAGCCCTGCACGCGGAAAGTGATCGCGCCGCCGGACCCTTTGTGGCGATCAATTGTGCCGGCATCCCCGAGGCCCTGCTGGAGTCGGAACTGCTGGGGCACGTCGCGGGCGCCTTCAGCGGCGCCAAGGGCCCACGGCGCGGCCTGTTCACGGAGGCCGATGGCGGAACCCTGTTCCTGGACGAGATTGCCGAGATGCCGGTGGCCATGCAGAGCAAGCTGTTGCGCCTGTTGCAGGACGGGCGTGTGCGCCCGGTGGGGGCCAACGAGGAGATCGAGACGGACGTGCGGATCGTCGCCGCCACTCACCAGGACCTGCAGGCGCATATCGCCGAGGGTCGTTTCCGCGAAGATCTCTACTACCGCCTGGAGACCTTTCGCATCGAGATCCCGCCGTTGCGCTTGCGCGGCGACGACATCGAGCAGCTCGCCCTGCAGTTCCTGCAGCAGCAGGCGCTCGCGCGCGGACTGCCCGAGCGGCGCCTGAGCCCGGAGGCCCTGCGTGCACTGGTGCGCTATTCCTTCCCCGGAAACGTGCGCGAGCTGGCGAGCCTGATGGAGCGCGCCGCCACCCTGGCCGCGGGCGAGGTGATCGAGACCCGCGATCTGCCGGAGCGCGTGTTCGAGGGTGGGGGCGCGAGTCCCGGCGCGGCGGGTGGTGACGGGCCGGAGGCAGGCGCACCGGTCCCGGGGATCGGCGACGATTGGCAGTGGCCCACCCTCGAGGAGCGCGAACGCGACTACATTCAGCGGGTCCTGGAACATGTCAACGGCAACAAGCAGCGCGCCGCGCGGATCCTCGGCATCGGCCGCAAGACGCTGTATCGCAAGCTCGGGGAATCCGATCCCTCGTGACATCCTGACCCGGGTCGGTCTGACTCATGTGTCATTTTGACCCTCTTTCCCGCTACCCTGCGCGCGTGCCGGAGGCGCGTCGATCATCCTTAACTGTCTGTTATGGAAGATCTTTGTCTGGCCTTCCGTGTTCTGGCACGGCGTATGCTCCTCCTCTGGGCAGCAATCGAGGAAGCGGAAACGCGATGCCGTATCCATTCCTCCACACACGGTTGCGCGGAGTGGGCGAATCGCCACGGACCCCCGGGTCGCCGGCCGCCTCACTCCAAGATCCGAACGATCCAAAGGATACAAAGGAGCAAGATGATGAATATGCGCAAGACGATGCTCGCAATGGCCCTGACTTCGCTGTTCGCCGTGGGTGGCGCGGCCTCCGCCCAGTACGGCGGTGCCGAAGGCGGCGCTGGCGGTGGCGACATGGGCGGTGCCCAGGGTGGCCAGCCGCCGGCCCAGGAAGGCGGTGCCGGCGCCGGTGGCGGTGCCCAGGGTGGTCAGCCGCCGCAGGGTGGTGCCCAGGGCGGCGCGGCCCAGGGCGGGGCCCCGATGCAGGAAGCCCCCGAGGTTGACCTGAGCGAAGAGGACATCGACACCTTCGTGACCGCGTTCGTCGCGGTGCAGGAAGTGCGCGAGGACTTCGCCGATCGCCTGCAGAATGCCGAGGACGAGACCGAGGCGCAGTCCATGCAGCAGGAAGCGCAGGATGAAATGGTCAACGCCGTCGAAGATGCGGGCATGAGCGTCGAGGAGTACAACGAAGTCGCCATGGCCCTGCAGAACGACCCGGAGCTGATGCAGGAAGTGCAGGAGCGCGCCGAAGCCCAGCTGTAAGCGGGTAACGCGAGCCTCCCCGGGCCCTGGCGCCCGGGGTGCAGGGGGCCGCTCTCCGGGGCGGCCCCTTTATTGTATGCAGGGATGCTCGCGCAGGCGCCGGCCCACCACGTCGCCCGAGTGGGTGCGGCCTGTCTCGCGAATTGTCCCTTTTGCTTGAATCGGGTGAAGGGAAGCGTTATTCTTGCGCGCTTTCTGAATCGCCCCGACCTCGGAGCATCGAACATCATGAGTACCATCAGCGCCAAGCCGGCCGAAGTCGAACGCGACTGGTTTCTCGTCGACGCCGACGGCAAGACCCTCGGCCGACTCGCCACCGAGATCGCACGCCGCCTGCGCGGGAAGCACAAGCCCGTGTACACGCCGCATGTCGATACCGGCGACTACATCGTCGTGATCAACGCGGAAAAGATTCGCGTCTCCGGCAACAAGGCCATGGACAAGAAGTACTTCCACCACACCGGTTACCCGGGTGGCATCAAGGAAGCCAACTTCACCCAGATGATCGAGCGTCATCCGGAGAAGGTGCTGGAGCTTGCCGTGAAGGGCATGCTGCCGCGCAACCCGCTTGGCCGGGCCATGTTCAAGAAGCTCAAGGTCTACGCCGGTACCGAACACCGGCACACGGCCCAGCAGCCGCAGCCGCTCGAAGTCTGAGCCGCCAGAATCAGCAAGGGAATCGATCCGAATGGCTACCAATCAGTATTACGGCACCGGCCGCCGCAAGACCGCCTCGGCGCGTGTCTTCCTGCGCCCCGGTACGGGCAACATCACGGTTAACGAGAAGCCGCTGGACGACTTCTTCGGCCGCCAGACCTCGCGCATGGTCGTGCGCCAGCCGCTGGAGGCGACCGAGTCGACCGACAACTTCGACGTGATCGCAACCGTCGAAGGCGGTGGCGGCAACGGCCAGGCCGGCGCGATCCGTCTGGGTATCGCCCGTGCCCTGGTGCAGTACAACGAAGAGCTGCGCTCGCCGCTGCGTCGCGGGGGTCACCTGACCCGTGATGCTCGCGAGGTGGAGCGCAAGAAGATCGGCCTGCGCAAGGCCCGTCGTGCAACCCAGTACTCGAAGCGTTAAAATACGCGCCGAGTTTCGGGCTGCACCCGACCCGGTTTACTGGGGGATCGTCTAGCGGTAGGACTACGGACTCTGACTCCGTCAACCCAGGTTCGAATCCTGGTCCCCCAGCCATTTATGGAGGAAGGCCCCCTTGTGGGGCCTTTTTTCATGAATCGTTGGAAGATCTCAGGATGAGAACCTGCAAGGTTCGACGGTGAGGCGTAGCCGAGCCGAACAGCGCCGTTTGCGGCGCTGGCCCGAAGGGCGAGGCGCATAGCGCCGAGTAATCCTGGTCCCCCAGCCATCCATAGAAAAGGGCCCCCTATATATAGGGGGCCCTTTTCTATGGATATTTGAGCGGGCCCAGGGTTCGAACCTGGAAGGTTCGGCGGAGCGCAGCGGAGCACTGCACGCGCGGCGCGCGTGCAGCCCCGAAGGGGTGAGGCGGCGCAGCTGCCGAATCATCCTGGTCCCCCAAGCCGTGCGCGCCCCGCGATGCACCCGCATCTCGCATGAGCGGGCACCCACCTGGGGCACAATTCCCGGGCCAGTCCGTTGTGGCCCGTGGATGGCGATGTTTCCCCCAGCCTCATCGATTACCGGAGGAGGCGGCTTTCGACCCGCTTCCTTCCCCCGTTCGTGATGGACCCGGTCCCGGCATCAGGCCCTCGCTCAATCCCGCCCCGCCTCCGCTACAATCCCTTGGCCGGGATCGGGGAATGCAGGGAATTCTCGCGCCCTTTTCCCGTCCAATTTCGCAGAGACCGGATTGAACGGGTCGAATACGCCTGAATGCAGAAGAAACCAAAAGGAGAGGAGTCACCATGTCGGTACCCGATAACCCCTACGAGCCCGTGACCGTCGATACCACCGCCCACGAGGTCGAGGGCGCGGACACCTGGTACATGGTCGGGATCTCCGGAATCCCGGACCCCGACAACGAGGGGCATACCTCCAATGCGGGATTCGTGGTGACCGACGAGGGCGTGGTTGTCTATGACGCCCTTGGTACCCCGCCGCTCGGGTTCGAGATGATCCGCCGTATTCGCGAGGTGACCGATCAGCCGATCAAATACGTGATCGCCGGGCATTACCACGCGGACCACATCTACGGGCTTCAGGCGTTCGCCGACCACACCGATGCCAAGATCATCGGCCAGGCGCGGGCGCGAGACTATCTCGGCGGTGCCGGTGCGGTGGCGCGGCTGGAGCAGCGCCGCGGCGTGCTGAGTCCGTGGGTGGACGAGGACACCCAGATCATTCCGCCGGACGAATTCTTCGACGACGAGTACACCATCCGCCTGGGTGGCAAGACCTTCCGCTGTGTCCATGCCGGCCCGGCGCACTCGCCGGATGACATCATCATGGTGGTCGAGGAGACGGGGGTGGTGTTTGCCGGGGATATCGTCTTCGATGGCCGTATCCCGTTCCTCGGTGATGACGCGCTGGACTCCGAGAACTGGGTCAACCGCCTGGAGGAGCTGATGGAGATGGACTTGAAGTTCCTCGTGCCGGGGCATGGCGAGGCCACCGATCAGGCCGGCCGCGCGGTGAAGTTCACCCGGGACTACCTCGTCAAGCTGCGCGAGCACATGGGCGCGGCCGTGGAGAACATGGAGACCTTCGACGAGGCCTACGCCGCGATGGACTGGAGCGAGTACGAGGACCTGCCGGCCTTTGAGCAGACCAATCGCAGCAATGCGAATGCGGTGTATCTGGAGATGGAAGAGAAGCTCTTCTAGAGGCTCTTCCGGAAGCGCCCCGGGGAGCCAGGGCGCCTCCCCGGGGGGCGCTTGAGATATCCCCGTCCCCCGCGAGCGAAAGGAGTGATCGCCAATGACGCTGAATATCGAACCGGGCCTGCTGATGGCCATTCTGTCGCTGGTGGCGGGGATCCTCATCCTGATCCGCCCCCGGCTGCTGAACTACATCGTTGCCATCTACCTGATCGTGGTCGGGGTGCTGGGGCTGCTCGCCTATTTCTAGCGATAGTTTGGCACCCAAAAGCATGGACCAACAGTGCGAGTTCGTGCGCAGGTCGCGCGGACCCGTTACTCTTTGGCCTCATTCTGATCGGGGGGCCAAGCCTCAATGACCGCCGAACGCGTTCGAGAAATACCCTATAACTACACCTCATTCTCCGACCGCGAAATTGTCATTCGTTTCCTGGGATCCGACACCTGGGATCTCCTCAACGAACTGCGTGGGGAGCGTCGGACGGGCGTGTCCGCGCGCATGCTGTTCGAGGTCCTGGGGGACATGTGGGTGGTCACCCGTAACCCGTATATCCAGGATGACCTGCTCGAGGACAAGAAGCGCCGCAAGGCGCTGATCGACGCCATGCAGCATCGCCTGGGCCAGATTACGGCGCGGGCCGATGGCAACGAGAAGGCGCTCAAGCTGGCCCGTCGGGCGCAGGCAGCGGTATCCGCCTTTGCGCAGGAGTTCACCGACACCGTGGCGCTGCGCGATCAGGTGCGCAAGCGCATGAAGGGCCTGACGCATCGGGACAATATCCAGTTCGGCGGACTGGCCCGTGTCTCCCACGTAACGGATGCCACCGACTGGCGCGTGGAGCTCCCGTTCGTGGTTCTCACCCCGGATTCCGAACAAGAGATGGGGCCGCTGGTTGCGGCGTGCATCGAGCTGGGCCTCACGGTGATCCCGCGCGGCGGCGGCACCGGCTATACCGGTAGCGCCGTCCCCCTGTCCAAGCGTTCGGCGGTCATCAACACCGAGAAGCTCGAGGGTCTTGGTGATGTGAAGCGTCGGCCGCTGCCGGGCGTCGACCATGACGTGCCGGTGGTGCGCGTGGAGGCCGGCGTGGTCACCAAGCGGGTCTCCGAACTGGCCGATCGCAATGGCCTCGTGTTTGCGGTGGACCCCACCTCGCAGGATGCCTCGACCATCGGCGGCAACGTGGCGATGAACGCCGGTGGCAAGAAGGCCGTGCTGTGGGGCACCGCACTGGACAACCTCGCCGCCTGGACGATGGTCACGCCCGAGGCGGAGTGGCTGTACATCGAGCGGCTGGATCACAACCTCGGCAAGATTCACGACGCCGCGACCGTGCGCTTCCGCGTGACCCGCTATCAGCCGGACGGCAAGACGCCGAAGGGCGAGCCCGAAATCCTCGAGATGCCGGGGCAGAATTTCCGCAAGCTGGGGCTGGGCAAGGACGTCACCGACAAGACGCTGATGGGCGTGCCGGGCATCCAGAAGGAGGGCTGCGACGGCCTGATTACCTCGGCCGAGTTCATCCTGCACCGGATGCCGGACAACATCCGCACGGTGTGCCTCGAGTTCTACGGGACCGACTTGCACCAGGCGGTCCCGGCGATTGTCGAGATCAAGGACGCCGTGGATGCCGAGGACGAGGTCCTGCTGGCGGGCCTCGAACACCTGGACGAGCGCTACGTGCGCGCGGTCAAGTACACCCCGAAGGGGGCCCGCGGCGACCTGCCGAAGATGGTGCTGGTCGCCGACATCGTTTCCGACAACGAAGATGCCCTGGGCAAGCTGGCGGCCAAGATGGTGCGCGCTGCCAATGCCCGTAATGGCGAGGGCTTCATTGCCGTCAGTCCCGAGGCGCGCAAGCGCTTCTGGGCCGATCGCGCGCGCACCGCGGCGATTGCCCACCACACCAACGCCTTCAAGATCAACGAGGACGTGGTGATCCCGCTCGAGCGCCTGGCGGAGTACACCGAGGGGATCGAATCCCTGAACGTGCGCGAGTCACTGAAGAACAAGCTGACCATGGTCGACGAGGTGCTGGAGTGCATGCGCGGCGACCACCCCGAGTTGCGCGAGCTGCTGGACGACACCGGCGGCGAGGGCCAGCAATGGTTCGAGTCCAAGCGCGAGCGTGCGGTGGAGGTCCTGGAGGAGGTGAAGAAGCGCTGGGAGAAGATCTCGGAGAACTTCTTCACCCAGGCCGCGGAATGCGACGCGCTGCTGGACGAGCCGGCCCGGGCCGACCGCCGTGATCACGACAAGCTGATGAACCTGCTGCTGCGTCGCAGCCTGCGCATCTCCTATCGGGCCGAGGTCGAGCGGCCGTTGTTCGAGATCTTCGGCGGCCACCAGCTGGAGCCGGTGCGCAAGCGCCTGACCGCGATCCATGACCGTGTGCTGACCAGCCGACTTTTCATCGCCCTGCACATGCATGCGGGCGACGGCAACGTGCACACCAATATCCCGGTCAACTCCAACGACTACCAGATGATGCACCGGGCCGAACGGCTGGTAGACGACGTGATGCGCCTGGCACGCGAGCTCAACGGGGTGATCTCCGGCGAGCACGGCATCGGCCTGACCAAGATGCAGTACCTCGAGCCGGAACGCATCGAGTCGTTCGCCGAGTACAAGAAGCAGGTCGATCCGAACGGCGTGTTCAACGCGGGCAAGCTGCTGGAGGGATCCGGACTGTCCAATGCGTACACGCCGTCGCTGCGCCTGGTGAAGCAGGAGGCGCTGATCCTCGAGCAGAGCGAACTGGGCGATCTCAACGACGAGATCAAGGACTGCCTGCGCTGCGGCAAGTGCAAGCCGGAGTGCAACACGCATGTCCCTCGCGCGAACCTGCTGTACTCGCCGCGTAACAAGATCCTGGCGACCGGGTTGATCGTCGAGGCGTTCCTCTACGAGGAGCAGACCCGGCGCGGGCTGTCGCTGAATCACTTCGAGGAGATGAACGACGTCGCGGATCACTGCACGATCTGCCACAAGTGTCTGAATCCGTGTCCGGTCGACATCGACTTTGGCGACGTGACCATGCACATGCGCTCGATCCTCAGCAAGAAGGGCAAGCGCAAGGCGACGCCGGCGACGATGATGTCCATGGCCTTCCTCAACGCGAAGGACCCGGCCACCATCAAGGGCATCCGCAAGGGTGCGATCCAGATGGGCTACGCCGCCCAGCGTCTGGGCCACTGGTCGTTCAAGAAACTCGGCCTGACCGGCGAGGGCAAGACCCCGCGCTCGACCACCGGCAAGGCGCCGATGCACGAGCAGGTCGTGCACTTCGTGAAAAAGCCGATGCCCGCCGGGCTGCCGAGCCAGACCACCCGCCAGATGCTGGGGCTGGAGGATTCGCGCTACGTGCCGATCCTGCGCGACCCGGTGAAGACCGATCTGGATTCGGATGCGGTGTTCTACTTCCCGGGTTGCGGTTCCGAGCGCCTGTTCAGCCAGGTGGGGCTGGCCACGCTCGCCATGCTCTACGACGTGGGCGCGCAGACCGTGCTGCCGCCGGGCTACCTGTGCTGCGGGTATCCGCAGAATGCCGGTGGCGATTTCGAGAAGGGCCAGCAGATCAGCACCGAGAACCGGGTGCTGTTCCACCGCCTCGCGACCACGCTCAACTACCTCGACATCAAGACGGTCGTGGTGTCCTGCGGCACCTGCATGGATCAGCTCCTGAAATACGAGTTCGAGCGGATCTTCCCGGGCTGCCGCCTGCTGGATATCCACGAGTACCTGATGGAGAAGGGCGTGCACCTGGAGGGACTGAAGGGGGTGCAGTACATGTACCACGATCCCTGCCACTCGCCGATGAAGTCGCACAAGCCGACCGACGTCGCGGCCAAGTTGCTGGGTCAGGAGGTCTTGCAGTCCAACCGCTGCTGTGGGGAAGCCGGGACCTTCGCGATCAGTCGCCCGGATATCGCCACCCAGGTGCGCTTCCGCAAGCAGGAAGAGCTGCACAAGGGCATCAAGGAACTGACCGGCGAGGAGAAGGCGAAGGACGGCAACGTGAAGATGCTGACCTCCTGCCCGGCCTGCCAGCAGGGCCTGTCGCGGTATCGCGAGGACACGGGCCTCGACACCGATTACATCGTGGTGGAGATGGCCAACCGCCTGATGGGCGATGGCTGGCAGAAGAACTTCATCGAGCGCGCCCGCGAGGGCGGGATCGAGAAGGTCCTGCTGTAGCGGCGTGGGCGGCTCCCGGGGCGGGTCTCCACACGGCGCGCCCGGGTTGGCTACAATCGGGGCAGCGGACGCGAGCGGCGGAATAAAGGATTACCGCCCCGCGTCGCCCTAGCGGGCGCAAAGGGGGGATCGGAATCGGTATCGTCCCAAACGCCCGTCAAGGCCGCGGCAGTGCGTGCGGCACGTCCACCCCGTACATGCAAGGGAGTTCGCATGACCTTTCGCTCTTTGAGTCCTCGCCTCGCCGCCATGGCCCTTTGTGTCGGGCTGGCGGGTGCCCCCATCGCGGCCAGTGCCCAGGCCTTTGTCGAGTTCCCCGGTCGCAGTCTGTACGAGCGGTTTGGTGTGGATGCCGTGGACCTGTTCGATCTGCGTGGCCAGCTCTCGCGTTCCACGTTGATCGATGTTCGTCCGCGTCTGGAGTACGACATCCTCCACATCGAGGGGGCCCATCACGTCCCGCTGGGTGCAACGGATTTCGAGGATCAGGTCCGGGCGCTGGAGGAACAGCACGGTGGCCCGCTGGTGTTCTACTGCAACGGGCGCGAGAGCTATATGTCCTATCGCGCGGCAGCGCGGGCGAACTCGGCCGGGCTGGGCCCGACCCAGGCGTATGACGCCGGGGTCAAGGACTGGGCGGAACGCTACCCGGGTCTGGCCATTCTGCGCGGCGAGCCGATCGAGGATCCCGAGTCCCAGCTCATTGCCGAGGAGGCCTTCGAGGCGCGCCTGCTCGACGCCGACTCCTTTGCCCGTCGTGTCCGCGACGACGATGACGCGGTCGTGGTGGACATCCGTGGCAACGAACAGCGTGACGAGATCTCGCTGTTCGCCGGACGCGAGGTCTCCGCTCCGTTGCAGAACATCGACCGCCTCAATCGCATCGTCGATCAGGCCCGCCGCGACGGCAGCCCGCTGCTGATTTTCGACCAGAACGGTCAGCAGGTCCGCTGGCTGCAGTACCATCTGGAGGAACGCGGGATCGAGGATTTCCGCTTCCTGGAAGGCGGCCTGCAGCGGTTCTATGACGAGGTCATGAGCCCCTGAGCCGGGGCGTTCCGTCTCGTCCAGAAAAAGGGCCGGGATCTCGCGATCCCGGCCCTTTTGGTTGCAGCGGTATCATCAGCGCCTGAAAAGCGCCAGCAGGATCGAGATCACCACGCTGACGATGATCATCGTGGTGACCGGGAAATAGAAGCGGCTGTTCTCGCCCTCGATCACGATGTCCCCCGGCAGTCGTCCCCAGGGGATCTTGCCCAGCCAGGGCCACAGCAGGCCGATCACCATGATCAGCCCGCCGATGATGATCAGCCACTTGCCGGTCCCGGTCATGGCGAACGATCCGGCCCGTGGTTACCGGGCGACCATCTCCTCGACGCCCGCGGCGGAGCCGACCAGCATGACATCGGCGGGACGCCGGGCGAACAGGCCGTTGGTCACGACGCCGGCGATATGGTCCAGCTCGGATTCGAGCTCCACCGGGTTCATGATGCGCAGGTTGTGCACATCGAGGATCAGGTTGCCGTTGTCGGTTTTGAAGCCCTCGCGCAGCTCGGGATTGCCGCCCAGCTTCGAGAGCGCGCGTGCGACATGGCTGCGCGCCATCGGGATGACCTCGACCGGCAGGGGGAAGGCACCGAGGTAGTCCACAACCTTGGTCTCGTCGACCACGCAGACGAAGGTCTTCGAGGCTGCCGCGACGATCTTCTCGCGGGTCAGCGCGCCGCCGCCTCCCTTGGTCAGGTGCAGGTGCCGGGTGGCCTCGTCGGCCCCGTCGACGTAGATCGGCAGCGGGCCGGCGGAGTTCAGGTCCAGCACCTCGATGCCATGCCCGCGCAGGCGCTCGGCGCTGGCCTCGCTGGAGGCTACGGCACCGTCGATCTTGCCCTTGATGCCGGCCAGGGCGTCGATGAAGTAGTTGGCGGTGGAGCCGGTGCCCACGCCCACGATCCAGCCGCTCTCGATCCGTTCCAGCGCCGCCTCGGCGACCGCCTTTTTCATTTCGTCCTGATTCATCAACGTCTCTCGCATGTACGGTCCATAACCCATTGAGGATACCCACTGCTCCGCCCCCGGGACAAGCGGAACCGTGAGTCCCGCGCATGCTATGGTTTCGCCATGAAAATCCCCTATCTAGAGAAGATCCTGACGGCGCGCGTCTACGACGTGGCGCGCGAGACGCCACTGGACCCGATGCCGACCCTGTCGCAGCGTCTGGGATCCACGTTGTGGCTCAAGCGCGAGGACCTGCAGCCGGTGTTCTCCTTCAAGCTGCGCGGCGCCTACAACAAGATCGCCCAGCTGACCCCGGAGCAGCGTGCCAAGGGCGTGGTGGCGGCGTCCGCCGGCAACCATGCCCAGGGGGTCGCGCTGGGGGCCAACCATCTGGGCATCAAGGCGGTGATCGTGATGCCGGTGACCACACCGTCGATCAAGATCGCCGCGGTCCGCCGGTTTGGCGGTAAGGCCGTGCTCCACGGGGACTCCTTCGACGAGGCCGCCGCGCACGCCCGCGAGCTGGAACAGAAGCATGGCTACACGTTCATCCACCCGTTCGACGACCCCGACGTGATCGCCGGGCAGGGCACGGTGGCGATGGAATTGCTGCGCCAGCACCCGGGCGAACTGGACGCAGTGTTCGTGTGCATCGGGGGTGGTGGCCTGGCGGCCGGCATGGCGGCCTACATCAAGCGCCTGCGTCCGGAGATCAAGGTCATCGGCGTGGAGCCGGATGATGCGCCTTCGATGTACAAGGCGTTGCAGCAGAACCGCCGGGTCAACCTCAAGCAGGTCGGTATCTTCGCGGACGGCGCGGCCGTGCGTCAGGTCGGCAAGGAGACCTTCCGCCTGTGCCGCGAGCTGGTCGACGAGGTCCTGCTGGTGGATACCGATTCCATCTGCGCGGCGATCAAGGATGTCTTCGACGATACCCGCGTGGTGGCCGAGCCGGCCGGGGCCCTCGCGGTCGCCGGCATGAAGCAGTACATCCAGCGTGAGGGCCTGCAGGGCGCGAACCTGGCGGCGGTACTCAGCGGGGCCAATATCAACTTCGATCGCTTGCGCCACGTGGCCGAGCGTGCCGAGATCGGCGAGCATCGAGAGGCCCTGTTCGCCGTGACCATCCCCGAGCGCCCGGGGAGCTTTCGCCAGTTCTGTGAGGCCATCGGAAAGCGCGGCATCACCGAGTTCAACTATCGCTATGCGGACGACGAGCGCGCGCATGTGTTTGCGGGGATCAAGCTCGAGGGTGGCGATGTCGAGCGCCAGGAGATCCTGGAGGCGCTGGAGGACGCCGGCTACGAGGTCCTCGACATGACCGAGAACGAGGTCGCCAAGCTGCACCTGCGGCACATGGTCGGCGGTCACGGAGGCGAGGTCCGCAACGAGCGGATCTACCGCTTCGAGTTTCCGGAGCGTCCCGGGGCGCTGCTGAACTTCCTGACCCACATGGGGCAGACCTGGAACATCAGCCTGTTCCATTACCGCAATCACGGGGCGGCCTACGGGCGCGTTCTGGTCGGCATGCAGATCCCGGCCGAGGATCGGGCCCGGTTCCGCGAGTTCCTGAAGGAGGTTGGGTATCCGTGGCACGAGGAGACCAGCAACCCGGCCTACTCCCTCTTCCTTCGCTGACCGCGTCTCGCCCGCCTCCCGGGAGAGGCCGGCCCTGGTTCGGCATCTGGTGTTTACGGTGCTTTCCTCCGGCCACCTGCCGAGCGCTGACTCGCCAGCGCGCCGCGAGGTACTTTCTTGCTTGCCCAAGAAAGTACCCAAAGAAGGGCACCCGGATTTCGCCCGGGAACCTTGCTCCAGGGCCCTCGGGCCGGCGGCGCTGAACTCGCTACGCTGCGCTTCGCTCAGACATCCAGCGCCTTCTCCCGGCCCGAGAACCCTTCCGCAAGGGGCTCCATACGGGAGGGGAAGGTCAAAACCGACCGTATCCCTACGCTTCCGCCTAACCAGAGGCATTGCCGCCCGAAAGCCCCCGGCGCCCGCTACGCGGGCGCGGCACGCAACGGCCAAAGGCCGAGCGTGCCCGAGATGTCCGAAGACCTAGCCATCATCCATTGGCAAGAACGCTGGGATAGCCCTTGTTTGGACCTACCTCCCCGTTGTCGTCGCGCCGAGTGGAGAGGCTTTTCGCGGGACGATTCAAAACAGAAACGGGGGCGCTGGATGTCTGAGCGGAGCCGCAGGCGCAGCGAGTTCAGCGCCGCCCGCGAAAAGCCTCGGAGCGAGGGAAACCCCGTCCCGCGCAGCGGGCCGGGGTCGCGGCAGTCGGGCGTGTTTCTTGGGTACTTCTTTGCACGAGCAAAGAAGTACCTCGCGGTGCGCTCGCGAGAGAGCGCCTGGCAGGCGGCCGGACAGAAGCACCGTAAACACCGAAGGACGAACTATGGCCAGCCACAACCAGGCAGGCGGCCGGATGGAAGGCGGGTGCCCGGAAGGTGGTGTGCGGTAGCGGGTGGATCAGGCGGGGCAGGGTGCCTGCCAGGTGGTGACGCGCGTCGGATCGCCGTCGGAGTCATCCAGGCGGGCAAGCGTCAGGCAGTTGCCCCAGACGCAGCCACTGTCCAGGGCCAGCCAGTCCGCCCCCACCCGATGCCCGAGCGCCGCCCAGTGGCCGAACACGATCGGATGCCCGGCGGCCGCGCGGCCCGGCATCCGGAACCAGGGCGTAAGGCCGGGAGGCGCCTCCTCGGGTGGGCCGTTGCCGGTGAACTCCAGGGCCCCTTCCTGGGTGAGGTAGCGCATGCGGGTCAAGGCGTTGACGGTATAACGCAGGCGGTCATAGCCGTCGAGATCGGGGTTCCACTGCGCCGGTTCGTTGCCGAACATCACCTCCAGGAACGCGTGCCGGCGTCCCGGGTCGCTTAACTCGGCCTCTACCCGTCGCGCTTCGGCGTGTGCGGCATCCACGTCCCAGGCCGGCGGCAATCCGGCATGCACCATTGTCCAGCCGCTGGCCGCGTCGGAATGCAGCAGTGGGCGCCGCGCCAGCCAGTCCAGCACCTCGGCGGCGTCCGGGGCGTCCAGCACGGGGCGCAGGGTGTCCTTGCCGCCGGGCGTGCGGACACCCTGTGCGGTGGCGAGCAGGTGGAGGTCGTGGTTGCCGAGGACCGTCGTGGCGGCATCGCCCAGGTCCATGACCCGGCGCAGGCAGCCCAGCGAGTCCGGCCCACGGTTGACCAGGTCCCCAACCAGCCATAGGTGATCCCCGGCCGGGTCGAACCGCACCTCCTCGAGGAGCCGGTCCAGCGGATCCCGGCAGCCCTGGAGATCACCCACTGCGTACAGTGCCATCGTGTCGGCCGAGCCTAGTGCAGGGTGCGCGGGACGGAGAGGGTGAACGGCGGGATCGGCGCATCGAAGGTGTTGCCGCGTTCGTCGCGCATGCCGTAGGAGCCCTCCATGGTGCCCACGGGGGTCTCGATCACCGTGCCACTGGTGTATTCGAAGCTGTCCCCGGGTTCGATGCTCGGCTGCTCGCCGACCACGCCCTCGCCGCGGACCTCCTGGGTCTGGTCACGGCCGTCGCGGATGATCCAGTGGCGGTTGAGCAACTGCACGGTCAGCGCCCCCGCGTTGCGGATCACCACGTGATAGGCGAAGACATAGCGGTCGTCATCGGGTTCGGACTGGTCTTCCACATAGGCAGTGGAGACCTCGATCTCGATGGTGTGGTCTTCGGCGTCGTGCTCTTGGGGCTGGTTCATGCGGTTGTGGCTCCAGGTTCGTGAGCGGGAAACGCCTGTGCGCGGGGCAGCCCCGGCTCAGGGTTTCACGGACCGACTCGCGCAGACGGCTGCGCCGAGCAGGCCCGGTTCGGGATGCATGATAAGGGCCACGGGCAATTGCTCAAGCAGGTGGGTCATCGGTGGGCGATTGCGAAAGGCGCTGCGAAAGTGGGGCCCGCGAAAGGTGTCGACCCAGCGCGGGGCGATGCCGCCGGACAGATAGACCCCGCCGGTGGGGAGCGCGGTCAGGGCCATGTCGGCCAGTTGACCGGCATAGAGGCTCACGAAGCGGTCGATCACGGTCCCGGCGGCGGGGTTTCCCGCCTGCGCCAGGTCGCCGATGGCGGCGGCCGGGTCCGGGGTGGCCAGGGCCTGCTCCAGGTCCGGGTCGGGTTGCCGGTCGAGTTCGAAACGTCCGATGCGGGCGATCCCGCGCCCGCTCAGCAGGTGCTCGCGGGTGCAGTATCCCAGTTCGCGGGCCACGAAGTCGCCCAGCGCGGCCTCTTCCTGCCCGCTGGGCGAAAATCGGGCATGCCCGCCCTCCCCGGGGTAGATGGTGGCGGTACCGGGCGGCCCCACCAGGCAGGTGCCCAGGCCGGTTCCGGCCCCCGCGACCAGGCGCAGCCCGGCCGGGTCGGGGGTGGCCTCCTGCAGGGTCGCGGTGTCCCCGGGTTGCAGCGCGTCGAGGCTGGCGCCGATGGCGGCAAAGTCGTTCAGCAGGGTGACCGGCATGTCCAGGCGCTCGCCCAGGGCGGCCGCGTCCAGTGGTGGCCAGGTCAGGTTGGTGACGCGGGCCCGGCCGTGATGCGCGGGGCCGGCGACCGCTAGGCCGGCCGCGGCGAAGGTATCCACCGTGGCCTGCTCTTGGCGCCAGTATTCGAGGATGCTGGCGAGGTCGGGGTGTTCGCGACTGGGGTAGCGCTGGATCTCGTGCAACGACCAGCCGTCCGCGTCGCGGCGGGCGCGGGCAACGCGGGTGTTGGTCCCGCCGACATCGGCAACGATCAGGTCCATGGGTGCATGGTAGCGGATCGTGGGCGCCGACTGTTCAGCCGACGGCGTCGTGGAGGCGTCGGGCCAGGGCCTCGAACCCGCCGATGTCGATGTTCTCGGGGCGTTCTCCCGGATCCAGGCCGGCGGCCTCGAGATCGGCGATCGCCGCCAGGCCGGAGAGTCCGCGGCGTAGCGTCTTGCGGCGGCTGGAGAACGCCTGGTTCACCACCCGGGCGAAGGTCGGGTACAGCGCGGGCGCGACCCGTGGCTCGGCCAGGGGCGTGATGCGCACCACGCTGGAGTAGACCTTGGGCGGGGGGTGGAAGGCCCCGGGGGGTACGGTGAACAGGGCGGTCGCCGAGGCGCGGGCAGCCAGCATCACGGTCAGGCGTCCGTAGCGCTTGCTGCCGGGGGCGGCGGTCATGCGTTCCACCACCTCGCGTTGCAGCAGGAAGTGCATGTCGCGGATCGCGCCGACCTGCTCCAGCAGGTGGAACATCAGCGGGGTGGAGATGTTGTAGGGCAGGTTGCCGACCACGCGCCAGCCCCGTTCGGGCAGCGTGCCGAGCTCGGTCAGATGCATGTCCAGGGCGTCCCCCACGTGCAGTTCCAGGCGTTCGGGCGGGAAACCCGCACGCAGGCCGGCTGCGAGGTCGCGGTCGATCTCCACGGCGACGAGGTGGTCGAGGCGTTCCAGCAGGGCAGCGGTCAGGGCGCCCCGGCCGGGGCCAATTTCCAGCACGGCGTCGCCCGGTTGCGGGTCGATGGCCGCGACGATGCGACCGAGGATGCTGGCGTCGTGGAGGAAGTTCTGGCCGAAGCGCTTGCGGATCGGCGACGAGGTCTTGATGCGGGTCATGCCCTGGTGGTGCTCCGGCGGGCGGCGGCGCGGGCCGCGAGGGTTTCGGCCAGGCGTTCGGCGGCCTGGAAGCTGCCGACCTCGGCGCGCCCGGTGCCGGCCAGGTCCAGCGCGGTGCCGTGGTCCACCGATGTGCGGATGAAGGGCAGGCCCAGGGTGACGTTGATGGCGCCGCCGAAACCGGAGTGCTTGAGGACCGGGAGCCCCTGGTCGTGATACATGGCGAGCACGGCATCGACGCCCTCCAGGGCGCGCGGGGTGAACGCAGTGTCGGCCGGGAGGGGGCCGCGCAGTTGCATGCCGGTATCCCGCAGGCGGTCCAGGGTAGGGGTGATGATCTCGATTTCCTCGCGTCCGAGCACGCCATCCTCGCCGGCGTGCGGGTTCAGGCCGCAGACCGCGATCACGGGTTCCTCGATGCCGAAGTCGCGCCGCAGGTCGTGGTGCAGGACGCGGGTTACGGTCTCCAGGCGTTCGGCGGTGATGGCATCGGGGACCGCGCGCAGCGGCAGGTGGGTGGTCACCAGCGCGACCCGGAGGGTCTCGGTCGCCAGCATCATCACTGGCATCGGGGCCCCGGCGCGTTCGGCCAGCCACTCGGTGTGCCCGCTGAAGGTAATCCCGGCACGATTGATTACGCCCTTGTGGACCGGCCCGGTGACGATCGCCTCGAAGCGTCCGTCCAGGCAGCCGTCGGCGGCCGTGGCGAGCAGGGCCAGCACGTGTTCGGCGTTGGCCGGGTCCAGGGTTCCGGCGACCACCGGGCGGGCCACTGGCACGGGCAGGATCTCGAGGGTGTGGGCCGGGGTGACCTCGCGTGGGCGTTCCGGATCGAAGTGCACCAGGCGCAGGGGCTCGCCGAGCTGGCGGGCACGGGCCTCCAGGACGCCGGGATCGGCGATCGCGACACGCTGAGCCTGGCCGCGCTGCCGGGCCATGGCAATCAGCAGGTCCGGCCCGATCCCGGCCGGGTCGCCGGCGGTCAGGGCCAGGCGCGGGACCGGAGGGGCCCCGCGCGGATCAGGAGCCGAAGCCGTCGACCCGGTATTCGACATAGGCCTCGTCCCGCAGGCGGCGCAGCCACAACTCGAGTTCTTCCTCGCGCTTGCGGTTTTGCAGGATCTCGCGGGCACGGGCCCGGATCTGCTCGCGCGAGGTGTCGACCTCGCGGCGCTCCAGGACCTCGATGATGTGCCAGCCGAACTGGCTCTCCACCGGTTCGCTCACCACGCCCGGTTCCAGGGCGTCCATGGCCTCCTCGAAGCCGGGCACCAGTTCGCCCGGGCTGACCCAGCCGAGGGTGCCGCCCTGGGCGGCCGATCCGGGGTCATCCGAGTTGGCGCGTGCCAGGTCCTCGAAGCTCGCGCCCTCGCGGATGCGGTTGTACAGGGACTGGGCCTGGCGGCGGGCGTCCTCGTCGCTGCGGACCTGGTCCGGACTGATCAGGATGTGGCGCACGCGGGTCTGCTGCACGCGGGTCTGGTCACCGCCCTCGCGGTCCAGCAGCTTCATGATGTGGAAGCCGCTGGGCGAGCGCAGGACGTCACTGACCTCGCCGGTACGCATCAGCACGGCTTCGCGCGCGAACACGGTGGGGATCTCGCCCGCCGAGCGCCAGCCGAGATCGCCGCCCTCCAGGGCATGTGGCCCTTCGGATTCACTGACCGCGACGGTGGCGAAGTCCTCGCCCTCGCGCACACGCTCGCGCAGCGATTCGGCCTTCTCGCGTGCCTCGGCGATCTGCCGGGCGTCGGCTCCTTGCGGCAGGGCGACCATGATCTGCGCGATGCGATAGCGCACCCCGCGGTCAATGGCACCGCTCTCGGAGGTGATCAGGTCGGCGATCTCCTGGTCGGAGACGCGGATGCGCTGATCGACCTGGCGGCGCTGCAGCTGGTTGACGGTCAGTTCGTGGCGGATCTGTTCGCGAAAGGCGTTGAAGTCCACCCCGTCCTGCATCAGCGCCCGGCGCAGTTGCGGCAGCGTCATGCGGTTTTCGCGGGCGATATTCTCCATCGCGCGGTTCAGGGTCATCTCGTCGATGTTGACGCCGACGCGCTCGGCCTCCTGCAGCTGCACGCGCTCGACGATCAGGCGCTCCATCACCTGGCGTGCCAGGGTGTCCTGGTCCGGGGGGCGGTTGCCGCGCTCGACCATCTGCTGAGCGACCAGGTTCATGCGTTCCACCAGCTCGCGCTGGGTGATCACATCGTCGCCCACTACGGCCAGGATGCGGTCGGTGAAACGGTCGCCCTCGGGGGTGATGGGGGCGGCCGGGGCGCCGCTGTCGCGGGCAGCTCCGGGGGTGACCGGGGCCTCGACCGCGCCCTGCGAGAGGTCGCCGGCCGCGGGCCCGGTCGTCTGGGCCATCGCCGGCAGGCCGAGGCCGTAGACCAGGGCGGCCAGCAGCAGCAGGGCGCGGACCCCGCCGCGGCGGCGTTGTTCAGGGACGTGCGTCATATCCGGCAATACCCTCGCGCAATAGCGAATCCACGCCGGAATCGAACCGTGCCAGGCCGTCCAGCGTGAGTTGGAAGTAGATCGAGTTGTCGTAGGTCTCATCGAAGGAGTACGCGCGGCGCGCAACCACACGGATACCATAGCAGCAACTACGATACTGAAGCCCGGCCAGAAGTTCGAGATCGCGTTCCTCTTGCAGGCTGTAGTTCCAGCGCCCGATGGCGTCGATGCGCTCGGTGACCGGCCACATCACGGAGACATCGGTCTGGTCGATGGAGCGGGCGCCGGCCTCGCGCTGGCGGTAGCCGACGTTGATCCGGGCGCGTTCGCGCGGGCTGTAGCCGACCGAGACCGCCGCCAGAGTGGTCTCGCCGGCATCCTGGTTGTACAGGATGGATCCGCGGCCGTCCCAGGCATCGCCGATGCGGACCCGGCCTTCCAGCGCGAGATCGGAGCGTGACTCGGATAGTGGGTCCTCTCCCGGGCGCCGGCGGACCTCGCGGTCTTCGAGATAGTGGATCTGACCGGCGGACAGGCTCAGGCGTTCGCGGCCGGTCTGCTGGTCGAAGATGCGTGTGGTCAGGGCGGTGGTGACCTGGTGGGTGTCGCCCACCCGGTCGGCGCCGACAAAGCGGTCCAGGCTGAACAGGTTGTCGAAGCTGAAGTCGGCCTCGCCGGTATCGAAGATCGGGATGGCGTCCTGGTCCCGGTAGGGCACGTAGCCGTAGAAGATGCGCGGTTCCAGGGTCTGCAGGCGCCGGCCGTTGGCCATCGGGCGCTCGAAGATCAGCCCGGTGTCGATGGAGGCACGAGGCACAGTGCGGTTGATCGATTCGGGACGGTTGTCCTGGCCGCGGCGGTCCAGTTCGTAGCGGGTGTGACGGATGCCCACGGCAGGCTCGAAGAAGAAGCCGCCGGTGTCATGGCGCCAGCGCACCTCGGGGTTCAGGTCGAGCCGAGTGCCCAGCGGGCGCCCGGACTGATCTTCACTGCGCTCGAAGCGCACCAGTTCGGTGTCGAGGTCCCAGGAGAGGCCGTGGCCCAGGTATTCCCCGGCTTCCAGCGTGATCTGCGGCAGGCGCTGGTAGGGCTCGCCGGCGGCACTCAGCTCGGGGTCGACGATCTGGTAGTCCTCGATACGCGTGCGCAGGCGATAGGCCGGCTGGTTCCAGGTCAGGTCGGCGGAGCGCCGCAGATAGGGCGTGGAACCGGCGTAGCGGTCGGAGTTGCCGAAATCGAAGAAGTATTCCCGATCGGAGACATCCGCGACGTCGAGGCGCAGGTTCAGGTTGGAGGTGATCCGGGTCTGGTGGCGCCACTGGGCGAAGTGCCGGTCCTCCCCGGTCTCGCGGTCATCCGGCAGGTAGCGCACGTCGAGCACGCCATTGTGCCGGGGTTGCAGATAGCGGAATTCGGCGCCGAGCATCACGCCGCGGTCGGCCATGATGCGCGGGGTGAAGGTGGCATCGTAGTTGGGCGCGATATTCCAGTACCAGGGCGTCGCGAGATCGAACCCGGTGCGCCCGCCGGTGCCCGCACTGGGTAGCAGGAAGCCGCTCTTGCGGCGGTCGTCCAGCGGAAAGTTGATATACGGGGTGTAGGCGATGGGTACGCCCTTGAAGCGGATGGTCGCGTTGCGGGCCACGCCGACGCCGGTCTCGCGATTCAGCTCCAGGTCGCGGGTGCGCAGCCACCAGGAGTCGTTGCCGACCGGGCAGGTGGTGTATTCCGCATCCTCGAAGTCGTGGAGGTGCGGGGCCTGCTGGACGCCCAGCGCGGCGCTGCCCCGGGCCGGGATGGACTGCACCAGGAAGTCGATCCTGCGGAATTCGCCGGTCTCCGCGTCCAGGCGGTACTCGCCGCCCTCGGTGTGCAGCAGCAGGTCGCCGTCGAACAGCCGGGTGTCGCCCTCGGTGCGGGCGGTGCCGGAGGCGCGGTCGTATTCCAGGAATTCGGCATCCACCCGCTGGCCCGCCTCGAACAGCTGGACATCGCCCGAGGCCGAGACGCGTTCGCCTTCCCGACGGACGTAATCCGCGTCAATTTCGGTCAGGCCGTCCTCGAGGGTGCGCAGCTCGGGCCATTCAACCCCCGGGGCGAACTCGCATCCCGACGGGCGGTCGTCAGCGGGCACGGTCACTGGGGCCAGGCTGGCCGTCACCAGGCCAAGGCCCACCGCGGCCTGCCGCGCGATCGGGCGACGGCGCGGCACGGGGCTTGCGGGCCGGTGGCTCATCCGGGGTTCAGGACAGCAGCTGGCGGATCTCGTCGAAGATCAGCTCGATGTCGCGGGTGCCGTTGATGTGCCTGAGCAGACCGTGGCGATCGTAGTATTCGATCAGCGGCTGGGTCTGTTCCTCGTAGACTTTCAGACGGTTGACCACGGTTTCTTCGTTGTCGTCCGCGCGGTGGATCAGTTCGCCGCCACACAGGTCGCACACGCCCTCTTT
The DNA here is from genome assembly GCF_000420165.1 of Thioalkalivibrio sp. AKL19. Classification (GTDB taxonomy): domain Bacteria; phylum Pseudomonadota; class Gammaproteobacteria; order Ectothiorhodospirales; family Ectothiorhodospiraceae; genus Thioalkalivibrio. The sequence goes on along the minus strand of NZ_ATUK01000012.1, from coordinate 285,668 downwards.
CTGTGGCGGGAACGTATGCGTGTTGAAGACCGCGCCGCAGTCCCCGCAGGAAACGCGGCCGGTGAGACGCTGCTTGAGCTCCTCGAACGGGACGTCGATCTGGATCGCGCGGTCCAGCGGCGACTCGATGTCGGCCAGCATGGTGTCTAGGGCCTCGGCCTGGGCGACATTGCGCGGGAAGCCATCGAGGATGAAGCCCTTCTGCGCATCGGGTTCCTGCAGGCGGTCGCGGATCAGGCCGAGGACCAGGTCGTCCGGTACCAGATTGCCGGATTCCATTGCGTTCTCGACTTTCTTCCCGAGTTCGGTCTGGGCGGCGACCGCGGCGCGCAGCAGGTCGCCGGTGGAGATCTGGGGAATGCCGAAGGTGGCCACCATCTTCTTGGCCTGGGTGCCCTTGCCGGACCCCGGTGCGCCCATCAGGACGATACGCATGACTGACTCCTGCTGCCCGGTGCGTCGCCGAACCGCAGCACAAGCCGGGTATCGAGCGGCGCGGTGAATGGCTTTGGTGAACGGGTTGCAGCAGACAAACGCAAACCGTTCCCCGAGCGCGGTCTTATACCGCCTGAGGCCGATGCGCCGCAACCGCCGGGTTTGATTCGTGTTCTCGGGGCTGTGGGATGACGGGTGCCATTGCGGGTGCTCTCCCCTGTATAATCCCCCGCTCTTCAAAGCAATCGGAAACTACTCAAGCATGGACCTTAACCAGATCGAAGCCGGCAAGGATCTCCCCAACGACATCAACGTGGTGATCGAGATCCCCACCCAGGGCCAGCCCGTCAAATACGAGATGGACAAGGACAGCGGGGCCCTGGTGGTCGATCGCTTCATGGCGGTCTCGATGTTCTACCCGTGCAACTACGGATTCATCCCGAACACGGAGTCGGAAGACGATGACCCGGTGGACGTGCTGGTGATCACCCCGGTGCCGCTTCTGCCGGGCTCGGTCGTGCGCTCGCGCCCGATTGGCATGCTGAAGATGACCGACGAGGCTGGCGTGGACGCGAAGATCCTTGCGGTACCGGTCGACAAGCTGTGCACGCAGTCCGCGAGATTCCAGGGCCCGGAAGACGTGCCGCAGGAATTGCTCGACTCGATCAAGCACTTCTTCGAGCGCTACAAGGAGCTGGAGAAGGGCAAGTGGGTCAAGGTGGAAGGCTGGGTTGGCGCCGAGGAAGCCAAGGCGGAGATTGTTGCCAGCTACAAGCGTTACCAGAAAAGCAAGATCTGACGCCGCGACCCGCTGCATGCAGCGGTCGGCAAGGGCCGGGCCGTCCCTGTGGGACGGTTCGGTTTTCGTGTGGGCGGGCGACCGGCCGGGTCGTGGCGTGGTGACCCGCTGAGATGGCCGAACGCGACGCCTATGGCGAGGAACAGCAGGATCGCGAGCGTTTCGTGGTGCGCATCCTGCTGGCACTGGTGATCCTGGCGGCGATCCTGCTGGCGCTTGGCTGGCGGTTGTCGGGCCTGCAGGTCGGCGCGCATTCGCATTTCACCACGCTGTCGGAGAACAATCGCCTGCGGGTGGAGCCGATCGCCCCGACCCGCGGCGTGATCCGGGACCGCAACGGCGTGCTGCTGGCGGGCAACCGCGCTTCCTACCAGCTGGAGGTCACGGTGGAGCAGGCCGGGGATCTCGATTCCCTGCTGGCCCGGCTGCGTGGCTACGTGGAGCTGAGCGAGGCGGATGTCGAACGCTTCCGCCGGGGCGTTCGCCAGCGCCGTCCGTTCCAGCCGGTGCTGCTGAAGGCCGGGCTGGACGACGAGACGGTGGCGCGCATCGCGGTCTCGCGCCATGAACTGCCGGGGGTCGAAATCGAGGCACGGCCGCTGCGTTTCTATCCCCTGGGCTCCAAGTTCTCGCATGCGGTCGGCTACGTCGGGCGCATCAACCAGCAGGATCTGCAGCGCGTGGACGGACGTGCCTACGCCGGTACCTCGCATATCGGCAAGAGCGGTGTCGAACGCTATTACGAGGAGCTGCTGCACGGCCGGCCGGGTTACCGCCAGGTGGAGGTGAATGCCCAGGGGCGCGTGATCCGCGAGCTCTCGGTGACGCCGCCGCAACCCGGCACGGACCTGACCCTGACCCTGGATGTGAACCTGCAGCAGGCCGCCTACCGCGCGCTGGCCGGGCGGGACGGCGCCATCGTGGCCATTGACCCCAACAACGGCGAGGTGTTGGCACTGGTCAGCGCCCCCGGTTTCGACCCCGAGGCCTTTGTTCACGGGATATCGCAGGGCGACTTTGCCGCGGTGCGCGATGACAAGCGCCGCCCGCTGTTCAACCGCGCGCTGAGTGGCCAGTACCCGCCAGGCTCGACGATCAAGCCACTGGTCGGGCTGGCCGCCCTGAACGAGGACGTCACCACTGCCGAGCGCGAGATGTTCGCCCGTGGCTACTACCAGCTACCGGGGCACGAGCGGCGCTATCGCGACTGGCGTCGCGAGGGCCATGGCCGGGTGGACATGTCGCGGGCCATCGCGGTGTCCTCCGACGTCTACTTCTACGACCTGGCCCATACCATGGGCATCGATCGCATGGTGCCGATCCTGGGGGCCTTCGGGATCGGCCAGCGCACCGGCATTGATTCCACCGGCGAACGAGCGGGCATCCTGCCCAGTCGCGACTGGAAGCGGGCGACGCATGACGAGGTGTGGTTCCCCGGCGAGACGCTGATCACCGCGATCGGCCAGGGGTATATGCTGTCCACACCCCTGCAGATGGCCGATTTCACCGCGGCGCTGGCCGTCCGCGGCGAGCGCTACCAGCCGCATTTGCTGCGTGCCATGGATAACGGGACCGGCGAGCCGGAATATCCCCTCCCGGTGAAGCGCGAGCCGGTAACGGTGGACGCGAAGCACTGGGACGCGATCCACGGCTCGCTGGTGGAAGCCGTTCACGCCCGCCACGGGACCGCCTGGGGCAGCGTGGGCAGTACCCGTCCGGAATACACCATTGCCGGCAAGACCGGTACGTCGCAGGTGTTCAGCCTGGGCGAGGACGAGGAGTACGACGAAGACGAGCTGGCCCGACGCCTGTGGGACCACGCGCTGTTCGTGGGCTACGCCCCGGCCGAGGACCCGCGCATCGCGGTCGCCGTGCTGGTCGAGCACGGCGGTTCCGGCGGCCGGGTCGCCGCACCCGTAGCCCGCGAGGTGCTGGATGCCTATCTGCTGGAGGGGGCGGGCATGACCCTCGAGGTCCCGGAGGACGAATGATCAGCGTGACCGGACGGGAAATGTCGATCAGCCAGTGGGCCCTGCGCAGCCTTCGTCTGGACAGCGTGCTGCTGGTGCTGCTGTCCATCCTGCTGCTGCTGGGGCTGGCGGTGCTGTTCAGCGCCACCGGCGAGAGCGTGATCGCCCTGGAGCGCCAGGTGATGCGCATCGGCCTGGGGGTGACGGCGATGCTGCTGGTGGCGCAGGTGTCCATGTATGCCCTGCGCGCCATCTCGCCGTGGCTGTTCGTGGCCGGGGTCCTGCTGTTGCTGGCGGTGATGTGGGTCGGCGATGTCGGCAAGGGCGCCCAGCGCTGGCTGGATCTCGGCTTCATGCGTTTCCAGCCCTCCGAGATCATGAAGCTTGCCGTGCCGATGATGGTGGCCTGGTATCTGTCGCTGCGCAGCGGGCGACCGCGCTTTCGGGACCTTGTGGTGACCGCGGCGCTGATCCTGGTTCCGGTGTACCTGATCATGCAGCAGCCGGATCTCGGGACCTCGATGCTGGTGGGGGCGGCGGGATTCCTGGTGGTCTTCCTCGCGGGCCTGGGCTGGCGCTGGTTCCTCGGGCTCGGGGTGGTGGCCGCGGCCGCTATCCCGGTCCTGTGGTCGCAGATGCTGGATTACCAGCGTCAGCGAGTGCTGACGCTGTTCAACCCGGAATCCGATCCGCTGGGGGCGGGTTATCACATTATCCAGTCGAAGATCGCGATCGGGTCCGGCGGCCTGTATGGCAAGGGGTGGCTGAACGGGACCCAGTCGCAGCTGGAGTTTCTGCCGGAGCGCTCCACCGACTTCATTTTTGCGGTCTACGCCGAGGAATTCGGCTTTATTGGTGTCGCGCTGCTCCTGCTGCTGTATTTTGCGATTGTCGCCCGCGGGCTCTGGATCGCCGCGCTGGCACAGGATCGCTATGCCCGGCTGCTGGGCGGGAGTATCAGCCTGACCTTTGCGGTCTACATGGTGGTCAATATCGGCATGGTGACCGGTCTGCTGCCGGTGGTTGGCGTGCCGCTGCCCCTTGTCAGTTACGGGGGGACTTCGCTGGTGACCCTGATGGTCGCCTTCGGTATTCTCATGAGCATAGCCTCCCAGAAACGCCTGGTGAATCGATGACCCTGACCCTGCGCCCCGTGTGGGCCCGCCTTGCCCGTCCGCTCCTGTTGCCGCTCGGGCTGGCTCTGTCCCTGGTGGCCACGTCCCTCCCGGTGGCGGCGGAAAGCGAATTCCGCGCGGGCGATCCGCCATATCTCGAGCGCGACGAGGTTCAGGCCTTCATCGACGAGCAGGTCGCGGCCGGCCGCGACCGCGAGGCGCTGGAGTCGATGTTTGCCGCGGCCAACCCGCAGCAGCGCATCCTCGATCTGATCTCCAGCCCGGCCGAGGCGCGGCCGTGGAAGGATTACCGGCCGATCTTCATCACCGACGAGCGCATCGAGCGTGGCCGCGAGTTCATGCTGGAGCATGACCGGTGGCTCCAGCGCGCCGAGGACCGCTTTGACGTGGAGCCGAAGATCATCGCCGCGATCATCGGGGTCGAGACCTACTACGGCCGCAACACCGGTGGTTTTCGCGTGTTTGATGCCCTGGTCACCCTGGGCTTCGACTACCCGCCGCGGTCCGACTTCTTCCGCCGCGAGCTGGGCGAGTTCCTGACGCTCGTGGACGAGGAAGGCCTCGATCCGCGCGAGACGCGTGGCTCCTACGCCGGGGCCATGGGGCGTGGCCAGTTCATCTCGTCCAGCTATCGCCATTACGCGGTGGACTTCGACGGTTCCGGCCAGCGCGACCTGCTGAATTCCTGGCCGGATGCGATCGGCTCGGTTGCCAACTACTTCCGCGAGCACCGCTGGAATCACGGCGAGCCGGTAGTGGCGAAGGCCCGCGTCGAGGGTGATGCCCACGAGGACCTGATCAGTCGCAACTATCAGGCCCGCTTCGACCTCGCGGAGCTGGCCGAGCACGGCATCTACCCGGACGAGGCCGTGGACGAGGATGGCGAGTATTCGTTTATCCGGCTCGAGGGCGATGATGGTTACGAGTACTATCTGGGATATCCGAATTTCTACGTGATCACCCGTTACAACCGGAGCCCGCTGTATGCGATGGCCGTGCACCAACTGGCCGAGGCCCTGGCCGAGTAACCCGCGCCCGGCGGGTGCGCTAGGTGCTGCGTTCGCGGCCTTGCTGGCGCTGGTCCTGGCGGGCTGTTCGTCGACTCCCGACCGCGAGTCGGACCCGGATCGCCCGCTGGGCGATGCCGCGTATGACAGCTACCCGGATCCCGCGCATGTCCCGCAGGACCTGGCGCTCATTCCGGAGCCGGAGCCACGCGACGAGCCTCCGAGTCGCTATGGCAATCCCCCCGAGTACGAGGTCTTCGGTCAGCGGTATCGCACCCTCCGGACCAGTGATGGCTTCGAGGAGGAAGGGGTTGCCTCCTGGTACGGGACCAAGTTTCACGGCCGGCGGACCTCCAGCGGCGAGCCCTATGACATGTACGCGATGACGGCGGCGCACAAGTCGTTGCCGCTGCCGAGCTACGTCGAGGTGACCAACCTGGAAAACGGCAAGCAGGTCGTGGTGCGGGTGAATGATCGCGGGCCCTTCGTCGACGGGCGCATCATCGATCTTTCCTACGCGGCTGCCCATCGCATCGACATGACGGATGCCGGGGTGGCGCGGGTACGCATCCGCGCGGTTGGGCCGGGCGATACCCGCTCTGCCCGTGTCGCGGCGGCACCGGAGCCCGAGCCGCTCGAAGTGGCCGCGGAACCCCGGGCGATCGCCTTGGCCGAACCGCAGGACGCCTCGACGGGCGCTGACGTGGCCAATGGCGAGGCGCGCGGGTCCGGGCGTTTTGTCCAGGTCGGGGCGTTCGCCGAACGTCACTCCGCCGAGCAGGTGCGCGAGGATTTGCGCGCGCTCGGGTTCGAGTCGGTGCGGATCTCCAGCGTCGAGCGGGACAACGGCGTGGCCCTGCACCGCGTGCGCATCGGCCCGCTCGCCGATGGCGAGGCTGTCCGCACGATTACCGATCGCCTGCAGGGCGCGGCGCACGTGGACTACCGCGTGGTCAACGACGCGCCGTAGCATCCGTTTTCGTGGTTTTCCGGCCCGTTCCGGGCCCCGATTCTGCTATCGTAGACCGGTCCTTCAGGAGGTCCTTCCCCATCATGAATTCGTCCGTCCGCACCCCGTTTCTGCCGCTTCTGGCGGCCTGCCTGCCGGTGATCCTGGCGCTCGTGCTGGCGCTTGTTCCAGCGCACGCGCAGGAGCCGGAGCTGCCCGTGGCCGGTTCGGGTGCGAACGTGCCCGGCGGCATCCCGCGTCCGCCCTCGGACGTGACGGCGGCGAGCTATGCACTGATGGACTTCGACTCCGGCCTGATGCTGGCCAGCCGCGACCCGATGGTGGAACGCGAGCCGGCAAGCCTGACCAAGCTGATGACGGCCTACGTGGTGTTCGGCGAGATTACCGCGGGTCGCATGGCGCTGGACGACCGGGTGACGGTCAGCGAGCGCGCCTGGCGCACCGGGATGCGCGGGGCTTCGCGCATGTTTATCGAGGTTGGCGAGGAAGTCGGCGTCGAGGACCTGCTGCGCGGGATGATTGTCCAGTCCGGTAACGACGCCTCCACGGCCCTGGCCGAGCACGTCGCCGGTTCCGAAGGGGCGTTCGTCGACATGATGAATGCCCAGGCCCGCGAACTGGGGATGCGCCAGTCCTACTTTGCCAACCCGCACGGCTTGCCGTCCGACGAGTCGCAGTACACCACGGCGCAGGACATGGCGCTGCTCGCGCGGGCGCTGATCCGGGACTTCCCCGATCTCTACGGCTACTACAGCGAGCGCTCGTTCGAGTACAACGACATCTCGCAGAGCAATCGCAATATGCTCCTCTGGCGCGATGCCGGGTTCGACGGCCTGAAGACCGGCTGGACCTCGAACGCCGGCTACAATCTGGTCTCCTCCGCCGAGCGCAACGACCGCCGACTGGTGGCCGTGGTCATGGGCATCGAGGCATCCGACCACCAGCAGGGCGGCACCCGCCGCGCCAATGAATCGCAGGCGCTGGTGAACTGGGGCATGCGGTTCACCGCGACACGCAAGCTGTTTGATGGCGGCCACGAACTGGGGAGTCCGCGGGTCTACCGCGGGTCACAGACCGAGGTGGCTGTCGGTCTGGCCGAGGACTTCTGGGTAATGGTCCCGCCGGGACGGGAGGACGACCTGGACGCCTCGATGGAGGTGAGCCAGCCGCTGGAGGCGCCGCTTGCCGCGGGCGACCCGGTGGGCGAGGTCGTGGTGCGCCTGAACGGCGAGGTGATCCGGACCCAGCCGCTGGTCGCGTTGCAGCCGGTGGAACAGGGCGGACTCGTACGGCGCCTGTGGGATGGCGCGGCCCTCGGTATCCAGGCGGCCTGGCCGTTCTGAACCGCGTACCGATCGTGAGCATTGCCTATTTCAACGGGGACTACCTGCCGCTGGACCAGGTCCGAATCTCGCCGCTGGACCGGGGTTTCCTGTTTGGGGACTCGGTTTACGAGGTGATCCCCAGTTACGCCGGCGAGTTCTTCCTGCTCCCCGAACATCTCGAACGGCTGGCGCGGTCCCTCGAGGCCATTCGCATCCCGAACCCGTTTGCGCCCGCGGAGTGGACTGCGCTGCTGACGGATCTGCTGGTGCGCAATGCCGATCCCGCGACCCCGGATCTGGGTGTCTACCTGCAGGTGACGCGTGGCGTGGCCCCGCGCGATCATGCCTTTCCCGCGGATGCGCGGCCGACGGTTCTGGCGATGGCGAGTCCGATTCGCCCCCTGCCGGAGGCAGTGCGCGTGGAGGGCGTGGCGGCCGTGACGGCCGAGGATTGCCGCTGGGAACGCTGTGATATCAAGGCGACCACGCTGCTGGCGAACGTGCTGAACCGCCAGGAAGCGATGGAGCGGGGTGCCGTCGAGGCCGTTCTGCTGCGCGACGGAAAGCTGACCGAAGGTGCGGCCAGCAATGTCTTCGTGGTCCTCGACGGGCGGGTCATCACCCCGCCGCTGGACGCCTCGGTGCTGCCGGGGGTCACCCGTTGGCGGGTGCTTGAACTCGCGCGCGAGCTGGGGTACCCGGTGGAAGAGCGCGGGGTCAGCGCGGACGAGTTGGCCCGGGCGGGAGAGATCTGGCTCACCAGTTCGACGCGCGAGATCCTCCCGGTCACGCGTCTGGATGACCACGCCGTGGGTGCCGGCCTTCCCGGACCGGTCTGGCAGGCCGTCCACGCGGCCTATCAGGCCGCCAAGCCCGGCGCGCAGGTAAGAACACCCATGCAGTCGGGAGGTTCCGCATGAGCGACCGCGAGACGCTGATCGAGTTTCCCTGCCGGTTCCCGGTGAAGGTCATGGGTGATGCGCACCCGGAACTGCTGGAGGCGGTCGAGGGCTGCGTGGCGGAGCACCTGGATGCCGAGGACGCGGTGATCGAGCAGCGCGCCTCGCGCGCGGGCCGCTTCGTCGGCATCACCATCACCTTTACCGCGACCAGTCAGGAACAGCTGGACGCCTTCTACCGCTCCCTTGGCCGCTGCGACCGGGTGCGCATGATCCTGTGACACCGGCCCCGGTCGAGGTGCGCGAGCTGGGGCTGCAGCCCTACGTCCCGGTATGGCAGGCGATGCAGCTCCACGGGCGTGAGCGCGGGGGCGCTGCCCCCGACGCCTTGTGGTGCGTGCAGCACCCCCCGGTCTTCACCCAGGGCCGCAATGGCCGCCCCGAACACCTGCTCGATCCCGGTGCGATTCCGGTGGTGGCGATCGATCGCGGTGGACAGGTGACCTACCACGGGCTCGAGCAGTTGGTGGTTTACACCTTGCTGGACCTGAAACGCCTGGGTATTGGTGTGCGCCGCCTCGTCGAGTGCCTCGAGCAGGCGATTATCGATACGCTGGACGAGTGGGGCATCAAGGCCGAGCGCCGGGCGAACGCGCCCGGCGTCTATGTCGGGTCGGCGAAGATCGCGGCCCTGGGCCTGCGGGTGCGCCATGGGCGCAGCATTCATGGCCTGGCCCTGAATGTAGCGCCGGACCTTGAGCCGTTTGCCCGTATCAACCCCTGTGGCTACGCCGGCCTGCCGACCACGTCCATGCAGGCGCTCCTGGGCGAGCCGGTCGCAATCGACCGTGTGCGCGATGCGCTCCTGGCGAATCTCGGCGCACAGCTGTTCGAGGGGGCGGATGTCGCGCTTCGGCACAAGGCGGCGTTGCCCGCCGAACTGGTGCGCGTGCTGGCGCTGGGCCGCAGCCCGGCGCCGTAACACGTCGCCTGGCCTTCCCAAGGCTGGGTTGTGGCTGGTCCCGGTTCATCCTTCGGTGTTTACGGTGGCGTCGTCCGGCCGCCTGCCAGGCGCTCTCTCGCGAGCGCACCGCGAGGTACTTCTTTGCTCGTGCAAAGAAGTACCCAAGAAACACGCCCGACTGCCGCGACCCCGGCCCGCTGCGCGGGCCGGGGTTTCCCTCGCTCCGAGGCTTTTCGCGGGCGGCGCTGAACTCGCTGCGCCTGCGGCTCCGCTCAGACATCCAGCGCCTTGAATCCCGCGAAAAGCCTCTCCACTCGGCGCGACGACAACGGGGAGGTAGGTCAAAACAACGGCTATCCCAGCGATATAGCTAGTGGATGATGGCTAGGTCTTCGGACATCTCGGGCACGCTCGGCCTTTGGCCGTTGCGTGCCGCGCCCGCGCAGCGGGCGCCGGGGGTGTTCGGGCGGCCGTGCCTATGGGCTGGGCAGGAATGTCGGAGTAGCGTCGGTTTTGACTTTCTCCTCCCGTATGGAGCCCCTTGCGGAAGGGTTCTCGGGCCGGGAGAAGGCGCTGGATGTCTGAGCGGAGCCGAAGGCGTAGCGAGTTCAGCGCCGCCGGCCCGAGGGCCCTGGAGCAAGGTTCCTGGGCGGAATCCGGGTGCCCTTCTTTGGGCACTTTCTTGGGCAAGCAAGAAAGTGCCTCGGGGCGCGCTGGCGAGTCAGCGCCGGGCAGTATGCGGACCGGAGCCACCGTAAACACCAGAGGATGAACCGGGGCCAGCCACGACCAGGCAGGCGGTGGCGCGAGGCCCTGTAAACAATCGGTTTTCAAGCCGCTCTAGCTACGGGCTGCGCTGGTACGACACGTGAACGTTCGGAGCAGCCAGGCCGCACCGGACGCGTTGCCGCGGCAAGGCACCCGGGACGGGTCAGGCGGTTTCGAGGCCCTGGGCCTGGAGGTCGGCGTGGTAGGACGAGCGGACCATCGGGCCGCTGGCGACCTGCTTGAAGCCCATCTCGCGGGCGCGCTCGCCCAGCTCGTCAAACTCCTCGGGTGACAGGAAGCGCGTGACCGGCAGGTGATGGCGCGAGGGCTGCAGGTACTGGCCCAGGGTCAGCATGTCGCAGCCGTGGTCGCGCAGGTCCTGCAGGACCTCCAGCAGCTCCTCGCGGGTTTCGCCCAGCCCCAGCATCAGGCCGGACTTGGTCGGCACACCCGGGTGTTGCGCGCGGAACTGGCGGAGCAGCTCCAGCGACCAGGCATAGTCGGCGCCGGGGCGAGCCTCGCGGTACAGCCGCGGGACGGTCTCGAGGTTGTGGTTGAAGACGTCCGGCGGGGCCTGGTGCATGATCTCCAGCGCGCGGTCCATGCGCCCGCGAAAGTCCGGCACGAGGATCTCGATCTTGGTCTTCGGGTTGAGCGTGCGCACCTCGCGGATGCAGTCGACGAAGTGCCCGGCGCCGCCGTCGCGCAGGTCGTCGCGGTCCACCGAGGTGATAACCACGTAGTTGAGGCCGAGCGCATGAATGGTCTCGGCCAGGTGACGGGGCTCGTCCGCATCCAGCGCCTCGGGGCGGCCGTGGGCCACGTCGCAGAACGGACAGCGCCGGGTGCAGATGTCGCCCATGATCATGAAAGTGGCCGTGCCGTGGGCGAAGCATTCGCCAAGGTTCGGGCAGCTCGCCTCTTCGCAGACGGTGTGCAGCTTCTGCTCGCGCAGGATGCCCTTGATGCGCTGCACCTCGGGTCGCGCCTGGCTCTGGGCGCGAATCCACTTGGGCTTGCGCTGCGGGCGCTCGGTCGGATTGATCTTGACCGGGATGCGGGCGACCTTGTCGGCGGCGCGCTGTTTCTCTCCGGGCTGGGGGCGGGTGCGTGTGTCCATGGACCTTCCCTGAATCTCTCTGGCGGCCGGGATGCAGCCGGCCGGCGTGGGGCGATACCGGATCAGGCGACCTGACGGATCAATGTCTCGACTTCCTGTCGTGCGGACTCGATGGCCGGCAGGCTGCCGTCCTCATCGAGGACGAAGCCGAGCCGCTCCACCGCCCGCAGGTCAGCGAGCGGGATACGGTCGGCGAGCGGGTCGTCCTCGGCATCCCGCGGGCATGCGGCGCGGGCAATCCGCACGATGTCCGTCAGGACAGGGGCCTCGGGGTTTTCCGGGCCGCCGGAATCGCGAATCGCATCCATGATATCGGATGCCAGGTCCCATTGCCGGGCAACCAGTTCCCCGATCAGGCCTTCCAGGCGGAACAGCACGCGCTCGACCTCTTCCGGTGTGCGTCCCGGGTGGCGGCGGGCGACCTCGGCGATCACGGGCAGGGCCCCCACTCGATGCAGCAGGCCGGCGAGCAGGGCGGTCTGTGGGTCGACCGCTTCGCTCTGGTCGGCCAGCACGCAGCTGATGGCGGCGATCCGGGCGGAGCGGCGCCACAGGCGTTCCAGCAGTTCGTGGTAGGGGCTGTCGCGATGAATGAAGACCTGGTGCATCGCCAGGGCCATCACCAGCTGGCGAGTGCGTTCCAGGCCCAGGCGGGCGACCGCGTCCTGCAGGCGGGCGACCTCGCGGCGGCTGCCCATGGCCGGGCTGTTGGCCACGCTCAGCAGCCGTCCCGCGACGCTCGGGTCTTCTTCGATGATGCGGGTGGCCTCGGCGATGGAGACATCCGGGTCCTTCAGGGCCTGCTGCAGGTGCAGCGCGACCTCGGGCAACTGGGGCAGGACCAGCTCCCCCGAGTAGGCATGGGTATAGATGCTGCTGAACAGTTCGCCCTCGAGGTCGGACAGCTCGATCTCGCTGACCTCGACGCTGTCCTGGCTGCCGCCGTCCACCAAGGTTTCAAAGACCTTGCGGTCCAGCATCGCCAGCGTGGAGCGTGCTGCCGCAATCGCGTGACTGCGATAGTCGTGGCTGTCGAACAGTGGATTGAGGGCCTCGCTGGAGTCCCCTTTCAGCATGACCGAATTGCGGCCATTGGCCAGGATCATGCGGCCTTCGAGAAGGAAGATCATGCTGCGGAATTCGTCGCGTGCGTGCAGCTTGAAGCCCGGATCCACCGTCATGGTCCGGGCGTGCTGCAGCAGCTTGTCGCGGGCGCGTTCGCTGAGATCGGCGAACGGGCGCAGCTGGGGAAGGCGTTCCTCGATCACCACGATCTAGACGTTGAACATGGCGCGGAGTTCCGCCAGGTCCTCGGCGCGTTCCTCGAGGAAGGCGATGGGTTCACCCGGCGCCGGGGGTGTAATGTCGAGCGTGGCAAACGCGGCGACCTCTGCGGCATCGGGCACGGTCTCGCCCTCGGCGTGGCGGGCGGCCCATTCGGCGACCAGGGTAATGCTGGCGTAATTGGGCTCGGGTGCACGATAGCCCCAGTCCCCGGCGTGCTCGGCGACGGTGACCAGGTCACCGCCAAGGTCCCAGTAGTTGATGACCAGCACGCCGGCCAGGTTGCGCAGGCGCCGCACCAGCGACTGCACGCGTTCGGTGTCGGGGTGATCCTCGCGCAGTTCCACGAACTGGATGATCGGGACGGCACCGATGCCGGCGACCAGGCCGGCGAGCAGGGCCCGTTCGCGGTCCAGGAGTTTCAGGGAGTCGGCGATCAGGTAGCTGTAGGCGGATTGCAGGGCGCCGTGTTTCCAGCTGGCCTCCATGGCGTCGCGGGTGGAGGCGTGCTTGGCCTTGAAGGCCTGGCGCAGGGCCATGTTCATCGCCAGCATGCGGGTGTTGCGAAAGCCCAGTCGGTTGACCGCATCGCGGACCGACTGGATCTGTTTGGCGGCGCGGAACAACGGGCTGTTGGTGGCGTGCAGCAGGGCGCCGGCGATGGTGCCGTCGCGCTGGATCACTTCGGTCAGCTTGTCGAGGTCCGCGTCGGGGTCGTTGGTCAGCTCCTGGATGCGCAGGGCGATCTCCGGCATGGTCGGCAGTTCCAGCCGGTTGCTGGTGATTAGGTCGTACAGTTCGCCGAAGAAGGCCCCTTCGGTGTCGTCCAGATCGGTGTCGTGCACCACCAGCGAGGCGCTGTGGGCCTTTTCCAGTGCAGACGTCGGGATCTCCAGCATCCGGCAGGGCTGCTCGGTGATGATGAAGTCCTGCGGGCCAATGTTGTGGTCGAACATCTGCAAGGGGCTGTCGGGATCGGCCGCGTCCAGCGTGATGCGGGCGGGGGTGCCGCCGCTGACCCGTACCAGCTGGCCACTCAGCAGGAACAGGTAGCGGTCCTCGACCTCCTGGGGACGCAGGCGTCGCCCGGCGTCCAGCTCCCGGGCCTGACAGGCCGAGGCCAGTTCACTGCGGGCCTGGTCCGACAGGCTGGAGGTCAGGTCCAGGTCCTGCAGCAGGGCATCAATGCTGGTGCTATCCATGGGGCGGTTCCCGATCCGTGCTGTGCCAATCCATTCCCGCGCCGCTGCCCCGGGTGGCGGGCAGCGGTAGGTGCGCGCATGCGCGGGCTATTCGAATGGCGCCAGTGTAGCATCCGATGCCGCCACGGGAACCGGCGGCACGGCCCCGCGGCAGGCGAAGCGCGGCCGGTCGTCGGCGTCGATCAGGCCATGGGCCCGCAGGAAGTCGCGCGCGTCGGCCGCGTCGTCGCCGAACCAGGCGGCGGTGCTGCCGAGGCGGAAGCTGTAGCCCCAGGCGTCCATGTCCTGCATCAGCCGCTCACGGCCGACGCCGGGCAGTTGGTCGGCCAGCAGGATCTGCAGGTAGCACACCCCGCACTCCTCGAGATCGTCGCCGCCGGCGTTGGTGTGCAGGGTGGCACGGCGCGCGGCATCCATGCAGATGACGTGCCCGGCCTCGTGCAGGGCCGAGTGGATCGGGGTGTCGGGGCGCACGTGCACCTCGTGGCCGATGATCCCGGCCTCGGGTTCGCCCCACCAGCTGCCGGGCAGCGGGGCCCGGGCCGGGTGTGGCACCAGGCGCAGGCCGTAGCGCGCGAGCAGGTTCGTCAGGTGGGCCTGCAGGGCCGGATCGCCGCAGGTCTGGATACCGGGGGGAATCATTCGTCGTGGTGGCCGGGCAGGGCCGTGGTGCGCTTGCGGCTGCGCCGCGGACATTCCTCGGGGTGCTCGCGGCACCAGGCGTCGACCCGCTCGGTGAGGTCGTCCTGAAAGCACAGCAGGTAGAACCGCGCCTGCTCGCGGTTGGCGATGGCGGGCCGCCCCAGGGTGTCCACCACGCCGGTGCGCAGCGCCGCGATGATGGCGTTGGCGGCCTTCTTCTGCGGCCAGGCGGTGATCTGCTCCCAGGCCTCGTGGGTAAAGTACAGGCGCAGGAGGTCCGGACGGGTGGTCAGCAGCATGCGCGTGACATTGCGCAGCGTGGTCTCGGCCTCGCCCCAGTCATGGACCAGGCCGCCCTCCAGCAGGCGTTCGATCTCCTCGCGACCCTTGGGCGACAGCATAAGCGCGCGAAGCGGGCGCCTCAGGCGCCCGGGGCCTCCTCGGGCGTGAAGGCGCGGATGGACAGGGCGTGCACCTCGCCGGAGTCGATCTGATCGCGCACGGTGGCGTAGACCGTCTGGTGTTTCTTGACCGCGTTCATGCCGGCGAACTGCGGGCTGACGACCAGGGCCTCGAATTTGCCCTCGCCGCCGGTGACCTCGACCTTCTCGGCCTCTGGCAGGCCGGCGCGGATGAGTTCGGCCACTTGGCTGGCTTCCATGATGTGTCCCCCGATTGCGTGCGTATGATGAATGCGAATGTCAGCCGCGGATGATAGCCGGGCGCCAGGCCCGACATGAAGTGCCCCCACACGCGGAACTCGTACCCCGGTGCGGGGCTCACACCGAAACACCTGCATGGAAAGTCGGGGTGGTTTGGTTTGACCCGAACCGGCTCGCTAGCATCAGGTCATCATCGACCGGCCCGCCGGGCCATGGAGGCAAAGGCAATGATCTTCAAGCAACTGTTCGAGGACGAGTCGTCCACCTACACCTACCTGCTGAGCTGCCCGGATACCGGGAAGACGGCCCTGATCGACCCGGTTATCGAGACCGTCGACCGTGACCTGCGCGTGCTGCAGGAGATGGGGCTGAGCCTCGACTACGTCATCGAGACCCACATTCACGCCGACCATATCACCGGCGCGCGCATGCTGCGCGAGAAGACCGGCTGCAAGCTGGGCGGGCCGGCGATGGACGAGCTGCCCTGCCGCGATTTCGGCCTGCGCGAGGGCGAGCCCTTCCAGGTGGGCAACCTGGTAGTCAACCCGCTCTACACCCCGGGGCACACCGATGCGCACCACGCGTATCTGATGGACCACGTGGGCCTGAAGATGCTGTTCTCCGGCGATGCCCTGCTGATCGAGGCCTGCGGCCGAACCGACTTCCAGTCGGGGGACGCCAAGACGCTCTATCACTCGATCCACGACAAGTTCTTCACCCTGCCGGACGAGACCCTGGTGTATCCCGCGCACGATTACGAGGAGCGCCAGATCACCACCATCGGCCAGGAGAAGATGCGCAACCCGCGCCTGGGCAAGGGCAAGCCGGAAGCGGAGTTCGTCAAGATCATGGACGAGATGGACCTGCCGTACCCGAAGAAGATCGACTGGGCCCTGCCCGGCAACGAGGGTTGTGGAATCTGTCCCGACAACCTGCCGGACGACAAGAAGCGCCTCTGCGAGACCGATCAGCAGGGCTAGCTCGGCCCCGCCCGGTGGCCCCATCAGGAGCCACCGGTTCCGAATGTTCATCCGGAGGGCGGTTTTTGCCGCCCGTCGGACCCCGTACACTCCCGCGATGACCGAACACACACCCGTTGACGTGCCGGGTCCGCTGGACCGCCTGCGCGCGATCATGGCGCGGCTGCGTGATCCCGAGTCGGGCTGTGCCTGGGATCGGGCGCAGACGGCCGGCACCATTGTGCCGTTCACCCTGGAAGAGGCCTATGAGCTGGCCGACGTGATCGCGCGCGACCAGGGCGCGGCGGCGGATACCCGCGAATTGCGCGACGAGCTGGGGGACCTGCTGTTCCAGGTGGTGTTCCAGGCCCGCATCGCCGAGGAGGCCGGGCGCTTCGATCTGGATGATGTAGCGCGCGCGATCGGCGACAAGCTGGTGCGCCGGCATCCGCACGTGTTTGCCGATGTCGAGCATGCCTCGGATGCGGAGCGCGAGGCGGCCTGGGAGGCGGACAAGGCCCGGGAGCGTGCCAATCGCGCCCAGACCAGCGCCATGGACGATATCCCGCTGGCCCTGCCGGCCCTGTCGCGGGCGGTCAAGAGCCAGCGTCGTGCCGCCCGGCTCGGCTTCGACTGGGACGACCCGGCGCCGGTGGTCGACAAGATCCACGAGGAGCTGGCCGAGGTGCAGGAGGCCGTGGACCAGGGCGAGCCCCCCGAGCGTGTCGCCGAGGAGGTCGGCGATGTGCTGTTTGCCGTGAGCAACTGGGCGCGCCACCTGGGCGTGGATCCGGAAGGCGCGCTACGCGGCAGCACGCGCAAGTTCGAGGCCCGCTTCCGCCACATGGAGGCCCTGGCCGCCGCCCGCGGCGCGAGCCTGGACACGCTGGATTTCTCGGACCAGGAGGCCCTTTACCAGGAGGCGCGGCGCCGCGAGCGCGCTGCCCGGAACGATTTCGATACCAAGGACCCGACATGACCGATGCCGTTGAACTGCCCGATCACTTTCTGCCGGCCCGGATCGAGACGATCGAGCAGGTCACGCCGCTGATCAAGGTATTCACCCTGGCGGCGGATCCGCGGCGCTTTACCAGCAAGGCGGGGCAGTGGCTGGACCTGGTGATCCCGCAGCCCGAGGGCAAGCCCTTCGTCGGGGGCTACTCGGTGGTTTCCGCGCCGCGTGCGGACGGCCGCCTGCAACTGGCCATCAAGTATGCCGACCACCACCATGCGACGCATCACCTGCACGCGGTCGCGCAGGAAGGCGACACCGTGTACATCACACCGGGGCAGGGCAGCTTCTTCTTCGAGCCCGGCATGGCAAGGAACGTCGTCCTGCTGGGGGCCGGCATCGGTGTGACGCCGCTGTTCGGTATTCTGCGCGCGATTCATGCCGACATGCCCGAGGTCTATGCGCATCTGGTGTACAGCGTGGCGCACAAGGACGAGGTGCTGTTCCCGCAGGAACTGGAGGCGATGGCCGCGGCGCCAAACATCGACGTCAGCCTGACCGTGACCCGCGAGGCCGAGGACTGGCTGGGCCATACCGGGCGCATCAGCCATCGCCTGCTGGAGTCGCTCGACCTGCCGCGCGATGCGCTGTTCTATTTCTGTGGCTCGCGCGAGTTCATCGAGGACATGGCCACGCTGCTGGCGGAATGGGGCATCCCCGAGGCGCAGCTGAAATACGAGAAGTGGTGGTAATGCGCCGCGTGTCTAGCTGAACCCGTCATTGCGAGTCGCCGCAGGCGACGTGGCAATCGATGTGCTCGGCCACCTGATCCCAGCGCTTTGCCAGCGTGGGGGGGTACTCGCTCCGCTCGCCCTTCGGGCCGGCCTGCGGCCGTTCAACGCAGCTTCGCTGCTTTTGTGCTTCGTCGCTGCACTCCTCGCAATGACGGGGGACGGCAGGCGCGGTGCTCGAACTCAGAAGGATTACGGCCGGCGGGTGTCGCCCGGGCGCAGGGCGTTGTCGGGGGCGAGGATGGTCGGCTGGCCGTCCAGGGCCGGGTCGGTGTCCGGATAGTCGCGGATGAAGTGCAGCCCGCGGCTCTCCTGGCGCGACAGGGCACTCTTCACGATGATTTCGGCGACCATCGCCAGGTTGCGCAGCTCCAGCAGGTCCGGGGAGATGCGGAAGTGGCTGTAATACTCGTGGATCTCCTCCTGCAGGATGCGGATGCGTCGTTCGGCGCGGTGCAGGCGTTCGCGGGCGCGCACGATCCCGACGTAGTCCCACATCAGCCGGCGCAGTTCGTCCCAGTCGTGGGCGACCACCACCTCTTCCTGTGACTCGGTCACCCGGGATTCGTCCCAGGCCGGCGGCACCGGGAGTTTCTCGGGCGCGGGCAGGTCGGTCTGCGAGAGGATGTGGTCGGCCGCGGCGCGGGCGTAGACCAGACACTCCAGGAGCGAGTTGCTGGCCATGCGGTTGGCGCCGTGCAGGCCGGTATAGGAGACCTCGCCGGCGGCGTAGAGCCCCGGCAGGTCGGTCTGGCCGAAGTGATTCACCATCACGCCGCCGCAGGTGTAGTGTGCGGCGGGTACGACCGGCAGCGGCTCGCGGGTCATGTCGAAGCCGTATTCCATGCAGCGCTCGTGAATGGTGGGGAAGTGCTCGCGGATGAACTCGGCCGGCTTGTGGCTGATGTCGAGGTTCACGTGGTCGATGCCGAGGCGCTTCATCTCGTGGTCGACCGCGCGGGCGACGATGTCGCGGGGGGCCAGTTCGGCGCGTTCGTCGAAGCGCGGCATGAAGCGTTCGCCATCGGGCAGGAGCAGGACCCCGCCCTCGCCGCGCACCGCCTCCGAGATCAGGAACGACTTGGCCCGCGGGTGGAACAGGCAGGTCGGATGGAATTGCATGAACTCCATGTTCGCGATGCGACAGCCAGCCCGCCAGGCCATGGCGATGCCGTCGCCGGTGGAGCCGTCGGGATTGGAACTGTAGAGGTAGACCTTGCTGGCCCCGCCGGTGGCGAGGATCACCGTCGGGGCGAGGAAGGTCTCCACCTCGCGGGTCTTGGCGTCCTGCACATAGGCCCCGACGACTCGGCGCGTGCCGTCCACCGGCTGGGTGATCAGGTCCACGGCCACGTGGCGCTCGAATACCTCAATGCTGCCCAGGCCCGAGGCATTGCGGACCAGCGCCTCCTCGATGGCCCGGCCGGTGGCATCCGCGGCGTGGGCGACCCGGCGTGCGCTGTGTCCGCCCTCGCGGGTCAGGTGCAGGCGGCTGCGGCCCTCCAGCGGCTCGCGGGTGAACGGAACCCCGAGATTCAGCAGCCAGTGGATCGCCTCCGGGCCGGCCGCCACGGTGCGGCGCACGGCGTCCGGATCGCACAGGTCGGCGCCGGCGTCCAGGGTGTCCTGGATGTGGGCGTCAAAGGAGTCCGTCCGGTCGAGGACGGCCGAGATGCCGCCCTGGGCATAGCGGGTAGAGCCCTCGTCCACCGGGCCCTTGCTGATCACGGTGACGCGCCGATGCGGGGCCAGATGCAGGGCCGCCGAGAGCCCCGCCGCGCCGCTTCCGATCACGAGGACGTCCGTCAGGCGCGGTTGTTGTACTGTCCCCATGGGTCAGGTAACGTGCTGCGCTTGTTGCCAGAGCAAAATGTGGCCCTTGCGCAACAGTGTTGTGCGCAAAGCGAACTTAATGCGAGTCAGGCGGTCCATGCACCATAGATTACCGGAGACCGGTGGGCTGGCGGGAGTCCCCGCATGAGCGAAAAGGCTTCCGATGAGGCCCTGGTCAAGCGAGTTCAGAAGGGCGACAAGGCGGCTTTCGACATTCTTGTGCTGAAGTACCAGCACAAGATCGTCAATCTGGTCGGGCGCTATGTCCATGACCATGCAGCGGCCCTGGACGTGGCCCAGGAGGCCTTTATCAAGGCCTACAAGGGGCTGGCGAACTTTCGCGGCGAGAGTGCGTTCTATACGTGGCTCTACCGTATCGCCATCAACACGGCCAAGAACCACCTTGTCTCCCAGGGACGGCGTCGGCCCGAGGCCGAGGTCGATGCGCAGGATGCGGAACAGATGGGTGGTGACTCCGCCCTGAAGGACAGTGCAACCCCGGAGGGGGAGCTGTTGTCCGAAGAGATTGAAGGGGCGGTGCGTCGCACCATCGAGGAACTGCCCGACGACCTTCGGATGGCCATCACGCTGCGCGAGATTGAGGGACTGAGCTACGAGGAAATTGCGCAGACGATGGGATGCCCGATTGGCACGGTCCGGTCGCGCATCTTCCGGGCCCGCGAGGCCATCGACCGGACCTTGCGTCCATTGTTAGACGACAACTGAACGAGTAGCGCCATGAAAGAACAAGTCTCCAAGAATGAACGTCTGTCGGCCCTGGTGGACGGAGAAACGGATGACTTCGAGACACGTCGCCTGATGGACGAGCTGGTGAGGTCCGAGGAGGACCGCGCCCGCTGGGAACGCTATCACCTGATCGGCGACAGTCTGCGCGGCGGGATGCGGCGCACCGCCCCCGCGCACTTCATGGACGGTATCCATGCGGCCCTGGACGACGAGGCGCCGCTGGCGGTATCGGCCAAACCGGCCCAGCCACGCTGGCTGAAGCCGGTGGCCGGGACCGGCGTGGCGGCCGCGGTCGCGATGGTTACCCTGGTCGGGATGCAGATGATTGGCCCCGAATCGGGCACCCCGGAGACCGCTCCGGTGGCCAGCAGCGAGACCGCTGCCCCCGCGCAGGTCGCCGGTGGCGTGCAGCCTGCAAGTACCACCAGTGGCGATGCCCCCGCCACCGAGCACGAGGGTCTGGACCCGCGCTTTGCGCGCTATCTCGAAAACCACGCGGAGCTGACCGGGCCGGGATCCACCGCCCTGGGGCGGGTCCGCTACTCCGTGAGTGACGAGTAACGCGTGATGCGCCGCGGCCTGCCGTTCGCCCTGGTTGCCGCCACCGCGCTCTGCTGTCTTTCGTTGCCGGCCCTGGCGGGCGAGCCGTCCCCCGCCGACTGGCTGCAGCGCATGACCGGCAGCCTGCATTCGGAAAGCTATCAGGGAACCTTTGTGCTCCAGCGCGATGACCGGCTGGATGCGATTCGCGTGGTGCATGCCGCCGAGAATGGCGGCTATCGCGAACGCCTGGAAACCCTCACCGGCGCCCCGCGCGAGATCCTGCGCTCGGTCGACCGGCTGAGCGCCCTCAAGGGCGCCCGGGCGGCGGCCGGCGAGGCCCCGCACGGGCCGGCCGGCGCCCCGGTGTTCCTGCTGGAGCATCACGATCACTATGAGCTGAAGGACATGGGCGCAGACCGTGTGGCCGGTCTCGACTGCCGCATGATTCTGGCGCGCGCCCGTGACACCCTGCGCTACAGCCATCGCTACTGCCTGCACGCGGCCACGGCGATCCCGCTGCTGAGCGAGCTGTATGACGGACACGGCAAGTTGCTGGAACGTTTGGCCTTCACCGATCTTGAACGGCTGGAGGAGGTCGCGGAGGCGGCCCTCGAGCCCACCCGCGAGGATGTCGAGCGGATCGAGGTGCGGGCCGATCATGGTCACAAGAAGCCGGACTGGGACGAACAGACCGGCATGGACGGCTGGGGCTTCGGGGATCTCCCCGATGGGTTCACCGCGATCGCCGCGACCGAACGTCGGGTCGGGGATAATGAAACCCGCCTGCGCCACTTCGTTCTGAGCGACGGGCTGGCTTCGGTTTCGGTGTATATCGAAAAGGCCAGCGGCGAGCAGTTGTTCGAGGGCACCACCCGCGCCGGTGCCACCCATGGCGCCGCCCGCTCGATCGCGGGCCATCAGGTGACCGCAGTGGGCGATGTCCCGCGTGCCACGGTGCAGGGTGTGCTGGACGCGGTCGTGTATCACTCCGACCAGTGAGCCGGGACCGCGGCGCGCAGGCATGAGTAACTGGATTCGCGAACAGGGTACGGTGCTTTCGGTCGAAGGCCATGCCGCGCGGGTGCGTATCGAACGCCAGTCGACCTGTGGCAGTTGTTCCGCCCGCACCGGTTGCGGCAGCGGGGTGCTCTCCGAAGTCCTCGGACGCAAGGCGGTGGAGGTGTCCATCGGTCACCCGGGGACGCTGCAGCCGGGGGATACCGTGACCCTGGGCATCCGTGACCAGGCCCTGGTGTCGGGAGCGCTGGCGATGTACTTGCTCCCGCTGGCCGGCCTGGTGGCGGCACCGGCCCTGTTGATGCTGCTCGCGCCTGGACTCGGGGAGGGCGCGCACCTGCTTGCCGGTCTCGCGGGCTTTACCGCGGGCCTGTTCGGCGTGCGAGTCTGGCTGCGTCGTCGGGCGCCGGATCTGGCCCCGGTGCTGCTGGAGCGTCACCCTGCCGCGGGGACGCATGCCCCGGCCGCGTCCGTGATCTCGCCGCGACCCTGACCGCTCGCACCCGCCCGCGGGAACTTGTGGGCGGGCCGGGCTTTCTAGAGCCATGAACCTACGACTTCCCAATGCGGGTTAGATGATGATGAAACCGATGCAATGGGCACTGGTTGCCCTGACCTTTCTGGCTCTCTCGCTGCCGGCCTCGGCGCGCATGCTTCCGGACTTCGTGCCGCTGGCGGAGGAACACAGCCCGGCGGTGGTGAATATAGCGACCACCCGCGAGCGCGAGAATCCGCACCGCGGTCAGATGCCGGACTTCGAGGGCTCGCCCTTCGAGGACCTGTTCGAGCGCTTCTTCGGGGCGCCGGGCGGCGAGGGCCCGCGCGGTCCGGAGCGCTTCGAGCGCAACTCGCTGGGGTCCGGCTTCATCTATACCGAAGACGGCTACATCATCACTGCGAACCATGTGGTGGACGGGGCCTCGGAGGTGGTGGTGCACCTGTCCGACCGGCGCGTGTTCGACGCCGAGATCGTCGGCAAGGACCCGCAAAGTGACGTGGCCCTGCTGAAGATCGATGCCGAGGACCTGCCGACCCTGAAGCTGGGTTCATCGTCCGACCTGAAGGTCGGCGAGTGGGTGCTGGCGATCGGTTCGCCGTTCGGTTTCGACCATTCGGTAACGGCCGGGATCGTGAGCGCCAAGGGGCGCAGCCTGCCGACCGAGAACTACGTCCCGTTCATCCAGACCGACGTGGCCATCAACCCGGGCAACTCCGGTGGACCGCTGTTGAACCTCGACGGCGAGGTGATCGGCATCAACGCCCAGATCTACAGCCGTACGGGTGGCTTCATGGGGCTGTCTTTCGCCGTGCCGATCGAGATGGTCGAGGACGTGGTGCAACAGCTCCGCGAGCACGGCGAGGTGACGCGCGGCTGGCTGGGCGTGCTGATCCAGGAAGTGACGCGCGAGCTGGCCGATTCCTTCGGCATGGACAAGCCCGCGGGTGCGCTGGTGGCGCGCGTGCAGGCCGACAGCCCGGCGCAGAAGGCCGGATTCGAAACCGGCGACGTGATCCTGTCGTTCAACGGCATCGAGGTGCCCAACTCCTCCGCGCTGCCGCCCATCGTCGGGCGTACGCCGGTCGGCACCGAGGCCGAGGTCGAGGTGCGCCGGGGTGAAGAGACCCGCACCATTACGGTCGAGATCGAACGCCTGCCGGACGACATCTCCGCACAGCGTGGCGGGCCGCAGCGAGAGGCGCCGGAGCGGACCGAACCGCAAAGCCTGCTGGGCATGGTCCTGGAGCCGCTGGACGCCGAGCGTGCCGCGGAACTGGACGTGGATGCCGGGCTGGTGGTGCAGGAGGTGGTCGACAACCCCGCGCGCTCGGCCGGGGTCCGGCCTGGTGACGTGATCGTGCAGTTCGGCGGCCACGCGGTCGACTCGGCAGAGACGCTGGAAGAGCTGATCGCCGATGTTGGCGAACGGCGGACGGTGCCGGTGCTGGTCTATCGCGGTGACAACCCGACCTATATCGCCCTGCGCATCCCGCGGGACTGAAACCGCCGCCGGAGCACAGGCTCCGGGGCCGTCATGGAGAGGGAGGGCTGTCGATCCCGTCGGCAGCCCTCCCGATTGTTTGCGCATGACCCAACTGACGCTGTATCACCGCGAGAGCTGTGGTCTCTGCCATGACATGCTGGCCGAGATCATGGCCCTCAAAAGCCGTTATACTTTCGCGCTTACGGTCGTCGACATCGACGAGGACCCGGAGCTGCAGGCGCGTTTCAACGTCAAGGTCCCGGTGCTTGCGGTCGACGGCGACATTCTCTGCTGCCATTTCCTCGATCGAAAGGCACTGCTGGACCAACTGGCCCCTGCATGACCGAAACCCGCCTCACCCGTAATTTCTCCATCATCGCGCACATCGACCACGGCAAGTCGACGCTGGCGGACCGCCTGATCCAGGGCTGCCACGGCCTGACCGAGCGCGAGATGTCGGAGCAGGTGCTGGACTCGATGGACCTGGAGCGCGAGCGCGGCATCACCATCAAGGCGCAGAGTGTGTCGCTGTACTACGACGCCCAGGACGGTCAGCGCTATCAGCTGAACCTCATCGACACCCCCGGGCACGTGGACTTCTCCTACGAGGTCTCGCGCTCGCTGTTCGCCTGCGAGGGCGCGCTGCTGGTGGTGGATGCCTCGCAGGGTGTCGAGGCACAGAGTGTCGCCAACTGCTACACCGCGATCGACCAGGGACTGGAGGTCGTGCCGGTGCTGAACAAGATCGACCTGCCGGCCGCCGAGCCAGACCGCGTGGCGGCCGAGATCGAGGACGTGATCGGCATCGAGGCCACCGACGCCCTGCGCGTATCCGCCAAGACCGGCGAGGGCATCGCCGAACTGCTGGAGGAGATCGTGCGCCGGATCCCGCCACCGGAGGGCGATGCCGAGGCCGCGCCCAAGGCGCTGGTGATCGACTCGTGGTACGACAACTACCTGGGCGTGGTTGCGCTGGTGCGGGTCAAGGCCGGTCGCTTCCGCGCCGGGCAGAAGATCAAGGCGATGTCGGTGGGGCGGGCCCACGAGGTCAGTCGGGTCGGGGTGTTCACGCCCAAGCCGGTGGACCGCGAGACCCTGGAGGTGGGCGATGTCGGCTACCTGATCGCGACCATCAAGGACATCTCCGGGGCCAAGGTGGGCGACACCTTTACCGATTTCAACAACCCCGCGGACGAGCCGGTGCCGGGCTTCCAGGAGATCCAGCCGCGGGTGTTCGCCGGGCTGTTCCCGGTCAGCGCGGATGACTTCAACGACCTGCGCGAGGCGCTGGACAAGCTGCGCCTGAACGACGCCGCGCTGTCGTTCGAGCCGGAGACCTCGCAGGCGCTGGGCTTCGGCTTTCGCTGCGGCTTCCTCGGCATGCTGCACATGGAGATCGTGCAGGAACGCCTGGAGCGGGAATACGATCTGGACCTGATCACCACCGCGCCGACCGTGGTCTACGAGGTGGAGCGCAACGACGGCGAGGTGGTCTCGGTGCACAATCCGTCCGAGCTGCCGGCGAACAACGAGGTCGCCCAGATCCGCGAGCCAATCATCGAGGCGAATATCCTGGTCCCGCAGGAGTACGTGGGCGCGGTCATTACCCTGTGTGTGGAAAAGCGCGGGGTGCAGACGAAGATGCAGTATCTCGGGCGCCAGGTGCAGCTGTCCTACGAGTTGCCGATGTCCGAGGTGATGCTCGATTTCTTCGACCGGCTGAAGTCCGCCACCCGCGGCTATGCCTCGTTCGACTACCAGCCGCTGCGCTTCCAGGCGGCGCCGCTGGTGCGCGTGGACATCCTGATCAACGGTGATCGCGTGGACTCGCTGTCGGCGATCGTGCACCGCGACCACGCGGAGTCGCGCGGGCGCGAGATCATCGAGCGCATGGCCAAGATCATCCCGCGCCAGATGTACGAGGTCGCGATCCAGGCGGCGATCGGCTCCAAGATCATCGCCCGTGCCACGGTCAAGGCGATGCGCAAGAACGTGCTGGCCAAGTGCTACGGCGGCGACGTGACCCGCAAGCGCAAGCTGCTGGAGAAGCAGAAGGCCGGCAAGAAGCGCATGAAGTCGATCGGCAAGGTGGATGTGCCGCAGGAGGCCTTCCTGGCGGTGCTGTCGGTGGACGACGACAGGAAATGACAATCAGGCCCGGGGCCCGGACGAGGCCCTGGGCGATCCCCGGCGGGCCGGGAACAGAGGACACGGCATGGCAAATCTCGAACTGATCCTGGTGCTGGCAACTGCCGTGACCGGCCTGATCTGGCTGGGCTGGGTGATCCTGCGGCGGCGCCGCAGCCCCGAGCGCCAGCGCGAGATGCCCTGGTTTGTGGACTACTCGCGCTCGTTCTTTCCGGTGCTGCTGATCGTGTTGATCCTGCGCTCGTTCGTGGCCGAACCGTTTCGCATCCCCTCCGGTTCGATGATGCCTACCCTGCTGGTGGGCGACTTCATCATGGTCAGCAAGTTCTCCTACGGGATCCGCCTGCCGGTCACCCGCACCAAGATCTTTGACACCGGCGAACCGGAGCGCGGCGAGGTGGTGGTGTTCAAGTATCCGCGCAACCCGCAGGAGGACTACATCAAGCGGGTAATCGGCCTGCCGGGCGATACCATCGCCTTTCGCGACCGCGTGCTGTACGTGAACGGCGAGCCGCAACCGGCCGAGCGCGTGGGTACCTTCGAGGGCGAGGGTTCCGGGCAGGTGATGTCGGGGGCGTCGATCTTCGAGGAGACGCTGGACGACCGCACCTACAACACCCTGATGCGCGAACAGCAGGCGAGCCTGGATGGCTCGGTCACGGTCCCCGAAGGGCACTATTTTATGGTTGGCGACAACCGCGACAATTCCAATGACAGCCGCTCCTGGGGATTCGTCGCCGAGGAGCTCCTGGTCGGCCGCGCGCTCTTTATCTGGTTGCATTGGGATTACAATGAGGGCCACCGGGATTTCTCCCGCATCGGTCAGGCGATTCGATAGGCCCGTTCCGCGGGCGCAGGCATACAGGGGGCAGGGCATTCATGCGACATTCCAGACACTCGATGCAGGGCGCGGGCGCCGTCACCATTCTTGCGCTGATCTTTCTGGCGCTGCTGGTCGGCACGTTCGTGATCAAGATGGGCACGCAGTACACCCAGTTCCTCACCGTGCGCTCGATCATGCAGGACGTCGCCACCCAGACCGGCGCCGCCGACAAGAGCGAGCGCGAGCTGTGGCGCGAGATCAACCGCCGCTTCCAGATCAACTCGGTGTATGACGGGATCGTCGAGGAGGACTTCAGCGTGACCGAGCACGGCGAGGGCCGCCGCCTGCAACTGGAGTACGAGGTCCGCCGCGAGTTCCTCGGCAACGTGGACGTGGTCGCGCGCTTCTCGAACAGCGAGACGCTCGCTCCCTGACGGGGGCGGTGTCGATCCGATTCATTGCATGCCTCGCAGGGTGTTTCCGTGAGCCGCGACTTTCGCAGTCTGCTGCCGCCGGCCGTGCGCGATGGGGAGGGCGTGGGCCAGGCGCTGACCCATCGCAGTGCCGGCGGGCGCAACAACGAGCGCCTGGAATTCCTCGGAGACGCCGTCCTCGGTCTGGTGATCGCCGACGCCCTGTACGAAAAGCTTCCGGACGCCCCGGAAGGGGACCTGACCCGTCTGCGCGCCGCCCTGGTCAATCGCGAATCGCTGGCGGCCCTCGCGCGGGAGACCGGTCTCGAGGGCACGCTGAATCTGGGCCAGGGCGAACGCAAGAGCGGCGGCCAGCGGCGCGACTCCATCCTGGCCGACGCGGTGGAGGCCCTGATCGGGGTGACCTACCGCGAGGCGGGCATGCAGGCCGCGCGCGAATTTACCCTGGCGCTGTACGCCGAACGCCTGAACGATCTGCCCTCCGCCGAATCGCTGAAGGACCCCAAGACCCGTCTGCAGGAACAGCTCCAGGGCCGCAATGCGGAGCTGCCGGTCTACGAGGTGCTGGAGGTGGCCGGTCCCGATCACAAGCGCCAGTTCACCGTGGCGGTGCACCTGCCGACCCAGGGCTGGGGGCAGCGCGGGCAGGGTTCCTCGCGGCGCCGCGCCGAGCAGGCCGCGGCCGAGGCCGCCCTGAAACGCCTGCAACAGGTACAGGAACAATGAGTGAAATCGACGAAGGCCCCGCGGGCGACTCCACGCGCTGCGGTCTGGTTGCGCTGATCGGCCGCCCCAACGTGGGCAAGACCACGCTGATGAATCGTCTGGTCGGCGAGAAGCTGGCGGCGACCACCCGCCGGCCGCATACCACGCGCAACCGCATCCTCGGCATCGTGACCGAGGGGCAGGACCAGGTCGTGCTGATGGATACCCCGGGGATCGACACCGAGCGTACCCAACTGGTGAACCGGGTCCTCAATCGCACGGCCAGTCAGGCGCTGGCGGATGCCGATCTGGTCTGCTTCATCGTCGAGGCCGGAGAGTTCGGCCCCGGCGACGAGCGCATCGAGGAGACCATCCGTCATTCCGGGCGCCCGGCGTTGCTGGTCATCAACAAGGTTGACCAGTTCCGCGCGAAGGAAGAGCTGTTGCCGTTTATCGAGGCCCGTGCCGCGGCCTTCGACTACGCCGGCGTGGTGCCGCTGTCGGCGAAGACCGGCTCGAACCTGGAGGGCCTGATCGCGGAGATCCGGGCGCATATCCCGGAGGGCCCGTTCCTGTACGACCCCGATCAGCTCTCGGATCGTCCGCAGCGCTTTCGCGCCGAGGAGATGATCCGCGAGTCCATGCTGGAGCACCTTGGGCAGGAGGTGCCGTACTCGGTGGCGGTGCGCGTGGAAGACTGGGCGGACGAGCCGCGCACCACCCACATCGACGCCGTGATCCTGGTCGAGCGCGACAGCCAGAAGGGCATCGTCATCGGCAAGGGTGGTCAGCGCCTCAAGCGTATTGGCCAGGCGGCCCGTGTCCAGCTGGAGGAACTGCTGGAACGCAAGGTGATGCTGCGACTCACCGTGCGCGTGGAGGCCGACTGGACCCGCAACCCGCGCGCCCTGCGCGAGCTGGGCATCGAGGAGCCGCGATGAGGGCCCCGCGACGGGCATGAGCGGCGCGGCGTCGGCGGTCACCCAGGGGGTGGTACTGCACGCGCGGCCGCTGCGCGAGAACAGCCGGGTGCTCGAGCTGCTCACCGCCGGGGCCGGCCGCCTTTCGGCGGTGGTGCGCGGCAAGGCCGGATCGGTGCAGCCCTTCGTGCTGCTGGATCTGGCCTGGCGCGGGCGGGGCGAACTGCCCACCCTCAGCGTGGCTGAGCAGCAGCGGGTTTTCCCGCTGACCGGGCGTGCCCTGGTCTGCGGGTTGTACCTCAACGAACTGATCCTGCGGTTGTACCCGCGCGAGGCCGCGATCCCTGAGGCCCTGCCTGCGTTGTTGTCCGCCTATGCCCGGCTGGCCGCCGGCGAGCGCGCCGATGCCGTTCTGCGCCGGGCCGAATGGGCCCTGCTCGCGCCGCTGGACTCCGGGCTCGAGCATGTGGATCCGTCCGCTCTGGACCCCGATGCCTGGTATCGCTATGACCCGGACGGCGGGCTGGAACCGGCGGTCGCCGGGCGTGGCGAGGCGATCCCCGGCGTTGCCCTGCGGGCGCTGGCCAGCGGGTCCGACGTGCCGGATAATCAGGCCCGCGTCAGCCGCGACTTCATGCGCCGGCTGATCGATACCCATCTGGCCGGCCGGCCGCTGCGGACCCGCGGTCTGCTGTAGGCTTTCCGGCCCGCACCGACACAAGGTCACTGCATCATGTCGCATCCTGCTCCGCTGAAGCTCGGGGTCAATCTCGACCACATCGCCACCATCCGCCAGGCGCGGCATACGCCGTATCCCGACCTGATGCAGGCGGTGCGCCTGGCCGAGGCCAGCGGGGCGGATTCGATCACCCTGCATCTGCGCGAGGATCGCCGCCATATCCAGGACGATGACGTCTTCGGTATCAAGCCCCGACTGAAGGTCCCGATGAATCTGGAGATGGCGGCCACCGAGGGGATGCAGACGATTGCCCTGAAGCTGCGCCCGGAGGCCTGCTGCATCGTGCCGGAAAAGCGCGAGGAACTGACCACCGAGGGTGGCCTGGACGCCGCGGGGCAGCTGGACCGGCTGCGCGAGTTCGTCGCGCCGTTGGCCGCGGCCGGGATCGAGGTCTCGCTGTTCGTGGAGCCGGATGTGCGCCAGCTGGAGGCCGCGGTGGCCATCGGCGCGCCGGTGGTCGAGCTGCACACCGGCGCCTACGCGAACGCCCGCGATGCCGGCGAGCGCGAGCGGCTGCTCGCCGGCATCAACGAGGCGGCGGCGGCGGGCCAGGGCATGGGCCTGGTGATCAATGCCGGCCACGGGCTGGACTATGACAACGTGCGCCCGATCGCGGCCAACCCGGTCTTTCACGAACTCAATATCGGGCATTCGATCGTCGCCCGGGCCCTGTTCACCGGCCTGCCCGAGGCCGTCAGCCACATGCGCGGCCTGATGGATGCCGCCCGCGAGGGGCTGCCGGCCGGGCAGTACCCGGTCTGAGTCGGCCGTGATTCTCGGCATCGGGACCGACCTGGTCCAGGTGGCGCGCATGCAGGGCATGTGGGAACGCCACGGGGCGCGGCTGGCCGGGCGCATCCTGCATCCGCTCGAGCGCGTGGCGCTGCCGGCACAGGATCCGGCCGGCTTCCTCGCCCGCCGCTTTGCCGCCAAGGAGGCCCTGTCGAAGGCGCTCGGCTGCGGGGTGGGGGCGGATATGGCCCTGGTCGACGCCGGGGTGACCCATGATGCCCGCGGTCGACCCGGGTTCGTGCTGGACGGGCGCGCCCGCGCCACGGCCGAGCGCCTGGGGGCCGGGGCCATCCATCTCAGCATCAGCGACGAGCGCGAGTACGCGCAGGCCTTCGTGATCGTGGAGTCCGCGAGTCCACCCCGGCGCTGAGCTGGTGCTATACCCTCAATTCCGGCCGGGCGCGCTTGCCGGACCGGGGGTGGCTCCCTAGAATGTGGCCCCTTATGCCTGCCGGTGTCCGCGGACGCCGCGTCGGGCGCAGCCCTGAGCGAGCGACGGAGTCCAGTTCATGCCCTGGAACGAACCGGGAAACAACAACCGAGACCCCTGGAGTGGGGGTGGCGGCGGCCAGCGCGGAAGCGGTGGCGGCGGGGGCGGCAATCAGCCCCCCGACCTCGAGGAGATGATGCGCAAGCTGTCGCGTCAGCTGAACGGCATCTTCGGCGGAGGCGGCAGTGGTGGCTCCGGCGGTTCCGGAAGCGGCGGCATGGGGCGCGGGACGCAGGCCCTGGTCAGCCTCGGTCTGATCATTGCCGTGGTCGTCTGGCTGGCCTCCGGATTCCATATCATCTCGGAAGGCGAGCGCGGCGTCGTGCTGCGTTTCGGCGAATTCCAGCAAGTGAAAAACCCGGGGCCGGGCTGGCACCTGCCGTACCCGATCGAGCGCGTCGAGATCGAGAATGTCGACAACGTGCGCACCCTGTCCCATCGCGCGCTGATCGTGACAGGTGACGAAAACATTATCGACGTCGACATCGCGGTGCAGTACCGCATCCTGGATCTGGTCGATTACCTGTTCAATGTGCGGGACCCGGACACCACCGTGAACCAGGTGATGGAGTCGGCGATCCGCGAACGGATCGGCAAGAACAACCTGGACTTCATTCTTGGCGAGGGGCGTGGCGAGATTGCGTCCTCCTCGCGGGTAGTGATGCAGGAGAATCTGGACGCCTACGGGGCCGGCATTATCGTAACGGCCGTGTCCATGCAGCAGGCCCAGCCGCCCGAGCCGGTACAGGAGTCCTTCGCCGACGCCATCCGGGCCCGCGAGGACGAGGTGCGCTTCCGCAACGAGGCCGAGGCCTATGCCAATGGCGTGATCCCGCGGGCCCGCGGTCAGGCCGCCCGCGTCATCGAAGAGGCCGAGGGGTATCGGGATCAGGTCATCGCGCGTGCCGAAGGTGATGCCTCCCGCTTTGATCAGTTGCTGGCCGAGTACCAGCAGGCGCCGGATGTGACCCGCGACCGTCTGTATCTCGAGGCCGTCGAGGCCGTGCTGCAGGATTCCCGCAAGGTGATGCTGGATGTCGGCAGTAGCAACAACCTGATGATGCTGCCCCTGGATCAGCTGTTCCAGGGGCGGCGGTCCACCAATGATTCCGGCGACACGCCGACGCCGCGGCCACTGGATACCAGTCGCAGCACGTTCGGCAACAGTGGCACGGGCACGAGCCGACTGGGTGACCGCAACCCGGCCGCCCAGCGTTCGCGGGAGGTGCGCTAATGTTACGCATAGTCGGTATTGCCGTCGTCGTGCTCGGGATCGTGGTCGCCCTGTCGACCTACACGGTTGACGAACGCGACCGCGTGATCAAGTTCGCCCTCGGGGAGATCCGCGAGGTCGACCCGAGCCCGGGGCTGCACTTCAAGTTCCCGCTGATCCAGAACGTCGAGAAGTTCGACGCCCGGATCATGACGCTGAATATCCCGCCGGATCGGTTCCTGACCTCCGAGGCGAAGAACATCATCGTCGACTTCTACGCCAAGTGGCGGATCGACGATGTCGGCCAGTTCTACCGCGCGACTCGCGGGGACGAGCGCCTGGCCGAGGAGCGCCTGGCGCAGATTCTGCGCGACGGGATGCGCAACGAATTCGCCCGCTTCGAGCTGCAGGACGTGGTCGCGGGCGAGCGCCTGACGATCATGGGTGCGGTGCGCCAGACCGCGCTGGAGACCGCGCAGGAGCTGGGGATCGATCTGGTCGACGTGCGTATCCGTCGCATGGACCTGCCGGAGGAGGTGTCCGAGTCCGTGTACGAGCGCATGCGCGCCGAGCGTCAGCGCGTGGCACAGGACTTCCGCGCTCGCGGTCAGGAGGAGGCCGAACGGATTCGCTCCCGCGCCGATCGCGAACGCACGGTCATCCTGGCGAACGCCTACCGCGATTCGGAAGAGATCCGTGGTGCGGGTGACGCGATCGCGACCGAGACCCTGGGACGTTCGTTCGGGGAGGATCAGGACTTCTTCCGCTTCTATCGCAGCCTCATTGCCTACCGCAACAGCATGAGCGGCGAGAACAGTACCTTTATCCTGGAACCGAACTCCGAGTTCTTCCAGTTCTTCAACGCCCCGGGTGGCGAACGCCCGGCGCCGCTGCCGACCCGGTAACCGGGCAGTAGCGGGCGGCGGTGGCTGCCTTGAAGGTGGCCGTTTGCAACGGGCCCGGAAGATTCCGGGCCCGATTTTTGCCGGGTTTCCCCGTGGCCGTGGTGGATCACAGTACAAGGGCAGGGACGAAATGACGGATATCAACCGCTGGCTGCTGCCGGACGGGCTGGAGGAGGCCCTTCCGGACGCCGCGCGCCGCCTGGAGGATCTCAGGCGGCGCGTGCTGGACCAGTTCGATACCTGGGGCTATGACCTGGTCATGCCGCCCCTCGCCGAATACCTGGAGTCGCTCCTGACCGGCGCCGGGCATGCCCTGGACCTGCAGACCTTCAAGCTGACCGACCAGCTCACCGGGCGCATGATGGGCGTGCGGGCGGACCTGACCCCGCAGGTGGCGCGCATCGACGCCCATCGCCTGCGCGTCCAGGGCCCGAATCGGCTGTGTTACGTGGGCTCGGCGCTGCGCACCCGTGCCGACGAGTGGTCCGGCTCGCGCAGCCCGCTGCAGGCCGGGGCGGAGCTGTTCGGCCATGACGGGATCGACAGCGATCTCGAGATTATCCGGCTGATGCTCGCGACCCTGCTGGTCTGCGGTGTGGAACGCCCGAGCATGGATCTGGGCCACGTCGGCATCTACCGCGCGCTGGCGCGGGACGCCGGCCTCGATGCGGGCCAGGAACAGGATTTCTTCGACCAGCTACAGCGCAAGAGCGTGCCCGAGATCGAGCAGACCCTGGCCGCCTGGCAGGCCTCCGGCATGGATCCGGCGGCCTGCGCGCGCCTGCGCGCCCTGGTGGATCTGAACGGCGATGCCGGGGTGCTGGACGAGGCCCGCCGGGCGCTGGCCGGTGCGCCGGGCGAGGTGGCCGAGGCGCTGGATCACCTCCAGGTCGTGGTGGCGCGGCTCGAGGCCTGTGAACCGGGGCTGGACCTGCACCTGGATCTGGCCGAACTGCGTGGCTATGCCTATCACACGGGGCTCGTATTCGCGGCCTTCGTGCCCGGTTCGGGCCAGGCGATCGCCCGTGGCGGGCGCTATAACGATATCGGCCGGGTATTCGGTCGGGCGCGGGCAGCCACCGGTTTCAGTACCGACCTGCGCGCCTTGGTGCGGCGCGAGGGGGCTGCGCCAGTGCGCCAGACGGTATGGGCGCCCGCCGCCGGCGACACGGCGCTGGAGGCCACGATCGCGGATCTGCGCTCGCGCGGCGTGCGCGTGGTGCGGGAGCTGGAAGGCCAGGACAACGAATCATCCGCGGGCGCGCGT
Organism: Thioalkalivibrio sp. AKL19; assembly: GCF_000420165.1. Lineage (GTDB taxonomy): Bacteria > Pseudomonadota > Gammaproteobacteria > Ectothiorhodospirales > Ectothiorhodospiraceae > Thioalkalivibrio. The sequence goes on along the minus strand of NZ_ATUK01000012.1, from coordinate 251,225 downwards.
CTGGAACAGCACGCCGGGGAATGGACAGTGGTGGAGCATTGATGGCGATGGGACGTTTTGTAGTCGTACTGGGCAGCCAGTGGGGTGACGAGGGCAAGGGCAAGATCGTCGACCGGCTCACCGAGGACGCCGCCGCCGTGGTGCGCTTCCAGGGCGGGCACAACGCCGGCCATACCCTGGTGATCGACGGCGAGAAGACCGTGCTCCACCTGATCCCGTCGGGCATCCTGCGCGAGGGCGTGGAGTGCATGATCGGCAACGGGGTGGTGCTCTCGCCCGAGGCCCTGATCACCGAGATGGAGGAGCTGGAGGCGAAGGGTGTCCCGGTCGCGGATCGCCTGCGCCTGTCGGATGCCTGTCAGCTGATCCTGCCGTATCACGTGGCGCTGGATCATGCGCGCGAGAAGGCCCGGGGCAAGGCCGCGATCGGGACCACCGGCCGCGGGATCGGGCCGGCCTACGAGGACAAGGTCGCCCGCCGCGGCCTGCGCCTGGATGACCTGTTCCACCGCGAGCGCCTGGCCGCGAAGCTGGGCGAGGTGATGGACTATCACAACTTCGCGCTGAAGCATTACTTCAAGGCCCCGACCATCGACCAGCAGGAGGTGCTGGAGCAGTGCCTGGCGCACGCCGAGCGTCTGCAGCCGATGGTCACCGATGTGGCCGGCCGCCTGCACACGCTCCGCGAGCAGGGCAAGGACGTGATGTTCGAGGGCGCCCAGGGCACGCTGCTGGATATCGATCACGGGACCTATCCGTTCGTGACCTCGTCCAACACCACGGCCGGCGGGGCTTCCACCGGTTCCGGGGTGGGCCCGCGCGATATCGATTATGTGCTGGGCATCACCAAGGCCTATACGACGCGGGTGGGGGCGGGCCCGTTCCCGACCGAGCTGTTCGACAATATGGGTGAGCACCTGGCGCGCCAGGGCAACGAGTTCGGTTCCACCACCGGCCGTGCGCGCCGCTGTGGCTGGTTCGACGCGGTCGCGCTGAGACGCGCGGTCAAGGTGAACACCATCAGCGGGCTGTGCATGACCAAGCTGGACGTGCTGGACGGGCTGGAGAACGTACAGATCTGCGTGGGCTACAGCTGCGATGGCGAGATGCGCGAAGCGCCGCCGTCCGGGGCCGAGGCCTATGCCGCCTGCACGCCGATCTACGAGGAGATGCCCGGCTGGTCGGAGTCCACGGTCGGGATCCGCGAATACGACAAGCTGCCCGCGAATGCGCGTGCCTATCTGGAGCGCCTGAGCGAGGTGGTCGGGGTTCCGGTCGACATGGTCTCCACCGGCCCGGACCGGGACGAAACCCTGGTCCTGCGTGATCCGTTCGATACCTGATCGCGCCCGCGAACGCGCAGGGCGCACACCGGGCTGGCCCCGGGTGCGCCCCGGGCGGGACAAAGCCCGGCTGCGGCAAGACGCCCACGCAGAAACATCGCGCCATCCATGTGGATGCCGCGTCGACAAGTTCGATCGGGATTGGGTTGAAGCATAGAAATGGTGCCGAGGAGAGGACTTGAACCTCCACGGGGTTACCCCCACTAGCACCTGAAGCTAGCGCGTCTACCAATTCCGCCACCTCGGCACGAGGGACGACACACAGGGAAAACCGTGTGTCCTGCGCTTCAGGAGCGCGCAATATAGTGCGCGGTCGTGAGGCTGTCAACGTCCCGGGGGGTGAAAATCGCCGCTTCTGGTGTGCGCCAGGCGGCACGAGCGGGCCGCCCGCGCAACAAAATTCCGCATGCCTCATAATGGGCGCCTTGGGGAACGCTGATACATGTACACGCTCGCGTTGGCGCTCCCCCGTTTTCGGGGCCAGACGCCGCTGTCGCGGCAGTGGTTCTGCCCGCCCGCTCTTGATTGATGCGGGGTGGGGCGCTGGCTCGGGGAACGGGGCCACCCGCCCGGCAAGTGAGGGCAAGGGGCGGCTCGGCCGCCCGTCATGGACGGGAACGGGCCTGCTCGCGGTGTTGCTTTGCGGGTGTGGCCTGCCCATACCTCGCTCGGCGCGCCTTGTTGGCGCGCAGCCGCGACCAATGTCGCGAGCGTGTACAAGAATCAGCGTTTCCCTTGCGCGCCCGGCCGGATCCCCGGCGACGGGCTGCCCATTGCAACATCCACAGAGTTCACTGAATGCCAAGACAACGTCGCAAGACCCCCGCCGACCCCAACTTCGAGCGCGAGGCGCAGAAGTACGACAACCCCATCCCCAGCCGCGAGTTCATCCTCGGGCTCCTGCAGGAAGCGGACAATCCGCTGTCCTATGACGAGATTGCGGAGCGGCTGCAGATCGACGATGACGATCGTCTCGAGGCCCTTCGCCGTCGCCTGAAGGCGATGGAACGCGACGGCCAGGCCCTTTGCAACCGCCGGGGCGCCTACCTGCCCGTCAATCAGGAAGACCTGATCCGCGGCCGCGTGATCGGTCATCCGGATGGCTTCGGCTTTCTGGTGCCGGACGAGCAGGACGACGATCTGTTCCTGTCGCCCAAGCAGATGCGTGGTGTGTTCCATGGCGACCGGGTCCTGGCCCGGGTCATGGGCGTGGACCGCCGGGGCCGCCGCGAAGGCGGGATCGTCGAGGTCCTGGAGCGCAACACCACGCAGGTCGTGGGGCGCCTGAAGATCGAGGACGGCGTCGGCATCCTGACGCCGGACAACAAGCGCATCACCCACGACATCCTGGTGCCGCCAGATGGTCTGGGCGAGGCGGAGGATGACCAGATCGTGGTCGTGCGCATCCGCGAGTCGGCCTCGCGCACCGCGCGTCTGCGCGGCGACGTGCAGGAGGTCCTCGGCGAGCACATGGCGCCGGGCATGGAGATCGACATCGCGATCCGTGCCCATGGTCTGCCCCACGAGTGGCCGGACGAGGTCACGGCCGCCGCCGACGAGCTCGGTGCCGAGGTGGCCGAGGCGGACAAGAAGGGCCGCCTGGACCTGCGCGAGAAGCCATTCGTCACCATCGACGGTGATGACGCCCGCGACTTCGACGATGCGCTGTACTGCGAGCCGGAAGGTAAAGGCTGGCGGCTGTGGGTCGCGATCGCCGACGTGTCGCACTATGTCGAGCGCGACGCCGCGCTGGATCGCGAGGCGCGTATCCGTGGCACATCGGTGTATTTCCCGAACAATGTCATTCCCATGCTTCCCGAGGCGCTGTCCAACGGCCTGTGTTCGCTGAACCCGGACGTGGACCGCCTGAGCATGATCTGCGAGATGGAGATCGGCGCGCGCGGGGCCCTCAAGAGCTTTCGCTTCCACGAGGGCCTGATCCGTTCGCATGCACGCCTGATCTATGAAGACGTCGCCGCGATGCTCGATGGCGATGCGGCCCTGCGCGAGAAGAACGCGCATGTGATGCCCCACCTCGAGACCCTGCACAAGGTCTTCAAGTCACTGCACGCGGCGCGCAATCGCCGCGGCGCGATCGACTTCGATACCACCGAGACGAAGATCGTCTTCGGCGAGGACCGCAAGATCGAGAAGATCGTCCCGACCGAGCGCAACGATGCCCATCGCCTGGTCGAGGAGTGCATGATCATGGCGAACGTCGCCGCGGCGCGCTTCCTCAAGAAGCACAAGGTGCCGGCGCTGTACCGCATCCATGACCAGCCACCGGCGGACAAGGTCGAGGAGCTGCGCGAATTCCTGAACGGCGCGGGCCTGAGTCTCGGGGGCGGGGCGGAACCCACCCCGGCCGACTACACCGCGGTCCTGAAGGCCGCGCGCCAGCGCACGGACCAGCAGTTGATCCAGACGGTGCTGCTGCGTTCGTTGAGCCAGGCGGTGTACGCACCGGAACTGGATGGCCACTTCGGCCTGGCACTGGATGACTACGCCCATTTCACCTCGCCGATCCGGCGCTACCCGGACCTGCTGGTGCACCGTGGCATCCGCCATGTCCTGCGCAAGGGCAGCGCCAAGGCCTTCCCGTACTCGCACGGTGACATGGAACAGCTGGGCGAGCACTGCTCGATGGCCGAACGCCGGGCCGACGACGCGACCCGCGACGCGGTGGCCTGGCTGAAGGCCGAGTACATGCAGGACAAGGTCGGCGAGACCTTCCTCGGCGTGGTGTCCGGCGTCACCGGCTTTGGCCTGTTCGTGGAGATCAAGGACGTCTACATCGAGGGCCTGGTGCATGTGACCAGCCTGGACAACGACTTCTATCACTTCGATCCGGCACGTCACAGCCTGACCGGCGAGCGCGGTGGCCGGGTGTTCCGCATTGGCGACGAGCTCAAGGTCCAGGTCGCGCGGGTCAGCCTTGATGATCGCAAGATCGACCTGGCCCTGGCCGAGGAGCCGGGCAAGCCGAAGCCCACGGATGCGCCTCCCAAGAAGCGCAGCCGCCGCAGCAAGCGCCGCAAGGATGCGGACGCCGCCCCGGTGGAGGCCGCTGCCGAGCCGGCAACGCCCGAACCGGAGGCGCCCGCTGGCGACGACGAGGCCCCGGCGCCGAAGAAAAAGCGCCGCCGTCGCGGCGGGCGCCGCCGTGGCGCCGCGGCCGGTGAGTCGAATCCGGCCAGCGAGTCCGGTCCGGACAACGGGCCCGAGCCAGGGAACGAAGCGGGCCCGCCGAGCGAGCCGCACGACGACACCCCGGATGCCCCGGAACCCGGCAACGAGGCGGTTCCGCCGCCGCGACCCGAGGCGGACAAGGACGGCAATACCATCGCCGAGCCGGAGGCCAAGCCCGCGGACAAGAAGCCTGCGGGTTCCGCGCGTCGCCGCAGTCGCCGTCGGCGTCCGTCCTCGTCCTGAGGCGCCGGATGCGCCCCGATGCGTTCGCGCGGCCAGGCGCGGCATCCCCGCGGGTTGTCGTCGCAGTGGGCCCGGTATGGGAGTGGCCTCTGGCCGCGCCGGCGGAAGGGACGCCATGAGCAAGGGTGGCAAGGGCAGCCGCGCGGAGACCTTTGGCGGGATCCATGCGGTGGCGGCCGTGCTGGAGCACGCCCCGGAAAGGGTGAAGCGTCTGCAGCTGGCCACCGATCCGGTGGAACCCGCCCTGGAGCGCCTGCTGCAGCGCGCCCGGGCATGCGGCCTGTCGGTCGAGCGGGTCGGGCGCGAGCGGCTGGACCAGCAGCACCCCGGCTTCCAGAACCAGGGCGTGATCGTGCACTGCACACCGCGCCCGGTGGTGGATGAACGGGCCCTGGTCCGGCGTGTTCACGATGGCCTCGACCTGCTGCTGGTGCTTGACGGGGTGACCGATCCGCACAATCTCGGCGCCTGCCTGCGTACCGCCGATGCGGCCGGAGCCGGTGCGGTCATCATGCCACGCCACCATAGTGCGGCATTGACCCCGGCGGCGATCAAGGTGGCCTCCGGCGCGGCCGAGACCGTTCCGGTGGTGACCGTCGGCAATCTCGCGCGCACGCTGGCCTCGCTCAAAGACGCCGGCATGTGGACCGTGGGCCTGGCAGGCGAGGCGACGGAAAGCCTCTACCGGGTGGACCTGCGCCTGCCGAGCGCGATCGTGATGGGGGCCGAGGGCGAGGGGCTGCGCCGCCTGACCCGGGAGGCCTGCGATCATCTGGTCGCGTTGCCGATGCGGGGAACGGTGGAGAGTCTCAACGTCTCCGTTGCCACGGGCGTCACCCTTTTCGAGGCGGTGCGTCAGCGCCAGGCCACACCGGTGCCGGGTTTGGCCTGAGGAAGGTTTCCGCCTTCGGGTCTTCCGGTGTGGCGTCCGCGTCCGTTTCCCCGGCTCTGGCTTGTTGTTGCCGCGCGCTTCGGTTATCGTATCGCGCCTTTCTGCCCCGCGGGTGTGCCCGCGGGGTCGAACCCTTGCCTCACCGCGTGGACGGGAGGCTGATACCCGCAAGGAGTTCCCGATGCGTCACTACGAAGTTGTATTCCTGGTCCACCCGGACCAGAGCGAGCAGGTCCCGGCGATGATCGAGCGCTACAAGGGCCTGGTCGAAGGCCATGAAGGCAAGATCCATCGTCTGGAAGACTGGGGTCGCCGTCAGCTGGCGTACCCGATCCAGAAGCTGGTGAAGGCCCACTACGTGCTCATGAACATCGAGGCCTCGGAAGAGGCGATGGAAGAGCTGGCCAGTGCCTTCCGGTTCAACGATGCCGTGCTGCGCCACCTGGCGATGCGCATGGAAGAGGCCGTGACCGAGACCTCCCCGCTGGCCAAGGGCCAGGAAGAGGAAGGTGCCAAGGGCCGTCGCCGCGAGCGCGACGACGAGGGTGGTGAAGCCGCCTCCGACGACTCGGCCGCCGCCGAGTAAGCCCCGCCCGTTCGCTGACCGATTGATTGAAGGAGATCTGACATGGCCCGTTTTCCGCGTCGCCGCAAGTACTGCAAGTTCACCGCCGAAGGCATCGATTACATCGATTACAAGGACCTGAACCTGCTCAAGGGTTTCATCACCGAAACCGGCAAGATCGTGCCCAGTCGCGTGACCGGCACCAGCGCGAAGTACCAGCGTCAGCTGGCCACCGCCGTGAAGCGCGCGCGCTTCCTCGCCCTGCTGCCGTACAGCGACAACCACTAAGTCACGTACCGGTTCGCCGGGGGCCGTCGCCATGCGCGTACTGGCCGAATTCGCGATGAAGAGCCGGGGCCGCGCCGTGGGCGCGGTCGCCGGCTTTGGCGTGGCGGGACTGTTCCTGCCGCCGGTCGCGCTCCTCAGCAGTGCGCTGATCGCCCTGGTCGGGTTGCGCATCGGTCTCGGGCAGGCGCTGCTGGTCATGGCGCTTTCCGCGGTGGTGCTCGGGGTGGCGATGTTTGCCCTGATGCCCGAGGCCCCGCTGTTCGCGGGTGTGATCGCCGGAATCGTGCAGTGGGCACCGGTGGCGCTGCTCGCCGAGCTGCTGCGGCGCACGGTCTCGTGGCGCATGACGCTGCAGGCCGCGGCCGGGGTCGCGGGTCTCGGGGTGCTGGCGGTCCACATGCTGGTCCCGGATCTCGAGTCCACCTGGGCCGAGACCGGCATGGCGCTGCTGGGGCCGCTGGTCGAGGGCAGCGAAACCGGCCCGCAGGAACTGGAGGCGGGGCTGCGTCGCGCCGCCCCGTATCTGACCGGGCTGTTTGCCGGGATCCTGCTGCTGAGCCTGACGCTGGCGGTGCTGCTGGGCCGCTACTGGCAGGCCCTGCTGTACAACCCGGGGGCGTTCGGCAAAGAGTTCCGGGCGCTGCAGTTCGGACGCGCGATGAGCGCGGCCACGCTGCTGCTGGCAGGGGTCGGGCATCTGGGCCCGGTCCCGCTGGCCACCGAGCTGGCGTTCATCCTGGCGGTGCTGTTCTTCCTGCAGGGGATCGCGCTGATGCACGCGCTGACCCTACGCCAGGGGATGAGCAGTTTCTGGCTGGTGGGGATGTATGTCCTGCTGGCCCTGGCGCTGCCGCAGATGTTTCTGCTGCTGGCGACCATCGGGGTCATCGACGCCTGGGCGGATATCCGCTCGCGGCTGGGCCCCGGTTCCGCACCGGGCGGGCAGGACGGTGACAACAATCCGTGAGACCGGTCCACGACCGGTGTAGAATGCGCTCCTTCGGGGGCTGATCAAACGTTACAGGAATACCAAAGATGGAAGTCATTCTGCTGGAAAAGATCGACAATCTGGGCACCCTGGGTGACCGCGTCAATGTGCGTCCGGGTTTTGCGCGCAACTATCTCCTGCCGCAGGGCAAGGCCACGTTCGCCACCGCCGAGAACATCGCCGAGTTCGAGGCGCGCCGCGCCGAACTGGAGAAGGCGGCCGCCGAGGCCCTGGCCGAGGCCGAGGCGCGCAAGGAAAAGCTGGACGGTACCGTGCTCGAGATCACCGCGAAATCCGGTGGCGAAGGCAAGTTGTTCGGCTCCATTGGCCCGGCCGACGTCGCCGATGCCCTGAGTGCGAAGGGCACCGAAGTCGAGAAGCGCGAAGTGCGCATGCCGGAAGGCCCGCTGCGCACGACCGGCGAATTCGAGATCGGCCTGCACCTGCACTCGGACGTGGACGTCGACATCCGCGTCGTCGTGATCGGCGAAGAGTGATTCGCCGGATGTCGGGAGGGTGGCCCCACCGGGTCGCTGATACCCGGCAGATGGGCGGGTTCGCCGCATGAACTCGCCCATGGCCCCGAATCCGCGGGTCCCCCCGCACTCCGAGGAGGCCGAACAGGCCGTCCTGGGGGGGCTGATGCTGGACAACGCCGCCTGGGACCGGGTGGCGGACCGCATCACCGCAGAAGACTTCTATCGTCACGACCACCGCCTGATCTTCCGGGCGGTGTCCACGCTTGCCGATCGCAATGCCCCGTTCGACATGGTGACCGTGTCGGAACAGCTCGACCGCACGGCCGAGCTGGAATCGGCCGGTGGCATGGCGTACCTCGGGCGTCTGGCCGCCGAGACCCCCAGTGCCGCAAACATCGTGGCCTATGCCGATATCGTCCGCGAGCGCTCCATCCTGCGTTCGCTGATCTCGGTCGGCACCGAGATCGCCGATTCCGCCTATACCCCCGACGGCCGTGACTCCAAGGAACTGCTGGACGTGGCGGAGCAGAAGGTGTTCCGTATCGCCGAGCAGGGCGCTCGGGGTGCCCAGGGGTTTCGCGGGATGAAACCGCTGCTGACGGCGGCGGTAAACCAGATCGAAGAGCTCTACGAGACCAAAAACCCCATCACGGGGATCGCCACGGGCTATGAGGACCTGGACGCCCTGACCTCCGGGCTGAATCCGGGCGATCTGGTGATCGTGGCCGGACGCCCGTCCATGGGCAAGACCTCGTTTGCGATGAATATCGCCGAGTACGTGGCGATGAAGAACGCCGAACCGGTCGCGATCTTCTCCATGGAGATGCCCGGAGAGCAGCTGGCGATGCGCCTGTTGTCCTCGATGGGCCGGATCAACCAGCAGAAGCTGCGCTCCGGTCGCCTGGAAGATGGCGACTGGCCGCGCCTGACCAGCGCGGTGCAGATGCTCTCCGAGGCGCCGCTGTACATCGACGACACCCCGGCGCTGTCGCCCACCGAGCTGCGCGCCCGCACGCGCCGCCTGATGCGCGAGCACAAGGGGCTCAAGCTGATCGTGGTCGACTACCTGCAGCTGATGCAGTTTCCCGGGGCCGGCGAGAGCCGCGCCCACGAGATCTCGGAGATCTCGCGCGGCCTGAAGGCCCTGGCCAAGGAGCTGAGCGTGCCGATGATCGCGCTGTCGCAGCTCAACCGTTCGCTGGAACAGCGGCCGAACAAGCGCCCGGTGATGTCCGACCTGCGCGAATCCGGCGCTATCGAGCAGGACGCCGATATCATCGCCTTTGTCTATCGCGACGAGGTCTACAACGAGGAATCTCCGGACAAGGGCACGGCGGAGATCATCATCGCCAAGCAGCGTAACGGCCCCATCGGCACCGTGCGCCTGACCTTCCGCGGGCAGTTCACGCGCTTTGAGAACTATGCCCCCGACGTCTACGGCGAGATGGGCCACCAGGCCTGACCAGCGGCGTGAAACGCGCGGCCACCCTCCAGCTCCACCCCGAGGCCCTGCGGCACAACCTGGTCGTGGCGCGTCGCCTGGCCCCTGGTGTCCCCATGTGGTCGGTGATCAAGGCCGAGGGTTATGGCCACGGTCTGCTGTGGGCCGCCGAAGTGCTGGGGGCGGACAGCGACGGCCTGGCGGTTTCGCAGGTCGGCGAGGCGCGAGCGCTGCGCGCTGCCGGCTTCGACGGGCCACTGCTGGTCCTGCAGGGGCCGCGGGACGTCACCGAGGCGCATGCCTGTCTCGAATTCGCCCTGCAGCCCGTTGTGCACGACCCCGCGCAACTCGAGCTTCTCGATGTCGCCGGTGTTACGCTCCCCGAGGTCTGGGTCAAGGTCAACACCGGCATGAACCGCCTGGGCTTCGAACCGCGTCGAGCGGGTGAGGTCGCCGCCCGTCTGCAGGCCGCCGGGCACGGGCACGCGGGGCTGCACTGGATGACCCACCTTGCCTGCGCCGATGCGCCCGACCACGCGCAGAATGCCCGGCAGCTGGCCTGCTTTGCCGACACGGTGGCGGCGTTCCCGGGATACCGCAGCGTGGCAAATTCGGCTTCCCTGTTCGCGGGCTGGGGCCGCGGCGGCGACGCGGCCCCAGCCGGTAAGTACTGGGCACGTCCCGGCATCATGCTCTACGGCGCGCACCCGGCCTCGGTCCCGGAAGCGCGCCCGCCCGAGGGGCCCGAGGGGGACCTGCGCCCGGCGATGACCGTTCGCGCCCCGATCATCGCGACCCAGTCCCTGGAGCCCGGCGAGTCGGTCGGTTATGGCGCGACCTGGACGGCCCGCGGACCCGGCCGGGCCGGGATCGTCGCGATGGGCTATGCCGACGGTTATCCGCGTCACGCCCCGTCGGGTACCCCGGTCCGTGTGCAGGACCGGATCTGCCCGCTGATCGGGCGCGTCTCCATGGACATGCTGGCGGTGGACCTGAGCGGGGTGCCCGATGTGCAGGTCGGGGACCTGGCGACGCTGTGGGGCGAGGGGTTGCCGGTGGAACGCGTCGCGCGCGCGGCGGGAACGATCAGCTACGAGCTTCTGACCCGCGTGGCGGACCGTCTGCAGCCGGCACGCTGATACACTGTCGCATCCCGCATTCAAGGATGCCGCGATGACCGACTTCGACCCCACTGATTACGACCCGCAGACCGTCGCCATCCGCCATGGCTACCAGCGCACGCCCGAGGGCGAGCACTCCGAGGCGATCTTCCCGACCTCGAGCTTCGTGTTCGGCTCGGCCGCGGAGGCCGCGGCGCGCTTTGGCGGCGAGAGCCCGGGCAACATCTACTCGCGCTTTACCAACCCTACCGTGCGCACCTTCCAGGACCGCCTGGCCGCGCTGGAAGGGGGCGAGGCCTGTGTCGCCACCGCCTCCGGCATGTCGGCGATCCTCGCGACCATGATGGGCTTGCTGAAGGCCGGCGATCACGTGGTCTGCTCGCGTTCGGTGTTCGGCACCACTACCGTGCTGTTCAACAACTACCTCGGGCGCTTCGGCGTGGAGGTGACCTACGTCGAGCTGTCGAATCTGGAGGCCTGGGAGGCCGCCACACAGCCCAATACCCGGCTGTACTTCTGCGAGACGCCGTCCAACCCGCTGGGCGAGGTGGTGGACATCGCCGCGCTGGCGGAGATCGCGCACCGCCACGATGTGCTGCTGGCCGTGGACAACTGCTTCTGCACGCCGGCCTTGCAGCGCCCGCTGGATCTGGGGGCCGACATCATTATCCACTCGGCGACCAAGTTCCTCGACGGTCAGGGACGTTGCCTGGGTGGCGCGGTGGTGGGGGATGCCGAGCACGTTGGCAAGGACGTCTACGGCTTCCTGCGCACCGCGGGCCCGACGCTCTCGCCGTTCAACGCCTGGGTGTTCCTGAAGGGGCTGGAGACCCTCGCCCTGCGTATGCGGGCGCACAGCGACAACGCGTTGGCCCTGGCGCGGTGGCTGCAGGCTCACCCGAAGGTCACGGCGGTGCATTACCCGGGCCTCGAGGATCACCCGCAGCACGCGATCGCGAAGCAGCAGCAAAGCGGCTTTGGTGGGGTACTGAGCTTCGAGGTCGCTGGCGGGCGCGAGGCGGCCTGGTCGGTGATCGACGCCACCCGGTTCCTGTCGATCACCGCCAATCTCGGCGATGCCAAGACCACAATCACCCATCCGGCGACCACCACCCATGGGCGCGTGGACCCGGACAAGCGCGAGGCCCAGGGCATTACCGAGGCCCTGGTGCGGGTCGCGGTCGGGCTCGAGGCCGTCGCCGACATCCAGCGCGACCTGGCGCGCGGCCTCGACGCCCTCTGAGCCGACGACCCGAGACCGACGGGCATGTCGCGAGCCTCGAACACCCAGCCCGGCCAGTCCCGGCGTCGCCGGCCGCGCTGGCGTGTCCTCCTGACGGTTGTTATCGGGTTCCACCTGCTGGGCTTCCTGTCCTCGCTGGACGCGCTGATGTCCACCCGCACGCCGCAGGGCGCGGTGGCCTGGATCGTTTCACTCAACACCGTGCCGTATGTGGCTGTCCCGGCCTATTGGGTGTTCGGCGCCAGCGAGTTTCGCGGCTACGTCGTGGCACGCCGCGACGAGGATTCCAGCCTGGCCCGCGCGCTGCAGCCGAAGACCGAGGAGCTGTGGTCGCACCAGTACGTCGCGCAGGAACCGAGCAAGCATCTGGATGGCGTACAGCAACTCGCCCGCTGGCCGTTTCTCCACGGCAACGAGGTCGAGCTGCTGGTGGACGGCGAGGCGACCTTCGACAGCCTCTTTCGCGGCATCGAGCAGGCCGAGCGCTACCTGTTGGTGCAGTTCTATATCGTGCGCGACGACGCGATCGGGCGCGAACTCCAGCGGCGGCTGGTGGAACGTGCCGAGGCCGGTGTCGACGTCTATTTCCTGTATGACGAGATCGGGAGCTACCGCCTGCCCGGATCCTATCTGGATACCCTGCGCGAGGCCGGTGTGCACGTGCAGCACTTTCACTCCACCCGCGGACGCGGCAATCGCTTCCAGCTGAATTTCCGCAACCATCGCAAGATCGTGGTCGCCGATGGCGAGCAGGCCTGGGTCGGCGGGCTGAACGTGGGCGACGAGTACCTGGGCCGCGATCCGGCAATCGGTGCCTGGCGCGACACCCACCTGCGTATTGCGGGGCCGTCCGCCCTCGCGTTGCAGTCGGTGTTCCTGGAGGACTGGCACTGGGCCACCGAGGCGGTCCCGGAGCTGGAATGGAAGCCGGCGACCATGGCGGAGGACGGGGTCCCGGTGCTGATCCTGCCCTCCGGTCCGGCCGACGAATTCGAGACCGCCAGCCTGATGATGCAGCAGGCAATCCATTCCGCCGAGCGGCGCATCTGGATCGCCAGCCCGTATTTTGTGCCCGACGAGGGCGTGCAGGGCATGCTCAAGCTGGCCGCCTTGAGCGGCGTCGACGTGCGCGTGCTGATCCCCGAGGTCACCGACAACCCGCTGACCACGCATGCGGCCTATGCTTTCCTCGGGCCGCTCCTGGATGCCGGTGTGCGCGTCTACCGCTACCAGGAGGGCTTCCTGCACGGCAAGGCGTTCGTGGTGGACGACATGGGCGCGGCCGTGGGTACGGTGAACCTGGACAACCGCTCGTTCCGGCTCAATTTCGAGGTCACGGCACTGGTGCTGGACCCGGCCTTCGCGCGCGAGACGGCGCGCATGTTCGAGGCGGACTTTGCCCGTTCCCGCGAGATGATCCGGCAGGACGTGGACGACCTGCCACTCTGGCGCCGGGTGGCCGCGCGTGCCGCCTATCTGCTGGCGCCGGTGTTGTAACGTTCCGGGCGGTAACCACGTGACTTTATCGGTGTCATGTGGCCAGCGAACGTCAGTGCTAGACTTGTACCCGGAATACGTTTTCGAGGCCTGTCCGTGTCGCGAACCCTGCACCACCTGCTGACCCTGCTGATCGCCGCCGCGCTGCTCGCGGCGCCGGTGGCCAGTGCGGGGATGTTGCACGGGCACCCCGGACCGGAAATGGCCGCGCAGGGCCACTGTCCGGAGCAGGGCGCTGGCCCGCATTCGGACGCTCCCGCGATCCAGGTCGAAGCCTCGACCTGCGAGATGCCGTGCGCGGTTTGTGGCATCTGCGCGGTTTCGGCCCTGCCCTCCAGCGGGGCCCTGCCGGTCACCGCCGAACCCTCCAGTCCCGTTCCGGGTGTCGTGGCCATGGCCCCCGATGCCCGCGCGGGTCCGGACCTGCGCCCCCCTCTCTGAATCCTCCCCGGCCGGGCAGCCGCCCGGCTCCGGGCGACGCGCCAGTCGCCCCTTCGGTGCGCCGATGTGCGCATCGCCGTTGTATCTACGTCCCCGGGAGGACTACACCATGATGAATGAACAAGGTTTTGGCTGGATGGGCGGTATGGGTCTGGGCGGAGGCCTGATCGGGCTTCTGGTCCTGGTACTGCTGATCCTCGCGATCGCCGCGCTGATCAAGTATCTGTTCGGTGGCCGGTAAGGAGTCACGCGATGACGACGTCAGAAACGAAGCCGGCGACCGCACGCGAGGCGGTGGTCATCGTCCCCGGAATGGGATCGGACCACTGCGGGGGCATCGTGCGCGCGGCGCTGGAAAAGACCCCGGGGGTGACCTCGGTGGGGACCAATATCGCCCGGCACCGGGTGACGGTGGGGTATGACCCCGACCAGGTCGACCCGCAGGGCCTGCGCGCCGCGGTGGAGGGCGCCGGCTACGACGTCGCGCAGGTCGAGGGCGAGGCCGGGGGTTCCGGTTCGGTGCGGCTGGTGGTGCCGGGCATGGGCTCGGATCACTGCGCCGGCATCGTGCGCGCGGCGATCGAGAAGCTCGACGGGATCGAATCCATACGCACCAACATCTCCGACCATCGGGTCACAGTGGAGGTGGCGGCGGACGGGCCCGATGGCGAGGTCCTGCGAGCGGCAGTGGAGGGGGCCGGCTATGACGTGGCGGCGGTGGAGACCGACGATGCCGCCAGCGAGGCGGACGACGCGGCGATCGACGCCGCCTACGTGAAGCAGGCCTGGAACCGTCTGTGGTTCGCGATGGTGCCGACCATCGCGATCATGGTCCTGATGATGCCGCACATGTTCTGGCAGCCGATCCCCGGCTATCTGCTGATCATTGCGTTGCTGGCCTTCCCGGTGGTGTTCCTCGCGGGAGGCGCGGCCACGCATCGTTCCGCCTGGCGTTCGCTGAAGAGCGGCAATCTGAACATGGACGTGCTGATCTCCATGGGCTCGCTGCCACCCTACCTGATCGGGCTGGTCGGTTTCGTCTATCCGATGACCTCGTTCATCGAGATGGCCGCGACCATCATGGCCTTCCATATGCTCGGGCGCTATCTGGAGTATCGCGCGAAGGGCGAGGCCTCCTCGGCGATCCGCAAGTTGCTGGACCTGGGTGCGAAGACCGCCCGGGTCGAGCGTGATGGCGAGGAGGTCGAGGTGTCGGTCAAGTCGCTCCAGGTGGGCGACGTGATGATCGTGCGCCCGGGCGAGAAGGTGCCGACCGATGGCGAGGTGGTGGCCGGCGAAAGCACCGTGGACGAGTCCATTGCCACCGGCGAGTCGGTCCCGGTGGACAAGGGCGAGGGCGACACCGTGCTCGGCGCGACCCTGAACCAGCAGGGGCGGCTGAAGGTGCGTGCGACCCGCGTCGGGGCCGATACCTTCCTGTCGCAGGTGATTCGCCTGGTGAACGAGGCGCAGGGCTCGCGCGTGCCGGTGCAGGAACTGGCGGACCGCATCACCGCACGCTTCGTGCCGGCGGTGCTGGTGATCGCGCTGGCCGCGTTCGCGGCCTGGCTGGCGTTCTCCGGGGCGCTGCAGCCGATCCTGATCTGGGGCGAGGGCTTCCTGCCCTGGGTCGATTCCGAACGCCCGCCGCTGGTGCTGGCGATCCTGGCGGCGATCGCCGTTCTGGTCATTGCCTGCCCCTGTGCGCTGGGGCTGGCCACGCCCACCGCGCTGATGGTCGGGTCCGGCATGGGGGCCGAGCGCGGCGTGCTGATCCGCTCGGGCTCCGCGATCCAGACGCTCAAGGACATTGCGGTGATCGTGCTCGACAAGACCGGCACTATCACGCGGGGGAAGCCGGCGCTGACCGATGTCATCCCGGCCGAGGGCTTTGACGAGTCCCGTGTGCTGCGGGCGGCGGCGGCCGTCGAGGCCGGTTCCGCACACCCGCTGGCCGATGCCATCGTGCAAGGGGCGCGCGACAGGGAGCTGGAGGTCGCCGAGGTCGAGCAGTTCCAGTCGCATACCGCACGTGGAGTGGAGGCCCACCTGGACGGCGAGCGGGTGCTGGTGGGCAGCCAGCGGCTACTGGAGGAGCAGGGGCTGGACCCGTCGTCTCTACTGGGTTCGTTGCGGGAACTGGAGGATGCCGGCAAGACCGCGATGCTGGTGGCCATCGGCGACCAGGCGGCCGGCATTGTCGCGGTGGCCGACACGCTCAAGGAAGAGTCGCAGGCCGCGATCGAACAACTGCATGATCTCGGCATCCGCTGCGTGATGGTCACCGGCGACAACGAGCGCACCGCGAATGCCGTGGCCGCCCAGGTAGGGATCGACGAGGTGCGCGCCGGGGTGCTGCCGGAGGGCAAGGTCGAGGCCATCCGCGAGTTGCAAAAGGAGTACGGCGAGCACGTGGCAATGGTCGGCGACGGCATCAATGACGCCCCGGCCCTGCAGCAGGCGAACGTCGGCATCGCGATCGGGGCCGGCGCCGACGTCGCGATCGAGGCCGCGGACGTGACGCTGGTGCGCGGGGAGCTGACCAAGGTCGTCGAGGCCGTCCAGCTGTCGCGGCTGACCTTCCGCAAGATCGTGCAGAACCTGTTCTGGGCCTGGGGCTACAACTCCGCCGCGATCCCGATCGCCGCGGCCGGTCTGTTGCATCCGATGATCGGTGTGGTCGCGATGACCGCCAGCTCGCTGTCGGTGATCGGCAATTCCATTCTGCTGCGCCGGAGCATGCCGGCATCCCGTACTGGAGAAAAGTAATGATGAAACGACGTCAGTTTCTGGGGCTGGCCGTGGCACTTCCCGTGATCACCACATTCGGCGGCTGGAGCCTGTTCAACCACGCGGTGTCTGCCCCCCGGTTCGACAATGCCCTGTTTCTGCCCGGCGCGGACGGCCCGTTTGCGGTGCTCGCACCCAACGAGCCGTTCACCCTGGTCGCGGAGCAGGGGTGGCTGCCGGTGCCGGGGCGCGAGGAGACCCCGTTCCTCTGGTACCGGACGCAGATGAACGGCCATGAATACCAGAATCCGATCCTCTTGTTGCGCACCGGCGATGAACTGGACGTGACCCTGGACAACCAGCTCGACGAGGGCACGATCATCCACTGGCATGGCATGCATGTTCCGGGCCGGGTGGACGGGCATCCGATGCAGACGGTCGACCCCGGTGAGCAGTACGAATACCGCTTTAAGGTGACCAACCGTGGCGGTACCTACTGGTATCACACCCATGCCCATCACCGGACCGCGCGCCAGGCCCACCAGGGGCTGGCGAGCTTCCTGCTGGTGAGCGATGACGACAACGACGCGCTGAACGAGGCGCTGGGGCTGGAACTCGGCACGACCGACCTGCCGCTGGTACTGCAGGACAAGCGCTTCGACCGGCTCGGCCATCTGGTGTACCAGCCGAACCCGATGCAGCGGATGATGGGCTATCTCGGCGACGAGGTGCTGGTGAACATGACACCGTCGGCGACCCATGAAGTGGCGCGGCGCCTGCATCGCCTGCGCCTGCTGAACGGCTCCACCGCCCGGATCTATCGCCTGGCACTGCGGGCGGACGGCGAGGCGGTTCCGTTCCAGGTGATCGGCACGGACGCGGGTCTGCTGGAATCACCCCGGGAGGCCCACGAGGCCTTCCTGTCGCCGGGCGAACGCCTGGAGGTCCTGGTTGACTTCGCCGCGTTTGCCGGAGGCGACCGGGTCGAGCTGCACAGCATGGAATTCGACCCGATGGCCGGTGGCGGCATGGGCGGCGGAATGATGGGGCGTGGCATGGGCGGCGGCATGGGTCGCATGATGGGTGGCGGCATGCACGATGGCGATCCGCTCGCATTGCTCGAATTCGTGGTCCGCGAGGGCGAGGCGGTCACCGCCGAGGTGCCCGAGCGTTTGTCGCGGATCGAGCCCATCGACGTGACGGATGCCGGCCAGCGGGATATCCGTCTGGACATGGCGCCGATGCAGTGGCGCATCAACGGAGAGACGTACGCTCCTGACCGGGTGCCGATCGAGGTGGATGCCAATACGCGGGAGGTCTGGACGATCCGCAATGCGGACCGCAGCATGCCGCATCCGATGCATATCCATGGCTTTTCGTTCCAGGTGCTGTCACGCTCCGGGGGCCCGGATTTCGTACGCGAACAGGCCGTGAACGATGAAGGGCTGACCGTCGCGGACCTGGGCTGGAAGGACACGGTCCTGCTGTGGCCGGGCGAGACCGTGCGCATCGCGATCGACTTCACCCATCACTACGCTGGTGATCAGCTCTACGTGTTCCACTGTCATAATCTGGAGCACGAGGACAACGACATGATGGTGAACGTGCGCGTCCGGGCCTGACGGGCCGCGATGACAAGGGAAGGAACGGCATGACCGAAAAGCCGCGGCCGCACCCGGCCGTCTACCGTGAGGCCGAGGTCGCGCTGCGAGAGCGCGACCCGGAGCGCAAGTGCGAGCGTGTGCTGGAGCTGGCGCGCGCCTGGTGGGCGGATGAGCTGGAGGGCGCGAATGCCCCCGCGCCGCAACGCATGGAGGTGCCGGGGCGGCCGGAGCGGCCGGTGCTGGTGCATCCGAAGGAGCTGCCGCGGCGTGGGCTGCACACCACCGCCGGGCGGGTCGCGCTGGTGCATGCGGTGGCGCATATCGAGTTCAATGCGATCAACCTGGCGCTGGATGCCGTGTACCGCTTCCGCGACATGCCGGCGCCGTTCGTCAGCGACTGGCTGCAGGTCGCGGCAGAGGAGGCGCGGCACTTCCGGTTGCTGCGGGAGCGTCTCCTCGAGCTGGGTGCCGACTATGGCGATCTGCCCGCCCACAACGGCTTGTGGGAGGCGGCGCTGGCGACCGGCCACGACGTGATGGTGCGCATGGCGTTGGTGCCGCGGGTGCTGGAGGCGCGCGGGCTGGACGTGACGCCCGGGATGATCGAGCGCCTGACCGCGGCGGGCGATCACGCGACCGTAGGTCTTTTGGAGATCATCCAGCGCGAGGAGGTCGCGCACGTGGCGATCGGTACGCACTGGTTCCGCGAGCTGGCCCGGGCACGCGGTCTCGATCCCGAGCCGCTGTTCCTCGACCTGCTGGCCGAATACATGCCCGGCCGCGTGCGCCCACCATTCGCGCACGCGGCACGCCGCGCCGCCGGCTTCACCGAATCCGAGATGGCCCAACTGGAGGCCCAGGCCGCCCCGACCTCGCTGTAGGATGCCGATGAGCGCAGCGAATCGCATCAATACCGAGCGTTCTCTTGCGCACTAAGGCTGGTCTTGGTTCGTGGTTCGAGTTTACGGTGGCTTCGGTCCGCCGCCTGCCACGCGCTCTCTCGCGAGCGCACCGCGAGGTACTTCTTTGCTCGTGCAAAGAAGTACCCAAGAAACACGCCCGACTGCCGCGACCCCGGCCCGCTGCGCGGGCCGGGGTTTCCCTCGCTCCGAGGCTTTTCGCGGGCGGCGCTGAACTCGCTACGCTGCGCTTCGCTCAGACATCCAGCGCCTTGAATCCCGCGAAAAGCCTCTCCACTCGGCGCGACGACAACGGGGCGAAGGTCCAAACAACGGCTGTCCCGACGCTGTGCTCATGGATGAAGGCTAGGTCTTCGGACATCCTAGGCACGCTCGGCCTTCGGCCATGGCGTGCCGCGCCCGCGTAGCGGGCGCCGGGGGCGTTCAGGCCGCAGTGCTTGTTGTTGGGCAGGAATGTTGGAGTGCCGCTTGTTTTGACTTTCGCTTCCCGTATGGAGCCCCTCGCGGAGGGCGTGATGGGCCGGGAGAAGGCGCTGGATGTCTGAGCGAAGCGCAGCGTAGCGAGTTCAGCGCCGCCGGCCCAGCGCGTCCGGAGCGAGGTTCCCGGGCGGAATCCGGGTGCCCTTCTTTGGGTACTTTCTTGGGCAAGCAAGAAAGTACCTCGCGGTGCGCTCGCGAGAGAGCGCGTGGCAGGCGGCCGGACGAAGGCACCGTAAACACTGGACGATGAACCAGGATCAGCCTCTACATGCGGGGCTTTCTATGCGTCGATCCGATTCATTGTGCTCATCGGGACCCTGCGGGCTTTCTGTCAGGGCTAGGCGGGGGCGTTCGCGGGCAAGCCCGCTCCCACAACGCGCGCGGTGGCGGATTCGATTAGGTGCAGAGGAGGTGCTCGGGGTAGGGCGAGCCGTCGAGTTCGCGCAGGATGGGGCCCGTTGCGTTGATCTCCAGGTACCCCGGGTGTTCGTCCCAGGCGGGGAGGACGCAGCGTTGGCGTGGCTGACCGTCGACGGTCAGCTCATGGATCGCCGGGCGGTGGGTGTGGCCATGGATCATCAGCGGGACGTCCGCGTCACGGAAGGTGTCGGCGACTGTCTCCGCATTGACGTCCATGATCGCGGCGGCCTTCATCTGACCCTTGTCGCGGCTGGCGGCGCGCATGGCTTCGGCCTGGCGGATGCGTTCTTCCAGCGGATGGGCGAGAAACGCCCGTTGCCATTCGCCACTGCGTACTTGCTGACGAAACGCCATGTGCTCGGTGTCGTCGGTGCACAGGGAGTCACCGTGCAGGAGCACGGCGGGTCCGCAGGGCAGTGCCGCATGCAGGGGGTCGGGAGCGAGCTGCATCCCCGCGCGCGCCGCGTATGCCTCGCCCACGAGAAAATCCCGATTGCCATGGATAAAGGCAACCGGGATGTCCAGTGTCGTCAGGCCTGCGGCGAGCCGTTCGGCAGCGGGAAAGCCGGCATCGTCGCCGACCCAGTACTCGAACAGGTCGCCGAGGATGTAGAGAGCGGAGGCCGTGCGCGCTGGCCCTTCCAGAAACGCGAGCACGGCCTCCAGCAGGGGGTCGGGTTCGCGATCCAGGTGCAGGTCGGAGATGACCAGGGCCGGCGCGCGGGCACTCACGGCCGGCCTAGTCCTCGACGCGTTTGACGCTTTCCATCACGACCGGTTCCTGCGGCACGTCCTGGTGCATGCCGGAGCGTCCGGTGGGCACGCCCTCGATCTGGCGCACGACGTCCATGCCCTCGGTGACCTTGCCGAACACGGCATAGCCCCAGCCCTGCGCGTTCGGCGCGGTGTGGTTGAGGAAGTCGTTGTCGTTTACGTTGATGAAGAACTGGGCGGTGGCGGAATGCGGGTCCTGGGTACGCGCCATGGAGATCGCACCGACCTCGTTCTTCAGGCCATTGTCCCCTTCGTTGCGGATCGGCTCGCCAGCGGACTTCTGGTTCATGCCCTTGTCGAAGCCACCGCCCTGGACCATGAAGCCCGGGATCACGCGGTGAAAGATCGTGCCGTCGTAGAAGCCGTCATCCACGTAGGACAGGAAGTTGGCGACCGTCTCCGGTGCGGCCTCGGCGTTGAGTTCCAGCACGATGCGGCCATGATTGGTTTCGATCGCGACCTGCGGGTTGGTATCGGCCATGAGGGCTCCTGATGTAGAGAGGGTGATCAGCAGGGTGGCCAGCACGATGCCGAGCCGGGTACGGATGCGCTGCATTGGACTGACCTCGGGAGGATGAAGGTCGGCCATGGTACCCGCCACCGGCAGGGCCTGCCAGCACGCCGGCTGGATGTGGGGGCGTGGCGCTGGTGAGCCCGCCGGCGCTCCGCTACCATGCGCGCGATGACGAACACGATGACTCGAACCCGCTTCGCCCCAAGTCCCACCGGCCTGCTGCATCTGGGCAATGTGCGCACCGCGCTGTTCAGTGCGCTGCTCGCCCGCTCGCGCGGAGGGCATTTCCTGCTGCGTATCGAGGATACCGACGCGGAGCGCTCGCGGCCGGAGTTTGTCGAGGCGTTGCAGCGCGATCTGCGCTGGCTGGGACTGGACTGGGACGAGGGCTTCGGGGCCGGGGGCGATGCCGGCCCCTACGCGCAGTCCGAGCGGGGCGAGCTCTATGATGGCTATTACCGGAAATTGACCGAACAGGGTCTGGCCTACCCGTGCTTTTGTTCATCCGCCGAGCTGGAACGCGGGCGCAAGCGGATGCGCGCGCAGGGCAAGCCGCCGCGCTATCCCGGGACCTGTGCCCATCTGAGTGCCGAGGAGGTTGCCCGGCGCGAGGGCGAGGGCCAGAAGCCGACGCTGCGCTTCCGTGTGCCACTGGGGCGGACGGTGCGCTTCGAGGATGGCGTGCGCGGCCCGGTCAGCTTCCGCACCGACGAGATCGGCGATTTCGTGATCCGCCGCTCCGATGGCACGCCGGCCTTCTTCTTCTCCAACGCGATCGACGATGCCCTGATGGGCGTGACCGACGTGGTGCGCGGCGAGGACCATATCGCCAACACGCCGCGGCAGATGCTGCTGCTGGAGGCGCTGGGCCTCGCGGCACCTGCGTATCACCACCTGCCGCTGGTGATGGGGCAGGACGGGGCGCCGCTGTCCAAGCGCAACGGGTCCGCGAGTGTCGAGGAGTTGCGGGCGAAGGGCTATCTTCCGGTCGCGATCCTGAACCACCTGGCGCGTCTTGGGCATCGCTACGAGAACGATGCCCTGCTGTCGCCCACGGAGCTGGCGGCCGGATTCAGCCCCGAGCGTATCGGTCACAGCGCGGCGCGGCATGATCCGCAGCAGCTGGAGCACTGGCAGTCCGAGGCCCTGCGCAGCCTTTCGGATGCACAGATGCAGGCCTACCTGGAGGCGGCGGGGGTGCTGGAGGCGGTGGGCGCCGAGCAGCGCCCGGCGCTGGCGCGGCTGCTGCGCGACAACATCACCCGCGCCGAGGAGGCGCCACTGTGGGTGGCGGCGTTCGCCGCCGATCCGGTGCCTTACAGCGAGGCCGCGCGCGAGGAACTGACGGCCGCAGGTCCGGATTTCTTTAACGCGGGGCTGGAGGCGCTGGATGCGGCCGAGGATTTTCCCGCCCTGGCCAAGGCCGTGGGGCAGGCCACCGAACGCAAGGGGCGCAAGCTGTTCATGCCGTTGCGGGCGGCGTTGTCCGGGCAGACCTTTGGGCCGGAGCTGCCGCGTATCTGGGAGTATCTGGGGCGCGAGCGCGTGCGTTTGCGCCTGGAGGCCGCGCGTCGTCACGCAGTGGGCTGAACCCGCGAGAAGCAAGCGCCCGCCCGCAGGCGGGCGCTGGACGCCATCGTTCAGGCCGCTTCGTGGGTCCCGAAGGCGCGGGCACGCAAGGTGTTGTCCAGCAGCATCGCCACGGTCATCGGGCCGACCCCGCCCGGCACGGGCGTGATCCAGGCGGCCTTCTCGGCGGCGGCGTCGAACTCCACGTCGCCGGTCAGGGTGCCGTCGTCGCGGCGGTTGATGCCGATGTCGATCACCGTGGCGCCGGGCTTGATCCAGTCGCCCTTGACCAGGCCGGGCTTGCCGACCGCGGCGACCACGATGTCGGAGTGCCGTGCAATGGCAGCGGTATCCGGGGTGAAGCGATGGCAGATGGTCGGGGTCGCACCGGCCAGCAGCAGTTCCAGTGCCATGGGTCGGCCGACGATATTGGAGGCGCCGATCACGCAGGCCGTGCGGCCCTTGAACGGTTCCTCGATATGCCGCAGCAGCTGGATGACACCCCAGGGGGTGCACGGGCGCAGGCGCGGCACGCGCGCCACCAGGCGGCCGACGTTGTACGGGTGGAAGCCGTCCACGTCCTTGGCCGGGGAGATGCGCTCGATCACCGTCTCGGGGTCAATGTGATCCGGCAGCGGCAGCTGGACCAGGATGCCGTCGATAGTGCGGTCGGCATTGAGCTGGTCGATCAGCGCCAGCAGATCGGTCTGCGGCGTGCCCGCCGGCAGGTCGTAGGAGTGCGAGACCACGCCCACCTGTTCGCAGGCCTTGCGCTTGTTGCGCACGTAGACCTCGGAGGCCGGGTTGGTCCCGACCAGCACCACGGCGAGACCCGGCGGACGCAGGTCGCGCGAGGTCATGGATTCGATCTCGGTCGCGATCCGTGCGCGGTGGCTTTGTCCGATCGCGCGTCCGTCGATGAGCTGGGCCGTCATGGGATCTCGCCTTGGGGGGAATGCCCGCGATCTTCCCACGGCGGGGGCGGGCGCTCAAGCCGCACCGGCCGAGAACCCGGTCTGCCCGCGGACGCCGGAGGGGCGCCTACAGGGCGGCTGACAGGCCGGTGGCAGCGGGGCTGGCCTCGCAGCGGTTGCGTCCGTCCTGCTTGGCACGATAGAGCGCATCGTCGGCGCGCGCGATCAGGGTCTCGGCGGTCTCGCTGGACTGCGGGTCACTGGAGAGGCTGGCGATGCCGACACTTACGGTCACCGTCAGGGTGTCCGGCGCGCAGGGTGGGGCCGCCTGGTGTCCGGTGAGGGTGATCGGGGTGCCGGCGATGGCGTTCCGAAGCTTGTCGCCCAGGGCCATCGCGGCTTCCAGGTCGGTGTGAGGGGCAATGACCACGAACTCCTCTCCACCGAAGCGAGCGGCCAGGTCGGAACGCCGAAGTACCAGATGCATGCGCTCGGCGAGGGTGGTCAGGATGTAGTCGCCAATCAGGTGGCCCAGGCGATCGTTGATCGGCTTGAATTCGTCGATGTCCAGCATCACGAGGGACAGCGGCTGGCCATAGCGCCGCGCGCGGGAGACCTCTTCATCCAGCCTGCGGTCCATATGTCGGCGGTTGAACAGACCGGTCAGCGGATCGGTGATGGATTCGTGCTCCAGTCGCGTGATCCGCCGGATCTTTTCCACGGAACTGTGGGTCAGGCTGACCACGGTACAGACGAAACACCCGCCCAGCAGGAAGATGACGGGGACCAGCAGGTCTGGAAGACCCTGGTAAAGCCCCCAGTTCAGCGGGATGTAGCCGAAATAGCCCAGGGTGAACAACGGAACCAGGAAGGTCATCAGCTTCCAGCCGGTGCGGACGCGGCTCTCCGGGAGCTCGCGCAGCAGCTGGGCGAGCTTCCACTGGGCGTAGAGGAGGCCAGCCGCCCCCAGCACGATGGCCGTACTGGCTACCCAGTTGAGCATCCGTCCCCCCTTGCGTCGCTACCTTGCGAACGTTCCATGCCGACGGTATCACGAGACGCGGTTCGAGGGGACGGATCGCGGTCGAAATTTCGTGGTCCATCTTGACCTGTAGCCCCGGCGAGGGCTACCATCCTGCGCTCGCTGTGTAGGCCCTTTAGCGGGGACGGCTCGACGGGGTATAGCGCAGTCTGGTAGCGCGCCTGCTTTGGGAGCAGGATGTCGGGGGTTCGAATCCCTCTACCCCGACCATGGCTCCCGGGCACGGTTTTCCGGCAGGCTCGGATCAGGCGCCATGGCCTCAATGCTCGGCGGTAACGCGCTCGTAGCTCAACCGGATAGAGCATCGGCCTTCTAAGCCGACGGTTGCAGGTTCGAGTCCTGCCGGGCGCGCCAGGGCCGCCCTTCGCGCAAGTAGCTGTACAGTGACACGGTGGTGACCGTAGCTCAGTTGGTAGAGTCCCGGATTGTGACTCCGGTTGTCGTGGGTTCGAGTCCCATCGGTCACCCCACCCCCTTTTTTGTTCAGGGGGCCGTTAGCTCAATTGGTAGAGCAGTGGACTCTTAATCCATTGGTTGTAGGTTCGATTCCTACACGGCCCACCATTTCTTTTGCTTCTCTTTCTCTTGTTTCTCGCAAAGCGCTGCTGGCGCGGGCGGGCCCCTATTGCTGTGTCTGGCGCGAACGTGCGCCGTGATGTGGTCGATGCTTTCACCTTCCATTCAGATGCGTGGGCGTAGTCTGTCTGCGTGTTGAGGATCAGGGCGGTTCGTGCCGTCGGGAGGCTAGAAAGGTGACACGCAGGATTCTGACGATACTGTTTCTGGTGGTTTCCGTGACCCTGCTGGCGGGGTGCCAGACGGTGAGCAAGCAGCAGACCGGGGCCCTGATCGGCGGTGCGGCCGGCGGTGTTATCGGTAGTCAGATCGGGGGCGGGCGCGGGCGTACTGCGGCGATTATTGCCGGGACCCTGGCGGGTGCGGCGGTTGGCGGTTCGGTGGGGCGGAGCATGGATGACGTGGACCGGATGCGCGTGTCGCGTACGCTGGAGACGGTCCCGGATCGCCAGAGTTCGACCTGGCGCAACCCGAATACCGGGCATCAGTACCAGGCCACGCCGACCCGGACCTATCGTTCGTCGGGGCAGGACTGCCGCGAGTACCAGGTGCAGGCCACCATGGACGGCTACCCCGAAACGATTAACGGCACTGCCTGCCGTGATGCCAGCGGGCGCTGGGTGGATGTTTAGATAGAACCCCTGGGGCACCGGGCGGCCTGTCCGGAGGCGGGTCACCCGGAAGACGGCCACAAAAAAGCCCCGCATGAGCGGGGCTTTCTCGTTCCGGGGTTGCCCCCGGAAGGGGGGGTGCGAACCGATCAGGACCTGCGGTACATGTCCTCGGTGGTCGGGACATAGCCGAGGTTGTCCTCGCCGATGCCCTTGATCTTCGGTTCGTTGAGGTCGCTGATGCGCACGTTTCCATCCTGGCTGCGCAGGTAGTCGGCGACGCCTTCCCAGATGTCGACCCCGACGCCACCGGGCACGCTCTGCTGGACGCTGGCCCAGCCGGCAACGACGTATTCCTTGTCGGCGTCCAGCTTCCGGCCGTCCAGCTCCATTTCGGAGATGCGGTTGCCGATCTCGGCGGTCGGATCGATGGCGTACTTCAGGCCGCCGACGCGGACCATGTCGCCACCCTGTTGATAGAACGGGTCGGCGTTGTAGAGGTTGTCCGCCACGTCTTCCAGGATGTCCTTGATCTGGGCCCCGGTGAAGGTGTTGCGGGTCATCTCCGGGTAGGTCAGGCCCGTCTGGTCCATCACGTGCTCGAAGGTGATCGGCATGCCCGGCAGCACCGTGGTGCCCCAGCGGAAACCCGGGGAGAAGGAGATCTGGGCATCGTTGTATTCGATCAGGCCATCGCAGATTAGCTGGTCGAAGGTGCCGTTGAAGTTGCCCCGGCGGTAGAGCAGGTCGTCGGTGACGGCCAGTTCCTCGGACAGCTTGTCCTCCATGTTGAAGGTCTCGCCCTTCCAGGTAACCTCGCTGTTGCGCATGTTGTGGATGAAGGTCGCCATGCCTGGGTCTTCTCGCAGCATCTCGGAGAACACCGGGACCAGGCGGTACTCCCAGTCCTTGATTGCGCCGTCGCGGAAGTCGAAGTCCAGCACACCGACGAACTTGGCATTCGAGCCGGCATTGGTGACCAGGCAGGTCCCGCCATCGGGGCGCTCCACTGGCAGGGGCTGCGGGACGGCGTCGTGCGTATGGCCGCCCATGATGGCGTCCAGGCCTTCGACCATGCCGGCCATCTTGATGTCGACGTCCATGCCGTTGTGCGACAGGGCGACGACGATCTCGGCACCCTCGGCGCGCGCGTCGTTGACGGTCTCCTGCATGTCGTCCGGACGGATGCCGAAGGACCATTGCTCGACCATCCAGCGCGGGTTGGCGATCGGGGTGTAGGGGAAGGCCTGGCCCACCACCGCGACGTTCACGCCGTTCATCTCGCGGATCACGTAGGGCTTGAAGATGCGGTCACCCCAGTCGACGTCGCGCACGTTCTGGGCGACAAAGTCGATGCCGGCATCGGCGAAGTCGCCGTTCACGACCTCTTCCACGCGGTCGGCGCCGTAGGTGAATTCCCAGTGGCCGGTCATGATGTCGATGCCCAGCAGCTTCTGGGCGTCGACCATGTCCTGTGCGTTGGTCCACAGCGCGGAGCCGGAGCCGCCGCCCCAGGTGTCGCCGCCGTCCAGAAGCAGCGCGTTCGGACGGGAGTCGCGCAGCTTGTTGACCAGGGTCTTCAGATGCGCAAAGCCACCGACACGACCGTACTGTTCGGCCGCTTCCATGAAGTTCAGGTTGGTGTAGGCGTGCGCGTAAATGCTGTTGCGATCGATGTCGTAGTGCTTCAGGAAGTGCTCGCCCACGATGTGCGGTGGCCGGTTGCGCATATTGGCCACGCCGAGGTTCATGTTCGGTTCGCGGAAGTAGACCGGTTTCAGCTGGGCGTGGCAGTCGGTGTAGTGCAGCAGGTGCACGTTGCCGAAGCGATCCAGGGTGTCGTATGGATCACCCGCGGTGCCGCCCTTGTTGTTGCTGCAGGCGGCGGTGCCCAGGGGGAAACCGGCGGCGCTGGCGGCGGCCAGCAACTGCATGAATTCTCGGCGTGAGATGTGCATGAGGAATCCTACCTCTCTATTCCGGGTTGGTCGTTGATGAATGGATAGCGGTGGTGATATGCCGCTGGATAGACGAGCCGCCCGGCGGGAACATTCCCATCGGGTGTTCGGCTATCGGCGCCCCTCGCGGGCCTCGCGTGCGGTCTCGCGGGCCGAATCGCGTTTGTCCTCGATACGCTGGCGGTCGCGTTCGCTGGCGTCCGAGGCATCCATGGCAGCCTCGAATTGCCGGACCGCCTCTTCGTACTGGGCGCGGTGAAAGAAGTATTCGGCCATGGCTTCCCGACTGATTGCAATATACCCGGCGGCGTCGGCGATGTCGGCCTGCAGGCGCAGGAGCTCCGGGTTGGGCGCGGTTTCCTGGCGGATCATGTCGGACAGGATGCGAATGGCGCGGTCGGGCTGCCCGATGTCGCGGTGGACGCGGGCCAGCCGCTCACGGATCACCGGGTGGCCGGGGTACACCGCATCCAGATCCTGTAGCCGGTCGAGCGCCTCTTCGTGGTCGCCTTCCTCGCGCAGCAGTGCGGTGAACGCGAGTTCGAGGGTAAGGCCGGGTGCGTCCGCGGCGTCGATGCGCTCGAGCTGTTCGCGCGCGCGCCCGGGCTCGCCCCGTTCAAGATGGGCGACGGCCGCGCCATAGCGCCGTGGAGGAGAGGGGGAGTCGGTCGCACGGATGCGTTCCAGGGTGCGCCGCGGGTCCTTCAGCGCCTGCATTCGCGCCTGCATCCATTCGAATTCGGGGCCGCGGTCACGGGTGTCGGTGGCGGCCATCTGGCTGGCCCGGTTGCGGGCGTCGGTGATGCGGTCGAGGGTCACGGGGTGGGTGCGCAGGTATTCCGGCACCTGGTCGCCGACGCCGCGCGAGAGCTCCTGCAGGCGTTCGAAGAAATCCGCCATCGCGTGCGGGTCGAATCCGGTGCCCTGCAGGATCTGCATCCCGGCGCGGTCGGCCTCGGCCTCGTTGGCGCGGGTGAAGTTGATCTGTTGCTGGATACCGCCGGCCACGCCGCCGGTGATGACGGCCGAGCCCAGGGTGGGGTCCACCGCCGAGGCAAGGATGCCGGCCAGGATCGCCAGACCGGTGGTGAAGTTGATGTCGCGCCCACGCGCGAACATGCGTGCGAGGTGGCGTTGGGTCACGTGGGCGATCTCGTGTGCCATGACGGCCGCGAGCTCCGCCTCGTCACGGACCTCGAGCATCAGTCCGGCATGGATGCCGATGATGCCGCCGGGCATCGCGAAGGCGTTGACCTGGTCGTTGTCGATGGTCAGGAAGTAGAACGGTCCGTCCGCGCTGGGTGCGTTGGCCAGTAGCTGGCGTCCCAGGGAATCGACGTAGAAGACGACTTCGGGGTCCGTGACCAGGGGCGCTGTACGGCGAACCTCGCGCAACAGCGAGCGCCCGAGTTCGCGCTCCTCCGCCGGCGTCAGTACGCCCCCGGAAGCCTCGCCGAGATCGGGCAGGGATACACCGCTTGCATGGGTCGGCGTCGCCGCCAGGCTCGCGAGTGCCAGAAGGGCCGCGAGCAGGAAATGGAAAACGGAATGCATGCCGCGGGGGCCGACGGGCGCCGGCCCCCTCATGCGGTCATGCCGGGGGGCGTGGTTACTTGCCAAGCCCCGGAGCCGACGAATAGGTGCGCATGCTGTCACGGGTTTCCCACAGCTTCGGCTTCAGCATCGCCTCGGGCACCATGAACTTCTTGCGGTCCAGCACCTTGTGGGTGCGAACGATCTTGACCACGTCGTCATAGCTCATCTTGAACAGCAGTCCGACGTCGCCACCGGAGGTCCGGCGCGCGATCATGTAGTCGTCCTGCATGTCGTGCACATAGATGTTGGCGGGGCGCAGCTTGCCGTTCTCGTCTTTCAGCGTGACGGCGTAGTGGCCGTCCACCTGGAATTCGCTCTTGTCCACCGGGATATCCTCCGCGAAGCAGTGAAGCTGATCATTATGCATCAGCGTTTCCTTAAGCGGGGGCGACGATAGCAAAAGTTTTCCCCGCGGGCGACCATCCACCTCCCGTGGGTCGGTCTTGTTTGCATTTGTGGCGGGTTTCGCTATGCTCCGCGCCCACTCTACCGAGTCAGCCCCTGCCAAGGGCGGTGGTTGCCGCGAGAGTTCGGTTTTCACGAGATGACCCGGAGCGCAGCGTGTACGGATTTGCCGAGATCACCCCGGACGAGCTGGAACAGTGGCGGAACGAGGGCAAGACATTCCGCCTGCTCGACGTGCGTTCGCCGGGCGAGACCGGTCGCGGTGTCATTCCGGGCGCCGAGTTAATCCCGCTGGCGACCTTGCCGATGCGCAAGGACGAGTTCACCGGCGACGATACGCCCCTGGTGATTTACTGCCAGAGCGGGGCACGGTCCGCCCAGGCCTGTGCCTTCCTTGCCCAGCAGGGTGTGGAGACTGCAAACAACCTGCGCGGCGGCATCGTGGGCTGGGCGCAGACGGGCAAACCGGTGGTAAGCCCGGATTAGAATTCGGTTGTATTCCGATGCCGTTTCGCCTATAAGGGGGAATTCGGCAGGTAACCGTTCGGTCGTGGCTGTCGCGTTCAGGGCCCGATTCGGACTGCAGTACCCGACTGATAAAACGCACTCAAAGGAGAGAAACGATGGCCAACTTTGACCAAGAACTCGATGCTTCCGGCCTGAACTGCCCGCTGCCCATCCTGCGCGCCAAGAAGGCGCTCGCCGCGATGGATGCCGGTCAGGTTCTGCACATCATCGCCACCGACCCGGGCGCCGTGAAGGACTTCCAGGCGTTCGCCAAGCAGACCGGCAATGAGCTGATGGAACACAAGGAAGAAGGCGGCAAGTTCTACTTCCTCGTGAAGAAAGCCTGAAGCGTTTCAAACGCTTGATTCGGGGCGGCAATCCGCAAGGGTTGGCCGCCCCGAATCCTGAATAACGATGGTTGCCATGCGGTAACTGGATTGGTGCCTGGACGAGGTCTAGGCTGGCTGCGCAAGGTTCACAAGAAACCTGCATCGCCTAAAGCGAAGAGGTGTGAGATATGGCGACATACGCTGAGATGCAGCAAATCTTCGACGACATTCGCGGAGATTTTCGCTACGACCACGAGCTCAACGGCTGCCTGAACTGCGGGATCTGCACGGCCACGTGCCCGTCCGCCCAGTTCTACGATTACTCGCCGCGCGAGATCGTCCAGCTGCTCTGGACCGAAAACGTCGAGCAGATCTACGACGCGATGCAGGAAAAGATCTGGGCCTGCGCCCAGTGCATGACCTGTGCGGCGCGCTGCCCGTTCAAGAACTCCCCCGGTGGCCTGGTCGCGATCATGCGCGAAGTGGCTATCAAGCACGAGATGCAGTCCGCCAAGGACGTCCTCCGTCCGTTCGGCCGCGTCATGCTCAAGCTGATCACCACGGGCAACCAGTTGTCGCCCGACATGATCCAGCCCGATCACTTCCCCGACTGGGGTCCCAACATCCAGAAGGTGGAAGGCGACCTGCGCATCCTGCGCAAGGCGATTCCGGTGAAGACGCTGCAGACGGTCGAGACCGCCTGGGAAGTGTCGCTGAAGACCTCGGTCGAGATGTACACCATCTGGGAAATGACCGGGGTTCTGAAGTCCCTCGAGCTGATGGACGAGAACCTCTTCGACGTGATCGAGGACTTCATCGACGAGAAGCGCGAGGACTACGAAGACTGGCTCGAGGAGCAGGAAGAGGAAGACGACGAATAACCCGTCGGCCCGTTCCCGCATCCAAGACATCAGGAGAAGCGTTATGAGTGAACAGACCCCAGGCAACCACAACCAGAATGGTGAAGGTGCCGGTGCCGGCACCATGAAGCCCGGCTACCACAACACCGACGGCCAGGGCATTGCCGGTCACGGCTCGTTCTTCCAGTCGACCGACCTGTCGAAGGAAGACGCGGTCAAGGCCACCGACTGGGTGCGCAAGCACGTCGACCGCCGCACCATCGACCTCGGCGACCGCATGGACGACGTCCGCGAGCACATGTACGAGCTCGAAAAGGACGGTCAGATCATCATCCATCGCATCGGGGATGAGCACGAGCCAGCCACGGTGAACACCCTGTTCGGCTGGGAAAAGAAGGTCCCGACCAAGCAGCTGTGGCATCACAAGTCCTGTGGCCAGTGCGGCAACATCCCGGGCTACCCGACCTCGCTGCTGTGGTTCATGAACAAGTTCGGCTTCGAGCCGGGCAAGGACTACCTGGACGAGACCGACCAGACCTCCTGCACCGCCTGGAACTACCACGGCTCCGGTATCGGGAACGTCGAGTCGCTCGCCGCCGTATTCCTGCGCAACTTCCACCAGGCGTACGTCTCCGGCAAGCAGCACGGCCACGAGCTGGGTCATTTCTTCCCGCTGGTGCATTGCGGCACCTCCTTCGGCAACTACAAGGAGATCCGCAAGTATCTGGTCGAGTCCGCCGAGCTGCGCGAGAAGGTCACCAAGATCCTCGGCAAGCTGGGGCGCCTGGTCGACGGCAAGCTGGTCATCCCGGAAGAGATCATCCACTACTCCGAGTGGGTGCACGTGATGCGCAACCGCATCGCCTCCGAGCTGCAGACCATCGACGTCTCCAACATCCGTACCACCGCCCACGTGGCCTGCCATTACTACAAGATGGTCCACGAAGACGCGGTGTACGATCCGTCCGTGCTGGGCGGCAACCGTACCGCGATCATCACCTCGACCGCCCAGGCCCTGGGTGCGCAGGTGATCGACTACTCCACGTGGTACGACTGCTGCGGCTTCGGCTTCCGTCACATCATCTCCGAGCGTGAATTCACTCGCTCGTTCACGATGGATCGCAAGATCCGTGTGGCCCGCGAGGAAGCCAACGCCGACGTGATGCTGGCCAACGATACCGGCTGTGTCACGACGATGGACAAGAACCAGTGGATCGGCAAGGCCCACAACCAGAACTTCCAGATTCCGATCATGGCGGAAGTCCAGTTCGCGGCCCTGGCCTGCGGCGCGGACCCGTTCAAGATCGTCCAGCTGCAGTGGCACGCGTCGCCCTGCGAGGATCTGGTCGAGAAGATGGGCATGTCCTGGTCCGAGGCCAAGAAGACCTTCCAGGAGTACCTGAAGGAAGTCGAAGCCGGGAATATCGAATACCTCTACAATCCTGAACTCGCTTACGGGGGCAAGGTCTGATGCAGCAAGATACCGTTCTAGTAGTGGGTGGCGGGCCGGCCGGGCTGGCCGCCGCCGCGAATGTCAACTCGGCCGGCTACAAGGCCGTGGTCGTCGAGAAGGAAGACGTCCTGGGGGGCGCGCCGATTCTGTCGGGCTACGCCAAGCTGGTGCCCTCCGGCGAGTGGGCCAAGGACGCGATTGGCCGCATGGTCAAGCGCGTGGAAGACGACGCCAACTCGACCGTGCACAAGAGTGCCAAAGTCGAGAAGCTGGAAGGGGAGGCGGGTAACTTCACCGCCACGCTGACCAACGGCGAATCCGTCCAGGCGGGCGCCGTGGTCCTGGCAACCGGCTTCACCCATTTCGACTCCATCAACAAGCCGGAGTGGGGCTTCGGGACCTACGAAGACGTCCTGACCACCACCCAGATGGAACAGATGGTGGCCAGCGGCAAGATCGCCTGCCCGTCCGACGGCCGTGTGCCGGAGCGGGTGTGCATCCTGCTGTGCGTCGGTTCCCGTGACCGTCAGATCGGCCGCGAGTGGTGCTCGAAGATCTGCTGCACCGTCTCCGCCAACCTGGCGATGGAGAT
Organism: Thioalkalivibrio sp. AKL19; assembly: GCF_000420165.1. Classification (GTDB taxonomy): domain Bacteria; phylum Pseudomonadota; class Gammaproteobacteria; order Ectothiorhodospirales; family Ectothiorhodospiraceae; genus Thioalkalivibrio. Next base: position 217,641 of record NZ_ATUK01000012.1, on the reverse strand, counting down.
CAAGGAGATCTCGCCCGAGACCGACGTGTTCATCTACTACATGGACATCCGCACCTTCGGCCTGTACGAAGACAAGTTCTACTGGAAGTCCCAGGAAGAGTTCAAAACCAAGTTCGTCAAGGCGCGTATCGCGGAAGTGACCGCCTCGGGAGACGGTCGTTTGCTGGTCAAGGGTGAAGACACCCTGGTCAAGCGTCCGATCATCATCCCGTTCGACATCGTCGTGCACGCTATTGGTATGGATCCGAACGCCGACAATCCCGAGATCTCCCAAGTCTTCGGTGTGGGCCTCGAAAAGCACGGCTTTATCGAAAAGGCCGAGCAGTACACCAACACCTGTGGCACCACCCGCAAGGGGGTTTACTCCTGCGGTGCGGCCTACGGTCCCGAGACGATCGACGATTCGATCGCCCAGGGTGCCGCCGCGGGTGGCCGCGCGGTAGCGGATCTGCATGCGCTGGTTCAGAAAGCCGGCTGAGGTTGTAAGCGACGAAGCGGCTTCGGGGCTCGCCCCGGAGCCGCTTGAGGTCACCTTTGACAAGGAGATCCTCGGGTCCAAGCTCTCGAGTCTGAGAGAGGCCATCGCCGAGGCAGGCGGGGTCGACGGTCTGGAGACATTCATCGAGGCGTTGCGGTCCAAGCACGAGGTGTTCGCGGCGATTGTGGCCAAGGGCGACGAGATTGATGCCGAAGATGTTCGCGCGCTCGGCGGGCTGGTCTTTTCGGTTCGACGCAAGCTTGGCTCGCTGATGGCGGAACGCCAGGGGGCGCTGGTCGACGGCATGCGCGGCCTTGTTCGGCCGGATGTGGATGTCAACGAACGTCTGGCGGTCTTTGCGGATCTGGCCGCGGATGACAAGAAACTGCGCAGGGCGATCTGGGACTTCGGTGCCGAGATCCTGCATTTCGCGGATCCGGAAGCGGTTCCGCTGGTCTGTCGCTGGGTCTGGGATACGTCAACCACCACGGGCGCGTTGCGGGAGTTCATCCGCGGGAATGACACGCTCCGCTCCATCCCCATAGGGGAGTCGGTCGGGGCCATCGAGGGAGCCAGGCGCTGGTTCTACGATGCACTCGCCGAGGAAGGCTTCTACCGCGACCTGCCGTTCGTGACGGATCTGGTCTGGGTGCAGGCCTACTCGGATTACGCCCGGGCCCTCTCGATGAGTCTGGGGATGATCGACAACCAGTTCGGCGCCAAGCAGGACCCACTGGAACTGGCCGTGAAGATGCTGGGGATCGATTCCCCGGAAGGTCGCCTGAAAGGAACCGATGCGTCGCTGCATTGAATAACGGAACGAACTTGAGCCTGGCAACCCAGGTTTTCGGAGAGACGTCATGGCAATACATGAAAAGGCACTAATCGAGGACGAACGACTCCAGCAGCACGACGAGCTGGTGGTCGACGGGGTGGATGTGTCCGGGCACTGGAACACCATGATCGCCCCGCGCACGGTCCGCGATTACGACGACGATTTCGAGGCGAAGATCCAGACCTACACGGGTGCGGAGAACGTTCACCGCTGCTGGCAGTGCGGGTCCTGCACCAACTCCTGCACGATGTATGCGCAGAACGTGCAGTTCAATCCGCGTTACTGGATCTACCTGACCCGCCTCGGCATGAAGGAAGAGCTGGTCAAGGACAAGGACATCATCTGGCAGTGCGTGTCCTGCAACAAGTGCACCAACATCTGCCCGAAGGACGTGAAGCCGGAAGGCGTGATGAAGGCGCTGGCGCACTGGATGGAAGACGAAGGGATCACCGAGAAGGCCCCGTCCACGCACTTTGACGAAGAGTTCGCCGATCAGATCTACAAGACCGGCCGCATCGAAGACGGCAAGGTCATGCAGAACTTCTTCAAGAAGACCGGTCAGCCCCTTCTTCAGGAGTGGCTGAAGGTGTTCGTGTTCCGGATGATGAAGCACCTGCCGGTGAAGCACCTTATGACGATGGGCTTCAACACGATTCACACGCCGCGCACCAAGTCCTGGGGCAAGACCGGGGACGTGCTGAAGAACTACGTGCGCGAACAGAAGGAGGCCGCTCATGGCTAAGGTTGCTTACTATCCGGGTTGCGCGCTTGAGGGGTCCGGTGGCCCGTACGACCGCTCCACCCGCGTGCTGGTCAAGGCGCTGGGGCTCGAGATGGAGAACCTGCGCGACTGGAACTGCTGCGGCGCGATGGAGGTGAAGAACGTTCACCCCATGCTGCAAACCTACCTCTCCGCACGGAACATGGCGATCGCCTCCGAGCAGATGGGCATGGACACCGTGATGGCCCCCTGCAATGGTTGCTACCACAACCTGAAGAAGGCCGAATACGAGACCGCCACCTCCGAGGACGCGATGAACACCGTCCAGGATCTGGCGCGCAAGTCCGATGATCCGGTCTACAGCGGTGACGTGCGGACTCTTCATCTGCTCGAGTGGCTGATGGAAGAGCTGGGGCCGGAAGGCATCAAGCAGAAGATGACCAAGAGCCTCAACGGGATCAAGATCGCGAACTACTACGGCTGCATGTACACGCGGCCGCGGCAGATCTTCCCCGAGAAGGACAACGGTCCGGGCTCGGACTCCAGCTACCAGCCGCATTTCATGGACGACCTTCTGGGTGCCGCGGGCGCGGTGAATGTGGACTACCCGCTGAAGACCTCCTGCTGTGGCGGCGCGCATACCCTGTCGGATTCGGACACCTCGACCCAGCTGGTGCTGAATCTCCTGCAGTCGGCGGAAGATTCCGGGGCAGAAGTGATCGCCACCGAATGCCCGACCTGCCACTCCGGTCTGGAGATGCACCAGGTGCGTGCCGAGACCGAGTTCGGCATCAAGACCGACGTGAAGGTGCTGTACTTCACTCAGCTGCTGGGTCTGGCCATGGGGCTGTCCCCACGCAAGCTGGGCATTCACGAGAACGTGAGTGACTCGATTGGCCTGCTGAAGGAGAAGGGGGTCATCTGACCCCCGGATCCATGCCCAGCATGGCCCATCGATGAGTTCAGAAGACGGGCGCCAGGCGCCCGTTTTTTGTGGAGGCACGGGCCCGCTCGGTCCCGGGAACGAGGCGAAACATGGATTGCAACGGCTGCGAGTTTCACCCTGAACTGTTCTACGACGACGAGTTCCAGATCTGGCTGCGCCGTGAGGACGACGACACGCTCACGGTGGGCATGACGGACCTGTCGCAGACCATTGCGGGCAAGATTATCCACGTGCGGGTTCGCCGTCCGGGTACGCGCCGGCCGCCGGGCAAGCCAGTCGCAACGATCGAAAGCGGGAAGTGGGCGGGACCTATTCCCAACTTTATCGATTGCAAGATTGTCGAGGGGAACGACGAGGTTCTGGAGAACCCAGTGCTGTTGAACTCCGACCCTTACAACGCCTGGATTGCCCGTGTGGAGCCGACCAACGGCGTGGAGGCCGCGCTGGAAGAATTCCTGACCGGCGACAAGGCCGAGGAAGGCTACTGCAAGCGGGCCAAGGATGACGACATCCAGTGCCAGCGCAAACTTCGGTGAGCGATACCATGGCGGATCTCGACGACGACTATTACCTGGACAACGACGAGCAGCTGGTCGTGATCATCATGACCTCGGGCCCGTCGACGCCGGGGCGCTGTGCCACGCCGTTCTATCTCGGTTCCGTCATGGCGTCCATGGATGTGGACGTGTACATCTTCTTTACGATGGAAGGTGTGCGGCTGATGGAGAAGGGTGTCGCGGACGACTTGCGGGCCATGGAAGACGGCAAGCTGATCAAGGATTTTATCCAGGACGCAAAACGCGCCGGAGTGCGCCTGCACGTTTGCCAGCCCGCGCTGCCGGGGTATAGAATCGACGCGTCTTTGGATCTCATCGACGCCGTCGATGAAGTGAATCGGGCGAGCGAACTAGCCGACCTGATACTACGTAGTGATAAAACGATAACGTTTTAATTTTCCCGCTTTATTTGAATATTCCTGGAGGAAGACATGGGTGCAGTTCGGGGTTGTGATATTCCGGAAGATCTGATGTACAACGTTGAAAACAACGTTTGGGTGCGCAAGGAAAGCGACGGTACCGCGACGGTCGGCCTGACTTCCTACGCCTGTTCGCTGGCGGGCACGATCGTGTCCTACACCCCGAAGAAGGTCGGCAAGACGGTCAAGAAGGACAAGTCCTGCACCACCGTTGAATCCGGCAAGTGGGTGGGCCCGGCGAAGACCCCGGTCACCGGTGAAGTCACCGAGACCAACGACAAGGTTGCGGCGAACCCGGGCCTGATCAACGAAGATCCCTACGGCGAAGGCTGGCTGATCAAGCTCAAGCCGGAAGACTGGGATGGCGAAATCGGTGATCTGAAGACCGGCTCCGACGCCCTGTCGGCCTTCGAGGCCAAGATGGAAGCGGACGGTTTCGGCGGCTGCTGATCCCGTTTCCGGTCCGGGCCGCCGTTCCCTCGAGGTCGGCGGCCCCTTTTTTTCGGTAATACCCGAGTAAAACCTTCAAGAAATTCGCCGACCCGGAGAATGCCCATGACGAGCTGGAACGATGTCATCCAGCGGGTAGAGCCCCTCGAGGATGTCCCTGTCGATCCGTCGCTGGTTAATGACCTCCAGCATAGCCTGCGACACGCAGAGGACCCGGGTTCGGTACATTTCTACACCCCGACGTTCAAGTCCTACCAGTCCAGCGAAATTGCCGATTGTGGCAAGAGTGCCTGGCCGGCGATGTCGATCACCGGCGGCGACTGCAAGCTGGCCTGCGATCACTGCAAGGCCAAGATCCTGGAACCGATGATCCCCGTCCGCACCCCGGAGGATCTCTGGCGCCAGGTGAATGGCGTGATCGAGTCCGGCGCTCAGGGCATGCTCCTGACCGGTGGCTCCAACCATCGCAACGAGGTCGAGTACGACCCGTACTACTCGACCATCCGCCGCATCAAGGACGAATTCCCCGAGTTTCGCATCGCGATGCACACCGCGCTGGTCGACGACGATATCGCGTTGTCCATGGAACAGGCGGGGATCGACGCCGCCATGATGGACGTGATCGGTGCCCAGGACACGATCACGCAGGTCTATCACCTCCGCCGCAGTGTCGACGACTTCGAGCGCACCCTCGAGAGCCTGGTGAACACCAACATGAAGGTCGTCCCGCATATCGTGATCGGCCTGCATTACGGCAAGCTCCTGGGTGAGTGGAACGCGCTGGAGATGCTGGCGCGGCATCTGCCGGATGCAGTGGTGCTGGTGGTGGTGATGCCGTTCTACGCCCCGGCCAGCCGGCCGTTCGAAACCCCCGACGTGCACGCGGTCGGTCGCTTCTTCCACGATGCCCGCGAACGTCTGGGCGACACCTCGCTGTTGCTGGGCTGCGCCCGTCCGCCGGGAGAGGCCAAGAGCCAGATCGACAGCTACGCCGTGATGGCCGGCCTGTCCGGTATCGCACACCCGGCCGAGGGTGTGGTGGAACTCGCTGCGCGCCTGGGCAAGAAGGTCCGGGTCACGCCCGCCTGCTGCTCCATCGCGGTGGGCGACGAGGTGATGGCCGAGGATGCCGGTGCGGGCAGCGGCGTGGAGCTGGACCTCGACACTATCGTGGCCGAGGAGGCTCGTCGCCGCGAGCAGGAGCGCAAGGCGCGCCAGGGCCTTGGCGGGATCCGCATCGTGACCGAAGGCGGCGAGATTGCGGCCGGGGGTGGCTGCCATGCCTGAACGCGATCAAGGGCTTCTGCGCATCCTCGATACCGGGCTGCGCCCGGCTGCGGAGAACATGGCCTTCAACCGCTCGCTGCTGGAATGCCACCAGGAAGGCGTTTCTCCACACACCCTGCGGTTCCTGCAGTTCGAGCCCTGCGCGCTGGTGGGCTTCCACCAGAACGTCGACCAGGAAATCAATACCGAGTACTGCAAGGCGAACGGGATCGCGATCCAGCGCCGGATTACCGGCGGTGGCGCGATCTATTTCGATGCCACGCAGCTGGGCTGGGAGCTGTACCTGGACAAGCGCTTCCTCGGCACGGCGGACATGGGAAAGATCGCCGCGCGCATCTGCAATGCCGCGGCGGCCGGCATGCGCTCGCTCGGTGTGGACGCGCAGTTCCGTCCCCGGAACGATATCGAGGTGGATGGCCGGAAGATCTCCGGTACCGGCGGCGCTTTCGATGGCGAGTCGGTCATGTACCAGGGCACGCTGCTGATCGAGTTCGATGTCGAGGACATGCTGCGCATCCTGCGCATCCCGGCCGAGAAGCTCTCCAACAAGGCGATCGAATCCGCCCGCGACCGCGTGGTGAACCTGGCCACGCTGCTGGACGACATGCCCGCCCTGGACGTGGTGAAGGATGCCATCGCACGTGCCTTCGCCGAGGAGTTCGGCGTGCGCACCGAGGCCGCCGATCTGCTGCCGGAAGAGCGTCGCGCCTTCGACGAGGCCCTGGCCGAGATCGATACCGAGGAGTGGGTGTACCAGCGCAACCGCCCGGCGACCGATGCGCCGATGTTCGAGAGCATCTTCAAGTCCGACGGTGGCCTGATGCGCGTGGGCGCGGCGCTGGATCCCGAGCGCAAGCGCCTCAAGCAGCTCTGGATTACCGGGGATATCTTCGTCAAGCCGGCGCGTACCATCGCGGATCTGGAAGCCGCCCTGCGCGATACCCCGCAGGCCGAGATGGAGGATCGCGTCCGCGCCTTTTTCGCCGAGCGGGATGTCGAGATGCTACAGCTGACGGTGGATGACTTCATCGCCGCCATCCAGTCGGCCCTGGCACAGGCCGAGGTCGACCCGGCGGCCGCGCAGTGAGCCGCGCCGGGGGTCTTCGCTGATGCTGCCGTCCAGGGTCGATGTCCTGGTGGTGGGGCTGGGGCCCGGCGGGGCCTCCGCCGCGCGTGTGTGTGCCGCTGCCGGGCTGTCGGTGCTGGCGGTTGAGCGCAACAAGGCGTTTGGCGAGCCAGTGCAGTGCGCCGAGTTTATCCCCAACCCGATGGGCGCCTATGCGAAGCCGGAGGGCGTTCTGCTGCAGCGCATCGATTCCATGCAGAGCTTCCTGCCCTCCGGGGCCGTGGAGCATTCCGACTTCCCCGGGTTGATGGTGGATCGCGGCGAGTTCGACCGCGCCATCATCCGCGCGGCCGAGGCGAACGGGGCGCAGCTGGTCACCTCCACGCCGCTGATGGCGGTGGATGCCGAGCGTCACGTCGCCCGGGTGAAGCATCAGGGGGCGGAGCAGGAGGTCGGCTATCGCGTGCTGATTGCCGCCGACGGTCCGCATTCTCCGGTTGCCGAATCGCTCGGCCTGGAGTCTCTGCCCACGGTGCAGACGCGCCAGTACACCGTGCCGCTGAAAAAGGCCTATACCGCCACCGACGTCTGGCTCTCCGACGATTACCCCGGCGGCTATGCCTGGCTCTTCCCCAAGGGCGAGTGGGCCAACCTCGGCCTGGGTGCCGACAAGCGGATCGCCGGTGATCTGAAGGCCCCGCTGGAGTCGCTGCATGCCCAGCTCGTAGAGCAGGGCCTGCTAGGCGAAGAGATCCGCTACCGCACCGGCGGGGCGATCCCGGTCGGTGGGCTGCGCGACTCCCTGGTAGCGGGGGACGTGCTGTTCGTCGGCGATGCCGCCGGCCTGACACACCCGATTACCGGGGCGGGCATCGCCGCCGCGGTGGTGTCGGGTGAGGCCGCGGGAGAGGCCGCGATCGGCCACCTCGAAGGCGACGACGAGGCCTTCGCCGACTACGACGAGGAGATGCGCGACCAGTACGGACCGGCGCTGGGCCGGGCCTGCGAGCGACGCGCCTTTCTCAACGAACACTGGCGGACCCCGCGGGCGCAGGAAGATGCCACCCAGCGCCGCGGATGGATTGCATTTTCCGAGTATTTCAACGATGGTGACCGGGCCGCGTAATCGGACCCGGTCGACGGATGCCTGGCATCCCCGAGACAACGCTGGAGGAATTCCATGAGTGCAAGTGCAGAGGAGATGGTCGCGCCGATCAACTTTTACCGGCCCGACTATCACATCAAGACCCCGGACATGCGTTCGCCGGAGTACGTGCAGATGTCCACCGCGGCCGCGATCACGCTGGGCCTGGTGCCGGGCACCATGCATCGCACGTCCTGCACGCACTGCCTGAACCTCCTGGTGACCTACCCGGAAGGCTGCCGCGCCAACTGTTCCTACTGCGGCCTGGCCCGCCACCGCGAGGAATCGCGCGACTACGCCGACCGCAACTTCATCCGCGTCGACTGGCCCACCGCCAAGTACGACGAGGTGATCGAGCGCGTGAAGAACCATGCCGATGCCGGCCAGTTCGAGCGCATGTGCATCTCCATGATCACCCACCCGAACTCCGACGCCGACACCGTCGAGCTGCTGGAGCGCTGGGTCGCCGAGGTCAACCATATCCCGGTGTCGATCCTGTCCAATCCGACCACCATGAGCTATGAAGACCTCCAGCTCCTGCGCGACAAGGGCGCGGACATCTTCACCGTCGCGCTGGACGCGGTGACCCCGGAGATCTTCGAGCGCACCCGCGGCAAGTCGGTGGAGAGCCCGCACACCTGGGACAAGTACTGGCAGTCCATCGAGTGGGCCGCCGAGATCTTCGGGCCGGAAAAGTTCGGCGCGCACCTGATCTGCGGCATGGGCGAGACCGAGGAAGAGATCCTGCAGGTCTGCCAGCGTATCCGCGACCTGGGCGGCCACAACCACATGTTCGCCTTCTTCCCGGAAGAGGGCTCGCTGATGGAAGACTGGAACCCGGTCCCGCGCGACCAGTGGCGCCGCGTGCAGCTGGGCCGCTTCGTGATCGACTACGCCGGTGGCCGTATCGACGACATGAAGTTCAACAATGATGGCCAGGTGGTGGACTTCGGTCTGCCGCAGTCCGAGGTCGAGGAACTGATCGCCTCCGGCAAGCCGTTCCAGACCTCCGGCTGCCCCGGCAAGTCGGACGAGGAGGTCTCGGCCTGCAACCGCCCGTATGGCGATTCCAGCCCGACGGACATCCTGTCCTTCCCGTTTGCTCTCAACTCGACCGATGTCGGGTTCGTCCAGCGGCAAATGGCCGGGGAGGATGTCGGCACCTTCGACTTCGACGCCGACGAGACAGAAGACGAGAAGACAGCCTGAAAACGATAGTGGTAGTATCCAGCGAAAGCCCCGGCACCCCCGGGGCTTTCGCACGTCAGGGGATCAATAAGTTTTTTTGAATATTCAGGTTTCGAGCAGGGTTATCAAGGCCATTCGCCCGAGTGCCCTTGAACACACCTGCCGGAAAACCCGCAACACGGTCGGTCACCGTGGCGCGGGCCGTGGGAACACCATCAAGACCGGACCGGCGGCATTACAAGGGGGCCGCGCGTAACCGGGGTGTTCGTACAAGACAACAAGAAGACCACCAAAGGAGATACAAAATGGAAGCACGCATCATTCGCCGCAGCCTGGTGACGATCGCGGTCGGCCTGACCATGGGCTCCGCCGGCGTCGCCCACGCCACCAACGGCTACTTCGCCCACGGTTACGGCACCAAGGCCAAGGGCATGGGGGGCGTCGGCATGGCGATCTCCCAGGATTCCTACGCCCCGGGCATCAACCCCGCCGGCATCGCCGGCATGGAAACCCGCATCGACGGCTCCCTCGCCTACTTCCGTCCCGAACGTTCCGTAACCATCGAGGGTATGGGGACGGTCGATTCCGATAGCGAAAACTTCTTCATTCCGTCCGTTGGTTATGTCCAGCAGATCGACGAGGACCGATCCTGGGGTATTGCCCTGCTGGGTAACGGAGGGATGAATACCAACTACCCCGCTTTCCCGAACCCCACGTGTGATCCGAATCAGCTTCCTGAAGATGCGAGCGGTGATGGTCTCTTCTGTAACGGTTCGGCGGGGGTGGACCTGGAGCAGTTGGCGATCATCCCGACCTACGCCCAGAAATTTGCTGATGGGCGCGTGAGCGTCGGATTCAGTCCGATCATCAGCTATCAGCGCTTTAGCGCCAAAGGCGTGCTTTTCGATCAGCGCGGCACGACCAATGCCGATAGCTTCTTCACGGGCGGGGCGACCGACACCACGTGGGGTTACGGTGCTCAAATCGGCATGCAGGCCGAAGTGGCCGAGGGCGTTCGACTCGGCGCAAGCTACCGCTCCAAGATCCGGAACGGTGATTTCGACGACTATTCAGGGCTTTTCGCCGAGGGTGGTAGTTTCGATATTCCGTCAACCTATGGTCTGGGGGTTTCTGTGGACGTCACGCCCAGCATTACGGTGATGGCCGATTACCAGCGCATCAACTATACGGACGTAGCGGCCGTTTCGAACCCCAGTACGAATCAGGCACCCTTTGGTTCTGACAACGGACCTGGATTTGGCTGGAGTGATATCAATATCTTCAAGATTGGTGCCCAGTTCGAGGCGGGTAATGACTGGACCTGGCGCGTTGGTTACAACCGTGGTCAGAACCCAATTGGCTCCCGTGACGTTGGTCTGAACATCCTGGCGCCGGCTGTCATGAAGGACCATCTGACCATGGGGTTCACCAAGGGGATTGGTGCCAACTCCGAGCTGAGCTTTGCGGCCATGTATGCCCCGAGCAACGATGTGACCGGGCCCATTGACCAGCAGGGGACACTGGGCACGATCGAGATGAAGCAGTACGAGCTCGAGATCGGGTACGCGTACCGGTTCTGATCGGGAGGCCCGGGGCGGTCGCCTGACCGCCGCGGGCTTCGGTGTCGTGTGCCCGGGAGGGTGCACCGGCCTTGAGGGGAAGGCCGGATCCGCCAGGGAAGGCGGGTGATTCTGAAGTTCGTGACGCACCGGGGGGTGCGTTCCGGGCCCTTTTTCCTGCCGAGCGTTCCGCTCGAACTTATTAGAGAATTCAAAGGAGGATGCCATGCGAGCAATCCACGCCTTGCGCGGGAGTGTCCGCGCCGTCGGCATGGTCGCGGCCATTGCGCTGTTCGCGGCGAGCCAGACCGTGGCGGCGGACAATTACCGTCCGTTCGTGCTGGCCTACACCGACTCGGGGACGGATGTCTCCGCCGAGGCCGCCAGTGTGCGGGAACGCCTGGAGGGAGCCGACTTTCGGTTCCTGGGTGAATACCCCGTCAGTAATGACCGTCATGTGGTCGTGGTCACCCACGATGACCTGCTGTCCGTCGCCGGATCCGAGGAGCGCGGCGGGTATATCGCCCCGATCCGGGTGGCCGTGACGGCGGTCGATGGCGAGCTGCAGGTGAGCTACAACAACCTGGAGTATTTCCGTCACGCCTATCGTCTGGACCGTCCGGTAACGGGCGTCGCCAGCCGTCTGGCCAGTACCCTGGGTGCCGAGCGCGAGTTCGGTTCCGAGGACGGGATGAGCGAACGCGACCTGAATCGCTACCGCTATACCTTCGGCATGGAGCGCTTTGATGCGCCGTACGAGCTGGCCAGTCATGGCTCCAGGCGGGCGGCGCTGAGCGAGCTGGATGGCAATCTCGCATCCCGCGTCTCCGGGGTCAGCGAGGTCTACCGGGTGGACATCCCGGGGCAGGACGTCACCGTGATCGGCGTGGCCGTGCGCGAGGCGGACGGGGCCGACCAGGACTCCGCCGACCTGCACCAGCTCGGCATCGTGGACGTGGGCGAGTTCCGCCATACCGCGACGGTGCCGATCGAGATCCTGGTCCGCGGGGGCGAAGTGGAGGCGCTGCACATGCGTTTCCGCAAGGCGCTGCACTTCCCGGATCTGCGGATGCTGGGGGACAACAGCTTCATGCGCCTGCGCAGCTCGCCCGGCGCCCTGGAGGAGACCCTGAAAGAAGTCGCCGGCTTTGAAGAACCGGAAGACAGCGGGTTCGAGTGGTAACCCCGCTATAATCCGTACGCGCCATGGAACGGCGCGAGGGGCGGCGGAATTCCCGCGTGCCCCACTCAAGAACCCCGGTCTGCCGGGGTTTTTTTACGGCCCGGGCACGCAGTTGTTTTATGCTCCCGCAACACTCGCGGCAGGATGCACATCCATGAAATCGATGAAGATCGCCAATATTGGCGAGATCCGCAACGAACTCAACAAGTACAAGAAAGGCAAGAAGCTCGATATCCACCAGTTCAACCAGGTGGCGCGTCTGGCCTGGCTGGGCAAGATCGTGATGCAGCCCCTGGATCTGGAGGACCCCGAGTGCAAGTCGTTCCTGGTCTACATCCAGGAGCCGGAGGAACTGGCCGCGCACTTCCTCGACACCGACCAGGAGTTGACCGGTGGTATCCACATCATCGATGGCGAGCAGGCCATGGCCATGGTCGAGATTATGCGCAGCGGGGTCGAGGAGCGCGCCAAGCTGTACGAGGACCTCTCGCGCAGTGACTTCTATTTTCGCTACTTCTATCAGCCCGGCCAGGAGGAGAAGCCAGACGACTCCGGTGCCGGACAGGGCAAGACCGAGGGCTGACATTTGGTCGCATCGACGGTAACCCCGGAGTGGATCGACGCCGGGGCCCGGTCCGCCGAAGAACTCCATGCGCTGTATACCGGCCTGGCGGCATCCACCACGCCCGATGCACCGCCGCGTGTCCTGTGGACGCATGCGCGAGAGCCGCACATCTCGGTCGGGGCCAGTCAGGATGCGGCGACCGATCTGGATCTGGCGGCCTGCGTCGAGCAGGGTGTCCCGGTGGTCCGCCGCCCTCTGGGAGGCGGCTCTGTCTGGGTGGATGCCGACCAGGCCTGCTTCTTCCTGATCCAGCCGCGCCATGTCCTCGCGCGTGGCCATCGCCACCTGTTCGCTATGGGCCTCGGGATCGCGATGGATGTCCTGCGCGAGCTCGGGCTCGAGGGGGTGGAGGCTCGCGGGCAGGATGTCTGGGTGCAGGGGCGCAAGATCATGGGCACCGGCGCGGCGACGCTCGACGAGGGCTGCGTCTTCGGAGCGAGCTTTCTGCGGTATTTCCCGGTCGAGCGCTTCCTGGCCTGCGTGCACGCTCCCAGCGAGGGCTACCGTGACTGGCTGCGCCCGGCCCTGGAGACCGGCATGACCGACTGCGCCCGCCAGTGCCCGCAACCCCCGGGATCCGCGCAGGTGGAGTCGGCGCTGCGGGCGGTGCTGGAACGCCGCTTCGGCGTTCCGGTGCGGACGGTCGAGCCGGATCCAGGCACGCTTGACCAGTGGCTGGCTGCCGGACGCGAGGAGCTGGAGGACCTGGCCGACGGGCAGGGTTCGCCGTCCGTGCGCGACGGCATCCGCGTGAATCGCGACAACCACGTGTTCGAAACCCGCGGCGCCTGTGGTCGCCTGCGGCTCCATGTGCAGGGCTCGCACATCGCGCGCATCTGGTGCGAGGACCCCGCGACGACCGCGATCCTCGAGGCGCGCCTGATCGGTGAGTCCCCGGAACGCCTGCGCGTGCGTTCGCGCTTGAACGGCCAGCTCGAGGCCCGCATGGTGGACGAGATCAGTGCCCGTATTGACGGGCTTTATCGCGGGATCTCGGCGGCCTGAGCCGCTCGTTCCGCGCCCCACGACCGCGAACGCCGGAGAAGTCGCATGTCCGAACCGACGATCGAACGCCGCCTCGAGAAGCGCCTGATCCTGATGACTCAGGATGCCGCGCTGACCGAGCGCCTGCAGGCCCAGTTGCCGGAGGACTGGCAGTTGCACCGGGTAACCGACCTGGATGAACTCGGGCCGTGGAACGAAGTGCTGCTGTACCGTTTCCTGCTGCTGGATCTGGACGAGATCGAGGCCTTCGATCCCCTGGACGTGATACGGATGCTGCGCATGGAATACCAGATCAACCTTCCGGTATTCTGTTTCGGCGGTGATCAGGACATCCAGGACGAGATGCGCCTGGCGCGCGCCGACCGCTTCTTCGGGCGTGACGACATGATCGACAAGCTGCCCGAGTTCATCCGCCAGTACGACTGGTAACGGGTCCGGTCCGGCCCGAGGGCCGGACGTAGCGCTGCAGGGAGATCGAGGCATGGAACCCATTATCCGGGTGCGCGAGCTGTACAAGGTCTTCGGCCCGAATCCGCAGGAGGGCCTGCGGCTCATCGAGGACGGACTGGACAAGGACACCATCTTCGAGCGCACCGGCAATACCGTGGGCGTGAAGGACTGCAACCTGGACATCGCCGAGGGCGAGATCTTCGTGGTGATGGGCCTTTCCGGGTCCGGCAAGTCGACCCTGGTGCGCCTGCTCAACCGGCTGATCGAGCCGACCGCCGGCACCGTGGAGGTCCGCGGACGCAATGTCACGCAGATGAGCCAGCGCGAGCTGATCCGGCTGCGTAGCGAGGACATGGCCATGGTGTTCCAGTCCTTCGCCCTGATGCCGCACAAGACCGTGATCGACAATGCCGCACTGGGCCTGGAGATCGCCGGCGTCGGCCGCGCCCGCCGCCGCCAGCGGGCGCTGGAGGCGCTCGATCAGGTCGGTCTCAAGGCCCATGCACGCAGCTATCCCGACGAGCTCTCCGGCGGGATGCAGCAGCGCGTGGGTCTGGCGCGGGCGCTGGCTACCGACCCCTCGATCATGCTGATGGACGAGGCGTTCTCGGCACTGGACCCGCTGATCCGCACCGAGATGCAGGACCGGCTCCTGGACCTGCAACGCGAACACCGACGTACCGTCGTCTTCATCTCCCACGACCTGGACGAGGCGATCCGTATCGGCGATCGCATCGCCATCATGCAGGGGGGCGAGGTGGTGCAGGTCGGGACGCCCAAAGAGATCATCGTAGACCCGGCCAACGAGTACGTGCGCTCGTTTTTCCACGGGGTGGACATCACCCAGGTGTTCCAGGCCTGTGACATCATGGACAGCGAGAACATTCCGGTGCTGGATGCCGACACCACGGCCGGCGAGGCGCGCAACCGCATTGCCCACGTCCCGGGTAACGAGGCAGTGATCGTCGATGCCGGCGGTCGATTCCGCTCCGTCGTCCAGGCCAAGCGCCTGGGCGAGTTGACCGTGGACCGACCCGCGAGCGAGGTCGCCGTCGAGGTGGAGCCGGTCGCCGAAGATATGGCGCTGGCGGACCTGCCGGGGCGGGCCGCGAAGAGCCCGGTGCCCATCCCCGTGGTCGATGCGGATGGACGATTCCGCGGCCTGGTGACCCTTCCGCGCCTGGTCGAGGCCCTGGACCGCAGCCGGACGGCGGCTGTCTCGAACGGAGATCACTGACATGGAAGGGCGCATCAACATCCCCGTCGGCGACTGGATCGAGGCTGCAGTTGACTGGATCCTCGACAACCTGGAACCGGCCCTGGACGGCATCGCCTGGTTCCTCGGGCTCTTGACCAACTCCTTCGAGGGCGCGCTGCTGGCGATCCCGGCCTGGCTGCTGGTGCTGGCCCTGGTGGGACTCAGCTGGTGGCGGGTCAGCTGGCGCTTCGGCATCTTCGCCATCGTCGCGCTGGGCCTGATCCTCGGGATGGATCTGTGGGAGCCCACGATCAAGACCCTGTCGCTGGTGCTGGCGGCCACCGCCGTGGCGCTGGCGGTCGGCATGCCGGTGGGGGTCGCGATGGCGCGCAGTGACTGGGTCGAGGCCTCGGTCCGTCCGGTGCTGGACCTGATGCAGACCATGCCGCCGTTTGTCTACCTGATCCCGGCGGCGATCTTCTTCGGCCTGGGTACGGTGCCGGGTGCGATCGCCACGGTGGTCTTCTGCATGCCGCCGGTCGTGCGCCTGACCAACCTCGGCATCCGCCAGGTGAATCGCGAGCAGATCGAGGCCGGGCTGGCCTTCGGTTGCAATCGGCGCCAGCTTCTGACCAAGATTCAGTTACCTCTGGCGATGCCGTCGATCATGGCGGGCATTAACCAGACCATCATGCTGGCACTCTCCATGGTGGTGATCGCGTCGATGATCGGTGCTGGCGGGCTTGGCAACACCGTGCTCACCGGTATCCAGCGGCTCGATGTCGGGCTGGGGTTCGAGGGCGGCCTGGGGGTCGTGATCCTCGCCATCCTGCTCGACCGGATCACCCAGAGCGTAGGACTGCGGCGCAAGGCGAGCCGTTGACCGGCCCTCGTGTCGCGCTATCCGTTTCACTCGAAGGAAGGAGTAGCACGATGAACAAGACACTGACTTCAACCCTGCTGGGCGGTGTGCTGGCCGCCTCCATGGGCCTCTCCACGGCCCAGGCCGCCGACATCCAGATTGGCTGGACCGCGTGGTCCGACGCCGAGTTCGTGACCAAGCTGGCCGAACGCGTCATCGAGGACGAGATGGGCTATTCGGTCGAACTGATCCAGACCGACATCGCCCCGCAGTATCAGGGCCTGGCCTCCGGTGACATCGACATGATGCTGATGGCCTGGCTGCCGGGTACCCACGCCGACTATATGGATCGCGTGGGGCAGGACGTGGTGAATCTGGGCCCGCTGTACGGCAATGCCCGTCTCGGCTGGGTTGTACCGGACTATATCCCCGAGGACGAGCTCGGTTCCATCGAGGATCTGAAGAAGGACTCGGTCCGCGATCGGCTGGATGGCCGCATTACCGGGATCGACCCCGGCGCAGGCCTGACCCGGCTCTCCGAAGAGGCCATCGAGACCTACGGCCTGGATGGCTATGACCTGCAGATCTCCTCCGGTGCCGGCATGACCTCCGCGCTGGAGCGTGCGATCCGTCGCGACGAGTGGATCGTGGTGACCGGCTGGAGCCCGCACTGGAAATTCGGCGCCTACGACCTGCGCTACCTGGAAGACCCGGAAGGGGCCCTGGGGAGTTTCGAGCGCATCCATGCCCTGGCGCGCGAGGGTTTCGCGGAGGACTATCACGACGTGGCGATGATGATCTCGCGCATGCATATCGACCTCGAAACCCTGGAGGACGCGATGTTCTTTGCTCAGGAGAACTCCTATGACGACGCCGTGGAGCGCTTCATCAACGATCACCCGCAATACGTGAACTACTGGGTAAGCGGCGTGATTGACTGAGGCCACTGGCCCGGGCGACGGGGCACACGGACGTGTTCCCGGGAAGCGCCTTCAATCGATGTTTCCGTCATCAGGACCCTGCCTTGGCAGGGTCTTTTTTGTTGCATGGGCTGTGGGGTTGGATGGTTACCCGGGGGTGCGTCGACTATTCTCCAGACAGGGAGGCGGAATCGCAGTTACGGGTGGTTTCGCCACGCCAAGGCTCCCTGCGCAAGGACTGGACGGGGTCCCCATGCAAGGAAGTCGATGATCGAGCGAGTGCCCCCGGAAGGTCGGGGCGTACCTCCGGAACCGACCACCAGAGGTGGTGGTTCCCAACCAAGCCGCGCAACTGTATTTGCGCCGCCGCTTGTACCGGAAAGCCTGGCCGGCTTTTTCAGTGCTTCCCAAGTGGAGACGAGATCCCGATGGCCGATGTCCAGCACGCGCAATCCTGTTCCTCGCTTACCCCCGAGCTCCGCCAGTTGGCGGCCGGCGTACAGCGCAACTGCGATATCGCCGATGCGCAGTACGCCGGCAATGCCACGTTGTGCATCTACCTGCTGGAGATGCGTGAGTTCTACCGGTGGGAGCAGGGTCTGGCCCCGAACGCCGCGCTTGATCGTCAGGCGGTCGGAGATTGGGTGGTCGCGCGCGAGCAGCGCTGGCAGGAACTCGAGGACGTGGAGCTGGAACCCCTGATGCTGGACGACGTCGCGTACGACCCGTTCGACGAGGACGCGATCAACCAGCGACTGGCGGCTCATGGGTTGGCCTACGGGGCCGGTTACGGACGCGGTGGCCGGCCGGTATTTTTCCTCGGGCAGCTGGAGCAGTGCGAGGATTTTGACGGTTACCGTATCCACGTCGTGGGTGACGAGCTGGCACGCGATCTCGTCGCCCCACCGGCGATGTCGCGCGAGGGGCGGATCTTCGTGCGCCGTGAATCGGTGCGTCGGATGGTGCTCGAGGCGGCCGAGGCCTGGCAGTTCCGTGGCCAGCCGGAGGACGGCATGGGGCGCGCGCTGCGCGCCTATGGTCACGACCCGGATCGGGATCCTGCGTTCGAGCGCGTGGTCGACGGTGAACTGGAGGCGGCGGTCTGGCACGAGGTGGGGGAGGTCCTGGCCGGGGATTTCCTCGGTCCCGACTGGCAGGAGTGCATGGCCGAGGTGCTGGGCACCCGTTCGGAACGCGTGCTGCGAGCGGTGCGCGATCACCTGGCGGATATGCTCGTGACCCTGCCGGCCCTGTTGTCCAGCCCGACCACCGGGCCGTTGCACTTCTACTTTGCCAACCTTGGTGGCATGCGCGCGGCGCTGTTTCCGCAATTGCGAGAGGCCTACGAGGACGCGGTGCGCAAAGGCTCGTCGGAGCCGATCAGGCGACTGGTCGTGCCGGCCCGCGAGCACTGGCTGGCGACCGCCCGGCGCCTGCTCGCCGAGGCCCCGGAACACTGGCCAACCGCCGACGCCCAGCTCCCGGCGCTACACCCTGCGCTGACCTGACCCGGAGCTGAATCGCGGGCGCCTTCCGTGTTACGGCTGTTGGCCGGGGGCGGCCGGCGGGGCTGCGCTGTTGCCGGCCGGCGGGCTGTAATGCGGGTCGTTCGGGTTCAGGAAAATGAAGCGATACTGCCCGGGTTCATATTCGACGTAGTCCAGCACCGCGTTCTTCAGGAGATCGACGCACAAGGGATCGACGACGAGCCACACGCCTTCGCTCTTGAAGGTCAAGTCGTCTTCGCGCCCCGTGTCGTCGAAGCCCATGCCGTATTCGATCGCGCCGTCCGACTTGCGCTGAGCCGCGATCCGCAATGCGGTGTGTTCCATTTGGCTCTCGCGGGCGGACTGCTTGATCTGTGTGGCGGCGTCCGGGGTAAGGCTGAGCATGTTCGACTCCAGATTCAGGGCGCGCTGGCAGTGGCCGTCTCGCGCGTGCGTTCGTGCAGGTGCTGGCGAATGAAGGCCACGAAGCGGCTCGCCCAGGGGTTGCAGCGAGTGTGCCGCTGGTGGCTGTAAGTGGCCAGCAGGTTGCGATACAGAATCCCGTCGTGGCGCCCGTCCACCCCGCGACCGCGCTGGATTTCGTAGGCATAGAACGTATCGGGATCCATTGCCTCCAGGGCGGAGTAATGGAACTCGTGGGCGGGTAGTGGGCGTCCGCTCGGCGTATCGGGCAGGCGTGGCCACAGGCCGGCCCCGGTCTCGCACAGATAGACATACCCCCTCCCCTGGGGGCGCTCGTGCATCACGCAGTCAGCAGGGATCGCGGCGACCATCGGGTGTTGCCGGCCGTGCCAGCGGATCGAGCGGCTTAGGTACATCAGCCCCCCGCATTCGGCGTAGGCCGGCATCCCGCCCTCGATCGCCGCGTGGATGGCCTGGCGCATGGGCGCGTTCGCGGACAGGGCCTCGAGCTGGGTCTCCGGGAAGCCACCCCCGATCAACAAGGCATCGGCCGCGGGGAGGGCGGTATCGCGCAGGGTATCGAAAAACCGCAGTTCGGCCCCGGCCGCTTCGAGAGCGTCCAGATCGGTGGAGTAGTAGAAGCCGAACGCCGCGTCGCGCGCGACCGCGATGCGCACCGGCGTGCTGGCGGGTTGCGGGCGGGGCGCGGAGGTGACCGGCACCGGACCTGCCCCGGAGGCAATCTGGATCAGCGCATCCAGATCCACCTGAGTGGCGATGGCCGAGGCCATCCGCCGGATCTGCTGGTCGGCGCCGCTCAGCTCGTTACTGGGGATGAGCCCCAGGTGACGCTCGGAGATTCGCAGGGACGGGTTCTCGTGCACGGCACCCAGCACCGGGAGGTCGGTATAGCGCTCCACGGCCATGCGCAATTTCGACTCGTGGCGAGCCCCACCGATGCGGTTGAGGATGATCCCGGCGATCCGGGTTTCCGGGTCGAATGCCTGGTATCCCAGCAACAGCGGCGCGATGCCGCGGGTCATGCCGCGGCAGTCGATCACCAGCACCACCGGCAGGTCGAGCAGCCTCGCCAGCGCCGCATTGCAGTCGCTGCCCTCGGGGTCGACGCCGTCAAACAAACCCTTGTTCGCCTCGGTCAGACACAGGTCGGCGCCCTGGCTGCAATGTGCGGCCAGGGCGCGGATCTCCTCCGGCTCCTGGGTGTGAAAGTCCAGGTTCACGCAGGCACGGCCGGCCGCCCGGCCCAGCCACAGCGGGTCGATGTAGTCGGGCCCCTTCTTGAATGGCTGGACCGTCAGGCCGCGGTCCGTCAGGGCCGCGCACAGCGCGGTGGCGAGCGTCGTCTTGCCGGAGGATTTGTGCGCGGCCGCGAGCAGCAGGTGTGCCATGGTCAGGCGCGCGTCCGGGTCATGTTTCGGCCGACGCGGTAACGGTGTCGGTGCGGGAGGCGTGATGCGGGTCGACCTTGTGATCGGCCAGGCTGACCGGGAGGAAATGCAGGAACTTGATCGCTACCACGACCAGGAACAGCGCCAGGCCGACCCCGCCCAGGCCGAGCAGGAACTCGACCAGGGTTGGGGTGTAGGGTACGACCACGCCATCGTAGAAGCTGCTGCTGACCTCGAAACCCGGGAACATGTCCAACGGGTAGGCCTGTCCGCCGATGATGATGACGTAGAGCTGGGCCAGGCCACCCAGGATGACGAGGGCACTGGCAGTGGCGATCACCTTGCGCGCGCGGCTCCATACCGGATGGAACAGCAGTGCCAGTGGCAGCAGGCTGCCCAGCAGGATCTGCCCGACCCAGAACAGCGCAGGGTAGATCCCGCCTTCGAGAAGCAGGAAGGTCTCCACGCCATGCAGGCGGGTCGCGTACAGGTTGGTCAGGTGATAGACCGCGACGAAATACAGCACCACGGCGACAAACACCCCCAGGAGATTCTTCAGACGGCGCAGGATCAGGTCGCCCAGCGGGCGCTCGCTCCATTGGTAGGCCGCCAGGGTGACGAGCAGGAACACCGCGAGGCCGAAGGCGAATGACATGGCGATGAACAGCGGTGCGAGGATCGCGGCGTCGTAGGCCTCGCGGGCGACCAGGAAGCCGAAGATCGCACCGGTACCGGTGGTCAGGATCAGGCGCCAGACAAACGCCAGCATCCCGGTCGTCGGGGCATAGCGGTTCATGCGACGTTCCATCAGGAACCACAGGTACACCAGCACGATCGCGATGAAGCCGGTGTACAGGAAGATGTTCCAGGCAAAGATCGACTTGAAGTTGTAGTGGGTCATCGCCACCACCAGCCGATCCGGCCGGCCCAGATCCAGCACCAGGATCGCCAGACCACCCACCAGCAGGGCCACCGCGAGCAGCCCCGACAGCGGAGCCAGCGGCTTGTAGATGGTGCGGCCGAACACCGAGGCAATCGAGGCCACGTTCAGCGCCCCGGAGGCCGCCACGATCAGGAAGATCGCGAACACGTGCGGCAGGCCCCAGACGATCTGGTTGTCCATCCCGGTGATGTAATGTCCGTGCGCGGATTTCAGCACGGCCGCCAGCAGCCCGAGCCCGATCACGACGACCAGGATGCCCAGCAGTCCGTAATAGCCGCCGCTGCGCCCGTCGAGCGCCCGAAACTGGGGTTTCGCTGTCATAGTGCTCATGCCTCGGATGTCAGATGCCCTGGTAGCGCACGCCGGGGTTCAGGCCCAGGTCCGCCCGGATCGCGGTGCCGCCGTGTTCTGCAAGTTCGCGGGAGATCGCGGAGTCGGGGTCGTTGAGATCCCCGAAGAGCATCGCGCCATTGCCCTTGTCGTGGCAGGCCTCGACGCAGGCGGTGGTGCGTTCACCGCGGTCGATGCGATGCACGCAAAGCGTGCAGCTCTCCACCGTGCCCTTGCCGCGCGGGGCGTGCGCGGCCTGGTCGGTCAGGGTTTCGTGAATGAACGAGCGGGCCTTGTAGGGGCAGGCCAGCATGCAGTAGCGACAGCCGATACAGGTGTGCTTGTTGACCAGCACGATGCCGTCCGCGCGCCGGAACGAGGCGCCGGTCGGGCAGACATCCTCGCAGGGCGGGTGTTCGCAGTGCTGGCACATGACTGGCAGGGAATGGCTGTGGCCGGTGTCGGGATCGCGCAGCTCGACCTTGCGGATCCACTGGGCGTCGGTGCGCGGCCGATCCATCCCGCGTACGCCGTTCTCCTCGTGACAGGCGGTGACGCAGGCATTGCAGTCGCCGCAACGGTTGCTGTCGATCAGCAGGCCCCAGCGGACGCCCTCGGCGGTCCCGGCATCGGCCGGGCGCATCAGGAACACGCCCGGCGCGATGGTGACGCTGGCCACCGCCGCGGCGGCGCCGGTGATGAACTGGCGGCGAGAGATGGGGGCGCTGGTCTTCTGGCTCATGGTTTCGGGGCCTCCGGCGGCGGGAGCAGGTCGACCTCCGCGAGGCTCGCGGCCAAGCCCCGGTGGTTCGGGGCCCAGGCGAAGTCCACCCCCGGCGCATGCGGGTTCAGCGTGTGCAGGTGTTCGGCTTCCGGCCGGTCCCGATGGCACTCGAAGCAGTCCATGCGCACCGCGTTGAAGCTGTGGCAGCTGGCGCAGAAGTGGGTCTCCGGCTGGGTATGGCGTGCCTCGGTGGCGACGTGGCAGTCGATGCAGCCGACAAAGCTGTGGTCAGGGTTCCGCACCGCACGGATCACCGCGTCGTCACGTTCGTGCATCAGCAGCTTGCCGTGATCCTTGCGGATCACGTCCAGGGGTTCGACGCACTGGTCGCCGCGCGCCTCCATCATCGGCGGCGGTTCCACGCTGCCGCCGCAGCCGGCCAGGAACAGCAGGGGCAGGGCGCCGAGCATCAGCCAACGCCAGGCGGTGCGCCCGGAGAAGTTGCCGCGAAGCATGGTTACTCACCCATGGCCATGTCGATATAGCCGGTCGGGCAGACATCGGCGCAGATATGGCAGCCGATGCACTTGGCATAATCGGTGCCCACATAGCGCCCGGTCGCCTTTTCGCCCTTGGCCACACGGTAGACGGCCGTCTGCGGGCAGTAGATCACGCAGTTGTCGCATTCGAAGCACATGCCGCAGCTCATGCAGCGTTCCGCCTCGGCCTGTGCCTGCTCTTCGGTCAGGCCGTCCATGCGCTCGGCGAAATGCCCGATCACCTCCTCCGCACCCGGTCCGTGCTCTGGCCGCAGAATGCGCGGCGTATAGGCGAAGTGGCCCTTGAACAGCTTGTCGTGGGAGATAATCTCGTGGCTGGAGCGATCCTCGTAGTTGTGCACCGCGAAGCGGGCATCGGAGGTGCCGCGGGTCTGCTCGCCGGAATAGCGCTCCGGCTCCAGACCGGACTCCTGCAGCTTGTTCAGCAAGTTGAAGTGATGCACGTCCACGCGCGGGCGTTTGATCGGCTCCTGGTGTTGCAGATAGTGGTCGATGCTGTCCGCGGCAATCGCGCCGTGCCCGATCGCGGTGGTGAGCAGGTGCGGGCGGATGATGTCGCCGATCACGAAATGGCCTTCCTTGCCCGGCACCTGGTAGAACTTGTCGTTGTCGATGAAGCCGCGGCCGTTGTCCAGCGCCTCGAGCCCCTCGAGATCGCCTCCCTGGCCGATGGCGGAGACGATCAGGTCGGCCTGGAGCGTAAATTCCGTGCCTTCCACCGGCTTGGGTGTGTTGTCCACGAACTCGCACTTGGCCATCTTGAGTCCGGTCGCGCGGCCGGTGTCGTCAAGGATGACCTCGACCGGCAGGACCCCGTCGAGGATGGTCACGCCCTCGTGCAGGGCGTCGTGCACTTCGTGCTCGGCGGCGGTCATCTGTTCCTTCGGGAACAGCGAGGTCAGGGTCACATCGGCGCCGGTGCGCATTGCACTGATCGCGCTGTCGTGCGCGACATAACCGTGGATCATGTCCTCGGGTCGGTCGGTCACGTTCTCGGCCTCGATACGGCCGAGACGCCGCGCCACCGACACCACGTCGATCGAGGTGTCACCGCCGCCGACGCAGACGATGCGGTCGGTGGTCAGGACCTTGATGCGGCCGGTGTTGAAGGCCTCGAGGAAATCGACGCCGGTGATGCAGTTGGGGGCTTCTCCGCCCGGTACCGGGAGTTTACGCCCGGTCTGGCAGCCGACCGCCCAGACCACGGCGTCGAATTCCTTCTCCACATCCTCCATGCTGACGTCACGCCCGACCCGCGTCTTCAGGCGTACGTCGATGTCGCCCAGTGCGAGCACGCGGTTCATCTCGTGGCGCAGCATGTCGCGCGGTACGCGATATTCGGGGATGCCATACATCATCATCCCGCCCAGTTCCTCGTGGTCATCGAAGATGGTTGAGGCATGCCCGCGACGGCGCAGGTGATAGGCGGCCGACAGTCCGCCGGGGCCTCCACCGATGATTGCCACGCGCTTGCCCGACAGCGGCGGCGGGGGGTCGAAGGTGAAGTTCTCCTGGAAAGCGGTATCGCCGATGTACTGCTCCACCGAGTTGATGCCGACGAACTCTTCCACTTCGTTGCGGTTGCAGCCGGATTCGCAGGGTGCGGGGCAGACCCGGCCCATCACCGACGGGAACGGGTTGGCATCGGTGGAACGGCGGAACGCGTATTCCTGCCAACTCATGTCCTGCGGCGGCTTTTCGATCCCGCGCACGATCTGCAACCAGCCGCGGATGTCCTCGCCGGACGGGCAGGAGCCCTGGCATGGTGGGGTGCGGTGCACGTAGACCGGGCACTTGTGCGAGTGGTCGGCCTCGAAGATCGCAGCCTTCCATTGGCGCCGCTTGCTATCGCCATCCTTGAACATGCGGAAGGTCAGTTTCATTTCGTCACTGGTGGTGGCCATTACTGTTCTCCTGGTCAACGCGGGGCCGAGGCCGGGCGCTTTAAGTGTTTTGCCTGGCTGGCTCCAGGACGATCGCGTCGCTGACGAGTTGGTGCACGCTTACGATCTGGTCCATTTCGAAACCGTAGTAGGGCAGGACCTTGGCGAACTGGCTCTTGCAGATCGCGCAGATCGCGGCCAGATGGGTAACGCCCTCCTGCTCGACCACCTGGCGCAGCGCCTGCATGCGCGGCAGCGCGCCCTTGACGCGCAGTTCCATCAGGTCGTCGGTCAGCAGTCCGCCGCCACCTCCGCAACAGAAAGTGGCCTCGCCAATGGTGTCCGGTGGCATGTCGTAGTAGTGGTTGCAGACCGCCTGGATGATCTCGCGCGGAATGGTGAACTGCCCGCCCGGGGTGTTGCCCATGCGCGAGGCGCGAGCCACGTTGCAGGAATCGTGGAAGGTGACGCGGCGATGGTCGTTCGCGCTCTTGTCCAGGGTCAGCGCGCCGCGCTGGATCAGCTCGTGGGTCACCTCGCAGATGTGCTGGGGCACCGGGTAGCGCGGATCGAGGAAATCGAACGGGCCGGCGAGGGTGTTCAGGAAGCTGTAGGCAACCCGCCAGGCATGCCCGCATTCACCGAACACGATGCGTTTCACGCCGAGCTCCTCCGCGGCTTCGCGCACCCGCATGGCGATCTTGCGCATGTTTTCCTGGGAGCCGATAAACAGGCCGAAATTGGCGGCCTCCGAGGCATGCGAGGACAGCGTCCAGGAGATACCGGCCTGGTGAAAGACCTTGCCGTAGCCGATCAGGCCGTCCACGTGCGGTTCGGCGAAGAAGTCGGCCGACGGGGTGACCAGCAGTACGTCCGCACCCTTCTCGTCCAGCGGGTAGCGCACGTCGACCCCGGTGTCCTCCTTGACCTCTTCCTCCAGGCCCTCGAGGGTGTCCAGCAACGCGGGTTGTGGCAGGCCCAGGTTGTTGCCGATCTTGAAGACCTTGCCGATGATCTCGTTGCTGTATTTCTGGCCCTTTCCGACCGCGTTCATGACCTCGCGGGCGGCCATGGTGATCTCGGCGGTGTCGATGCCGTACGGGCAGTACACCGAGCAGCGCCGGCATTCCGAGCACTGGTGGAAGTAGCTGTACCACTGGTCGAGGACGTCCTCGGTCAGGTCCTGCGCGCCGACCAGTTTCGGGAACAGTCGGCCCGGCCAGGTGAAATACCGGCGATAGACATTGCGCAACAGATCCTGGCGCGCCACTGGCATGTTGCGGGGGTCGGAGGTGCCGAGGAAGTAGTGGCACTTGTCGGTGCAGGCGCCGCACTTGACGCAGGAGTCCATGAACACTTTCAGGCCGCGATTCGTGTTCAGCAGTTCGGCCAGCTTGGCCAGCGCGACGTTCTGCCAGTCGTCGACCAGTTCGCCGGGGAAGCCCAGCGGTCCCTGGAACTCGTCGCGCGATACGAACGGCTTGCTGTGCGACATCGCCCCGGGCTTCAGCTCGGGCATGTCCAGGTATTCCTTGACCTCCGGAGTCTCGAAGTCGGCCATCGCGTCAGTCCTCGGAACGGGCGTTGGGTACGGGGCCGCCACGATTGGCGGGGGCGGCCGCGGCACCGGTGTGTTCCACGCGCGCGGCCCAGCTCGTGTGGCGCTGTTCGCGTGGGTTGTCGGCCTGGTTGCGGGTCGGGCTGAAGAACACCCCCGGGGCATGCAGCAGCTTGCTGAACGGGAACACGATCATCAGTGCCACGACCAGGGCCAGATGGAGCAGCAGCAGTGGTTCGGTCGGGAGCGGGTGAATCTCGAAGCGCATCAATCCGACAAAGAACACCTTCACCGCGGTTACGTCGACGTGCCAGAGGTATTTCATCGCCAGCCCGCTGGCAGCGATCGCGATCAGCAGGCCCAGCATCAGGTGATCGGACGGCGCGGAGATGTAGCGAATGCGTTGCACGAAGATGCGCCGGATCCACAGGCCGATCAGACCGGCCAGCATGGCGAATCCCGCGTACACGCCGAACGGCTGAATCAGGACGACCCATTCCCAGACCGGATCGATGAAATAGCGCAGATGGCGCAGTAGCACCAGCAGCAGCGCGACGTGGAAGACCCAGGCGAGGATCCAGATCCACTTGTTGGCTTTGAACAGGCTGTGGAAGAACACGACTTCGGAAGCCATCCGGCCAATCACCCCGCCGCGCGACGTCGGCGCTGGTGTGGTCGGGATCTTCAGCGGGGCCGGGGTGCGCGCATAACGCGCAACCCGCAGGCCCACTCCAATCAGCAGGACCGCGGTCGCTCCGTAGAACAGCACGGCAAAGACGATGGATGCGAAGGTCAACGACGTATCCTCCAGTCAGCAACCGGGGCCCGACCGTCCGGGCACCCGACGAATTCTCCCCGGATGGCCCGACGGGGCGCCTGGGGGCGGCGTGGTGCAATGCCCCGTCCAACAGGACGGAACCGGTATCAGGACCCCACGAGAGCCACTCGGAGGCCTGCCGCCTTCGCAGGGTGTCTACCCCCCGCGAAGGCGGGCTTTCAGACGCAGCCGGTCGGCTTCGGCAGGCCGGCGTATTTGCACGCCTGCTTGGCCGGGCCATAGGGGAACAGCTCGTAGAGGTACTTGCTGTTGCCCTTGTCCGGGCCGAGCTTCTTGCCGATCGCCTTGGTCAGTACGCGCACCGCCGGGGCAATCTGGTACTCGTCGTAGTATTCGCGCAGGAAATTGATGACTTCCCAATGGTTGCTGTCCAGCTCCGCGCCGTCGGCCTGGGCCATGGCATTGGCCAGGTCCTCGTTCCAGTCGCTCAGGTTGGCCAGGTAGCCTTCCTCGTCGGTTTCGTAGCTCTTGCCGTTGACTTCGATGGGCATGGGATTCCTCCAGTGGTTGAGCGGTGACAGGGCCGGGTGGCCGGGCGTCAGAGCCAGGCCTGTACCTTGTCGTGGTTTTCGGTGAGTTCGACGAAGCCGCCATAGTCGACGACGTCGATGCCGGGAATGACCTGATCCGGGCTTAATCCCCGGGCGAGCAGGTCGGGGCCGAGAACGGACACCGAATAAGTCTCCAGGGCCTTGCGCATCTCGGCTTCGCGGGCGGTCCCCTGTACCGCGGCCAGCACGCCATCCTCGATCAGCAGGATGGCCGAGTCCGGCAGGGCATGGCCCAGGCAGGAGGCGAGGGTGTTCCGCTCGAAGGGCGACTTGTTCACGGTATGCAGCATGCTTGGGAGTCTCCTAGAGGCTCAGGATTCAGAAGCTCAGGATCACGTCCTGCTCGTCCATCAGGCGGGCGATCGCATCACGCGACATCACCTCCACCGGGACCAGCAGGTCGTCCTCGGACAGCCCGCGCTCGGCGAGCGACTCGGCCTCGACATAGAGCTTTTCCACGTCGTAGCCCTCCAGCGCGCGATAGGTCGGCGAGAAGTTCTTCATGCCGATCTGCTGGGTGTCCTGTCCCTTCTTGATCTGGTACACGCCGTCATCCATGAACACCATGCTGACGTCCTGCTCGAACGCGGCGGCGATCAGCACCACCTCCAGGGATTCGAGCGCATAAATGGTTCCGTACGGCGACTTCCGGTTGACGTACAAGAACTTTTTGATTTCACCAGGGCCTTCATCTTCCCAAGGCTCGGACATCGTTACGCACCTTTTTCAGTCGGTTGGGTTGGGCACTTCGGCTCGTGTGCCGGGCAGGCGCCACACCGGGGCCGGGGTGACGATCAGTCGCCAAACACCAGAACCCGGTCGCACTGGATCCCGGCCTCGATCAGTTGTCCGAGACCGGAAATACGGAACCCGGGGGCAATGTTGTCGCCGTCCTTGCCCTGGCGTTTGGCCTCGCCCTCGTCCAGGATGCCGCGGCGCTGCGCGGCGGCGATGCACACCACCAGGTCGATGTTGTGGGCCTCGGCAAGCTCGGACCACTGCACCCCGATGTTGCGATCATCCTGGGGCGGGATCGGAAAGCGCGAGCCGTTATGCACGCCGTCGTGATAGAAAAAGGCGCGAAAGACTTCGTGTCCGCGTTCGATCGCGGCCTTGCAGAACTGGTAGGCGGTATCGGACGCCTGGTGCTGATACGGACCTTCGTTGACCAGGATCGCGTATTTCATGCGTTGCCCTTTGTGTTGTCCGGCGGGAAAAGGGCCCCGCACGGGGCCCCGGTCGTGGTCATGCCGTCCGCTACTGGCGGATGTGAGTCGACGCGTTCAGGCTGTTGCGTGCCCCGCGCCAGTTGTCCACGTGATAGCGGGTGAACGGCAGTCCCGTCTTGCTGAAGAACTCCGGCCAGCCGATGCGCTCGATCCAGTCGTTCATGCGCTCCCAGTCCTTGCCGTCTTCCTGGTAGGTCTTGAGGATGCGCTTGACGATCGCGGTGGCCTCGGGCCAGCGCGGCGGGTTGTTGGGGATGCCGGACGCGACCAGCTTCTGGAAGGTTGGCTTGCCGCGCGCGTTCGAGTGATTGCCCCCGACCCAGATCGACAGCTTGGTATGTTCCGGATCGTTGATCTGCATCGGCGGGCAGGGCGGGAAGCAAGCGCCGCAGCACATGCACTTCTGCTCGTCGACTTCCAGCGACGGCTTGCCGTTGACCACTGCCGGACGGATCGCCGCGACCGGGCAGCGCGCGACGACCGAGGGACGCTCGCAGACGTTCGCGACCAGGTCGTGGTTGATCTTCGGCGGTTTGGTGTGCTGCACGTTGATCGCGATGTCGCCCTGCCCGCCGCAGTTGATCTGGCAGCAGGAGGTGGTCATGTGCACGCGGTTGGGCATGTTGGTATTGCGGAACTCGTCGATCAGTTCGTCCATCATCGCCTTGACCACGCCCGAGGCGTCGGTGCCCGGGATGTCGCAATGCAGCCAGCCCTGGGTGTGCGAGATCATGGCGATCGAGTTCTGGGTGCCGCCGACCACGAAGCCGGCGTCTTCCAGCGCCTTGACCAGCGGCGCGACCTTGGCCTCGGCATCCACCATGTACTCGATGTTGGAACGGGTGGTGAAGCGCACGTAGCCGTCGCCGTACTGGTCACCGATGTCGCACAGCTTGCGCAGGGTGAAGACGTCGAGGATGCGCTGGGTCCCGGCGCGGACCGTCCATATGCCTTCGCCCGACTCGGACTCGTGATACAGCACACCCGGTGCGGGGTGGGCATGGTGATCCCACATGCCGAAGTTCCGGCGCATCACCGGATGCATGTACTGGAATCCGTCCGGACACCCGGACTCGATGGGGGAACGCATTTCCTGTGCCTGTGCCATGTTCTGCTCCAGCCTTGCTAGCGATTTCGGGAGACGAGTCGGGGGACGCTGCCGGCCTAGTGGCTGGCTGTCGCCGTCGCCTGCTGCCGTTGTTCCATCTTGCGACGCAGGTGCTCTTCCGCAGCCTCGTCGAAGCCGTCGAGACGGACGTAGGAGCTCTGGCGCGGGTGGTTGATCATGTTCGGATCGGCGTCGATGCCCAGTTCCTTCAGGAAATTCATCAAGCCGATGCGTTCGATCATTTCGCCGCAACGCTCGTGCTCCAGACCGTTCTCGGCCCAGAAATCGATGATGTTCTCGGCCAGCTCGGTGAGCTGGGCGTAATCCTCGTCGGTGTCCAGCTTCATGAACGGCACGATTACGGTGCCCATCAGGTCGCCAATCTTCAGGGTGCGCTTGCCGCCCAGCAGGATGCTGACGCCGCGGTCGTCACCCGGCGACAGGGCGGTGTGCATCACGTTCAGGCAGTGCATGCAGCGCACGCAGTTCTTGTCGTCGACTTCCAGGGTGTCGTCGTCATGCAGGGTCATGCAGCGGGTCGGGCAACGCGTGGTGACGTTGTCGATGACCTCGGCGCGTCCCTTCTCCTGGATGAATTCCTTCACCTTGGCCTGGTCGATCTTCATCGCGTCGCGCCAGGTGCCGATTACCGCGAAGTCGGAACGCTCGATCGCGTTCACGCAGTCGTTCGGGCAGCCGGATACCTTGAACTTGAACTTGTACGGCAGCGACGGGCGGTGGACGTCGTCGGTGAACCGGTTCAGCAGGGTGCGGTGAATGCGCTGCTCGTTGGCGCAGGACTGTTCGCAACGCGCTGCGCCCACGCAGGACATACCGGTACGCACGCAGGGGCCGGCACCGCCGAGATCGAAACCGTATTCATTGATCTCGTCGAAGAACTTCTGGGTGTTCTCGGTATTCACCCCGATGAACATCGCGTTGCCGGTCTGGCCGTGGAACGTCACCAGGCCGGAGCCGTACTTTTCCCAGGAGTTCGCGAGCTTGCGCAGCATGTCGGTGGTGTAGAAATTGCCGGCCGGCGGCTGGACGCGCACCGTGTGGAATTCCTTGGAATTCGGGAATGCGTTGCCGACTTCCGAGAAGCGCGGGATGATCCCGGAGCCATAGCCGAATACCGATACCGTGCCGCCCTTCCAGTAGCCCTTGCGGGTCTCGTAGGAATGCTCGAGCTGGCCCAGCAGGTCATTGCTGATGCCCTGGATGCGGTCGTCGGGGTGCTTGTCCCGCAGGCTCTTGATGCCCGAGATGAAGCTCGGCCAGGGGCCGTTCTCGAGTTCGTCGAGCATGGGAGTGGGGTGATGATTCTTGGCCATGACAATCTCCTAGCAGGGTGTCGCGTGCGTTGGGGTCACGTGCCGGGAACGCAATCCACACCAGTGGCCGTTACCAGATCCAGCACCGATCCCTGTCCGAGGTCTTTTTTCGGGATGCCGACGCTTTCAGTGGGCGCAGGCCCCGTCCTTCTTCTGGAGACTTTAGGCCGGCGCAAAGGCACTGGACATCCTGCTGTTGGGGTGTATGGGGGGAGGGGGGTATATCCCCGTGGGTATAGGGGCAAGGGCCTCGGGTGCCCGCGGGGGCGGGCGTCGGAGGATGGAAATACCTGTGCCAATGCGCTCCGGGCGGTTTCCGGGGCTACCCCGAAAGGAGTGTTGTGGGTCGGCGGGGCCGCACTACACTGGAAATCTTCAATGCATGTGTGCGGCCAGGGGCGGAGACAGTGGACCGATGAATGCCATTGCCCGGGAGACAGCGGCGACCTCGCCGTTCGATCTGCAGGCCGGCGACGCGTGGCACGCCTGGCGCGCCGCCCGCCTGGGGCGTGGCATGCCCACGCCCGACGCCCTTTATGTGCCGCTGACCGACGCGGCGCGACCTACGGCGGGAGAGCTGGCGGCGCTGCGCGAACGCATCCGCTGTCACAACCTCGCCTTCTACCGCTGTGACCCGTCCGCCCGCGAGCTGGACCGGCGTGGCTTTGCGGACCTCTGCAGTGCCTTGGGATTCGACCGGCCGGACCCGCACGAATGCGCCGACGAGGATGGCATCAGCGCATTGCAGGTCTGCGGCGCGGGCCGTCGGGCGGGGTATGTTCCGTATACCGATCGCCCGCTGAGCTGGCACTGCGACGGCTACTACAACCCACCGGAACGGCGCATCCGCGCGATGTTGCTGCACTGCGTCGCCGATGCCCGGGAGGGCGGCGAGAATCTGTTCCTTGACCCGGAGCTGCTGTACATCCGTCTGCGCGACGAGAATCCCGACTGGATCGAGGCACTGAGCGACTCGCGCGCCCTGACCATTCCCGCCAACGTGGAAGATGGCGTGACCCTGCGCGCCGTATCGACCGGCCCGGTGTTCAGCGTGGACCCGGGGTCCGGGCATCTGCACATGCGCTACACCGCGCGCACCCGCAGTATCGAGTGGCGCGACGAACCGGTAACCCGCGCGGCCGCCCAGCGCATCCGCGAGATCCTGACCGAGGAGGGCCCGGGGGTGCTGCGCCATCGCCTGGCCCCGGGCGAGGGCGTGATCTGCAATAACGTGCTGCATGCGCGCACCGGGTTCACTGACGATCCAGGCGCTACCGGGCGCCGACGCCTGCTCTACCGGGCGCGTTTTCCGCAGCGCGTACCCGGCACCTGAACCACTGACCCGAGGAGACCGGCATGTTGTGGTTGAGCGAGTTGTTGATGCGTGAGCAGGACCAGTTGCAGTCGTTCGAGGCGTTGCTGGAGCGAGTGCGCCAGCATGCCCGCGAGGGCGAGCATTTTCTGAGTTCGGACGTGAAACCGCCGTTTCCGGATACCCCGCCCGACTGGGAAGACCGGCTCGAGGCGGCCTTCACCTCTCCGCTGGACTAGCGCCATGTTCTGGGACGACACCCCCGGCGGGGCCTCGATGCAGGCCGACCACATGGTGGATGTCGCGTTCCGTGTGCAGTGCCGCGAGCTGCCGCTGGATCACGCGCACGGCCTGTCGTGCGTGGTCTGCGCCGCGCTGCCCTGGCTGCGCGACGAGGTCCATGCCGGCATCCATCTGATCCACGGCGCCGAGTCCGGCAATGGCTGGACCCGCCCGGATCAGTCCGGTGCCGGTTCCATGCCGCTGTCGCGGCGTGCCCGGTTGCGCTTGCGGCTGCCCCGGGCGCGCCTGGACGACGTGCGGCACCTCGAAGGGCAGCGCCTGGATCTGGGGTCGGTGGCGCTGGAACTCGGGGCGCTCTCGGTATTGCCCCTGCGGGCCCAGCCGGCACTGATGGCGCGCTATGTGGTGGCGCGGGCGGACCAGGACGAAACCGCCTTTCTCCGCGAGGTGGCGGAGGACCTGCGCGCCCTGGATGTGCCGGTGTCGAAACTGTTGTGCGGGCGCAGCCACGAACTGCACACCCCGGACGGCGCGCTGTTCACTCGCCGCCTGCTGGTGGCCGACCTGGACCCTGCCGCCTCGCTGCGGTTGCAGCACGAGGGCCTGGGGCCGGGCCGATTGATGGGTTGCGGACTGTTCAACGGCCACAAGGATGTTGCGCCGGTGCATTCGGCGCCGGGGATGATGTAGTGGCGAGGGTCGCGCGCCCCTACCTCTTAAGGGGGGTAAGCGGTGCCGGATGCCGGTGCTATATTGCGATTGGACCCTTGCCAAATGTCCGGATGGAGGTTGCGAGATGA
This sequence comes from Thioalkalivibrio sp. AKL19, assembly GCF_000420165.1. Lineage (GTDB taxonomy): Bacteria > Pseudomonadota > Gammaproteobacteria > Ectothiorhodospirales > Ectothiorhodospiraceae > Thioalkalivibrio. The sequence continues at coordinate 184,016 of NZ_ATUK01000012.1, read as the reverse complement.
GCGACAAACAGGAAAAGATCAAGAAGCTGCTGGAGATGCAGAGGAAATTCATCGAATACGAGCATGCCCATGGCGTGACCCCGGAGGAGTATTACCTCGCGGAGGATGGACACCCCCTGCACAACTACCGCCAGGAATTTCGCGACGTCGCGATGGACCTGGTCGACATGGCGCACGCAGAGAAGGGTTCCCACCGCTAGGGAAACACGGATTCATTCGCACGCTCGCGTCCCGCGAGCGTGACGGGCCCGCGAGATGTCCATGACTCAGGCGGCCGTTCGACAACACCCGCAACCCGACTGGGCCGCGCTCGCCCCGTTGCAGGCCGAGCTGGACCGTCACCCAGTCTATGGTCTGCGTGATCTGCATGACCTGCATGGGTTCATGGAAAGTCACGTCTATCCGGTCTGGGACTTCATGTCCCTGATCAAGTATCTCCAGCAGCAGGTGGCTCCGGTGCGCTGGCCCTGGGGTCCGGGGCCGGACGCCGGGGTGTGCCGCTTCATCAACGAACTGGTACTGGAGGAGGAGTCGGACCGCATCCCCGGACCCGACGGCCAGGATCGCTTTCTGAGCCATTTCGAGTTGTATTGCGCGGCCATGGCCGAGGTCGGCGCGGACCCGGCGCCGGCGCGCCGGTTCGTCGCCCTGGCCACGACCCGGGGGATCGATGCGGCGCTGGATGCGGGGATTGCGCCGGAGCCCTCGGCGCGCTTCGTACGGCGGACCTTCGAGCGCATCGAGCGCGGGCGTCCGCACGAGGTTGCCGCTGCGCTGGCCCTGGGCCGCGAGCACGTGATCCCGGGGATGTTCCGCCAGTTCCTTGCGCGCATGCAGATCGATGTCCCCGCCGCGCCGATGTTCCATTTCTACCTGCAACGCCACATCCATCTCGACGAGGACTTTCACGGGCCGCTTTCGCTGCGGCTGGTCGAGGCGCTGTGCGGCGACGACCCGGCGAAGATCGCCGAGGCGCAGGAGGCGGCGCGGGCCGCGATCCAGGATCGCCTGGATCTGTGGGACGGCGTATGCGCGCGCCTGGGGCTGCCGGGATGAGCCTGCGCCTGCGCAATCGCTGGACGCAGGGCGAGCGTCCGCGCAGTCTGGAGGATATCGCCAGTGCGGCGGCCTCGAACGCCTGGCGGGCCGCCTGTAACGGGGTGCTCAACCTGGAAAACGAGGACTTCGAGACGCGTACCCAGGATCAACGCCTGGAGCTGATTCAGGAATTCGTGATCTTTCTGCTGCACCTGGCCGATCGTCGGGTCAGCGAGCGCTTTTCGCAGGAAGAACGGATCCGCTTCGTGACCGGGATGGCGTTGCGCCTGGCCGGGCTGCTGGAGGAGAACCTGGCCGAGTTGAAGGCCGGTCCCGACCGGGTGCCGGCACCGGTGGACGGCGTACGCGAGGCGTTTGTCGACAAGGTGAACGCACGCAGCGACGAGTACGCCGAGTGTCGCTACAGCGCGGAGGAAGGCCCCGGTTTCAGCCTGTGGCGCTCATTCGCCGCGCGGATCAGCGAGGCCCTTGGACCGGGCAACCGGCAGTGGGCGATCGACCAGGTGATGGCGATTGACGGCCCGGAAGCGGTCGAGGCCTTTGACTCGGCCCTGGAATCGCTGCTCCCGACAGTGCAGCCGGCCAGTCCCGACCGCTCCTGAAGGGTGCCGCTAGGGAAACACTGATCCATGTACACACTCGCGCTCGAGTTGCTTTTGCGTGCGAACAAGGCGCGGTGACTGCCGTGCAGTCATTCTGCATAAGGGAACCGCAACGCCGTGCGCGCGCCCGTTATTGATAACAGCGCGCGGCCGAGCCTCTGCTTTCAATGGTTTGTGGGGTCGGCACCCCAGGTTCCCCGATCCTGCGTCGTGCAATAGGTAGAACCACTACCTGTTGCACGACGCGCCTTGTCTCGGAAAACCTGGGGTGCCAACGCGAGTGTGTACATGGATCAGTGTTTCCCTGGATGGACGGGGCGAGTCGCCTCGCCCCGGGTGGCTACTGCTTGGCCCAGCTTCCGTGGCTGTCGGTCTTGCCTTCCAGGCCATCGTTGTAACCGGCCTCGTATGGCGGGGTTATGCGCTGGGCCTCCACCTTCGGGCTGCGCAGGAAGCCGGTCTGCCAGCCGATGATGTAGTCGGGCTCCACGCCGAGGCTTTCCATCTTCTTGGTGGCCTCGTAGTAGGTCTGCTTGTCCATGGTTTCTCCTCCTGTCGAGCAGTGGCGGCCGCGCGGTCGAGGCGCGGCCAGCGGTGGGGGTTACCCCGTGAAACGGGCCAGGGCGGACTGGTCGTCGAGTACCTGGCGCACGCGCCGAGCGGCGCTTTCCGGATCCGCTTCCCGGCCCAGATGGTGCAGGCAGATCGCGCCGGCGTAGACCAGGCTGTCGCGCATCGGGCCGGGCTCGCCGCGCAGTGCCGCAAGGCCCGCGCGCGCGGCCTCGCGCGCGACCGCGTGTCCGTCGGCATCGCCCTGCGCCTTGCCGTCCACCTTTTTCGGCGCGATCTCCGCGGGCAGCGGTACCGCTCGGGTGTCGGCCTGGATGCCGACGCTGGTCGGATCCAGTGGGTGTTCCTGTTCGGGGCCGCCGTCGCGGTAGATGAACATCTTGCCGGGCTGTTGCAGCGAGGGGATCACGCCCCCCTCCACGCCGCGCACGACGAGCCCCGAAGCGAACCCGGAGAAGCGTGCCAGGTGGGCGTAAATCGGGGGGTAGGCCTTGTGCACGTAACCAACCATGATGTCGGTGCGCTCGCGCGCGCGGATCGGTCCGATCAGGTTCTCCACCGTGGTCAGGCAGTTGCGCTTGATCATCAGGTTGCGCAGACCGGTCAGCGCGTGCAGTCCGGGGCAGAACGCGGCCATGTCGACATACGCCCAGCCGGTGTCCGCGCGGGCAATCCGGGCCGCGGCCGCGTCCGGTGCCAGATCGGTATCCACCCCGGCCTCGCGCAGGATCATCCGCGGGGTGGCACCGTATTTTGGCCCAATCGCCTCGACCCCGTGACACACGGCCGGTTGCCCGCAAGCTGCCAGCACCGCTGGCAGGAATGCACCGGCTGGCAGCCCGCGGATATAGCCGTCGTAGGGGTCGGCGATATCCACCAGGTGTTCGACCTCTGCGATTGCGGTGGTCGCGTGATCGCGGATCGCCTGCAACACGCCCTCGCATTCCTCCAGGGTCTCGCGCTTCATGCGCAGCGCGATCAGGAATACTGCCGCCTGTACCGGGTCCACCTGGCCGTCCAGGATCGCCTGCATGCCCGCGCGGGCCTCCTCGCGCGAGAGGTCCTTGCTCATCTCGGGGCCGGTCGCGACCTTCTGGATGCAGCCGCGCATCACGGCTTTGGGTTCGAGGGAGACGTTCGCGGTTTCGGGCATGCTTCAACCTGTCGAGGGGCCTGGATCGGGTTGGCGGGGCCAGGAGGCCGGGGCGCAGCGCCGCCCGCTACCAGGCCCCGGCGTCTGGCACCCTGCTGCGAACGAGCATAGCGGTGCCCCGGTAACCGGCATATACCCCTATCGAGAGGGTTCCGGGCGCTTGGGGATTGCGCGATCATGCGAGACGAGCCGATCGGTGGGTTCGCGCCGTTCGCGACGCCCGTTCCGCCCGGGATCGCGCTATCCGGCGCCCACCGCCGCACATCCGACCCAGCGAGTGCCCGCACCCATGACGCATGCCGAAGAAGACGAAGCGATGAGCCTTCAAAGCGGCATTGCCGCGTTTGAAGCCAAACATTTCTCGCGCGCGATGCAGCTGCTGATGCCACTGGCCGAGGCCGGCAACGCCCAGGCCCAGTACCGGGTCGCGATCATGCATCAGATTGGCCTGACCGGCGTTCCCAATCCGGGCGCGGCGGTCAAGTGGATGCGCGCGGCCGCCGAGCAGGGCGATCCCCTCGCCCAGCACGGTCTCGGTTTCATGTTCCTGGAGGGGGAATGCGTGGAGCAGGATTCCGCGCAGGCGATTCACTGGATGGAGCAGGCCGCCAATCAGGGACTGGCCGGTTCCCAGACTACCCTGGCGATGATGTACGCCCAGGGGAGCGGGGTGGAGCGCGACCCCGACGCGGCCCGCTACTGGTATTCCCGCGCGGGTTTCGATGCCGACGAGATGGGCCTGTCTGACAGCTGATGGATGTCGCTCCGGGGTCCCGCAACCACGAGGTTCGACGATGACGGCCATTCGGATGTACTACCGGGAAGGCTGCCCCTACTGCGAGCGTGCCGAGCGGTTGCTGACGCGGCGGGGACTGGCGGAGCAGCTGGAGAAGATCGAGATCACGGATACCCCGGAGTCGATCGCCGAGCTGAACCGGGTTACCGGCTGCGAGGAGGTCCCGCAGGTCTACTTCGGCGAGCGCCACGTAGGGGGATTCGAGGAGCTGGTGGAGCTGGACATGGAAGGCGAACTCGAGGATCTGGGACCGCGGGCCGGCAACGCCTGACTAGACAGGGGGGCAGCACGGATGGACTTTTTCCCGATATTCATGCGCATCAAGGACCGCTCCTGCCTGGTGGTGGGGGGGGGCGTGGTCGCCGCGCGCAAGATCACCCTGCTGCGCAAGGCGGAGGGCCGGATCACCGTGGTCTCGCCGGAGCTGTGCCCGGAGCTCGCGGTGCTGAAGGCGAGTGGCGCTATCGAGCATGCCGAGCGCGGTTTCCGCGAAGACGACATCGACGGGCGCGTGCTGGTGGTCGCCGCCACCGATGACCAGCAGACCAATCGCCAGGTCTCGGAGTGCTGCCAGCAGCGCTGTATCCCGGTGAACGTGGTGGACCAGCCGGCTCTGTGCAGCTTTATCACGCCGTCGATGGTGGACCGGTCGCCGCTGCAGATCGCGATCTCCACCGGTGGTGCCTCGCCGGTCCTCGCGCGCTTGCTGCGCTCCCGGATCGAAAGCCTGATCCCCGCCTCTTATGGGCGCCTGGCGACGCTGGTGGAAGGCTTCCGCGCGCGTGCCAAGAAGTGCATGCCGGACACCGAGCTGCGGCGGCGTTTCTGGGAACGGGTGCTGGAAGGTCCGGTGATGGAGTTGTTCCTGTCTGGCCGTGAACAGGCGGCGAAGGATGCCCTGGACACGGCCCTGGACGCCGGGCTGGACGAACGCGACACCGGCGGCGAGGTATTCCTGGTCGGGGCCGGGCCCGGGGACCCGGATCTGCTGACCTTCCGTGCGCTGCGTCTGATGCAGCTGGCCGACGTGGTGGTGTACGACAATCTGGTGTCGCCGGCCATTCTGGAGCTCGTGCGGCGCGATGCCGAGAAGATCTACGCCGGCAAGAAGCGCAATCATCACACGCTGGAACAGGGTGATATCAACGACCTGCTGATCCGCCTGGCGAAGGAGGGCAAGCGAGTGCTGCGCCTGAAGGGTGGGGACCCGTTTATCTTCGGACGCGGCGGCGAGGAGGTGGATCGCCTGATGCAGCACGGTATCCCGTTCCAGCTGGTGCCCGGCATCACCGCCGCGGCCGGCTGTGCCTCTTTCGCCGGCATCCCGCTGACCCATCGCGATCATGCCCAGGCCCTGGTGTTCGCAACGGGCCATCTGCAGGACGGCACCATCAATCTCAACTGGGACATGCTGGCGCAGCCGCGCCAGACCGTGGTGTTCTACATGGGGTTGTCCGGGCTGCCGATCATCTGTCGCGAGCTGGTCGCCCATGGCATGCCCACGAGCACCCCGGCGGCGCTGGTGCAACAGGGCACGACCCAGAATCAGCGGGTACTGGTGGGGGATCTGCAGACCCTGCCCGGCATTGTCGAGGCCGAGCAGGTCCAGCCGCCGACCCTGATCATCGTCGGCAATGTCGTGTCCCTGCACCAGCGCCTGCAGTGGTTCCGGCCGAATGCCCCGCCCACCACCGGAAGCCTGTTTGCCTCGGGGGGCGCGGTGGAGACCCCGGTGCCGGCGGACGTGGCCGACCACGCCGGCTAGTGTTGAGTGCGCGCACTGCACCAGGGCCCTGAATCGGGACCACGAGGAGACCCGAAATGGCGATACCGAATCGACCCGAGGATGCCGGAATGGGCGGGGGCTGTGCCAACTCCGAGCCGTTCGCCCTGCGCGTCCTGGGCGACAGCATGGCGCCGGAGTTCGCGCATGGGGTGATCGTGATCGTGGACCCGTCGGGCGTGGTGGAGCATGGCAGCTTCGTGATCGCCGAACACGATGGCGAATACCTGCTGCGCCAGCTGCTGATGGAGGAGGGTCGACACTACCTGCAGGCCCTGCAGGAGGACCAGCGCCGTCTGGAGATCCCGGGCCTGCAGGCGGTCATCGGCGTGGTGGTGCAGCGTGCCGGGCGCCGGCGCGCGCAGCACAAGCACTACGCCTGAAGGTCCCTCAGTAGCCCCCGCCTGTGGTGTCGCCCGCGGGGACTGCGCGCCGCAGGCCATGCTGCACCGCGAGCACTGCGGCTTCTACTCGCGAGTGCAGGCCCAGCTTGCGCAGAATCGCCTTCACGTGCAGTTTCACGGTGCCGTCGGAGATGCCCAGGTTCTGCGCGATCACCTTGTTGCTCTGGCCCTCGGCCAGCAGGCCCAGGATCTCGTTTTCGCGCGGGGTGAGCCGGTCGAAGGGGTTGGCCTCGCTAGTCTCCCCGGGGTGACCCTGCACGACCCTGGCCAGCAGTTGAGCGAGGTGCGGCGCGACTACCGTCTGCCCCTTCAGGATGTCCATCAGCGCGCTGATCAGGTCGCCCGGATCCATGTCCTTCAGCAGGTAACCCTGGGCGCCGTTGCGCAGGCACTCCACTAGGTCGTTCTCTTCGTTGCTGGTGGTCAGCATGACCACGGGCATGTTCAGGTCCGCCTGGCGCAGCCGGCGCAGGACCTCAAGGCCGTTCATCCCGGGCATGCGGATATCAAGAAGGATGATGTCGGGTTGCAGGCGCGTCGCCAGTTCGATGCCGGCCTCGCCGTCGCCGGCGGCGCTCACCTTCTCGATGCCGCGTCGGGTCAGCAGCTCCTGCAGGCCCTCGCGGAACAGTGCGTGGTCGTCGATTAGCAGGACGTGCTGCGTCATGGTAACGCCTTGCGCGGCTCGAACTGCACCACCTGGGGTTTCGGGTGCTGGAAGCTCAGGCTGACGCGCGTACCCTCCCCGGGTTCGCTCTCGATGCGGATGGTCGCGCCCAGGCGCGCCGCACGTTTCTCCATCACGCTGAGGCCGATGTGTTCGCTTTCGCTGGTGGTGCCCGACTGCAGGTCCGTGCCACAGCCGTCGTCCTCGATCATCACCAGGAACTCGTTGCGGTGGTCGTTGCGCAGCAACACGCGTACGTGCTGTGCATCGGCATGCTTGCGGATGTTGCAAAGCGCCTCCTGCACGATGCGCAGCACCTCGGTTTCCACCTCTTCCGGCAGCCTTTTCGGGCTCCATTCCTTCTGCATGAAGGCGCTCACCCCGGTCTCCTCGCGGAAACGGGTGATCAACTGATCGATGTCGATATCCAGGCCCTGGTGGCTGACCGGCGGGGCGCGAAAGTGACGGATCAGCTCGCGCAGTTCCTGGTTGGCCTGCTCAAGACTGCTCCAGAGGGCGCCCGCCTCCCTGCACAGCTCGGGAGGGCTGTCGTCCGGCAGGGATTCGTTCAGGGCACCCACCCGGAAGCGCAGGCTGGCGAGTGTCTGCGCCAGCGAGTCGTGCAGCTCGTGGGACATGCGCGCGCGTTCCTCCATGATGCCGACCCGTCGCGCCTGTTCTTCCAGACGCGATTTCTCGATCGCCATGCCCAGGTGCTGGCCGATGCTGTTGAGGAGCCCGCGCATGTCATCCGACAGGGCCTCCGGACATTGGCTGAAGAAAAGGCTGTATACCCCCAGTGTGCGCCCCTGGTGTTGCAGGGGTACGGCCATCATCGACAAGGGGTCGTCGCCGGTCTGGCTGCCATGCTCGGCCTGCCCGCAGCAGCTCACGTCGTCCTTTTGGCCGAGGTCACCGCCATCCGCGACATGACCGCACAGGCACTGGCCGAGCGGAAGCAGGGGTTGGCAGCGTTGATGATTGGGTTGAAAGCCCAGGTTGGCGACCAGGCGCATCTGACCGTCGGGTGTGACCAGCCGAGCGGTGGCCGCCTGCGCGCCCAGGGTCGCCTTGGTGTGCTCGAGGAAGCGGGTCAGCAGGTCGTCGAGGTCCCGCGAGGTATTGATGCTGCTGGCGACCTCGTACAGGATTTCCAGAGTGCGCGATTTCTGTTCCAGGCGTTCGGTCTGGGTGTGGACTTCCTCGCGCATGTCGCGGGTCAGGCGCTCGAGCTGTTCGGTGAGGCGGTTCACGTCGTGGGCCAGTTCACCGAATTCCCCGCGCTGCGGGGTCGGGATACGCGCCGCCAGGTTTCCGCCGCGCACCCGCTGTGCCCAGTGGCGCAGGTGAAACAGCGGTTTGACCAGGTAGCGATAGGCGAGCAACGGCAGGGCGAGGGTCACGAGCAATCCGACCACCAGCACGGCCAACTGGAGTTGTGCTGCGTTGCCACCGGTGCCCGGCATCCACAGGTTCAGAGCCAGGGCAATGGCGACCGGGGTCCCGATCACAACGAGAAGCAGGACCAAAGGGAGGGCGACCCGTCGACTGGTCTTGTGGCGCCAGTCCTTGTTCGGGCGAATGAGCCACGCACCCAGGGCCGAGCGGCTTAAAGGGGGCAGTTGGTGTTTCATGGCAATCCACGCCTCCCGCGGGGAGAGGCCCGCAGTTGCGGGGGAGGCATCGGCCTCCCGATTACCCCTACTAATATGGCCCCCTTTTTTGCGGAGAGCAACTTTCGGGTTCAAGAAATCTGGATTGTCAAGTTTCCCGGGAAGGTTGAGGGGGTTGTCGCAGCGGGCGGGCAATGAAGGGCGGAGGTGGCAATGTCGACGCCATAAACGCAAAAAGGCCCCGCGGGGCGGGGCCTTTGCTTCGCTTTCGGGGCAGGTCCGCGCGCGGCGCGCGACCGAAGCGGGGTCAGCCGATCCAGGCGTGCTCCAGCACGTCGATGCGGATCTTCTCGTGGAAGGTCTCGCCGTTGCCCTCGATCACCAGGTCACCAATGCGGGTGCCGGCGGTGTCATAGCTGAACTTGCAGTCGAACGTTCCCGGCAGGGACACGCTGCCCTCGCACAGGGTCTCGCCTTCCACCGAGAACTTGCACTGGGCGGTGCCGGACCCGTTCAGGACGGCCTGAACCCGGAACTCCTCGTTGACCGGACGGCGGTACACCTCCGGGTCGCGGTTCGGGTTGTACTGCAGGTTGTTCAGCTTGACGAGCTTGACAAGTTTCATACCGGGTCCTCTATTGAAGCGCTGAATCCGAGTGACGGGCGCCTTCGCAAGCCCAACCCCGCAGTGGTGGGGCATTTGGTTCATGCAAGTGCGCAGGTTCGATAGAATATAAACAGCAAATGATACAACAAAGCCTGCGCGAACACGATTGGCCGCCCGCCCAGCGCGCTGGAGGGTAACGCTACACCCGCGCATACACCAGTCCCTGCCCGGAGATCCCATGAAGAACCTGATCAACCGCATCCGCGGTGTGGAACGCGACGTCATCGAAAAGCCAGGGGACGCGGGCGACGCCCCGTTCTACAAGCCCCAGGGCGACGAGATCGAGATCTTTCAGGCCGCCTACTCCAAGCGCCTGCCGGTGATGCTCAAGGGGCCGACGGGCTGCGGCAAGACCCGGTTCCTGGAGCATGTGGCCCACACCATTGGCCAGCCGCTGGTGACCGTGTCCTGCCACGAGGACCTGACCAGCTCCGACCTGGTCGGCCGCTTCCTGCTGGAAGGCGAGGAGACCGTCTGGCAGGACGGCCCGTTGACGCGTTCGGTCAAGGAGGGTGCGATCTGCTACCTCGACGAGATCGTCGAGGCGCGCACCGACACCACCGTGGTCATCCACCCGCTGACCGACCACCGCCGCCAGCTCCCGCTGGACAAGAAGTCGCAGATCATCGACGCGCACGAAGACTTCATGCTGGTGATCTCCTACAACCCGGGTTACCAGACCGTACTGAAGGATCTGAAGCCCTCCACCAAGCAGCGCTTCGTCGGCATCCACTTCGACTACCCGGCGGAGGACGTCGAACGCGAGATCGTTGCCAAGGAATCCGGCGGTCTGGACGCCGATCGCGTGGAGAAGCTGGTGGCCGCCGGGCGCAAGGCGCGCGCCCTGAAGGATCACGGCCTGGAAGAGGCCACCTCCACCCGTGCGCTGGCCTACGCCGGCGAGTTGATGCAGGCGGGCTTGAGCCCGCGGGTGGCCTGCCGCGCCGCGATGATCGCCCCGATCACCGACGACCCCGAGCTGATCCAGGCGCTGGAAGAGATCTTCGACGCCCACTTCCCCGAGTCCCAAGCGGCGTGAGCGACCCCGCGACCAACGACGGCGCGAAACCGGAGGCAGAAGAACTCGTCGAGATCGAGGAGATCCTCCAGCACCTGGAGGACATCAGCTTCGTCGCGCACCGCGATACGAAGGAGGCCCTGCCGGCGATCCGTCCGTTCGGCGCCACCGTCGCGCGGCGCTGGATCGAGACCGCGCGGGACCTGTTCTTCCATGACCGCGAGTCCGGCAAGAGCTTCATGCGCCATTCGGCCCGGCTTGCCGAACACATGCAGACGGTGGAGCTGTGGCTGGAGCAGGCCGCGCGCTTCCAGGAGTGGGTGAACTCCAACTACGCCCTGGAAGGCTTCATGGCCCAGGCTGACCGGGTGTATGCGGCGTGGGGCGAGGCCGGCGAGCGCGAATGGGCCGAGATCGGCCTGCGCTGGTGCGCGCGCAGCCTTCCGGATGCCCGGGCCTATTTCGAGACCGACTTCGAGAAGCTCTCCGGCGGGCGCGGCATCGAGGGCCTGCGCGCGCTGATCGAACCGGCCGAGACGCTGTTCGACGAACGCGGCCTGACCCTGGACGCCTACCTTGAGGGCGCCCCGATCGCCCGCAACCTGGTCGGTGACGCGGGGCTGCTTTCCTGGGCGCGGCGTGGGGCGGACCTGCTGAAGGCCGGGCGTTCGCGTGGCGAGGCCTATTTCCGCCTGGAGAGCGACGAGAGCCTGAAGCTCCTGCTGGAGGCACTGCCGGGCTTTCGCCCGCGCATGAACGGGCGCTTCCTGCGCCTGGTGCTGATGGCCTGGCTGGATGCCGACATCCCGCTGGCCGATTCCAGCTGGAAGCCGGGCGAGGGTCGCCCGATGCTCGAGACCGACGGGCGCCGCCTGTTCATGCCGGCGGTGATGGATTCGCGCGAGGAGGCGATCGTCGCCACCCAGCACGCGGCCGCGCATCTAGCCTTTGATACCTACGCGCAACCCGACGTCGAGCGGCTGTTCGAGCGCGCCGGCGCCGAACATCCCCCGCTGGACGACAAGTCGCGCATCACCTGGCGCCCGTTGTTCGCTCAATTCGAGGCGCGCATGTTCAGCTTCCAGGTGCTGTTCGACCTGGCCGAGGATCTCCGCGTAAACGCGCGCCTGGCCCCGCGCATCCCGAATTTCCTGTCGCGCCTGGTGGAGCTTGCCCGGGCCCACGAGCGTCCGGAGGGTGCGGCCGGCATCTACTACGACTTCGCCCTGCGCGCCCACGAGGCCCTGCTGCGCGGCGAACCCCAGGACCCGCGCCTGGCGCGGATGCTGGAGCCGGACGCCGATATCGTCACTGCGTGGTCCGTGGGCGAGGAACTGTTCGCCGACGATGCCTTCCCGGAGATCACGATCGAGGAGCGTGCCGAGGCCTATCTGCCGGGGCTGTCGCTGAACCAGTCGCTGCCGGTCTACCCGCAGAGAAAGCGCGACGGCAGCCTGGCCGACTTCCGCGACCACGAGGCGCACGACGAGCACAAGCTCGAACACCAAAAGCAGGAAGAACAGCCGCAGCAGGCCCCGGAGCAGGCACAGAAGGACCCGGACGCGGATATCCAGACCCCGCAGCAGGAGACCTCCGGCACCGGCGGGCGCATCGGCACCGGCATTCCGCAGCCGGCCCAGGTGGCCAAGCGCGCCGCACCCTACACCCCAAAGAAGGACGGGATCCCGTATCCCGAATGGGACTACCGCGAGCAGCGCTACATCTCCGAGTGGGTGAACCTCTACGAGCGCGTGTTCGATGACGAGGATCCGGAGCGGGCCGCGACCATCCTGTCCGAGAATGCCGATACCCTGAAGCGCCTGACCCGCGGTCTGGAGATGCAGCGTCCGATGCGCCTGGCGCCGCAGCGCAAGCAGCTGGACGGTGACGAACTGGATACCGAGGCGGTGATCGACTACATCGCCGACAAGAAGGCCGGGCTCTCGCCCAAGGCCTTCATCTACCGCCGCCGGGCGGTGCAGCACCGCGACACCTCGGTGCTGATGCTGGCGGACATGTCCACCTCCATCATGGCGCGTCACCCGGGCGGGCAGGGCAAGATTGTCGACCGCGTGCGCGAGGGGATGATGCTGTTCGCCGAGGCCATCGAGAAGGTCGGCGATCCCTACGCGATCGCCGGCTTCGCCTCCAAGCAGCGCGACCAGGTCAACTACTACTGGCTGAAGGACTTCAACGAGGATCTCAACGACACCGTGCGCGGGCGCATCGCCGGGGTGTCCGGGCGCCTGGCTTCGCGCATGGGCGCGGGGATCCGCCATTCGCTGGAGGCGTTCAGGCGCAACTCCAGCCAGCGCCGCCTGTTGCTGATCCTGTCCGACGGCCGTCCGGCCGACTATGACGACGGCGGCGACCAGCGCTACCTGCACGAGGACACGCGCATGGCGATGAAGGAGGCGGTGGATGCCGGTATTCACCCCTTCTGCATCACCCTGGACCCGTCCGGCTCCGAGTACCTGCCGGCCATCTTCGGCCCCGGGCACTACACCATCATCGACCACGTGGACGAGCTGCCGCGCCGTCTGCCCGAGATCTACCTGAGGCTGCGCCAGTGAATGCCACCCCCGAAGCCATCGATCAGGACGCCACGGCCCCGGGGTCGGAGTGCGCTCCGGCCCGGCGCCACGCGACCCTGCTGCATGCGCCGCGCTATCGCGGGCACAGCTACGGTGACAATCACCCACTGGGTATCCCGCGCGTCTCGTTGACCATTGACCTGATCGAGGCCTATGACGCGATCACCCCCGGGGAGATGGCCGTCACGCGCCGTGCGCAGCCGGCCGAGCTCGAATGGTTCCACACCCGCGAGTATGTCTCCGCGATGCAGCGCGCCGAGGCGCTGGGCAAGGTCTTCCAGCGCTACCGCGACCGCCACAACATCGGCAACTTCGAAAACCCGTTCTTCGCCGGCTTCTTCGCCACCCCGGCCACTGCCACCTTCGGCTCCATCCAGGGCGCCGAGGTCGTGCTGGGCGGGCAGATGGCCTTCAACCCGGCCGGCGGCATGCACCACGCCGCCCCCGACCAGGCCCGCGGATTCTGCTACTTCAACGACCCCGCGCTCGCGATCCTGCGCCTGCGCCAGGCCGGTCAGCGTGTGCTCTATCTCGACATCGATGCCCACCATGGCGACGGCGTCGAGGCCGCGTTCATCGATGACCCGGATGTCCTCACCGTCTCCCTGCACATGGACACCGAATACGGCTACCCCTTCGAGGGCGGCCGCATCGAGGACACGGGTCCGCTCGGCAACGCCGTGAATGTCCCGCTGCCGAAGGAGACCAACGACAGCGAATTCCGCGCCGCCTTCACCCGGGTCTGGGACGCGGTGCTTGATCGCTGGCGGCCGGACGTGATCGTCGTCCAGGCCGGCACGGATGCCCTGCTGCCGGATCCGCTCGGCAAGTTCGGCATCTCCACCCAGTGCTTCCTCGCCTGCATCGACGACGTGATCGAGACCAGCCCGCGCCATGCGGATGGCACGCCGAAGCTGCTGGTCCTCGGCGGTGGCGGCTATCACCCCCTCGCGCTCGCCCGCTGCTGGACCGGCGTCTGGGCCCTGCTGACCGGTCGCGAACTCCCCGCCGGGATCCCCGCGGCCGGCCAGGCCCTGCTGCGCGAAGTCGACTGGGACATGGACGAGGAAGAGGACTGGTACGACAACCTGTTCGCCTCCCGCCTCGACGCCGACCGCTCGGGGCCCGTGCGCCCGGAACTCGAGGAACGCCTGGAGCGGCTGTTCCGGACCCATCCGTTGTTGCGCGGCTAGCCGCTGGTCGGACCTTCGCCCGATGGTGCCCGGCCTGCGGCCGGCATCAGCCCTGAACGCATGTAAAGATTTCCTGCGCGAATGGGCGCGGTTACGCGGCCTATCGTCGGAATTCTTTACATGTCGCCCACCGGTTGTGAAATGGCCCATCCAAATATCCCGCGAAACCAAGGCCTTTCCGGCTTTGGCGCAGGTCTTGCTTGAAAGGAGTTCAAGAGGGCGAAAGACGCCCAGTGTGGCCGAGAGGCCGGGATCGGGAGGTGAGTGATGCGCAAGGGATGGGGAAGTCCAATAGCGGTACTGGCGGGTTTGATGCTTGCGGGGTCGGTCGCGAACGCGGCGATCATCGAGCTTCCGGATGTTGACGAGACTTACGACGGGATCCCGGTCGCGCTTCAGTACAACGACTTCTATTCCTATTCCGGGTCCCTGCTGAACCAGTGGGGCTTCCTGTCCCAGGCCGACTATACCGGGCAGGGCACCGGGACGCTGGACGTGATCGTGGGGACCGGGGCCGGCGGCGCGGACAACCTGGGCACCGGGCCGGGAGGCAGCTTCGACTTCGAGGACCCCATGCCGTTCCCGGGGGGTGGCGCGTCGGATTTCACCGGCGTCTGGGGCATGGGTACGCAGGCCAACGGGCCCGTACTGGTGGACAACCTGCTGGCGTACCTGGATGCGATCAACCCGGGGGCCACGATTCCCACCTTCATCTTCGATCACAACCAGCAAGGGCGAGCCCCCGATCTGTGGGTCCAGGCCGAGGTCTACATCTACGACCCCGTCACGGGGGAACGCGTGGCCCGCTGGATCTTTGACGACGGCAATGGCGGCCCGGTGCTTTCGCCCGGCGAGGTGGAAGTCGTTGGCGAGTCGGGCGAGGTGTACGAGGCGGATGCCAACAAGGGCAGTGGCAAGCTCGACTACATCGTGTTTGCCCCGACCATGGACCTCAGCCAGTTTTCCGGAGCGGGCTACCTGTTCGGGATCGATTTCTTCATGGATGACCTGAACAACGGCTTCGAGGAACTCTACCTGAGCGGCCGGTTCACCACGACGACCGTTCAGGTTCCGCTGCCGGGCTCGCTCTGGCTGCTGGGGATCGGTCTGGTGGTGCTGATCGCCTTCCGCCGCACGCGGCGTCAGGCCCTGGTCCGGTAGTCCCCGCCACCTTTTTGCTCCGTCCGCCTGCGGGCGCCAAAGCGCCGCGCCCCGGTATCCGCCGGGGCGCGGCGCTTTACGTTTGGTTGTCCCGCCGCCCGGGAACCAGGGGTGCCAACGCGAGTGTGTACATGGATCAGTGTTTCCCTAGTTGCCCGCTCGCGTTACGGGTTTTCGCAAATCCCGTCCGCTGACGTAGCATTCGCAAGCTTCCCGGGGCAACGGACCCGGCACGTTCGACCCGCGACTGAACGAGGAGACGCATGGAGCCCGTGCAGAAACTGATACCCGGATACGCCAACGCCAAGGCGACGCGCCGCTATGCGGAGCAGTTCGTGTCGGAGGGCAAGGCCGCCGAGGGGCACTACAGCGAGTTCTCGCGCGCGAAGATGCGTCTGTCGAGCCTGGGGATCGGCACCTTTGGCGGAGCAGCCAACGCGGAGGTCGACGCGCAGATCTCCGCTATCGTTGCGCGTGGCCTGGCCGAGGGCGTCAACGTGGTGGATACCGGCGCGCACTATCGCTACGGCCGGTCGCTGGCCGCGGTGGGCGCGGGCGTGCGCACAGCGCTGGAGGCCGGGGTCCCGCGCGAGGCGATGTTCCTGATCTCCAAGGGCGGGTTCCTGACCCTGCGCGGCGGGCCACCGGAGGACATGGAGGCCTGGTTCCAGCGCGAGATCGAGGCCCAGGGCATGGGCACGAAGGACGATCTGGCCAAGGGCGCACACCTGCTGACGCCGGAGTACATCCACTACCAGATGGAGTTGTCGCGCTCGCTGATGGGGGTGGAGACGCTGGATGCCTTCATCATTGACCAGCCCGAGGTGCATATCCATGAGATCGGCAAGGAGCCGACCAACCGCAAGCTGGAACCGGTGTTCGAGATGCTGGAGCGGGCGGCGCGCGAAAAGAAGATCCGGACCTACGGCATCTCCACCTTCGAGGGCTTCCGCGAGGAGACCGACGCGGCGGTGTTCCAGTCGCTCACCTCCATGCAGGGCCTGGCCGAACGCGCCGCGCAGACGGTGACCGGCGACGACCATGCGCGGCATCACTTCAAGATCGCCATGCTGCCATTCAACCAGGTGATGCTGGAGGGTTTTACCCGCTTCAACACCGCGACCGGGCAGGGCAATGTGGCCAGCCCGCTGCAGGCCGCGCACCAGCTGGAGGTGTACATGATCGCCTCGCATTCCATGCTGAAGGGGCATCTGGCGAAGCAGTCGGTGGAGGTAGTCGAGCAGCAACTGGCGAGCCTGCCCAACCCGGCGCAGCGCGCGTTGCAGTTCAACCGCTCCACGCCGGGGCTGGGTACCTCGCTGGTCGGCATGAGCACGCCGGAGCACCTGGACGACATGCTGGCGGTGATGCGCGAGCCGATGATGGACAAGAAGGCCTATCTCGGCATGTTCAAGAAGGCGGAGGAGGAATAACGCCTTGTAGGAGCGTGCTTGCACGCGAAGCCCCTGCCCGCGTCCGACTTTGGCAGGGGCTTCGCCGGCAAGCCGGCGCCTACAAGGGTTCCGGAGCCTCTGCGGTGGTGGAGATTTCATACACAAGGGTATGTCATGCAGGTTGATCTGAAGGCCCTCGAGTTCCCCGCGATCCAGCGCCTGCTGGAACGCCTGACCGCCACGCCCTACGGCGCGGATGCCGCGCGCGGGCTCGAGCCCGCGCCGAACCTGGATGCCGCGCGCGCGCTGCAGAAGGCGGTGACCGTCGCGCGCCAGCGCCTGGATGCCGGCACGCTGCCGCGGCTGGGGCAGTTGCCGGACGTGCGCGCGGCGCTGCGCCAGGCGGCCAACCCCGGCGCGGCGCTGCCGGTGCAGGCGCTGCACAACCTGCAGACCATCATGCGCCATGCCCGCGAGCTGGCGGACCAGCTTGCCGATACCCCGGAGATCTACCCGGCGGACCTGAACAAGCTGTATCCCCCCGAGGCACTGGAAGAACGCCTGGCCGCCTGCCTGAACCCCGGCGGGTCGTTGCGCGAGGATGCCAGCGCCGCGCTGGTCGAGGCCTTCGCACAGCGCGGGCGGCTGCGCGACGAGGTCGAGGCGGTGGTGAAAAAGCGCCTGGCGGACTCCGATCTCGCACAGAAGGGCGAGGATGCGCTGAAGGTGCAGTGGCACCAGGAGCGCGCGGTGATGGTGCTGCGCGGCGATGCGGCCGGCGCGGTCAAGGGTGTGCGCCGGGGCACCGCGATGGGGGGGCGCGACCAGATCGTGGAGCCGATCGAGGCGGTGCCGCTGAACAACCAGCTGGATACGGTCAATAACCAGATCAATACCGAGCAGCAGCGCCTGTTGCGCGAGTTGACCGATGTGGTGCGCCAGTATGGCGAGCCGCTGGAGCTGATGCTGACCGCGCTGACCTGGATCGACTTGGCCTCGGCCGCCGCGCAGCTTTCGGCACAGATGAATGCCCATGCCCCGACGCTGGAGGCGGAGGCCGGCGTGGAGTTGATCGAGGCCTACCACCCGCTGCTGCTGTTGCAGTTCGCCGAAGGCAGTGGCCCGCAGCCGGTGCCGCTGTCGATCCGGCTGGACGGCGGGCAGCCGCTGTTGCTGATTACCGGCCCGAACACCGGCGGCAAGACGGTCGCGCTGAAGACCCTGGGCCTGCTGGTTACCATGGCCTGGTGCGGGCTGCATATCCCGGCCGAGCAGGATTGCCGCATCGGGCGTTTCGACCAGGTGATGGTGGACGTGGGCGACAACCAGAGCCTGTTCCACCACCTGTCGACCTTTGCCGGGCACGTCGAGGTCCTCAAACGCATCCTCGACAACGCCGGCCCCGAGAGCCTGATCCTGTTGGATGAACTGGGCACGGGGACCGACCCGGACGAGGGCGCCGCCCTGGCGATGGCGATGCTCGACGAGCTGCGCGCGCGCGGCACGCGCGGGATCGTGAATACCCATCTGGCACCGCTGAAGGACTACGCGGCGCAGCATGCGGGTATCGTCAACGCCTCGATGCAGTTCGACGCCGAGACCCTGTCGCCCACCTACCGGTTACTGATCGGGGAGCCAGGGGTCTCCTTCGGCCTCACCATCGCCGAGAAGAACGGCCTGCCGCCGCAGCTGGTGGCGCGGGCCCGCGAGCACTTCGCCGAGCTGCCCACCGCGCAGGCCGGGGCCGACGCCGACTCGACCTAGCAGCCCATTGCTGTTGCCCCATCCGGGCGTGCGAATCGCACCGATTCCGCGCGTCATGGCGTGAAATGGGGGCGATTTCATATTAGGATGGTGGGCTATTTTGATTCGTGGTGCGTGATCGCCTGACGATCGTGCACAAGCCCCCGGTAAGGAAGTCGACCATCATGTCCGAGACCGCAAGTTCCTCCACCGCCATCACCGGCGCCGAAATCTTCTGCCGCAGCCTGCAGGCCGAGGGTGTCGACGTCGTATTCGGCTACCCCGGCGGCGCGGTACTGCACATCTATGATGCGCTGTACCGGCAGGACAAGGTCTCCCACGTACTGGTCCGTCACGAGCAGGGCGCGGTGCACGCCGCCGAGGGCTACGCGAAATCCTCCGACAAGCCCGGCGTGGCGCTGGTGACTTCCGGCCCCGGCGCGACCAACGCGATCACGGGCATTGCCGACGCCTACATGGATTCGGTGCCGCTGGTGGTGTTCACCGGCCAGGTGCCGACCAGCCTGATCGGCAACGACGCCTTCCAGGAAGTGGATACCGTGGGGATCACGCGCCCCTGCGTGAAGCACAACTTCCTGGTCAAGGACGTGAAGGATCTGGCGACCACGATCAAGAAGGCCTTCTACGTGGCGACCACCGGCCGCCCCGGCCCGGTGGTGGTGGACATCCCGAAGGACGTGACCGCCGACAGCTGCGAGTTCGAGTACCCGGAGAGCATCCACATGCGCTCCTACAACCCGACCACGAAGGGGCATACCGGGCAGATCCGCAAGGCGGTGGACCTGATCCTGTCGGCGAAGCAGCCGATGATCTACACCGGTGGCGGCGTGATCCTGGGGCGGGGCTCCGAGGCGCTGACCGAGTTCACGCGCAAGCTGGGCTATCCGATCACCAACACCCTGATGGGGCTGGGCGGCTATCCGGCGTCGGACAAGCAGTACCTCGGCATGCTGGGCATGCACGGCACCTATGAGGCCAACATGGCCATGCACCACGCGGACGTCCTGATCGCCATCGGCGCGCGCTTCGACGACCGCGTGACCGGCAACATCGAGAAATTCTGCCCGCATGCGAAGATCGTGCACGTGGATGTCGACCCGTCCTCCATCTCCAAGAACGTGAAGGTTGACGTGCCGATCGTCGGCGAGGTGGAGCCGGTACTGCGCGAGCTGATCAAGGGGCTCAACGAGAACGGCGGCAAGCCGGACGCCGAGGCCCTGGCCACCTGGTGGAAGCAGATCGAGGAATGGCAGGCGCAGGATTGCCTGAAATACGACCAGACCTCCGAGCTGATCAAGCCGCAGTACGTGGTGCAGAAGTTCTGGGAGTTGACCGAGGGCGATGCCTACGTGACCTCCGATGTCGGTCAGCACCAGATGTGGGCGGCGCAGTTCTATCGCTTCGACAAGCCCAATCGCTGGATCAACTCCGGCGGCCTGGGCACGATGGGTGTGGGTCTGCCGTTCGCGATGGGCGTGCAGTTCGCGCATCCGGACGCGACAGTGGGCTGCATCACCGGCGAGGCCAGCATCCAGATGTGCATCCAGGAGCTGTCCACCTGCTTTCAGTACCAGCTGCCGCTGAAGATCCTGAACCTGAACAACCGCTACCTGGGCATGGTCCGGCAGTGGCAGGAGTTCTTCTATCAGGGCCGCTACGCCATGTCCTACATGGACGCCCTGCCGGACTTCGTGAAGCTGGCCGAGGCCTATGGCCACGTCGGTATCCAGGTTACCCAGCCCGGGGACGTCGAGGGTGCGATCAAGGAGGCCCTGGCGCAGAAGGAGCGCCTGGTCTTCCTGGACTTCATCACCGACCAGTCCGAGAACGTCTATCCGATGATCCCGGCCGGTGCCGGCCAGAACGAAATGATCCTGGTCTGAGCCGGGTACAGGGAAGAGCCGTATGCGTCATATCATCAGTGTCCTGCTGGAAAACGAAGCCGGTGCCCTCTCGCGGGTGGCCGGGCTGTTCTCCGCGCGTGGCTACAACATCGAGTCGCTGACCGTCGCGCCCACCGACGACCCGTCGCTGTCGCGCATGACCATCGTCACCAGCGGTTCCGACGAGATCGTCGAGCAGATCACCAAGCAGCTGAACAAGCTGATCGACGTGATCAAGCTGCTCGACATGACCGCCTATCCGCACATCGAGCGCGAGATGGCCCTGGTCAAGGTGCGCGTGCCGGAGGCCGCCGACCGCGAGGAGGCCAAGCGCCTGGCCGATATCTTCCGCGGCCGGATCATCGACGTGACCCACGACACCTACGTGATCGAAATCACCGGCGAGGGTTCCAAGCTGGATGCCTTCCTCGAGGCATTGCAGCCGTTCCCGGTGCTGGAGGTCGTGCGCTCCGGCGTGATGGGCATCGCCCGGGGCGAGGTCAGCCTGCAAATCTGAATTCCCGGGTCCGGCCCCGGTTTCCGGGGGCGAACCCGTTTGTTTGCCCGATATCAAGGAAATTGCGATGAATCTCTATTACGACAAAGACGCCGATCTCTCCATCATCAAGGGCATGAAGGTGGCCATCATCGGCTACGGCTCGCAGGGCCACGCCCATGCGAACAACCTGAAGGATTCCGGCGTGGACGTGACCGTGGGTCTGCGCGAGGGCTCCGGCTCCCGCGCGAAGGCCGAAGAGGCCGGCCTCAAGGTCGCCGATGTCGACGCCGCGACCGCCGGCGCCGACCTGATCATGGTGCTGGCCCCGGACGAATACCAGGCCGCCCTGTACCGCGACGTGCTGGAACCGAACCTGAAGCAGGGCGCGACCCTGGCCTTCGCCCATGGCTTCGCGATCCACTACAACCAGATCGAGCCGCGCCAGGACCTGGACGTGATCATGATCGCGCCCAAGGCCCCGGGCCACACCGTGCGCTCCGAGTTCGTGCGCGGCGGCGGCATCCCCGACCTGATCGCGATCCAGCAGGACGCCTCCGGCAAGGCCCGCGACATCGCCATGTCCTACGCGTCGGCGATCGGTGGCGGGCGCACCGGCATCATCGAGACGACCTTCAAGGACGAGACCGAAACCGACCTGTTCGGCGAGCAGGCCGTGCTCTGCGGCGGGGCCGTGGAGCTGGTCAAGGCTGGCTTCGAGACCCTGACCGAGGCCGGCTACGCCCCGGAGATGGCCTACTTCGAGTGCCTGCACGAGCTCAAGCTGATCGTGGATCTCATGTACGAGGGCGGCATCGCCAACATGAACTACTCGATCTCCAACAATGCCGAGTACGGCGAGTACGTGACCGGCCCGAAGGTGATCAACGAAGAGTCGCGCTGGGCCATGCGCGAGGCGCTGCGCAACATCCAGAACGGCGAATACGCCAAGCAGTTCATCCTGGAAGGCGCGATGAACTATCCGTCGATGACCGCCAACCGTCGCCTGAACGCCGCCCACGAGATCGAGCAGGTCGGCGAACGCCTGCGCTCCATGATGCCGTGGATCAAGGCCAACCAGCTGGTCGATAAGTCCCGCAACTGATCCGACTCCTCGTGGCGGGCGATCCCGTCCGCCACGGCCCTTATTCCCCGCCGAGCGTGCGATGCTGTTTCCGTTAGCCCCCGAAGGCCGTCTGTTCGTGATTATCGCTGCCTGGATGGCGGTCATCACCTTGCTGGTCGGGGAGGCGGAGCTGGGCCTGTTCATGGTGATCGTCACCGTGTCGCTCATGGCGCTGTTCCGCGATCTTCGGCGCAAGGCTCCGGCACCCGCCCTGGGTGTAATCGCCCCGGCCGATGGCACCATCGAGGCGATTACCGACACGCGGGATCCCTTCACGAACAAGCCGGCGATCTGCATCCGCCTGCGTCAGCGGCGGCTGGGCGAGTACAACGTGCATGCCCCGCAGGAGGCCGAGATCCGCGAGCGGGTCTGGCCCGGCAAGGAGACCGATGAGCCGCCGGACGCCCAGCTCGAGGGCCGCCTGGCCTATGCGCTGGAGACCGACGAGGGCACGCGGCTGACGCTGTCGCTCAGTGTCGATCACTGGCCGCGCATGATCCGCATGCAGAACAACGTCCCGGGCAACCGTCTCGGACGCGGCAAGCGCATGGGGTTCGCCGGCTTTGGTGGTACCTTCGAGGTGTGGCTGCCGGCCGGTTCGCAGGTGATGGTCGAGCCGGGCCAGCGGGTGCTGGGTGGTTCCGCCCTGCTGGGCGGGCTCCCGGAGTCCGAAGCCACCGTGGACGGCGAGGGGAGCGTGGAGATGCTGCGATGAGCGCTGGGGACGAAGGGGACCGGCCGGTGGAGCCGGACTACATCGAGGGCGAGGATACCGTCGCCGACGACCAGCCGCCGCATCGCAGGCGCCGGCGCGGCGTGTACCTGCTGCCCAACCTGTTCACCACAGGGGTGTTGTTCTCGGGGTTCTTCGCCATCGTCTCCGCGATCAACGGCGAATACATCACCGCCGCCATCGCGATCTTCGTGGCCATGGTGCTGGACACCCTGGACGGCCGCGTCGCGCGCATGACCGACACCCAGAGCGAGTTCGGCGCGCAGTACGACTCGCTCTCGGACCTGGTGTCATTCGGCGTCGCGCCGGCACTGATTGTCTATCTCTGGCAACTGCACGACCTGGGCAACTTTGGCTGGGTCGCGGCCTTCTTCTTTGCCACCGCCGCGGCCCTGCGCCTGGCGCGTTTCAACAGCCGCCTCGCGGTCAGCGACAAGCGCTTTTTCCAGGGCCTGCCGAGCCCGGCCAGCGCCGCGATCCTGGTGGGTATGGTCTGGGTGCTGGAGGACTGGGGCATCCCGGCGGAGCTGGCCGACCCCTATGTGATTGGTATCCTGGTGGTCACCGTGCTCTCGGGCGCGGCGATGGTCAGTAACCTGACCTACTTCAGTTTCAAGGATATGGACTTCAAGCATCGGGTGCCTTTCCTGGCGATTGTCGGGGTGGTGCTGGCCCTGATGCTGCTGGCCCTGGATCCGCCCAAGGTCCTGCTGGCGGCCTTCGTCATCTATGCCCTGTCCGGACCGTTGCTGACACTGGAGCGCTGGCGCCGGCATCGTCGCCGGGCGCCCTCGGGGGAGTAGCCACGTGTTGCTGTCGGTGCGCCAGCGCCGCATCCTCGCGGACATGGGCATCCCGGTCTGGCGGTCGCGTGACACGTCCGCAACGGGGATCGGGCCGCCTGGTGCCGAAGTGTCGGCCGCCGGCGTTCCCGCCGCCGCGCCGGAGGTCGGCAGCGGGGCGCAGGACAGCGCCGTCGAGACCCTGGACTGGGAGGCTCTGGAGGCGCGCGTACGCGGCTGCCAGGCCTGCACCGAACTGGCCCGTGAACGCACGCAGACCGTGTTCGGGGTGGGCGACCGCCGTGCCCGCTGGCTGTTCATCGGCGAGGCCCCGGGCGCGGAGGAGGACCGACGCGGCGAGCCCTTCGTCGGACGGGCGGGACAATTGCTGGACAACATGCTTCTGGCGCTGGGCCTTGACCGCCACCACGACGTCTTCATCGCCAATGTGCTGAAGTGCCGGCCGCCCGGGAACCGCGATCCGAAGCCGGAGGAGTCGGCGGCGTGCCGGGGCTATCTCGACCGCCAGATCGCATTGATCCAGCCGGAGGTCATCGTCGCCCTGGGGCGAATCGCAGCCCAGAGCCTGTTGGAATCGGAAGAGCCCCTGGGGCGCCTGCGCGGGTCCGAGCATCGCTATCAGGGGGTGCCACTGGTCGCGACCTACCATCCGGCCTACCTGCTGCGGAAGCCGGGCGACAAGGCGCGCGCCTGGCAGGACCTGCAGCGCGCTCGGTCCTGTCTGGCATAGCCATACAAGCGTTATGGAAATGGGAACCCGGGCGGTATCGCCGGGCTCCGAATCCACGAGGCATCATCACGCCCTGTTCATTCACCGCTGCCGGAGAAGCCCTTGTCATGAGTGCCGAACCCCGCGTCCAGCCCGAGTTGCGCCGCATGCAGCCGGCCGATGTGGAGGGCGTGATGCGCGTGGAGCGCGAGGCCTATGACTACCCGTGGACCGCCCGCATCTTCGAGGACTGCATCCGGGTGGGCTATGACTGCTGGGTCCTGGAGGTCGACGGGCGCCAGGTGGGGCACAGCGTGCTGACCGTCGCGGCCGGAGAGGCCCATCTGCTCAACCTGACGGTGGACCGGCGCTGGCAGGGGAACGGGCTGGGCCGGTTCATGGTCCGGCGCCTGTTCGATTATGTCTGCGATCAGGATGCCGAGGCGCTCTTCCTCGAGGTGCGCCCGTCCAACGTGGCCGCGGTCCAGCTCTACCGCTCCGAGGGCTTCGAGCATATTGGCACGCGGCCCCGGTACTACCCGCTCCCCAGCGGCCGCGAGGATGCCTGGGTGCTCACGCGTCGCTGCGCCGCCCCGGCCGGCGCCTGAACCCCGGGTTACCGCGCGCGGCGTGAACCCGGTCACAGGTTGCGCTCCCGTTTCCGGGATTCTCCGACGTTTTGCCGGCACCGGTTCTCGTCCTGCGATCCTGGCGTTGTCGCCACCTACCCCCGGGTCTATGATCAAGAACGGTATACGCCCCGACACCGGATGAGGTAACCCATGTCCCGATCCCTGCGTGCAATGTTCGTTTCGCTCCCCCTGGCCCTCCCGCTGGTGTTTTCCGCTGGCGCCGTGCAGGCCCAGCAAGCCTTCGGCTACGACGAGGTGGAGCGCCAGCAGGAGCTGCTGGAGGTCTGGTACGAGATCCGCGAGAGCAACGCACAAAAGGGGGATACCGCCGCGATGTTCGACGTGGGCATGGCCAACTACTCCGGTCGTGGCACGGCGGTGGATCATGACCAGGCCGTGCGGTGGTTCGCGCGTGCCGCTGATGCGGATCATGCCGCGGCGCACTACTATCTGGGCTACCTCTTTGCCACCGGCAAGGGCGCCCCGGCGGACGCCGAACGCAGCCGCGAGCACTACACGCGCGCTGCCGAGCTGGGTCACGCCGACGCCCAGTACTGGTTGGGGAGCCACCTCGCCAATGGCGAGCAGGACCCGGCCGCCGGGCTCGAATGGCTTGTGAAGGCGGCCGACCAGGGCCTGCCCGCCGCGCAGTATTACGTCGGGCTGCTGCACGAGAACGGCCAGGGCACGACGCGTGATGCGGCGGCTGCCGCCCGCTGGTACACCGCCGCGGCGGAGCAGGGCTACCGTCATGCGCAGATCGGACTGGGCCGCCTGCACCAGAACGGGCGCGGGGTCGAGCGCGACCTGGTCCAGGCCCACGTCTGGTACAGCCTGGCCCAGGACGAGGAGCGTATCGCCAGCCTCGAGTCCCGCATGAACAATCGTGACCTGGTGACCGCCCAGGGCCGTTTCGAGGAGCAGAACGCCGCGATCCAGGCCGCCTCCGCGCGCTGAACGGACGGCATCCGCTTTTCCGCAGATGACGGCCCCGGCTTCCGGGGCCGTTTTCGTATCCGATGGTGGATCCGCACCCGGGGCCCATCAAGCTGAACCGAACCCCCGGTTTCGCGTTAAACTTGCGGGCTGTTTCAAGTGGCCCGCATTCATGTCCTTTATCGAGGAAACCCGCCGCCGCCGGACCTTCGCGATCATCTCGCACCCGGACGCCGGCAAGACCACCATGACCGAAAAGCTCCTGCTGTACGGCGGCGCGATCCAGCTCGCCGGCACGGTCAAGGGGCGCAAGTCGTCGCGCCATGCCACCTCCGACTGGATGGAGATGGAGAAATCGCGTGGCATCTCGGTCACCTCTTCCGTCATGCAGTACCCGTACAAGGGCCGCATGGTGAACCTGCTGGACACCCCGGGACACGCGGACTTCTCCGAGGACACCTATCGCACGCTGACCGCAGTGGACTCCGCGCTGATGGTGATCGACGCCGCCAAGGGTGTCGAGGAACGGACCATCAAGCTGATGGAGGTCTGCCGGCTGCGCGATACGCCGATCATGACCTTCGTGAACAAGATGGACCGCGAGGGCCGCGACCCGATCGAGCTGCTGGACGAGGTCGAGGAGGTGCTGAAGATCGAGTGTGCTCCGGTCACCTGGCCGATCGGGTCCGGCAAGCGCTTTCGCGGCGTCTACCACATCCGCCGCGATGCGGTGCACCTGTACGACCCGGAACAGGGCGGCAAGAAGTCCACCGGCGAGATTATCGAGGGTCTGGACAACCCGCGCCTGGATGAGGTGCTCGGGGACCAGGCGCAGGAGCTGCGCGAGGAGCTGGAGCTGGTGCAGGGCGCCTCGCACGAGTTCGATGCCGAGGCCTATCTCCGCGGCGAGCAGACTCCGGTGTTCTTCGGCTCGGCGATCAACAACTTCGGGATCGAGGAGCTGCTGGACGACTTCGTCGAGTATGCTCCGGGCCCGTTGCCGCGCCCGACCCACTCGCGCAAGGTAGAGCCGACCGAGGAGAAGTTCACCGGCTTCGTGTTCAAGATCCAGGCGAACATGGACCCGAACCACCGCGACCGCATCGCGTTCATGCGCATCTGCTCGGGCACCTTCGACAAGGGTGCCAAGCTGCGCCACGTGCGCATCGGGCGCGATGTGAAGATCCCGGACGCGCTGACCTTCCTGGCCTCCGACCGCGAGCATGTGGAAACCGCCTATCCCGGCGACATCATCGGCATCCACAACCACGGCACCATCCGCATCGGGGATACGTTTACCCAGGGCGAGGACCTGACCTTCACCGGCGTGCCAAACTTCGCCCCGGAGCTGTTCCGCCGCGCGCAATTGAAGGACCCGCTGAAGATGAAGCAGCTCGCCAAGGGGCTGCAGGAGCTGTGCGAGGAGGGCGCGACTCAGCTCTACCGCCCGCTGACCAACAACGACCTGATCCTGGGCGCGGTCGGCGTGCTGCAGTTCGACGTGGTCGCCGAGCGCCTGCGCACCGAGTACAAGGTGGAGGCGCAGTTCGAGAACGTGAACGTCCAGACCGCCCGCTGGGTCGAATGCGATGATGCGAAGAAGCTCGAGGAGTTCAAGGAGAAGGCGGCCGCGAACCTGGCCATCGACCACGGCGGTGATCTGGTCTATATCGCCCCGACCCGGGTCAACCTGCAGATGGCGCAGGAGAAGTGGCCGGAGATCCGCTTCGAGGCGACCCGCGAGCACGGCCAGCCGACGGAGTAACGTCCGCAGCCCGGCCCTGTGCCCAGGACTGCCTTTATCGCGTCACTGCGAGGAGTGACGCGACGAAGAACAAAAGCAGCGAAGCTGTGTTGAACGGCCGAAGGCCGGCCCGAAGGGCGAGAGAAGCGAGTAATCGGTATCAGGGTCCACCGCAGTGCTGCCCTGTCCCGGCGCGTCGGGGGCGTCTGGAGATTGCTTCGCTGCGCTCGCAATGACGGGGGTGTTGGGCGGTGTCGCACTTGGCGCGATGGCGGATGGCCGGCGATGGAGGTCGCGCGCTACGCTTTTCCCGTGGGCCATCGGATCTAGCTGGGGTGCGAGCTTCTGGAGGTTGCTGCGGCGCCTTCGGTGCCTCGCAATGACGTTGCATCTTGCCTGCGCAGGAGGTTTGCATGGCGTTGAATTTCCGATGGACCCCGGCCCTAGTCGTTGTAGTGCTGGCGATGGGCGTAGGTGCCTGTTCGGCGTACAAGGCTGAAACCCAGGCGGATGGGCCCGAGCCGCGCCCGGGCACGGTGGAGCAAATGAATCCGTTTCTGCATTTCATCGAGAGCCGCCCGTCGCCCGAGGAGTTCCGCCGCGTCTACCCCGACGTGATGCTGGTGCTGCCCGGCGACATCGTGACCCAGGAATACCGCACCGATAACAGCCGGTTCTTCGCCGAACTGGACGAGGACGGCCGGATCCGCGACGGCGAGTTTCGCTGATCCCGCGATGCTGCAAATCTCCAACAGCGTCAGCGTCCCCGAGCAGGAGATCGAGCTGACCCCGATCCGTGCCCAGGGGGCCGGCGGGCAGAACGTGAACAAGGTCGCCTCGGCCATTCACCTGCGCTTCGATATCCGCGCCTCCGGTCTGCCCGATGTCTACAAGGAGCGCCTGCTGCGCCGCCGCGACCAGCGCATCAGCAAGGACGGCGTGATCGTCATCAAG
Organism: Thioalkalivibrio sp. AKL19; assembly: GCF_000420165.1. Lineage (GTDB taxonomy): Bacteria > Pseudomonadota > Gammaproteobacteria > Ectothiorhodospirales > Ectothiorhodospiraceae > Thioalkalivibrio. The sequence goes on along the minus strand of NZ_ATUK01000012.1, from coordinate 155,562 downwards.
GCGCAGCAATACCGTACGCAGGAGGCCAACCGCGAGGACGCACTGGAGCGCCTGGCGGAGCTGTTGCGCGAGGCCGGCCGCCCGATCAAGGCGCGCAAGCCGACGCGCCCGACGCGCGCCTCGAAGCTGCGTCGCCTGGAGGGCAAGACCCAGCGTGGCCGCAAGAAGGCCCTGCGCGGCCGCGTCGACCCCGACTGATTGGCACCCCGAGGCGCAAGCAAAGGGCCCAGGGCAAGAGCGAAAAGCGTACAGGAAGACGGGAAGATTGGAAGAACAGCTGGCGCTCGAGCGAATCGCGGGCGATTTCACGCACTTTTATCCAATTATTTTTTCTTCCAGCCTTCTCATCTTCCTGTGAATTGCTGTTGACCTGGTCCTGCTGCGTGCGCTTCGGAGTGAATCAAGACTTGGGCCCCGGCGTTGGGTCCGGGTCGGTGATCGTCGGTTCGTGTTCCTGCTGGTGTTGCCAGAGGCGGGCGTAGGCGCCGCCCGCGGCGAGGAGTTCGCGATGGGTGCCGCGTTCGACCATGCGGCCCTGGTCCAGCACCACGATCTGTTCGGCGTCCTTCACGGTCGACAGGCGATGCGCGATCACCAGCGTGGTGCGCCGCGCCGAGACCTCGTTCAGGGCCTGCAGGATGGCCTTCTCCGAGCCCGAGTCCAGTGACGATGTGGCCTCGTCGAATACCAGGATCGGCGGGTCCTTCAACAGCATGCGGGCGATGGCGATGCGTTGCTTCTCGCCGCCGGAGACCTTGAGCCCGCGTTCGCCGACCACCGTGTCCAGACCGTCGGGCAGGCGCTCGATGAAGTCGTCCAGGTGCGCCAGGTGGACCGCGCGCAAGATCGCCTCTTCGGACGCTTCCGGGTCGCCGTAGGCGATGTTGTAGCGAATGCTGGAGTTGAACAGGACAGTGTCCTGCGGGACCACGCCGATCGCGCGGCGCAGGCTCTGCTGGGTCACCTCGCGGATGTCCTGTCCGTCGATGGTGATGCGCCCGTCGGTCACATCAAAGAAGCGGAACAGCAAACGCGCGAGCGTGGACTTGCCGGCCCCGCTGGGCCCGACCACCGCGAGCTTGTGCCCGGCGGGGATCTCGAGCGAGACGTCCGCGAGGATCGGCCGTTCCGGCTGGTAGTGGAAGGCGACCTGTTCGAAGCGCACATGCCCGCCGGTGACCTCGAGATCCGGTGCGTCCGGCCGGTCCTCGACCTGCACGGGTTTTTCCAGCAGCCCGAACAGGCGCTCGATGTTGGCCAGCGACTGGCGGATCTCGCGATAGACGAAGCCGAGGAAGTTCAGCGGCATGAACAGCTGGATCATGTAGGCGTTGACCATGACCAGGTCGCCCAGCGACATCTGCCCCGAGGCCACGCGGCTGGCGGCCAGCAACATCATCACCGTGATCGCGGCGGCGATGATCAGGGCCTGACCGGAGTTCAACAGCACCAGCGACAGCACGTTTTTCGTTCGCGCCTGTTCCCAGGTGGCCAGGCCTTCGTCGTAGCGTCGGGCCTCGAAGCCCTCGTTGCCGAAGTACTTGACCGTCTCGTAGTTCAGCAGGCTGTCGATCGCGCGGGTGTTGGACTCGTTGTCGCGCTGGTTGGCCTCGCGCACGAAGCGGGTGCGCCACTCGGTAATCCACACCGACCAGGCGATGTAGGCCGCCACCGCGATGAGCACCGTCAGGGTGAATACCGGGCCCACCGCGATCAGCAGGATGACCGCGACCATCGCGATCTCGATGATCGTCGGCAGGATGTTGAACACCATGAAGCGCAGCAGAAAGCTGATACCGCTGGTGCCGCGCTCGATGTCCCGCGCCAGGCCGCCGGTCTCGCGCGCCAGATGAAAGCTCAGCTCCAGCCGATGCAGATGTTCGAACACGCGCAGGGCCGCCCGCCGCATTGCGCGTTCGGCCACCCGCACGAAGACCGCGTCGCGCAGTTCCCCGAACAGGGTGCCGCCAAAGCGCAACAGGCCGTAGGCCACCACCAGTGCCACCGGTACTGTCACCAGCGCGTCGGTGCCGGAATCCTCGAAGTGGTCGACGATGTACTTCAGTGCCAGCGGGACCAGCACGGTCGCGAGCTTGGCCAGGCCCATCAGACCGAGGGCGAGGAACAGCCGCCCGCGGAATTCCGCGAGATAAGGGAACAGGGAGCGAACGATGCGCCAGTTGATCGCCTCGTCGGGCGCATCGTGCACGCTGGAATGACCGCGCATGGGGGAGTCCGGGGCTGGGTAGGTCGCTTACTTTAGAGAGGCGCGGCGGAATTCGCACATGGGCGCGCGTTCGGTAGCGGCTCCACCCCGGCGTTCGCGGAAGGCCAGCGGTGGATGCGGTAACCGTCGCCCCGGCTCTGTTCCAGGTCGACCCGCAGGCGCCGGATTGAGTTCACGAGCCCTGTACCTGGTTGCGCCCGGCATTCTTGGCAGCGTACAGGGCGCGGTCGGCGCGATCGACCAGGGCCTCCGCGCTCTCGCCCGGGTTCAGCTGGGCCACGCCGAAGCTGGCGGTCAGCGCGTGCCCGGTCTCGAAGTCGGTGGCCTCAAGGGTGCGGCGCAGATCCTCGGCCAGTTGGCTCGTGGCCACGACATCGCCCTGCGGGCACAGGATGAGGAATTCCTCGCCACCCCAGCGGGCGGCCCGGTCGGTTTCGCGGATGCGCGCGGCGATCAGGCGACCGACCTCGGTGAGCACGGCATCGCCGCGACCATGCCCCAGGGTGTCGTTGATCGGCTTGAAGTGGTCCAGATCCATCATGATCGCGCCAAGCAGGCCCCCGTGACGTTCGGCCCGCCGGATTTCGTCGGCCAGTACCTCGCTCGCCTTCATGCGGTTGTGCAGGCCCGTCAGCGGGTCGGTGGTGGCGAGACGTTCCAGGCGTCTCTGGGCCGCCTCCAGGGAGTGTGTTCGCTCCCGGACCAGGCGTTCGAGCACATGCGCGCGTTCCTCCAGCTCCTTGACCGGGTACGGTTCGTCGGCATCGTGGACGCTCGCGGGGAAGGAACCGTGCAGGTGTTCCAGGCGCCAGCCGTCGTCGGTTCGGTGCAGCAAGAGGCTGGCTCGAAGCCCGTTCAGTCGCACCCGTTGTCCGCGGGTGTCGAGCAGCATGTCGAATACCAGCATCACCAGGGCGACCTCATCCGTGACGAGGCGGACGTCTTCGCGGTGTACCTCGTAGTCGAAGGGTTCCGGGACCTGTTCGATGTCGCGTCCGACGACGCGCTCCACGTCCTCGGGCGTGAAGGCCGCTTCGTCGCCCCCCGTTCCGAAGCCACTGACCTGTGGTGCGTGCCACCGGAGTACGCGTGCGAGGTCGCGCTCACGCAGCCAGGCGTCGAGGTACGCGCCAACGACCTGGCGGATTGCGGCCTCGCGGTTGGAGGGCATCGAGTTCAGTCGATGCCGACGGCGCGCTGTTCCTGGCGGATCCAGGCGATGATGTGGGCGGTCTCCTCGCCGGTGACGCCCGCCACCGGCGGCATGTCGCCGAACTCCCAGTGATGCTGGTGCACGCCCAGGGCCACCGCGCGATGGAAGGTGATGTCCGGGTGGTGCGAGGGCTCGTAGATGCGGTGGATCAGCGGCGGCCCCTGGTCGGTGCCGCGGGCATCCTCGCCGTGGCACTCCATGCAGTTGGACCGGAACAGCGAGCGCCCGGCTTCGGGGGCAGCGGCGAAGTCCTCCGGCGGCAGGCTGTAGTCGAGCTGGGCCGTGGAACCGGATGCCGCGTTCGATTCGTCGCTGGTGGCCTGATCGGCCGGGTCCCCGGTGTCCGGGGCCGGGGCTTCGGAGCAGGCGGTCAGTGCGAACAGGGCCAGGCAGGCAATGGGCAGGAGGCGGGCGGATGTCGGCATCGGTCGTCCTGGGAAGCGGGATCCAGGATGGAGTTTAACGCGGCGGTTATCCGCGGGGGAATGCGTGGGGCGGCGGAGTGTGCGGGGCGATTGTTGTGCCGGCGGCTTGCAGCGGTGGCGGGCATTCGGCAGTCTTCGTCGCTTGTCTTCCTGTCTGGAGTACGTCCATTGGAACCCTCGGGTCTTGCAGCTGGAGAAGCGCAGGGAAGCGCTCCGGCGGCGGCGCTACTGGAGATCCTGCGCGAGACCTTCGGTTATACGGAATTTCGCGGCCAGCAGCAGGCGATCGTCGAGCATGTGACCGTGGGCGGCGACGCGGTGGTGCTGATGCCCACCGGCGGCGGCAAGTCGCTTTGCTACCAGATCCCGGCGCTGGCACGATCCGGCTGCGGCATCGTGATTTCGCCGCTGATCGCGCTGATGCAGGATCAGGTGGCCGCCCTGCGCCAGAACGGGGTGGCCGCGGCCAGCCTGGACTCCGGCCAGAAGGCGGACGAGGCGCGTTCCGTGCTGGCGGCCCTGCACGCCGGCGAACTGGACCTGCTGTACATGTCGCCGGAGCGGCTGTTTGCCCCGGGCATGCTGGAACGCCTCGAAGGCGTCGATCTCGCCCTGTTCGCGATCGACGAGGCGCACTGTGTCTCGCAGTGGGGGCATGACTTCCGCCCCGAATACAGTCAACTGGCGGTACTGGCCGAGCGTTTCCCGCAGGTGCCGCGTCTGGCCCTGACCGCGACCGCCGACGGCCCGACCCGTCAGGAGATCCGCGAACGGCTGTGCCTCGATCAGGCGCGGGCCTTCGTCAGTTCCTTCGACCGGCCCAATATCCGCTACCGCATCGCCCAGGCGGACGGCGGCCGGGGAGGTTCCGCCCGCGATCGTCTGCTGCGCTTTATCCGCGAGGAACACGCCGGCGAGGCGGGGATCGTCTACTGCCTGTCGCGCAAGAAGGTCGAGGCGGTGGCCGAGTGGCTGGCGGAGCAGGGCGTTACCGCGCTCCCTTATCACGCCGGGCTGCCGGCGGCCACGCGTGCGACGAACCAGACCCGCTTCCTGCGCGAGGAGGGGGTGGTGATGGTCGCCACCATCGCCTTCGGCATGGGCATCGACAAGCCGAACGTGCGCTTCGTTGCCCACCTGAACCTGCCGAAGAGTCTGGAGGGCTACTACCAGGAGACCGGCCGCGCCGGCCGTGACGGCCTGCCGGCGAATGCCTGGATGGTCTACGGGCTGCAGGATGTCGTGACCTTGCGCCAGATGCTGGAGGGCTCGCAGGCTGGCGCCGAGCGCCAGCGCATTGAGCAGCAGAAGCTGGAGGCGATGCTCGGGTTCTGCGAGATCACCAGCTGCCGGCGCCAGGCCCTGCTGGGATACTTCGACGAGCACATGCCGGAACCCTGCGGGGCCTGCGATAACTGCCTGGAGCCACCGGCGACCTGGGATGCCAGCGTGCCGGTGCAAAAGCTCCTGTCCTGCATCTATCGCACCGGCGAGCGCTTCGGCGCCGGGCATGTGATCGACGTGCTGCGCGGTTCCGCCAGCGAGCGCCTGACCCGCCTGGGTCACGATCGCCTGAGCACCTTCGGCATTGGCAAGGAACTTGACAAGGCGCAGTGGCGCGGCGTGGTCCGCCAACTCCTGGCGCGCGGGCTGCTGCGCCTGGATGAAGAGGGCTACGGCGGACTAAAACTGGATCCGGCCTGTCGCCCGGTGTTGCGCGGAGAGGAGGGGATTCACCTGCGCGAGGAGGTTGCGCGTCCGGAGAAGGGGGCGCGTAGCGCCAGCCCGGCGCGTCGCGATACGGCCCGCAGCGTCGCGGCGATGGACACCGAGGATCGCTCCCTTTGGGAGGTGCTGCGGGGTCTGCGTACCGAGCTGGCGCGGGATCAGGGCGTGCCGCCCTACGTGATCTTCAGTGATGCCACGTTGCTGGAGATGGTGGCCGCGGCCCCGCGCACCCGCGACGAGATGGCCGGGATCTCCGGTGTCGGGCAGCACAAGCTGGAACGCTACGGCGATGCCTTTATCAAGGCCATCGAGGGACATTTCGGGCTATAGTGGTGCGAAAAACCATGCAGCAGGACAATTTCGGGGAGACCGCGTGACCGACAAAAGCTTCCTTGAGGATTTCTACCGCCTTCGCGACGGTCAGCTGGTCGTGACCCCGGAGCAGGGGAGCGACTTTGCCAAGACGCTCGCCGGCGATTTTAATCCCATCCACGACGCCGACAACCGGCGCTTCTGTGTCCCGGGCGATCTCCTGTTCGCCCTGGTGCTGGACACCTACGGCGCCAGCGCCAACATGCACTTCCGCTTTACCGGCATGGTGGGCGGCAACGTGCCGCTGGTGTTCCCGGACAACCCGGGCGAGGCCTTCGCCATCACCGACGAAGGCGGCAAGAGCGTGATCGAGGTGGAACGCTCCGGGCCGGTGATCGACGAGCCCAATGCGATCGAGTCGCTGATCCGCAGCTATGTCGGCTTTTCCGGGCAGAATTTCCCGCACGTGCTGGTGCCGCTGATGGAGGAACACGGCGTGATGGTCAATCCGAAGCGCCCACTGGTGATGTACGAGCGCATGGGCTTTCGCCTGCCCGAGCCGCTGGCGGCCAGCGCCGGGGTGCCGGAGCCGCGCCTGAAGGATGCGGTGATGACGGTCAACGGCAAGCGTGGCGAGATCCGCCTGGACTACGAGCTGGTGATCGATCAGTCGGTGGTTGCCGACGGCAGCAAGCACCTGGTGCTGAGCGGGCTGCGCGCGTTCGATGCCGCGGACGTCGAGCGCCTCGTCGCCGACTACGAAAGCTGGAAGGCCGCCTACTACAACCAGCCCGCCGGGACCCGCGCCCACGCCTGAATTCCCCGCCCGTCCCGAAAGCCAGTTCAAGGGCTTTTACAGGAAGATGGGAAGACGGGAAGTTGCAGTTACACGGCGGCGGGAATAACCCGGAAGATGGTGTGAACCGATCACCCCCGGGTAACCCGGGCGTCCAGCCCGAAAACCTTCCGAACTTCCTATCTTCCTGTGAAACGCCCTTGCATCCCTTTGTGGGCTTCGTGGTGAATCAAGTCAGTAGAACTGACCGAGTGCGGAGCGGACCTGGACTTCGGTCTCGGGCGTCAGGTGGTCGGCGAGCTTCAGCGGGTGGTCGGGCAGCAGCAGCACGACCGACGAGCCCAGGTTGAAGCGTCCCATCTCCACCCCTCGCTCCAGGGTAATGTCGCGGTCGGGATACTCGCTCACGCTGATCTCGCGACCCTGCGGCGGGGTAACCTCGCCGGCCCATACGGTCTCGATGGAGCCGACGTTCTGGGCACCGATCAGCGCCATGGCCATCGGCCCCACCGGGGTGTCGAAAAAGGCGATAACCCGTTCGTTTCGGGCGTACAGCCGCGGCACGTGACGCACGATGCGCGGCGACACCGAGAACAGCCGCCCCGGCACGTGGATCATGTGGGTCAGGGTGCCCGCCAGCGGCATGTGCAGTCGGTGGTAGTGGCGCGGTGACAGGTACAGGGTCACGAAGTGCCCGTGACGGAAGGCCTCCGCGAGCTCGTCTTCCCCGCCCAGCAGTTCCCGGACCGTGTAGTGATGCCCCTTGGCCTGGAAGATCTGTCCGGCCTCGATGCGCCCGGCGGCGCTGACACGGGAATCGGCCGGACTGACCAGGGTATTCGCGTCCCCCTCCAGCGGCCGTGCGTCGTCGCGCAGGGCGCGGGTGAACAGGGCGTTGAAGCTGGGGTAGGCGGCCAGGTCCGGCTCGGCGGCCTCGTTCATGTTCAGGCCGAAGCGGCGCACGAAGGCGCGTAGCAGCGGTTGCAGCCGCGGCGACTGGATGCGCGCCAGCCGGTGCACGACGCGCGAAAGGGCGTGTTGGGGCAGCAGGTGCGACAGGCGCGCCAGCCAGGGGTCGATCTTGCTCATGTGGTGTCCGGTGGGGTGGGTGGCGTACAGGCCGAGGCGGTATGATGACCGCCCTCGCACGCAACGGAAAGACCGGGCATGGATTCGACCACCGGATTGCGCACCCTGCGCGACTTCATTCGCTTCGGCGCCAGCCAGTTTCGCGGGGCCGGCCTGAGCTTCGGGCATGGCACCGACAATGCCTTCGACGAGGCCGCCTGGCTGGTGCTGCATACCCTGCATCTGCCGCTGGACATGCCCGAGTCGTGGTGGGATTCGCGTCTGAGCGAGGCCGAGCGCACGCGCGTGGTGGCGGTGCTGCGCGAGCGTGTCGCGACCCGCAAGCCCGCCGCCTACCTGACCCGCGAGGCCTGGTTCGCCGGCTTGCCGTTCTATGTCGACGAACGGGTGCTGGTGCCACGCTCGCCGCTGGCGGAACTGATTGCCGCGGGCTTCGAGCCCTGGGTCGACCCCGATGCCGTGACCCGCGCGCTGGACCTGTGCACGGGGGGCGGGTGCATCGGGATCGCGATGGCGCTGGCCCTGCCGCAGGCGCAGGTGGACCTGGCGGATGTTTCCACGGATGCGCTGGCCGTGGCACGGATCAACATCGAGCGCCACCAGGTGGGCGACCAGGTGCGCACGCTGCAGTCCGACGTGTTCGACGGGCTGGAGCCGGGGGATCGTTACGAGCTAATCGTGTCCAACCCCCCGTACGTCGATGCCGGGGACATGGCGGCGCTGCCGGACGAGTACCGCCACGAGCCGGCGCTGGGGCTGGCCGCCGGCGGCGACGGCCTGGATGTCGTGCGGCGCATCCTGGTCGGCGCCCGCGGGCACCTGACCGAGGACGGCGTGCTGATTGTCGAGGTCGGCAACAGTCAGGCCGCGGTGGAGGCGGCCTTCCCGGACCTGCCGTTGATCTGGCTGGAGTTCGAGGCCGGCGGGCACGGGGTGTTCCTGGTCCACGCCCGCGACCTGCCCGGTGCCTGAGGCCTCGAGGCGACGTTCGAAAACCTGCCGCATGGCCCTGTAAACGGCACCGGTGGCGATGCATACTGCGAGGCTATGGAATCACGTCTGGTGGATATGCAGAGTCGGTCCGAGGAAGAGCGGGCGGAAGTCAGCCTGCGCCCGAAGCGGCTCGCGGACTACACCGGCCAGCCCCGCGTGGTCGAGCAGTTGGGGCTGTTCATCGAGGCCGCCCGCCGGCGCGACGAGGCCCTGGATCACACCCTGGTCGCCGGCCCGCCGGGGCTGGGCAAGACCACCCTCGCGCACATCGTGGCCAACGAGCTGGGCGTGGGCCTGCGCCAGACCTCCGGTCCGGTGCTGGAGCGTGCCGGCGATCTCGCCGCCATCCTGACGGCGCTGGAGCCGCGCGATGTGCTGTTCGTCGACGAGATCCATCGCCTGCCAACCGTGGTGGAGGAGATCCTGTACCCGGCGCTGGAAGATGGCCAGCTGGACATCGTGATCGGCGAGGGCCCGGCGGCGCGGTCGATCAAGGTGGATCTACCGCCGTTTACGCTGGTGGGCGCGACCACCCGCGCGGGGCTGCTCTCGGCCCCGTTACGTGACCGGTTCGGTATCGTGCAGCGCCTCGATCATTACACTGTCACCGATCTCGCGCATATTGTGGATCGCGCGGCCGGGCTGCTGGGCGTGGGGATCGAGGCCGAGGGCGCGGCGGAGATCGCGCGGCGGGGCCGTGGCACGCCGCGCCTGGCCAATCGCCTGCTGCGGCGGGTGCGGGATTTCGCCCAGGTGCGGGCCGACGGCGTGGTGACACACGAGGTGGCCGCGCAGGCGCTGGACCTGCTGGCGATCGACGCCTCGGGCCTGGATGCCCAGGACCGTCGCCTGCTGGAGGTGCTGGTGGAGAAGTTCGACGGCGGCCCGGTCGGGGTCGAGAGCCTGGCCACGGCGATGAACGAGGACCGCGGCACGCTGGAGGATGTGGTCGAGCCCTTCCTGATCCAGCAGGGCTACCTGCAGCGCACCCCGCGCGGGCGCCAGGCGACCCGGCGCACGCTGGCGATGTTCGGGCTGACCCGGATGGACGAGGGCGATCTTCTGGTGCCCGCGGCGGAGGGTTCGCGCCAGCCATGACCGCGACGTTCGAATGGCCGGTGCGGGTGTACTACGAGGATACTGACGCCGGTGGCGTGGTCTACCACGCCAATTACCTGAAGTTCATGGAGCGCGCGCGGACCGAATGGCTGCGTGCCCTGGGCTTTGAGCAGGACCGGCTGCGGGCCGAATATGGAATTGTGTTCGCCGTCCGGCGTCTGGCTGTGGAGATGCAGCGCCCCGCGCACTTCAACGAGGCCCTGACGGTCACCTGTCAGGTGCAGCGCATGCGCCGCGCCAGCATAGAGTTCGAGCAGGTGGTGCAGCGCGAGGCGACGGCGCTGGCAACCGGCGAGGTCGCCATTGCCTGCGTCGACGTGGCCCGGCAGGCGCCGGTGGCGATCCCCGATGAAGTGGCGCGCGCGATGCGTGCGGCGGACGGAACAAGGGCATAACGGGAGATGGACAAGTGACAGTCGACTTTTCGATGTACCAGCTGATCATGGACGCCAGTCTGATCGTGCAGTTGGTCATGGTGATCCTGGTGATCGCCTCGGTACTCTCCTGGCTGGTCATTATCATCAAGGCCCGCTCGCTGAACGCGGCGCAGCGCGCCAGTGACGAGTTCGAGGAGCGTTTCTGGTCGGGTGCGGACCTGTCGCACCTGTACGAGGGGGTGCGCCGCAAGGCCGAGATGTCCGGCATGGAGCATGTGTTCTCCTCCGGCTTCAAGGAGTTCCTGCGCGCCCGGCAGCACGGCATGACGCCGGGCGAGCCCGCCCACCGCGCGATGCGGGTGGCCATCGCGCGCGAGACCGACGAGATGGAACGCTACCTGCAGTTCTTGGCGACGGTCGGCTCGACCAGCCCGTACATCGGTCTGTTCGGGACGGTGTGGGGCATCATGCACGCCTTTCTCGGGCTGTCCGGGGTGCAGCAGGCCACGCTGGCGATGGTTGCACCGGGGATCGCCGAGGCACTGATCGCCACCGCGCTCGGGTTGTTCGCGGCCATCCCGGCGGTGATCGCCTACAACCGCTTTGCGGGGGACGTCGATCGTGTGGCGGTCCGGCTGGAGAACTTCAGCGACGAGTTCGTGGCCCTGCTGAACCGCCAGGGCGCGGGCAAGCCGGCCGAGGGCGCCGCCGGGGCGCCGGCCTGAGCCATGGCCGAGTCGCGTCGTAACAGCCGCCGCCTGCGGCGGCCCATGTCGCAGATCAACGTCGTGCCGTTTATCGACGTGATGCTGGTCCTGCTGATCATCTTCATGATCACCGCACCCATGCTGCAGCAGGGCGTGGAGGTCGATCTGCCGGAGGCCGATGCCGAGGCCATGGACGAGGACCCATCCGCAGCCGAGCCGCTGGTGGTCACGGTGGATGCGTCCGGGGCCATGAGCCTGAACCAGGGGCCCTATGTGAACGAGCCGCTGGCGCCGCAGGAGATGACCGAGATCGTGCGCGAGTTCCTCGCCGAGAATCCGGGCACCCAGACCTTCGTGCGCGGCGACCGCAACGTGGACTACGGCCGCGTGATCGATGCCATGGTTGCCCTGCAGCGTGCCGGAGGCGGCCGGGTCGGGCTGATCACCGAGCCGCCGCGCGACAACCAGGACTGAGCCGCCCCGCCGTGTTCGAGCTCCTGCGCCGTCATCCCTTGAGCCTGGTCCTCGTCCTGCTTCTGCATGGCGTGTTGTTCGCGGCGTTGTTGCTGAATGTCAGCCTCGTCTCGCCGACCTCCACCCGTGCCGCTGTCGAGATCGCGGTGCAGGAGGATATCGAGGTGATCGACGCGGTCGCGGTGGATGCCGAGACCTTCGATCGCATCGAACACCAGCGCGAAGTCGCCGAGCAGGAGCAGATTGCCGAGCAGCTGCGCGCCGAAGAGGAACGCCGCCGCGCCGAGGAACAGGCCCGGCGCGAGGAAGAGCGCCGCCAGGCCGAGGAGCAGCGCCGCCGCGAGGAGCAGGAGCGCGCCCGGCAGCAGGCCCTGGAAGAGGCCGAGCAGGCCCGCCGGGAGGCGGAGGAAGAGCGCCGTCGGGCACGCGAGGAGGCCGAGGCGGAACGCGAGCGCATCCGCCAGGAACGCGAGGCCGCGGAACAGGCCCGACGCGAGGCCGAGGAGGCGCGCGAGCGCGAGGAGGCGGAACGCCGGGAACGCGAGGAGGCGGAACGCCAGGCCCGGGAAGAGGCGGAACGGCGCGAACGCGAGGAGGCCGAGCGCCGGGAACGCGAAGAGGCGGAGCGTCGTGCCGAGCAGGAACGCGAGCTGGAGGAACAGCGACGGCGCGAGGCGATGGAGCGCGAACAGGAGCGCATGGCCGAGGCGCAGGCCCGGCGCGAGGCCGCGGAGCGTCAGGCCCGACTGGACCGGGAGCTGAACGAATGGCGTGCCCAGGTGCAGTCGGTGGTGCAGCGACGCTGGCGCCAGCCGTCGGGTCTGGATGCCTCGGATCGTGCCATTGTTCTCGTGCGTGTCAACGAGACCGGGCGTATCATCAATTTCGACATCGAGAGCTGCTCCGGCGGGGCCGCCTTCTGCGAGTCGGTCCGGCAGACGATGGACCGGCTGTCCTCGCTGCCGCGCCCGCCGGATGCGGATGCCGTGCGTGGCGGGGTGCGCATCCGCTTTGAGCCGGACTGATCGCCCGGACACCAACCGGGCTACGAGGAACACCATGCGACGAATGATTCACGCGATGTTGCTGGGGCTGGCGCTGCTGTGGTCGGCCCAGGCCCATGCGGTGCTGGAAGTGACGGTGACCGAGGGCGTCACGGGGGCCATTCCGGTGGCCGTCGCCCCGTTCGCCTGGGAAGGCGAAGGGCGCCCGGACGAGGACGTCAGCCGGATCCTGGCGACAAACCTGATCCGCAGCGGGCTGTTCGAGGTCGAGCGTGACGGGCTGCCACGGGCGCCCTCGGGTCCGGCCGATTTCATCGCCCAGCCGTGGGCCGACGCCGGGATGGAGTACCTGGTGGTGGGCTCCAAGCGTCCGGACGGCGACAACGTGATCGTAGAGTTCCACGTGTTCGACGTGCTCGCGGAGGAGCGCCTGGGTGGCTGGCGCATCCCGGTCCCGGCGGATATGCTCCGGCGCGGGGCGCATCGCGTGTCGGACATCGTCTACGAGCAGATTACCGGTGACCCGGGGGCCTTCAGCGCGCGCATTGCCTTCGTGAGCGTCGAACGCCGGAACGACTCGCGCGAATTTCGTCTGGAGGTCGCGGACTCCGACGGGGCCAACCCGCGCACCCTGTTCCGCTCCGAGGATCCGATCATGTCGCCGGAGTGGTCCCCGGACGGTCGCGAACTGGCGTACGTCTCGTTCGAGAACCGCCGCTCCGAGGTCTTCCGCCAGAACGTGGAGACCGGCGAGCGCAGCCGCATTGCGAGTTTTTCCGGCATCAACAGCGCCCCGGCCTGGTCCCCGGACGGCCGCCAGCTGGCGCTGAGCCTGTCGCGCGACGGCTCGCCGAACATCTACGTGATGGACCTGGACTCCGGCGACCTGCGCCAGGTCACCCGCTCCAGCGCAATCGAGACCGAGCCCGTCTGGTCGCCCGACGGCGAGACGATCTATTTCACCTCCGACCGGGCGGGCGCACCGCAGATCTATGCCCAACCGGCCGCGGGCGGCAGTGCGCGCCGGCTCACCTTCGAGAGTGGTTATGCGGCGGCGGCCACGATCTCCCCGGACGGACGTTCGCTGGTGTACGTACACGGGGGGGATGGCGGATTTCAGCTGGCCCGTCTCGATCTGGATGATCGCCGTGTGACGCGCCTCACGGACGGACGCGATGCAGAATCGCCAAGCTTCGCCCCCAATGGCAGCATGATCCTGTATGCCATGACGGATGGGGGACGAGGCGTGCTTGGCTCGGTCAGCCGCGACGGCCAGGTGCACCAGAGGCTGGCCGCCCGCGAAGGCGAGGTGCGCGAGCCCGCCTGGTCGCCCCTGAACTGATTTTGGACGCTTTGACTGTCACCTTCTCTCGAGGAAATGAACGCCATGAACAAAGTCTTTCGCCTGACCCTTGCCGCCGTGGTGATCGCGGCCCTGTCGGCCTGTGCCACGCCGACCCGTGATGCCGAGGATGCCGAGCGCGCCGCGGAGCGCGAGGCCGCTGCCGAACAGGAGCGCGCCGAACGCGAGGCGGCCGAGGCCCGCGCCCTGGGACGGGACCGCGAATTCGACGCCGCGGCCCTGGACGATCCGGACAGCCCGCTGGCCGAGCGCCTGGTGTACTTCGACTTCGATCGCGACGAGGTGAAGTCCGAGTTCATGCCGATGCTCGAGGCCCACGCGGCCTATCTGTCGCAGAATCCGGGGGCCCGGATGCGCCTGGAAGGTCATACCGACGAGCGCGGTACACGCGAGTACAACCTGGCCCTGGGCGAACGCCGTGCACAGTCGGTCCGGCGGGTACTGAACCTCAACGGTGCCTCGGATGACCAGCTCGAGGTCATCAGTTATGGTGAAGAGATGCCGGTGGCCTTCCAGCAGAACGAGGAGGCCTGGGCCAAGAACCGCCGGGTCGAGCTGGTCTACGAATCCCGGCGCTAAGCGACGGGAAGCCAGATGCGAGCACAGTTCGACAAGTCCTGCGGAGATGCCCCCTCGGGGGCATTTCTGTTTCGGTGCCCGGGACGCCCGGGCATTCTCCCTGCGGCCACCCTGCTGGCCGTGAGCCTTCTCCTTGCCCCGCTGGCCCTGATGCCGGGAACGGCCGGGGCCCAGGACGACACGGTGTTCGCGACCCAGTCGCAGATCCGCCAGCTGGACCGCCGTCTGGAGCGTATCGAGCGGGTCCTGGACTCCAGCGCGATGAACGAGTTGCTGCAGGTCTCCGAGTCTCTGAACCGGGATCTGCGCGAGCTGCGTGGCGAGATGGAGACCCTGCGCCACGAGGTGAACCGCCTCAGTACCCGCCAGCGCGACCAGTTCCGCCACCTGGACGAGCGTGTTGCCGCCGTCGAGGGTGGGGCCGCGGTGCCGGATGCGGCTCCGCGCGAGGAGGTTGTCGAACTGGACCTGCCGGAGGCGGACGAGCAAGCCGCCTATCAGTCAGCATTCGATGACCTGATGGCCGGCGACTACACCACCGCGATGCGCAAGCTGGAACGGTTCATCGAGGACTACCCCGACGGCAGCTTCACCGCCAACGCCTGGTACTGGCTGGCCGAGGCGAAGTACGCCAGCGGTGAGTTCGAGGCGGCGCTCGAGGATTTCGAGCGGCTGCGCGAGGATTTCCCCGAAAGCGACAAGAGCGGCGATGCCCTGCTCAAGATTGGTTACGCCCACTACGAGCTGGAGAACTTCGACGCGGCCCGCGAGGCGCTGGAGGCGGTGCGCGCCGACTACGGCGGCACCACCCTGGACCGCCTGGCCCGCGAACGCTTGCAGCGGATCGACCGGGCCCAATGACCACCGCTGAGTTGCGTGATGCCCGTGGCGCCGGGGTGGTCGACCCGGCCTCGGTGCGGCTCCGGATCAGCGAGATGTTCGTCTCCCTGCAGGGGGAGGCGGCGCAGGTGGGCTGGCCCACCGCCTTCGTGCGTCTGACCGGCTGCCCGCTGCGCTGTCGCTGGTGCGACAGCGAATACGCCTTCGAGGGTGGCGAGGCACTGATGCTGTCGACCATCCTCGACTGGGTCGGGCGTGCCGGGGTCCGGCATGTCTGCGTGACCGGCGGCGAGCCGCTGGCGCAGCCGGGCTGCCTGGTGCTGCTGGAGGCGCTGTGCGAGGCCGGGTTTGCGGTATCGCTGGAGACTAGCGGGGCGATGAACATTGCCGGCGTCGACCCCCGGGTGGCCATCGTGATGGACTGGAAGGCGCCGGGCTCGCAGGAGGCCGCGCGCAACCAGACCGGAAACATCCCCCGGCTGAAGGCCGGCGACCAGCTGAAGTTCGTACTGGCCGGGCGCGAGGATTTCGACTGGGCCCGGGCCGAGCTGGACCGCCTGGGGCTGGACCCGGAGGTCGAGGTCCTGTTCTCGCCGGTGTATGGCGAGCTGGAGCCGCGCACCCTGGCCGACTGGATCGTGTCCGAACGTGTCCCGGTGCGCTTTCAGGTCCAGTTGCACAAGCTCCTCTGGGGCGACCAGCCAGGGCGCTGATGTGAGTGAACACGTGGAGAAGGCGGTGGTGCTGCTCTCGGGCGGGCTCGACTCGGCGACGTGCCTGGCCATGGCCCGGGCCGAGGGTCTGCAGTGCCATGCCCTGTCGATTGACTACGGTCAGCGCCACCGCACCGAGCTGGAGGCCGCGCGATGGGTCGCGGCCGACCAGGGGGTAACCGATCACCGCGTAGTGGCCGTGGATCTGAACGCCATCGGCGGTTCCGCGCTGACGGACGCCGCGATCGACGTGCCCACGGCCCCGACCGCGGGTATCCCGGTGACCTACGTGCCGGCGCGCAACACGGTGTTCCTGGCGCTGGCGCTGGGGCTGGCCGAGACCCTGGACGCGCGGCTGTTGTACGTCGGAGCCAACGCGGTGGACTACTCCGGCTACCCGGACTGCCGCCCGGCTTTCATCGAGGCCTTCCGCGATCTGGCCCGGGTGGCGACCCGCAGCGGGGTGGAGGGCACACCCTGGGAGGTCCGCGCGCCGTTGATGCACCTGTCCAAGGCCGAGATCATCCGCGCGGGCAGTGACCTCGGGGTGGACTACAGCCGGACGGTCAGCTGCTACCAGGCCGATACCGAAGGGCGCGCCTGCGGTCGCTGCGACAGTTGTCGCATTCGCCGCGAGGGTTTTGCCGCCGCCGGGGTCCCGGATCCGACCCGCTATACCACCGGCTGATCCACCGGCAGCCCCGGGCGGAATGCTCGTTCCCGGTGACTTGCCGGGGCCGGAATGAAAACGGGCTCGATCTCGTCTAGCGTCCGATGTATGCTGCGCACCCCGTGGGTGCAGGCCTGCCCTGAAATCTTTCATCGAGAGGATACGTGATGGAATTCTCCAGTTTTTCAGCCGCCGCGATGGCGTTCCTCGGTGGGGCGTTCATCCTCGCCTTCATCATGGGGGCCGTGGCGAACAAGACCAACTTCTGCACCATGGGCGCCGTCTCCGACTGGGTGAACATGGGCGATACTGGGCGCATGCGCTCCTGGCTGCTGGCGATCGCCGTGGCCATGCTCGGCGTGGCCATCCTCGAGTTCTTCGGTGTGTTGAGCGCCGACGGTTCCTTCCCGAACTACCGTATGAGCGAGTTCCAGTGGGTCGAGCATGCCCTCGGTGGCTTCCTGTTCGGGATCGGCATGACCTATGCCTCGGGGTGCGGTAACAAGACCCTGGTGCGCGTCGGCGGCGGCAACATCAAGTCGCTGATGGTGCTGATCGTGATCGCGATCATCGCGTACTTCATGGTGCGCCCCTTCCCGGGCACCTCCGACACCCTGTACTCCCTGCTGTTCATGGACTGGACCACCGCGCTGGCCATCTCCACCCCGGCGGGCCAGGACCTGGGTACGCTGGTCGCCGGTGAAGAGAACGGTCTGACCGCGCGCCTGGTGCTGGGCCTGGTGATCGGCGTGCTGCTGCTGGCCCTGATCTTCAAGGCTGCGGACTTCCGCAAGAGCTTCGACAACATCCTGGGCGGTCTGGTGATCGGCCTGATGGTGCTGGGCGCCTGGTGGCTGACCAGCAACATCCAGATCGATGACGGAATGGACACCTATACCCCGCAGGCCTACGTGTCCGACTGGGACTTCGTGGCGGATGCCGACGCGGGTGAACGTCCGTCCGAGAGCGCCCCCTGGGCCAACCAGTCGTTCACCTTCATCAACCCGATGGGGCAGAGCCTGCGCTACGTGTCGACCGGGCTTGACAACACCGTGCTCTACTTCGGCGTGATGGCGCTGGCCGGCGTGATCCTGGGTTCCTTCTTCTGGGCCCTGGTCACCCGCGCGTTCCGCTTCGAGTGGTTCGCCTCGGTGCGCGACTTCGTCAACCACTTTGTCGGCGCGATCCTGATGGGTTTCGGCGGCGTGCTGGCGATGGGCTGCACCATCGGTCAGGGCATCACCGGCATCTCCACGCTGGCCCTGGGCGGCTTCCTGACGTTCATCATGATCGTCTTCGGGGCGGCGCTGACCATGAAGATCCAGTACTACAAGATGGTCTACGAAGACGAAGCCAGCTTCGGCAAGGCGCTGATCACCTCGCTGGTGGACATGAAGCTGCTGCCGGGTGGCATGCGCAAGCTGGAAGCCATCTGATGGCATAGCGACGGGGGCGCGTCTTGCGTTTTCCCCGTCGCGCC
The DNA here is from genome assembly GCF_000420165.1 of Thioalkalivibrio sp. AKL19. Lineage (GTDB taxonomy): Bacteria > Pseudomonadota > Gammaproteobacteria > Ectothiorhodospirales > Ectothiorhodospiraceae > Thioalkalivibrio. Next base: position 137,453 of record NZ_ATUK01000012.1, on the reverse strand, counting down.
GTAAACTACGCGGCACTGGAGGCCCGGCGATCCCGGGCCTTCGACTTTGCAACGGCCAGGGCGATCCAGGTGTTCGCTCCGGGCCGAACCGAAAAAGGGTCGTTAGCTCAGTTGGTAGAGCAGTTGGCTTTTAACCAATTGGTCGTAGGTTCGAATCCTACACGACCCACCATTATTCTCCGGTCCCCGCGCCGGCACATGGGCCCGTTCATGCGGGCCTTTTGTGTTTGTGGGCGGGGAACACGCTAGAATGCGCAGCCGTTGCGCAAGAGTTTTCTATACGATCGCGAAAGTGGCGGAACTGGTAGACGCGCTGGGTTTAGGTCCCAGTGGGGTAAAACCCGTGAGAGTTCGAGTCTCTCCTTTCGCACCACTGTCCGCATTTCGAAAAGCCAAGAAGGTTACCACTGCGATCGGCAGGGATGACCGATATCCGAACTATGACGAGGCCCTCCATGCAAGTTTCTGTTGAAGCCACCGGCAACCTGGAACGCAAGATGACCATCCAGGTCCCCTCCGAGCGGGTCGACACCGAAGTCGACAATCGCCTGAAGTCCCTGGCCAAGCGGGTCAAGCTGGACGGTTTCCGCCCGGGCAAGGTCCCGCTGAAGGTCGTGCGCCAGCGCTATGGCAGCGGGGTTTACCAGGAGGTGCTGAGCGAGGTCCTGCAGGAAAGCTACCGCGAGGCGGTCCAGCAGGAGGGCCTGGAGCCGGCCGGCAACCCGAGCATCGAGCCGACCAATCTGGAAGGTGACGACGCGATCGAGTTCACCGCCAGCTTCCAGGTGTTCCCGGACGTGCAAGTAGCGGATTTCTCCGATGTCGAGATCGAGCGCCCGGTGGCCGAGGTCGGGGACGAGGACATCGACCGTGTGATCGACTCCCTGCGCGAACAGAACAAGGAGTGGGCGGAGGTCAAGCGCAAGGCCAAGAAGGGCGATCGGGTGACCCTGGACTTCGTTGGCAGCCTGAACGGCGAGGAGTTCGAGGGCGGCAAGGCCGAGGACTTCCAGATCGAAGTCGGCGCCGGGCGACTGATCGAGGACTTCGAGAAGCAGCTCAAGGGTGTGAAGGCCGGCGAGGAGCCGACCATCGACGTCACCTTCCCCGATGACTACCCGGCCGAGAACCTGAAGGGCCAGACCGCGCAGTTTGCGCTGACCATCAAGAAGGTCGAGGGGCCCAAGCTGCCGGAGGTCGACGAGGAGTTTGCGAAGAAATTCGGCATCGAGGACGGCTCGGTGGAGAAACTTCGCGCCGATGTGCGGTCCAACATGGAACGGGAGCTGCGTCAGGCCCTGAAGGGTCGGGTCAAGCAGCAGGTGCTGGAGGCCGTGGTCGACAAGCACGACTTCGACCTGCCGGAGGCCCTGGTGAAGTCGGAGATCAATCGTCTTCGCGAGGAGGCCGAGAAGCGCTTCGGTGGCGCCCAGCAGACCCAGCCGCTCCCCGACAGCCTGTTCGAGGACGAGGCGAAGCGCCGCGTCCGTCTGGGCCTGGCGCTGCGCGCCATCATCGACCAGAAGGGCTTCGAGGTGGACGCCGAGCGGGTCGAGCGCGATCTCGAGGAGATGGCCGCGACCTACGAGGACCCGGAAGAGGTGAAGCAGTACTACCGCTCCAATCCCCAGGCCAAGAGCAACCTGGAGTCACTGGTGCTGGAAGATCAGGTGGTCGACTGGGTGGTCGAGCAGGGCAAGGTCACCGAGAAGGAAACCAGCTTCCAGGACGTGATGAATCCGAACAAGGAGTCGACTGAATGAGCCACGACATGGCCGACCAGGGCGCGCAGCATGCCCAGGGCCTGAATCTGGTCCCGATGGTGGTCGAACAGACCGCCCGCGGCGAACGCGCCTACGACATCTACTCCCGCCTGCTGAAGGACCGGGTCATCTTCTGTGTGGGTCCGGTCGAGGACTACATGGCCAACGTGATCGTGGCCCAGTTACTGTTCCTCGAATCGGAGAACCCCGACAAGGAGATCAGCCTGTACATCAACTCCCCGGGTGGCGCGGTGACCGCCGGCATGGCGATCTACGACACCATGCAGTTCATCAAGCCCGAGGTCAGCACGCTGTGCGTGGGCCAGGCGGCCAGCATGGGTGCCGTCCTGCTGGCGGGCGGGGCCCCCGGCAAGCGCCATACGCTGCCGCATTCGCGGGTGATGATCCACCAGCCGCTGGGTGGCTTCCAGGGTCAGGCCTCCGATATCGACATCCACGCCCGCGAGATCCTGAAGATCCGTGACGAACTGAACCGCGTGCTGGCCCACCACACCGGACAGCCGATCGAGAAGATCGAGCAGGACACCGACCGCGACCGCTTCATGACCGCGACCGATGCGAAGGAATACGGCTTGGTCGACCACGTCCTGACCCACCGCGACTCCGCGGACGACTGAGTCCGCGCCGTTCACAACCGCGCCCCGGAGCTCGGCTCCGGGGCGGGGCCTCAATACCGGACTTCTGCTTGGCTCGTTTGCAACTCGCAGGCAAACGGGGCATGTTTTGAAGGACACTGAAATCGCAACCGAGGCAAACGGATGAGCGACGAAACCACCCCCTCCGCCGACGGCAAGCTCCTGTACTGTTCTTTCTGCGGGAAGAGTCAGCACGAGGTGCGCAAGCTGATCGCCGGGCCATCCGTCTTTATCTGCGACGAGTGCGTCGAGCTGTGCAACGACATCATCCGCGAGGAGATGCAGGAGGCCGGCCATACCGAGCGCGACTCCCTGCCTACCCCGCACGAGATCCGCGCGATCCTCGACGACTACGTGATTGGCCAGAACTCCGCCAAGAAGATCCTTTCGGTCGCGGTGTACAACCACTACAAGCGCCTGCAGGCAAGGGCCGGCAAGGACGAAGTCGAGCTGTCCAAGTCGAACATCATGCTGATCGGCCCCACCGGCTCCGGCAAGACGCTGCTGGCCGAGACGCTGGCGCGGGTGCTGAATGTCCCGTTCACCATCGCCGATGCCACCACGCTGACCGAGGCCGGCTACGTGGGCGAGGATGTCGAGAACATCATCCAGAAGCTGCTGCAGAAGTGCGACTACGATGTGGAAAAGGCCGAGAACGGTATCGTCTACATCGACGAGATCGACAAGGTCTCGCGCAAGTCGGACAACCCGTCCATCACCCGTGACGTCTCGGGCGAGGGCGTGCAGCAGGCGCTGCTGAAGCTGATCGAGGGCACCACCGCCTCGGTGCCGCCGCAGGGCGGGCGCAAGCATCCGCAACAGGAATTCCTGCAGGTGGACACCAGCAACATCCTGTTCATCTGTGGCGGGGCGTTCTCCGGGCTGGAGAAGGTCATCCAGCAGCGGGCCGAGAAGGGCGGTATCGGCTTTGGCGCCGAACTGCGCACCACCGAGGCGGCCAAATCCGGCGGCCAGTGGCTCAAGCAGCTGGAGGCGGATGACCTGGTGCGTTACGGCCTGATCCCCGAGTTTGTCGGACGCCTGCCGGTACAAGCGACGCTGGACGAGCTGGACGAGGACGCCCTGATTACCATCCTGACCCAGCCGAAGAATGCCCTGGTCAAGCAGTATGCCCGCCTGTTCGAGATGGAAGGCGTGGAGCTGGAGTTCCGCGACGACGCCCTGTCCGCGATTGCGCACAAGGCGATGGAGCGCAAGACCGGGGCCCGCGGCCTGCGCACCATCATGGAGAATATCCTCCTCGACACCATGTACGAACTGCCGTCCATGGAAGGGGTCAGCAAGGTGGTGATCGACGAGGCGGTGATCCGCGGCGATGCCGAGCCGTACCTGGTCTACGAGAACGACTCGTTTGCCAAGAAGCAGGCTGCCGCGGATTCCTGAGCGGAAGTGCTGCGGCGCCCTTGAAATGGGCGCCGCCGCCCCCACTTCCTCCTGTACATTCGTCCAGCCCTGAGGGGGCAACATGACCGATACCCACTCCTCCCAGAACGAGGTGGACTCCCCCGTCAAGCGCGTTGCGGTGCTGCCGCTGCGCGATGTCGTGGTCTATCCGCACATGGTTATCCCGCTGTTCGTGGGTCGCGAGAAGTCGATCCGCGCGCTGGATTCGGCCATGGCCGAGAACAAGCAGGTCCTGCTGGTCGCGCAGAAGAGCGCGGAGGTCGACGAGCCCGAGGCCGGCGACCTGCACGAGATCGGCACCCTTGGCAATATCCTTCAGTTGCTGCGCCTTCCCGACGGCACCATCAAGGTGTTGGTCGAGGGGGCCCAGCGCGCCCGCGTGATGGATGTCTCCACCACCGGTGACGCCGAGAAGGAGGAGGACTACTTTGTCTCCGATATCCGGCTGATCGACGAGGAATACGATACCGAGGACAAGGAACTCGAGGTCCTCGGACGTTCCGCGCTGAACCAGTTCGAGCAGTACATCAAGCTGAACAAGAAGGTCCCTCCGGAGATCCTGACCTCGCTGGCCGGGATCGACGACACCTCGCGCCTGGCCGACACCATCGCCGCGCACATGTCGCTGAAGCTCGAGGAGAAGCAACAGGTCCTCGAGATCGCCAACGTGCGCGAACGCCTGGAGCATCTGGTCGCCCGGATCGAGGGCGAGATGGACGTGCTGCAGATCGAGAAGAAGATCCGCGGCCGCGTCAAGCAGCAGATGGAGAAGTCCCAGCGCGAGTACTACCTGAATGAGCAGATGAAGGCCATTCAGAAGGAGCTGGGGGATCTCGAGGACGCGCCGAACGAGCAGGAAGACCTGGCCGAGAAGATCGAGAAGGCCGGGATGCCGGAGGAGGCCAAGAAGAAGGCCACCGCAGAGCTGAACAAGCTGAAGATGATGTCGCCGATGTCGGCCGAGGCCACCGTCGTGCGCAGCTACATCGACTGGCTGGTCAACGTCCCGTGGAAGAAGAAGACCCGGGTCAGCAAGGATCTGGCGCGCGCCGAGAAGATCCTCAACGAGGACCACTACGGCCTGGAAGAGGTCAAGGAACGCATCCTCGAGTACCTCGCGGTGCAGTCCCGCGTGCGCAAGCTGAAGGGCCCGATCCTCTGCCTGGTGGGTCCGCCCGGGGTGGGCAAGACCTCGCTGGGGCAGTCCATCGCGCGCGCGACCAATCGCAAGTTCATGCGCATGGCACTGGGCGGGGTGCGTGACGAGGCCGAGATCCGCGGCCATCGCCGCACCTACATCGGGTCGCTGCCGGGCAAGATCATCCAGAACCTGGCCAAGGTGGGTGTGCGCAACCCCCTGTTCCTGCTGGACGAGATCGACAAGATGGCGATGGACTTCCGCGGCGACCCGGCCTCGGCCATGCTCGAAGTGCTGGATCCGGAACAGAATCATACCTTCAGCGACCACTACCTGGAGGTCGACTTCGACCTGTCCGACGTGATGTTCGTGGCCACGGCCAACAGCATGCACATCCCCGGGCCGCTGCTTGACCGCATGGAAGTCATCCGCTTGTCCGGCTACACCGAGGACGAGAAGGTCAACATCGCGCACAACTACCTGCTCGAAAAGCAGATCAAGGCGAACGGCCTGAAGGCGGCGGAGATCCAGATCTCCGATGCCGCGGTGCGCGATATGGTGCGCTACTACACCCGCGAGGCCGGTGTGCGTTCGCTGGAACGCGAGATCGCCAAGGTCTGCCGCAAGGTGGCCAAGCAACGCCTGCTGGCCAGCGAGAAGGAGCGGGCGCGGACTACGTCGGTCACGCCGAAGACGCTGGAGAAGTACCTGGGCGTGCGCCGCTTCCGTTTCGGCCTGGCCGAGGAGAACGACCAGATCGGGCAGGTCACTGGCCTGGCCTGGACCGAGGTGGGCGGCGAACTTCTGACCATCGAGGCCAGCGTGGTTCCGGGCAAGGGCAAGACCCAACAGACCGGCAAGCTCGGGGACGTGATGCAGGAGTCCATCCATGCCGCCCTGACCGTGGTGCGTTCGCGTGCCGAGGCCCTGGGCCTGGAAGAAAACTTCCACGAGAAAAAGGACCTGCACATCCACGTGCCGGAGGGCGCCACGCCCAAGGACGGGCCGTCCGCGGGCATCGGCATGTGCACGGCGATCGTCTCGGCGCTTACGGGGATCCCGGTCCGTGCGGATGTCGCCATGACCGGCGAGATCACCCTGCGCGGCCAGGTCCTGCCGATCGGCGGATTGAAGGAAAAGCTGCTGGCGGCCCATCGCGGCGGGATTCGCACGGTCCTCATCCCCGAGGAAAACGAGAAGGACCTGGTCGACATCCCGAAGAACATCAAGCAGAAGCTCGATATTCGCCCGGTACGCTGGATCGACGAGGTGCTGGAGGTGGCGCTGACCCACATGCCGGAGGGCAAGGCGGGCGAGACCCCGGAGAAGGTCGAGGAAGTGGTCAAGCCGGCCAAGGAATCCGGTCGCCGGCGGGTCCGGCATCACTAAGCCCCTGTAATCGGGACCAAACCGCGGACGCCGGATTCATCGGCGTCCGCATTTTTTTGTGTGCCGGTTCACATTCGTCCGGAGCTCGGGCCGGGGAGCTGTTTGACTCGTTTTCGGGGGGCTTGCTATAACCCCATGCGCATCATCTGATTTCGTGCCGAGGGCAGTCGCGGGGCCATGGAGAAAAGGCCCCCGGCTGGTGTAAGCTAGGCCCCGTCCGGCAGAAAGCCTGAGTCACCACTGAGATAAGGAAGCGCTTCATGAATAAATCCGAACTGATCGACGCGATCGCGGCGGAAGCCGATGTCCCCAAGGCCCAGGCCGGCCGGATCGTGGATGCCATGGTAAGTGTTGTCGGCGATACGCTCGCGAAGGGTGACCAGGTCTCCCTCGTGGGCTTCGGTACCTTCCTGGTGCGCGAGCGTGAAGCCCGCACCGGCCGTAACCCGCGTACCGGTCAGACCATCCAGATCGCCGCCTCGAAAACGCCTTCGTTCAAGGCTGGTAAAGCGCTCAAGGATCGAGTAAACTAGCGCGCTTTATCGGGTGCTTAGCTCAGTTGGTAGAGCGTCGCCCTTACAAGGCGAATGTCGGCGGTTCGAACCCGTCAGCACCCACCAAGTGCAACCCTGACCCTGGTTGCGCTGCACCAACACGGAGCGGTAGTTCAGCTGGTTAGAATACCGGCCTGTCACGCCGGGGGTCGCGGGTTCGAGTCCCGTCCGCTCCGCCATCTCCGAAAAAGGCGCCCTTGTGGCGCCTTTTTCTTTTTTGGCTACCACGAAGCAGGGCAAGGGCGATTCACAGGAAGATAGGAAGACGGGAAGTTTCTTGCTGTTGGGAGAGGGATTCGCGGAGAACTCCTGGTCTGACCCGCCGCGCAGAGTCATTCGCACCCCCCGTCAGCACCCTTCCTGTCTTCCCGTCTTCTTGTGAATCGCCTTTGGCCTTCGTCGGGGCGTCGTGTGCTTGGTGGTGAACCCGCAAGCGCAGACGCGCGCGGGCGTGCCTGCTACCATCGGCGGTTGATTCCCGATTCCCTCTCCACGGCGGAGTGAGCAGAGACCATCATGTTGCAAGCGATTCGTGACCGGGCGAGCGGCTGGCTCGCCTATGTGATCATTGGCCTGATCACCATCCCCTTCGCCCTGTGGGGCCTGGGCGAGTACTTCGGCGGCGCCGGGCCGTTGGTGGCCGCCGAGGTAAACGGCACCGATATCGCGGTACGCGACGTGCACCAGGAGGCGCGTGCCCAGCGTGACGAGATGGCGCGCATGTTCGGCGGCGAGATTCCGGATGACGTGCTGGACGAGCAGGGGATCCGGCTGCAGGCCATGGAGACCCTGATCCGCCAGGAGCTCCTGCGCCAGGCCGCCGATTCCGCCGGGTTCAAGGCCGCGGGAGACAGCGTGCTGCGCGAGATCCGCGGGATGCCGGTGTTCCAGGAGGAGGGGCGTTTCAGCCGCGAACGCTACAGCCAGCTGCTGAGTGCCCAGCGCATCAGTCCGGCGGACTTCGAGCAGGACATTGCACGCAGCATCGTCATGTCGCAGATCCAGCGCGGGATCCAGGCGACCGGCGTGGTGCCGGAAGCCCTGGTGGAGGACTACAGTCGCCTGCGCAACCAGACCCGGGTCGCCAGCTGGACGATCGTCTCCGCGGATGACTTCGATCGGCCGGATGTGGTCGACGATGACGCCATCCGGGAGTACTACGACGCCAATCCGGACGAGTTCACCACCACCGAGCGCGTGCGCGTGCGGTATCTGCGTCTGGATCCGGAGGGCCTGGAGGCGGGGGTCGAGGTCACTGAAGACCAGGTGCGGGAGCACTATCGGGTGAATCGCAGCCGCTACGAGGAGCCGGAGCTGCGCGAGGTTCGCCAGATCCGCATCCAGGACACGGACGAAGACGGCGAGGCGCGCATCCGGGAACTGCGCGAACGCCTCGAGGCCGGCGAGGACTTCGCCGACCTGGCCGAGGAATATTCCGAGGACAGCCTGACGGCCGACCGCGGCGGGCGCCTGGGCGAGATCGCCCGCGGGGATCTGGACTCCACCCTTGAAACGGTGATCTTTACCCTGCCGCAGGACTTGATCAGCCAGCCGGTGCGGACCGATCGCGGGTGGTTCATCCTCGAGGTCACCTCCATCCAGGAGGCGCAGCCACAGCCGTTCGAGGAGGTCCGCGACGAGGTCGAGCAGGATTTGCGCGATCGCACCGCCGAACAGATGCAGATCGATGCCCTCGACGACCTGATGGCGCTGGCAATCGAGTTCCCGGACAGTCTGGAACCCGCGGCCGACGCCACCGGCCTGGAGATCCAGGCCAGTGACTGGTTCTCCCGCGGGTCCGGGGATGGCATCGCCCGGCATCGCGCGATCCGCAATGCGGCCTTTGATCCGCGGGTGCTGGAGGATGGCAATAACAGCGAAGCGATCGACCTGCAGGACGGATCGACCGTGATCCTGCGTATCGACGAACACGAGCCGTCGGAGGTGCGCCCGCTGGCCGAGGTAGAGGACGAGATTCGCGAACGCCTGCAGCGCCAGGCGGCGGCCGACGCGGCCCGGGAGGCGGGCGAGGCCTTGATCGAGCGTCTGCGCGCGGCCGATGACTGGACTGCGGAAGTGCAGGAAAACGGCGAATGGAGCCGCTCGGTCGAAGTCACGCGCGAACGCGCAACCGAGCTGCCGACCGGGTTGCAGGATCACCTGTTCCGCCTGCCGGCACCGGGCGAGGACGCGGTCGAGATCGCGGGCGCCCGGATCGGGGATGGCGACTTCGCCGTAACCGTGCTGGAAGAGGTGCGCATGGGCGAGGACACGGTCGATGCCGCGGCGCGCCAGCAGGCGCGTGACCAGATTGGCAATGCCTACGGGAGTGCGGAGTTCCGGGCCTATCTGGCCTGGCTGGAAGAACAGGCGGACATCAAGCGCTTCCCGGAGGCGCTCGACTAGCCTGAATCGGTGTTTTTAAAGGCCAAGGGATGTAGCACCATGGAGGACACGGAGTCCACGGAGAAAGACGGTCGTGATTGACCGGACGGGGCGCGGGGTACGATACGTTTGTCCTGTTTCGCGGAATCCTTTCGCGCTATGCAGTCCTTGCGAATTCTCCGTGTCCCCTGTGCACTCTGTGGTTCAACGCCCTTGCCTTGCGGCCGCTAATGCCGAGCGGAATTGTTTGGGCGAGACAGGCTTGAAGCCCGCAGACATGAAAAAGCCCGGCGCCGCTCACGCGGGCCGGGCTTTTTCATGTCTGCCGCCTGAAGCGGCGACCAAACGGCTGGAAGCAGGCGCGCTACTTGTCGAGCCCGATCTCGGCCGCGCCCAGGCCGACCGTGTTGTACCCGGAGTCGACGTACATCACCTCGCCGGTGATCCCGGCCGCGAGATCGGAGCAGAGGAAGGCGCCGGCGTTGCCGACCTGCTCGGTGGTCACGTTGCGCCGCAGCGGGGCGTTGGCCTCGACGTGGTCCAGGATGCGCTTGAAGTCGCCGATGCCGGAGGCCGCGAGGGTGCGGATCGGGCCGGCGGAGATTGCGTTCACGCGGGTGCTCTCCGGCCCCAGGGTGTAGGCCAGGTAGCGCACGTTGGCCTCCAGGCTCGCCTTGGCCAGGCCCATCACATTGTAGTTGGGCATGGAGCGCTCGGCGCCCAGGTAGCTGAGGGTGAGGATGGAGGCGTCGCGATCCTTCATCATGCCGCGTCCGGCCTTGGCCAGGGCCGCGAGGCTGTAGGAGCTGACGTCATGCGCGACGCGGAAGCCGTCGCGGGTCATGTTGTCGAGAAAGTCGCCCTCCAGCTGTTCCTTGGGTGCGAAGGCCACCGAGTGGACCAGGATGTCGATCCCGTCCCAGTAGTTGTCCAGGTGTTCGAAGACCTGTTCGATCTCGCGATCGTCCTCGACGTTACAGGGCACGAGGATGTCGGAATCGAAATCCGCGACCAGCTTTTCGACGCGATCGCGCAGGCGCTCGTTCTGATAGGTGAAGGCGAGTTCGGCGCCCTCGCGATGCATGGCCGCGGCAATGCCGTAGGCGATGGAACGGTTGCTGGCAACGCCGACGATGAGTGCGCGCTTGCCTTTCAGAAAACCCATTTGAAACTCCTTGGCTCAGATCCGTGCCGACGCACCCGGGCGGGTCGTCTCGACGGCGTCCGACCGCGGGCGGAACCGGCGGCGGACGCGACTGTCTTCGGATCATACCGATGTGCCGCAAGTGCGGCCAGCACCCGATGAGCCGGAGCAATTGGCTTGCTATAGTGCCGGTGTCTGCCTGATACCCGCGGTCCCCGTGACCGCCCGGCCGGGGTTCCGGAAACGGGACGGCCGGACCGCCACCGCAACAATCCGGAGGCCCTGTGAGTCGTCATTTCGGTTGGATCGTGACCCTGATCGTGCTGGGCATCCTGCTGTTGCTGGTGATGGTCCAGATCGACCGCCAGTGGCAGCGCATGGCCTCCATGCAGAACACCATGAGCGAGCAGGCCCGGGACCTGCGGGCGCTGCGGCGCAGCCTGCAGGGGCTGGAATCGGATCTCGCCTCCGGGCGCTTTGCCGGGATGGAGGCGGATCGGGCCCCGCGGGTGGACGAGGTGCCGTCGGCCTTCCGCCGCGCGGCCCGGGCCGCCGAGCGGGAGGACTATGCCGAGGGCGACTGGCTGGTGCAGGCCTTTGGTACCGGGCTGGCGACCATTACACCGTATGTCTCCTCCGATGCCTACGCGTCCGAGGTGCAGAATTACGTGCTCGAGTCGCTGGTGGTGCGCGACCCGGAGACGCTGGAGTGGCAGGGCTTGCTGGCCGAGTCCTGGGAGTTCGACGACACCGGCACGGAGCTGACCTTTCGCCTGCGTTCTGGCCCGCAGTTCTCCGACGGGGAGCCGCTGACGGCCGCGGACATCGAGTTCACCTTTGATTTCCTGATGACCGACGCCATCGCGGTCCCACGGGCGCGTGCCTTCCTGGAAAAGGTCGAGGCGGTCGAGGCGCTGGACGAGCGCACGGTCCGGTTCACCTTCGAGGAGCCGTACTTCGACGCCATGCGAGTGGCCGGTGGCCTCGACGTGCTGCCGAAGCACTTCTACGAGCGCTACCTGCAGGAGCCCGAGACCTTCAACGAGTCGCGCGGCATCCTGCTCGGCTCCGGGCCGTACCGCCTCGAGGACCCGACCGGGTGGACCCCGGACGCCGGCCGCATCGAGCTGGAGCGCAACCCGCGCTACTGGGGGCCGGTGGAGCCGCCGCTGGACCGCCTGGTGTGGCGCGTGATCCAGAACGACAGTGCGCGTCTGACCACCTTCCGCAACCGCGATATCGACGTCTACGGGGCGCGCCCGCGCGAATATGCCCGGCTGCGCGACGACGAGGCCCTGCGCGAGCGCGCGGACACCCACGAGTACATGAGCCCCACCGCTGGTTATTCCTACATCGCGTGGAACCAGCGCCGCGATGGGGAACCGACGCGCTTCGCCGACCCGCGTGTGCGCAAGGCGATGAGCTACCTGACCGACGTCGACCGGCTGATCGAGGAGGTCATGCTGGGGTATGCCGAGCGCGCGATCTCCCCGTTCTCCCCGCGCAGCGAGCAGCACAATCCGGATCTCGATCCGATCCCGTACGACGTCGAGCGTGCCCTGGAGCTTCTGGCCGAGGCCGGTTACCGCGAGCGCAACCGCGATGGCGTGCTGGTCAACGAGGACGGCGAGCCGTTTTCCTTCGAACTGACCTACTTCCAGGACAACGAGGACACCCGTCGCATCGCGCTGTTCCTGCGCGACCTCTACGCCCGTGCCGGGGTCGAGATGAAGCCGCAGCCGACCGAGTGGTCGGTGATGCTGGAGCAGCTCAGTCGCCAGGACTTCGATGCCATCACGCTGGGCTGGACCAGCGGCGTGGAGGTGGACATCTACCAGATGTTCCACTCCAGCCAGACCGTCTCCGGTGGTGACAACTTTATCCATTACGAGAACCCAGAAATGGACTCCGTGATCGAGGCGGCACGCGGCGAGGTCGACGAGCCCGCGCGCATGGAGTTGTGGCGCGAGGCCGAGCGCATCCTGCACGAGGATCAGCCGTACACGTTCCTGATGCGCCGCCAGACCCTGGCCTTCATCGACCGGCGTATCCAGAACCTGGAGCAGACGGCGCTGGGGCTCAATCTTGGCGCGGTGCCGCTGGAGATCTTCGTCCCGTTCGAACTGCAGCGCTACGGGCAGTAGCCGGCGATGCGCATGGCAGCTGAAGCGACAGGAACCCGGCGCGCGCGATGCTGACCTACATCCTGCGCCGGATGATCCTGATGGTCCCGACCCTGTTCGGCATCACCGTGGTGGTGTTCGCAGTGATGGCCGCCGCACCCGGCGGTATCAGCGCCCTCACGCTGGTGGAGGGGCAGGGCCTGGAGCCACAGGCGCAGAAGGCGATGGAGGAGTACTACAACCGCCTCTATGGCCTGGATCAGCCGGCACCGGTGCAGTTCGGGCGCTGGCTGAACAACATCTCGCCGGTCGGCTTTGCCCAGGACGAGGATGGCTCGCTGACCGGCTGGCCGCACCTCAAGGCCCCCAACCTGGGGACCAGTTTCCGCTACGGCCGACCGGTGATCGACCTGATCGCGGAGCGCCTCCCGATCACGCTGTTGCTGAACGTGCTGTCCATCCCCCTGATCTATATCGTGGCCGTCGCCGTGGGGGTGCGCGCGGCCACCCAGCATGGCCAGGCCTTCGATTCACAATCGGGCGTCGTGCTGCTGGCCCTGTGGTCGGTGCCGACCATGCTGGCGGGGGTGCTGCTGATCGGCTTTTTTGCCTCCGACCAGTTCTGGCAGTGGTTCCCCACCGGGGGGCTCAGCCAGCGCGCGGCGCTGGACATGACCTTCCTGCCCACGGTGGAGGTGGTCTGGGCGCTGCCGTTGCTGCTGATCCTGCCGTTTCTGGGGGTGGCCCTGGGGATCTACCTCGCCCGTACCCTGCCGGCCCGGATTCGCGGCGGGCTGGGCGCCGTGCTCGGGGCGCTCTGTGGCTGGCTGATGTTCCGCGACCTGGCGGTGGCCGGGACGGTCAGTACGGCGGTGGCCGTGATCGTCGGGGCCGCGGTCGGCTGGCTGATGGCGCACAGCGACTGGGGTGTCCTGCGCGGCTTCTACCTAGGCACGCTGGGGCTGGGTGCCGGGCTGGCGCTGGCGCTGGGCCTGGCACCGGGCAGCATGGTGCCGGGCTTCCTGCTGGACCGGGCCTGGCACCTGGTGCTGCCGGTGCTGTGCCTGTCCTACGGCGGGCTGGCATTCCTGGCCAAGCTGTCGCGCTCGGCGGTGCTGGAGAACCTGACCTCGGATTACGCGCGCACGGCGCGCGCCAAGGGGGTGGCCGAGCACGACGTGCTGTGGCGCCACGTGTTCCGCAATTCCCTGCTGCCGCTGATCACCGTGTCGGCCACCTTGCTGCCCTCGCTGCTGGCGGGCTCGGTCATCGTGGAGGCGATCTTTTCCATCGACGGCATGGGCAAGCTGGCGGTGGAGGCCGTGCAGACGCGCGACCGCGAGCTGGTGCTGTCGATCACCCTGATCTCCGGCATGCTGACCCTGGTTGGCTACCTGCTGGCCGATCTTGCCTATGCCATCGTCGACCCGCGGGTGAACTATGACTGAGGCCCGATCCAATCCGGAAACCGGGGAGCGCCGCAGTCGTTCCTGGGTACGGCGCGTGGTGGGCGAGGTCCTGCTGCGCTGGGGCGCGCGCCTGGGGATCGGGTGGATCGCGCTGCTGACGCTGGTGGCGATCCTCGCGCCGGTACTCGCGACGTCCCACCCGCTGCTGCTGCAGACCGCCGACGGCGCGTGGTCCATGCCGTTTCTGCGCTACCTGACGGCGGCCGACGTGACCCTGTTCGGCATGCTGGTGCTCGCGCTGGTCTTCTGGTGGCTACCCGGCCGGCCATGGCGACGCTTCGGCCTGTGGGCGGTGCTCGGCGCGGTACTGGCGGTGGTGGCCTGGCAGACGGTCTCGCCGCCATCACTGGTGGTCCACGAGCAGTACCGCGAGGCCGAGCGGATGGGCGAGTACCAGACGGTGATCCGCGCGCCGATCCCGTACTCACCGCGCGACTACCTGCGCGACTACGCCGATACGGGCCTGGAGGCCCCGCGCGAGTCCCTCGAACGGGTGCACTGGTTCGGTACCGACGATACCGGTGCCGACGTGCTCTCGCGCATGATCCATGCCTCGCGGATTGCGCTGTCCATCGGCTTCATCGCGACCGGAATCGCGCTGGGGATCGGGGTGATCCTGGGCGGGTTGATGGGCTATTTCTCGGGCATCGTGGACATCATCGGGATGCGCCTGGTGGAGATCTTCGAGGCCATCCCGACGCTGTTCCTGTTGCTGACCTTCGTCGCTTTCTTCGGCCGCTCGCTGTATCTGATGATGCTGATCATCGGTCTGACATCATGGTCGGGCTATGCGCGCTACGTGCGCGCGGAGTTCCTGCGCCTGCGCCAGCAGGACTTCGTGCAGGGGGCGATCGCATCGGGCCTGTCGCTGCCGTCGATCCTGTTCCGGCATATGCTGCCGAACGGGATTGCGCCGATCCTGGTCGCCGCCAGTTTCGGGGTGGCCTCCGCGATCCTCGCCGAGGCCACGCTCTCGTTCCTCGGCCTCGGCCTGGTCGATGACCCCTCCTGGGGCCAGATGCTGAACCAGGCCGTGCAAAGCTCCACCTTCAACTGGTGGATGGCGGCCTTCCCCGGCGGGGCGATCTTCCTCACCGTGTTCGCCTACAACCTGA
Organism: Thioalkalivibrio sp. AKL19; assembly: GCF_000420165.1. Lineage (GTDB taxonomy): Bacteria > Pseudomonadota > Gammaproteobacteria > Ectothiorhodospirales > Ectothiorhodospiraceae > Thioalkalivibrio. The sequence goes on along the minus strand of NZ_ATUK01000012.1, from coordinate 122,292 downwards.
TCGGAGAGGCCCTGCGCGACGCGGTGGACCCGCACGCCCGCTCGGCGGCGCGCACCGCCAATCGCGATGCCGGGGCCCGTCCGGCCGCCGGCGCCGCCGGTGCCACCAGTGGCGGGGTGCGCTGAGCATGCTGGAGGTGCGCAACCTGCAGATCCGCCACCGCGACAGCGACGAGCCACTGGTGGAGGATGCGAGCTTTGCCATCCGCGCGGGCGAGCTGTTCGCCCTGGTCGGGGAGTCGGGTTCCGGCAAGTCGATCACCGCGCTGGCTATCATGCGCCTGCTGGATGCCGGCTTCGAGCGCCCCACTGGAGAGGTCTGGCTGGCCGGGCGCCAAGGCCGACAGGAATTGCTCGGGCTGCCGTCCACGGCGATGCAGCACGTGCGCGGCGACCGTGTCGGCATGATCTTTCAGGAGCCGATGACCTCGCTGAACCCGGTGCTCACCGTGGGCGACCAGATCGAGGAGGTGCTGCGCCTGCACCGCCCGCAGATGAGCCCGGAACAGCGCGCCGCGCGCACCCTCGAGGTCCTGAGCGAGGTGCAGCTGCCGAACCCCGAGCAGCGCCGCGACGAGTATCCGCACAAGCTCTCCGGCGGCCAGCGCCAGCGGGTGATGATCGCGATGGCCCTGGTCGCCGAGCCGGATCTGCTGATCGCGGACGAGCCGACGACCGCGCTGGACGTGACCATCCAGGCCGAGATCCTGAAGCTGATCGACCACCTGCGCGAGAAGAACGGCATGGCCGTGCTGCTGATCACCCACGACTTCGGGGTGGTCGCCTCGGTGGCCGACCGCGTGGCGGTGATGCGCAAGGGGCGCCTGGTGGAGCAGGGGGAATGCCTGCCGCTGCTGCGCGACCCGCAGGATGCCTATACCCGCAAGCTGATCCAGGCCCTGCCGGAGAACCTGCCGCCGCTGCCGCCGGTGCCGGGCGCGGGGCGCGAAGCGCTGCTGCAGGTGTCCGCCCTGCAGGTGCACTTCCCGGTGTTGAAGGGACTGATGCGCCGTCAGGTGGATGTGGTACGGGCGGTGGACGACGTCAGTTTCGAACTGGAGAACGGCGAAGTGCTGGCGGTGGTAGGCGAGTCCGGCTGCGGCAAGACCACGCTGGGTCGGGCCCTCCTGCGTCTGGTCGAGCCCACCGGTGGCGAGATCCGCTACCGCGGCGAGTCGCTGACCCGCATGCCGCGCAAGCCGCTACGCCGGCTGCGACGCCACCTGCAGGTGGTGTTCCAGGATCCGGCCTCGTCGCTGAACCCGCGCCTGAACGTGCTCACCCTTCTGACCGAGCCGATGGCGGTGCACGGGATCGGCGCGAGTCAGGACGAGCGCATCGCCCTGGCCGGCCGGGTGCTGGACCAGGTGGCGTTGCCGGAAGATACCCTGTGGCGTTATCCGCACGAGTTCTCCGGCGGCCAGCGCCAGCGCATCGCCATCGCGCGGGCCCTGGTGCTGGACCCGGACGTGATCATCTGCGACGAGGTCACCAGCGCGCTCGACGTGTCCGTCCAGGCCGAGGTGCTGCAGATCCTCGCTCGGCTGCGCGCGGAGCGGCGTCTGGCGATGATCTTCATCACCCACGACATGGGCGTGGTCGAGTACTTCTCCGACCGCATGCTGGTGATGCACGACGGGCGCATGGAGGAGATCGGCGCCACCGCCGAGGTGCTGGCCAGTCCGCAGGCCGACTACACTCGCCATCTGCTGGACGCCGTGCCGCGCGTGTCGCGCTATCTCTGAACCAGGCCGCCTTCTGGATGAACCACAGAGGGCACAGAGTGCACAGAGAAAATCAGTCACGGATCCGGAATGAATCCTGGTCAGCGTCCCCTTTCGGGGGGCGGGCGTGAGCCACTTGCGTAGGCCCGGAGCCGCGCCAGCCTTCCGTCCCGCTATCGAATTTCTCTGTGTCCTCCGTGCCCTCTGTGGTGAACAAAAAGCCTTGCGGCACCCCGAGCGGGAGCTATTTCTGGCAGGTGGGGCAGTAACTGCTGGCGCGCTGGCCGATGCGGCGGGTGCGCAGGACACCGCCGCATACAGGGCAGGGCTCTCCGGCGCGGCCGTACACCCGCAGGGACTGGCGGAAATAGCCGTGGGTGCCGTCCTCGCGCAGAAAGTCACGCAGGGTGGTCCCGCCCTGTTCGATGGCCTCGGCCAGCACCGCCTTGATGTGCAGCGCCAGGCGCTGGTACTCGGCGCGGGTGACCCGGCCGGCCGCGCGCCCCGGGCGGATCCCGGCGAGGAACAGGGCCTCGGTGGCGTAGATATTGCCGACCCCAACCACGATGGCCTGGTCCATGACGAAGGCCTTGACCGGGCTGCGCCGGCCCCGGCTGCGCCGGAACAGGTAGTCGCCGTCGAACGCGGAGTCCAGCGGTTCCGGCCCCAGTCCCGCGAGCAACGGATGGGGGGTGCCGTCGGGTGGGAGTGGCAGGCAGCAGCCGAAGCGGCGCGGATCATGCAGCCGGATCTGGTAGCCGTTGTCGAGGTGCAGGATCAGATGGTCGTGCCGGCGCAGCGGGATCTCCGGCGTGCAGTGGCGCAGGCTGCCGGACATCCCCAGGTGCAGTAGCAGGCCCGCGCGGTCGGTCTCCAGCAGCAGGTATTTCGCGCGCCGGACGAGGCCACGCACGCGGGCGCCGGCCAGTTGCCGGGCCAGCTCGCCCGGCACCGGCCAACGCAGGCGCGGGTCGCGGATCTCGAAGGCCGTGATGCGGCGTCCCGCCAGAAGGGGTGCGAGGCCGCGCCGGGTGGTCTCGACCTCTGGCAGTTCAGGCATGCACGCCCTCGATCTCCAGCAGCAGCTCCTGGCGACAGATGTCGCCGCGCACCCATTGCACCGTGGGGCCCGGGTGAGCCGCGTTGTAGTGTTCGGCCAGCACGGCGGCGACCCGGGGTCGATGCTCCGGGTGGCGCAGGTAGACCCGCAGCCACGATGGTCGGGGCAGCTCGCGCCCGGCGGTGTCATGCAGCGCCTGGAGGTTGGCGAGGGTCTCGCGCGCCTGGGCGACGACATCGTCGGGATGCCGGCTCTCGTGGCCGACAATGCTGGCGGTTCCGGAGAGCAGGATCAGCGGGCCGTCGTTCGTCGCCAGGCGGGTGGCTCGGGCGAAGGTCGGGCTCTTCGGGCTGTAGCGTTCCGGGTAGTGATAGGCGCTGACCTGCCGGGGGTTTTCGATGGGCTCGGCCGGGGTCCGCGTGGCGATCAGGTAGATGACCAGTGCACGTTGGTCGCTGCCGATCGCGGTTGCCGCGGGCATGCCTGCCTGCGGGATCTCCAGGGCCTCCAGGGCGTCGGCCCGGCCCATGCAGAATGCCTGGTAGCGTTCAATGCCGTTCTCCTCCGCGTGGATGTTGCCGAAGAAGTTCCAGATGCGGGCCGGGTGCTGGAAGCCGCGTGTGCGGCAGGCGGCAAGCAGGGCGCGGTAGGCCGCTTCCGTCTGTGTCCGAAGATCGTGGTCCGGCCCGACCCAGCTCGCGAACAGGACCTCGTCGTATTCCAGCAGGCGCAGGGGCCCCTCTTGGCTCGCCTGCGGCGTTCCGCGGGCCGTCCAGTACTCGGCATAGGCGTCCGGGGGCAGGGCCCGCAGGCCGGGATGTACCTCCAGGGCTCCGCGGCCGGCTTCGACCCCCGCCGGATCGCGCAAGCGTATGCGCAACCCCGAGTCGGGGCCCGTGGCGGCTTCCGGCATGAGCTGGCTGCGCAGGGTGAGGGTCATCGCCTATTCCTCTTCCAGTGACGCGAGCAGATCCTCGGTCCAGCGCACGGCCTCCAGATAGAGGCGGCTGGAGACCGGCGCGGGCACGGGGGTATGGGCGGGGTCCGGCGGAGTGACCGGGCCCTCGAAGGCGTCGATGGTCGCCAGCAGCGGTGCCAGTGGGCCGGCACCCTCCAGCAGGGCCCGCTCCATATCGCTGGAGAGGTGCAGCTCGCCCAGGATCCTCCGGAGTGGCACCCCCAGCACGCGATCCATCCCGGAGAGCATGCCAAGGGTGAAATAGCGTTCGCATTCCTCCGGTGGCAGGCCCAGGGCGCGGGCCATCAGCATGCCCATGCGGGCACGGATCATGACCTGCTCGAGCCCCTGGGTCGGTCCGCTGGAGCCGTGCAATACCATCAGCATCGCGAGGCGCTTGATGCGTCCCTGTCCCAGGTGCAGGATCGCGTCGTACAGGGAGTCGGTCGCGCCCCGGCCACGGTAGGCCGGACTGTTGGCGATGCGTAGCAGCTGGATCGACAGCCCCGGTTCGGCGGCGATCAGTTCCTCCAGTTCTGCCGGTTCGGGGTCGGGCGCCTGCAGGGCCTTCAGCAGCCGCAACAGGGCGAGCTCGAGGCTCTCCAGGCGCTGGCCTTCGATCACGTGGGGGAAGGACAGATGGAACCCCTGGAACAGGCTGAAGCCGAGGTGCTGGCAATGGGCGTAGTCCTCCGGGGACTCGACCTTCTCGGCCAGCAGCTCCACGCCGAAGTCGCGCAGCGTGTGGACCTCCTGTTCCAGGCGCTCGCGGCCCAGGGTGAGCACGTCCAGCTTGACCAGGTCCGCAAGCTCGACCAGTTCGGCGTGGCTCTCCTGGAACTGGTAGTCATCCAGTGCAATGCGAAAGCCCCGGTGCTTCAGGCGGCGGACCGCGGCGATGACCTCGGCATCGATCTCGACATCCTCGAGAATCTCCAGCACCACCCGTTCCGGTGGGAGGCTGGTAATGACCTCGTGCTCGAGAAACCCGCGGGTCAGGTTGACGAAGGCCAGGTGTTCGCCGACCAGGTGGTCCAGTCCGATGTCGATGAAGGCGCTGCGCAGCAGGTCGGAGGTGGCCCGGTCGCCGTCGGTGACCGAGGCGGTCTCCAGGTGGCCGGCACGAAAGAGGAGTTCGAAGCCGACCAGGTTGTCCTGATCGTCGAAGATGGGTTGCCGGCCGACAAAAATTGGTTGCATGCTTGCGCCAGGGAAATACTGATTAATGTACACGCTCGCGCGCACGCCCGTTTCCATCAACAACGGGCGGTCGGGTCCGTGCATAGCCTGCGTAAAGCGGGTTGAGGGGTTGGTGCCCCGGGGTCGCGGATTCGGCGTTGCGCCCCGCATCAACTACGAGCGGGCGGGTGAAACCACCACCCGCTGCACGCCGCGCCTGGTCTCGGAAAACCTGGGGTACCAACGCGAGCGTGTCCATTATTCAGTGTTTCCCTTGGTCAAAACGGATGGGCGGCCACGACTGCGTGCGGCAGGCCGGCTCGGGAGGAACAAACGCACCATGGATTCGATTGATGCGCCATTTGGCGAGGTCGTGGAGTTGCGCCAGATCCTGCACGACTCGGGGGTTCCGCTACTGCGGATTATTATCCGCGATGGCGGGCGTTATACCAAGATTGAACTGGACCCGGCGACGGCCCATCGTTGGGGGCGCGTGATGACGCGCTGGGCGGAAACGGCGGCCGCGGGCAACGCGAACCCCGGGGAGGGCGGTCAGCCGGATCCGGTTTGAGCACGGGCATAGCGGGCGCGGGTGTCTCTCTGGATGCACCCGTGCCCGTTCGCGGAAACGACACAAAAAAGGCCCGGCACCGCGTCAGCGGGCCGGGCCTTTCTTTGCCTGTCGTCAGGCAATCGTGCCGACGGGCGCGATTACTTGATCTTGGCTTCCTTGTACATCACGTGCTTGCGGACGACGGGATCAAACTTCTTGATCTCCATCTTCTCGGGCATGTTCCGCTTGTTCTTTGATGTGGTGTAGAAGTGGCCGGTGCCGGCGGAGGACACCAGGCGGATCTTGTCGCGTGCGGACTTGGCAGCCATCGTGAAGCCTCCTTAGACCTTTTCACCGCGGGCACGGCAGTCCGCCAGGACCGCGTCGATGCCGCGCTTGTCGATAATGCGCATGCCCTTGCTGCTGACGCGCAGGCGTACGAAACGGTTCTCGCTCTCCACCCAGAAACGGTGGGAGTGCAGATTGGGCAGGAAGCGCCGCCGCGTCTTGCGGTGGGCGTGCGAAACGTTGTTACCGGTCGCCGGGCGCTTGCCGGTCACCTGACATACTCGGGCCATCGGGGGACTCCGGAATTTGGGTCTACCAGAAAGACGGCGGACTATAGCGCAGCACCGGGGGCGGCGCAAGGGACGCCGGGTGGAAAACCCCGGGGGCGGCGGCCGGAGAAAGCGGGGCATGCGCTCTTCCGGGCCTGTCGCTATCAGTCGTGGGTCCCGCGGTGAAGGTCCCGGCAGCGGCCCGATACGGTCCCCCGAGCATGCGCCCAGTCCAGCATGGCCTCGAGCGGCATTGGGTGGGCGATGCCGTAACCCTGGGCCGCGTCGCACCCGTATTCGCGGAGGCGCTCCAGGGTGGCCGTGTCCTCCGCGCCTTCCGCGACGACGTTCAGGCCCAGATCCCGTGCCAGGCTGATGCTGGCGCGGGTGATCTGGGCGTCGATCGGGTGCTCCAGCATCTGACGCACGAAGGCCTGGTCGATCTTGAGGGTGGTGACGGGCATGCGCTTGAGATAGGCGAGCGACGAGTAGCCGGTGCCAAAGTCGTCGATGGCGAGTTCCAGGCCTGCCCCGGTAAGGCGCCTCAGTGCGCGGATCACCTCGTCGGGGTCGGCCATCACGGCGGTCTCGGTGAATTCGAGTTCCACCGCGCAGGGCGGCAGGCCGGAGGCATGGACCTTTTCCAGTACGTGCTCGGCAAAGAGCGGATCCAGGAAGTTGCGGGCCGATATGTTCACGCTGACCGGCATTTCCAGGCCCTGCGCGCGAAGCCGGGTGATGTCGGCCAGGGCCAGGTCGAGGACCCGGTCGGTGAGGGCGTGGATCAGCCCGGTGCGTTCGGCGGGCGGGATGAACTGGCCGGGTGCGACGCGCCCGCGGCTGGGATGCTCCCAGCGCAGCAGGGCCTCGAGACCCATCACGCGCCCGTTTTCGAGCTCGACCTTGGGCTGGTAGTGCAGGTGCAGCTGGCCGTCGTAGAGCGCGCTCTGTAGCTGGCCCAGCAGTTCCACCGTGTCCAGGCCGTGGTCGTCGCTGTGCCGGTTGTAGCTACGATAACGGCGGCCGGAGTGGCTGGCCTCGTGCATCGCCATCCAGGCCTTGGTGAGCAGGCGGGTCGGTTCGTCCTGTTCATGGAAGGGAAAGGACGACACGCCCGCGTGGGCGCCGAGATAGACCGGGATGTCCAGGACCTCGAACGGGTCCTGCAGGCTGTCGATCGCGCTGCGCGTGACCGCCAGGGCGGCCTTGCGGCTGCGGTGCGGCAGGATCAGTGCGAAGTGGTCGTCATGGACGTGGAACAGCGTGGCACCGGCGGGTGCGGCCACCGCCTGCAGACGCTCGGTGATGGCGCGCAGCAGGGGGCGTTCGGCGGCGAAGCCCAGCGCGCCGATGGTGTCCGGGTAGTTGTCCATCTGCAGGCTGATCACGAACACGCGGGTCGCGCTGGCCTCCGGGTGGTCCGCACGCTGCATCAGCTGGCGAACGTACTGTTCCAGCGATTCGCGGTTCGGCAGGCCGGTTGCCGGGCTGTGGTAGGCCTGCTCCAGGAGGCGGCTGGAGTGCCGGCGCAGGGTGTCGAACAGCCAGCCGGAGAACCCGCCGAGGACCACATAGATGCCCGCGCGCGTGAGCCAGCTCAGGGTGGGTTGGGCAAGCCCGGCGGCGGTGTCCAGGGGCATCAGGGGGCCCAGGACCAGACCTGCCAGGAGCCCGAAGGCCAGGCCGCCCCACAGGCCGAAGAGGGCGGCCCCGAACAGCACCGGGATCAGGATGAAGTTGAGATAGGCGGTGGACGTGCCGCCGGTCTGGTAGACCAGCAGGGCGACCAGGGCCATCAATACCACGGCACTGGCACCCCCGGCGAGGCGCCAGTGTCGGGGGATTCCCCGTGAGCGTGCATGCGACCAGGCATCGTACGGGGACTGCGGCATACCGGTTTCCTTGGTTTGTGCCGTTGCCTTGAGGACGCTTACGGACCTTGCGGCGTCCGTGCTCGAATGGTCCTTGCAAGGGTGCCGGATGGTTCGCGCGGCGGTGCGGGGTTGCTGTTGCCGGTCGCGGGGGCTTGGTAGCATCCCCGTTCGAACGGATTTCCACTTTATCGGGCGGGGCAGCATGGCCGATCGGCGTTTGCAGGTCTTTCTTACGGTGGCGCGGCTGCTGTCCTTCACCCGGGCCGCCGAGGTGCTGCATATGACGCAGCCGGCGGTGACCTTCCAGGTGCGTCAACTGGAAGAACAGCTGGATACCCGGCTGTTCGATCGCAATCACAATCGGGTCACGTTGACCGACGCTGGTCGCCTGGTTCAACGATATGCCGAACGCATCTTCGACACCTACGGCGAACTGGAGGCGGCCCTGCGCGAGATGAAAGGTGCGGACGGCGGGGCCCTGGTGATCGGCGCCAGTACCACGGTGGCGGAATACATGCTGCCGGCCCTGCTCGGCGCGTTCCGCCGCGAGCATCCGGATATCGGCATCCGCCTGCGCGTGGGCAACACCGAAAGCGTGGTGGTGATGGTGGAGGAGGGCAGCGTGGACCTCGGCATCGTCGAGGCCCCGGTGACCCACCGCAGCCTGCAGGTGCAGCCGTGCCTGGTGGACCAGCTGCGCCTGATCGTACCGCCGGACCACGAACTGGCGGGGTGCGACAGCGTTCGGGTCGCCGACTTCATCGAACGCCCATTCATATGCCGCGAGGAGGGTTCCGGGACCCGCGAGGTCATCATGGAGTACCTTGGGCGCGCCGGATACGACCGCAACAGCCTGCGCGGCTGCATGGAACTGGGCAGCTCGGAGGCGATCAAGGGTGCGGTGGTGGCCGGCATGGGGATCTCGGTGTTGTCCGAGGCGGTGGTGGCCAAGGAACTGGCCCTCGGCGAATTGGTGGCGCTGCCACTGTCGCCGCCGCTGGAACGGCCGATCTCGCTGGTGCACGCGCGGCAGAAGTTCCGCGTGCCCACGCTGGAGGTGCTGATGCAGTTCCTGCGTGGGTACTGCACCGGTTAGACCCGTCCGCCCCGACCCGAATTCAAACAGGATTGACGCGACATGAAGAACTACTGCGTGGTGCAGCATACGTATTCCGAATTTCTCGGCCTGATCGAGTCGCAGCTGGAAAAGCGCGATATCGGGTTCTCCTATTACCGCCCCTTCGTGGGGCAGGATCTGCCGGGGTCCGCGGCCCAGTTCGACGGGCTGTGGCTGCTGGGCGGTGCCTGGCCGACCGCGGATCATGAGGAGAACCCCCAGGTCCCCGACGAGCTTTCGCTCATCGATATTTTCCGCCGCTCGAAGCGTCCGGTGGTGGGTATCGGCATGGGCGCGTTGCTGGTGGCCGAACAGGCCGGTGGCACCGCCCGGGAAGACCCGATGTACCGCGCCCGCTTTGTGACCGCGCACAAGACCGCGGCCGGGGAAGGCGACGAACTGGCGGAGGCCCTGGACGGCCGCCGTGTCCTGCAGCTGGTCAACGGCCGGGTGGACCTGCCGGACGACGTCCAGCCAGTCCTCGTGGACGACGACGGCGACTGGCTGGCGATCCGGCCGGACGAACTGACCTATGGCATGCTGTTCCGGCCCGAGATGAAGCCCGGGATGCTCGAGGACATCATCATGGAGGCGCGCCACAATCCGCCCCCGAATATGGGCGAACTCCTGGGCGAGGCGCGCATGGAATGGGGCGAGATGCAGAAGGTGACCGAGGACGTGATCGTGGCCCTGGTGAAGGCGCTGGGCCTGATGCAGGAGCGCCGCAAGATGCCGGTGTTCAGCCTGAAGATCGAGGACGAGGGATGATTCCACCGCTCGGCACGGGCAACGAAGGGGGCCTGCCCGGTGGGGATCTCGGGTCGGTGCTTGGCGGCGCACGCAAGAAGGGCCGCGAGGACCCGGCCAGGGCGATCGCCGAGATCGCCGCGCGGCTGTCGCCCGAGGACCAGGCCAGCCTGCTGAAGTTTGCCCGCTTCCTGGAGCAGGAGTCGCCGACTCCCGCGCCCGAGCCGGTGCCGGAACCGGAGCCGATCCCGCGTCCGGAGAGCGAGTCCGTCATCAAGGCGATGCGCCGGCTGTCCGCGACCTATCACATGCTGGATCGCTCCAAGCTGCTGAACGAGACCTCGGCCCTGATGGGGCAGCACGTGATGCAGGGGCGCCCCGCGGTGGAGGTGATCGACGAGCTCGAGGTGGTCTTCCGTACCCATTACGAGAAGGCCGTCGCGCAGGATCCGGCGCGCCAGGCCGATGCCGGTGACGACCCGGAATCGGGAGCGCCCTCGCGATGATCGACATCCTGCGCCAGTGGTACCAGCGTCATTTCACCGATCCGCAGGTGGTGATCCTGGCGTTTCTGCTGCTGGCAGGGTTCCTGATTATCATCTTTGCCGGGCGGATCCTGGCGCCGCTGCTGGCCTCGCTGATCATCGCCTACCTGCTGGAGGGGGCGGTGCAAAAGCTCATTCGCTTCCACATCCCGCGCATCCTTGCGGTCACCTTCGTGCTGCTGGCCTTCCTGGCGCTGACGGTCGCGGCGCTGTTCAGCGTCGTCCCGCTGATGTCGGCCCAGGTGACCCAGCTGGTGCGCGAACTGCCGGGCATGATCTCCGAGGGCCAGAATCTGCTGTTGCAGCTTCCCGAGCGCTATCCGCAACTGATCACCGACGAGCAGGTGCTCGAGCTGATGGGTGCCATCCGCGCCGAGGCGACCCTGCTGGGGCAGCGCGTGGTGTCGTTCTCGCTGTCTTCGGCGCGGCACATCGTGGACGTGGTGATCTACCTGATCGTGGTCCCGCTGATGGTGTTCTTCATGCTCAAGGACCGCGACCTGATCCTCGGCTGGGTGCGCGGCTTCATGCCCCGGGACACCCACCTGGCCAGCCAGGTATGGCGCGAGGTGAACCTGAAGATCGCCAGCTACGTGCGCGGCAAGTTCATCGAGATCGTGATCGTCTGGGCGGTCACCTTCCTGACCTTCAACTGGTTCGGGCTGGAATACGCAGTGCTGCTGTCGTTCATGGTGGGCATCTCGGTGATCATCCCGTACATCGGCGCGGCCGTGGTGACCATCCCGGTTGCTGCGGTCGCGTACTTCCAGTTCGGCCTGAGCTCCGAGTTTGCCTGGGTGCTGATCGCCTACGGGGTGATCCAGTTCCTCGACGGCAACGTGCTGGTGCCATTGCTGTTTTCGGAGGTCGTCAACCTGCACCCGGTGGCGATCATCGCCGCGGTATTCGTGTTCGGCGGTATCTGGGGCCTGTGGGGGGTGTTCTTCGCCATCCCGCTGGCGACCCTGGTACACGCGGTAATCAAGTCGTGGCCACGTGCCCAGCGGCCTCCGCCGGAGGCGGAGACCGACCCGGCGGAAGCCATCTCGAAGTAGCCGACATCCCGGGCCGCCGACCCGCCCGCGCGCGGGTCTGGCGGTCTGCCCGTGACACCCAGGGAAACCCTGATCAGGGTTTCCCCAAGAACAAGAAGAACGCATGACTGGAACCGAGATCCTGATGAACGTGACGCCCCAGGAGAGCCGCGTGGCCCTGGTGGAAAACGGCGTCCTGACCGAGCTGCACCTGGAGCGTACCCGCCGCCGCGGCATCGTGGGCAATATCTACAAGGGCCGGGTGGTGCGTGTGCTGCCGGGGATGGACGCGGCCTTCGTGGATATCGGGCTGGAGCGCACGGCCTTCCTGCATGCCTCCGACGTGGCCCCGGTGGAGCGCGAGGAGCTCAATGGTCAGGGCATTTCCACGGGGGCATCGCCCGCGGGCAATGGCAATGGAAACGGTGCGCCGGCCCCCGTGGCCCGCGAGGGGATCCGCGAACTGCTGCGCGACGGGCAGGAAATTCTGGTGCAGGCGGTCAAGGACCCGCTCGGCTCCAAGGGCGCACGCCTGACGACCTACATCACGCTGCCGTCGCGCAACCTGGTGCTGATGCCGAACCAGTCCAACGTTGGCGTGAGCACGCGCATTGAGGACGAGGGTGTGCGTGCCCGGCTGCGCGAGTCCATCGAACAGCTGCGCGACGAACTGGCGCCCCAGCACGGCTTTATCGTGCGCACCGCCGCGGAGCTGGCGGACTACGAGGCGATGTACAACGACACGGCCTTCCTGAAGAAGGTCTGGGACGGCCTGCAGGAGCAGGCTGCCGGGGCACCGCCGGGGACCGAGGTCTACGTCGACCTGCCGCTGGTCGAGCGTATCCTGCGTGACATGGTGGGTGTGGATATCGAGCGCATCCGCATCGACTCGCGCGAGACCTACCAGAAGGTCTGCAGCTTCGTGGAGCGCTACCTGCCGGAGCTGATCGGCCGGATCGAACACTATCCGGGCGAGCGCCCGATCTTCGACCTGTTCAACGTCGAGGAGGAGATCCACCGCGCCCTGGAACGCAAGGTGGAACTGAAATCCGGCGGCTACCTGATCTTCGACCAGACCGAGGCGATGACCACCGTCGACATCAATACCGGCGGCTTCGTCGGGCATCGCAAGCTCGAAGAGACCATCTTCAAGACCAACCTGGAGGCGGCCCAGGCGATCGGTCGCCAGCTGCGTCTGCGCAATCTCGGCGGAATCATCATCATCGATTTCATCGACATGCAGGACGACGAGCACAAGCGCCAGGTGATCCGCGCGCTGGAAAAGGCCCTGGAACGCGATCACGTGAAGACGCAGATCTGCGACGTCTCGCCGCTGGGGCTGGTGGAGATGACCCGCAAGCGCACCCGCGAGAGCCTGGAACACCAGATGTGCGAGCCGTGTCAGGTTTGCGGCGGGCGCGGCTACCTGAAGTCGGCGGAGACGGTGTGCTACGAGTTGTTCCGCGAGATCCTGCGCGAGGTGCGTCAGTACGACGCGCGCGAGTTGCGGGTGCTCGCGTCGCAGAACGTGATCGACCTGCTGCTGGACGAGGAATCCGCCGCGCTGGCGGAGCTGCAGAGCTTCGTCGGTATCCCGATCCGTTTCCAGGTGGAGACGCTCTACACTCAGGAACAGTTCGACGTGGTCTTCGTCTGAACCAGGGGGATCGGACCCCCGTCTCCATCCGGGAGGGAGCGACGCCAAGGTGAATCACACGTGCGGACCCAGCAAGGATCGGGGTCCCGGTTGGCCGGGCGGGCCACGTCGTGACCGGACGCGGGAAAAATGAGTATTCGGTCGCGCAATATGCGGGTCACGCTGGGCGTCCTCCTGGCCCTGGCGCTGGCCCTGATGATCGCGGTCCTCGCATTGCGCCTGGCGCTCCCCCACTGGGACGGCCTGCACGCGTGGGTGGAGGAAACCGTCAGCGAACAGCTGGCGCGCGAGGTCACGGCGGCGGGTATCGAGCTGGGCTGGGCCGGCTGGTCGCCGGCGCTCGTGGCGCAGGACGTGCGCGTCGAAATGCCGGCCGGCGAGCCCGTCGCCCTTGATCGCCTCGGGGTCTCCCTGAGCGCCGGGGCCAGCCTGCGCAGCCGCCATCCAGCCTTTGCCGTGCGGATCGAGGGCGTGGAACTGCGCCTGGTGCGCCACGCCGACGGCCAGTTTTCCCTCCACGGTCGCGAGGTCGGCATGGGCGAGGGACGGCTGCTCACGTTCCCCGTGGCGCAGTGGCCCGACGTCGAGGCGGAGGGGATCCGGCTGGTCTGGGAAGACCGTGGTGCCGGCCTCGAGTCCGCCGCGCGGCTGGATCGTGCGGCGCTGCGAACCGCCCATGACGGCTCGCTGCGGCTTTATCTGGACGGTGCGCTGGATGCAGGCGGACCGGGCACGGGCGGACCGTTCGAGCTGGGTGTGCAGGCGCCGGCCGCGGACCTGCGCGATGCACGCTTCTTCCTGCGGGCCGACGCACCCGAACTGTCGGCCTGGCAGCCGTGGCTCGCCTACCTCGGCTGGCCCGCCCCCGAGGGCTCGGCCTCGCTGCGCCTGTGGGGCGCCCTGGAGGACGGGCGCATGGCCTGGTTGCGAGGGGATCACGAGACCACCCTGAACCTGGCCGGAGAACCGGTGGGGCCGGCTATCGGTCATCGTTTCGACTGGCGTGTGCGCGACGGCCGGCACCAGTCTTCCTGGCGCGGTACACACCCGGGCTCGGGTGATCTGCGCCTGGCGTATCGTCTGGAGGGCGAGCCGCGTGCGCTGGTGGTGGACGCGGTGGAACTGGCGGCGCGGGACGTGGACGTCGAGCCCTACGCGCCGCTGCTGACGCTTCTGCGGGAGGCGGCCCCCGAGGTGGCCGAGCGCATCGCCGAGTTGCATCCGCGCGGCACTCTGGACCTCGCCCGCTTCGAGGCGCAGCGCGAGGACGGGCGTCTGCAGCCGGTCTGGGCCGAGGCGGATGTGCACGATCTCGGCTGGCGCGCGGCCGGTTACGCGCCGGGGGTGCAGGGGGCGGCCGGCTACCTGCAATGGCGCCGCGGGGGCGTGGAGTTATTGCTGGACAGCCGCGACCTGCAAATCGATGTCCCGCGCGTGCTGGCCGATCCGGTGATGCTGGATACGGCGCGCGGCCGGCTGCGTGCCGAGCGCGATGATGCCGGTCACTGGCGTCTGGCCGGAGAGGGGCTGCATGCCGCCAACGCCGATGCCGCGGCGCGCGGCCGGTTGCGGATGCGGCTGGACGGCCACGAGGCCGGTCCCCGGGTGGATGTCGCGATGGACATCCTGCGCGCCGACGGCGAGCGCACGGCACGTTACCTGCCGCTGTACCACCTGCCGGAAAACACCTATCAGTGGCTGGCGGACAGCATCGTGACCGGTGCCTCCACGGGCGGCGGCATGGTCTACCGCGGGCGCGGGAAGGATTTCCCGTTCGCTGGTGGCGAGGGCGTGTTCGATCTCTGGGCGGATGTCGAGGGCGGCATCCTCGACTACCAGGAGGACTGGCCGCGGGCCGAGGAGCTCGCGGGCCGGCTTCTGTTCCACAACGCGAGCTTCCAGGCCGAGGGGGCGCGCGGACGCATCCTCGACACCGATATCCGCGATACCCGGATCGGGATCGAGGACATGGAGAATGCCGTCCTCGAGCTGGAAGGTGTGGCCGAGGGCGATACCGCGGACTTGCTGAGCTACCTGCGGCGGGCCGGGCTGCTGGAGGACGCGGCCGAACTGCGCGACCGGGCACGCCTGGATGGTCCCTCCCGGCTGGGGCTCTCCCTGACCCTGCCGCTGCAGGAAGGCCGGCTGGACGAGACTCGGGTTGTCGGGGACCTGGGCCTGCGGGGCATCCGCGCCGAGGTCCCGGGCTGGCCGGCAGTGCTGGAGGCCGTGGATGGTCGGGTGCGCTTCGATACCCACGACCGTATCGTCGCCGAGGAGGTCTCGGCGCGGGTCCATGGCGAGGTCGTAACCCTGGGGGCGGACTGGCCACTCGATGGCGAGACCGCGCGGCTGACGGCGCGCGGTGAGCAACCCCTGGACCCGTGGCTGGACGACTTTCCGGAGCTGGCCCCCTATCTGGATGGTTCGGCGCACTGGGAGGCTCAGCTGCGCCTCGGACCGGCAGTGGACGGTGTGCGGCTGGAGCTCGCCTCGGATCTGGTCGGGGTTGCGATCGACTGGCCGGCGCCCATCGGCAAATCGGCGCAGGAGGCTCGCGGTCTGGAGCTGACCCTCCCGCTGGGACATGACGGTGCCGGTATTGGCCACCTGGCGCTGGGGTCGGTCCTGCGCGCCCACATGCGCCTGTCGCCGACGGCCGCACCCGAGGATCCCGCGGTGCGCGGTGCCGAGCCCCGTACGGCGGCGCGCGGGATCGGGCTGCAGGCCATGGCCCTGGAGATCGGGGCCCCCCGGGCCAGTGCCCTGGCCCTGCCGGGGGCCGGTGTCTCGGTGCGCGCCGACCTGCCTGAACTGGATGCGGGAGCGTGGCTGGAGGCCCTGCGCGAGGCACCCTGGGGTGGTGAGGTGGACCTGGGCGCGGCCGGCGAGGATGCCGCCGAGGCGGTCGGAGCCGTGGCGCTGAACCGCCTGGAGCTGGATATCCGCGAGCGGATCCGCTGGGGCGAGCGGGCGCTCCCCGGTCTGCGCTTCCTGGGCCGGCGCGGGGATGCCGGCTGGGATCTGGAAGTGGCCTCCGACTGGCTGGCGGGCGAGGCGCGCTGGCGCCCGATGGCGGTGGGGGGGCGAGATCGCTGGGGGGCGCATCTGAGCCACCTGACTCTGGAAGATCTCGAGTGGGATGGAGCCGCGGAGTCCGATCCCGAAGTGAAACCCGTCGCGGACGGGGCATTCGAGGATCCGAGGATATGGCCGGCGGTGGACCTGACGCTCGACAGCCTGACGCTGGGCGATTACCGTTTCGCGGACATCGAACTGGGGCTGGAGCCGCAGACGGAAGGGCTGGTCATCCGGGACCTGGAGTTGCGGGCCCCAGAGGGCGACCTGCACGTGGATGCCGTCGGGGTCTGGCGGGTGAACGCCGATGGCCTGCCGGAGACGCGCCTGGATGCGACCCTGTCCGGTGTTGACTGGGGTGCCGCGATGCGCTCGGCGGGGCTCTCGCGGGCACTGTTCGGTGGCTCCGGCGAGGGCTCGTTGTCGTTGACCTGGCCGGGGCCGCTGTATGCCCCGCGGCTCGCGCAACTGGCGGGCTCCATAGAGCTGGCCCTGGAGGATGGGCGTCTGGCGGATGTCGAGCCGGGGGCCGGGCGCCTGCTGGGGCTGGTCAGCCTGGATGTACTGCCGCGCCGGCTGCGGCTGGATTTCCGCGACGTGTTCACCGAGGGCCTGACCTTCGGCGAGCTGACCGCGGATGCCACCCTGCGTGACGGGGATCTCTACGTGCCGGCGCTGCGTATGGAGGGGCCGTCGGCGCGGGTGCGCCTGAGCGGGCGCACCGGGCTGGTGGCGCGCGACTACGATCACGAGATCGTGGTCGTGCCCAGCCTGCGCACCGCGCTCCCGATCGTCGGGGCGCTGGTGGGCGGGCCCGTTACCGGGGTCGTGGTGCTGCTTGCGGAACGTGTGCTGGGGATCGGGGATCAGATAGAAGAGGCGGCCCGTGTCGAGTACGCGGTGACGGGCCCCTGGGATGACCCGCAGGTGCGCGTGCTGGTACAGCCGGCCGCGGATACCGACGGGACCGACAACGACTGACACCGGGCAGGGCGTCGATAGCCCTGGCCTGTCTCGCAACGGACGAGCGGAGCAACATGACTCAGGTAGCGGCCATCCAGATGGCCTCCGGACCACAGCCCCAGGCCAACCTGCTGGAGGCGAAGCGACTGCTGCAGGAGGCCGCCGACAAGGGCGCGCGCCTGGCCGTCCTGCCGGAGAACTTTGCCTTCATGGGCATGCAGGAGACCGACATCCTCGGGATCGCGGAGGTTGCCGACGGTGCCGGTCCGCTGCAGGCATTCCTCGCGGAGCAGGCCCGGCGGCTGGGGCTGTGGATCGTCGGCGGGACCATCCCGCTGCGGACACAGGACGGCGAGCGCGCGCGCTCGGCCTGTCTGGTGTTCGACGATCAGGGGCAGCAGGTGGCGCGCTACGACAAGATCCACCTGTTCGATGTGCGCCTGCCGGACAGCACCGAGGCCTACACTGAATCGAAGGTCTTCGAGCGCGGTGACCGGGTGGTGGTCGTGGATACCCCGGTGGGGCGCATGGGCCTGGCGATCTGCTATGACCTGCGCTTCCCCGAGCTATTCCGGGCGCTGCTGGACCAGGGCGCGGAATGGGTGGCCCTGCCGGCGGCCTTCACGGCGCAGACCGGACAGGCACACTGGGATGTCCTGCTGCGTGCCCGCGCCATCGAGAACCAGTACTACATGCTCTCCGCGGCCCAGGGTGGCTTCCACGTGAACGGCCGCGAGACCTTCGGACACAGCGCCCTGGTGGACCCGTGGGGGCGGGTGGTGGGGCAGCTGCAGCGCAACCCCGGGGTGCTGGTGACGAATCTGGACCATACCCAGGCCGAGCGCATCCGCAACAGCTTCCCGGCGGTGGAGCACCGCCGCCTGCCATGCCCCGGAACAACCTGATGGCTTGTCGATTGGCCGTGGCGCCGGCTAAACCCGCAACGCCCGCGCGCTTGAAAGCGCGCGCGGCGCCCCAAGCTCCATACTGAACGCCCGAACGCTGTTCCGTCCTCGATTCAGACGGGGCAGCGGATCTCCGGAACCCGAGAGGACTCCATGATCGACCGCCTTGCGCAACAGACCCTGCTCGACCCCGCCGGTCTCGGCGACAGCGAGCTGAGCACCCTTCTGGGCACCACCTTCGGACATGGTATCGACGGGGGTGACTGCTACTTCCAGTTCGCCAGCCAGGAAGGCTGGTCGCTGGAGGACGGCATCGTAAAATCCGCCAGCTTCAATATCGAGCGCGGCGTTGGCATCCGTGTGGTGCGTGGTGAGCAGACCGGGTTCGCCTACTCCGACGACATCGCGATGCCGGCCATGCTGGAGGCCGCGAAGACCGCGCGCAGCATCGCCAGCGCTGGCCAGAGCGGGCGCATCGCGGTGGCCTCGCGTTCGCCCTCGCGCCCGGCACTTTATGTCCCCGACAACCCGCTGGATTCGCTCGACGAGCAGGCCAAGATCGATCTCCTCAAGGAAGTGGACGCCGTGGCCCGCGCCGAGGATTCGCGCGTGACCCAGGTGATGTGTTCGCTGGCCGGGGTGCACGAGGTCGTGCTGGTACTCAATGCCCGGGGCGAACTGACGACCGACGTGCGCCCGCTGGTGCGCCTGAATGTGCAGGTCATCGTCGAGCAGGGCGGTCGGCGTGAGTCCGGTACGTCCGGCGGTGGCGGTCGCTTCGGCTACCAGTACTTCCGCGAGGAGGACCGTGCCGCCGGCTATGCCCGCGAGGCGGTGCGCCAGGCCCTGGTCAACCTCGAGGCGCGCGAGGCCCCGGCCGGTACCATGAAGGTGGTGCTGGGCCCCGGCTGGCCGGGCGTGCTGCTGCACGAGGCCATCGGCCACGGGCTGGAGGGGGATTTCAACCGCAAGGGGACCTCGGCGTTCGCCGGGCGCGTCGGCGAACAGGTGGCGGCCCGGGGCATCACCATCGTCGACGACGGCACCCTGGAGGGCCGTCGCGGATCGCTGAACGTGGACGACGAGGGCAACCCGACCCAGCAGACCGTCCTGATCGAGGACGGCGTGCTGCGTGGCTACATGCAGGACGAGATGAATGCCCGGCTGATGGGCACGCAGTCCACTGGCAATGGCCGCCGCGAGTCCTATGCCCGGCTGCCGATGCCGCGCATGACCAATACCTACATGCTCGGCGGCGACGCCGATCCGGAGGAGATCCTGGCCTCGGTGGACGACGGCCTCTATGCGGTTAATTTTGGCGGTGGCCAGGTGGATATCACCTCCGGCAAGTTCGTGTTCTCCGCCTCGGAGGCCTACCGAGTGGAGAATGGCAAGGTGACGTACCCGGTCAAGGGTGCGACCCTGATCGGGAATGGCCCGGATGTCCTGACCCGGGTGTCCATGATCGGGAACGACATGAAGCTCGATACCGGCATTGGCACCTGCGGCAAGGAGGGCCAGGGCGTGCCGGTCGGCGTGGGACAGCCCACGCTTCGCATCGACGGCATGACCGTGGGCGGTACCCAGGCGGCCTGAGGGCCGCGGGACCGGAAAACGGCGACAAGGAGGCAGCAGAATGAATCTCGATTTCCTCGAACAGGAGCGTTCCCTGCCGGAAGGGAACGGCCACGACCAGATCGTGCAGTGGCATGTCTTCCGTGCGCGTGAAAAGGCCGAGCAATTCGCCCACCACATCGAGCTGGGCGAAGGCCAGGACCTGGTGGGTGGCTGGACGCGTGACAGCGTCGGCATGCTCTACTGGGTCGGCGTGCACGTCGACGACCTGGCGCGCTGGGGCAACGCCGGCGCGGTCCACAAGCACGGCACCCGGTTCGACTAGAAGGCCCTCGACCGGCCCCCGCCCCGGGCCATACGCCCCGGGGCCTTTTCCTCAAGATCCCCGATCAGTCATCGAGTAGCGGAACCCTGAATGAGTACATCTCCCGAACGCGCGATCCCGGAACCCGTGTCCCAGGAAGGCGAGGTCCAGTCCCTGTCCCATTCGCCGGAGTCCCTCCAGGCGCGGGTGCAGCGCACGCTGGAGGCCGCGCGCGAGCGCGGTGCCTCGGACGTCCAGACCGTGGTCAGCCACAGCGTCGGGCTGGAACTGGGCGTGCGCAAGGGCGAGATCGAGACGCTCGAGCACGAGCGCGACCAGAGCCTGTCGCTGATCGTCTATTTCGGGCAATCCAAGGGCGCCGCCTCCACCACCGATTTCAGCGACCAGGCCCTGATCGACACGGTCGAGGCGGCCTGTCGCATTGCCCGCTATACCGAGCCGGACCCGTACGCCGGGATGCCCGACCCCGCGTTCAAGGCGGCCGACTGGGACGACCTCGATCTGGACCACCCGTGGGATTGCGGCGCCGCCGATGCCACCGAGCTGGCGCGTGCCATCGAGGCCGCCGGATTCGCGGCCGACGACCGCATCGAGAACTCCGAGGGCGCCAGCGTCAGTACCCGGCGGGCCATCGCCTTTCTGGGCGACAGCCAGGGGTTCATGGGCGGCTATCGCAGTACGCGGCACTCGCTGTCCTGCGCGCTGGTGGCGCGCGACGCCGCCGGCATGCAGCGCGACTACGCCTACACCGTCGCGCGTCACGCGGACGACCTGACCGCCGCCGAACAGATCGGGCGCGAGGCCGCCGAGCGAACCGTGCGCCGGCTGGGCGGGCGCAAGCTCTCCACCCGCAACTGCCCGGTGCTGTTCGCGCCGGAGATGGCCCGAACCCTGATCGGCAGCTTCACCCGGGCGATCTCCGGCCCGGCGCAGTACCGCGAGAGCTCGTTCCTGCTGAACGCCGTCGGCGAGGCGGTGTTTCCCGCCTGGATGCAGATCGAGGAACGCCCGTTGACCCCGCGCGCGCTGGGCAGTGCGCCCTTTGATGGGGAGGGCGTGCGCACCCGCAACCGCCCCCTGATCGCCGACGGCGTGCTGCACAGCTATACCCTCGACAGCTACGCCGCGCGCCGTCTGGGGCTCGAGACCACCGGCAACGCCGGGGGTGCGCGCAACGTGACGGTGGCCCCGGGCGACAAGGACTTCGCCGCCCTGCGGGCGGAGATGGGGACCGGATTCCTAGTCACGGAGCTGATCGGCCAGGGAGTGAACATGGTTACCGGCGACTACTCGCGGGGCGCGGCCGGTTTCTGGGTGGAGAACGGCGAGCTGCAGTACCCGGTGGAGGAGATCACCATCGCCGGCAACCTGAAGGACATGTTTCAGCGGATGGCGGCCGTGGGCACCGACGTCGATCGCCGTGGCAACATCCACACCGGTTCCATCCTGATCGAGTCCATGACGGTCGCCGGCGACTGAGCCGCCTCCGGTCGCCCGGCTTCGCCTCAGGCGCGGGCGACCGATTCCCCCGCACCCACTGCCCTGCTACGCTCGGCTCGGGGCCGCCTGGCTCCGCGGCCGCTTGTGCCCGTGGCCGTTTCCCGGTGGCGAGGGCCGGCCATGAACTTCTTCCAGCAGCAGGACCAGGTGCAGCGCAGGACCCGCTGGTTGCTGATGCTGTTCGCCTTGGCGGTGCTGGTGATCGTCGGGTCCCTGGGGCTGATTGTCTGGGCCATCGGGGGTGGCGTCGAGGCTATCGCCTGGACCATGGGCCTCACTGCTGGGCTGATTGTCCTTGCGAGCCTCTACCGCACCTGGCGGCTGCGTGAGGGCGGTGGCCCCCTGATCGCACTGGAGATGGGCGGCGTCCGGGTCGGCGGCCATCCGGTGGACCCGCAGCAGCGGCAGCTGCGCAACGTAGTCGAGGAGATGGCGATCGCCTCGGGGGTGCCGGTGCCCGAGATCTACGTGCTTGAGCAGGATCTGGGCATTAATGCCTTCGCCGCCGGCTTTGCGCCGAACGATGCGGTGATCGCCGTGACCCGCGGTGCGCTGGACAGCCTGGAGCGCGCCGAGCTGAAGGGTGTGGTCGCGCACGAGTTCGGGCATATCCTCAATGGGGACATGCGCCTCAACATGCGCCTGATCGGCATCCTCTACGGGATCGAGATCCTGGCGCTGCTGGGGCAGGGCGGGCTGGCGCGGCGCCGGCGCCGGCACAAGGGCGACGGCGCGGAAACCGGGACCGGGGTGCTGAGCGTCACCCTGATCGTGGTCGGCTATGCCGGGCTGGCGCTGGCGCGCTGGATCCGGGCGGGCATCTCGCGTCAGCGCGAATACCTGGCGGACGCCCACGCCGTGCAGTTCACCCGCGAGCCGGATGGCCTGGCCGGGGCGCTGAAGAAGGTCGCGGCGCGCTATGCCGGGCTGAACGGCAACACCGAGGAGATCACCCACATGCTGTTCGCCAGCGACGCGATCGGGCAGATCTTCGAGACCCACCCGCCATTGCTGGACCGCGTGCGAATCCTCCAGCCGCAGTTCGACCCCGAAGAGCTGAAGGGGTTGCGCGAACGGCTCAATGCCCGGGTACGCAAAGGCGCACGCGAGCGTGCGGTGGACGGCATGCAGCGCGAGCGCGAGGGGCGCCTGCCGGGTGCAGAGGCCGTGGGCGATGCCCTCGGCGGGCACCCGGCGCTTACCCATATCCTGGGGGCCGGCATGCTGCTCGCCGCCCTCCCGGGGCCGCTGGCCTGGGCGGCGCGCTCGGAGGCGCGGGTGATCGAGGTGGTGATGTACCTGGTACTGCACGCGGACCGGGAGGTGCGCGAGCGTCAGCTGGCGATGATTGGCGAGGCGCTGGATGGCGAGCGCCAGGAGGCCGTGCGGCGCCTGCGGGCCGCGGAACCGGTGCTGCGCGAGGATCTGCGCCTGCCGCTTCTGGAACTCGGGTTTCCGGCACTGCGCCGGCTTGATCCGGACGAGCGAACCCGCCTGCGGACACTGGTCGATCGTCTGATTCATGCCGATGGTCGGGTGGCGGTGTTCGAATACGCGCTGGGGCGCCTGCTGGACCGGCAGCTGCGCGACGTTCAGGACCCGGCGGCCGCGTCCCGTCCCCGGCGTGCCACGCTGGATGACCATCAGGAAAACGCGCACTACCTGCTCGCGGTGCTGGCGCATCACGGTCATCCGGACGACCCCCGCGCGGCAAGCGCGGCGCTGACGGCCGGCATCGGTGTGCTGACCGGGGCCCTGCCGCTGGCGGCCGAAATCCCGGAGGCGCTGACCGGCGCGGCGGGCGCGCGCGCCTGGGCCAGCGTACTCGACCGCGTGCTGGAACAACTGGACGCCCTGCGCATGCGCGACAAGGACCGCCTGATCCGGGCCATGGTGGCCACCGCGGGCCATGGCGGGCAGGTGGTCGCGGCGGAGGTCGAGCTGCTGCGGGTGATGGCGGCATCGCTGCATGTTCCGCTGCCGCTGGCGCTGGATGAATTCGTCGCAACCCCGCCGGGCGGGGAGGGGGCTGGCTGAGGCGAACGGCGGCCGCAGCCGTTTTTCCCGCCGCTGTCGGCTCGAAATCGCTCCGACGGGTGCCGGTCCGAAATTAAATTCGTTCCCAAGCGATGGATATCAAAGGGGTTTCGACGCGGCGTACGAGAAAAACCGAAAAAAACACTATCAATGCATGGCGGTTTGGGCGGACAATGGCCGCGAGGTAACGGTAACAGGCTCCATGCAGCACCAGGCGACACCCCGCAAGGGGCGTTCAGATTCGCAGTTCCGGTCCCGGTTGGGGCCGAAGAGAATCACGATCAATCTTCACCGTCGTTCGGTTGCCCTCCAGTCTCTCCTCCTCGAAACACCCAATCTACTATGAACAATCAGAGGTAACCGAAATGGCTACAGGTACAGTGAAGTGGTTTAGCGACGAAAAAGGCTTTGGCTTTATTACCCCGACCGATGGCTCCAAGGACGTGTTCGTCCATCACAGCGCCATTCAGGGTAGCGGCTTCAAGTCGCTGGCCGAAGGTCAGAGCGTCTCGTTTGACGTCGAGCAGGGCCAGAAGGGTCCGGCCGCCGCGAACGTCGAAGCGCAGTAAGACAACCCCGGCGCGCAAGCGCCAGGTTGCCGGAGGGCCCCGCCTTGTGCGGGGCTTTTTCCGTTTGGGGAACGCTGTCTGGGATTGGGTGCTGCAGCATTGCCCCCTGCCGAAAAAATGCCCCGGCACGGGGCCGCTTCGCGTGGCGAAAGGCCCGGACCGTGCTACGGTTCGCGCATGAATGCTGCATTTCACCAGGCGCTTTGGCGGGGGCGGTGCGGATGGCTTGTCCGGGCCATGTTGCTGGTGCTGGGCGCGCTGTTGCTCGCGCAGCAGGCGGCGGCCCAGGGGCCCTATCGTGCACCGGAGGCGATCCCGGGAACCCAGACCATCGAGGCTGCCGAGGCCTGGAGGCTGTTCCGCGAGGGCGTGCCCTTCGTGGATACCCGGCTGCGTGCGGATTACGAGGCTGGACGCGTACCCGAGGCGCGCAATCTGACCATCATGCGGGATCCGGACGACGAGCGGAATCGCTTCACCCGCGAGAATCTGCTGGAGTTCGTCGGCGACCTGGACGCCCCGGTGGTGGTGTACTGCAACGAGCGCGATTGCTGGCGCACCGAGACGGCCACCCGCCGGGCCCTGGAATGGGGCTTCACCCATCTCTACTACTTCCCCGGCGGCTTCCCCGAATGGATCCGTTCGGGCTATCCCTTCGAATAGCCGCGTGGTTTCTGCAGGCTCACGCTTCGGCGGGCGAATCCGGCTCCAGACGATACTGACCGTGGTCATGTTCGCCGGGCTGCTGGTGCTGGCCGGGACCCTGGCGACAGGTACCCACCTTGCGGTGGGGCAGGCGGAGCAGCGCCTGGACCGGCTTGGCGTGGAGGGGCAGTCCGCCGCCTGGCGCCAGACCCTGGCGAACGAATGGCAGCGCATGCGGACCGAGACGACGGCCGTGACACGCAACGAGGCCCTGATCGGCGCGATGCGCGACGATGCGGGCATCAGTACCTACGCCGACCCGTTGTACAACCGCCTGCGGGCCGGCGGGGTCGCCGACCGGATCGTGGTCCTCGATGCCCAGGGCAGTGTGCGCTATGACTCCGACGGCAACCGCGGGGAACCCGTCCCGCTGGCACATGCGGCGCTGGCGGACGGACGCTTCCACGAGGGGTTGCACCATGTGCCCGGCGAGCGGGTCTACGCCGGGCTCGCCATCCCGGTCTACCGCGGGGGCAGTCCCATTGGCGCGGTGGTTCAGCTGCGCGATCTCTCGACCTCGGCGCTCGAGTCCATGGCCGAGGCGATGGGAGGGCGCGCGGCCCTGCTGGACAAGCGCGGTCCGCTGGCGCTCACCGCACCGTTCCTGATGTCGCTGGCCCCGGACGAGCGCCTGCACCAGCAGGCTACAGCGGGACGCGTGGACATGGACGACCGGCATTCGCAACTGGTGTACCTGCCGCTCACGCCCTATGGCTCGGAGCAGGCGACGGCCACGGTGGTCCTCGCGCGCGATCTGACCGAATCGGTGGCGACCCAGAACCTGATCAATGCGACGACCTACGCCGCGGCCTTCCTCATGCTCGTTCTGATCGCGGGCGGGCTGTACCTGTGGTTGAGTCGGACCCTGCGGCCCATGCAACACGCGATGAAGACCCTCGAGCGGATCGGGCACGGCGAGTTCCAGACCGATCTGCGCGTTGATTCCCGGGTGGCCGAGATCGCCCGTCTGCAGGAAGTGACGCAGACCATGGCGGGCCGGCTCGGGCACATCCTCGAGATCGAGGAGGAGAATGCCCGGCTGGCCTTCCGCGACGCGCTGACCGATCTACCCAACCGGCGGCTGTTGCTGGAGCATCTGGAACATGCCATCCACACGGTCAACCGCACCCGACGGCACGCCGCGCTGCTGCTGATCGATCTGGACAACTTCAAGACGCTCAATGATACCTGTGGCCATTCCGCCGGCGACCGTCTGCTGCAGGCGCTGGCGCAGCGATTCACCGCGCGCCTGCGCGAGCAGGACATCGTGGCGCGTCTGGGGGGCGACGAGTTCGTGGCGTTGCTGGAGGAACTGAGCCCGGATCGCTCGCAGGCCGGCGCCGATGCCCAGCGCATCGCCGGCGAGCTGCTGAAGGCGATGCGCGAGCCCGTGCGTATCGACGACATCGAACACGTGATGTCCGGCAGTATCGGGATTACCCTGTTCCCGCGCGGCTACGATACCCCGGAGGAACTGCTCAAGCAGGCGGACTTCGCGATGTACCAGGCCAAGCACCAGGGCCGCAACGCGGCGCGCTTCTATGACCCCGCCATGCAGCGGACCCTGCTGCGGGAGGCGGAACTGGAGCGCAAACTGCGCCATGCCCTGGCGCGCGAGGAACTGGTGATCCATCTGCAGCCCCAGGTCGATCCGGAAGGGCGGATCCTGGGCGCGGAGGCCCTGATGCGCTGGCCGCAGCCGGACGGGAGCTGGATCTCGCCGGGCGAGTTCATCCCCGTGGCGGAACATACCGGCCAGATCCTCGAGGTTGGCCGTCTGGCGCTGCAGCAGGCTTGCGAGACTCTGCATGGCTGGCAGGGGCGCCCCGGGCTGGAAGACCTGCCGATCTCGGTGAACCTGTCGCCGCATCACCTGCGCAAGGCCCGCCTGATGGAGGAGGTGACGTCCATCCTGGATGCCACCGGGGCCGCAGCACAGTGTCTGCACGTCGAGGTTACCGAGAGCGTGATGGCGGATGCCTCGCCGCAGCTGATCGCCAACCTGGAGGCCTTGCGGGGGCGGGGGGTCGCGCTCGCGCTGGACGACTTCGGTACCGGGTATTCGTCGCTGGGCTATCTCAAGCGCCTGCCGCTGGATGTGCTCAAGATCGACCGCTCCTTCGTCCAGGACATCGAGCACGACGCGGACGACGCCAACATCGTCGCGACGATCGCGGCCATCGCCCACAACATGGGGTTGAGCCTGATCGCGGAGGGTGTCGAGAACGAGGCGCAGCGCGATTTCCTGGTGCGTCACGGCTGCCATCGCTTCCAGGGCTACCTGTATCACCATGCGATGCCGGTGTTCGAGTTCGAGACGCTCGTCCTGCAGCGGGGCGGTGGGGGCCCTCGCGAGCAGGATGATCCGGCAGGAGAAGGGGGATGACACGGAACACTGCACCGGGGAGATGGCGCGCGCTGCTGATCACCGGGTTATGGATCGGGGCGCTGGCCGCGCCCGCCTGGAACGTTACAACCGCGATCTCGAGGCCGTGGTCGAGGAGCGCACACAGGCCCTGAATCAGGCCAATCGGCAGCTCCAGGAGGCGAACCGGCGGCTGGAGACGCTCGCCTCCTG
The DNA here is from genome assembly GCF_000420165.1 of Thioalkalivibrio sp. AKL19. Classification (GTDB taxonomy): domain Bacteria; phylum Pseudomonadota; class Gammaproteobacteria; order Ectothiorhodospirales; family Ectothiorhodospiraceae; genus Thioalkalivibrio. The sequence continues at coordinate 95,053 of NZ_ATUK01000012.1, read as the reverse complement.
CGACCCCCTCACCGGCATCGGCAACCGGCGGCATTTCCAGGCGCGGGCCGACAGCGAGATGGAACGGGCGCGTCGCCATGGCAGCCCGCTTTCACTGCTGATTTTTGACCTGGACGGTTTCAAGCGGATCAACGACGAATCCGGCCATGCGGCGGGCGACGCGATCCTCAAGCGGGTTACCGCCACCACGCAGGCGACGCTGCGCGCGACGCGGACCTGCTGGGGCGTTTCGGAGGCGACGAATTCGTGATCCTGCTGCCGCACACGGCCCTGGCCGACGCGCGCCGGACCGGCGAGCGCCTGCAGGCCCGGCTTCAGGACGAGGTAGGGGTCTCGATCAGCATCGGGGGCGCCGGCTTCCACGCCGACGACACCCATCTCGACCCCCTGGTCCAGCGCGCGGACACCGAGCTCCTGGCTGCCAAGCGCGCCCGGGCCGAACGCTAGCTCAGGACCAACGGGCGGCTTCAGGCCGGGTCAGAGGCCGAAGATCTCGGACTTGAGGTTCCACTTGGAGGCGAGAGTCTCGGTGGCGTTGAGGAACTCCTCGGCGCGGGTCGGGTGGTTCCATTGGCCCTGGGCGATCCAGGCCAGGGCGGTGTCGCGGTCGGGTGCCAGCGACAGGATGTGGATCAATTCGCCAGCGTCGGCGCCGATCACCTCGCCGCCCAGCAGGGCCCCGCTGTCCATGTCGCCGATCAGGCGCACGAAGCCTTCTGGCTCATCCTGGCCCAGGGCGCGCGGGGAGGTCTCGAAGGCGGCGAAGCCGACCGCCGGCTCCAGTTCATCGTCCTCGGCATCGTCCTCGTCCATGCCCAGGCGGGCCATCTCGACGGCGGAGTAGATCGCGATCGGGACGAAGCGTTCGTCCTGTTCGCGGGTGTTGCTGTTCTGGATGTTCTCGACCGCGATGGTGGCGTCCGCCAGGGCGTGGTTGGCGGTCTGCCACTCGCTGGCGACGTCGCCGATGACGTAGATGTTGTCGACGTCGGTCTGCAGGGTGGGGCGGCGCTTCACGAAGCCGCGGCCATCGGTCTTCACCCCGATCGCGTCCAGGTTCAGGCCCTCGGTGTGTGGCGTGCGGCCAGTGCCCAGCAGGACCCAGTCGACCTCGAAGGTGTTGCCCTCGCTGTCGGTGATGGTGACGCCGTCATCCGACGTCTCGACGCTTTCGTAGCCCTTGACGCGGGTGGGCTCGACGCCGTCCTCGGCGAGGCGGCCCTTCAGCGTGCCCAGCGCCTGGGGGCTGAATTTCTGGCCGGACAGCGGCTTCGAGCGGCTCAGCCAGGTCACGTCCTTGCCGAGGTGGTGGAAGATCCAGGCGAACTCGGTGGCGACCACGCCGGAGCCGATCAGGGCGACGCGCTGGCCCGCCGGCGGCTTGTCGTCGAACAGCATGTCGGTGGTGAGCACGCGGCCCGGTTCGGCCGCGAACGGCTCCGGGACGCTGGCGGTGGCACCGGTGGCGATGATGGTGTGCCGGGCCTGCACGGTCTCGGTGCCATCGTCGGTCACGACCTCCAGGGTCTCGGCATCACGGAAGCTTGCGGCTCCGTGGCGGTACTGGATCTTCAGGTGCTTCATGTAGCCGAGGTAGGAGTTGCGCACCTCGGTGACCACGTCCTTCTGGTGGTCCCAGGCCTGGCCCATGTCGGCGCTGAGACTGCCGCTGATGCCGCGGCCGGCGAAGTGGCGCTGGGCGGCGACGGTGCGCGCGGTGTGGTACCAGTCCTTCTTGGGCACGCAGCCGCGGTTGAGGCAGCAGCCGCCCCAGTCGCCCTTCTCGATGATGACGACGTTCAGTCCGCGCAGGGCGCCCAGGACGGCGGCACGATAGCCCCCGGGGCCACTGCCGATGATGGCCAGGTCAAAGGTTTCGCTCATGGTGGTTACTCGTCGGTCAGATCAATGATCGGGTCGTGCCATTCCAGCTGCGTGAGGTTCAGCTCGAACACGCGGCCGTCGGCCTCGTAGTCGAAACGCACCGGGACATGGCGGAGTTCGCGGGCGAACCAGGCAGACAGGGCGACATCGCTGTCGTCCGTGCGACGGTCGATGCGGATGGTTTCCACCCGGCCGATCGGGGAGTCCATGGTTTCGCGCCCGGCGTACTCGAACTGGTATTCGCGCAGGCGGTCGCGTTCCAGGGCCTGGATGGTTTCGCGATCGCCTTCGCTGGAGAGTTCTCCAGTCTCGAGACGCTGCATCATCAGGTACAGCGAGCCGAGGAAGTCCAGGGTCTGTTCCGGCACCTCGAGGTCGAAGCGTTCGCCGTTGATGGTGCCGATCGCGCGGTTGGTCTCCCAGTCGAAGCGGGTCTCGACCTTGCGCTCGCGGCGCGGGGTGATCTGCTGGCTGCGCGACTGTACCAGCTGCAGATCGCCGTTGCGGCTGTTCATCAGGGACTCGCGGCTCAGCTCGAAACGTCCGAGGATGCGCAGGAAGCCCGAGACATGGGCGTCCATCGCCATGCGGGTCTGGACGTCCTCGTGGTTGAGGGTGATGCGGGCCTTGAGCGTGTTGCCCATGGCGCTGGCCTCGTAGCTGGCGGTGTACGGCGGGATCGGCCGCAGGTCGCGTTCCGCGCTCGCCGGGGTGGCCAGCAGGGTCGTGAGCAGTGCCAGCAGCAGGGTCAGTGCCACGGGGGCTGCGCGCCGGGTCATCGCGCCGCTAGCCGGCTGTGCGTGGCGGTTGGCTCCGGTCGTCAGGGCCTGAAACATCATGGGTGTCCTCGTCGAGTTGCAGCGGTGCCGCGAGGGGCGTGCCGTCGCCCTGCAGGATCCGCCCGGACCACTGAATTTCGCCTGAACACACCCGCCGCACGACCTCGGGGTATAGCCGGTGCTCGGCCCGCTGCACGCGGGCGGCCAGGGTTTCGGGCGTGTCGTCGGGTGCCACCGGCACGCGGGCCTGCATGATCACCGGGCCGCCGTCCAGCTCCGGGGTGACAAAGTGGACGCTGGCGCCGTGTAAGGACTCGCCGTCGGCCAGGGCGCGGGCATGGGTGTCCAGACCGCGGTATTTGGGCAGCAGAGAGGGATGAATGTTCAGCATGCGGCCGGTGAAACGGTCCACAAAACCGGGGGTCAGGATGCGCATGAACCCGGCCAGGATGACCAGGTCGGGGCTGTAGTCCTCGATGGCATCGGCCAGGTCGGCGTCGAAGGCCTCGCGCGAGGGGTAGTCCCGATGGTTCAGCACGCGATGCGGGATGCCGTGGCGTTCGGCGAAGTCCAGCCCCGCGGCATCCGGGCGGTTGCTGATCACGCCGACCACCCGGGCCGGGATGCGGCCCTGCTCGCAGGCCTCGATCAGCGCGCCCAGATTGCTGCCGCGCCCGGAAATCAGCACCACCAGGCGGCGCGGGGCCGTGTTCGGTTGCCCGGTGGATTCGCTCATGCGGTGGCGTAGGTGACGCCGGGCTGGTACTCGTCGCGTTCGCGGATCAGGCCGATCGGCCAGCTGCGGATGCCAGCCCGTGCCAGCTGGGAACTCGCGGCCTCGACCCGATCCTCGGGGAGGATGACGACCATGCCGATGCCGCAGTTGAAGGTGCGCAGCATCTCCTCGTCGGCGATGTCGCCGGCCTCCTGCAGCCAGCGGAACACCGGCGGGCGGGCCCAGCTGTCCGGATCGATACGGGCGCCGAGGGTGTCTGGCAGCACGCGCGGGAGATTCTCGGTCAGGCCGCCGCCGGTGATGTGGGCCATCGCGTGCACCGGGAACTCTTCCAGCAGCTCCAGCAGCGGACGCACATAGATCCGGGTGGGGGCCATCAGGGCCTCGCCGAGGGTGATGCCGTCGGCACCGGGCAGGGGCGCGTCGAGGCTCGCGCCGGCGTGTTCCAGGACGCGGCGGATCAGGGAATAGCCGTTGGAGTGGGGCCCGCTGGCCTCCAGGCCCAGGATCACATCGCCCGCGGTGACCCGGCTGCCGTCGATCAGGGCGGCCTTCTCGGCGATCCCGACCGCGAAGCCGGCCACGTCGTAGTCCTCGCCTTGGTACATCCCGGGCATCTCGGCCGTCTCGCCGCCGATCAGCGCACAACCGGCCTGTTCGCAGCCCTCGGCGATGCCAGTGACCACGTCGGCGGCGATGTCCACGTCCAGGTGGCCGGTGGCGTAGTAGTCGAGGAAGAACAGCGGCTCGGCGCCTTGAACGACGATGTCGTTCACGCACATCGCGACCAGATCGATACCGATGCTGTCGTGACGACCGGTCTCCTGGGCCAGGCGCAGCTTGGTGCCAACGCCGTCGGTGCCGGACACCAGAACCGGCTGCTTGTAGCGGTCCATCGGCAGCTCGAACAGGGCGCCGAAGCCACCCAGTCCGGCCATGACGCCGGGACGCCGGGTGCGCGCCGCGTGCGGCTTGATGCGTTCGACCAGTTCGGCACCGGCCTCGATGTCGACACCGGCCTCGCGGTAGGTCAGGCCTGAACGGGATTCGGACATGGGTTCCCCGATGTTGAATGAGCGCGGGTGGAGGCCGCGCCCTGCGGCGGTCTCGCAGAACCCGGCATGGTAGCGAGCCGGGTGCGGCCGTGCAAAGCTGGCCTTTCACCACGGATACCCCCCAACCGGCCTTGCGTGCGGATGCAACGGGGTGTCCCCGGCCCTTTCGGCCGGCCTTTCTGGCAAGGGTGGCTGTGGTATTTTGTGGCGCCTGTCGAGTGACGGAACGAGAACATGTCCTTGCATCCCCGAGCCCGTTCGCGCCTGGCCCTGCTGCTGGGCCTCATTTTCCTGATGCTGGCGCCGTCGGCCGCCGCCGATGGCCCGCTGGTGGTGACGGTCCCGGCCGAAGACGAGACGCAGGCGCTGGAACAGGGCCTGGAGCAGGCACTGGTGCGGCTGGCCGGGCTGCGCTCGGAGCCGGTGCTGGATCTGGCCGGGGAGATGCTGGAGGCGCGGGACGACGAGGGCTGGATCGCGGCGCTGGAACGCCGCCAGCAGGTGGAAGACGACGTTTATCGCCTGGAATTCGATCGCTTTCGCCTGCGTACCGCGCTGCGTGATGCCGGGGTGCCGGCCGTGCTGGGGGAACGCCCGGCGCTACTGGTCTGGGCCGTCCACGATGCGGGCGGACAGCGCGAGCTGCTCGGGGATGCGGTGGATGGTCCGGGGATCCTCGCCGCGCTGGGCAAACTGGCCGAGGCGCGCGACATGCCCCTGCTGTTTCCGCTGGGCGACCTGCAGGATCGTCGCGCCGCCCAGCCCTCCGACATCGTCGGCGGGGTGACCGAACCGCTGGTGGAGGCCGCCCGCCGTTACGATGCCGACGGGGTCCTGCTGCTGCACGTGCGGGAGACCCCGCGCGGCGCCGAGGCGCGCGTGATCGCGGTGCACGATGCCCGGGAGTACCGCAGTTCCGCGAGCGGCGAGGGCCCCGCGGCGGCGGCGCGCGAGGCGGTGGCCCAGGGGCTGGACCAGGTAGCCGGGCGCCTCGCGCGGGTCGCGGACGAGCCGGAGTGGCTGCGTCTGGGGTTTTCCGGGGTTCAGGGCTACGCGGCCTTCGAACGTTTGCGCGCGGAGCTGACGCGGCTGCAGGCGGTGGAGGCGGCGCGCCTGGACTCCCTGGCTGGTGACAGTGTGGTGCTGCAGGTGCGCTCCGGGCTGGGCCGGGATGATCTGGTCGACCTGCTGCGCGGCTCCGGCTTTGCCCGGGCCGAGGCGCCCGACGAGGGGACCGAGGCCGACGCCTGGCTGGGCCGGCGCTGAGCGCCGCCGCGGCGTACCGGATGCTGCCCCGCCACCAGATTCCCAACGCGGTGACGATCGGCCGGATCCTCCTGATCCCGCCGATCGTCACCTTGCTGGCGCTGGAGCATTACCTGGTGGCGGTGGTGCTGCTGGCGATCGCGGGCTTGAGTGATGCCCTGGATGGCTGGCTGGTGCGGCGCTATGGATGGCACACGCGGCTTGGCGCCTGGCTGGACCCGGCCGCGGACAAGCTGTTGATGCTGGGGATCTATGTGGCCGTGACCCTGTCGGGGTTGCTGCCGTTATGGCTGTTGTTGCTGGTGGTGGGGCGCGATGTCTGGCTGACCGTTGGCTCCGCGCTGTACCGGATGTTCGTCGGTCCCCTGGCCATTCGGCCGTTACTGATCAGCAAGGTGAACACCTTCCTGCAAATCACGCTGGTGCTGGTGGCCATCGTGAAGGTCGGCCTGCTGGCGCTGGATCCGATCTGGGTGCAGTTGCTGATGATCGTGGTGGCGTTCACGACCCTCGCCAGTGGCCTGGCCTACACCGTGCAATGGGGGCTGGATGCGTGGCGTCGCCTGCGCGATCCGAATGGAGCGGACGCCTCGAACCGGAGGACACCATGAAGACGAGTGCCGAGCTTCGCGAGCGAGTCGGGCCGGTTTCGGCCGCCACACTCGCCGCCCTGGTCGGGCTGCTGGTGCTGGGCGGGGCACTGTATCTTCTCGCGCCCATCCTCACGCCCTTTGTCGTCGCGCTGCTGATCGGCTATCTGTTCAATCCGCTGGTGACGCGGCTGGCCGCGCGCACTGGGCGCTCCCGCACCCTGGCCACCGTGGTGATCTTCCTGCTGGTGATGCTGGGGCTGGCGGCGCTGATCCTGATCCTGATCCCGCTGGCCATCGCCCAGTTCGAGCGGCTCACGCTGGCGATGCCGCAGATCCTCGGCTGGTTCGACGAGCAGGTGCGTCCGTGGCTGGAGGACCTCGCCGGGGACACCCTGCCGCCGCTGGACGCCGGCGCGTTGCAGGGGCTGGTCGCGGAACACTGGCGCGAGGCCGGCGGGCTGGCCGGCGGTGTGCTGCAATGGATCGGCAGTTCCACCGGCGCGCTGGTGCTGGGGGTGCTGAACGTCGTGCTCATCCCGGTGGTGAGCTTCTATCTGTTGCGTGACTGGCCGCGCCTGCTGGACGGGTTGCGCGACTTGCTGCCGCAGGCCTGGCGCCCTCCCGTCCTGACCTTTGCCGCGGAGTCGGACGAGACACTGGGGGCCTTCCTGCGCGGGCAGTTGCTGGTGATGCTGGCGCTCGGTCTGTTCTATGCGGTCACCCTGACGGTCGCGGGGGTCGAGATGGGGCTGGCGATCGGCCTGATCGCGGGCGTGGTGAGCTTCATCCCCTATGTCGGTGTCATCGTCGGTGTGCTGCTGGCGAGTGCCGCGGCGCTGGTGCAGGGCGATGGCTGGACTCTGCTGCTGATCGTGCTGGCGATCTTTGCCGTCGCCCAGGTGCTGGAGTCCATGGTCCTGACGCCCTGGCTGGTGGGGGACCGGACCGGCCTGCATCCGGTCGCCGTGATCTTTGCCGTGCTGGCCGGTGGGCAGTTGTTCGGATTTTTCGGTGTATTGCTGGCGCTGCCGGTGGCGGCGATCCTGGCCGTTGGCGTGCGGCATCTTCTGGTGCATTACCGGCGCCTGAATGCCGGGGAAGCGCCCTCGAATCCGGAGGCACCCCCCCAATGAGTGCCGGCCAGGGTCGCGAGGCCGCCCCCCAGCGCCAGCTCCCGCTGGACCTGCGCCTGCGGGATACGTCGCGCTTTGCCGGCTTTTACCCCGGTGGCAACCCGTTGGCGCGGGACGCGGTGGAGGCCCTGGCCGTCGGGGTCGGGATGACCGAGCCGCAGATCCTGCTGCACGGCCCGCCGGGCGTGGGTAAGACCCACCTGCTGCAGGCGGCCTGTCATCAGGGTCACGAACGCGGCGAGCCGGTGGTCTACCTGCCGCTGGCAGAGGTTGCCGATGTCTCCCCGCTGGCCGTTCTCGACGGGCTGGAGCGTGCGCGCCTGGTGGCGCTGGATGATCTCGACGCGGTGGTCGGACAGGGCGACTGGGACGAGGCCCTGTTCGGGCTGCTGAACCGGCTGCGCGATGGAGGCTGCCGGGTCCTGCTGGCGGCGACCCATGCGCCGGATGGTCTCGGCAGCCGTCTCCCGGATCTGACCTCGCGCCTCGCGTGGGGGCCGGTCTTCCGCATGCAGGTACCGGAGGAGGAAGACCTCAAGCGTATCCTCGCCCAGCGCGCGGTGCTGCGCGGCCTGGAGCTGCCGGAGGCGGTGGCCGAATACCTGCTGCGCCACTACCGCCGCGATCTGGTGGCGCTACTGGAGCTGCTGGACCGCCTGGACCTGGCCGCCCTGGCCGAGCAGCGGCGCCTGACCATCCCCTTCGTCCGCGATCAGCTCGCGCGGTCCTGACGTCCACCACGAAGTGCCCGGAGAAGGGCCAGGTCAAGGGCGTTCTACAGGAAGGTAGGAAGACGGGAAGGTTCTATATGGGTGCCGAGCGCGTAAGGACTTGCAGGGGTAGCCTCCAGGCCGCTCGTCATCCCGTCCGGAGCGCAGCGCAGAGCCGGGATCTCCGGCGCAGGATAACCACTGTGGGGAGATCCCGGATCACCGCTGCGCGGTGTCCGGGATGACGAGTGTAGGCGAGGCACTGCGCACCGCTATGGTGTTCCGGGCTATCCGTTCCAACCAATAAATTGCCTTTCTTCCATCCTTCCTATCTTCCTGTGAATCACCCTTGACCTTGACCTGACCCTTCTTCGTGCCTTCGTGCGCTTTGTGGCGAATGAAACGATCAGGACGTCACCTGGCGGGCGCGGCGGGCATCCAGCTTGACGTAGAGCAGGCAGCCGGCGAACCAGGCGAGGCTGGCGGCCGTCATCAGCACGCCGTAGATCCGGGCGTCCGCCGCGGCGGCCAGCGTGATGCCGAGGGTGATGTAGGCCAGCGCCAGCAGGCTGGACCAGGCGTGGGTGTAGCGGCGTCCGTGCAGCATTCCGCGTAGCGGGAACAGCAGCGGCAGGACGAGGATCACCAGCGCCACCGAGATCGGCACGATCTCCGGCGGGTCGATCCAGGTGGTCCAGACCAGGATCAGTCCGATCAGGACCAGATAGGCGATCAGCGCCAGCCCGCGTGCCGCGAGGATCATGCCGGATCCCCGGCCTGCAGGCGTCGCGTGATCCGGCCGACCCGCTCGCCCAGGGCCGCGGCGATACGCTGCTCCTCCCGCGTGACCGGGTGCTCGCCCTGGCCACCGGCGACGTGGCTGGCGCCGTACGGCGAGCCGCCCGAGGTCGTGGTGCTGAGTTCCGGCACGGTGTAGGGCACGCCGACCCAGAGCATTCCCTGGTGGATCAGCGGCAGGGCCATGGTCAACAGGGTGGTTTCCTGGCCGCCGTGCTGGGTGGCGGTGCTGGTGAACAGCCCGAACGGTCGGTCCACCAGCCCCCCGCTGGCCCACAGTCCGCTGGTGCCGTCGAGAAAGTGCTTGAGCGGCGCGGCCATGTTGCCGAAGCGGGTGGGCGAGCCCATCACCAGCCCGGCACATTCTTCGAGGTCGCGGGTCTCCGCGTAGGGCGGACCGTCGGCGGGAACCGCCGGGGTGTCACCAGCAATGCGGGTGCTGACCGGCGGGACGGTGCGCACGCGGGCAACCGCGCCGCCCCGTTCCACGCCGCTGGCGACGTGGCGGGCCAGCTCGGCGGTCGCCCCGTAGCGGCTGTAGTACAGCACCAGGACCTCGGGGGCCGCGCTCACGACAGGATCTCCAGCACCTGCTCCGGCGGGCGCCCGACGCGGGCCCGGTCGCCGTACACGAGGATCGGCCGCTCGATCAGTTTCGGGTGCTGGACCATGGTCTGGATCAGTGCCTCGTCGTCCAGCTCGGCATCCTTCAGGCCCAGTTCGCGGTACTCCGCCTCGCCGGTGCGCAGGAGATCGCGCGGGGCGATGCCCAGCCGGTCGACGATGGCGCGCAGGGTGGCGGCATCCGGCGGGGTCTTCAGGTATTCGACGATCTGCGGCTCCACGCCCTGCTCGCGCAACAGCTCCAGGGTCGCGCGCGACTTGCTGCAGCGCGGGTTGTGGTACAGCGTAGGGGCATCGGACATGAATCCACTCCGGAGGACAACAAATGACGGAGGCCAATGATAACCATGCCCGCCGCTGGCGTGTCAGCGGCCGGGTACAGGGCGTGTTCTTCCGCGCATCCACTCGCGACGAAGCGAAACGTCTGGGCCTGACCGGTTATGCCCGCAACGAACCGGACGGCAGCGTCGAGGTGCTGGCCGTGGGCCCGCGCAAGGCGCTGGACGCGCTGGAGGAGTGGCTGGCGGACGGCCCGCGCATGGCGCGGGTGGACGCGGTGGAGGCCGAGGAGTTGCCACCGCCCGACCCGGCGCCGGGCGACTTCTCCACGGGTTGAGCCGATGGGGGTCAGTAGCGCCGCAGCGGGTGGCCCGGTGGCGGAATGACCTGAACGAAGGCCCGCACGTTGCGCAGTCGGTGCGGCCCGTCCGACTGGATGCGGGTCTCGGCTCCGTGCATCCAGTCGCCGTCCCAGGTGACGCGTGCTGCCCCGGTGCGGGAATGGCGCGGCAGGTCGATCAGCAAGAGGCCGTCTTCATAGGCGACGTCGAGCTCGCTGCGATAGCGCTCGGCGTGGACCTCGATGCTGCGGGTCTCGCCATTGGCAAGGGTAAAGCTTGTCGGCTCCAGCGCCCGTTCGCGACCGCCGATGCGCAGGGTCCCGTCGCGCAGGCTGACGCGGATCAGGTCCCCCGGCAGCCCCGCATCGCCGCTGCGGATCGCGGCGACCTGCGCCGCGCGTTCGGCCGCCAGGGCCGTCTCCTGCTCGGCTTCGGCCTGCAGGCGGGCCTCGCGCGCCTTCTGCACCGATTCCCAGGCGCGGATGGCCTCGACACGCTCGGCCTCGCCCATCGCGTCCCACTGTTCCTCGCTTACTCCGTAGATCCGCGGGCTGCAGGCGGCCAGGAGCAACGCCATGGATACAACCGCCAGGGGCAACATTCCACGGAGGGTTTCAGACATCTCGGGTTCCGGTTTAGGGCGATGCCGTCAGTCTCTCCACCGAGGCTGTACCGAACCTGAACCGCGTTCAGAAGAGCAGGTTGATGACGATCAGCGAGACGACCATGAACAGCACCGTCACGCCGGCCCCGGCGCGCAGGTAGTCGGCTACACGGTAGCCGCCCGGGTCCATGATCAGGGCATTGACCTGGTGGGTGGGCAGGATGAAGGAGTTGGAGGCGGCGATCGCGACGATCAGCGCGAATACCCGCGGATCGGCGTCGATGCCCATGCCCTGGGCGACGCTCGCAAAGCTGACTGCCAATGGCACCAGCAGCACGGTGGCGCCGACGTTGGACATTACCAGCGTGAAGAAGGTGGTCAGCAGGAAGACCGCGACCTGTAGCACCCACACGGGCATCCCCTCCAGCTGCTGCATGCCGTTGGTCGCGATCCACTCGCCGGCGCCGGAGTTCTCCACCGCCAGTCCCAGCGGGATCAGCGAGGCGAGCAGGAATACGGTCTTCCAGCTGATGCCGCGGTAGGCCTCGTCCATGTTGATGACACCGCTGAAGATCATTCCCAGCGCGCCGCCCAGCAGGGCCAGCGCCAGCGGGAGGTCGGTGAACAGCACCAGCCCCAGCCCCAGCGCCAGGGAGCCGAGCGCGGCCAGCGGTCGGTGGGTCTTCGAGGCCTCTTGCTTGCGCCGCGGGTAGCGACTGGTGACCACGACGAAGGCGCGGTCGTCCTCCAGTGCCTGGAGGTTCTCCCACGGGGTGTGCACGACCAGGGTGTCGCCGGCCTTCAGCGCGGTATCCGGGACTTCGTCGATGATCAGGTCGTCGCCGCGCTGGATGCGCAGCACCGAGATGCCGTAGGTGCGGCGCATGCCCTTGTCGCGAACGGTCTGCCCGATCAGGTCGGAGCCGGGCGGGATGATGATCTCGGCGATCCCGCCATGGCGGGCGGACAGGGCGCGCGCGAACACGTCCAGTTCGTCCTTCAGGACCGTCCCGGTCTGGTCACAGGTCTTGTCGATCGTGCTGACCGGACCGAGGATCGCCAGGTGCGCGCCGCGTTCCAGCTCGACATCCCGGTTCGGCTCGATGCGGGTCTCGTCCCCCGTGGTGACGCCGACCACGTGGACGCCGAAGGCCGCCTCGAAGTCGCCCACGCTGCGCCCGGCCAGCGAGCTGTCCTCGCCGAGACGCGCCTCGCGCACGCCGAAGTCCATCCCGTAGACGTCGCGGAACCAGGCCGAGGTGGTCTGCACACGGCTCTCGTCCGGGTCTTCGCCCAGCGGATCGCGGGCGGGCAGGACCCACTTGCCGAACAGGGCGAAGTACAGGATCAGCATGGCCAGCAGGGCCAGCCCGACCGGCGTCACGTCGAACAGCCCGAACCCCTCGACATGTTCCGGCAGCAGGTCGTTCAGCAGGATCAGCGGGCTGGAGGCGACCAGCGTGAGGGTGCCGCCGACGATCGCGGCGAAGCCCATCGGCATCAGCAGGCGCGAACGCGGGATGCTTGCCGCCGCGCCGATGCGGTTGATCACCGGCATGAAAAGGGCGGCCGCGCCGATGTTCTGCATGAAGCTGGTGATGATGCCCACCGCACCCGAGGTCGTGGCCATTACCCGGCGCTCGGTGTGCCCGCCGAAGCGCAGGATCAGGTCCGCCAGGCGGTTCATCACGCCGGAGCGGTCCAGCCCCTTGCCGATGATCATCACCGCGATGATCGCGATCACCGCGTTCGAGGCGAAGCCGGAAAACAGCGCTTCGCCCTCGACGATCGGCGCGACCCCCGGCACCAGCGCGACCATGCCCAGCAGGAACAGCACGCTCAGCGCCGCCAGGTCGATCCGGATCACCTCCGTGACGAACAGCAGGATCGTCAGCCCCAGCAGGCCGAACACGATTCCCATCTCAAGTGTGAAGCTTATGCTGTCAATGACGAGACTTAGAACCTAGGTAGGATGATGGGTGGAGTGCTGCCATGTGAGTGTTGTTGTGCTGGTAACCCGAGGCTCAGCAGCGCAAATAGTAGCCATGTTCCGTGGGCCCTTCCTGGTCGAAGCACCCCGCGATTTCTCGGAATAACTCGCTGTCCTGGTGTTCATGGTGGCGGTAAATGGCATGGGCGACCAGATCGGCAAGCTGAATCAGGCGCGAGGCCTGAGAGTCCAGAAATACAGGTACCTCTGCATAGTTCCGAGTGCGTCCCCAAGTATGCCCTGTGTGCTTGAAATCACGCGCGAGAGTCTGAATTCGGGTTTCCGTGGATGACTTGTCCAGCAGGATGAGTCCGCGTTGTGCGTCGTCATGCTTTGTGTACAACCGCCGCAGGAACAGGTCGAAACGGTTGCAAAGCTGTTCAAACAGATGTTCTACCGGGTCTTCGTCCGGAATGGCGGATTTTTTCACCACCCCCCCGAATAGCCGGACACCCCGGGAGGTCCGTCCGGGTATGACCCGAAGGGCGTCGATCAGGGCGGCGTGACGCATCTCCTTGGGGAAACGGCGCCAGCTGTTCTTCCCGCTGCGCATCGGGGAACCGTGGAGTTCGATCTCGTGGGGTGAGTCGGGATTGAAGCGGGCGGCAATCGAGTTGAGATCCTGTTCGATGTAATGGGCCTGGCGCTCGAACACACTGATGCCTGCAAGAACAAAGTACTTGTCGTTCTTGTTGGTAACGCTCCCGGATTCATCGAGATAAAGAAGATGCATGACCTGATCCTTCCCTGGATACAGAAAAGGCTACCCGGAGGTAGCCTTTGAAAAATGAAGGGAGCCGGGGAAGTAACGACTTCGCACACCGCGAGAGGCAGCGTACCCGACTCACTCGCTAGAGATTAGCACATGGCTGTTGTTGGGGGTCAAGTGTGAATCTCCTCTTGACATCAGGGGCTTCCGGATTGCTCGGATCATATTCCGAGGCGTTGGCGCAGGGCGTCGAGCAGGCCGTCCATCGGGAGGTGTTCGGCCTCGCTGGCGGTGCGCGCCTGGTATTCGAGCTCGCCGGCGTCCAGGCCGCGTTCGCCGATGACGATGCGGTGCGGGATGCCGATCAGTTCCATGTCCGCGAACATCACGCCGGGGCGCTGTTCGCGGTCGTCCAGCAGGACCTCGAACCCGGCCGCCTGCAGATCATCGTGCAGCTTCTCCGCCGCCTCGCGCACGCGCTGGGATTTCTTCGCACCGATCGGGCACAGCGCAATGTCGAAGGGCGCGATGGCGGTGGGCCAGCAGATGCCGCGCTCGTCGGAGTTCTGCTCGATGGCCGCCGCCACGACGCGCGAGACGCCGATGCCATAGCAGCCCATGGTCACGACCTGTTCGCGGCCGTCCTCGTCCAGCACCCGGGCGCCCAGGGCCTGGCTGTACTTGTCGCCCAGCTGGAAGATGTGACCGACCTCGATGCCGCGACGGATCTCGATGGGACCGGAGCCGTCGGGGGCCGGTTCGCCCTCGGTGATGTTGCGCAGGTCGGCGGTCTCCGGCTGCGGCAGGTCGCGGCCCCAGTTCACGCCGGTCAGGTGGTGGCCGTCCGCGTTGGCGCCGACCACGAAGTCGGCCATGCCCAGCATTGCCTGGTCGGCCAGCACCGGGATCGGGCTGCCCACCGGGCCCAGCGAGCCGGGGTCGGCGCCGAACGCGGTACGGATCTCCGCCGCCTCGGCCATGCGCAGCGGCTCGGCGATCCAGGGGTGCTTCTCGGCCTTGACCGCGTTCAGTTCGTGGTCGCCACGCAGCACGATGGCGACCAGGTCGGCGTCGATTTCGTCGGAGGCGGCGACCACCAGGGTCTTCACCGTCTGCTCGGTCGGGATGTTCAGGAACCCCGCCAGCTCGTCGATGGTGTGTACGTCGGGCGTGGCGATCTTTTCCATCTCCGCGCCGGGAGCCGGGGCCGGCGTCGGCTTCGGGCAGGGGGCCAGCTCGACGTTGGCGGCGAAGCCGGCCGGGGAGAAGGCGATGGCGTCTTCGCCTGAACTGGCGAGCACGTGGAACTCGTGCGAGGCGTTGCCGCCGATGGCGCCGGTGTCGGCCTCCACCGCGCGGAAGTCCAGCCCGCAGCGTTCGAAGATGCGGGTGTAGGCCGTGTGCATCTGCTGGTAGGTCTCGGCCAGCGAGTCGCCGTCGATATGGAAGGAGTAGGCGTCCTTCATCAGGAACTCGCGCGCGCGCATGATCCCGAAGCGCGGGCGGCGCTCGTCGCGGAACTTGGTCTGGATCTGATAGTAGTTGATCGGGAGCTGGCGGTAGCTGCGGACTTCGCGGCGTACCAGGTCCGTGATGACCTCCTCGTGGGTCGGGCCGAAGCAGAAGTCCCGGTCGTGACGGTCCTTCAGGCGCAGCAGCTCGGCGCCGTAGAAGTCCCAGCGGCCGGATTCCTGCCACAACTCGGCGGGCTGCACCGCCGGCATCAGCACTTCCAGTGCGCCGGCGCGGTTCATCTCCTCGCGCACGATGCCCTCGACCCGGCGCAGCACGCGCAGCCCCAGCGGCAGCCAGGTGTACAGCCCGGAGGCCAGCCGGCGGATGTAGCCGGCGCGCAGCATCAGCTGGTGGGAGACGATCTCGGCGTCGGCCGGGGTTTCCTTCAGGGTGTTCAGCGGGAATTGCGAGACGCGCATCGGGGGCATCCGTGGTTGATGGCTGGAAAGGGTTCAGAACGTGGTGCCGTTGGTGCCCCAGAAGTGGCGCGGGGCGTCGGCGAATTCGATGTACACGCGGGCGGGTTCGATACCCAGCTCTGCCTGCAGGGCGTCGCACAGCTTGCGCGACAGATCGCGGGTCAGGCCCTCGGGCAGGCCGATGCTTTTCAGCTCGCAGTAGGCGAGCGGTTGGGTCGAGCCGCCAAGGCACATGGCCGGGTTGTGCCGGCAGGCGACCATCACGTAGCCCTCGGGCTTGCCCAGCCAGTCGGCGACCTCCGCGGACAGGCGCTGGCACAGGCCGGTGGTGTCGTCGGGCAGGGCGGTGTTGGTCTCGACGTGCAGCAGTGGCATGGCATCCTCCCGGTCGTTCCAGAAAGGTCGCCATGATACGGGGAGCGCGTCATCGGTGCAGCGTGCAAACTGGCCGGGGCGGGGTGAAACCCTTGTCAGGGTGGCTATACTCGCTGCGAGGGAGGCGCACCGTCCAGGACGGATTGCGTTCAGTATCAGGAAATAATAAATTAGAAAAAGCTAATATATGGAGCCGGCCGGCGAGCAGACCGCGCGCCCCGGTGACCTCATCAAGCAAGGACAGACGCCTCATGACACGAAACCGGATGCGCCACGCCCTGTGGGGCCTGCTGCTGTTGCCGTTCGCGGCCCAGGCCGAATTGCCGTTCGAAACGGCGACCGCGGAACGCCAGACCATTGCCCAGGAACGGATCCTGGACGGCCGGGTGGAGGCGGTGCAGCGCTCCACGATCTCGGCCCAGACCTCCGGGCGCATCCGCGAGATCTACGTGGACGTCGACGACTTTGTCGAGACCGATGAACTTCTGGTCCGGGTCAGCGACACCGAGCAGCAGGCCCGCGTGAGCCAGGCCGAAGGCGATCTGGCCGAGGCCCGTGCCCGGTTCAACGAGGCGCGGTCGGAGTTCGAGCGCATCCGCGACGTGTTCGATCGCGGCGTGGTGTCGCGTTCGGAGTTCGATCGAGCCGAGGCCGCGCTGGAATCGGCGCGCGCCCGCCTTCGCTCGGCCGAAGGCCGGGTCGAGGAGGCCCGTGAGCAGCTTGGCTACACCGAGGTGTATGCCCCGTATTCCGGTATTGTCACGGAGCGGCATGTTGAGGTGGGCGAGTCGGTCAGCCCGGGTTCACCGCTGCTGTCCGGGATCAGCCTGAATCAGCTGCGGGTTGCGGTGGACGTCCCGCAGCGCCTGATCCACAACGTGCGCGAGCGACGCAGCGCCGAGGTCCTGCTGAACGGTGACCGGGTGACGGCCGACAGTCTGACCATCTTCCCCTATGCCGATCCGGCCAGTTCCACCTTCCGCATCCGTGTGAATCTGCCGGAGCAACAGGACCTGGGCCTGTTCCCGGGCATGTTCGTGAAGACCGCGTTCGTGGTGGAGGACGTCGAACGCCTGCTGGTGCCGGTGGAAGCCGTGGTGTATCGCAGCGAGGTGATCGCGGTCTATGTGGTTGACGAGGACAACCGGGTGGCGTTTCGCCAGGTGCGGGTCGGGCGTCAGCATGACGGCATGATCGAGATCCACGGTGGCCTGGACGACGGCGAACGCGTGGCGCTGGATCCGGTGCACGCGCAGATCTATCTGAAGGAACATCAGCAGGTGAACCGATGAGCGATGCCACCACGGACGGGGCGTCCGCCCGCATGGGCATCTCCGGGCGCATTGCCAAGGCCTTCCTGACCACCCAGATCACCCCGCTGCTGGCCCTGATCGGTCTGCTGCTGGGGTTGTTCGCGATCCTGGTCACGCCGCGCGAGGAAGAGCCGCAGATCAACGTGACCATGGCCGACGTTTTCATCCCGTTCCCCGGGGCGGGTGCGCAGGAGGTGGCCCAGCTGGTGGCCACCCCGGCCGAACAGGTGCTCTCGGAGATCGAGGGCATCGACGATATCTATTCCGTCTCGCGCCCGAACATGGCGCAGATCACCATCCAGTTCAAGGTCGGCGAGGATCGCACCGAGGCCCTGGTGCGTCTGTATAACCAGGTGTTCTCCAACCAGGACTGGCTGCCGGCGGGGCTGGGGGTCGGCGAGCCGATCATCAAGCCGATGGGTATCGATGACGTGCCCATCGTCAACGTGACCCTGTGGACCGAGGACCCCGAGCGCGGCGGGCACGACCTGCTGCGCGTGGCGCACGGGATCGAGGCCGAACTCAAGCGCGTGCCCGGTACCCGCGACATCTACACCGTCGGCGGGCCGGATCACGTGGTCCATGTGCGTTTCAAGCCGGAGACACTGGCGGCCTACAACCTGTCGGTGGAAGATCTCCGCACCAGCCTGCAGGCCTCCAATTTCTCGCGCGACGCCGGGCGGCTGTACCACGACGACGAGGAGATCCTGGTCCAGGCGGGCGACTTCATCACCGAGCCCGAGGCCTTCGCCAGCCTGGTCGTGGGGATGCATGACGGGCGTCCGGTCTATCTAGAGGATGTGGCCGAGGTCGTGCAGGGCCCGGCCTATGCCACCGAGCACGTCCGTTTTGCCCATGGGGCCGCGGCCGGTGACCGCGCGCGCCTGGGCGACAGCCATCCCGCGGTCACGGTGGCGATCGCCAAGCAGCCGGGGACCAATGCCCCGGATATCGCCGATGCCCTGGTCGAGCGCCTGGAGCAGCTGCGCGGGACCTACATCCCGGACGGGATCGAGACGACCATTACCCGCAATTACGGGCAGACCGCGGACGACAAGGCCAACACCCTGATCCAGAAGCTGATCCTGGCGACCGCCTCGGTGGTGATTCTGGTCTGGATCGCGCTTGGCTGGCGCGAGGCGTTTATCGTCGGCGTGGCGGTGGTGATCACCCTGGCGATCACGCTGTTCGCCTCCTGGGCCTACGGGTTCACGCTCAATCGCGTGTCGCTGTTCGCGCTGATCTTCTCCATCGGGATCCTGGTGGACGATGCCATCGTGGTGGTGGAGAACATCCACCGGCACATGGCCAAGGGTGGCAAGAAATTCCTCGAGGCCATCCCGCTGGCGGTGGACGAGGTCGGCGGGCCGACGATCCTCGCGACCTTTGCCGTGATCGCGGCGCTGCTGCCGATGGCCTTCGTGACCGGCCTGATGGGCCCGTACATGAGTCCGATCCCGATCAACGCCTCGATGGGGATGATCATCTCGCTGGCGGTGGCCTACGTGGTCACGCCGTGGCTGACCTACAAGGTCCTGCGGCGCCAGGCCGAGAAGCACGAGCATGCGGCGCCCGCCGGCGGCGGCCACAGCGCGGAGAACGAGAGCGCCTCGGCCGGGCTAATGAAGATCTTCAACACGCTGCTGCTGCCTTTCCTTGGCAGCGGCGGGCGCAAGAAGGTCAACCGCCTGGCGCTGTGGGTGGGCACTCTGGTGCTGATTCTGGCCTCGGTATCGCTGGCGTACTTCCAGCTGGTGGTCATGAAGATGCTGCCGTTCGACGACAAGTCGGAGTTCCAGGTGGTGCTGGACATGCCGGAAGGGACCAGCCTGGAGCGGACCTCCCGCGTGCTGGCGGAGATGGGGGACTACCTGAAGACGGTCCCCGAGGTGCACAACGTGCAGACCTACGCGGGCACCGCGGCGCCGATCAACTTCAACGGCCTGGTGCGCCAGTACTACCTGCGCGAGGGGTCACATGTTGGCGACATTCAGGTGAACCTGGTCGATGCCTCCGAGCGCGATCGCAAGAGCCACGCGGTGGCCCTTGGCGTGCGCGAGGCAATCAACGCGATCGCCGATCGCCACGACGCGGCGGTCAAGGTGGTCGAGGTCCCGCCGGGGCCGCCGGTGATGTCGCCGATCGTCGCCGAGATCTACGGGCCGGACTACGACGGTCAGATCGAGATCGCCCGGCAGGTGCGCGAGCGTTTCGAAAACACCGATGGCCTTACCGATATCGATGACTCGGTCGAATATCCGGGGCAGAAGAAGATCCTGCAGGTCGACCGCGAACGCGCCGCACGCCTGGGTGTGTCGCAACAGGCGGTGGTGCAGGCGATCGAGACCGCCCTGTCGGGTGAGGACGTGACCTACCTGTACGGCACCAACGTGAAGTACGCGGTGCCCGTGCGCCTGGAATTCGAGCAGGCCGAGAAGGGCAGCCTGGACCCGGTCCTGGGGCTCAAGGTGCGCGCGCGCGACGGCACGCTGGTGCCGCTGTCCGAGGTCGTCAATGTCGTCGACTCGAGTCTCGAGCACTCGATCCACCACAAGAACCTGTTGCCGGTGGTCTACGTGATGGGCGACCTGGCCGGCGGGCTCGACAGCCCGCTGTACGGCATGTTCGACATGTTCTTCGGCCTGCGCGACCAGCCGATGGCCTACGACGAGCCGCTGGAGCAGCTGTTTATCAGTCAGCCGGACAACCCCTATAACTTCTCGCTCAAGTGGGACGGCGAGTGGCAGGTGACCTACGAGACCTTCCGCGACATGGGTATCGCCTACTCGGTGGGGCTGCTCCTGATCTACCTGCTGGTGGTGGCGCAGTTCCGCTCGTACATGGTGCCGTTGATCATCATGGCGCCGATCCCGCTGACCGTGATCGGGGTGATGCCGGGGCATGCCTTCATGGATGCCTTCTTCATGGACGCCAAGTTCACCGCGACCTCGATGATCGGGATGATCGCGCTCGCCGGGATCATCGTGCGCAACTCCATCCTGCTGGTGGACTTCATCAACGAGGAGATCCGCCGCGGTGTCGACGTGATCGACGCGGTGGTGCACGCCGGCGCGGTGCGCGCCAAGCCGATCGTGCTGACCGGCCTGGCGGCGATGGTCGGGGCCGGGTTCATCCTGGACGACCCGATCTTCTCCGGCCTGGCGATCTCGCTGATCTTCGGGGTGTTCGTCTCCACGCTGCTGACGCTGGTGATCATCCCGGTGCTGTACTACCTGTACGTGCGCACCCGGGTCGACCTGATCCGCGCCCAGGCGGCGTAAGCCATACCGGCCATCGCGAGGAGCGCAGCGACGTGGCGATCTCCATGGGCGGCCCCGAATGACGTGGCCGGAGTCCGGCGTTTTCGCCATCGGTGCGCGACCGGCTACAATCGACGCCATCGAACCGAACCGGAGACGCTCGATGGATGTCGAGATGGGAGAAGAGGGCCTGAATGTCCTCGGGATCAGCCGCGAACAGTGTGCCACCCTGGTGGAGGTCCTGAAGGCCAGCGAGGACCAGCGCTTCATGGAGGACCCCGAACTGCGCAAGCTGTTCAAGCTGCTGGCCGTGCTGCAGAGCGACCTCTGGGATGACATGACCGCCGGGCAGTTCGACTTCGCCCCCTACAAGAAGCAATAGGCCCATCCGGCGCCTTCCCTGGCGCCCGCACCGGAGTCTTTCATGCCCGATAATGATTCCCGCCGACCGTCCAATTTCGTGATCGGCAATATCTTTCTTGGCGCCGCCGCCATCATGCTGTTCTTTTTCGTGACGCTCTGGGAGGTCCTCGGGGTGTTCGCGCTGCTCATGTGGATGGGGCTGGCCGCCATCGGGGTCTACTTCATCGTCAAGGACAAGGATATCAATCCGGGCGGTCCCCCGAACTGAACCGGTGCATTCGGCACATCCGACGGCCGTGAAGCCAGCCCCGGCATCGCCGGGGCTGGCTCGCTTGCGCAGCGAGTTTCTCGAGTCCCTCGCGGAGCGCGTCGCGGAGCTGGAAATGCTTGCTCAGGCCCTTGACGGCACCGGGGCGGATAGCGACCGGCTAGCCACCCTGTACCGCGAGGCACAGACCTTGGCGCAGGCCGCCCAGATTTTCGATATCGGGTTGATTCGCGGGGTGGCTGAATCGCTGTGCGCCGCCCTGGCCGGCGTTCGTCGTGCCCCGATCGGGCCGGATCGCGACCTGATCCATGCCGGGGTTCGGCGCCTCGCGATGAGTGTTGAGGCCTACCGACAGCGTGCGCGTCCGGTCGCGCAGGCCCGCATGCAGCCCTTGGGCGGGCGCCCGGCCGAAACGCGGGTGTGCCTGATCGACGACGGTGGCGAGGCCGGTGACGAGATCGCTCGCATGCTCGACGAGCAGGGCTTTCGCGTGACGCGGGGTGAAATGGGTGGCTCTGGGACCGATAGTGCCCCTGACGACGCCCCTTTATCCGCCGTAGTGCTGTGCGCCGATACCGTGGCCACCGACGGTGGCGGGTTGCCCGGTTTGGGGGCCGCGTTGGGTAGCGGCCTGCCGGTGCTGGCTGTTGCGCGCAGCTGGAGGTCCGGGGCGCGTCTGGAATGCGTTCGCCAAGGCGTGGCGCGTTGTCTCGATCATCCGCTGGCCACGGACACCCTGATCGAGCAGTTGATGCAGATCGGCGGCCTGATCGTCGATTCGGACTACCGCGTGCTGCTGGTCAAGAATGATGCGGCCGACGGCGGCCTCGAGTCGTACCTGACTGGCGCCGGTCTGGGTGTCGCCAGCGCCTCCGATCCGGAGGTCGTCCGACGTCACCTGCGCGAGGCCGGCGCGGATGTGGTCGTCCTGGATTTGCAGGGGCTGGCCGAACCGGTGGAGTCGTTTGTCGCGTTGCTGCGCACCCGGGACAATGGTGGCGCGATCCCGCTGCTTCTGTTGACCGAGGATCCCAGTCGGATCAATCACCTGATGACGTTGCATCCAGGGGTTTCCGGGGTGTTCCTGAAGCCGGTGGAGCCGGCGCGAGTCGCGGCAACCATCACCGCGCGGGCGCGCCAGATGCGCCAGATTGACGGGGTCAGCCAGGCCTATCGGGATGCGCTGTACGAGCGCGAGCGCGAGCACGTGGCGGTCAACGAACACTCCCTGGTCAGCATCGCCGATATCGCCGGCAATATCATCTACGCCAACGAGCGGTTCGCGCGGGTGAGCGGCTACGCCGTGTCCGAGCTTATGGGGCGCAACCACCGGATCCTGAAGTCCGGGCAACATCCGCCGGAGTTCTACGCTGACTTGTGGGAGACCATTGCCGCCGGCCAGATCTGGCGGGGCGAGGTGTGCAACCGGGCGCGCAGTGGATCGCTGTACTGGGTGGAGACCACCATCGTCCCGTATCTCGGAAGCAACGGTCGTCCCTATCAGTACGTGTCCATCCGTACCGAGATCACCCATGTGAAGCGTCAGGAGCATCGCCTGCGCTCGAGCCAGATATTCGCCAACATGGGGACCTGGGAGTGGGCGCCGGCCCGCGAGGCGCTGGGCTGGTCGGAGCGCATCCCGCCGCTTCTGGGCTACCCCGAGGGCGGCCTGGAGCCGACGGTCTCCAATTTCCTGGACGCCGTGCATCCCGATGATCGCGCCCGGGTACGCGCCGCCATCGCCAGCAGTCTGCGCCGCGGTTCCTACCTCGAGCTGGAACACCGGGTGATCTGGCCGGACGGGTCGGAACACTGGCTGCTGGAACGCGGCGACGTGGTGCGTGGTCAGGACGGCGAGATCCTGTACATGCTGGGCGTGATGCAGGACATCACCAAGCGCAAGAATTCCGAGCTGGCGCTGTCCGACCTGTCCACCCGCCTGCTGGAGTCGCAACGGCTCGCGCGTATCGGCAACTGGGAGATGGATGCGCTTGATGGACGGATCACCTGGTCTCGGGTGCTCCGCGAGATCTTCGAGCTGGATGCCGAAGACGCGCCGCTCGAACGCGATGATTACCTGAACCTGGTGCACCCGGAGGACCGCCATCAGGTCGCGAGCTTCCTGTCTGGCGTTGGCGAGAGTCGGCACCACGAGATCAACCACCGGGTGGAGCTGCCCGGCGGACGCATCCGCTTTGTCCACATGATCGCGAGTGGGCGCTTCGATAGCGACGGCCGATTGACGCACGTCGGCGGAAGCTTGCAGGACATCACCGAGCTGCACCAGGCGCAGGAGCACTTGGCGTTGTTCCAGCGCATCTTCGAAGCCTCGGAACAGGGGATCGAGGTGGTGGATCGCGAGGGCCGCTTCGTCTACGTCAATCTGGCTGCTCTGGAGATGCTGGGCTACCGTTCGGAGGAGTTGCTGGGCCGGGATTTCCACGAGCTGGGGATCATCCCGGCGGAGAACAAGAAGGAGGAGCAGGAGATCGACCAGGTGCTGGCCGAGGGCGGGGCCTGGACGGGCAAGCTGCCCCAGCGCTGTGCCAACGGGGCCGTGTTTATTACGGCCAGCACTATCGGCGTGTTGCGCGATGCCCGTGGCGAGCCGCAATACGGCTTCAATATCTTCAGTGATTTTACCGATGAATTGCGCCGTCGCTCGGAGCTGCATCGGGCACGCGAGACGGCCGAGGCGGCCAACCGCGCCAAATCCGACTTCCTTTCCAACATGAGCCACGAACTGCGCACGCCGATGAATGCCGTTCTCGGGTTTGCCCAGTTGCTGGAGAGTGATTCGGCGCTGGATGAACACCAGCGTGGCCACCTGGAGGAGATCACGCGCGCGGGCCGGCACCTGCTGGACCTGATCAACGAGATCCTGGATCTTGCCCGAATCGAGGCCGGTCGCATGCAGGTCGAGCCGGAACCGGTGGCGCCGGGGCCCGTGCTGGAGGAGTGTCTGTCCCTGCTGGAGCCCATGGCACGCGAGTATCGCGTGGATCTCGAGCCGGACCATCTGCCGGCCGTGATGCTGCAGGCCGATCCGCGGCGGCTGAAGCAGGTGCTCCTGAACCTGCTCTCCAATGCGATCAAGTACAACCGGCCCGGCGGTCGCGTGCGTGTGAATGGCGAGGTCAGGGAGGCCGATGTGCGGATCGCTGTACGTGACAGCGGGCCGGGCCTGACCGAGGCACAGTGCCGGCGGCTGTTCCAGCCGTTCGAGCGGCTGGCGGCGGAGGAGCAAGGGATCGAGGGCAGCGGTGTCGGGCTTGCGATTACCCGCAATCTGGTCGACCTGATGGGAGGCGAGATCGGGGTCGACAGTGTGCCGGGGGAGGGCAGTACCTTCTGGTTCCGTCTGCCCCGGGCTCGAGGCCGGTTGCTGCCGGGCGCGGGGGATGATGCGGCGATGCCTGACGGCGCCCATGCGAAGGGCGAGTGCCGCGTGCTCTGTATCGAGGACCACGATGCCAACCAGCGTCTGATGCGCGAGATGCTGAAACAGCAGGGCGCGGCCGATTGCCGAATGGCGGAATCCGCCGCCGAGGGCCTCGACATGGCCCTGCGGGATCCACCCGATCTGATCCTGCTGGATCTGAACCTGCCGGTAATGGACGGCTTTCAGGTGCTGCGTGCGTTGCGGGCCGAGCCGGAGCTGGCCGCGATTCCGGTGATTGCGGTGACCGCCGATGCCACGGATGCCACGCGCCAGCGGGTCGAACAGGCCGGGTTCAACGATTTGCTCACCAAGCCGATCGGAGCGAGTTCGCTCCTGCGGGCGCTGGAAGGCTGCCGTACCAGCCGCCCGACGGACTGAACCGCCAAAGGGGATGCGCGGTGCCGCCTCCCTTCTGGGTCAGCGTTGGCCTAAAGAAAGAGAAAGCCGACGATCGCGACCGCCGCGATCACCGCGACGGCATCCGCCGTCAGCGCGGCGGCCAGGGTGTGGCGCACGCGCTTGATGCCGATGGCGCCAAAGTACACGGCGAGCACGTAGAAGGTGGTCTCGGTCGAGCCCTGCAGGGTCGAGACCAGGATGCCGACATGCGTGTCCGGCCCGGTGGCCGGATCCTGCATGATGCCGGCCATGATG
Organism: Thioalkalivibrio sp. AKL19; assembly: GCF_000420165.1. Classification (GTDB taxonomy): domain Bacteria; phylum Pseudomonadota; class Gammaproteobacteria; order Ectothiorhodospirales; family Ectothiorhodospiraceae; genus Thioalkalivibrio. Next base: position 69,943 of record NZ_ATUK01000012.1, on the reverse strand, counting down.
CCGTAGGCGCCGGAGCCGGACAGCGGGCGCAGCAGCGCCATCGGCAGCGCCTCGGCCGGCAGGCCGAACGGCGTGGTCAATGGCCCGACCAGCCCGACAAACATCCCCAGTGCCCCACTCTCGCGCAGCATGCCCACCGCGACCAGGATCGCGACCAGGTAGGGGATGATGCGCAGCGCGACATTGAAGCCCTCCTTCGCCCCCTCCACGAACACCTCGTAGACCGGTACGCCGCGAATGACGCCGTAGGACAGGAAGCCGACCACCAGCCCGGGGATGATCCACGGGGCGATGGCCTGACCGTAGAGGATGGTCAGCGGGATGATTGCGAGCACTCCGGCCAGCACGGTCAGCGAGACCCACGCGGGATAGCCCTCGGTGGGGACCTCGATGTTCATCGGTTGCTGGTTGGTCGTGTCCGCTGTCGGGTCGGCGTCCTGGGTGGACTCGGCGGTCGCGTCCCGGCCGGCCTCGCGCATGGTGTCGTCCAGCTCGCTCGCGGCATCCGCGGACGTCTGGTCCGGATCAATGCTGCGGGTCGCCGGTGGTGCCAGAAAGTAGCGCTGCAGGATCAGCGCGCTGGCGATCCCGGCGATGGTGGCGAACAGGGTCGCGAACAAGGTGGTCGGCAGGATCGCGGCCGGGGCCTCGGAACCCAGCGATGCACGCAGGGCGATCACACCGGTGGGCAGCAGCGTGATGCTGGAGGTGTTGATCGCCAGGAACAGCGCCATCGCGTTGGTCGCGGTGCCCGGGTGCGGGTTGAGCTTCTCCAGCTCCTGCATCGCGCGGATGCCGAACGGCGTGGCGGCGTTGCCCAGGCCCAGGATGTTTGCGGAGAAGTTCAGGATCATCGCGCCCATCGCCGGGTGTTCGGGCGGCACCGACGGGAACAGGCGCACCATCAGTGGACGCAGCAGCCGCGCCAGCACGGTCAGCAGGCCGCCGGCCTCGGCGATCTTCATCAGGCCCAGGAACAGGGCCATCACCCCGACCAGCCCCAGCGCCAGTTCCACCGCGGAGCCGGCGGCGTCGATCGCGCCCTCGGACAGGGCCTGCATCGGTTGTTCGTCGGGATCGGTGGAGCGGATCTCGCGGATCGCGGCGGTCGCCACGGCGATCACGATCAGCGCGAGAAAGATCAGGTTCATGCGGTACCGTGTGCCACGGTCAGCGGTTCTCCCCGCGTGATACACCGCGCAGCACGGCATCCATCGCGCGGGCCGGCAGCAGCCACTTGAGGAAGGCGAACAGCCGCGTGGGGAAGGTCACGTGATAGCGCACCCGCGGGCGGCGGGCCTCCAGGGCGTGCACGACACAGCGCGCGACGGCCTCGGGCCCCAGCGTGAACGGTGCATCGGCCTCGGCGTTCGCCATGCGGGCCTCGGCCGCTCGGTAGGTCTCCTGCCAGGGGCCGTGTTCGCGCTGGACGTGGTAGCGAAAGGCCTTCAGCGCGTTGGCACGGAACGCGCTGCGGATCGGTCCCGGCTCGATCAGGGCGACATGGATGCCGGTCCCGTGCAGTTCCTGCCGCAGGGTGTCGCTCATGCCCTCGATCGCGAACTTGGAGGTCACGTAGGCGCCACGCAGGCGCAGGGCGACCAGGCCCAGGACCGAGCTGTTCTGGATGATGCGGCCCTCGCCGGCGCGGCGCATGGCGGGCAGGACGGCGTTGGTCAGTTCCAGCCAGCCGAGGACGTTGGTCTCCAGCTGCGCACGCAGGGTGGCGCGGTTCAGATCCTCCACGGCGCCCGGCTGGCCGTAGGCACCGTTGTTGAACAGGGCATACAGGTGGCCGTCGGTCCGGTGCAGGATCTCGGTGACCGCGCTATGGATGCTGGCGGAGTCGTCGAGATCCAGTTGCAGCGCCTCGAAGCCGTCCTTCTTCAATCGGGCGACATCCTCGCCGCGCCGGGCGGTGGCGAACACGCGGTAGCCGCGATCCCGCAGCACGCGCGCGGTACAGGCCCCGATGCCGCTGGAGCAGCCGGTAATCAGGACCGCGCGCGCGGGAGATTCGCTCATGGCGGCGGGATTAGTAGGTGAGAGTGGCGACATCGTCCTCGACGACCTCGCCGATGAAGGCCCCGCCGCCCCGCATCCCGTCCAGCTCGGGCACGGCGTTGTCCAGGGTCAGTCCGTTTTCGTCCATGGCCCCCGCGCAGGCGTAGAAACGACAGCCCGCCGCGTGAGCATCCTGCATGAAGCTGTAGACGGATTTTTCCTTCGCCTCGCCGGGGTAAATATTGTCCGCCACGCCCTGGCGCAGCAGGCGCGTGGTGCCGGCTGCAAAGTAGATCTCCACTTCCAGGTCCATCGCGGCGGCGACAGTGGCCTGGAAGAACGGGGCCCCCAGGGTGCCGGGGCGGTCCAGGTCCAGGTTCAGTAGCATGATCACGATCTTTTCGGCCATGACGGGTCCTTGTGCGGTCGTCTCGTCGTTTCTTTACTCGGGGGAATGATCCGCGCTGCGGCTTCCGGGCGCAAACACGGATTGTCGGCAGGGAAGGCCTTTTATTCCCGGGAAACGGCCGCATAATACGCCTCAACCCGTGTTTTCGCGGATACATTCCGAGGATTCCTGCCATGCCCATTTACGAATATCAGTGCAAGGACTGCGGCGAGATCTCCGAGATCCTGCAGAAGATCTCCGATCCGCCGGCCACCATCTGCCCCGAGTGTGGGGCCGAGGCCCTGACCAAGCAGGTCTCCGCGGCCGGATTTCGCCTGGCCGGTGGTGGTTGGTACGAGACCGATTTCAAGAAGGACGGCAAGCGCAACCTTAAGGAGGGTAGCGGTTCGAGCGCCAGCAGCGCGCCGAAGTCCGAGTCGTCCGGTAGCGCCAAGACCGGTACCGCCGCGACCGGCACCTGATCAATGCTGGTCTCCCTGCGCCGCTACCTGATTGCAGGGCTGCTGGTCTGGCTGCCGCTGATCGTCACCGGCTTCATTATCAAGCTGCTGGTCGACCTGCTGGATTTCACCATCCTCCTCCTGCCGCCGGCCTGGCGGCCGGAGGCCATTCTTGGTTTCTCCATCCCGGGTGCCGGCATCGTGCTGGCGGTCGTGGTCGTGTTTGTGACAGGCGTGGTGGTGGCCAATATCGTCGGGCGCAAGCTGGTGTCGGTGGGCGAATCGATCGTCCGCCGCATCCCGCTGGTCAGTTCGATCTACGGGGCGGTCAAGCAGGTCACCGAGACCGTGCTGTCGGACGGTGGACAGGCGTTTCGCAAGGTGATGCTGATCGAGTATCCACGGCGCGGCCTGTGGTCGGTCGGCTTCATGACCGGGGTCGCGGTCGGCGAGGTGCAGGACCGTACCGAGCACGACGTGGTGACCGTGTTTGTCCCGACCACCCCCAATCCGACCTCCGGCTTCGTGCTGATGGTCCCGCGCGAGGAGGCCATCGAGCTGGACATGACGGTGGAGGACGGCCTCAAGTTCGTGATGTCCATGGGGGTCGTCACCCCCCTGAAAAGCCCCGAGGATGCCCCGGCTCCGGTTGCGCGGGAGCAGGGCAAATCGTAAGATTTCCGGCCTTTTCGCGGGCGCGAGCGGCATGTTCGCCCCGTTTTCCCGACTAACCGTGCAGCCCCCTGGCGGGCGTGCCCTTCGGCTGGAACAGCGCAATGCGAACTCATCTGTGTGGACGTGTCACCGAGAACGAACTCGACTCGGAGGTGACCCTCTGCGGCTGGGTCAACCGCCGGCGTGACCACGGCGGCGTGATCTTCGTCGACTTGCGCGACCACGCGGGGCTGGTGCAGGTGGTGTTCGACCCCGACCGCGAGGAGGTCTTCGCGCGCGCCGAGCAGCTGCGCAGCGAGTACGTGATCCGCATGACCGGCCGTGTGCGCCGGCGCCCCGAAGGCACCGAGAATCCGGACCTGACCACCGGCGCGGTCGAGATCCTGGGCTTGGAGCTGGAGGTCCTGAACGCCGCGAAGACCCCGCCGTTCCCGCTGGACGACGAGGACGTCGGCGAGGACACCCGCCTGCGCTATCGCTACATGGACCTGCGCCGCCCGTTGATGCAGCAGCGTCTGCGCCTGCGCGCGCAGGTCTCCGCGGCCATGCGCCGCTTCCTCGAGGACCGCGAGTTCCTCGACCTCGAGACCCCGATGCTGACCAAGGCCACACCGGAAGGTGCGCGTGACTACCTGGTGCCCAGCCGCACGCATCCGGGCAGCTTCTTTGCCCTGCCGCAGTCGCCGCAGCTGTTCAAGCAGTTGCTGATGATGTCCGGCATGGATCGTTACTACCAGATCACCCGCTGCTTCCGTGACGAGGACCTGCGCGCCGACCGCCAGCCGGAGTTCACCCAGCTGGACATGGAGATGGCGTTCGTCGACGAGGCGGACGTGATGGAGGTGACCGAGGGCCTGATTCGCCACCTGTTCCGCGAGGTGCAGGGCGTGGAACTGCCGGATCCGTTCCCGCGCATGGCCTATGCCGAGGCGATGGCCCGCTTTGGCTCCGACAAGCCGGATCTGCGCATCCCGCTGGAGTTCACCGAGCTGACCGAGGTGATGCAGGCGGTGGAATTCAAGGTCTTCAGCGGCCCGGCGAACGACCCCGAGGGTCGTGTGGCCGCCCTGCGCGTCCCGGGCGGTGCCAAGCTCACGCGCAAGGAGATCGACGTCTACACCGAGTATGTCGGTCGCTACGGCGCGAAGGGCCTGGCCTACATCAAGGTCAACGACCCGGCTGATATCGAGGGCGGGTTGCAGTCGCCCATCCTCAAGTTCCTGCCGGAGGACGTGACCCGGCAGATCCTGGAGAAGACCGCGGCCGCCGCCGGCGACCTGATCTTCTTCGGCGCGGACAAGGCCTCGGTGGTCAACGAGGCGATCGGTGCGCTGCGCGTGAAGATCGGCCACGACCTGGAGCTGGTCGAGGCAGGCTGGCAGCCGCTGTGGGTGGTCGACTTCCCGATGTTCGAATACGACGACCAGGACAAGCGCCTGTACGCCCTGCATCACCCGTTCACCGCCCCGGCGGTGGACAGTCCGGAGGCGCTGCGCGCCAACCCGCGCGAGGCGCTGTCCCGCGCCTACGACATGGTGTTGAACGGCACCGAGGTCGGCGGCGGCTCGATCCGTATCCATAACCCCGAGATGCAGCAGGCCGCGTTCGAGGCCCTGGGCATCGGTGAGGAAGAGGCGCGCGAGAAGTTCGGCTTTCTGCTGGATGCCCTGAACTTCGGCGCCCCGCCGCACGGCGGCCTGGCCTTCGGCCTCGACCGCCTGGTGATGCTGATGAGCGGCGCCCACTCGATCCGCGACGTGATGGCCTTCCCCAAGACCCAGACCGCCGCCTGCCTGCTGACCGATGCCCCGGCCCCGGTCGGCGAGAAGCAGCTGCGTGAGCTGGGCATCCGCCTGCGCCCCAGCGCTACGCAACAGGCCGGGTAACGGCCCGGCCGGTCGCGCATCATGGCCGGCATGCGCACCAGCGTTGTTACCGTCCACGGCTGGCATATGTCCGGCCTGGAGATGGCCTTGTTACGGCGTCGACTGCGCGCCGGGGGCCACGCGGTGTACCCGTTTCGCTACGCCTCGCAGCGGCAGACGCCGGAGCAGGCGGCTCGCGCGCTGGCGGCCTTTCTGGAACAGGTCCCCGGGGACCTGGTGCACCTGGTGGCACACAGCCTGGGCGGCGTGGTGGTGCGCCACCTGTTCGAGGCCGCTCCTGTGCAACGCCCCGGTCGCATCGTGATGCTCGGCTCCCCCCTGGCTGGAAGCCGCGTGGCGGCACGCCTGGCGCGGAACCGGGCCGGGCGCTGGTGGCTGGGTGCGGCGCTGGATCGCGGCCTGCTCGGGGGCAGCCCGATCCTGCGCGGGCGCGACATCGGCATGCTGGCCGGCAGCCGCTCGCTCGGGCCGGGCCCGCTGATCGCGCGTCTGCCGCATCCGCATGACGGCCTGATTGCGGTGGACGAGACGCAGGGCCCCGACGTCTCGCGCCACCTGACCCTTCCGGTCACGCACATGGGCATGCTGTTCGACACCGTGGTGGCGCACGAGACCCTGCACTTTCTGGAGGCGGGCGAGTTCCTGCCCTGACGCCTGGCTAGCCCGGTCAGGGGCAACAAGAACCGTTATCGCGAGGCGCGCAGCGCCGTGGCGATCTCCCAGGGTGCCCCGGCGACGATGCGAACGCTACGGTTTCGTCAGGCGATTGCTTCGCCGCTGAGTGTCTCGCAATGACAGGGCGACGGTGACGGTGGGGTGGGCATGCCGCCACGCGCATCCGTGATTAGCACGGCCCCAGCGATTAGACTGTGCGCATTCCGGTGCCCGGCGGCATGCCGGGTCGGTATAACCGAACCCAACCCAAGGAGTCGTGACCGAATGGCAGGCCACAGCAAGTGGGCGAACATCCAGCATCGCAAGAATGCCCAGGACGCCAAGCGCGGCAAACTCTTCACCAAGCTGATCCGCGAGATCACCGTCGCCGCGCGCCAGGGTGGCTCGGACCCGGAGACCAACCCGCGCCTGCGCCTGGCGATCGACAAGGCGCTGGGTTCCAACATGACCCGCGACACCATCGAGCGGGCCGCCAAGCGCGGCGCCGGCGAGAGTGATGGCGACAATGTCGAGGAAATCCGCTACGAGGGCTATGGCCCGGGCGGCGCGGCGGTCCTGGTCGACTGCATGACCGACAACCGCAACCGCACGGTCGCCGAGGTCCGTCATGCCTTCTCCAAGATGGGCGGCAACCTTGGCACCGACGGCTCGGTCGCCTACCTGTTCCAGAACAAGGGCGTGATCCGTTTCGCCCCCGGGCTGGATGACGAGGTGGTGATGGAGGCCGCGCTGGAGGGCGGGGCCGAGGACGTCCAGGTCGAGGACGACGGTGCCATCGAGGTGATCACCGAGCCGGAGACCTACCAGGACGTGCGCGCCGCGCTGACGGAGCGCGGCCTGGAGCCGGAAAACGCCGAAGTCACCTGGCGTCCGGAGACCCTCGCACCGCTGGATGCGGAAACCGCTGAGTCGGTCCTCAAGCTGCTGGACATGCTCGATGACCTGGACGACGTGCAGAACGTCTACACCAACGCCGACTTCCCGGAAGAGGTCAGCGGTGACTGATCCGGACGCGGTGTGAGCGGCGTGCGCATCCTCGGGATCGACCCCGGTTCCCGGGTCACCGGTTTCGCCGTGATCGAGTATGACCGAAGCCGCGGCCGTTCCTGCGGCCACGGGGTGATCCGGCCGAAGGCGAAGGCCTTTCCCGAGCGCCTGGGCGAGATCTTCGCGGGGGTGGTCGAGGTGATCGACGAGCTCAAGCCCGACGTGCTGGCCATCGAATCGGTGTTCGTCGCGCGCAATGCCCAGTCCGCGATCAAGCTGGGGCATGCCCGGGGCGCGGCCATCTGCGCCGCCACCCAGGCCGGCCTTGCGGTACACGAATACGCCCCGCGCGCGATCAAGCTGGCCGTGGTCGGCATCGGCGGGGCGGACAAGGAACAGGTCCAGCACATGATGCAGCAACTGCTACGCCTGGCCGAACCGGCCAGCAGCGATGCCGCCGACGCCCTGGCCGTCGCGCTTTGCCATGCCCACACCCAGCAGAATGAGGCGCGCCTGCTGGGTTCGGCCTCCGCCATGATCGGGGGGCGTCCATGATTGCCCGGCTGGAAGGCCGGCTGATCAGCCGCGAGGTGGGTGGTGTTGTGATCGACACCGGCGGGGTCGGCTACGAGGTCGATGTCCCGCTGTCCACGCTGGCGGCCCTGCCAGAGCCGGGCGAAACCGTCGTGCTGGCCACCCACCTCGTCGTGCGCGAGGATGCCCACCAGCTGTTCGGCTTCCTGAACAAGCGCGATCGCGACCTGTTCCGGCGCCTGATCCGGGTGAACGGCATCGGCGCCAAGCTCGCGCTCGCGATGCTCTCCACCTATGCCGGCGACGAGCTGGCGGGTCTGATCAGTGGTGGTGACGTCACGGGCCTGGCCAAGGTGCCGGGCATCGGCAAGCGCACGGCCGAGCGCATCGTGCTGGAACTGGGCGAGCGTCTCGTAGAGATGGGCTTTGCCGCTGCACCCGCCGGGGGCGTGGCCGGCAGCGAGCCGACGCCCGCCGCCGCGATGGAGGGCGAGGCACTGGCCGCGCTGGAGTCGTTGGGCTATCCGCGGGCCAGCGCCGAGAAGATGGTCGCGGCGGTCCGCGACCAGGCGGATTCGGTGGAGACGCTGGTGCGGCTCGCCCTGCGCTCCACCGTCAAGCGCTAGCGCACACCCGGCTGCGCGCTCGCTGGCTACCGTTTCACGAGCCTTTTGCTTCAGTGTCCTGTCTCGCCCCATGCAGGCTGGCCCCGGTTCGTCCTGGGTTGTTTACGGTGGCTCCGGTCTGCCGCCTGCCACGCGCTCTCTCGCCAGCGCACCGCGAGGTCCTTTCTTGCTTGTCCAAGAAAGGACCCAAAGAAGGGCACCCGGATTCCGCCCAGGAACCTTGCTCCAGGGCCCTCGGGCCGGCGGCGCTGAACTCGCTACGCCTTCGGCTCCGCTCAGACATCCAGCGCCTTCTCCCGGCCCGAGAACCCTTCCGCAAGGGGCTCCATACGGGAGAGGAAGGTCAAAACCGAACGTATCCTCACGCTTCTGCCTAACCATAGGCATCGCCGCCCGAAAGCCCCCGGCGCCCGCTTGCGGGCGCGGCACGCTATGGCCGCAGGCCGAGCGTGCCCAGATGCCGGAAGACCCAGCCTTCATCTACTGGCGCGCACGTGTGGATCGCCGTTGTCTTGACCTTGAACCCCCCGTTGTCGTCGCGCCGAGTGGAGAGGGTTTTCGCGGGAGAAAAGGGGCTGGATGTCTGAGCGGAGCCGTAGGCGCAGCGAGTTCAGCGCCGCCCGCGAAAACCCTCGGAGCGAGGGAAACCCCGGCCCGCACAGCGGGCCGGGGTCGCGGCAGTCGGGCGTGTTTCTTGGGCACTTCTTTGCACGAGCAAAGAAGTGCCTCGCGGCGCGCTGGCGAGTCAGCGCCTGGCAGGCGGCCGGACGAAGGCACGTAAACACCGATGCCGAACCAGGGCCAGCCACCACGAGGCAGGCGGCGGGCCGAAGGCAGGCGAAACACCGGGCGACGAACGGGGACCAGCCATCAACGCCCAAGGGTGAGCGATTGCCAGCCTGGGGCGGAGAGGCGGATGACGCCGAAAGCGGGGATCTCGTTGGACGCCGCGCGCGGCGCTCGCGTACACTTGAGGGCGTATCCGTACCCGTCCTGAAGCTCCGAACCGTTGTCCGTGAACGGGGTCCAGTCCCCCGGTGAAACGGTGCGGGAAAGGCCGGGTCGAAGATCCCGAATGAATCGCAGTATCGCCGCCGGCAAAGGCCTGGCGGCCCCGACCCAGACCATCCGGAGGTCCCCCGTGTCCGCGCCTGCTCTGCTCGTCCTGGAAGATGGCACTGTGTTTCATGGTCAGGCGATTGGCGCCCTGGGCCAGACGGTTGGCGAGGTGGTGTTCAACACCGCGATGACCGGGTATCAGGAGATCCTCACCGATCCGTCCTATCACCGGCAGATGGTTACGCTGACCTATCCGCATATCGGCAATACCGGGACCAACCCGGAGGACGACGAATCCTCGCGGGCACATGCCGCAGGGCTGATCATCCGTGATCTGCCGCCGCTGGTGTCCAACTGGCGCTCGCGCGAGTCGCTGCCCGACTATCTGCTGCGTCACGGCATCGTGGCGATCAGCGGGATCGATACCCGCAAGCTGACCCGCATCCTGCGCGAGAAGGGCGCGCTGAACGGCTGCATCCAGGCCGGTGACGTGGACGAGGCTGCGGCCCTGGCGGCGGCCCGCGAGTTTCCCGGGATCAAGGGCATGGACCTGGCGCGCGAGGTGACCACGCGCAGCCGCTACGAGTGGCTGGAGGGGACCTGGCAGCTGGGCGAGGAGCCGGCCCGGGTTGATGCGAAGGCCGCCGACTACCATGTGGTGGCCTACGATTTCGGCATGAAACAAAACATCCTGCGCATGCTGGCGGATCGCGGCTGCCGCGTGACCGTCGTTCCGGCCGAGACGCCGGTGGACGAGGTGATGGAACTCAAGCCGGATGGCGTGTTCCTGTCCAATGGTCCGGGCGACCCCGAGCCCTGCACCTATGCGATCAATGCGATCCGCGACTTCTGCGAGCGCAAGCTGCCGCTGTTCGGGATCTGCCTGGGGCATCAGCTGCTGGGTATCGCCAGTGGCGGCAAGAGCGTGAAGATGAAGTTCGGCCACCACGGGGCGAACCACCCGATCCGGCACGAGGCCAGCGGGCGGGTGATGATCTCGTCGCAGAACCACGGCTTCGCGATCGACGAGGACAACCTGCCGGAGACGCTGACGCCGACGTACCGCTCGCTGTTCGACGGCACGCTCCAGGGCATCGCCCGCACCGACTGCCCGGCCTTCAGCCTGCAGGGCCATCCGGAGGCGAGTCCGGGTCCGCATGACGTGTCCCCGGCGTTCGACGACTTTGTCGAGATGATGCGCACGGCGCGCAGCTAACGCCTTCCCCCCGTTTTCACGACCGAATTTCCGATTTCGACAGCCTGCGAGAGCCGTCACATGCCCAAGCGTACCGATATCCAGAGCATCCTGATCCTCGGGGCCGGCCCGATCGTGATCGGTCAGGCCTGCGAGTTCGACTACTCCGGTGCCCAGGCCTGCAAGGCCCTGCGCGAGGAGGGTTTCCGGGTGATCCTGGTGAACTCCAACCCGGCGACGATCATGACCGACCCGGAGATGGCGGATGCCACCTACATCGAACCGGTGGAGTGGGAGACGGTCGCCAAGATCATCGAGAAGGAGCGCCCGGACGCCGTGCTGCCGACCATGGGCGGGCAGACCGCGCTGAACTGCGCGCTGGACCTGTCGCGCGAAGGCGTGCTCGAGAAGTACGGCGTGGAGATGATCGGCGCCAACGAGGCGGCGATCGATATGGCCGAGGACCGCGATCACTTCAAGGCGGCAATGGCCGACATCGGCCTGGATACTCCCACGGCGATGCTCGCGCACTCCTGGGAGGAGGCGCAGGAGATCCAGCCGAAGATCGGCTTCCCGGTGATCATCCGGCCGTCGTTCACCCTCGGTGGTTCGGGCGGTGGCATCGCCTACAACCGCGAGGAGTTCGAGTACATCGTCAAGAACGGGATCGACCTGTCGCCGGTCAACCAGGTGCTGCTGGAGGAATCCGCGCTCGGCTGGAAGGAGTTCGAGATGGAGGTGGTCCGCGACAAGGCGGACAACTGCATTATCATCTGCTCGATCGAGAACCTCGATCCGATGGGCATCCACACCGGCGACTCGATCACCGTGGCCCCGGCGCAGACCCTGACCGACAAGGAATACCAGATCATGCGCGACGCCTCGCTGGCGGTGCTGCGCAAGATCGGCGTGGAGACCGGTGGCTCCAACGTGCAGTTCGCGATCAACCCGGAAAACGGGCGCATGATCGTGATCGAGATGAATCCGCGGGTGTCGCGTTCCTCCGCGCTGGCGTCCAAGGCGACCGGCTTCCCGATCGCCAAGGTCGCCGCCAAGCTGGCCGTGGGCTACACCCTCGACGAGCTGAAAAACGAGATCACCGGCGGGCTGACCCCGGCCTCGTTCGAGCCGTCCATCGACTACGTGGTCACCAAGATCCCGCGCTTCACCTTCGAGAAGTTCCCGCAGGCCGAGGCGCGCCTGACCACGCAGATGAAGGCGGTGGGCGAGGCCATGGCCATTGGCCGCACCTTCCAGGAGTCGTTCCAGAAAGCGCTGCGCTCGATGGAGACCGGTATGGACGGCCTCGACGAACGCATTGACCTGGACGCTGCCGACGTGGTGGATCAGCTGCGCACGAAGCTCGCCAACCCCAGCCCGGAGCAGGTGCTGTACGTGGCCGACGCCTTCCGTGCCGGTTTCTCGATCCAGGATATCTTCGACCTGACGGCGATCGACCCCTGGTTCCTGGCGCAGATCCAGGAATTGGTGGACGTCGAGAAGGGTCTGCGCGACCGCATCCTCGGCGACATCAAGGCCGAGGAGATGTACCGGCTGAAGCAGCGCGGTTTCTCCGACCTGCGCCTGGCAACGATCCTCAACGAGACCGAAAAGGCGGTGCGCAAGCATCGCCATGGCCTCGGCGTGCGCCCGGTGTACAAGCGGGTGGATACCTGTGCGGCCGAGTTTGCGACCACCACCGCCTACATGTACTCCTCGTATGAAGAGGAGAACGAGGCGGAGCCGACCGACAAGCAGAAGATCATGGTCCTGGGCGGCGGGCCCAACCGCATCGGCCAGGGCATCGAGTTCGACTACTGCTGCGTGCACGCAGCCCTGGCGATGCGCGAGGACGGCTACGAGACCATCATGGTCAACTGCAACCCGGAGACCGTCTCCACTGACTACGACACCTCCGACCGGCTGTACTTCGAGCCGCTGACGCTGGAGGACGTGCTGGAGGTCGTGGAGACCGAGAACCCGGCCGGCGTGATCGTGCAGTACGGCGGGCAGACCCCGCTGAAGCTGGCGCGCGATCTGGAGGCCGCCGGCGTGCCGATTATCGGCACCAGCCCGGATTCCATCGACCTGGCCGAGGACCGCGAACGCTTCCAGGCCCTGCTGAACAAGCTGGGGCTCAAGCAGCCGCCGAACCGTACCGCGCGCAGCGAGGAAGAGGCGGAGAAGCTGGCCGAGGAGATCGGCTACCCGCTGGTGGTGCGCCCGTCCTACGTGCTCGGTGGGCGCGCGATGGAGATCGTGCGCGACCGCGAGGACCTGCGCAGCTACATGCAAAACGCGGTGTCCGTCTCCAACGATGCCCCGGTGCTGCTGGACCGCTTCCTGGATGACGCGATCGAGGTCGATGTCGATGCCATCTCGGATGGCGAGAACGTGATCATCGGCGGGATCATGGAACACATTGAGCAGGCCGGCGTGCACTCGGGCGACTCCGCCTGCTCGCTGCCGCCGTTCTCGCTGTCCATGGCGCTGCAGGACGAGATGGTCGAGCAGGTGCGCAAGATGGCACTGGGGCTGAAAGTCGTGGGCCTGATGAACACCCAGTTCGCGATCAAGGGCGACGACATCTATGTGCTGGAGGTGAACCCGCGCGCCTCGCGGACCGTGCCGTACGTCTCCAAGAGTGTCGGCCGCCCGCTGGCCAAGATCGCTGCGCGCTGCATGGCCGGCCAGACCCTGCCCGACCAGGGCGTGGGGGACGCCGTCTACCCCGACTACTACTCGGTGAAGGAGTCGGTCTTCCCGTTCGCCAAGTTCCAGGGCGTGGACCCGATCCTGGGGCCGGAGATGAAATCCACCGGTGAGGTGATGGGGGTCGGCCGCAGCTTCGCCGAGGCCTTCGCCAAGAGCCAGCTGGGTGCGGGCGTGCTGCTGCCGTCCACCGGCAAGGCCTTCGTGTCGGTGCGCGAGATCGACAAGCCGCTGGTGGGCGAGGTCGCCCGGCGTCTGGTCGAGCTGGGCTTCGAGGTGCTGGCGACCCGCGGCACGGCGAACGTGCTGGAAGAAGCGGGTATCGCGGTGACCCGGGTGAACAAGGTCACCGAGGGCCGCCCGCACATTGTGGACATGATCAAGAACGACGAAATCAGCTTCATCATCAATACCGTGGAGGGCAAGCAGTCGACCTCCGACTCCTACACCATCCGCCGCGAGGCGCTGATGCACAAGGTGGGCTATACCACCACCATCGCCGGGGCCAGGGCCACCGTGCAGGCCCTGGACCATCTGGGGGCGAACGACGTCTTCCGGCTGCAGGACCTCCACCAGGAAAATCTCGGAGGGAAAAGCGCATGAACAAGACGCCCTTGACCGTGACCGGCGCGGAAAAGATGAAGGAAGAATTGAAGAAGCTGAAGGGCGAGGATCGCCCGCGCGTGGTCAACGCGATCTCCGAGGCGCGCGAGCATGGTGACCTCAAGGAGAATGCCGAGTATCACGCCGCACGCGAGCAGCAGAGTTTCATCGAGGGCCGCATCCGCGAGCTGGAGGCGAAGCTCTCCAACGCGCAGATCATCGACGTGACCACGTTGCCGCAGACCGGCAAGGTGGTGTTCGGCACGACCGTGGTGCTGGAGGCGACCGAGGACGGGCGCCAGGTGACCTACAAGATCGTGGGCGAGGACGAGGCCGACATCAAGAACAACATGATCTCGGTCTCCTCCCCCATCGCGCGGGCGCTGATCGGCAAGGAAGAGGGCGATGTGGTCACCGTGCAGGCCCCGGGCGGGGAGACGGAATACGAGATCCTGGAGGTTCGCTACGTCAACTGACGTGGCCGTGCCCGGTTGCGCCCGGTTGCGGGGCCGGGCGGCGCTGTCAGGCGGGGTCTAGCGAGACCTTGGGGTCGTCCGGGTTGCGCCGGAACAGGGTGGCCACATGACCAATGCGTTGTACCCGCTCGGCGCCGGTGCGTTCGCACAGTTCTTCGACGGTCCCGTTGCGGGCCTCGCGGTCGCCGATGTTGACCTTGATCTTGACCAGTTCGTGGTGGGTGAGCGCCTGCTCCAGCTCCGCGAGCACCGCGTCGGTCAGCCCATTGCGGCCAATGGTCACGATGGGTTTGCGAGGATGGGCGAGGCTGCGCAGATGGCGGCGTTGCGCGTCGGTCAGATTCACGGGAGGCCGTTTTCGGTGTTGAAACCACGAAATTGTAGCACGCCGCGCCCCGGCGCGAGGATCGGGTATGCCCAAGCGTAGCCGCTCCAGCCAGCGCTGGCTGAAGGAGCATTTCGACGACCCCTACGTCCAGCGGGCCCAGCAGGAGGGCTATCGCGGGCGCGCGGTCTACAAGCTGCAGGAGATCGACGAACGTGACCGGCTGCTGAAGCCGGGGATGCGCGTGGTGGATCTGGGCGCGGCCCCCGGCGGCTGGACCCAGTACGCGGCCCAGAAGATCGGTCGCAAGGGGGTGCTGGTCGCCACGGACATCCTGCCGATGGACCCGGTCCCGGGCGCGGCGATCGTGACCGGCGACTTCCGCGAGGATACCGTTCTGGACGCGATCCTCGCGGCCCTCGGGGGCGAACCCGCCGACCTGGTCCTTTCCGACATGGCCCCCAACCTGACCGGTACGGATGCCGTGGACCAGCCGCGCTCGATCCACCTTTGTGAACTGGCACTGGAGTTGGCCACCCAGATTCTGAACCCTCGGGGGGCGTTTCTGGTCAAGCTGTTTCAGGGGGAGGGTTCGGACGCCTACCTGGCCGAAGTCCGCCGCCGGTTCGGATCGGTCAAGGTGCGCAAGCCGAAGGCCTCGCGGCCACGGTCACGGGAAGTGTATGTATTGGCGCGCGAGCCCCGGGATGTGTAAAGCTCCCCGCAACTGACGATTGATGTTTTTCGAGGTGTCGTTTTGAACGGTCTGGCCAAGAACCTGATCATCTGGGCGGTGATTGCCGTCGTCCTGATGTCTGTCTTCAACAACTTCGGCCCGCAGCAGCAGACGCAGGACGTGCGGAGTATTACCTACTCCGAGTTCATCCGCGATGTGCAGGGTGGTCGCGTGGACAACGTGACCATCGAGGGCGAGAAGATCAAGGGCACCACGATCGAGGGCCAGCAGTTCACTACGGTGAATCCGAATGACCCCGGCCTGATCGGCGATCTGCTGCAGAACAACGTGGAGGTCAATGCCCATGAGGAGGCCGAACGTTCCCTGCTGATGAGCATCCTGATCAGCTGGTTCCCGATCCTGCTGCTGATCGCCGTGTGGATCTACTTCATGCGCCAGATGCAGGGCGGGGGTGCCGGTGGCAAGGGCGCGATGTCCTTCGGCAAGTCCAAGGCCAAGCTGATGTCCGAGGACCAGGTGAAGGTCGGCTTTGGCGACGTCGCGGGCTGCGACGAGGCCAAGGAGGAGGTGACCGAGTTGGTCGACTTCCTGCGTGATCCCTCCAAGTTCCAGAAGCTGGGCGGCCAGATCCCCCGGGGCGTGCTGATGGTCGGTTCGCCGGGTACCGGGAAGACGCTGCTGGCCAAAGCCATCGCCGGCGAGGCCAAGGTGCCATTCTTCAGCATCTCCGGCTCCGACTTCGTCGAGATGTTTGTTGGCGTGGGCGCCTCGCGCGTGCGCGATATGTTCTCCGAGGCCAAGAAACATGCCCCCTGCATTATCTTCATTGACGAGATCGATGCGGTCGGTCGCCAGCGTGGCGCCGGCATGGGTGGCGGTCACGACGAGCGCGAGCAGACCCTGAACCAGCTGCTG
The DNA here is from genome assembly GCF_000420165.1 of Thioalkalivibrio sp. AKL19. Taxonomy (GTDB): domain Bacteria; phylum Pseudomonadota; class Gammaproteobacteria; order Ectothiorhodospirales; family Ectothiorhodospiraceae; genus Thioalkalivibrio. The sequence continues at coordinate 53,725 of NZ_ATUK01000012.1, read as the reverse complement.
GTCGAGATGGACGGCTTCGAGGGCACCGAGGGGGTCATCGTGATCGCGGCGACCAACCGTCCGGACGTGCTGGATCCGGCTCTGCTGCGGCCGGGCCGCTTCGACCGCCAGGTGGTGGTGCCGCCGCCGGATGTGCGCGGCCGCGAGCAGATCCTCAAGGTCCACATGAAGAAGACCCCGATCGCCGACGATGTCCGACCGGACTTGATCGCGCGCGGTACGCCGGGCTTCTCTGGCGCTGATCTGGCGAACCTGGTGAACGAGGCCGCGCTTTTCGCGGCACGCGCCAACAAGCGCCTGGTGGACATGTCCGACTTCGAGCGTGCCAAGGACAAGATCATGATGGGCGCCGAACGCAAGTCCATGGTGATGTCCGAGGACGAGAAGAAGCTGACGGCCTACCACGAGGCCGGGCATGCGATCGTCGGCCTGACGGTGCCGGAGCACGACCCGGTGTACAAGGTCAGCATCATCCCGCGTGGCCGTGCCCTGGGTGTGACCATGTTCCTGCCCGAGGAAGACCGCTACAGTCATTCCAAGACTCGCTTGCAGAGTCAGTTGGCGAGCCTGTTCGGCGGACGCCTGGCGGAAGAGATCATCTTTGGCGATGAAAAGGTGACTACCGGGGCTTCCAATGACATCGAGCGTGCGACCCAGATCGCCCGCAACATGGTGACCAAATGGGGGCTCTCGGAAAAACTGGGGCCGCTGGATTATGGCGAGGAAGAGGGGCACCCCTTCCTCGGTGGTCAGATGGGCAAGTCCAAGCCGATGTCGGATGACACCGCGCGCCAGATCGACGCCGAGGTGCGCCAGATCATTGATACCAACTACCAGCATGCGAAGCAGATCCTGGTGGACAATATCGACAAGCTGCACGCGATGGCTGGGGCCTTGATGAAGTACGAGACCATCGACGACAAGCAGATCGAGGACATCATGGCCGGGCGGGAACCTCGCGAGCCGGCTGACTGGGACAGTGGCGGTGGTTCTGGCGGTTCCGCTCAGGCCAGTGATGATGCCGAGGCCGGCGCCACGGATGCCGAGGGTGGCTCCGGTGACGGCTCAGAGGGCAGGGATGACGACAACAAGGGCGTCGTGGGCGGCCCCGCGCCGCAGTCCTGACCGGCCCGTTCCGTGTGTGACCGGGCTCGTGTCCGGTCGCTGTATCAGGCCGCCAGGCCCGTTGCCTGGCGGCCTTTTTCGTTGGGCTCTTCGGGAGAATGACCGTGCCGATTGATCAAGCCGTCCTGCAATGCGGGGAGCGCACCCTCGATCTTGGGCAGGCGCGCATCATGGGTATCCTCAACGTGACCCCCGACTCGTTCTCCGATGGTGGCCGGTACGCCCGGGTCGACGAGGCCCTCGCGCGTGCCCGGGCCCTGGTCGCGCAAGGCGCCGACATCCTCGACATTGGCGGCGAGTCCACGCGCCCCGGGGCCGAGCCGGTACCGCTGGAGGAGGAACGCCGTCGCGTGCTGCCAGTCATTGAGGCCCTGTATGCGGAACTGGCCGTGCCCCTGTCGGTGGACACGATGAAGCCGGCGCTCATGCGCGAGGCGGTGGCCACGGGCGCCGGGCTGCTGAACGCCGTCAATGGCTTTCGCGCCGAGGGGGCCCTGGCCGTGGCGGTGGAGGCCGCCCGCGAGCGCGGCGTGGCGCTTTGTGCCATGCATATGCAGGGCGAGCCGCAGTCGATGCAGCGTTCGCCGCACTACGACGACGTGGTGGCCGATGTCGGTGCGTTCCTCGACCAGCGGGCGGCCGAGCTGATGGCGGCCGGGGTGTCGCGTGGGCAGATCCTGCTGGATCCGGGGTTTGGCTTCGGGAAGACCCTTGAGCACAACGTTGCGCTGTTTCGCGGATTGCCGCGCCTGGCGGCCGCCGGGTTGCCGCTGCTGGTCGGGGTCTCGCGCAAGTCGATGATCGGGCAGTTGCTCGGCGACCGTCCGGTCGCCGAGCGGGATCCGGGCAGTGCGGTTGCCGCCCTGCTGGCCGCGCAGGCCGGGGCGCGTGTGCTGCGTGTGCACGACGTCTCGGCGACCCGTGATGCCCTGGCGCTATACTCGGTACTGAATGCGGATGGTGACAACGAGCAGGACAGTCGAGGGAACTGATGGGCAAGTATTTCGGAACCGACGGGATTCGCGGGCGCACCGGGGACTGGCCAATGACGCCGGAGTTCGCGCTGCGCCTGGGTTACGCCGTGGGCGAGGTGCTGGGCGAGAATGGCCAGCGCCAGGGCCCGGTGCTGGTGGGCAAGGACACGCGCGTGTCCGGCTATATGTTCGAGTCGGCCCTGGAGGCGGGGTTGTCCGCCGCCGGGCTCGACGTTGCGCTGCTGGGGCCGATGCCGACGCCAGCCATTGCCTACCTGACGCACACCTTCCGCGCCACGGCGGGAATCGTGATCAGCGCCTCGCACAACCCGTTTCACGACAACGGGTTCAAGTTCTTCACGCCCGAGGGCGACAAGCTGCCGGATGCAACCGAGGCCGCCATCGAGGCACGGCTGGACCAGCCGGCGCAGCCGATCGACGCCGCGCGCCTGGGCAAGGCCGTGCGTATTGCCGATGCGGCCGGGCGCTATGTGGAGTTCTGCAAGAGCGCGATCCCGGCGCGCTCCGAGCTGCGCGGCATGAAGATCGTGATCGACTGCGCCCACGGGGCGACCTACAACGTCTCCCCGCACGTGTTCGAGGAGCTCGGCGCCCGTGTCGAGACCCTCGGGGCCAGCCCGGATGGCTACAACATCAACGAGGGTGTCGGCGCGCTGTATCCCGAGAAGGTGGCGGAACAGGTGCGGGCAAGCGGGGCCGATCTGGGGATCGCGCTGGACGGTGACGGCGATCGGGTAATCCTGGCCGATGCTGACGGGACGGTCGTCGACGGCGACCAGATCCTCGGGATCCTCGCCCTCGCGCGGCAGCAGGCCGGTGGCTTCGATGGCGGCGTGGTCGGGACGCTTATGACCAATCTGGGCCTCGAGCAGACCCTGAGCGCTGCCGGCATCCCGTTCGTGCGCGCCAGGGTCGGGGATCGCTACGTGCTCGAAGAGCTCCGCCGGCGGGACTGGACCCTGGGCGGCGAGGGGTCGGGCCACATCGTCTGTCTCGAGCACACCACGACCGGGGACGGCACCGTTGCCGCGTTGCAGGTCGCGCACTTGATGCACCGGACGGGCCAGCCGCTGTCGGCGCTGGCGGCGGCCATTCCCAAGCTCCCGCAATGCCTGATCAATGTGCCTGTCAGCGGCGCCGTCGCCGGCTGTCTGGAGGCCGAGCCGGTGCGTACGCAGGTTGCCGCGGTGGAGGGGCAGCTCGGCCAGCGCGGCCGCGTGCTGTTGCGCCCCTCGGGTACCGAACCCCTGGTGCGGGTGATGGTCGAAGGCGAGAACGCCGACGAGACTCGCTCGGCGGCCGAACGCATCGCGGACAGCATCCGCGCCGCGATCTGACCCGCGGCCTCGCTCCGGGGCGCGCCCTGTCGCCTCCCGTGGCATGCCCCTGGCCCGGTGCTGCGTGCCCGCTTGGTTGATTTGCTCCCGGTGCGCCGGTAACATCCCGCCGCTCTAATCATCATGATCGGACCCCGTCTATCCGCGGGGTCCGGCCGATCGCAGGAGGAAGATCCGCATGCGCATGCCGCTGGTCGCCGGAAACTGGAAGATGAACGGTTCGCGGGACGCGAATCGCGCGCTCCTGTCCGCCCTGAAGGGCAGCCTGGGCGACATCCGGGGCGTGGACGTGGCGGTGTGCCCGCCTGCCGTCTACCTCGGCGAGATCGCCAGCGAGCTCTCCGGCAGCCCCATCGCGGTGGGTGCCCAGGACTGTTCGGATCAGGAGAAGGGCGCCTACACCGGCGAACTCGCCGGCTCCATGCTGGCCGAGGTCGGTTGCCGCTATGTGATCGTCGGACACTCCGAGCGCCGCGAACGCCAGAACGAGGACAGCGCCTGGGTGGCCGCCAAGTTCGTGGCCGCGCAGGCCGCCGGGCTGACCCCGATCCTGTGCGTGGGCGAGCAGAAGGCCGATCGCGAAGGCGGCCGTACCGAGACGGTGGTGGCCGAGCAGCTGGACGCGGTGCTGGACGCCGCCGGGGTCGAGGCATTCGATCGCGCGGTCATCGCCTACGAACCCGTCTGGGCCATCGGAACCGGCCTGACCGCGACGCCGGAGCAGGCCCAGGAAGCGCACGCCTTCATCCGCAATCGGGTTGCCGGTCGCGATCCGCGAGTTGCCGCCGACCTGCGCATCCTCTACGGCGGCAGCATGAAGGCCGACAACGCGGCCGGCCTGCTGGCGCTGGAGGATATCGACGGTGGGCTGATCGGCGGGGCCTCGCTGGACGCCGACGCATTCACCGCCATCGTCCGCGCCGCGGGCGAGCGAGCCGCAACATGATTTACGGCCTGCTCCTGGTCGTCCAGGTCGCGGTCTCGATCGGCCTGATTGCGCTGATCCTGATGCAGCACGGGAAGGGCGCCGATGCCGGCGCCGCCTTCGGCAGCGGTGCCTCCGCGACGGTGTTCGGGGCGGCCGGGTCGGCCAACTTCCTCAGCCGCTCGACCGCCGTGCTGGCTGTGGTGTTCTTCCTGAACAGCTTGACGCTGGCCTATCTCGCTGCGTCCAGCCCCGAGGCCGAGAGCCTGCTGGACCAGATGGAGGCCATGGAAGAGGAAGGCGATGGTCCGCCGGACCTTCCGCGCGAGGTGATTCCGGATGGCGAACCCGCCGGGGACACCCCGCAATCCGGCCGGCCGGCCGACGTGCCCGACTGACATCGGGCCCCTGTAGCAAACGGCAGATGTGGTGGAATTGGTAGACACGCTATCTTGAGGGGGTAGTGGCGCAAGCCGTGTGGGTTCGAGTCCCACCATCTGCACCAAATTTCGGTTGGCTCGGGTTCTGAACATTCGTTGGTCCCCGGGGCAAATAACAATAAAAACAGCATCTTATAAAATTACGAATACTTGACACCGTTTTTGGGCATCACCTAGACTCCGTGCCCGGTGTGCGGCCCTGTCTCGCCCCTGCGAGACCGACCCGTACCCGCGCTTTCAACCAGCAACGCTGAACGGCTCGCCGGCGCGCCCGATCCACGCGACGCCTCGCGAACCTGCCCGCCCGAGGCGGCGTACGGGAGAGAGAAATGCTGGAAGGTTATCTACCCATCCTGCTGTTCATCGCAGTAGGCATCGTGATCGGCATTGTGCCGTTGATCGTCGGTATGGCGGTTGGACCCAACAAGCCCGATGCCGCGAAGAACTCGCCCTACGAGTGCGGTTTCGAGGCCTTCGAGGATTCGCGGCTGAAGTTCGATGTCCGCTTCTACCTGGTCGCGATCCTGTTCATCATCTTTGATCTCGAGATCGCGTTTCTCTTCCCGTGGGCCGTGTCGCTAGACACCATTGGCCTGTTCGGGCTTCTTGCGATGGCCCTGTTTCTTGTCATTCTGGTCGTCGGTTTCATCTACGAGTGGAAGAAGGGGGCGCTGGAATGGGAATAGAAGGCGTTCTTGAGAAGGGCTTCGTCACCACCTCGGCGGACAAGCTCATCAACTGGGCCCGCACCGGGTCGCTCTGGCCGATGACCTTCGGTCTGGCCTGCTGCGCGGTGGAAATGATGCACGCCGGCGCGGCTCGCTACGACATGGACCGGTTCGGGATTATCTTCCGGCCGAGTCCCCGGCAGTCGGACGTGATGATCGTGGCCGGCACGCTGGTGAACAAGATGGCCCCGGCCCTGCGCAAGGTCTACGACCAGATGCCCGAGCCGCGCTGGGTGATCTCCATGGGGTCCTGCGCCAATGGCGGCGGTTACTACCACTACTCCTACGCTGTGGTGCGCGGCTGCGACCGCATCGTCCCGGTGGACGTGTATGTGCCGGGGTGCCCGCCAACGGCGGAGGCACTGCTCTACGGCATCATCCAGCTGCAGAACAAGATCCGGCGCACGAACACCATCGCGCGCTGACGCACCCGGGGTTTCAGATGGCTGAACAAGACAACTGGATCGACGCCCTGCGGGCGGAACTGGGCGATGCCCTGGAGAGCCTGCACGAGGCGAACGACGAGATCACCGTCGATATCGTGCCCGAGTCCTGGCGCGCGGCGGGCGAGAAGCTCCGCGATGCCCTGGGCTTCGAGATCCTGATCGACCTGTGCGGGGTGGATTACCTCGAATACGGCCAGGACGAATGGGGCACGGACTCCGCCACCAACACCGGGTTCTCGCGCGGTGTGGAGGCGGCGACCTCCGGGCGCTTCACCTTCGACGACGCCCCGGAAGACTCCAACTGGGACGGGCCGCGCTTCACCGTGGTGGCCCACCTGCTGTCGGTGGAACACAACCGCCGTGTACGCATGCGCGCCTGGCTGGATGACGAGGAATTCCCCGAGGTCGAGTCGCTGGTGGAGGTCTGGGCCTCGGCCAACTGGTTCGAGCGCGAGGCCTTCGACCTGTTCGGCATCCTGTTCTCCGGCCACCCGGACCTGCGCCGCATCCTCACGGACTACGGCTTTGTGGGGCATCCGTTCCGCAAGGATTTCCCCCTGATCGGGCATGTCGAGATGCGCTACGACGCCGAGCAGGCGCGCGTGGTGTACCAGCCGGTGACCATCGAGCCGCGCGTGCTGGTGCCCAAGGTGATCCGCGACGACCATCGCTACAGCGAGGGCGAGAAGCCGGGCGAAGGAGCCGAGAATGCCTGAGATTCGCAACTTCACCCTGAACTTCGGGCCGCAGCATCCCTCCGCCCACGGCGTATTGCGCCTGGTGCTGGAGATGGATGGCGAGGTGGTGCAGCGGGCCGACCCGCACATCGGCCTGCTGCACCGCGGCACCGAGAAGCTCGCGGAGAGCAAGCCCTACAACCAGTCGATCGGCTACATGGACCGTCTGGACTACGTGTCCATGATGGCCAACGAGCACGGCTATGTGCTCGCGATGGAAAAGCTGCTGGGCATCGAGGCCCCGCTGCGCGCGCAGTACATCCGGGTGATGTTCGACGAGATCACCCGCATCCTGAACCACCTGATGTGGCTGGGGGCGCATGCGCTGGATATCGGCGCCATGGCGGTGTTCCTGTACGCCTTCCGTGAGCGCGAGGACCTGATGGACTGCTACGAGGCGGTCTCGGGTGCGCGCATGCACGCGACCTATTACCGCCCTGGCGGCGTCGCGCGGGACCTGCCCGGCACGATGCCGAAGTATCAACCGTCCTCCTGGAAGTCGCAGGAGGTGGTGGATGACCTGAACAAGATCCGTCAGGGCTCGTTGCTGGACTTCATCGAGGCGTTTACCGAGCGCTTCCCCGGCTGCGTGGACGAGTACGAGACCCTGCTGACCGATAACCGGATCTGGAAGCAGCGCACCGTCGGGATCGGCGTGGTCGACCCGGATCGTGCGAAGCAGCTGGGCTTCACCGGCCCGATGCTGCGCGGCTCGGGCATCGAGTGGGACCTGCGCAAGAAGCAGCCCTACGAGGTCTACGACCGTCTCGACTTCGACATCCCGGTGGGCACCAACGGCGATTGTTACGACCGCTACCTGGTGCGCATCGAGGAGATGCGCCAGTCGAACCGCATCATTCGTCAGTGTGTGGACTGGCTGCGCCAGAATCCGGGCCCGGTGCTCCTCGAGGATCACAAGATCACCCCGCCAAAGCGCGAGGAGATGAAGGCCGACATGGAGGCCCTGATCCACCACTTCAAGCTGTTCACCGAGGGCATGTGCCTGCCGGAAGGCGAGGCCTACGCGGCGATCGAGCATCCGAAGGGCGAGTTCGGGGTCTACCTGGTCTCGGATGGTTCCAACAAACCGTATCGTCTGAAGGTCCGTCCGCCGGGCTTTGTGCACCTGTCCGCGCTGGACGAGATGGCGCGCGGCCACATGCTGGCCGACGTGGTCGCCATCATCGGGACCCAGGACATCGTATTCGGGGAGATCGACCGCTGATGGCTGCCGAACAGAAAACCGTTGCCTTCCACAAGCCGGCCGGCAAGAAGGTCGAGCTTAGCGATCACGAGCGCGAAGAGATCGACGCCTGGCTGGCGCGCTATCCGGACGACCAGAAGCGCTCGGCCGTGCTGGGCGCGCTGCGCGCGGTGCAGCACGAGGACGGCTATCTCTCCACCGCGAAGATGGACGCCGTGGCCGATTACCTCGGGCTGCCGGCCATCGCGGTCTACGAAGTCGGCTCGTTCTATTCGATGTACGAGCTCGAGCCGGTGGGCAAGCACACCATCATGGTGTGCAACAACATCTCCTGCATGCTGCGTGGCGCGGAGCCCATCATCGAGCACCTCGAGAAGCGTCTGGGCATCAAGCGCGGCGAGAGCACACCGGACGGCAAGTTCTACCTGAAGCTGGAAGAGGAGTGCCTTGCAGCCTGTTGCGGCGCCCCGATGATGCAGGTGGACCACAGGTACTACGAGAATCTCACGCCCGAAAAGGTCGACGAGATCCTCGACGGTCTGGAGAAGTAGCATGGCCAACCAGATCTGCTTTGCCACGCGTTACCTGGACGACCCCGCCTCGCTCGAGACCTACAAGAGCGTCGGCGGCTACCAGGCGCTGGAGAAGGTCTACAAGGGCAAGATGGCCCCCGAGGACGTGATCGAGGAGGTCAAGACCTCCAACCTGCGCGGTCGCGGCGGCGCCGGGTTCCCGACCGGGCTCAAGTGGTCGTTCATGCCGCGCAACACCGCCGGGCAGAAGTACATCGTGTGTAACTCGGACGAATCCGAGCCCGGCACCTGCAAGGATCGCGAGATCCTGATGTATAACCCGCACGCCCTGATCGAGGGCATGGCCATCGCCGGTTACGCGATCGGTGCGACGGTGGGCTACAACTACATGCGCGGCGAGTTCATGGACGAGGTGAACACCCGCTTTACCACCGCCCTGCAGGAGGCCTACGACGCCGGCTATCTCGGCAAGGACATCTTCGGCTCGGGGGTGGACTTCGACCTGCACCCGTCGCTGGGCGCGGGGGCCTACATCTGTGGCGAGGAAACCGCGCTGCTCGAATCGCTGGAAGGCAAGAAGGGCCAGCCGCGCTTCAAGCCGCCGTTCCCGGCCAACTTCGGCCTGTACGGCAAGCCGACCACCATCAACAACACCGAGTCACTGGCCTCGATTCCGTCGATCATTCGCAACGGCGGGCAGTGGTTCGCGGACCTGGGTGTGCCCAAGTCCGGCGGCGAAAAGCTGTTTTCCGTGTCCGGCCACGTGAACAAGCCGGGCAACTACGAGATCCCGCTGGGGACCCCGTTCAAGGACCTGCTGGAAATGGCCGGGGGCGTACTGAACGGGCGCAAGCTGAAGGCCGTAATCCCGGGCGGGTCGTCGGTGCCGGTGGTGCCGGGTGACGTGATGCTGCAGGCCAACATGGACTTCGACTCTATCGCCCACGCCGGGTCCATGCTGGGTTCCGGGGCGGTGATCGTGATGGACGAGACCGCCGACATGGTCAAGGCCCTGCAGCGGATCTCGCGCTTCTATTTCTCCGAGTCCTGCGGCCAGTGCACGCCCTGCCGCGAGGGGACCGGCTGGCTCTACCGCATGCTGACCCGCATCGTCGAGGGGCAGGGGCGTCCCGAGGACCTGGAACGCCTGGACGACGTGGCAAGCAAGATCGAGGGGCACACCATCTGTGCCCTGGGCGACGCGGCCGCCATGCCGGTGCGCAGCTTCGTCAAGCACTTTCGCCACGAATTCGAACACTACATCCAGCACGGCCGGAGCCCGGTGGCAGACGCCGCCTGACGCTCTACCGCGCCATCGCATCAGGAATCGAGCATGAGTCAGGATCAGAAACAGGATCTGGTCAGCATCGAGATTGACGGCCGTACGGTGGAGGCGCCCAAGGGCGCCATGCTCATCGACGTCGCCGATGATGCCGATATCCGCATTCCGCGCTTCTGCTACCACAAGAAGCTGTCGGTGGCGGCGAACTGCCGTATGTGTCTGGTCGAGGTGGAGAAGGCGCCGAAGCCGCTGCCGGCCTGTGCCACCCCGGTGATGGACGGCATGAAGGTCTACACCCAGTCCCCGCTGGCGCTGCGCGCGCAGAAGGGGACCATGGAGTTCCTGCTGATCAACCATCCGCTGGACTGCCCGATCTGCGACCAGGGCGGCGAGTGCGAGTTGCAGGACGTCGCCATGGGCTATGGCGAGAGTGTCTCCACCTACACCGAAGCCAAGCGCGTGGTGAAGGACAAGGACATCGGTCCGCTGATCGAGACCGAGATGACCCGCTGCATCCACTGCACCCGTTGCGTGCGCTTTGGCGAGGAGATCGCCGGGGTGCGCGAGCTGGGCGCGACCGGCCGCGGCGAGCACATGCGCATCGGCACCTATGTCGAGAAGACCGTCGCGCACGAGCTGTCCGGCAACGTGATCGACCTGTGCCCGGTGGGCGCGCTGACCGCCAAGCCGTCGCGCTACGGCGCGCGGGCCTGGGAATATGCCCAGGCCGCGACCATCGCCCCGCACGACGCCGTGGGTTCGAACCTGTTCCTGCATACCGATGACGGCCGCGCGATGCGCGTGGTCCCGCGCGAGAACGAGGCCATCAACGAGACCTGGATCTCGGACCGCGACCGCTTCAGCTACACCGGCTTGTATGCCGAGGATCGCCTGACCCGCCCGCGTATCAAGGTCGACGGGCAGTGGCAGGAGGTCTCCTGGGAGACCGCCCTGAGCTACGCCGTCGAGGGCCTGAAAGAGGTCGCTCCGGAGCGCGTGGGTGCCCTGCTGTCACCCGGGCTGTCACTGGAGGAGCACTACCTGGCGCAGAAGGTCCTGCGGGGCATGGGCGTGGCCGACATCGACCACCGCGTGAACCAGCGCGATTTCCGCGACGAGGCGGCCGCGCCGCTGTTCCCCTACCTGGGTGCCGCGATCGGCGATCTGGAAAACGCAGATGCCGTGCTGCTGGTCGGCAGCAATCCGCGCCGCGAGCAGCCGATGATCGCCCATCGCCTGCGCAAGGCCGCGTCGCGCGGGGCCCGGGTCAGCCTGATCAACGACATGTTGCTGGAGTTGACCTATCCGGTACAGGCGCAGCTGGTCGGTGACGCGCACGACCAGGTCCTGGCGCTGGCGGGGATCGCCGGCCAGATCGCCGCGGCCGGCAAGGCTCTGCCGAAGAAACTCGAGAAGGTGGTCAAGGCCGCCGAGACCGATGACGCCGCCACCCGCGAGGCGTTCGAGCGCGCGGCGCGGGCGCTGCTGGACGGGAAGCAGGGCCATGTCCTGCTGGGGGCGGCCGCCATCAACGGGCCGGTCTTTGCCACCCTGCGTGCCCTGGCGGGCTGGATCGCCAAGCATACCGGTGCGAGCCTGGGTTACCTGCCGCCGGGCGGGAATGCTGCCGGCGCCTGGCTGGCCGGTGCCCTGCCGCATCGCGGCCCGGGTGGTACCGAACTGGACACCTCCGGCGCGAATGCCGCCGAGATGATCGAGCAGGGTCGTGATGCCTTCGTGATCGCCGGTCTCGAACCGGGCCGGGATGGCGCTGATCCGGTGGCCTTCCGCGCGGCCCTGGAGCGGGCCGGTCTGGTGGTCGCGTTGACCAGCTTCGTGAACGCCGAGCTGGAGGCCGTGGCCGACGTCCTGTTGCCGGTGACCACGAGCTTCGAGCACTCCGGGACCTTCGTGAACGCCGAGGGCCGCTGGCAGAGCTTCCGTGCGGCCTCGCGGGCGCCGGATGATGCCCGACCAGGCTGGAAGGTCTGGCGCGTACTGGGCAACTTGCTCGACCAGCGGGGCTTCGACTTCCTGGATTCGCCCGCGGTGCGGGACGAGCTGAAGGGGCAGCTGGCGGAAGCCAGCTTCGATACCGGCGTCAACCTCAACAAGGTCCATGTGGAACTGCCCGAGGCCAGCGAACGTGACGGCCTGCATCGCGTCCAGGCGGCGGCCCTCTACAGCGGCGATCCGCTGCTGCGCCGCGCCGAGCCTCTGCAGGCCAGCCCCGAGGGGCTGCTCGCCGAGAGCGTGCTGGTGCATCCCGAGTCGGCCGGCGGGCATGCCCACGGCAGTCGCGTGCGGCTGCGCCAGGGCAAGGCCGAGACGGAGCTGACCCTGTTGCTGGATGACTCGGTGCCGCCGGGACTGGCCGTGACCTTCGCCGGTTCCGCGGCCATGGGGGCGCTTGGCCTGCCGAACACGACGGTCGCGCTGGCGCGGGCCTGAGGGACTTAAGACATGTTCGACTGGATGATGAACCTCTTCTACAGCCTGCCGACGGTGATGCAGATCCTGATCGGCATTCAGCTGATCGTGATCCCGCTGATGCTGGCCGTGGCCTACACCACCTTCGCCGAGCGCAAGGTGATCGGCTACGCCCACGTGCGTGTGGGCCCGAACCGGGTTGGGCCGCGGGGCTGGCTGCAGCCGATTGCGGACGCGCTGAAGCTGCTGACCAAGGAGGTCATCCTCCCGACCAATGCCAACCGCTTCCTGTTCCTGAGTGCCCCGGTGCTGACCATCGCCCCGGCGCTGGCCGCGTGGGCCGTGGTGCCGTTCTTCGAGGGCGGTGCCCTGGCTGACGTGAACGCGGGCCTGCTGTACCTGCTCGCCCTGACCTCGCTGGGGGTGTACGGGATCATCATCGCGGGCTGGGCGTCGAACTCGAAGTACGCGCTGCTGGGCTCCCTTCGGTCGGCGGCACAGCTCGTCTCCTACGAGATCGCCATGGGCTTTGCCCTGGTCGGCGTGCTGATGGCCGCGGGCACGCTGAACGTGGGCGGTATCATCGAGGCGCAGTCGGGGAGCATGTACCACTGGTTCTTGCTGCCGCTGCTGCCGATGTTCTTCGTGTACTTCATCTCCGGGATCGCCGAGACCAACCGCGCGCCCTTCGATGTCGCGGAGGGCGAGTCCGAGATCGTGGCCGGGTTCCACGTGGAATACTCCGGCATGGCGTTCGCGGTGTTCTTCCTCGCGGAATACGCCAACATGATCCTGATCTCGGCGCTGACCGCGATCCTGTTCCTGGGGGGCTGGCTGTCGCCGTTCCAGGGCATCCTGCCGGCCGCGGTGTTCGACTGGCCGGTGATCGGGTCGCTGCTGGATCACGGGATTCACTGGTTCCTGTTCAAGACGGCGGTGTTCCTGTTTGCCTTCCTGTGGTTCCGCGCCACCTTCCCGCGCTATCGCTATGACCAGATCATGCGCCTGGGCTGGAAGGTCCTGATCCCGGTGACCATCGTCTGGCTGTTTGTCGAGGGCGTGCTGGTCGCGTTCAACGTCGGCCCGTGGTTCGCCTGAGGAGATCGTGATGAAAGCCGTGCGCCGTTTCTTCAAGAGTTTCCTGTTCTTCGAGCTGCTGCTGGGGTTGCGCCTGACCGGGCGCTACCTGTTGAGCCGCAAGTTCACCGTGCAGTACCCGGACGAAAAGACCCCGATGTCGCCCCGCTTTCGCGGGCTGCATGCCCTGCGCCGTTATCCCAACGGCGAGGAGCGATGCATTGCCTGCAAACTGTGCGAGGCGGTGTGCCCCGCGCTGGCGATCACCATCGACTCCGAGGAGCGCGACGATGGCACGCGGCGCACCACGCGCTACGACATCGACCTGTTCAAGTGCATCTTTTGCGGTTTCTGCGAGGAGGCCTGTCCGGTGGATTCCATCGTCGAGACGCACATCTTCGAGTACCACTTCGAGAACCGGGGTGAGCAGATCATGACCAAGGACAAGCTCCTGGCCATTGGTGACCGCTTCGAGAAAGAGATCGCGCAGGCCCGCGCGGTCGATGCCCCCTACCGGTAACGCAGGGAACGCCTCATGACCTTCGAGCTCGTCCTTTTCTACCTGTTCGGCGCGATCCTGCTGGGCGGCGCGCTGGCGATGATCAGCGTGCGCAACCCGGTGCATGCGGCACTGTTCCTGGTGCTGTGTTTCGTGTCCGCCGCCGCGCTGTGGCTGCTGGCGGAGGCCGAGTTCCTCGGCATCGTCCTGGTCCTCGTCTATGTCGGGGCGGTGATGGTGCTGTTCCTGTTCGTGGTGATGATGCTGGACATCAATCTCGCCAAGCTGCGCGAGGGCTTCACCGAATACCTCCCGGTGGGCATCGTGGTTGCGCTGGCCATGGCCACCGTGCTGGTGCTGGTGATTACGCGCTACATCACCATGGAGGTTCCCGAGCGCGCCGGGCCCGAGTACGCCAACACCGAGGCCTTGGGCGCGATCCTGTACACCGAATACGTGTATCCATTCGAGATCGCCGCGGTGATCCTGCTGGTCGCGATCATCGCCGCGATCTCGCTGACCATGCGCAAGCGCCCGGATAACAAGTCCATCGACCCCGGCAAGCAGATGGCGGTCTCCCGCGAGGGCCGGGTGCGCATGGTCGCCATGCCGTCTGAAAAGAAGAAGGCTCCGCGCCGTGGGGCGCAGGGGTCCGGGGCGAACGCGCCGGACGGCGACGACGACCCGAAGTAGGCAAACCGAGTACACAGGCATCCCGGCCCCGCGCCGGGACCCGGACACCGGGGGCGGTTGCCGCCCCCGAAAGAACTCAGGGCTAGAACATGATTACGCTAGAGCACTACCTGGTGCTGGCCGCGCTTTTGTTTTCCATCAGCGTGGCCGGGATCTTCCTGAACCGGAAAAACGTGATCGTGCTGTTGATGTGCATCGAGCTGATGATGCTCGCGGTCAACATCAACTTCATTGCCTTCTCGTTCTTCCTGCAGGACCTCGCGGGCCAGGTGTTCGTGTTCTTCATCCTGACTGTCGCCGCGGCCGAGGCCGCCATCGGCCTCGCCATCCTGGTGTTGCTGTTCCGTAACCGCGGAACCATCAACGTCCAGGACATGGACGCAATGAAGGGATAACCGGCCATGGATACGATTTATCTGCTCATCGTCCTGGCGCCGCTGTTCGGCGCGATCGCCGCCGGCCTGTTCGGCCGCCAGATCGGCCGCACTGGCGCGCATACCGTCACCATCCTGGGGGTGGCGGTGTCGTTCGTCCTGTCGGTGGTGGTGTTCTGGGCCCACGTCTTCGGGGACGCCGGGGTCTACAACGAGACCGTCTACACGTGGATGGTCTCCGACGGCATCCAGTTCGAGGTCGGCTTCCTGGTGGACAACCTGACCGCGATGATGATGCTCGTGGTCACCTTCGTCTCGTTGATGGTGCACATCTACACCATCGGCTACATGAAGGATGATCCGGGGTACCAGCGTTTCTTCGCGTACATCTCCTTGTTCACCTTCTCCATGCTGATGCTGGTGATGGCGAACAACTTCATGCAGCTGTTCTTCGGCTGGGAGGCCGTGGGCCTGGTCTCGTACCTGCTGATCGGCTTCTGGTACAAGCGCCCGACCGCGACCTACGCGAACATGAAGGCGTTCATCGTGAACCGCGTCGGGGACTTCGGGTTCCTGATCGGGATCGCCGCGCTGGTGTTCTATACCGGCAGCCTCAACTACACCGAGGTGTTCGCCGAAGGGCAGTCGATGAGCGAGGCGACCATCACCATCTGGCCGAGCTGGACCTTCGGCCTGCTGGATCTGGCCCTGATCTTCCTGTTCATCGGTGCGATGGGGAAATCCGCCCAGGTGCCGCTGCACGTCTGGCTGCCGGATTCCATGGAAGGCCCGACGCCGATCTCCGCGCTGATCCACGCGGCCACCATGGTGACCGCCGGGATTTTCATGGTCGCGCGCATGTCGCCGCTGTACGAGTTCTCGGTCGCGGCGCTGTCGTTCATCCTGATCATCGGCGCCATCACCGCGTTCTTTATGGGACTCATCGGTCTGGTGCAGAACGACATCAAGCGCGTGGTCGCGTACTCGACGCTGTCCCAGCTCGGCTACATGACCGTGGCGCTGGGCGCTTCGGCCTACGCCGCCGGCCTGTTCCACCTGATGACCCACGCCTTCTTCAAGGCGCTGCTGTTCCTGGCCGCGGGTTCGGTGATCATCGCCATGCACCACCTGCAGGACATGCGCGCGATGGGCGGCCTGCGCCGGCACATGCCGATCACCTACGTGACCGCGCTGATCGGGTCGCTGGCCCTGATCGGCTTCCCGTTCTTCTCCGGGTTCTTCTCCAAGGACGCGATCATCGAGGCGGTGGGGTATTCGCAGATCCCGGGTGCGACCTTCGCCTACTGGCTGGTACTGGCCGGGGTATTCGTGACCGCGCTGTATACCTTCCGCATGTTCTTCATGGTGTTCCACGGCGAGGAACGCTATGACCAGGCGCACAAGTACATGCCCGACCACGGGGATGATCACGACGACGATCATCACGACGATCACGGCCCGCTGCAGCCGAAGGAGTCGCCCTGGGTGGTGACCGTGCCGCTGATCCTGCTGGCGATCCCGTCGGTCGTGGCCGGTTACTTCATCGGGCCGATGCTGTTCGGCGACTTCTTCGCCAACAGCCTGTTCGTGCTGCCGGAACAGGACGTGCTGGCGACCAAGGGCGAGACCTACACCGGAGTCATCGGCTTCGTGCTGCACGGCCTGATGCTGCCAGCGTTCTGGCTGGCGATGGCGGGCCTGGCGACGGCCTGGTATCTGTACATGAAGCGCCCGGAACTGCCGGCGGTGATCGCCGAACGTCTGAAACTGGGTGTGCGCATCCTCGAGGACAAGTACGGCTTCGATCGTTTCAATGACTGGTTCTTCGCCGGCGGGACGGTCCGTCTCGGGCGTGCGCTGTGGCGCTATGGTGACGCGCTGATTATCGACGGACTGCTGGTCAATGGCACCGCGCGCTCGATTGGCTGGATCTCGTCGCGGGTTCGCCACATGCAGTCCGGCTTCCTCTACCACTACGCGTTCGTGATGATCATCGGCCTGCTGGTCCTGATGTTCGCCTTCGTGATCTGAGCGGCTTCGACACCCATGCGCTCGAAGCCCATCGCTGTTTCAAGGAACGACCATGTTTGCTGACTGGCCTATCTTGAGTCTGTTGATCTGGCTGCCGATTCTCGGCGGCTTCCTGGTGCTCGCCGCCGGGCGCGACGCGCCCCACGTGGCGCGGCGTCTCGGGCTCGCGGTGGCCGTGGCGACCTTCGTGGCCAGCCTGCCGCTGTGGTTTGCCTTCGAGCGGGGCACGGCGGACATGCAGTTCCAGGAGCTGGCCTCGTGGATCCCGGCGTTCAACGTGAACTACCACCTGGGCGTGGATGGCATCTCCATGCCGCTGATCCTGCTGACCACGCTGATCACCGTGGTTGTCGTGATCGCCGCCTGGGAGTCGGTGAAGGACCGCATTGCCTACTACATGGCCGCGATGCTGGTGATGGAAGGCCTGATGATCGGCATGTTCGCGTCGATGGACGCGGTGCTGTTCTACGTGTTCTTCGAGGCCATGCTGATTCCGATGTTCCTGGTGATCGGGATCTGGGGCGGTCCGCGGCGTGTGTACGCGACCATCAAGTTCTTCCTCTACACCTTCCTCGGCTCGGTGTTCATGCTGGTCGCGCTGATCTGGATGTATATCCAGTCCGGCAGCTTCCTGATCCAGGACTTCCATGCCCTGCAGATTGGGCTGACTGCGCAGATCCTGATATTCCTCGCATTCTTCATGGCGTTTGCGGTGAAGATTCCGATGTTCCCGGTCCACACCTGGCTGCCGGATGCGCACGTGGAAGCGCCCACCGGTGGCTCGGTGATCCTGGCGGCGATCATGCTGAAGATCGGGGGCTACGGCTTCCTGCGCTTCTCGCTGCCGATCACCCCGGATGCCAGCGCCGTGCTGGACACCATGATGATCGTGCTGTCGCTGATCGCGATCGTCTACATCGGCCTGGTGGCGCTGATCCAGAGCGACATGAAGAAGCTGATTGCGTATTCGTCGATCGCCCACATGGGCTTCGTGACCCTGGGCTTCTTCCTCGCGTTCTACATCTACTCCAACACCGGTGACTGGGAAGGCGCCTCGCTGGGTATCGCCGGCGGTATGGTGCAGATGATCTCGCACGGCTTCATCTCGGCGGCGATGTTCCTTGCGGTGGGGGTGCTGTACGACCGCCTGCACAGCCGCCAGATCGCCGACTACGGCGGCGTGGTGAACACCATGCCGTGGTTCGCGGCGTTCTTCGTGCTGTTCGCGATGGCGAACACCGGGTTGCCGGGCACCTCCGGTTTTGTCGGCGAGTTCATGGTCATCCTGGCCGCGTTCAAGGCGGACTTCTGGATCGCCTTTCTGGCCGCGACCACCCTGATCCTGGCCGCCGGGTACACCCTGTGGCTGGTCAAGCGCGTGATCTTCGGCGCCGTGGCCAACGAGAACGTGGCCGGTCTTTCCGACATGAATCGCCGCGAGTTCTTCCTGATGGGCGTGCTGGCCTTCTTCACGCTGCTGCTGGGTGTGTGGCCGGCCCCGCTGCTGGATGTGATGAACGCGACCATCGACCACCTCGTGGCGCATATCGCGCAGTCGAAGCTCTGAAGGGACGCCTGACATGAATTTCGAGATCCCCAATTTCCTCCCCGCCGTGCCCGAGATGTTCGTGCTCGGGATGGCGTGCCTGATCCTGGTGATCGACGCGTTCCTGCCGGATTCGCGGCGCGATGTCACCTACGGCCTGGTGCAGGCGACGCTGGTCGCGGCGGCCGGCCTGACACTGTGGATGATGGGGCCGGAGACGGTCCTGACCTTCTCGGATACCTTCGTGAAGGACCCGATGGCCGACATCCTGAAGGTGGCGGTGTACGTGACCAGCTTCCTTGTCTTCCTGTATTCCCGGCCGTACCTGATGGAGCGGGGCATCCATAAGGGCGAGTTCTACGTGCTGGGCCTGTTTGCCGTGCTCGGCATGATGATCATGATCTCCGGGCACAATCTGTTGACCCTGTACCTGGGCCTGGAACTGCTGTCGCTATCGTCCTACGCGCTGGTCGCGTTCTGGCGCGACAACTCGCGCGCCACCGAGGCGGCGATGAAGTACTTCGTGCTGGGCGCGCTGGCCTCCGGTCTGCTGCTGTACGGCATGTCGATGATCTACGGCATGACCGGATCGCTGGATATCGCGGTGATCGCCGCCGAACTGGTGGCCGCGGACGAGAGCCTGAATATTCCGCTGGTGTTCGGTCTGGTGTTCCTGGTCGTGGCGATCGCGTTCAAGCTGGGGGCGGTGCCGTTCCATATGTGGGTCCCGGACGTCTACGACGGTGCGCCCACGGCGGTCACGCTGTTCATCGCCACGGCGCCGAAGATTGCGGCGTTCGCCTTCCTGATGCGGCTGCTGGTGGAAGGCATGGGGCCACTGCACGCCGATTGGCAGGGCATGCTGATCATCCTGGCCGTGCTGTCGCTGGCCGTGGGGAACGTGATCGCGATCGCCCAGACCAGCATCAAGCGCATGCTGGCCTATTCGACCATCGCCCATATCGGCTTCCTGTTCATGGGCATCCTGGCGGGCACCGACAGCGGGTACGCCTCGGCGATGTTCTACGTGATCGTCTACGCGATTACCGCGGCGGGTGGCTTCGGCATGATCGTGTTCCTGTCGCGCAAGGGCTATGAGGCCGACCAGATCGACGACTTCAAGGGGCTGGCCAAGCGCAACCCCTGGTTTGCGTTCATCATGCTGCTCCTGTTGTTCTCCATGGCCGGTGTACCGCCGACGGTCGGCTTCTACGCCAAGCTGGCCGTGATCCAGGCGGCCGTGGGTGCGGACCTGGTCTGGCTGGCGATCGTCGCGGTAATCTTCTCCATCATCGGTGCCTTCTACTACCTGCGTGTGGTGAAGATGATGTTCTTCGATGACCCGCAGGAGGGGGCCGAGGAGCCCGTGCAGCCGTCCGGCGCGCTGGCCACGGCGCTCAGCATCAACGGGCTGGCGGTTCTGCTGCTGGGAATTTTCCCGGGCCTTCTGCTGTCTCTCACACACTACGCAATCATCGGGTAAGTCGTGACACAGTGGATTCCGTTTGAAGTACTGGTCTGGGGGTTTGTGGTCGTCGCGTTCGTCAGCGCGAACCTGCCCTGGTTGAGTGAGCGCATCGGCTTGATGGTGCTCCCGGAGAGCGGGACCAAGGGTCCCTGGACCCGGATCGGCGAATGGCTCGTGCTCTATTTCCTGGTGGGAGCCATTGGCAAGGGCCTGGAGTTCCAGGCGACGGGCGGCATCCACCCACAGGGCTGGGAGTTCTACGTGATCACCCTGTCGCTGTTCGCGATGTTCGCGCTGCCGGGTTACATCTGGCGCTACGACCTGCGGCCTCATCTGCGCACCGGCCAGCGCCGGACCCGGTAAATAATCGTCGGCAGCCCTTGCGGGGCGGGCCGGCGCTTTGGTATAGTTCTGCGTCTCGGATGCGGGGTGGAGCAGTCTGGCAGCTCGTCGGGCTCATAACCCGAAGGTCGCAGGTTCAAATCCTGCCCCCGCTACCAATTGTCAGAGAGGCCCCGTACGGGGCCTTTTTGTTAAGGGAGGTCGCCGCTGGCGAATCGCCCTTGGGCCGCGCTCCCGCGCGCCTCGTGGCACCCACGGTGCCGCTGTCATCTTCAGAGGTGTACGAGGGGCGTTCGGCGCCCTTTTTTTGTTTCCGGGTCCCGCCAACGGGACGGAGTTGATCGAGACGCCCTTGTCGCAAAAGGCCGAACAACTGAATACGCTGCTAACCCCGGTGGTCGAGGGGGAGGGTATGGAGCTGTGGGGGCTGGAGTATCATGCCGGTTCCAAGCCGCCCGTGGTGCGCATTTTCATTGATGGCGAGAATGGCGTCACGGTAGATGATTGCGCACGCGTCAGCGAACAGGTCGGCGCGGTGCTGGAAGTCGAGCAGATCCTGAAGGGCAACTACACCCTGGAAGTATCCAGCCCGGGGGTGGAACGCCCCCTTTTCACCCCCGAGCAGTTCCGTCGCTACATCGGCCACCCGGTGAAGGTGCGCCTGTCGTGGCCGGAGCACGACCGCCGCAATTTCCGCGGCATGTTGCTGTCGGTGGACGATCCCATGATCGAAGTGGAAGTGGACGGCATGGCCTACGAGCTGCCGCTGGCCGCCATCCATAACGCGCGGGTCCTCGAACAGCTGTAAAGGCGGCTGTCGTACAGGGCGCTGCTACGCTTTTGTTGAATCGGCAGGCGACTGCCGAGTGCGGAGAGGCAAGACATGAACAAGGAGATCCTGCTGGTCGCCGATGCCGTGGCGAACGAGAAGGGAGTGGAGAAGGACATCATCTTCGACGCCCTGGAATCGGCCCTGGCGATGGCGACTCGCAAGTACCACGGCGGCAAGATGGACGTCCGCGTGAGCATCGACCGCGAGGAAGGCGACTACGAGGCCTTCCGCCGCTGGACCGTGGTGGACGACGAGGATCCGGAGTTCGAATCCCCGGAGTACCAGATCCTGCTGTCCTATGCCCGGCAGAAGAACCCGGACGCCCAGGTGGGCGACGTCATGGAGGAGCCGGTCGAGGCCGTGGACTTCGGGCGCATCGCGGCGCAGACCGCGAAGCAGGTCATCGTGCAGAAGGTGCGCGAGGCCGAGCGCGCCAAGGTGGTCGAGGAATATCAGGATCGTGTCGGCACGCTGGTGATGGGGATCGTCAAGCGCACCGATCGCAACGGCACCTACGTGGACCTGGGCAACAATGCCGAGGCGCTGATCCCGCGGGAACACATGATTCCGCGCGAGACGGTGCGCACCAACGACCGTCTGCGCGGATTCCTGAAGGAGATCCGCCCCGAGGCGCGTGGGCCGCAGCTGATCCTCAGCCGGACGGCGCCGGAGTTCCTGATCGAGCTGTTCAAGCTCGAGGTGCCCGAGGTCGGTCAGAACATCATCGACATCATGGGTGCGGCCCGCGATCCGGGCATGCGTGCCAAGATCGCCGTGCGCTCCAACGATTCACGCCTCGACCCGGTGGGCGCGTGCGTCGGCATGCGCGGGTCACGCGTGCAGTCGGTCTCCAACGAACTCGCCGGC
The DNA here is from genome assembly GCF_000420165.1 of Thioalkalivibrio sp. AKL19. Taxonomy (GTDB): domain Bacteria; phylum Pseudomonadota; class Gammaproteobacteria; order Ectothiorhodospirales; family Ectothiorhodospiraceae; genus Thioalkalivibrio. The sequence goes on along the minus strand of NZ_ATUK01000012.1, from coordinate 31,814 downwards.
GAGCGTATCGACATCATCGTCTGGGATGAAAACCCGGCGCAGTTCGTGATCAACGCGATGTCGCCGGCCGAGGTCCTGTCGATCGTGGTCGACGAGGACAAGCAGTCGATGGACATCGCGGTCGAGGAAGACAAGTTGTCGCTGGCCATCGGCCGTGGCGGGCAGAACATCCGTCTGGCCTCCCAGCTGACTGGCTGGGAACTGAACGTGATGACCGAGGAACAGGCGGCCGAGAAGAGCGAGGCCGAGGCACAGCAGCTGGTCACCTTCTTCATGGGGGCCCTGGATGTCGACGAGGAAGTCGCCGGCATTCTGGTCCAGGAAGGCTTTACCACCCTGGACGAGGTGGCCTATGTGGACGAGGCCGAGTTGCTGGCCATCGAGGAGTTCGACGAGGACATGGTCGAGGAGTTGCGCAACCGCGCGAGCGATGCGCTCCTGACCAAGGCCATCGCGGCCGAGGAAGGTCGCGAGGGTTATCAGCCCGCGGAGGATTTGCTCAACATGGACGGCATGACGGCGGCGCTGGCGAACAAGCTGGCGTCACACGGCGTGTGCACCATGGAGGACCTGGCGGAGCAGGCATCCGACGATGTGGTCGAGATGACCGGCCTGGATACGGAAGAGGCGTCGGCGCTGATCATGACGGCGCGCGCCCCGTGGTTCGAGACCGGGGACTAACCCCGGTCGCTGGCATCGCGAACCCGTATCACAGGCTGTCGGCTGGCCTGAAAAGAATCTGGAATGGAGGTAGGCGCCATGGCGCAAATGACAGTGCAGCAATTCGCGGAATCGGTGGGGACACCGGTTGACCGCCTCATGGTTCAGCTCAAGGAGGCGGGCGTCGACGTCGATGGTCCCGAGGCGGCGATCACCGATGCCGAGAAGCGCAAGCTGCTCGATCACCTCCGCCAGTCGCACGGCGAGGGCGGCGAGTCCGGGCGTGTGACCCTGAAGCGCCGGACCCAGGCGCAGACCCTCAAGGTCAGCTCCGGTCAGGGCCGCTCAAAGACGGTCAACGTCGAGGTGCGCAAGAAGCGTACCCTGAAGCGCAAGCCGGCCGAGGCCCAGCCCGAGGCGCCGGTGGAAGAGGAACCGGCGGCCGAGGAACAGGCCCCGGCTCCGGAGGCCCCCGAGGAGACCCGTGCATCCGTCGCCCCGGTGGAAGAGCCCGCGGCCGAGGCCCCGGTGGAGGAGACCCCGGCCGCCGAAGATACGCCCGCCGCGGAGCCGGAACCCGTGGAAGAGACGCCGGCCGAGCCGGAACCCGAGGTGGCTGAAGAGGCGCCGGCCGAAGAGCCCGCGCCGGAACCGGAGCCCGTTGAAGAGGCGCCGGCCAAGCCGAAGCGTCCGCTGAGCCGGACCGAGCAACTGGCGCTGCAGGTCGAGGCCGAGCGCGAGGCCCAGCGCAAGGCCTCCGAGGCGCGCAAGCAGGAAGCCGCCGACCGCGAGGAACGCGTGAAGCGTCGTCAGAAGGAACTGGAGGCCCAGGAAGCCAAGCGCGAGAAGGAAGAGCAGGCGCGTCTGGAGCGCGAGGCCGCGGCCCGGGCGGCCGCGCCGGCGGCGCCGGAAGGCGATGCCAAGTCCGGCAAGGGCGCCCGCAAGGGTGGCCGCAAGGACGACCGCAAGGAACTGCACGTGGCTGGCGATCGTCGCGGCCGCCGCAAGAAGGGCGAGAGCCGCAAGGCCCAGTCCGCCGCCGCCCAGGCGGTGACCAGCAAGCACGGCTTTGCCAAGCCGACCGCTCCGGTGGTGCGCGAGGTCGAGGTGCCGGAGACCATCACCGTGGCCGATCTGGCCCAGGCGATGGCGATCAAGGCCCCGCAGCTGATCAAGGCCCTGATGGGCATGGGTGTGATGGCCACCATCAACCAGTCCATCGACCAGGACACCGCGATGCTGGTGGTCGAGGAGATGGGCCACAAGCCGATCGCCGCGAAGGAGACGTCGGTGGAGGACGAGATCGATACCGGTCTCGAACAGAACGCCGAGGCCAAGCCGCGTCCCCCGGTGGTCACGGTCATGGGACACGTCGACCACGGGAAGACCTCGCTGCTGGACTACATCCGCAAGGAGAAGGTCGCGTCTGGCGAGGCCGGCGGGATTACCCAGCACATCGGCGCCTACCACGTGAAGAACAATCACGATGGCGTGACCTTCCTGGATACGCCGGGACATGCCGCGTTTACCGCTATGCGTGCCCGTGGCGCGCAGTCCACGGATATCGTGATCCTGGTGGTGGCCGCGGATGATGGCGTGATGCCGCAGACCATAGAGGCGATCCAGCATGCGAAGGCGGCGGGTGTGCCCGTTGTGGTCGCGGTAAACAAGGTCGACAAGCCAGAAGCCGAACCGGACCGGGTCATGAACGAACTGGCCCAGCACGAAGTGATCCCGGAGGCTTGGGGCGGCGATACCCAGTTCATCCATGTCTCTGCCCATACCGGGCAGGGGATCGACGAACTCCTCGAGGCCCTGGGCCTGCAGGCCGAGGTGATGGAGCTGAAGGCCCCGGACGAAGGTCCAGCCCGTGGCGTGGTGATCGAATCGCGCCTGGAGAAGGGGCGTGGCCCGGTCGCGACCATCCTCGTGCAGTCCGGCAAGCTCAAGCACGGCGACATCCTGCTCTCGGGCAAGGAATACGGTCGCGTGCGGGCGATGTTCGATGATACCGGTACGGCGGTGAAGGAAGTCGGTCCGTCGATGCCGGTGGAGGTCCTCGGGCTCTCCGGCGTGCCGGAGGCGGGCGACGAGGTCCTGGTGGTCGCGGACGACAAGACCGCCCGCGAGGTGGCCGAGCACCGCGACACCAAGCAGCGCGAGCGCAAGCTGGCCGCGCAGCAGGCGGCCAAGCTGGAGAACATCTTCAACCAGATGCAGGAAGGCGAGATCGCCACCGTGAACATCCTGATCAAGGCGGATGTCCAGGGGTCGGCCGAGGCGCTGCGCGAGTCGCTGGTCAAGTTGTCGACCGACGAGGTCCGGGTGAAGGTGGTGTCCGCCGGTGTGGGCGGGATCTCCGAGTCCGACATGAACCTGGCGATGGCCTCCGAGGCGATCGTGATCGCATTCAACGTGCGTGCCGATGCCGGGGCCAAGCGCCTGGCGGCCGAGAACGAGATCGACGTGCGCTATTACTCGGTCATCTACGAGGCCATCGACGACGTGAAACAGGCGCTGTCCGGCCTGCTCTCGGCGGAGATCCGCGAAGAGGTCATCGGTCTGGCCGAGGTGCGCGACGTGTTCAAGGCCTCGGGCTTTGGCCAGGTCGCGGGCTGCCTGGTGGTCGAGGGCGCGGTCAAGCGTGGCAACCCGATTCGCGTGCTGCGCGACAACGTGGTGATCTACGAGGGCGAGCTGGAGAGCCTGCGTCGCTTCAAGGAGGACGTGAACGAGGTCAAGGCCGGTACCGAGTGCGGTATCGCGGTGAAGAACTACAACGACGTGAAGGCGGGTGACCAGATTGAGGTCTTCCAGCGCGTCGAGGTGGCCCGGACGCTCTGATGCCCGGGAACCGTGATTTCCATCGCTCGGACCGTGTCGGCGAGCAGATCCAGCGCGAGCTGGCCGAGCTGATCCGCATGGAGGTCAAGGACCCGCGCGTGGGCATGATTACCCTGGCCGGTGTCGAGGTCTCGCGTGATCTCGCCCATGCCCGGGTGTTCTTCACCCAGCTGGGGGGTGCGGAAAAGGGCCAGGAAGCGCAGAAAGGGCTGAACAATGCGGCCGGCTTCCTGCGCCGGGCACTGGGCCAGCGCATGCGGCTGCGGTCGGTGCCGCAGCTGCGTTTTGTCTACGACGACACCCCGGAGCGCGGTGCCCATCTATCTTCGCTGATCGACCAGGCGCTGGCAGAGGACCGGGCGCATCATGCCGACGACGCGGAATCGCGGACGGGCGATGCTCCGGATGAAGACGGAGATCACGGACGCGAGCCCGGCGAAGGACCGGAACGCGGGGCCTGAGGCCGCGCGTATCCGGCCGGACGGTTCTTCCATGGCGGGCAAGCGGCGCGAGGTCGACGGCATCCTGTTGCTGGACAAGCCGCGCGGGCGCAGTTCCAACCAGGCGCTTGGCCGGGTCAAGTATCTGTTGCAGGCGAAGAAGGCCGGTCATACCGGGGCACTGGACCCGCGGGCGACCGGCCTTTTGCCGTTGTGCTTCGGGCAGGCCACCAAGGTCTCCGGCTGGCTGCTGGATGCGGACAAGCGCTACATCGCCGAGGCGCGCCTGGGTGTGGAGACCGACAGCGCGGATCTCGATGGCGCGGTGATCCGCGAGGCGGTTGTTCCGGAGATCGCGCCGGCGACCCTTCGCGAACTGGAGCAGCGCTTCAGTGGCGAACAGGCGCAGGTGCCGCCCATGGTCTCGGCGCTGAAGCACCAGGGCCGGCGGCTGTACGAACTCGCCCGCCAGGGCGTGGAGGTCGACCGGCCCCCGCGCGCCGTGCGCATCCATTCCCTCCGCATCGAGCAGACGGCCCCGGATCGCCTGCGGCTTGAGGTGCATTGCTCCAAGGGGACCTATATCCGGTCGCTGGTGGCCGATATCGGCCACGTGCTCGGTTGTGGCGCGGCGGTGGATACCCTGCACCGGGTGGGGCATGGTCACTTCGATGCGTCCGCGATGGTGTCGCTGGAGGCCATCGAGGCCGCCTTCGAGGCGGGTGGGGCGCCCGCCATCGAGGCCCTGCTGCAACCCGCACAGACGGCGCTGGCGCACTGGCCGGCCGTGACGCTGGATGCGGCCGCCAGCGCCGCCATGCGTCATGGCAATCCGGCCGGCGCCGGCGCGGTACTGGCACAGTCCCCGGGTGCGCCCGATGCCCCGCTGGAGGCGGAAACCGGCTGGCCGCTGGTGCGGATATTCGATGCCGACCGTCGCTTCCTGGCGGTGGGCGTGCGCGACGATCAGGGGCAGGTTCGGGCGCGGCGTCTGTTCGTGCCGGCGGCCTGAGCGCGCCGGGTTGTTTTCTGTTCATGGCCGCGTGCGTCGTGCTACCATTGCGCGCCTATCGCCAGCGCCACTGGTCGATTAACGGTCTAGAAATCTCAGGAGTCAGGTTTTCATGTCGCTCACTACCGAAGAAAAATCGGCCATCGTCGAGAAGCACAAGCGCGATGCCAACGACACCGGTTCGCCGGAGGTCCAGGTCGCGCTGCTGACGGCCCGCATCCAGCATCTGATGGGGCATTTCGACAAGCACAAGCAGGATCATCACTCGCGCCGCGGGCTGCTGAAGATGGTCAGCCAGCGTCGCAAGCTGCTGACCTACCTCAAGCGCCACGACCAGGACCGCTATCAGGCCCTGGTTCAGGAGCTTGGGCTGCGCCGCTAAGGCTGGCACAACGGGCCCGCGCCACTGGTGCGGGCCCGTTCGCTTTCGGGGCCGCGCAAACGTCCCGCGAAGGCTAGAATTCAGGCATCAACGTCGCATGAACACGGGAAACGGGAAATAACGTGGCATACAAGAAGTCGTTTCAGTACGGAAACCATACCGTCACCTTCGAGACCGGTGACATCGCCCGCCAGGCCAGTGGCGCCGTCCTCGTCAACATGGCCGAGACCGTGGTTCTGGTCACCGTGGTGGCCCGCAAGGACGCGGATCCGGGACGCGACTTCTTCCCCCTGACCGTGAACTATCAGGAACGCACCTACGCGGCCGGCAAGATCCCCGGCGGGTTCTTCAAGCGCGAGGGGCGTCCGAGCGAGAAGGAGACCCTGACCTGCCGACTGATTGATCGCCCGATCCGTCCGCTGTTCCCCGAGGGCTTCAAGAACGAGACCCAGGTGGTGGCGACCGTGATGTCGATCAACCCCGAGGTGGACCCCGACATCCCCGCGATGCTTGGCACCTCCGCGGCGCTGGCGCTGTCCGGCGTGCCGTTTGCCGGCCCGATCGGCGCCGCGCGCGTCGGTTACCGCGCTGGCGAGTACCTGCTGAACCCTACCTACAGCGCCCTGGAGGAATCCGACCTCGACCTGGTCGTGGCGGGGACCGAGAACGCCGTGCTGATGGTGGAATCCGAGGCCAATCAGCTCTCCGAAGAGGCGATGCTGGGCGCGGTGATGTTCGGTCACGAGCAGATGCAGGCCGCCATCCAGGCGATCCGGGAGCTGGCTGCCGAGGCCGGCAAGCCCGCCTGGGACTGGCAGCCGCCGGTATCCATCGAGTCGCTGGAGGACCAGGTCAAGGGCGTGGTTGGCAGTGAGCTCGTCGAGGCGTACCAGATCGCCGAGAAGCAGGCACGCACCCAGCGCATTGGCGAGCTGCGCGGCAAGGCCGTGGAGGCCCTGGCCAGCGAGGACGAGTCCGGGCCCGGCGCGGACGATGTAAAGACGGCATTCCACGACCTCGAGTACCGCCTGGTGCGGGATCGCATCCTCGACGGCAACCCGCGCATCGATGGCCGCGACACCAAGACGGTGCGCCCGATCCACGTGGATACGAGCGTGCTGCCGCGCGCGCACGGGTCCGCGGTGTTCACGCGAGGCGAGACGCAGGCGATGGTGGTTGCGACCCTTGGGACCGACCGCGATGCGCAGGTGATCGACGCCCTGGAAGGCGAGCGCCGCGACCGCTTCATGCTGCATTACAACTTTCCGCCCTACTGCACCGGCGAGACCGGTTTCGTCGGCACGCCCAAGCGCCGCGAGATCGGTCACGGGCGACTCGCCAAGCGCGGTGTACAGGCGGTCATGCCGAGCGAGACCGACTTCCCCTACGTGATCCGCGTGGTTTCCGAGATCACCGAATCCAACGGGTCCAGTTCGATGGCCTCGGTCTGTGGTACCTCGCTGGCGCTAATGGATGCCGGTGTGCCGCTGAAGGCCCCGGTCGCGGGGATCGCCATGGGCCTGATCAAGGAAGGCGAACGCTTCGCGGTGCTCTCCGACATCCTGGGCGACGAGGATCATCTTGGTGACATGGACTTCAAGGTCGCCGGGACCTCGGACGGCGTCACCGCCCTGCAGATGGACATCAAGATCGACGGCATCACCCGCGAGATCATGGAGCAGGCGCTGGCGCAGGCGCGCGAGGGCCGCATGCATATCCTCGGCTGCATGAACGAGGCGCTGCCGCGGCACCGTGAAGAGATGTCCTCGCACGCGCCGCGTTTCATCACCATGAAGATCAATCCGGACAAGATCCGTGACGTGATCGGCAAGGGCGGGGCGACCATCCGTGCCCTGACCGAGGAGACCGGTGCGAGCATCGACATCCAGGACGACGGTACGGTGAAGGTCGCCTCCACCGACCAGGCGGCCGGGCTCGAGGCCAAGCGCCGTATCGAGGAATTGACCGCGGATATCGAGGTGGGTCGCCAGTACACCGGCAAGGTGGCCAAGATCATGGACTTCGGCGCGTTCGTCTCGATCCTTCCGGGCCGCGACGGCCTGGTGCATATCTCGCAGATCTCCGACGAGCGGGTCGAGAACGTCGGCGATTTCCTCTCCGAGGGGGATTCCGTGACCGTGCGCGTGCTGGAGGTGGACAAGCAGGGTCGCATTCGTCTGAGCATGAAGGCGGTCGAGCCCGAGTCCTGATCGGACGCGGTTCGTTCAGGGGCACCGGAGTCCGGTGCCCGGCTATTCAGATTCGGGACGCTTCGGCATGGATCTCGTCAGTATTCGCAAGAGTTATCGCCGCTACGCCCGCCATTACGACGCGACGTTCGGGCGGGTGTTCGCGACCGGGCGCGCGAGTGCGCAGGAAACCCTGGCGCCGCTTTCCGGCAAGAGAATCCTGGAGGTTGGCGTGGGTACCGGCATCTCGCTGCCGGACTACCCCGACGACTGCGAGGTCGTGGGTATCGACGTCTCCCGGGAGATGCTGGAGGTCGCGCGCGGCCGCCTGAATGGCGGTCTGCCCGCCGTATCGGGGCTGTGCGAGATGGACGCGGAGCAACTCGGTTTCGCCGACAACAGCTTCGACGCGGTGGTGGCGATGTACGTGGCGACCGTTGTCCCCGACCCCGAGGCGCTGTTCGCCGAGATGTGGCGGGTCTGCCGTCCGGGCGGGCGCCTGCTAGTGGTCAATCACTTCGCCTCGCAGCAATGGCTGCTCCGGGGCTTCGAGCGGTGCCTGCGGCCGCTCTCCAAGGCCGTGGGCTTTCGCCCGGACATGGAATACGAGGACTTCGTGCGGGTAACCGGGCAGGAACCCTGCATGGTCGCCCCGGCCAGTCTTTTCGGTTACTGGAAGCAAGTCGAGTTCCGCAAGCCGGCCTGAACGCAGTTCCTCGCAGGGCTCCGCCAGGAGCACCGTCATCGCGAGGCGCGCAGCGCCGTGGCGATCTCCATGGAGCGCCCCGACGCCGGAGGCGGGCAAATGCCGGGGCTCCGTCAGAAGGGTCCTCCCTGCGCTTGCCCTTCGGGCCGAACTGCGGTCGTTCAATGCGCTTCGCGCTTTTGTGCCATGGCCCCTGACGGGGCGTCGTGATGACGGTGCCTGGAGTAGGCGCGCCGGCAGTCAGCGGCGCGTGAACAGCGGCAGTTCGTGGCGTCGCGCATTGGCCGCGATGAAGCGGCCCCTGCCGTCGTGCTCCTGGTCCAGGGCTGCCTGCTCGGTCGAGGCCTCGCCGATGATGGTCGCGAAAAAGACCTCGAGTTCGCGGCCATCCACCCGCAACTCGCCAAAGGCCGAACCGTCCGCCGTCGGGCGCCAGAACAGGCGCGGTTGCCAGTTGCAGCCCTGGATCTGCGGGTGCTGGAACAGTTCGATCAGCCGTTGTTCGAGTAGGTCGGACATGGGAACCTCGGTTGGGGCGTGGCGGACGAAGACCTGAGCGAGACGCTGATCCGCGTTTGCATGACGGTTGCGCCTGCTGTCACGAAAAGGCGTTACTGTAGAGGAACCCCGCCCACCGCGTCAGAGGACCCCGACGAATGGCCATCGACTGGAAGCGCTACGACCCCGCCCCGTTCTATGACGAACTGATCGAAAAGCCCGGCAAGCCCCGTGGCCCGGGCAAGGCGCTGGCCGAATACCTCGCCTCGCTGGACGAGGGCGAGATTCACAGCCGCAAGCAGTCGGCGGACAGCGCGATCCTCGAGATGGGCATCAGCTTCACGGTCTACACCGAGGGCGAGAACATCGACCGCGCCTGGCCGTTCGACATCATCCCCCGGGTCATCGCGCGCAAGGAGTGGGATCAGGTCTCGGCCGGGCTGGAGCAGCGGCTGAACGCGCTGAACCTGTTCATCGACGATATCTACAACGAGCAGCGGATCTTCCAGGACAAGGTGATCCCGCGCTACGTCCTCAACCAGTCTAAGAATTTCCGCGAGCAGTGCATCGGGATCAAGCCGCCGCAGGGCGTCTGGGCGCATATCTGCGGCAGCGATCTGGTGCGTGACGGATCGGGGCAGTTCTATGTCCTGGAGGACAACCTGCGCGTGCCCTCCGGGGTCTCTTACATGCTGGAGAATCGGCAGGTTACCAAGCGCGTGTTCCCGGAGATGTTCGAGAGCTCCAGCATCCTGCCGGTGGACGAATACCCCACCCAGCTGTTCGACATGCTGGCGTCGATCTCGCCGCGGCCGCAGGACTACCCGGAGATCGCGGTGCTGACGCCCGGCATCTACAACTCCGCGTACTTCGAGCACTCCTTCCTCGCGCAGCGCATGGGCGCGGAGCTGGTGGAGGGCGCGGACCTGGTGGTCGGCGACGACGACTGTGTCTACATGCGCACCATTGACGGGCTGGAACGCGTCGACGTCATCTATCGCCGCATCGACGACGAGTTCCTCGATCCGGAGGTCTTCAATCCCGACTCGATGCTGGGCGTGCCCGGCCTGATGCGGGCCTGGCGCCAGGGCAACGTCGGGCTGGCCAACGCCCCCGGCGCCGGCGTGGCGGACGACAAGGTGATGTATGCCTACGTGCCGGACATCATCCGCTACTACCTGGACCAGGAACCGATCATCCCCAACGTGCCGACCTATCTGTGCGTGAACGAGAAGGATCGCGCCTACGTGCTGGACCATCTCGACGAGCTGGTGGTGAAGCCGGCCAACGAGTCCGGCGGCTACGGGATGCTGGTCGGCCCGCATGCCACCAAGAAGCAGCGGGCAGAGTTTGCGCAGCTGATCAAGAAGGACCCGCGCAACTACATTGCCCAGCCAACGCTGGATCTTTCCGTGGCACCGACCCTGTGCGGTGACGAGATCGAGCCGCGTCACCTGGACCTGCGTCCCTTCATCCTGCAGGGGGTACGCACTGACGTGACCGCCGGCGGGCTGACGCGCGTCGCCATGCGCAAGGGGTCGCTGGTGGTGAACTCGTCGCAGGGCGGGGGCAGCAAGGACACCTGGATCGTGGACGAGGAGAACTGAGATGCTCTCGAGAGTCGCTGAACGCGTCTACTGGATGGCGCGCTATGTCGAACGTGCCGAGAACACCGCGCGCATGGTCATGGCCTTCAACCTGCTGGCCCTGGACATGCCGAAGTCCGTCCAGCTGTCGTGGAAGGGGCTGGTCGAGGTGACCGGCAACGAGGTGTCGTTCGACAACCACTACCAGCGCGACGATGAACGCAATTGCGTGAAGTTCCTGCTGGCCGACGCGGACAACCCGAGCTCCGTGCTGAATTCGCTGCGTGCGGCCCGCGAGAACGTGCGCACCACGCGCGACCTCGTGCCGTCCGAGGCCTGGGAGGTGATGAACGAACTGTACCTGTTCGCGCGTGACCACATCGACCAGGGCATTGGCAAGCGTGGGCGTTTCGAGTTCCTGTCCGAGGTGATCCAGCGCTGCCAGACCCTCACCGGGCTGCTGGCCGGGACCATGAGCCACGACGCGGCCTACGACTTCATCCGCCTGGGGCGCAACCTGGAGCGGGCCGACATGGGGACGCGCCAGATCGACGTTGGGGCGCTGCGGCACCTGAAGAAGGACGGCGAGGATCCGGAGCCGTACGAGGGGCTTCTGTGGACCAGCATCCTGCGCTCGGAGAGCGGCTTCCAGATGTATCGTCAGCACGTGAAGCGGCGCATCAATGGGGTGGACGTGGTGCGCTACCTGTTGCAGGACAAGGCCTTCCCGCGCTCGGTCACCCACGCCCTGACCCAGGTACAGGACGCGCTGGAGAAGCTGCCGAACAACGAACTGCCGCTGCGGCTGGTGATCCAGGCGCGCCGCCATGCCTCCAGCGCGCAGGTGGACGAACTCATCAAGGAGGATGGCCTGCACGCCTTCATCGACGTGCTGCAGCGCGATATCGCGGACATTCACGGCGCGAACGCCGAGACCTGGTTCCTGGCTGCGCCGGCGCAGGTGCAGACCCAGGTGGCGTAGTCCGCGGCCGACCGGGGGTCAGCGGCGGGATTTTTTCGGTTTGCTCGAGGAGGTGCCCGCCGTCTTGCCCGACTCACGGCTGACGCGGGTCCCGCGCTGCTTGCGTGCGTGGGCGGACTCCCAGTCGAAGCGCGGCAGGTCGGTGAAGGCCTTCTTGATGTTCATATCCCAGGCCTGAGTGAGCGAACGCAGGTAGGCGTCGTCGGTTTCCAGGCACAGGTAGTGATCGAAGGTCAGGGTGCCGCGCTCGTAAACCATCACCTCGATCGGGGGCCCCACGGTCAGGTTCGAGCGGATGGTCGAGTCGATGGAGACCAGGGCACAGCGGGCGGCATCCCCCAGCGGGGTGGCCGGTTCGATGATGCGATCCAGGATCGGCTTGCCGTATTTGCTCTCGCCGATCTGCAAGAAGCGCGTCTGCTGCGAGGTGGTGATGTAGTTGCCCTGGGGGTAGACGAGGAAGATCGCCGGGGCGTCGTCGCCGATCTGGCCCCCGATGATCAGCGTGGCCTCGGCCTTGATGCCGGATCGGGACAGGGCCTCGGAGTGCTTTTCCGCTTCCTCGCGGTTGAGCCGCCCGAGGTATTCGGCGGCATCCGACATGCGCTCCACCGTTGACAGGCTTTCCTCCGCGCCTTCCTCCATGTCGCGCTTGAGCTGCTGCACCACCGACTGCGTGGTGGCCAGGTTGCCCGCGGCGAGGACCACGAAGACCCGCTGACCCTCGATCTCGAAGGTGTGCATCTTGCTGTAGGTGCTGACCTGGTCGACGCCCGCATTGGTGCGGGAGTCGGAGGCGAAGACGAGGCCGTCGTCCAGGTCAATGGCGACACAGTAGGTCATGGGGGCGCGGGTTTCCGGGCAAGGCAGTGACGGCATACTAGGGCTGGGGTCGGGGGGCGTCAACGCACTGCACCGGTGAGCGCCGCGGGCGGGTGCACCGAACTGGTTCCGCCCAGCCGTGGTCAGTTAACCCATAGAATGCCTATTCGTCGAGGAGATCCCGATGGTCCGGTCCGCCTTGTGGCTCTTGCTGATCCTGCTGTTTCTGCCCTCTGCGGCAAGTGCCGACACCCTCGAACCCGACGCCCTGATCGAGCGCATGCAGGCCGGCGGGCTGGTGATCTACTGGCGCCACGCGGCCACGGATCACAGCCGCCGTGACCGGGATCTCACTGACATGAGCCGCTGCGAGATGCAGAGGAATCTCGATGATCTTGGACGCGAGCAGGCTCGCCGGGTAGGCGAGGGCCTCGAACGCCACGCGATTCCGGTGGAACGCATCCTGAGCTCGCCGTTCTGCCGCAATATCGACACCGCCCGGATCGCCTTCGGCGAGGATTCCTTCGAGATCCGGGACGACCTGTTCAACGTGCCACCGGTACGCGATCGGCAGCGTCAGCAGGCCCTGGTGAGCGCCCTGCAGGACTATCTCGTGACGCCACCGAAGGATGCGCAAAAGAACGTGGTCATCGTGGGCCACAATATCAATCTGCAACGCGCGGCACGGGTGCGCATCGACGAGGGCGAGATCGCGGTGTTCGAGCCGGGCGGTGGCGAGCCCCGGGTACTCGGCATCCTCAGCCCCGAGGATTTCGACTGACCGCCGGCGGATCGTCTGCGTACGCAAGGGACGGAAATCACGAGGAGGGCGGGATGCGAGACACCATCGCGATCGGGATGCTGGTGCTGTTGCTGGGCGGGTTCACCACGGCGATCGCCGACACACTTGCGCCGGAGGCACTGATCGAGCGCCTGCAGGCGGGCGGGCTGGTGGTCTACTGGCGGCACGCGGCGACGGATCGCTCGCATGACGACTACGACCTGTCGGACATGGATGACTGCGAAGGGCAGCGCAACCTGAGTACGCGCGGGCGCGAGCAGGCGCGGCAGGTGGGCAAGGGCTTCGAACAGCACGCGATCCCGGTGGAGGAGGTGCTGACCAGCGAGTTCTGCCGCAACTGGGAGACCGCGCACTACGGCTTCGGCCGGTACGAGATCCGGACCGAACTCTACAATCTTCCCATCATTCAGGAGGACGAACGGCGCGAGGATCTGATCGAGGGCCTGCGGCGCCTCCTGAACACCCCACCCGAGGATCCACGGAAGAACACCGTCATGGTCGGACACGACCTGAACCTGCGCCATGCCGCCGAGGTGGAGATCGAGGAGGCGGAGATGGCGGTGTTCGAGCCGCACGCCGACGGGGCGCGCCTGCTGGGGACGCTGCAGCCGGACGCTCTGGCAGGCCCCTGACCGGGATGCCGCGAAGACGTGGGCCGTCCGCGGCCGGACCGGGCGAACCGGCCCCGCAGGGCGGGGCCGGGGTGGGCCCGCTAGTAGAGGAAGTCGGGCAGGTGCTTGCGCAGGGTGCTGGCGTCGGTGGACTTGGTCACGTTCTTGGCCACCTCGGCGGTGACACTCTGGGCGACGGTGGGGTCCAGCATGTCGCGCAGGGCGCCCAGGAACGAGGGTGCGGCGACGATCACCAGCTTCTTGAAAGTGCCGTCGTGGTAGGCGGCCCTGAGCCGCTCCGCCACCTGGCGGGCAAAGCGGTTGCGCTCGTTGGCGGCGGGATCGGTGCTGTCCTGCATGGCGTGGCGGGCGTCCCCGCTGGCACTGCTCCAGCTGCGCCCGGGGCGGTCCGAGACAAGGTCCTGATTGTGGGCGCGGGACTCGCTGTGCGAGAGCGTCTCGCTCTCGTGCATCCCCTGGCAGGCGCGGCCCTCGCAGGAAAAGATGCGGGCGCGCGCGGCATCGGCGACAACGATCCAGACAGTATCCATGCAGATCCTCCTGTAGCGTAGACGGGGTCCCGTCCGGCCCGTTTCCGGGCCGCGGGGACCGCTGCGGGGTTGGCCCGGCAGGCGCCGGCCCCGTTTCCAAGTGTAGATGCTTTGCGGTGTCCCGGGAGGGGTCCCGTGCAATGGATCGGGCGTTCCGTGCGGACGCGCACGCACCACCTCGCGCGGTACCCTGAATGCCTCTGAATGCCAAGGAAAAGCTGCCATGAGCCTCCTGACCTGGCTGGGTATCCTCGTCTGCCTGTCCCAGTCCGCCATTCTGTCCGGACTGAATCTGGGCCTGTTCTCGCGCAGCAAGCTGGAGCTGGAGGTCGAGGCGCAGAAGGGGGACGCGCGCGCGGAGCGGCTGCTGGCCCTGCGCGGCGATGCCAACTTCGCCCTGGTGACCATCCTGTGGGGCAATGTCGGCGTCAATGTCCTGCTGGCGTTGCTGTCGGGTTCGGCGATGGGCGGCGTGGCGGCATTCCTGTTTTCCACCGTGGTGATCACGATCTTTGCCGAGATCCTGCCGCAGTCCTATTTTTCCCGGCACGCCCTCAAGGTGGCCGGGACGCTGTATCCGTTGCTGCGCTTCTATCAGGTCCTGATGTATCCGGTGGCGCGGCCCACTGCCTGGGTTCTGGATCGCTGGCTGGGAGGCGAGGAGATTCGCTTCTTTCCCGAACGGGACCTGCACCATCTGCTCGATTTGCACATGCAGGCGCACGGCAGCGAGATCACGCGTGTGGAGGGGCGCGGCGCGCGCAATTTCCTCGAGCTGGATGACATCCTGGTGCAGCACGAGGGCGAGGCACTGGACCCGGACAGCGTGATCACGCTCGAATTCGCGGACAGTCTTCCGGTGTTTCCGGCGATCGAGCCCCGCACCGACGATCCGTTCCTGCGTCGACTCAATCGGCCGGGACGTGGCTGGATGGTGATCACCGATCCCGAGGGCGAGCCGCGCACCGTGATCCGGGTCGCGGAGTTCACCCGCGAGGCCCTGTTTGCGCCAGAACGCTTTGATCCCCACCATCATTGCCATCACCCGCTGGTGGTGCGCGACGGCGCCCGGCGCCTCGGCGGGCTGGTGCCGTATTTCAAGGTGCGACCGGCGAGCAGCGGCGACACCGTGGTCGGCGACGACGTGATCCTGCTGTGGACCGATGACCAGCGGCGCATCCTGAGCGGGACCGATATCCTGGGACGCCTGCTGCGCGGCGTGGGACGTCCGGTACCGGCGCAGGCGCCTGGACTGGCCTGACGAGGAGTTCGGGACGGATTGAATTCAGGATTGTCAGCGGCGCGGGGATCGTGCCCTACCTGGAGGATGTGGCGCGCCTGCGCATTGCGGTGTTCCGTGAGTGGTCCTATCTCTACCAGGACCGCGCGGAGTACGAGGCGCGCTACCTGCAGGACTACGTCGACTGTCCGGAGAGCACGCTGGTGCTGGCGCTGGCTCTGAGCGGCTCCTGGTGTCCGGGCGCTACGTCCCGGAATGGTCGTCGTCCGGATCGCTGTCGCCCTTGAGCAGGCCGGCCAGTCCGGCGAACGGGTTGTGCGTGGCGGCGGTCCCCGTTGTCTTGTCGCTGCCGGGGGTGGCGTCGGTGTAGCGCTGGTGCTCGTTGTCGTGGCAGTACAGGCACAGCAGCTCCCAATTGCTGCCGTCGCTGGGATTGTTGTCGTGATTGTGGTCGCGATGGTGCACGGTCAGCTCGCGCAGGTTGGCGCGGGTGAACTCGCGCCCGCAGCGGCCACACACCCACGGGTACATCTTGAGCGCCTGCTCGCGGTAGCCGCGCTCCCGTTCGGCCTGCGACTGCCGTGCCTGTGCAACGAGTTGGTCCAGCCGGTCATTGGAATGCTTCATGCTGCCCTCCAGTCATGCTCAGGCGGCGCGGGCGTCGATGATGCGATCACCCCCCTTGTTCTTGGCACGATACATCCGAAGGTCCGCCTCGTGCACCAGGGCCTCGGCGTCGGTCGCCCGGATATCCTCCGGCCAGCTCGCGATGCCGATGCTCGCGGTCAATGCCTGGCCGTCGGGGGTGTGACTGGCCGGTTCGCTCAGCACCCGTTCCAGGGCCTGGCGTGCCTCCTCCCGGCTGGTCTCCGGCATCAGGATCAGGAACTCCTCGCCGCCCCAGCGGATCACGCTGTCGATGCTGCGCAGGCGTTTGGTCAGGGCGTTGGCGACGGCGCGCAGGGCCCGGTCGCCTTCCTCGTGTCCGAAGCGGTCGTTCAGCGCCTTGAAGCGGTCGAGGTCGACAAAGGCCACGGCGAGGGGCCGGCCCTGTCGCCGGGTCCGTGCCATCTCGCGTTCCAGCAGGCGCTTGCCGCTCCCGCGCGTGTAGCACCCGGTCAGAGCATCACGCGAAGACTCCCGCACCAGGGCCGCCAGGAACTGTAACTGGCTGGTGCTGGCCAGCGCGCCAACCGACGCGATCAGCAGCAGCAACCAGAAGGCACCGACGTGCGTGGTCCAGTCCATACTGTCGAGCTGGAGCAGGGCCGCCACGGCCTGGCCGGCGAGCACCGGGATCGAGTAGGCCACGGCCTCGGTGACGGTGAGTGGAAAGATGGCCAGCCCCGCGATCATCACGAAGGGCAGGAAGGCGTAGCCGGCGGCGATGGCGGCCTCGATCCCGGCCATCTCCCGGAAGGCGAGTAGCGGGTGGGAATAGAGGAAGAAAAGGGTCGGAATGGCAAACAGCAGGGCCAGCGCGACCCAGGCCCGCGGCATGCTGTCGGAGGGCTGATAGCGCAGCGACATCCACAGGAAGGCGGCGCTCGTCAGCAGGCGCGCCAGCGCGAGCTCGCCCCAGACCGGCCAGGGCAGGAACACGAGGTCCACCAGGATCCACAGGGGCGTGAGCAGGGCGAAAAGAAACGCGACCAGGCGCACCCGGGAAATAATCAGGCGGGCTCGCTGATGCTCCAGCAGGGCGTGGTGCCGCCAGGGCATCAGCAACAACTCCGGATCGGGGCAGCCCAGCTGCTGTTTCAGCCCCTGGATCAGGGTGGTCCGGGGCCCGCTCATGCCGGTGGGTTCCCGAGCCGTGGACCGGGGTGGCCGACATGGAAACCCTGGGCGTAATGGATGCCGATGGACTGGACCGCTTCGAGGATCTCCTGATCCTCGACAAATTCGGCAATGGTGCGCACGTCCAAGTCACGGGCGAGTGCGGCGATGGAACGCACGAAGGCCTGGTCGCGCGGGTCGTGGACCATGTTGCGCACGAAGTCACCTTCGATCTTCACGAAGTCGATGGGAAAGCGCTTCAGGTAATGGAACGAGGAGAACCCCGAGCCGAAGTCGTCCACGGCGAACTGGAACCCTTGCTGCTTGAGATCGAGCACGAACTTCTCCAGCACGGCCATGTTCTTCACCGTGTCGCGTTCGGTGATCTCGAATACGACCGTGGCCGGATCGATCTGGTGATCCTGCGCCAGCTTGCGGACCTTGCCGATGAACTCGCCAATGATCAGCGCGCGCGGGGACAGGTTGATGAACAGGAGTCCGGTATAGTCCGAGCGCTGCACCTCGGCAAAGGCCTGTTCGATCAGGACGTAGTCGAGCTGGTGCATCACCCCCATGGTCTCGGCCACTTCCACGAACTGGCCGGCCGGGATCAACTGGTCACCCACGCGGATGCGCATCAGCAATTCGTGGATGCGGGCCTCGCCGGTAGCCGTGTCCATGATGGGCTGGAAAAAGGGCACGATACGCCGGTCCTCCAGCGCCTCCATGATCATGATCCCGGTCTCGCCGGCCTCCCGGAACACCGCGGCGACCTCTTCGTCGCTGGGGACGCAGACGGCGTTTTTCCCCTCGCGCTTGGCCTTGTACATCATGTTGTCGGCCACCAGGAACAGGTCTCGGGTGTCGCGGCCGTGGCGTGGGTAGGCGGCAATCCCGATGCAGGTCGTCGCCTTGACCCGCGACCCGTCCGGGGCGGGCAGCGACAGCCGGTCCGTCGCTTCGGCCATGTGCGCGGCGAGTTGCCAGGCGGCCTGCTGGTCGGTCTCCGGCAGGATCAGCGCAAATTCGTCGCCGCCGTACCGGGCCAGGATGTCCTCGTTGCGGATGGCCCCCTGGATCGTCTCGGCGTAGGCCTGCAGGAAGCGGTCGCCGAAGGCGTGGCCATAGCGGTCGTTGATGGTCTTGAAGTTGTCCAGATCCACGACCATCACCGAAAACGGATAGGCATGCCCCTCGGCGCGCTTGATCTCGTAGTTGAACAGCTCCCAGAACACCCGCTGGTTGTACAGGTTGGTCAGCGGGTCACGGGTGGCGTAGTACTCCAGATCCTGGGTGTACTTGTAGATGGCCTTCACCGACCCGACCAGATTCAGGAGGGTGGAGAGGATGCTTTCGATGACCACATGTCTCACGGGATCGCGCACCAGGTCGGACTGCACGCCGATGCCGACCACCCCGCCGATGCGCGGCGCATCCAGCAGCAGTGACTTGGTCGCCATCTCGATGGTGTGTGGCGATAGCTCCGGCAGTGCGTGGCTGGAGTCCGCGACGTTGTGGCGGATGGTCAGGTTGGCGTCCATTGCGAACTGTTCGGCCGCACGGATCCGGTGTGCGGCCAGGCGCTCCACCGTGCGCCGGGTGTTCTCGCTCGGTTCGGCGCGCCAGAAGATCTCCAGTTCGTAGACCTCGTCGTTGGCCTTGAATAGCGTGAACAACGTGTAGGCATCGATGATCGTGTTGATCTCGGTCAGCAGGACACCGATGTACTCGCGCCAGTCACGGACCACGTCCGAGGTGATGATGAACTTGTCCAGCAGCTTCAGCTCGAACTCGAGGATGTCCTTGTCCACGGCCACCGAGCGCAGTTTGCGCACCAGCTCGTCCACCTGGTCGACGACCTGGTTCAGCTCGACGAAGCCGGTGTCGATTGCCTGCGGCTCCATCTCGTTGAGATCCTTGATCGCGTTGACCCGCGTCACCTGGTCCTGGAACCGCCGCACCGAACGGGTGATGGGCCCGGTCGCCCAGGTCGCGATCAGCGTGCCCAGCAGCAGGGTTCCCAGCCCGGTGCCGAAGAAGGTCCATATGTGCTGGCTGCGTGCTTCGTTGATCGCGGTGCCGAGATCCTGTCGCACCTCCATGACGCCCAGGACATCGCCGGCGGATGCATTGGTGTGACAGCTCAGGCATTCGTTGCGCGCCCGCAGCGGAAAGGTGTACTGCAGCTCGCCGTTGTCCTGGCGGCTTTCGATGACCCCGGTGTCAAAGGCGTGCTCGATGCGTTCGTTCCACGAGGGTTGTCCAACCTCGCCATAGAGCGCCGCGACCTTTTCCCCGCGGTACAGCTCCAGCGTCAGCGGTGTCCCGTCCAGCGATTCCTCGATCCCGGTGGAGAAGGCCTCCAGCTGCTCGCGGCTCCAGCCCTCGCGCATGATCTGGAACATCGAGGCAAAGGTTTGGTGCGCGATACCGCTGGCCGTCTGCTCCGCCTGACGGGCCATGGTGCGTTCGTAGATCAGGGTGGTGGTCGCGTTGACGGCCAGGAATACCAGCAGGGCCACGGCCATGATCGCCGCGATGATGAACAGTCTCAGGCGCAGGGCACGGCGGGGGGCGGGTCGAGATGCCGCATTCATGGATGACCTCGAGCATGGGTGGACGGCCCGTGGCCGGGCATGGAGGTCGTCAGGGTGCGGACTCGGTCACAGTTTTGGCTTGATCTGGATCAACAACCATCGAAAATCCATATATCGGTATGTATCGATGGATGGGGTGGTCTTTGCCGGTGCTTGCTGGCGCCGGGTCTTGCGGGGCCGGCGGGATGCGCGGCGGGTGACGGCCGCCGCCCGGTGGCCGGGGCTCAGTCCTTGTCGCGCAGGTGCCGGGCCAGGTCCGCGGGTGTGCGTTCGTGACCCGAGGGCAGGGTGGCCCGCGGGTCCTGCAGCCACGCGGCGATGTCCGCGAAGGTGGCCTCGGCGCGGGTGTAGCGCGTCAGCATGTGATAGCCCTCGGGATAGAGCACGGCGCGATGATCACTGGACTCCTGAGCGGCCAGGCCCTCCAGCAGGCGCGCCAGGGGCAGGGGCGGCACCAGGTCGTCGCGGGCCCCGTACAGCGTCAGGCTGGGCGGGGGAAGGTCGGGGCCGGCCTCCAGCGCGTGGGTCATCAGGGTGGTGAGGCCGTCCAGGGCATCGATGCGGGCATCGCGCAGCACCAGTGGGTCGTCGCGCATCCGCTCCAGCACGGCAGGGTCATCCGTAGGGCGGATATCCAGTTCCGCCGCCATCTCCCCGTCCAGGCGCCAGCCGGGCGCCAGGCGCGCCCCCAGCCACAGGCCGAAGCGCTGGTACCAGGGCATGTCGCCGCGGCTCCATACCGCCGGTGCGATCAGTACCGAACCGGCCACCAGCGACGATGCCTCACCGGGCTCGGGTGTGTGTGCCACGGCCAGCAGGGCCACGGCACCTCCCATGCTCTTGCCAATCACGAACGGGGGCTGTTCGGGATAGCGCTCGCGCAGCAGCCGCAGCGCGGTGCGGGCGTCCTCGGCCATCAGATGATGACCGGACCAGTAGCCCACGTTCCGCGTGCCCCCGAAGCCGCGCTGGTCATAGGCGTAGACGGTGATCCCGTGCCCGGCGAGGGCCTCGCCCAGGGCCTGCATGCTGCCCCCGTGGTCATTGAAGCCGTGCAGCGCGAGCGCGACCTGCTCGGGGTCGTCCGGTCCCCAGCGGTGCAGCGGCAGCTGGTCGCCATCGGCCGTGTGGATGGCGTCCGGTGCGATCATCGCGGCGCGCGTCCCGTCGCCGGATGGACTGGGGGCCGCCCCGGCACAGCCGGCCAGCCAGAGTGCGGCTACCGGCACCAGCAGGCGAAGGGCCCGGTTACCGCGCATCGGACGGGTCGTCGTCCCCGTCGGCGCTGTTCGGGGGACCGGGCGGGAACAGGAACTCGCGGGGGCGTTCGCGCAGGTGTTGACCGTAGGCCTGGAACACGCGGCCGAAGGCCCCGATACGCACGCCGCGTGCGCGCAGCGCGACGTACAGCGCGAGCCCGAAACTGACCCACAGGTTGACCGCGCCGATCAGCAGCACGAACACCAGGAACAGTGCGAACATGGCCAGGCCGGGGGCCTCACTGGCGGTCACATAGCCCAGGTTGGCCGAGGCGAAGGCCACGTGCTGGATATCCAGCGGGAGGTTCAGCAGGTAACCGATATAGCCGGTAACCCCCAGCAGGACCCCGAACAGGAAGTTGCCGATCAGCGCGCCGTAGTTGTAGCCGATCCAGTCGGCCAGGCGGTGGCGTGCGCCGGTCGGCAGGAGCCGGCGCAGCAGTGGGTGTTCGCGCAGTCTCCCGGGCAGGTCGAGATAGGCGCAGCGGTTGTCGAAAAAGCCGGCGATCAGGCCGGAGACGAACAGCCATACCCCGGCAATCGCGGCGAAGAAAAGCGCCAGGCCCATGATCGGGCGCAGGCCGTCCATCAGGTAGTCGATCTCGCGACTGGACAGGATCGGGGCCTCGAACATGGTGGCCGCAAGAAAGCCGATCACGATGGCGGTGGGCAGGGCGATGCCCACGTTGCCAAGCACCGCGGCAAACTGCGAACGTCCCACGCGCATCAGCAGATCCGCCATCTTGCGCGGGTCGGCCGTGCCGCGGTCGCTCTCCTCGATGGCGGCGGCCAGGCGCGCGGCGGTCATGGCCGGCTGCTTGGTGGCCACCGTGAAATGCAGGATGTGGATCAGCACGAAGCCGAGGCCGTAATTCAGGCTTACCCAAAGGGTGTTGGCCGCGTGGGACAGCCCGAGGGATTCAATCTGGATCTTGATCAGGGCCATCACTGCGATAATCAGCCCGGCGCCGGCCCCGGAGCGCAGCATCTGGAAGTATTCGCCGCGCGACTGGGTGATGTAATGCTCGCCGGTGTCGCTGACATGCTGGGTGATGCTGCGCGAGACCAGCTTGATGTTGTCCTGCCACAGCGCGCGTACGCCGTGCTGGCGGGCGCTGATGGTGATGAGTTCGCGGAACACCCCTACCGAGGCGGCGCGGGCGTCGCGGTCCGGGTCGGGCTCCAGCAGGTCGAGCAGCTTGTGGATGCGCCGGAGGGTTTGGTCCAGCCGCTCCAGCAGGTGCGTGAGCGACAGGCTGTTGCCGTGGGTGATGGCCAGACGGCGCAGACGCGCGATCTGCTCGCCGCACTGCTCGAGCAGCACCCGGGCGTGGCGGTCGTCCATGCGCTCGCGGTTGGGGTCTTCCAGCGCGGCGCGGTAGTCGCGCACGTAGGCCGAGATCTCCCGCTCCTGGGCGACAAACGCCGAGTTGCGTTCGGCGATCGAGGGGTCCAGGCGCAGCAGCTCCGGTTCCAGTTCCTCCGCGGCGACCCAGATGGAGAGCATCTCCAGGGCGTAGAGGATCTCTTCGCGGGCCCGGTGCAGGACGCCGGGGTGCTCGCCGGAGAGGCAACCCAGCGATTCCAGGAAACGCCACCAGGCATCGTCCGGCAGGGCCGCGACCCAGATGGCGTCATCGGTCTGGTGGAAGACGTGGAACAACACGTCCTTCAGGTCGCCCCGATCCATCGGTCGCGGATTGACGCGCTCGTAGATCAGCTCGGCCGCCTCGCGGAAGAACCCCTTGCGCGAGAACAACCCGATGCCGGTGTACAGCGTGAGGTGCCGGGCGTCTTCCAGCCCGTCTTCCAGCCGCGTGCGCAGCCGCTCCT
The DNA here is from genome assembly GCF_000420165.1 of Thioalkalivibrio sp. AKL19. Classification (GTDB taxonomy): domain Bacteria; phylum Pseudomonadota; class Gammaproteobacteria; order Ectothiorhodospirales; family Ectothiorhodospiraceae; genus Thioalkalivibrio. Next base: position 9,021 of record NZ_ATUK01000012.1, on the reverse strand, counting down.
GAAGGCGCGGGTTCTCCGCCAGCGCCAGGGTCAGCTGTTCGATCCGGGCGATCACCGGCGCGACGTTGCGCGGGTCTTCCGGGCGCAGCCAGTCGACGATCTGGCGCAGGGTCTCGGCCAGGTCGAGATCGGCATCTTCCACGCGGGCGAGAAGGTGGTCCGCATCCTGCTTTGGCATGGCAATCCCTGGGCTGATGGACGTGAGCGAATCATTATACGAATGCAGGCCAGGGCGGCGCTTCCCGGGGCGTCGATCCATGCCGGCGCGCGTCGCTGGAGTGGCCCGACGTGGGTAGGGCGGTGCCGCCGGCCCGGGCCCGGAGATTGAGCTTGGGGCGCGCTGCGTTCACAATACGCACTCCAATTCTCCCGTGTGCCCGCGCAGGCCGGCGTTGACGAGGCGGCCGGCAGCGCGCGTGCGCGGACTCCCGTGCGGGTTCGGGCCGCGACGCGCGGGAACCACGCGACCCCGGGTCCTGGCCCAGAGCGAATCGATGATCCAGCTGCGTACCTACGTCTACATGGATTCTCTCCAGCCGCAGCTGGCGGAATACATGGCTACGGTCTCCCAGGGTTTTCTGCCCGTTCCGGGGGACTCCTGTCTGTGGGTGGAGGTCTCGCCGGGTATGGCGGTGCACCGCCTGACCGACGTGGCGCTGAAGGCGACCAACGTGCACCTCGCGCAGCAGGTGGTGGAGCGCGAATTCGGCTCCATGGTGATCCACCACCGCGACCAGAGTGACGTGCAGGAGGCTGGCCGCGTACTGCTGGCGCGCCTGGGTGCCAGCCAGGACGATCGCCAGCCCTGTCGCATCCCGTGGCAGGAGACCATCCGCGGGATGACGCCGGACCACACCGTGCTGATCAACCGCCAGAACCGTCGCGGCAACATGATCCTTCCGGAACAGAGCATGTTCATCCTCGAGGCGGAGCCGGCCGGGTACATCATCTACGCCGCGAACCAGGCGCTGAAGGCCGCTAACGTCTCGCTGATCGACGTGCGTGCGGTGGGTGCCTTTGGCCGTCTGACGCTGGCCGGCCGGGAAGGCGACGTGGACGAGGCCGCGCGTGCGGCGATCCACGCGCTGCACAACCCCGCCGGGACCTGAGATGCATCGCGCCCAGCTGCTGGACCTGCTCGCCCGACACCAGACGACCTTCATCGAGGAGGCCGGATACGTCCGTCGCGCCCTGGAGTTCGTCAGCGAGCACCCGGACTGCTTCCACTGCGACCTCCTGCCCGCGCATGTGACCGGTTCCGCCTGGGTGGTCAGCCCCGACCGCGAACAGGCCCTGCTGCTGCTGCACGGCAAGCACCACCGCTGGTTCCAGCCGGGCGGGCATGCCGACGGCCAGGCCGACATCCTGCAGGTGGCCCTGCGCGAGACCCACGAAGAGACCGGTCTGGCCCCCGAGCAGATCCGCCTGGTGGAGGAGGATGTCTTCGACCTCGACATCCACACCATCCCGGCCAGCCCGCATTTCCCCATGCACGAGCACATCGACGTGCGCTTCCTGCTCGAGATCGACGACCGTTTGCCGGTGCCCGGCAGCCACGAGTCGCATGACATCCTCTGGGTGCCGCTGCAGCATGTCTCGCGCTACAACAACAGCCGTTCTCTCTGGCGCATGGTGGAGAAGACCCGCCGCCTGCGGACCTACCGGCACACGCACCCGCGCTGACGCCACCCGCGCGGGCTCTGCGCGCGGCATTCCCGCAGACGGGGCGGGGCGCTATAGTCGCGGTCGGTTCCCTTGATGGATGCCCGCGTGTCGATACGATTCCTGCCGTGCGTGTACCTGCTGCTGTCTCTGCTTCTCCTGCTCTCGCCGGCGAGTGCCGGAGAGATTGAACCGCGCACGTTGACAGTCACCGATCCCGCAGGCGTCGGCCTGGACGTCACCGTGTACCCGGCCGCCGGCGACCGCCTCTATCTCTGGCTGCTGCCGCAGGCGGGCGAACACGCCAACCATGCGCGCTTCGGCCACGAGCTGGCCGCGATGGGTATAGAGGTCTGGCAGGTGGATCTGCTGGATGCCCACTTCCTCCCTCGCACCAACGAGAGCATGCGCAGCCTGGACGGTGTCAGCGTTGCCGCGCTGCTGCGCGCCGCGAACACGCAGACCGGCAAGCAGGTGATGCTGGTGGCCTCGGGCCGTCCGGCCATCACGGCCCTGCGAGGGCTGCGCCAGTGGCAGGAAGACGGGCCCGAGGCAGCCTACGTGCTCGGTGCGGCACTGGCCTTCCCCAACCTCATGGTGGACACCCCGGTGGCTGGTGCGCCCGCGGAGTTCGTGGACGTCGTGCAGGCCACCAGCCTGCCCGTCTACCTGCTGCAGCCGACCCAGGGCGTCTATCGCTGGCACCTCGACGAGATCCTCGCCGACCTGCGCCGCGGCGGCAGTGCGGTGTTCGTCCAGATGGTCCCGGACGTGCGCGATTTCTACTACCTGCGCCGTTCCGAGCCCGAGCCGGAGGAGGCCGCCGCGGCCGGGCGACTGCCCGCGCAGTTGCTGCAGGCGGGCCGGCTTCTCGCCAGTGTCCGGCGCCCGCTGGAGGCCGCGCCGATGCCCGAGACTGCGCGTGACATCGAGGCCGGTCGGGGGCTGGTGGCGCGCGATCAGCGGCCACCCGTGAATGACTTCACGCTCACCGATCACCTGGGTGACGAGCAGTCGCTGTCCGATTACGCAGGGCAGGTGGTGCTGCTGAATTTCTGGGCCAGCTGGTGCCCGCCCTGCGTACACGAGATCCCGTCGATGAACCGCATGGCCGAGACCCTGGGAGACGGATTTGCCATCGTTTCGGTCAACTACCAGGAGAGCGCGGAGCACATTACCGCCTTCATGGACGAGGTACAGGTGGACTTCCCGGTCCTGATGGACTTCGACGGCCGGGTCGCCGCTGACTGGCGCGTGTTCGCCTTCCCCAGCTCGTTCATCCTCGGCCGTGATGGCCGCGTGCGCTTTTCGGTCAACAGCGCCATCGAATGGGACGACCCCGACGTGATCGGCATCGTCGAGGCCCTGATGGCGGAGCAGCAGTAGCTTGCGGGCAGGCAGGCGGAGTCATCGCTGATTCGGCCACTCACCCGGTCGTTGCGAGCGCAGAGAAGCAATCCAGTGGGGCCTTGATCGCGCATATGGCGGTGCCCTCAGCGGGCTGATTGCTTCGCTGCGCTCGCAATGACGGGGTCGACGTCCTCTTGGGCTAGTCGTCGGTCTCGCCTTCAACAATCGTCAGGCCGAAGGCGTGCCACATCTGCATGCCGCCGCGGTACCACTTGATGCGTTCGGCCGGGTAGCCGAGGTTGGTCAGGGTGCGGACGTTGGTGGGGGACTGGCCGCACCAGGGGCCGTTGCAGAAAAGCACCAGGGTCTTCGCGCGGCTGAAGTTGTAGAAGTCGCCGTCGAAGATTGCGCCGAAGTCTTCGGTCAGCACGTTGCGCACGTCGTCCGGGTCGGCCCCGGAAGCGAAGTGCAGCCGGTCCCAGGGGATGTTGACGGCCCCCGGGATGGTGCCGCGGCGGTACTCGCGCGGCGTGCGCGAGTCAATGATCACCAGGTCGTCGCGCTCGGTGGTCTGTTGCAGATAGTCGATGAACTCCAGTTCACCCAGTGTCTCGACGCCGCGTCCAAGGCTCATCGGCTGAATGCAGAAGGGCGGGCAGGGGCGTGCGATCTGCGCGTAGTCGAGGTCGATCGTCGCGAAGGTGTCCTGGTCGCGAGACACCGTCACACGCTCGTCGCCGTGGAGTACCTCGAACTCGGAAAGGTCGGTGGTGATGCCGACCTCCACCTCCGCGAATGCCGGTAACGCGAGCCAGAATCCCGCGATCGCGAGTAGTGGGAGTGCGGCTGTTCCTGTGCTCCGGCGTGTCTTCATGGCCATCTCCGGTTCGCGTGCCCCCAATCCTGAAGATAGGCCCGGCTGGCAGCGTCCGCACGCAAGACCGCACGCGCGTCGGGGCTGTCCGGGTCCGGTTTCTTGCGGGACGGGCTGCCCGCCGCAGGGGCCCGGCGGAAAGCGTCCGGATGCCGGATGCGCCAAGGCGGGGTCGCTTCGGTCAGTGTTCCCCCGGTGCCGAGCGCTGCCGGGAATGTGCCGGTTCTGCGGCCCCCGGTTCCTATGAATCATCTTCTTCAAGGAGTTCGCGGATCTGGCCGATCACGCCGGGTTCAGTCCATTCGATGGCGCCGAACAGGTAGTAGCGCAGGCGGCCTTCGCGGTCGACGACGTAGCTGGTGGGGTAGGCCATGGCGCGCCAGTCTTCGAGCGAATCCTGATCCGGGTCGAGGAGGATGGTGAATTCCGTTTGCACTTCGTCCTCGATGAAGCGGCCGATGGTGTCCTCGTCCTCGCCGAGGTTCACCGCCAGGATGCGGAAGCCTTCATCGCGCAGTTCGTCCTCCAGCAGCTGCATGGAGGGCATCTCGTGTACGCAGGGCGGACACCAGCTGGCCCAGAAGTTGATCAGCACCACCTCGCCGCGATAGTCCTCCAGGCGGTGGATGTTGCCCTCCAGGTCGGAGCGCTTCAGTGGCGGGGCCACCACGGGTTCCTCCAGGGCATTAAGTTGTGCGTCGGTGCCGCTGGGGGTTCGTACGGCCAGGTCCGTGTCGGCATCGGCGACCGCGGGCATCCGCTGGCGGGGTAGACGCGACAACAGCTCCATGCCGAAGACGATCTCGCGATGGAAGGTCTCGCTTGCCAGCCGCTCCCCTTCCGTGGCGTCCGGACGGAAAAAGAACCGGTCGCGGATGTCGGCGAGCAGACGGACGCCTACCGCGCTGCCGCTCTCGGCAAGCCCGGCGCGAACCCGCCCGAGTTGCTGGCGCTGGGGCGATTGTTCGGGCTGCAGGATGTACACCGGCAGGTTGGTCAGCCCGACGATGGGCTGCAGTTCGGTCGCCTCCGTGTCCGCGCCGGTGTGCAGGAAGGGGCTGGCCATCAGGAGGCCGCCCAGGTGATCCGCACCGGGGTGAGCCTGCTGCCATTGATAGAGCCCGGTGAGCAGCCAGGGCAGGGCACGGTCGTGCCCGAACGCGAAAACCGGGCGGCCGGTGTCGGCGTGCGCCGCCTCGATCAGCTCCGCCACCGTGGCAGTGGGCATGTCGTCGAAGCTGGACGCCGCCTCGGGCAGGAAGTGGCCGGTGAACGGATCGGCCAGCCAGACCTCGACCCCGGACGCCTGAAGGGCCAGGGCCTGTTCCCGGTGCCCGTCCTGGACGCCGTGTTCGGAGGGAAACCACAGCAGGACCGCGTCACCCGCGACGCGGTAGCGTTCTATCGGCACTTCGGTACCGCCGGCTTCGATCGCGGCGGACGCATCCACGGCGCCTGCAGTGTCGGCGGGTGCCTGGGCCACGGCCGTGAACGGCGTCCAGACAAGAGGTAGCATAGCGAGCAGTACTGCGGTAATGGGGCGAGTCATGGAAACCTTGGTGGCGGGATTCGAGAATAGACGCGCGAGCGCTCGGGATTGATCCAGGGTTGGCCCGCGAGCAGCCGTGCCCGGGATGCGCGTGGACCGGCCAGGATTCGAACTCGCCCCGTGGACAACCTATTGAGAGATCACACCTAGGGAAACACTGATCCATGTACACACTCGCGTTGGTACCCCAGGTTTTCCGAGACAAGGCGCGTCGTGCAGCGGGTAGTGGTTCTACCCGCAAGCGGCGCAACGCCGGATCGGGGAACCTGGGGTGCCAACCCCAAGGGGCTCGGCCGCTTTTGCGCGCGCACGGCGTTGCGGTTCCTTTGTGCAGAATGACTGCACGGCAGTCACCGCGCCTTGTTCGCACGCAAAAGCGACTCGAGCGCGAGTGTGTACATGGATCAGTGTTTCCCTAGAGCGACAGCGGGACCCTTCGGTAGAGCTCGGGAGCCGGTTGCGCATGGTCATTGCTCTCGGGGAAGCGCTGGATCAGTTTGTCGTAGTAGCTGCGAATGTTCTGCACGTAGACCACCGGCTCCCAGCCACGCGCGTAGCCGTAGCGGGTGCGCTCGTACCATTCGGGGTCGGCCAGGCGCGGGAGCCACTGCATTACGTCCAGCCAGCGATCCGGATCATCGCCATTGGCCTCGGCCAGGCGCCGCGCATCGTGAAGGTGGCCGAGGCCCACGTTGTAGGCGGCCAGCGTCATCCAGGTTCGGTCGGGTTCCGGGATGCGTTCCGGAAGGCGTTCGCGCAGATCCAGCAGGTAGCGAGTGCCGCCATCCACACTGGATGCCGGGTCGGTGCGGTCCTCGACGCCGAGTCCGGCGGCGGTGTCCTGGGTCAGCATCATCAGCCCGCGGACCCCGGTCGGGGAGACCGCATCCGCATTCCAGTGCGATTCCTGATAGGCCACCGCGGCGATAAAGCGCCAGTCCAGGCCGTACTCCTCGCCCGCGCGCTCGAACAGCTCGCGAAAACGGCCCAGGCGATTTTCCACCCGGCGGGCGAAGGTCAGGGCGTCCACCAGGCCGTGGATCTCCAGGTGTCCGAGGTATCGGTCGCTCAGCAGCTCCAGTTCCCGGTTTTCGCGCAGACGTTCGACAAAACGCTCCGCCGCGTCGATCAGGCTGCGGTCGAACCCGGACGGGAACAGCCAGGTGACGGTAGCTCCGGTCTCGAATTCGTGTGCCGTGCGCAGTTCGGGGTGCAGCCGCCGCAGGCGACCGAATTCCAGCGAGTTCATCAGGGCGTAGTCGATATCGCCCGCGGCCAGGGCCTGGCGCAGTGCCTCGGCGGTGCCCATGGGGATCAGTTCTACGGCCGGCACGTGCGCCATATCGTCTTCCCGGCCGGGCCTCTCCCGATCCGCGGACTCGGCACCGGGGTCCTGTTCCGGTATGGCGTACGGTGCCGGGTCGTCGTCGACCCCGGCCACGTACAGGCGCAGGCGCTCCGGCAGGGGCGACTGGGCGGTGAACCCCAGCCGCGTCCCGGCTGGCAGATCGGTGAGGGACGGCAGGGCGGCGGTGGATTCGTTCCCGCGCCAGAAGGCGAGGACCTGCTGGATGGCGAGGATCTCCGGGCCTGCCTTGATCGACGGGTCGTCGGGGGCCACCAGCAGCCCGGCGGCCAGGTCCACGCGCTGTTCGCGCAGCCGACGGTGCGCCTCGGCCGCCGTCTCCACCCGGGTCACCCGGATGCGGGTGCCCAGTTCCCGCGCAAAGCCGTGCAGGAGGTCCAGTTCCAGCTGGCCGTGACCGTTGGTGGCCGCCAGTTCCGAGCGCCCAAGCGGATTTTCGACCAGCACCACCTGCAACTCTTCGCGGAACGTAAGCTGCTGCAGGGCCGAGGGCGGCTGGAACCATACCCGCAGGCCGATCATGACCAGCAGCACGACAAAGAGGCCCAGTTCGATCTGGCGCCACGTGGTGCTCGGCGGGCGGAGGTGGAGGTACGGGGCCATGGGCCTGATCATACCCAATCGGTCATGCAGGCAGCGTGACCGCGGGTCCGGTGCGCTGCCGCTACCGCCAGTTCAGCACCAGCCCCTGGGCGCGGAGGATCTGCAGCGCGGGATCGACACAGGTATCGATAAAGGCCGCACGGCGGGGGTTATCGCGGGCAAGCCGCCGGTAGTCGGGACCCGCGGGCAGGCCTGCCAACTGGTAGATATCCGCCGTTGGATAGTAGAAGGCGTGCACGAACTGCCGGAACACGTGCCGCATCAGCGGACGGTAGGCCGCCTTCTGCCACGCCGGTAGGGTGTCCAGACAGCTTTCCAGCGTATCCCGGGCATGCGCCATGTGGCGGGCCTCGTCGATCATGTGGGTGGTCACCACGTCATGCACCGTGGGACTGATCTGTTCGCGGCGCTGGTGGATCAGGCGGTTCATGCGGTCGGGGACTTCCTCGCCAATCATGACCGCGATCCAGAAAACCGAGGACTCGAACGGGGCAAAGCGGCCCACCAGGGTGGCGAGCCGGGGCTTGGGGAATCGCTTCTCGGGCAGGTTCAGGCCGCTGCGGCGCATGAACTCGATGAACATCAAACTGTGCCCGGCCTCTTCGCGCAGTTCGTGCAGGCGGTAGTTCAGCCGGTCCAGGCGGCCGGTCGAGTGCATGGAGATGCGCGAGATGCGCTCCATGAACAGACCTTCCAGCCACAGCGCACCGCTGATGAAATAGAGAAACTCGTACTGCGAGAGGCGGCGTTTCTGCTCGCCGGACAGGGCGGAGTACTCCGGGGTGCCGAACAGCGAGATGGCCTCTTCCGGGATCCAGAAATCCTCCGACGACAGCGCATCCCAGCGAATCCGCGTGAGCGGATCCTGGTACGGCGAGCTGTTGCGGCTCAGGTGATCGAGCAGCTCCTGGGAGGAATTCATCGTTGGTGTGCCGGGGCCCATGCGGATGACGGCGGGAATCATACCGACTCTGTCCGCATGGACCAACGCCAACCCGTTGCAATCTGCGGTTGCTCCCCCATTATGGAGCCCATGGAAAAGAACATTCGCTACCGCATCAGCTTCCTGAACAACGGAAAGACGTACGAGTTGTTCGCCCGCGATGTCTACCAGGACGAGCTCTACGGGTTCGTCACCATCGAGGGCCTGTTGTTTGGCGAACGCTCGCAGGTGGTGGTGGACCCGTCGGAGGAGCGACTGCGCACCGAGTTCGAGGGGGTGGAGCGCTTTCATGTGCCGATGCACGCGCTGATCCGGATTGACGAGGTCACGGCCGTCGGGACGCCCCGCATCCACGATGCGGGCACGGCTGGCGGTAACGTGCACGCGTTTCCCGGGCTGCCGGGCAAGGGCGGTTCCTGAGTGCGCAAGCATTTCCCCTGGGGCCCTGCATTGCGCCGATGCCGCGCCTGGTTTAGGATTCCGCGCTTCGTGGCCGTGTAGCGGTTGCGGAAAACGGAGAGGTGGCCGAGCGGTCGAAGGCGCACGCCTGGAAAGTGTGTATACGGTAACCCCGTATCGAGGGTTCGAATCCCTCCCTCTCCGCCAGATTCAAGCAAAGGGGCCCGAGCGGCCCCTTTTGCATGGTTGTCCCCGGCGCTCTGGGATTCGAATCC